>NZ_CP120863.1:3390394-4630591 GCF_026191725.2 Roseibium porphyridii
ACGGCCATTTTCAAATAGGGTTGGATCTTGTCGAGACATCAGGTTTCGGCGGTTTCGTCCGTATCTCCATCAAAGAGCGAACCGTCTTCAAGAGGATCTTCATCCTCTGTCAATGCCGCATCATCATTTGGTGTTGGCACCATGAACGACGCGGGGACCGCGCTGTCAAGAAGCCCGGCCCCTTTGAGTTCTTCAAGTCCGGGTAGATCCTTGACATTCTCTAGGCCGAAGTGAACCAGGAATTGTTCAGTGGTGCCATATGTCACAGGCCTGCCGGGTGTACGACGGCGGCCGCGCATGCGGATCCAGGTGGTTTCAAGAAGCACGTCAAGAGTACCCTTCGAGGTAGACACTCCCCGAATTTCTTCGATTTCTGCCCGCGTGACCGGTTGGTGATAGGCAATGATAGCGAGCGTTTCCAACGCAGCGCGCGAAAGCTTGCGTTGTTCCTCGACGTTTCGATGCATCAGATAGGCAAGATCCTCTGCAGTTCTGAAACACCACTTTCCCGCCACACGAACCAGATTCACGCCGCGAGGTGCGTAGGTCTGCTGAAGGTCTTCCAGCAAGGACAAAACGTCAGACCCTTCCGGCAACCGGAGCGTCAACTCCTCCAGCGACAATGGTTCCGATGAGGCAAACAGCAGTGCCTCGACCATGCGAAGGCCCGCAAGATCTACCGTTGTCCCCTTCCCCTTTTGCTCCAAGGGTTCCAGATCCAGACGATCTGTTTCAGCTGCCATGCTCGGGCTCCTTGGTGACCGAGCGGATATAGACAGGCGAAAATGGTTCTCCCTGGCGGATCTCTACTTGCCCTTCGCGCACCATTTCAAGGCTGGCGGAGAATGTGCTGGCAACAATCGTCGCCCAATCCTTATTGTCGTAAAGATATTCACGCAGGTAACCGTTCAACGGCGCCCACTCGCTAATTCTGCCGACCAGCTTGGTCAGCAACTCTCTGGCTTCCTGCAATGACCAGACGGTACGCCGTAAAACCCTGACAGACGTGACGGACTGCCGTTGTCTCTGGGTCGCGTAAGCTGACAGGAGATCATAAACCGATGCTTCCCAGATGCTGTTGTGCTGAACCGACATTGTCTCTGGTTCACCACGATGAAACACCTCTCGCCCCTGACGGCTGCGTATCATGAGCTTTTCGGAAACTTCGCGCATGGCTTCAAGCCGGCGTAGCCTAAAGGCGAGAGCAGCAGCAAGCTCTTCGCCAGTCGGCTCGTCTTCATCTCGCTGTTCCGGTAACAACAATTTGGATTTGAGGAACGCCAACCAAGCAGCCATGACAAGATAGTCCGCTGCCAGTTCAAGACGCATCCGGCGCGCTTCGGCAACAAATTCAAGATATTGCTCGACAAGTTCAAGGATCGAAATACGGGCCAGATCCACTTTTTGGGTTCGCGCCAGACCCAGCAGCAAATCGAGTGGCCCCTCAAAGCCTTCGACATCCACAACCAACTGCGGATCGGACGAGGCTCTCTCCTCGGCGGAATGGACCGAACTCAGAAGATCAAAAGATCCATCATCGGCGAGCTTTTCCGTGGTTTCCAATTCCGCCATTCCCGCTCCGGTCAAACGGCCTGCCGGCCGGTCAGTTCCAAAAACTCGTTCAAAGCTTCGTCCCGATCAAATCCGGGTTCCGGAGCTTTCAAGCCATTCAATGCTGTTTCGCACCGGGCCCGGGCATCGCCTTTCAGCTCGGGAACCGCCTTGGCCACAGCAAGCATCTCATCCATGTCTCCATTGCAATGAAGAACGATGTCACAGCCTGCTTCAATGACCTTCCGTGACCGGCTTTCATAGTCACCGCCAAGTGCTTTCATCGATAGGTCGTCGCTCATCAAACACCCATTGAAGCCAAGCTCTTTACGGATGACATCCTGAATAACCGCCGCACTCTGGGTTCCCGCTTTCGCGGCATCGATGCCTTCGTATACAATATGAGCTGTCATGCCCAATGACACGTGGGAAAGAGCTTTAAACGGGCGAAAATCCACGCTTTCCAACGCTGATTTGCTTGCTGAGACCCTTGGAAGCTCAAAATGACTGTCAACCTGTGCCCTACCGTGGCCGGGTATATGTTTTATAACGGGGAGAATACCTCCCGCGAAAGCACCCTTGACCATCTCGTTTCCAAGTTTGGTGACAATTTCGGGATCTCCTGAAATTGCCCGATCACCGATCGCGTCAACGGTCTCGGGAAAACGAATATCGAGGCACGGTAAACAACCGATCGTAATGCCGACAGCCTCAAGATCATAAGCGATCAGCCTTGCTCCAAGCCAAGCCGCTCTGGTAGCCGCCTTTTCGTTGGTCTCAAACAAGTCGCCGAAAAGTTTGGGGGCTGGATATTTCGGCCAGTGCGGGGGCTTCATGCGCTGGACGCGACCACCTTCCTGATCGATGAGAACCGGTGCCGTTTTTCTGCCCGTTGCTTCTCTGAATGCTGACGTCAAAGCGCGCACTTGATCCGGCGTTTCAATGTTTCGGGCGAATAATATCAATCCCCAGGGGTTTTCTTTCCTGAAGAAAGACGTTTCATCTGGTGTGAGCGTCGGCCCGGAACAGCCGGAAACAAAGGCTTTGGTCATGGAACCGGATTAGCGGTCCACCTCAAGTCCGTCAAGAAAGGCTGTTAGTTGCTCTTGCACCTGATCGGCGAACTTGCAAACTGTCCCAACCCACACCGCCAAGATTGGAGCCCCGCATGCGCGCGCGACTTGATATTCCGGCCGGCCAGCTGCACCGGATTTCCCATAGATCTGAAATTCTTGGCAGCAACCGGCTTGGCGATACCGCAACGCGAGACATCATTGTCTATACGCCGCACGGACATGACGGGGACGGCCTGCCGCTTTTGGTGGATATCGTCGGCTTCACTGCGGGTGGCCCTGCACATGTCAACTGGAAGAACTTCGGAGAAAACGTTCCCGAACGCTTGGACAGACTCATTTTCGACGGTGCCCTCAAGCCAGTTGTCGTGGCCTTTCCAGACTGTTTTACGCGCCTTGGAGGCAACCAGTATATCGACAGTTCAGTCATGGGACCTTGGGGCACGTGGCTAACGACAGAAATGCTGGAAGAAGTTGAAAACCGCTTTCACTGCGGAGGTAAAGGAAAACGCGGTCTTTTCGGAAAATCTTCCGGCGGCTATGGCGCAATCATTCACGCAATGAAGTATCCGGATGTCTGGTCAGCTGCGGCCTGTCATTCGGGCGATATGGCATTCGAGCTTTGCTACCTGCCGGAAATGCCGAGCGCGCTTCGCGCAATCGCAAAAGCTGGTTCGATTGAAGCATTCGTCAAAAACTTCGAAAAAGGGCCCAAATTTCCAGGAAACGCCCTGCATGACCTGATGACGTTTGCGATGGCCGCTACCTATGATCCCGATCCAGATCCAGAAGTCTTTTGCGGCATCAGGCTACCGGTCGACCTTGAAACGTGTGAAATCATCGAGGAAAGATGGAACGCTTGGTTGAAATGGGACCCTGTCCACATCGTTGACGAATACGCCGATGCTCTAAAGTCAATGAAGGGTCTTTGGGTCGAGTGTGGAGATATCGACCAATACAATCTCGTCTATGGGGCCCGCCGCTTTCATAGGAAGCTTGAATCTGCCGGCATTGAGCACGCTTATCATGAATTCAACGATACCCATTCGTCCATTGACTACCGTTTGGATGAAAGCTTGCCGTTCCTGGTAGACAGTCTGCTGGACTAGCGAACTTCGATTGCGTCACATGACTACCCACCGCGTTTGATTGTAAATGACTGCGGCAGCGTCAAGATTGCGCCGCCAAATATGATCAACAACGCGCCAAGTGCTGCAATTGGTGTTGGTATCTCGCCCCAGACCGCGAAACCGAACAATGCGGACAACAGAACCGTTCCATAGTAGATCGGCGCCAACGTCGCCGCCCCAGCGCGCCTGTAGGCAGAAACATTCAGAGACTGACCAATGATCGCAAGGGGCCCCATCCAGGCGAAAAGCATGAGAGATGCCAGGGAAATTTCCTCGTACATAATCAGCCAGACAACTGGACCAGTCAGAACGCACGCAGCGAGTACGTTGACGTAGGCCAGGATTGTTACCGTGTTCTCACGTTGAGAAATAAAGCGGATAATGAGTGTCTCCAGCGCCATGAACACCGCCCCCAACAAGGCGGCTCCAACACCAGCGAGTGCAAGACCGTCATACGTGCCCGTCACTTCCGTGGAGCGAACCACAAGCAAAGCTCCCAAGGCACAAAGTGCGCCGGCAATCCAGTGTCTTCCGGTAACGATTTCCTTCAGAATCAGGCCAGCCAACCCGATTGCGATGATACCTTTGGTCAGTCCGATCGCCGTAGCGTCAGCCAAAGGCAGGACACTGGCGGCATAAATTGAACAACCCAACCCACCGATACCGCAACAAGCACGCAACACATGCAGTTTCCATAATGGGCTTAAACCGCCAGTGAGCGACACCCGCTTTACAACCGACACCCCCACGATGGTCATGGCTCCGCCAAGGTAACGTAGCCAGACTAGAACAATCACCGGAAGCAGGCCATCTGCAATCTTTCCTGCGGCAAAAATCGGCGTAAAGGCAGACATTCCGGCAATGGCCAATACAAATGCCAATCCCGTATGCTGTTCTCTTCGGTAGGCTGTGTGCACCGTTATCAATCCTGAGCTTCTTCAAAGTTACATAAGAGATGCATCTGCAAAATGTCAGGTGCCAAATAGCCATGACGGGTATTCAAATATGCATCGCGTTGATGCCTGCTCTGCGAAACTGTATACTCATTTCATGAATTGGGATGACCTTAAACTCGTTGATGCCGCAGCGCGAATGCGGTCCTTGTCAGGTGCGGCCAAAGCGCTCGATATCAGTCAGCCTCAATTGAGTCGCAGGCTCAAGTGCTTTGAGGACAGAGTGGGCGCGCGCCTTTTTGACAGAACACCGACAGGCCTTAAACCTACAGAAGCCGGGTTGCGACTGATACCGCTTGCCGAGGACATGAGGAAGAAAGCTGAGGCCGCATGCCGTATTTTGCCCGACTTGTCGGGTTCAGCTCTCAAAGTTGTGCGGGTGGCCGTTGACGAAGTTCGCGCTCGCGTGCTCACAGACAGTTTTGGTGAACTCACTGCTATGCTCGACGGTGTGGAACTTGAACTGATTTCAAGCCACCAGTCCGTCAACCATCAAAGCCGAAGCATTGAACTTCAGATCCGCAATTGTCTTCCTCAAACCGATACACTGATCGCTCGAAAAGTCGGTGAACTTGCCTATGCGGTTTATGGATCCAAATCCTTTGTTGCAAATAATCCGTCAGCCCTTGATCCGGTGGCCTATGCATCCTGCTCCTGGCTTGGTTTCACGCCCGACGATCTTTGGTACCCGACGCATGTTCGGTGGTTAGAGGAACGCCTCGTGACAGCGCCGCTACTTCGGACCAACACCATGACAACTCTGTTGAACATGACTGTTGCCGGGGCTGGATTGTCTTTGTTGCCAGTATTTATGGGCGATGACCATCAAGATCTTGTCCGGCTTACAAAGCCGATTCCAGAACTAACGAACCCTGAGCATATCATTGTGCATCGTGATCTGCGCCGTGAGCCGGCTGTTCGCCGGGCGATTGATGCAATTGCAACGGTCTACAAATCCATGGCCTGCCGGCTAGAAGGAACCAATTACGAAACAGCGGTTGTTGCCGCAGAATAAAGGCCGGGTTTATGCCCGGCCTTCATTCCGATCGTCATCGTTCAAACTCTGGCTTGTTCTATTGCCTGCGTACGAAGCAGTCACCGCCGGCACCCTTGAGGCTTTCACAAAGTGAAATAGCTTCTTCACGGGAGCCTGTGGGGATACGAGCGCGGTAGAAAACTCCACGGTCCTGGACATTTGCAGACACAATCACTGCATTGCGGTTTCCAAGGATGCTCGGGTACTGCCGTTGCAAGCCGGAATAGGCGTTGCTGGCAGCCTGCTCAGAACGTTGTGACGTCACCTGAACAATGTACGTACCGGCTGGAATGCTCCCAGAATTAGTTGTTGCCGGTGCAGCTGCTGGGGTGGTCGTTGCAGGTGCTGGTGCCGCTGCGTTTTGCTGACCCAGATTAAGCGGCCCATCGTTTTGACTGGCTGGCGCAGGCGTCGTTGCTGCAGCAGGTGCGCTCGCCACTTGAACGGGCGCTGCCGGTTTCTTGCGCGGCAATACGGTTGGGACAGGCTGTGCGGGTTCGCTCACTGCTGGCGTTTCACTTCCTGCAACAATTGCAGGTGTGGCTGGTGTCGCAGCATCCGGCGCGTCCGTCTGGGTGGCTTGAGCCGGCGATGGGACAGCTGCAACCGGGGCGTCAGGAACAGATTCAGGAACTACGGGTGTTGTTGAAACAACCCTCGGAGTTTCACTGTTGGCGGTAACCGAAGGCGCAGCTGGCGCAGGTTCTGGTGCTGCGGGCTCGGGAACCACGGGCTGCTCAACTGCGGCAACAGACGGTTCTGGTGAGGCGACCGGCGGAGCCCCTGCTTCGTCACCGGATATGATTGAACCATCCGGACGCACAACGAGTGTCCGAACTCGTTTTGGAGCACCCGGCAGAAGATCCGCATTTCCATTGGCACCGGCCGGTGCAGGCGGCAACTCAGCAGGTTGCGGGCTTTCAGGTCTCACCAATTGATCTGGGCCAGTTTCACCTGTTCCATCAATCCGGTCATAGATAAGCTTGGCCGACTGATTGTCGGTTGGTGCCTGGCTTTGTTCCGGGTAAACCTTGAGCGGTTCCTGCAATCCACTGATAATCGGCGGTGGTCCGCTTGGCACCTGAACCGAACTTCCATCCATCAGGAAAAAGCCGGCTGCTCCCAAAACCGCAACACCGAGAATACCTCCGGCAACAAACAGTCCTCGGCGCGAACGTTCTTGCGCTTGAGGGACGGCCTGCTTTTCTGCTGCCGGATGGGGCGGCAACACGCCCTCGCCGCTGAGGCTTGGGTCACTTTCCTGCATGGCCCTTGCAACTGCGTCGAGGTCATATCCTTCAGGCGGAGGCGGGGTTTCATCATCCTCAAGACGTGGGACGGATCCGGCAGCCGCCGGCCATGTCATATCGTCAATATCTGCTGCAGACGCAGTCTCGTTGGCCGGAGCCGGTATTTCTTTCGGCGCTTCTTCGACAACAGATTGCACCTTACGTTCCGCTGGATCAGGAAACTCAAGGTCTGCAAACAGCGCCTCAATACCCTCTGCATCGCCTTGTGGCGTAGAACCAGCAGGCCTGACAACAGGCGCAGGCTCAGTCTCTACCGGATTTAGAGCTGCAAAAAGATCGCTTTCGTCGATCCGTGGACGCTTATTGTCGTCAATTTGCGTGCTGACGGCAGCAGTACCAAAGTCTGGCGCTTGCTGTGAGAAATTCTGCTCTGCTTCCCTCGCCGGGTTCGCAGACAGCCTGACAGAAAAATCATCCCTTGGCCGGCTGACTGCCGCAGGTGTTGCCTGCACTTCAACTTCCGGCGCAGGAGCAGGTTCCGGATCAACTGCGATTGCCTGTTCGAAATCGAGATCGCGAACTCTCGGTCTGACTGCGTCTTCGGTCTGCGAAATCGCTTCAACGGCCGGAGCTGCGACATTTTGCGGAGGGGGCTCGATTTCTTCGGTCGCTGCTGGATAACCGGTGGCTGCCGAAGCAAAAGGCTCCGGGGTATCATCAACGGATTGTCGGAGCGCACCGATTAGTTCGTCTTCAAGTTCCGCGGTCAGATTTTGTTCCAAATCCAATGCCACGGAGGACGTCAAAGGTGCTTGCGTCTCTGTTTCCTGGGATGCCAACGAATGGGTTGAGGGCTGCTCGAAAGTCGGCGTTTGAGGTTCGACCACACTGGGCTGAACGGGGGCCGTTCTTTCTTGCGCCGGAATGACCGACGCCACTTCTTCAGATGGTTCACTTTCAGGAACTTTGGGCCATAGGGAAGAAACATGGCCCGAAGGAGCAGCGTCAATCGGCGGCTGTTGTGCTGGTGAAAAGACAACAGGCTCGGGCGCTGCGACCTGCGAAACAGAAGCAGCGCCTAGCGGTTCTTCTGGCAGTGATTGTTCGCCACCGTGGTTCTGATTGTCTGCAACTGGCTGTACAGCCACGAAGGAGGGCTCAATGCGGCCTGAGGACTGGAGCGTCGGCACCTCTTCCTGTGGCTCCTCGGCGAATTCGTTCAATCCTGCAAAATAGTCGGTACTACCAACACGACCACTACTCACATCTGCCCCCGATTGCTTGTTTTTCTGGACAATGCGAGCCAGTTCGAGCAGCGGATCTTCCGCAGCAGGACGCTCTGCGTCCGCACTCTGCACGGACGCATGCAAGTCTGTTCGCTTTGGTTCGTAATCTTCTGACATGAGCCTTACGAAAACCGGTCCAGTTCTGCCGCAGTTAAGCCAACACTATGTGTCAAGCGGCCAAGAAAGAATCTAGCGCATTTCTTCAGGGGCATTTACGCCGAGAATCGACAAGCCTGAAGCAAGCACCAAAGATATTGCACGAACCAATGCAAGACGTGCTAGGGTTAATTTGGCGTTACTAGTGTCAATAAAGCGTAAATGCGGCATTTCCTTGCCTCTATTCCAGTGACCATGCAATGAACTCGCCAACTCATGCAGGTAAAAAGCGATTCTGTGAGGTTCATGCGTTTCGGCTGCCGCTTCTATCACTTTTGGCCACTCTGCCATTTTTGCGATCAATTCCAGCTCACCGACATCATCAAGTTGCGTATAGTCGGCGGTTGAAAGAGAACTGTCCCCAATATCCAGATCCTTGAGATCATCAGCCGCCTGCCGCAGCACCGAGCAGCAACGAGCATGTCCGTATTGAACATAGAAGACCGGATTGTCTTTCGATTGTTCCGTGACCTTCTTGAAATCAAAATCAAGCGGCGCATCGTTTTTGCGGAACAGCATCATGAACCGAATTGGGTCCGGGCCCACTTCGTCGACCACTTCTCGAAGGGTAATGAACTCGCCGGAGCGTTTTGACATCTTGACCGGCTCACCATCGCGCATGAGCTTTACAAGTTGGCAGAACCTTACGACCACATCCGTTTTGCCGTCTGACACAGCCTTTCCAACCGCCTGAAGCCGCTTGGCATAGCCGCCATGATCAGCGCCCAGTACGTAGATTGCCTCTTGGAACCCTCTCAAGAACTTGTCCTGAAAGTAAGCAACGTCTGCGGCAAAATAGGTGTAAGAGCCGTCGGACTTCTTCAAAGCGCGGTCTGTGTCGTCGCCAAAGTCACTTGCGCGGAACAAAGTTTGTTCCCGGTCTTCCCAATCGTCCGGCACCTGCCCTTTCGGAGGTGGCAGCGTTCCTTCGTAAACAAGCCCCTTCTCGCGCAATGTCTCGAGCATGAAGTCGATTTTGGAAGCGTTGGTCCCTTCCCGCTCATGCAATGTTTTTTCAGAGAAGAAAATCTCGTGTTCGACACCAAGCGCAGCCAAGTCGGACCTGATAAGTTCGAGCATTGCAGCCATTGCACGCTCTTTCACGAGTGGAAGCCACTCGCTTTCATTCATGGCTTTCAAATTCTCGCCGAATTCATCCTTGAGCTGGGCTCCGATCGGTTTCAGGTAGTCGCCAGGATATAGTCCAGCTGGAATATCGCCAATATCCTCGCCGAGCGCTTCTCGATACCGCAAATATGCGCTGCGGGCGAGCGTATCAATCTGCGAACCGGCATCATTGATGTAGTATTCCTTGACGATATCGCACCCGCCGAAAGCCAGAAGGTTGGCAAGAGCGTCGCCGAGAACCGCACCGCGAATGTGACCGACATGCATCGGGCCAGTGGGATTGGCTGACACATACTCAACGTTCACTTTTCGAGGTTCGGCGAGATGGATACTTCCGTAACTCTTGCCAAGTTCCAGAACGCTGCCGAGAACTCGCTGCCAGACAACCGGTGCCACGCGCAAATTGATAAAACCTGGCCCTGCAATTGTGGCCTCGACAATGTCCTGATCAGCACTCAGTTTTTCAACAAGCTGTTCTGCAAGATCTCTGGGCTTCAATCCAAGTGGTTTTGCAAGAACCATTGCTGCATTGGTTGCCAGATCACCGTGAGCACGATCGCGTGGCGCTTCTACAACGACTCGAGACAGATTCGATTCATTGCCGTTTGCGTCTTTAAGGTCAATTGTTTGAATGATTTTTTTAACGCGCTGCGTAAAGTCAGCGAAGATGTTCATAGAGCACCGATCTGGTTTCGATTTTTGGTTTCCAAGCACTGTCGCACTGCAGAGAATTCCACGTTCGGCGTCGCTGGCTATTGGATTGCCTCAGCGCCTACCCCAAATCGGGAGTATCGTCAAACAATCTGCGATGTTCTTCAATTGCATATCGATCAGTCATTCCAGCGATGTAGTCGCAAATTCGCCGTGCAATTTCCGCATCGCTCAGATCGCTCATACCCAAGTTCCAGGGTTCAGGCATCAGCCCTGGGTCTGAATGGAATTTGCCAAACAGGTCCCGGACGATACGTGCCACGAGTTTTCGAACAGCAAGAACGTCCTCGTGCCGATAAACACGCGCAAACAGGAAGTCTTTCACTTCGCGTTCCGCCTTGGTCATGTCGGGTGAAAACCCAACCAAGCATTTGCCAGCCATGCGGATGTCCTGTGCGTTTTGGGGATCCAGCTCCGACAGATTGCGTATGGCTTCCCGAATAACGTCTTCCACCATTCTCGTTATCGAACGACGAACGATTTCATGAATGCGCCGGCTTTCTTCCAAACCCGGATATTTAACGTCAACTTCGATAAGAATATTCGCCAGGAACGGAACGTCGCGCATATCTTCGATTGCGAAGAGCCCCGCCCTCAGACCGTCATCCAGGTCGTGTGCGTCGTAGGCAATATCGTCTGCTATTGCCGCCGCTTGCGCCTCTCCACCGGGCCAGGTATCGAGCAGAAGGTCTTGTTTTTCCGCATAGTCCCTGATCGCAAAGGGCAATACTGTGTCTTTAAACTTCCCGACCGGTTTCCCGTTCTGATCTAGCAACGGTCCGTTGTGTTTGACGAGACCTTCGAGAGTTTCCCAGGCGAGATTTAGTCCATCAAAGTCCGCATATCGCTGTTCCAGGTTTGTCACGACGCGCAAGGACTGTGCATTGTGGTCAAAACCATCAAATGGCGCCATGCATTCATGCATGACATCTTCACCTTCATGCCCGAATGGAGTGTGCCCAAGGTCATGCGACAAGGCCAGACACTCTGCCAGGTCTTCGTCCAGACGCAGGGCGCGGGCCAGTGATCGCGCGATTTGTGACACTTCGATTGTGTGCGTCAGTCTCGTGCGGAAATGATCGCCTTCATGATACACGAAGACTTGCGTTTTGTGCTTCAGACGGCGGAAGGCCGAGGAATGAATGATCCGGTCCCGGTCACGTTGAAAGGGCGTTCTGGTCGGGCTTTCGGATTCGGGAAACAGACGACCGCGACTGCGAAACGGGTTTTCCGCGTAAACCGCTCGCGATTGCGCTCCAAATCCGATGTCCCCATTCATTTGTGGCCAACCTTCGCTCACTGCGTTGTCCCGTATCATCCGCCGAAGCTGCGAGATACTCACTCCATTGACGCGGGCAACTTCAAAACATACTTATCTCGATACATCAGCTTTAATGCTCTTGAACTCTTCAAGAACCCAGCGAGTCGGCAACACATGACCGAAACACTTGAAAATCGAGTAACAGTCAGCGCGCGCGCAGCCAAGCGAATTGCGTCCATTTTATCAAATGAACCTGCGGGCAGCATGCTCAGGGTCAGTGTGGAAGGCGGCGGCTGTTCGGGCCTGCAATACAAATACGACGTCGTCGGCGACAGCGAAGACGATGATTTCGTTATTGAGAACCCGGGCGCGACGGTTTTGATCGATGCGATTTCCTTGCAGTATATGAGTGGCTCGGAGATTGATTTTGTCGACGATCTGATTGGTCAGTCCTTTCAGATAAACAACCCGAATGCAGTGGCCGGCTGCGGCTGCGGCACCAGCTTTACTATCTAGAAGCTGCAAGCCACTCTATCCGGGCTGTTGCCCCGACCTATTCGAATTGGAGGCGACACAGCCATGAAAATTGCGACCTGGAATATCAATGGGGTAAAGGCGCGCATTGATACGGTCCAAGATTGGCTGAAAGAAACGAGTCCGGATATTGCCTGTTTTCAGGAAATCAAATCGGTCGACGAGAATTTTCCGCGCCAACCGTTTGAAGACCTTGGGTACAATGTAGAAACCCACGGGCAAAAAGGTTTCAACGGTGTCGCCTTGCTTTCCAAATCGCCGCTGGAAGACGTGCAGCGGGGACTGCCGGGCAACGATTCTGATGAACAAGCACGTTACATCGAGGCAAGTGTATCGACGGAAGGCGGCGCTCTTCGCTTCGGCTGTCTTTATCTTCCCAACGGCAATCCTTTGGGTACGGAAAAGTTTCCCTATAAAATAGATTGGATGGACAGGCTTATTGCACACGCCAAAGAGCGGCTAAAGGACGAAGTCCCGTTTTTGCTGCTTGGCGACTACAACGTCATTCCAGACCCCATCGACGCAAAAAACCCGGAAGGATGGGTTGGAGACGCTCTTTACCAGCCAGAAAGCCGTCAGCGCTTCAGAACACTTTTGAACCTAGGTCTTACGGAAGCAGTCCGTTCCTGTACGGAAGCTCCTGAGACCTACACGTTCTGGGACTATCAGGCAGGAGCTTGGCAAAAGAACAATGGCATCCGCATCGACCATATTCTGATGTCAGCACAAGCGACCGATCGAATGACCGGCTGTGGTATCGACAAACACGTTCGAGGTTGGGAAAAGCCCTCAGACCATGTCCCGGTCTGGGTAGATCTTGCAGCGTGATTCTCTTTTTTCCACCATTCAGATTTCGTGTATCGGCGACCTGAACGCGCCGAAAACACGGCACCTTACGTAGGGACTTGCAGTGTTCTTACGCCGTGCTACTCTTTGAGGCCATGGGGTAACGGACAACACATATCCGTCCGCATTTCAAAAGTGTGGGCCATTCTTACCGGCAATGAGCAAATTGGCCGGGCAAGCGCGTTTGAAATCTCTCATCGCGTTCTTTGTTGTTTTTCTATTCATGTGGAGCGCACCCTCATACTCACAGTCCATTTCCTGTACCTGCAGGTACAAGGGTGAAGACTATGGCGTCGGCGAATCCATATGCCTGAAAAGCCCGGATGGCATGCGACTGGCCACCTGTCAGATGGTTCTCAACAATACGTCATGGAACTTCAGCAGCACGCCCTGCCCGCTTTCGAAGCTTATGACACCGAAGTTGAAGGAAACGGACAAGCAGCCGACGCGGTCGCTACCGTTGTCGAACCGGAAGCACTCTTAACACCGGTTTATTGAGACGGAACCTGCTGTGAGGCCAGGATGTCCGGTCGGTTTTGTTCGATCCATCCATCAGCTAGCGAACGCGCTTGCTGGCGCACGGTTTCGGGAGAGACCGCGAAATATTGTTCGTGCATCGCGTTGATCCAGCTCGCATCGACACCAGAGGCCTGCGCGCGCGCGACTGTCATCCACATCAACCCGCGCGCCTTCTTCTTTTCGGAGTTGCCGATCTCGTAGAGTGTCTCGCCCAGGCGTGCCTGAGCTCCAACATGTCCTTTGAGGGCTGCCAGATTGTACCAACGCACGGCCATGCGGCTGTTGTTGTTCTGGTACATCCGTCCAAGCTCGTACTGAGCGGCCGCGTCACCAAAATAGGAGGCTGCGTGAGTAAAAATCTGACGTGCACGGCTTTCACTTTGTGGAACCGCACCGTCAATTCCGGTCAGATAATATGACCCGAGTGCCACAAACGCGCTGGAAACAAACGGCGCATCAGGCGCGTCCGGCCGATCATCACCATGTTCGCGAACGATCTGGCTGTAGTACTCAAACGCCTTCAGGTCGTCTTCTTTGACGCCGTCGCCCTTGGAGTACATTTCGCCAAGTTTCCACGCTGCCATAGGCTGACCGTTTTCCGCAGCGTATTGCAGAGAGCTGAGCGCTGCAGCTTTGTCACCGGAATAGTATTGACGCGCTCCAGCGCGCAAAGCTTCGCTGGGAGAAAGATCTTGCGGACCAATGGTTCTCGGGGCGGCCGGCTGTCCATCAAACGCCAGCGCCTCACCTGCCATGCCCGCAATCATCAACGCACCGAGCACAGTTCCGGTTTTTCCTAGGCGTTGAATCAATGAGCTCTTCTTTTGCATCCCATTCACACTATTATCCGCCGGACAGAATTTATTTTTCCGACGGACGGTCTTGTTTTTTATCCGCGCCATGCGCATTTGATTTCACTGTGTCCTGTCGAGCAGTACTCGCCGGACCCTGTTTTTTGATATGGCCAAAAATGGCCAATCATTTCGGCCTAAGTTGGGCCGTTTGCCGCCCAAATAAGACCATTTGCAGATTATTTGTGTCCCAATCCGCCTCACTGCCGTCAAGAAGTACAACCGGCTTGTGGACTGATAATAACGCAACGGTTGAATGGCAAACATGGCCGAACATGGGCAATGCCTTCATTCGAGCATTCCCGTCGCCACTCTCTATTCAACTGTTGCGAAATTGGCACAATTTCAGCTTACACCCCATCCCTCACGTGGAACGATAATGCGCACAGTCTGGTTGATGATGTGTTTCCAGCGTGCGAAATGCCATGCGCAGCTGTTGAAAACGGGGGCTTTTGGCCTAATCGCCTTGCCGTTCTATGTTTGTCCTTCAAACTGGAAACCGATTCGGTGTAGGTAAAGCCCGCTAAGACCCGGACGATGAAGATCTAAAACCAATCAGGCGATATGGAATGAGTGCGAAAGACGATTTATTTGCCGGCAATGCCGCAGTTTCTACTCCTGTGGAGCAGGAAACGCCATCTCGCGCACCACAGAAACCTCGCTCCATGCCTGCGGTTACCGCCGTTTCCGATGACTATTCTGCAGCTGACATTGAAGTTCTTGAAGGTCTGGAACCGGTTCGCCGTCGGCCAGGCATGTATATCGGCGGGACCGATGAAAAGGCACTGCATCACCTATTCGCTGAGGTGATCGACAATTCCATGGATGAAGCGGTCGCCGGGCACGCAACATGGATCGATGTAACGCTTGCGGACGACGGCTATCTGACGATTACGGACAATGGTCGTGGCATCCCCGTCGACCCTCATCCGAAATTCAAGGACAAGTCCGCGCTGGAAGTCATCATGACAACGCTGCACGCGGGCGGAAAATTCGACAGTAAGGTCTACGAAACCTCCGGCGGCCTCCATGGTGTCGGTATTTCAGTCGTCAACGCCTTGTCTGAAGAACTGGTCGTTGAAGTTGCCCGCAGCCGTAAGCTTTACCGCCAGACCTTTCGCCGTGGTAAGGCGGATGGTCCTCTGGAACTGGTGGGCGACACCCAGAACCGCCGTGGAACACAAGTACGCTTCAAACCCGACGACCAGATTTTCGGAAAAGGTGCAAAATTCCAACCGGCGCGCTTGCTCAAGATGGCGCGGTCGAAGGCCTATCTGTTCGGCGGCGTAGAGATCCGCTGGCACTGTGCGCCAAACCTCTTGTCCGACAAGGATGAAACGCCTGCAGAAGCTGTTTTCCACTTTCCAGGTGGTTTGAAGGACTTTCTCGCCGAACGGCTGACCAAAGAACGCAGGGTCGTTGATGAGGTCTTCGCCGGACGAACAGACAATGCTGGCAAACATGGTTCGGTGGAATGGGCTGTCAGCTGGTTTGCCGGCGACGGGTTCGTCAATTCCTATTGTAATACGGTACCGACACCGGAAGGCGGAACGCACGAGGCGGGCTTCCGCTATGCACTGCTTCGTGGATTAAAAGCCTACGGTGAGCTGACCAACAACAAAAAAGCGTCCATCATCACCGGCGACGACGTGCTCACCTCCGCCGGCGGAATGCTCTCCGTATTCATCCGCGAACCTGAGTTTGTCGGCCAAACCAAAGACAAGCTCGCGACCAATGAGGCAACTCGAATAGCAGAAGCGGCCGTGCGAGATGCGTTTGACCATTGGCTGACCGCATCGCCCAATCAGGCCAACAAACTGCTTGAGTGGGTTATCGATCGCGCGGAGGAGCGGCTTCGTCGCCGGCAGGAGAAAGACGTCGCGCGTAAAACCGCCGTCCGAAAACTCCGGCTTCCTGGCAAACTTGCCGACTGTTCAGCCAACCAGGCAGATGGCACCGAACTCTTTATTGTCGAGGGTGACTCGGCGGGTGGTTCTGCAAAGCAGGCGCGCAACAGATCCAACCAGGCCGTATTGCCGCTGCGCGGAAAAATTCTGAACGTCGCCAACGCTGGTCGCGACAAACTCGTTGCCAATCAGCAACTGGCGGATCTTATTCAAGCACTTGGATGCGGCAGCAGATCTCAGTATCGCGAGACCGATCTTCGATACGAGAAGATCGTAATCATGACAGATGCCGATGTGGATGGCGCGCACATTGCTTCACTTTTGATTACGTTCTTTTACCGTGAAATGCCTGAACTTATTCGCGGAGGCCATCTCTATCTTGCGGTTCCGCCTCTCTACCGTCTCAGCCAAGGTGGAAAAACTCTGTATGCTCGCGACGACGCGCATAAAGATGAACTGCTGGAAACTGTATTCAAAGGCAGATCCAAGGTCGAAATTGGCCGTTTTAAAGGGCTTGGAGAAATGCTTCCGGCTCAGTTGAAAGAAACCACGATGGATCCCTCGAAACGTTCACTTCTCAAGGTGGACGTAGATGAGAGTGAAATTGGAGATACCAATGATGCCGTCGAGAGGCTAATGGGCAATAAACCCGAAGCCAGGTTCCGTTTCATTCAAGACAATGCAGAATTTGCAGAGGACCTTGATATTTAGGGGCAAAAACGGATAGTTTAGAGCAGTTTTTTAGTCGGGAGTTGCTTGGAAGGTTTGGCCTTTTGACATCGAACCCGTTTTCACCTGCCGGACAAGTATAATGTTAAACCGGGTTTATTCAGTTTTCGACCGACGGCTGCGACCGCTGCGCAATCACGTTTATCTCGTATTTCCAGAGCACAATATTGCCTACGCGCGCGTAGCCGAGCCTGCTTTTCAGGCCCTTGGTGGTGTTCTCAATCATTTGGCGGGTAACAAACACTCGCTGCAGTCGATCAGACAAGATACCCATGCCAGCGAACGGAATGAGCAGCTTCTATTTCATGGCAATGTCGAGTTGCTCACAGCTCGAGAGCTAAAGAGACGGTACCCAGACACAAAAGTGATCGCCTGGGTTCAAGATCCCGCTCAACGTCTGTCCTACTGTTATGAGCGTGTCATTCTGTCTCAAAATGCCTTGCCTTCCTATTACAGCGAAAGTGGCTTTGATCAGCTTATGTCACCACAGGAATTCGTCGAACATATTTCGTCAATTTCGGACCTGGAAGCTGACAACCTGTTCCGCAGCCAATCAGCTGCATTGACACACAAGGGCACGCTGACTGCAGACATCGTCCTGCAAGTAGAGCAATTTGATCATTCGCTTGCCGCTTTCCTGTCTGAAAGCACGGTTGCGATGCGCAATATACCAAGATCTCGGTATCGTATTTCAGATTTCGTCTCCTACGGCACTTTGTGCTCGTTTGAAGACGAAGGAATTCGCCGGAAACTGCAACGGCGCTACCATGCTGACTACGATCTCTTTTATGCCGAAGAAGCAGCTTACGCCTGACATTGCTGTTTGTTTTCATTCCTTGATTTCAGCTTGCACGAGACGACCTGAAGGCAACTAAAACGCGGTCGAAAGGTTCAATCCGAGTAATTTGCATCAATCAAAGCAGCAAAAATCGCACCCACGTCCATTTCCTTTATTAACTGAGATGGCAAAACTTTAATGGAAATACTCGAGTTTCTTTGCAAATTACCTCAACGACGCATTGACACCTGAGCGCATAAATGTAGGGTGTGCGCCAATCGGCGCCTGGTCCGTCCAAGGCACTGTTTTCTAACCATCACAACATTCGGGCACACCGCTCCATGGCATTTGATACTCTCGGTTTAAGCGAGAAGGTCCTCTCTGCAGTTGATGCAGCAGGTTATAAAGAACCAACGGCAATCCAAGCGGGTGCCATACCTCAGGTTCTTGAGCGGCGTGACATTCTTGGCATTGCTCAAACGGGCACAGGTAAAACAGCCAGTTTTACTCTGCCCATGTTGACATTGCTCGAAAAGGGTCGTGCTCGCGCCCGCATGCCACGGACGCTCATTCTCGAGCCGACACGAGAACTTGCCGCTCAGGTCGAAGAGAATTTCGAAAAGTATGGAACCAATCACAAGCTCAACGTTGCGCTCCTGATTGGCGGCGTATCTTTCGCGGAGCAGGACAAGAAACTCGATCGCGGTACCGATGTCCTGATCGCGACGCCCGGTCGTCTTCTGGACCATTTCGAACGCGGCAAGCTTCTGTTGCAGGGCGTAGAGATCCTGGTGATCGATGAGGCCGACCGGATGCTCGACATGGGTTTCATTCCGGACATTGAACGGATCTGCAAACTGATCCCGTTTACGCGGCAAACACTGTTCTTTTCCGCAACCATGCCGCCCGAAATTCAACGATTGACTGAGACTTTTCTTCAGAACCCCGCGCGGATCGAAGTTGCGCCGACGTCTTCGACAGCGGAAAACGTAACGCAGCTTCTCAAGGCGTCGCCATCGAAAGACTATGAGAAGCGTGCTGCGCTTCGTGAGCTTCTGGAAGGCGCTGAAGACCTCAAGAACGCGATCGTCTTCTGCAACAGAAAACGAGACGTCTCGACACTGTTCCGCTCTCTCGAGCGTCACGAATACAATGTCGGCACATTGCATGGTGATATGGATCAGCGAACCCGTATGCTGATGCTCGACAATTTCCGAAAGGGTAACATCAAACTCCTGGTTGCCAGCGATGTTGCTGCGCGCGGCCTCGACATCCCCGAAGTCAGCCATGTCTTCAATTATGATGTTCCCAGCAATGCGGAAGATTACGTTCACAGGATCGGACGCACAGGGCGTGCCGGTCGCTCAGGAACTGCCTATACGCTCGTGACCGGTGAAGACCAGAAGTACCTGGAAGCTATTGAGGCTTTGATCAAGATGTCGATCGACTGGACCGGTGACGCGATTGACTTCGAAGCTGTTGCAAAAGAGCGGAAAGCGCGTCGGAAAGCAGGAAAGTCCGCCAAGACTGCTGCATCAAGCAACGACAACGAGGCAGATCAGCCAAAACCAGCCAACTCACGCCGCCGTTCCCAGCAAAAGAATCGTGACGGCAACGACAATCGAAATGAGGAGCAACAGGACGCCTTGAACACTTTGCCAATCTCCAACATTCCGCACAAATCTAGCGGGAAAAAGACTCGCAGCGACAAAATGGAGCCTGCGTTTGGTGCCGGTGTTCACATTCCTGCTTTCCTTCTGCGCGAACCAAGACCAAAAAAAGCGTCCTAACGTCAAGTTCGTGTGAGAATCCTCATAACCTTAACGCCTCCTTAAATCTTACATCCGAGTTTGATCCTAGAACTTGCGTCCGTGTGGGGCGGATTCGCGAGTGTGTAGTGAGAGAAGCTTGATGGCGGATGACGACGACCATAAGCGGACAATCCAGTATGGAGAATCCGCAATCAGTTACATCAAGAAGAACGTTCTGCCAGCTTACCCGAGGTCCTATGAGCTTTGGTACACCTATTCTGCTGGCTACAATCAGGGCCTGAACCGGGCTATCAACGACACGATCAAAGCGAGCGGGCGCGTAAGCACAGATGAGATGCTGACGCTATATGGCCGCTTCCTGTCCCCCACACGGCTCGGCGATCGTCTTGATGAAGTTGGATCCAAAGTTTCCAGAGAAGTTGAAGAGCTTGTCGACACGCTCAAACTGAGTGCAGACGCCACGTCAGACTATGGTAGTGCGCTGGAACAGGCCGGCGAAAAGATCAAATCCATCGAAGACGCGGAAAAGCTGCAGATCTACGTGACTCACCTGGTGAAATCGACCCAGAACGCAGTTGCCACCAACAGAAAGCTGGAAAGCCAGCTGCTGGAATCTAAGAAGCACATTGAGAACCTGCAGTCCTCGTTAGAAGCGATCAGATACGAATCGCTCACGGACGAGCTGACAACCCTCAACAATCGCAAGCACTTTGAAAACTCACTTGAACGAGTGATCGAACAGTCAAAGGAAAGCAGACGCGGATTTGCTCTTCTGATGACCGATATTGACCACTTCAAGAAGTTCAATGACACCTTTGGTCACCAGACCGGAGACCAGGTCCTGCGGCTTGTTGCGTTGTCCGTCAAACAGAATATCAAGGCCCAGGATATTGCCTGTCGCTACGGCGGAGAAGAATTCGGTATCATCCTTCCCCACTCCAGTCTCGAAGAGGCATCGGAGATTGGCGAGCGGATCCGCAATGCCGTGATGTCCAAGGAACTGGTGAAACGCTCCACGGGAGAAAACCTCGGTCGTGTGACCATCTCTGTCGGAATTGCGACGTTCCGTTCTGATGACAGCGGGCACTCTATCGTTGCTCGCGCAGACGAAGCTCTCTACGCAGCCAAAAATGCCGGCCGCAATCTCGTCAAGACCGAGCTGGACCTATCTGCAGAAAGCCAGGAAAGCGTCGCCTAGTCCAATCTCGGACACACGCATGACCTTTCTGGCTCTGGTTGTTCGGTGAAACAAAACTTCAGACTTTTGCTCTCAAGCCCATCTGCCAGAAATCACTTTCCAACCGGCAGGCTTTTTCAAAAAGTGACAGTACCCTTGGATAGCGACGCTCTGTCATGACGTCGTCTGCTGTGCCATCCATCCAGCTGGAAAAGTCATTTGCGAGGCTCTGGTAAGCTTCACTTGAATATTCCTGAATCCACCGCTGGTAAGGGTTGGTATCGTTGTCACAGCCCTTCGCACTGAGTTGCCTGCCTATTTCGGCGTAACCAATGACACAGGGAGCTAGCGCGGCCTGAAGATCGAGCAAGTCTCCAGACATACCCGCATCCAAGACAAATCGCGTGTAGGCCATTGTCGGTGTGTCTTCCGGGGCCTGTTCAATTTCATCGCGGGACATGCCCCACTTGCCGCACAACTCGATGTGCAGTTCCAACTCCACATCAAGGATGGCCTTCACACCTTCCAGCGACATTCGCATGTCCGCAACTCTCGGGCTCTTGTAGATCCCTAAGGCATAGGCCCGCGCGAATTGAATCAGGAACAGATAGTCTTGAACGAGGTAGTGCTTGAAGCACTCCAGAGGGAGTTTGCCGTCACCCAACTGCTCGACAAAGTCATGCTGCGTGTAGTCAGCCCACTGCGGCGCCGCGTCGGCCTTGAGCCGTTCAAACAATTTCATTGATTTCGCTTACTTGAAAAACCGGACAAAGGTTCGTTGTCTCAGCGCGCAAAGGCACTGAGGTCGGCTTCCTGCAAAGACACAGATTCGCCGCAGCCACACGCTGAAACTTCATTCGGGTTTTTGAACACAAAACCAGACCGGAATTTGGTCACTTCGTAGTCCATTTCCGTTCCAAGCAGAAAGAGCACTGCCGAGGGGTCGACAAAAAGTTTGGCTCCTTTATCTTCCACAACGTCGTCACCTGCGCTCGCCTCTTCCACGAGGTCCATGGTGTATTCCATGCCCGCGCAACCGCCCTTCTTGATGCCTACGCGCAAGCCGATGGCATCCTTGTCCGAATTCTCGACAAGGCTTTTCACTCTATCAGCTGCGTCATCGGTCAGTGAAATGACCTGAAAATTTCCGGCGGCCATATTTTCCTCATTCAGTTCCGGCGGTCCAAAACCTGATATAAGCTCTCAGCTTATAAGAAAAAAGGGTCTGGCTGTAGTGGTATTTGTCACTACGCGGTGCAGCTTCAGTACCAATTCAGTGCGACTTTTGCCTCATCGGACATACGTTCTGGTGTCCAGGGAGGGTCGAAGACCATGTCGACATTGACGGGCCCGACGCCTGCAACCGCTGAAACAGCGTTTTCCACCCAGCCCGGCATTTCACCTGCAACCGGACAACCAGGTGCAGTCAAGGTCATGTCAATGTTGATGGATCTGTCATCTTCAATATCGACCTTGTAGATCAGGCCAAGTTCATAGATGTCACACGGAATCTCCGGGTCGTAGACCGATTTCAGTGCGCCAACGATGTCTGTTGTCAGTCGATCCAGTTCGTCCGATGAAATAGCACTCTTTGCGGAGACCTCGGCCTGCAGGGCTTCACCATCCGCATTGGTGTCAATTGTCGTCGCATTTTCCATCTTTGGGTCCGTCCTTACCCGAAAAAGCTCTGTGCTTTCAACAAGGCCTCATAGAGGGCATCCACTTCAGAGCGTGTATTGTAGAGGCCAAAACTTGCTCGACATGTAGACGTCACGCCGTATTTTGCCAAGAGCGGTTGCGCACAATGTGTGCCAGCTCTTACCGCAACTCCTGCACGGTCGATGATTGTCGCGACATCATGGGCATGAGCGCCCTTGATTTCAAAGGAAACGATCGCGCCCTTGTCCGGCGCTTCGCCGAAAATTCGCAACGAGTTGATTTCTTTCAGTTTCTGATGTGCATAAGACCTTAGATCAGCTTCGTGCCGAGCTATGTTCTCGCGGCCAATCCCATCCATATAGTCAAGCGCTGCGCCAAGGCCAATGGCTTGAACAATGGGTGGGGTCCCTGCCTCAAAGCGATGCGGAGGATCGTTGTATGTCACCATGTCTTCGGTGACATCGAGGATCATCTCTCCGCCTCCGTTAAATGGTCTGAGCGCATTTAACCGCTCTGATTTTCCCCAAAGCACACCAATGCCGGACGGGCCGTAAACCTTGTGTCCGGTGAAGACGTAATAATCGCAATCGAGGTCCTGCACGTCGACGGGCAAATGCACCGCGGACTGACTGCCATCGACAAGCACCTGGATACCGCGCTCGTGCGCGATCCGGCAGATCTCCTTTATCGGTACGACAGTGCCCAGGACATTGGACATCTGTGTAATTGCGACCAGTTTTGTTTTGTCAGTTAACGTATCTGCAAACGCGTCGAGATCGAAACTGCCGTCTTCTCGCACGTAAACCCATTTCAACTTGGCGCCACTACGTTCCCTGTGAAAGTGCCATGGAACGATGTTTGAATGATGCTCCATGATCGAGAGAACGATCTCATCACCTTCACCGAAGAAATCCGGTCCCAATCCATAGGAAACGAGATTGATCGCCTCGGTTGTCGATTTGGTGAAGACGATTTCGTCAACCGACTTTGCGTTTAGAAATCGGCGAACTTTTTCGCGCGCCGCCTCATAGTTGTCGGTCGCCGTATTGGAGAGGAAATGGAGGCCACGATGGACATTTGCGTATTCTTCGGAATACGCCTTTGTCACGGCGTCTATCACCGCCTGAGGTTTTTGAGCGGATGCACCGTTGTCCAGGTAAACCAGAGGCTTGCCATAGACTTCCCGTGACAAGATCGGGAAGTCCCTGCGAATGGCGTCGACGTCGTATCCAACATCATCAATGATCGTTTCTGCGGTTGCGACCGTCATGCGCCGCTGCTCCTTATTCCACTCAGCTTAAGCGATGTCAGTGGCCGGCCAGCCAGTCACGCACCCGCTCCTCAAGCCCTTCGGTCACATCGTCTTCGCCGTATTCTTCGATAGCTTCTGAAAGGAAAGCCAAAACCAGCAGGGTTCGTGCCTCGTCTTCAGGTATGCCCCGAGCTCTTAGGTAAAAGAGCAGGTCCTCGTCAATCTGTCCGCTGGTCGCACCATGTGCACAGATCACGTCATCGGCAAAAATTTCAAGCTCCGGCTTGTTTGCCATTTCTGCTTCTTCAGAAAGAAGCAGGGCCTGGGTCATCATCTCGCCGTCGGTTTTCTGGGCATGTTGGGCAACGTTGATCCTGCCCTGGTAAACACCCCGCGCACGACCATCAAGAACGGTCTTGAAGAATTCACGGCTGTTACAGTTTGGTACTGCGTGGTCAACGATCAGCGTCTGGTCACCCAGATCTTCACCACCCGCCATTGTCACGCCGTAGATCTTCGCCTCGGAGTGTTCACCGGTAAACTCGATAAACTGCTGGTTCCTCGCGAATTTTGGTCCAGCCATAAACCCGAGCGATTTGAACTCAGCCTCGCCTGCGATCGTGGCGATCGTTGTAAAGAGCCTTGCGGCATCAACCTTGCCAACAATCAGGCGGGTCGTCGCCAACGACGCTTTGTCGGCGACGTCATAGTCGAAAACGGCGTTCAATTCGCCCATTCCGGTTTCGCCAACGAACGTCTCCAACAAACGCAGCTTGGCACCTTCGCCGAGCGTTATTTTGTGTCGGCTAACCTGCGCGCCTTCAGAGGTTGCAACCTGAATCAGTTCTACCGGCTTGGTGACTTCCACACCAGCTGCGAGCGAAATAACAACACCGCCTTGTACAAAGGCTGTGTTGAGAGCAATAACGCCATCATTTGCAGCGGACTTCGGAGAACGAAGCAACTGCGCCCCGTTTTCTCCTTTCAACGCGGTGTTGAAGTCAGAAACGACGGCTCCTTCGCCGGTGAGCCCGTCCAGATCAGAGAGCTGAGGAGCAAACACGCCATTGATCGTTACAATCTGGTATCTGTCGAGGTCGCCGTAGCTGTTCTGATCCGCCAAAATTGCTTTGGCGGCTGTTTCATCGGCGGCAGCCGCGAGAGGTGCTGCCGATTTCAAGAAGGCGCGCAGATCCGAGTACTTATATTCCTCGACCCGGCGATGAGGCAGTCCCCTGTCACGGATCTGTTCTACCGCCGCTTCCCTGAGCGCAGACACTGCGACGGAACCTTCCAGACTGTCTTTAGAGCTCTGGTAACGGTCCAACAGGTTGCTTTCAGCCTGTGTGTGTTTGATGAGTGCCGTTGCATTCATGTCGCCCTGCTCCCTCAAGCGGCTGTATCGATATATTCGGCGTAGCCATGCTTCTCCAGATCAAGTGCAAGATCCTTGTCACCTGTTTTGACGATCTTGCCTTTGGAAAGGACATGGACAACATCCGGCACGATATGGTCCAGCAAACGCTGATAGTGCGTTATGACAACCATTGCCCGTTCCGGTGAGCGAAGCTTGTTGACGCCGTCGGAAACGACGCGCAATGCGTCGATATCGAGGCCTGAATCTGTTTCGTCCAATACACAGAGCTTTGGTTCAAGCAAAGACATCTGCAGGATTTCCGCACGCTTCTTCTCACCACCCGAAAAGCCGACATTCAAAGGGCGCTTCAACATGTCCATGGAAACATTGAGATGTGCTGCTGCTGCCTTTACGCGCTTCATGAAGTCCGGAATGGACAGAACGTCTTCTCCACGCGCCTTGCGCTGCGCATTCATCGCGGTTTTCAAGAATTCCATTGTGGCAACGCCTGGAATCTCGATTGGATACTGAAACGCCAGGAACATGCCAGCGGCGGCGCGCTCATCCGGATCCATATCGAGCATGTTCTCACCATTGAAGAGGACTTCCCCTTCAGTGATCTCATAATCGTCCTTACCGGCCAGCACGTAGGAAAGAGTGGACTTGCCTGAACCGTTCGGTCCCATGATGGCGTGAACTTCACCGGCATTAACCGTCAGGTCGACACCCCGAAGGATTTCAGTTTCGTCTTCCGCGATGCGGGCATGCAGGTTTTTGATCTCAAGCATTGAGATGTTTCCTTGTAACTCACGGGCACACAGCCCCAAATTCAAATTCAATTCGAAAGCGGCTCGTTAACCCACGGATCCTTCAAGACTGATGGAGATGAGCTTTTGCGCTTCAACCGCGAATTCCATCGGCAACTGCTGGATCACGTCCTTGACGAAGCCGTTGACGATCAAGGCGACTGCCTCTTCTTCGGACAGTCCGCGCTGCAGGCAATAGAACATCTGATCGTCTGAAATCTTTGATGTTGTCGCCTCATGCTCGAACTGTGCCGACGCATTCTTGCTTTCGATGTAAGGAACGGTGTGAGCACCACAGTCCTGGCCGATCAGCAGTGAATCACACTGAGTGAAGTTCCTTGCGTTCGACGCTTTGCGGTGTGCAGAGATCAGACCACGGTATGTGTTTTCCGACTTGCCGGCAGAGATCCCCTTTGAGATCACCCGGCTGGAGGTGTTCTTGCCCAAATGGATCATCTTGGTGCCGCTGTCGATCTGCTGGTGTCCGTTGGATACCGCAATCGAATAGAACTCTCCGCGTGAATTCTCACCGCGAAGAATGCAAGACGGATACTTCCAGGTGATCGCAGAACCCGTTTCGACCTGTGTCCATGAGATCTTGGAGTTCTTGCCGCGGCAGTCACCACGCTTGGTGACGAAGTTGTAGATGCCGCCCTTGCCGTCCTTGTCGCCCGGAAACCAGTTCTGAACCGTGGAGTATTTGATCTCCGCGTCGTCGAGAGCCACAAGTTCAACCACGGCTGCGTGCAGCTGATTTTCATCGCGCTGCGGGGCTGTGCACCCTTCCAGATAGGAAACGTAGGACCCTTTCTCGGCAATGATCAGGGTACGCTCGAACTGACCAGTGTTCTGCTCGTTGATGCGGAAGTAGGTCGAGAGTTCCATCGGGCAGCGAACACCTTCGGGAATGTAAACAAACGACCCGTCAGAGAACACAGCGGAATTGAGCGTCGCGTAGTAGTTGTCAGTGATCGGAACAACGGACCCGAGATACTTTTTCACCAGATCCGGATATTCGCGAACAGCCTCGGAAATGGAGCAGAAAATAACGCCAGCTTTTTTTAGCTCTTCCTTGAAGGTCGTCACAACGGACACAGAATCGAACACCGCATCAACCGCGACCCGGTTCTTTGGCTCAACACCGGCGAGAATTTCCTGCTCTGCCAGCGGAATACCGAGTTTTTCGTAGGTCGCAAGCAGCTCGGGATCGACTTCATCCAAGCTCTTCGGACCTTCCACGGACTTTGGCGCGGCCCAGTAGTAAAGATCGTCAAAGTCGATCTTCGGATAGGAAACACGCGCCCAATCCGGTTCGTCCATCTGCTGAAAACGACGCAGCGCATCCAGCCGCCAGTCGGTCATCCACTGCGGCTCGTTCTTTTTGGCCGAGAGAAAACGAACAGTCTCTTCAGAAAGGCCCTTTGCGCCCTTTTCTGACTCAATGTCCGTTACGAAGCCGTATTTATACTGGTCAACATCGATGGCTTTCACCTGTTCGATGGTTTCCTGTACAGCTGGCATACTGTGCCTCCATTTAGCAGACCCTGTGTCTGCTCATTGCAGTTTTCCCTGCAATTCAGGACAGGATCCCTGAACCGCATCTCACTTGCCGGGCAAAGCCCGAATTATCACGTCATGCCGCCCGATGGCGGGCTTGTGGATCCAACCGGTCGATGATCTTCGGCCAAAGCACCAAAAAACGATCTATGTCAGCTTCGCTTGTGTTCCAGCCGAAACTCACGCGCAGCGCGCAACGAGCCAGGTGTTCATCCACGCCCATAGCTGTCAGCACATGGGAAACAGACACTTTTCCGGACGAACATGCCGAGCCCGATGAAAGGGATACGCGCTCCAGATCAAAAGCGATCAAAGCCGTTTCAGCTGAAATGCCTGGAACAGCAAAACAACTTGTGTTTGCCAGACGATCAGATTGTTCGCCGAAGATCACCGTTTTCGAACATGTGGACTGCAAACCCGCCTCAAGACGCGTCTTCATCTCAGCGAAATGGCGCACCTGTTCGAGGTCTTCAAGGGCTTCGATCGCAGCATTTCCAAATCCAACGATCGCAGCCACATTTTCCGTGCCGCCGCGACGCCAGTTTTCCTGACCTCCGCCAACCATCAGCGGTGACGGAACCCGCCCGGTTGTGCGGACGACAATCGCACCAATACCCTGGGGCCCGCCGAATTTGTGGGCTGACAAAGTGACGGCATCGGCCTGCCAGGCGTCGAGATCGATCGCCAATCTCCCGGCGGCCTGCACAGCATCTACGTGGAAAAAGTGCCCGTATTCACGCGCAATCCGACCCACTTCGGAGACCGGTTGAATGACCCCTGTTTCGTTGTTTGCGGCCATGACGGAAATCAGACCCGGTTCCGCATTCGCAACCAGCTCTTCAAGTTTTCCAAGATCAATCAGGCCATCTGACGTCACTGGGACGACTTCCTGATCGGCCACAGCAAAGCGCCCACCCGTCTTCACGGAGGGATGTTCAACGGCGCTAATGAACAGCTTGTCCAAATAGACAGGCACGCCCTGGTCCTGCCAGGCGGGCGCAAGCGCAGTCATATTGGCCTCGGTACCGCCGGATACAAATGTCACAGCGCGTGTTTTGACGTTGCAAAGTTGCGCGACCTTTTCTCGGGCATCCTCGATACGGCCCCGCGCCTTGCGACCATGGCTATGAACGGATGAACCATTGCCGACCTCTCCCATGACCTCAATCATGGCCTCGCGCACCGCCGGACGCATAGGAGCGCCGGCGTTATGATCGAGATAGATTGGGTCTGAAAGACGCGGCATGACACCTCTAGAGCCTGAATCAGCATTCTTCTGAATTCGAATTTCCGCTTTATCGTCAGACAGATGTGCGAAAAACCTTGATATTTTTCGCTGCGGTGACGATAACACCCCCCAATCGGATGACCCGAGCGTTGCCGTCATTGGCTGGCGGTGCGAAGTTTCGAATAATTCTAAACAAGGTTCTAGAAACTCGGAGGCTAAGAGTCAAGTTTAGACTTACGGGTAATCACGTATCTGACCCCAATCTGCGCATCGCATTAGATGCGCCACAAATGACAAGGACATCGCACTTCATGCCTGAGGTGATCTTTAACGGTCCCGCCGGCCGGCTCGAGGGCCGGTTCCATCCCGCGAAAAAACGCAACGCACCTATCGCACTGGTCTTGCATCTTCATCCGCAGTTTGGCGGGACGATGAACAACCAGATCGTCTACCAGATGTACTACATGTTCGCCCGGCGCGGTTTTGCGGTGCTACGGTTCAATTTCAGAGGTGTCGGACGGTCACAGGGGACATTTGATCACGGACAGGGCGAACTTTCCGACGCCGCAGCGGCACTTGACTGGGTGCAGACTGTTCACACCGACGCGCGCGCGTGCTGGATTGCCGGATTTTCCTTCGGAGCCTGGATCGGCATGCAGCTCCTGATGCGGCGCCCGGAAGTGGAAGGCTTCATTTCCGTTGCACCACCTGCGAACCTGCACGACTTTTCGTTTCTTGCCCCCTGCCCGTCTTCCGGTCTGATTGTCCACGGTGACAACGACAAGGTGGTACCGCAAAAAGACGTTCAGACGCTTGTCGACAAGTTGAAGACCCAAAAAGGCATTGTGATCGATCACGAGACAATTCCCGGTGCCAATCACTTCTTTGAAAATGATATGGACGATCTGATGGATCGATGCGGAACATATGTTGACGGCCGGCTAGGCCTGACACCAGCCGACTACGTTGACATCGATTGATTTCGTTTCGCAAGGCCCGCCACCTGGCGGGCTTTTCTTTTCAGGTGTTGAAATGGTTTCAAGCGACGGCAATCTGACGATCCGCCCGGCTGATCTCGGCGACTTTGACGCCGTTTCCGCGCTCTTCGATCACCTCAATCCGAAGGACGTTCATGCGGACGACCTGCTCAAACGAAAAACATTCGAACGTCTCATCAAACACCCGGGTCTGACGGTTCTGATTGCCTCGATAGATGCGGTCCCGGTCGGTTCATGCACACTTGTTGTGGTTCCAAACATGACGCGCGGCTGCGCACCTTACGCACTGATCGAAAATGTCGTCACCCATAAAGAACGGCGAGGTCTGGGCATTGGAAAGAAGGTCCTGTCGGAGGCAATTCGTCTGGCTTGGCAGGCAGGTTGCTTCAAGATCATGCTGATGTCCGGTGCGGACAACGCGAAAGCCCACAAGTTCTATGAAAGCCTCGGTTTCAAGACTTCAAAGAGAGGCTTTGAACTGAGAGCGGAAGGGTACCCCAAACGCGAACTCACCTGAGACAACTTTTTTTTCTGAAACAATCAGCCCTGGAATGGCTTCGGCCGGGGAACACCAGGCCCGCTCTCGACGCCATCATCCGGCCCGGCCAGCGGGTCTTCACCCTCTGCAACAACTCCCTTGATCGGAGGCCCGTCATAGTCTTCCGGTGGCGGCACGGTCGAGGCCAGCTTGCAGTTGGTCAGCCAGATGTCATAGACGGGGTGCTCAACGGCATGAAGCCCAGGGCTTGCAGCATACATCCAGCCTGAGAAGATGCGCCGAACTTCGTTGTTCAGCGTTATCTCATCGACCTGTACAAATCCTGTTGTCAGGGGCGATTCGGTTTGTGGACGCGTATGGCAAACCCTTGGTGTCACCTGCAGAGCACCGAATTGGACCGTTTCGCCAATATAGACATCGAACGAGATGATCCGGCCCGTAATCTTGTCGAGGCCCGAGAAGACCGCGACAGGGTTTTCAATTTTTTCCGATTGAGCAGCGGCACCTGACGCAGACATGGCCAAAGAAGCGACCGCAAGACCAGTCAGTAGATGTTTCGCCGCTTTCAATGCGTCAATCAAGGTGACCATCTGCTTCTTTTCGAATCCCTTGGACCAGCATAACGAAGTTTCCTTCAGCCGCGCTAGCACCGAATTACGGCCCGGAAAAGACGACGCTTGACCGGACCGAAAATCATTTAGCCAATTTCCGAAAGCCGTTTCAGGGCGATCTGAACCTTTTCCAGCTTTTCAGAGGATTCGGCCACCTTTTCCCGTTCGCCTTCAACAACTTCTTCCGGCGCCTTTTCAACGAACTTCGGATTTGCCAGCTTCTTTTCGATCTTGGAAATCTCGCCCTGGAGTTTTCCAATCTCCTTTTCGAGCCGCGCTTTTTCCGCACCAAGGTCGATAACCCCGGCAAGCGGCAGGCTTACTGTAGCTTCGCCCACAATAATCTGAGCCGATCCGGACGGTGCAACATCGGCAAGCTCCACGCTTTCACCGCGAGCAAGGCGCAATATGGCAGCTTCATGCGTAGACAGCCGAGACCTGGTCTGATCGCTTGCCCCGGCAACGACGATATTGACCTTTGCCCCTGCCGGCACGTTCATTTCGGCGCGAACCGACCGAATTTCAGAAATGAATGTCACCAGCCAATTGATTTCGGCCGCGGCATTGCTGTCTGAAACAAGCGCTTCCGGCCACGCGGTCAGCATCAGCAGGTTGTCGGCCCTAACGCCTTCATCGCCAAGACGTTCCCAAAGCTCTTCCGTCAGGAACGGCATAAAGGGATGGAGAACCTTCAAAATCTCATCGATCGCCCAGGCCGTTGTTGCTCGGGTTTCTGTCTTTGCCTCTTCGTCCTCACCGTTGAAGATCGGTTTGGCCAGCTCCAGATACCAGTCACAGAAGGTGTTCCAGGTGAAGCGATAAACGGCCCCGGCGGCATCGTTGAAACGATAGTCCTCAAGCGCGGCAGTTACTTCAGCCGTGCAGCGGCCCATTTCGGTCGCGATCCAGCGGTTCAATGTATGTCGGGTTGCTTCAGGATCGAAGCCTTCAACACGCGCGCAACCGTTCATTTCAGCAAACCTGGACGCATTCCAAAGCTTTGTGGCAAACCGTTGTCCGCCTTCAGCTGCCTGATCGGACATTCGCAAAGTGCGGCGCGCCTGGACTTCCTGACTTGCAAGTGCGAAGCGCGTCGCATCCGCGCCGAAACGATCGATCAAATCGAGAGGATCGATAACATTTCCAGTCGATTTGGACATTTTCTTGCCCTTGCCATCGACCACGATCGAGTTGAAATAGACCGTGTGGAACGGCACTTCGCCCATAAAATGAATGCCCTGCATCATCATTCTGGCGACCCAGAAGAAGATGATATCGAGACCTGTGACCAACACATCCGTTTTGTAATATCGCTGAAGTTCCGGCGTTTCATTCGGCCACCCCAACGTTGAAAACGGCCAGAGCGCTGACGAGAACCATGTGTCCAGAACATCCGGATCTCGCGTCAAAGCCTTTCCGTTGGCCATTTCAATAGCTTCGGCTTCAGTCTGTGCGCAATACTCGTTGCCCTCAGCGTCGTACCAGACTGGAATCTGGTGTCCCCACCAGAGTTGGCGCGAAATACACCAGGGCTGAATGTCATCCAGCCAGTTGAAGTACGTTTTGTCCGCGTTGCCTGGTATCAGCTTCGTCGAGCCGTCCTTGACCGCCTGCAACGCGGGTCCAGTCAGTTTCTTGGCGTCGACAAACCACTGATCGGTCAACATCGGTTCGATAACGACTTTCGACCTGTCGCCAAAGGGCTGCATGATCTTCTTGGATTCGACCAAAGGCAACTCTGTCGGCCCTTCCTCGTCTTCTCCAAGTGGACGGACAATTGCCCTGCCAAGCGGATGCCAGTCCGGTGCCTGACCTTTCATCCAGGCGACCTCAGGGTGATCGCTAGGCACCATGACCGCCAGTCCTTCGGCAGTGATTTGCTCTACAACCCGCTTGCGCGCCTCGAAGCGATCCAGGCCACGCAGGTCGTCTGGAACGATGTTGATGAGATCGACTTCGTTGATGGACATTTCTGCGCCATCAATGATCGCCTGTGCCTTCACAGCTTCTTCAACATACGGAGCCCCGTCGGAGCGCATGGCGCCCCTGGTGTCCATCAGGCGGTACATCGGGATCTTGTTGCGTTGCGCTACGCCATTGTCGTTGAAGTCATGCGCGCCGGTAATCTTGACCGCGCCTGAACCGAAATCCGGGTCCGGATAGTCATCCGTGATGATCGGTATCAGGCGTCGGTGCTCTTTCGGCCCTACCGGAATTTCACAGAGCTTGCCGATAATCGGCTTGTAGCGTTCATCGTCGGGGTGAACAGCAACCGCACCGTCGCCGAGCATCGTTTCCGGGCGTGTGGTCGCGATAGAGATGTAGTCGCGGGTTTCGCGAAGGGTAATGTTCCCCTCCTCGTCCTTTTCGACGTACTCATACGTTTCACCGCTGGCCAGAGGGTACTTGAAGTGCCACATGTGGCCATCGGTTTCGATGTTCTCAACTTCAAGGTCCGAAATTGCGGTTTCGAATTTCGGATCCCAGTTGACGAGCCGCTTGGACTTGTAAATCAGACCTTCATTGTAAAGGTCGACAAAGACTTTCAGAACGGCTGCCGACAGGTTTGGCGACATCGTGAATTCGGTTCGGCTCCAATCGCATGAAGCCCCCAACCGTTTCAGCTGACCGAGAATTGTTCCTTCAGAATTACGCTTTTGCTCCCAGACTCGTTCAACGAACGCTTCACGGCCCATTTCGCGCCGTCCAGGCTGTTGAGTTTCCATCAACTCGCGCTCGACGACCATCTGCGTGGCGATGCCGGCATGGTCGGTTCCCGGTTGCCAGAGGACATCAAAACCCTGCATGCGCTTCCAGCGAATGAGAATATCCTGGAGCGTGTTGTTAAGCGCGTGTCCCATGTGCAGTGAGCCCGTCACATTGGGAGGCGGAATTACGATGGAAAAAGCATCAGCGCCATCCTTGGCACCAGCACCGGCCTTGAATGCCTCGGCCTTTTCCCAGGTTTCGTAAATCCGCGGCTCAACGCTGGCCGCATTGTAAGTCTTATCCAGCATCAGGGTCACTCGTTGGGAGGATAAAAGTCTAAATTCGTGAGCACCCGTGTAAATCTGATGCTCAGCCGCAAGTCAACAGCCGATAGATGTGAAACAATGTCCAATGGCTGGCAAATCAGGCCGATGGGCCAAAGCTGAGAGAAGTCGCCTTGGGCGCTGAGCAATTTCCTGCCATAAGCGGTAAATGACTGTCTCGATCCGACCGCATCACCTCTTATGTATGCTGACCTACCTTGGCCGGGGGTACACACCCGATTTCGTCAAGAACTATGATCAGATCATCGCACGTTTGAATGAGGGTGAAGCTGTGCAGCTTGTTTCCGGGCCGGACGATATCTGCACACCGATGTTGGACGAAGCCGGTTGCCATTGTCACAATGACAGTGTTCGAACTCGGGATGAAATGGCGGCGCGCCAGATTGGCTCTCTTCTCAAAACCAGCCTTGAAACCAAAATGGCATTGCGTCTTACGGCATCACAGGTGGCCGCGTTAAGGGCCGCTTTCGCAGACGAGTCCATTCGAGCAGGATGTGAAGGCTGCGAATGGCACGATCTGTGTTCCAGCATCGCATCCAAAAAATATAGGGGGTGCCATTTAGCACCCCCTGACTGATTGTCATAGCTGAACAGGAACTCTATCGGCGGCGCGTTACACGCTGGATTTCCTTTTGCACCATCTGCTCGACCATTCCAGGCAAATGCTGATCAAGCCATGCCTTCAGCATTGGACGGAGCATTTCCTTGACAAGCTCTTCCACGGTCTGGGCTTGAGAGCCGACAAACATGTTCGACAAATTGTCGAATGCAGCATGTACGGCTTCACCCGTGTTGTTGGAAGTCAAAGGCGCGTCATCGGCGACCGTTGGAAGATCGTCCGGGATAGGCATGTCCATCGCCATTTCCGGCTCAGGCATAGCTTCCGGTTCGGGCTCTGGCTCAGCGTCTTCCACTGGAGCTTCTGCAAACGATAGGTCGCCCTCGGCCCCTTCAAGGTCTTCGGCAAGTCCCTCGACCATCTCCATTTCGTCTGGAACCGCCAATTCCTCGGTCAGTTCAAGAATGTCTTCTTCTTCGTCTTCGGCTGCGTCTGCTTCCATGGCCGCAGCCATGTCGTCGACGTCTTCACCGCCAGTATCGTCTTCACTTTCAATGTCATCGTCATCGCTGCTCATATCGAACAGCTTGTCGAGATCGTCCTGGGACATTTCGGAGGCATCGCCCATATCGTCAGCCGCCTCTTCTGCTACTGGGGTTTCAACTTCTTCACTTGCATCGGCTTCGCCAGAGTCAGCACCTTGGGAATCCTCGTCGGATATAATACGGCGGATCGATGCGAGGATTTCCTCCATCGACGGCTCGTCAGCCTTTTTCGCCTGTGCCATGCCTTCCCCCGTACTTGCCGGCTACGCTACCGAACACTCAGCCAATGCTGAATGATTCGTTAATCGAAATTATGCGGGTCAATAAGAAACGCGCAAAGCAAGCGCGTCCATTACCAACGCCTTTTCCCCTCTTAAGTCGGATTTAGGCGTTGCAAGAGACCATTTCTCAAGAAATTCACATCTGAAAATCGCAATTTCAACGACATGAAGCGTATGAGCTGTCTGCCCATACGCTTCAACTACAGTGCAGCTTTCACTGCATTATCAATAAGATTTGCCGAAAAGCCTAGCGACCGTCAGGTGTGCGAAGACCAATCCACTGGTCACGAACCGCCTTGTAGTGCTGCTTGGGATTGTAGCGGGCAACATTCAGCCCGAGACTGTCCGCATCGAGACGCCCGATAGCAGAAACAAGCTGATATCCGCCGATGATCCGATTGCGCTGCGCGGTTACCAAATTGGACTGCTGTGTCACGAGTTCACGCTGCGCATCCAGAACGTCCAATGTTGTCCGCTGACCCACACGCTGTTCTTCAATGACACCTTCAAGAGCCAACTGCTGTGCTTCGACCGCCGCTTGAGCCGCAACAATCGACGCTTCGGCAGCTTGATAGACGCCCCATGCTGAAATCACGTTCGCGCGCACCTGATCTCGGGTGACATCCAGCTGAAGACGGGTCTGACCCAGTTCTTCCTTTGCCTGGCGTACCCGAGAGGAAACGCCACCGCCCTGATAGATGGGGATGCTGACATTTCCGAATATTTGTGCGTTGTCGCTTTCATCCGCAAATGCGGAGGGGTTCCAGGTTCTTGAAATACTACCATCCAACGTCACTGTCGGCAGCAGCTCACCTTCAATTGCCTTGATGTTGAAAAGTGCGGCGTCAACCAGATGCTGGGCCTGCCGGATCAGCGGCTGGTGCGTTTCACTGAGCTGCATGGCCTGATCAAGCGACTTCGGCACAACACGGTTGATCGAGGTATCCGCTGACAAACTGCGGGCTTCGATCCCTATGACCTGACGATAAATGGCCCGGCTGGTGTTCAGGTTGGCAAGTGCCGTGTTCAGACTTGCGCGCGCTTCCGCCGCCCGCGCTTCAGCCTGGCTGACATCGGTCCGAGTTCCCTCGCCTACGTCAAAACGGTCACGCGCCGCGCGCACCTGTTCCTGAAGGAAGGCCAGGTCACTGCGTTGAAGCGACACGAGCGCGGTATCACGGATGACGTCAACATAAGCCGTTGCAGCGCTCAAAAGCGTGTCCTGCTCCGTTGAACTCAGGCTTTCGCGCTGTGCTCGCACAACGGCCTCGGCCTGACGCGTGGAATTGATTGTCCGGAACCCGCGAAACAATGTCTGACTGATCGTCAGAGATATCGAGGCATTGTTGCGGTAATCGATGTTGCCATCTGTTCCATTGGCAAGGCGTCCGGCAGAACCCGACGCGGTAATTGTCGGACGCCACCCCGACAGCGCTTGAGGCACATTCTCATCAACTCCGCGAAGCTGCGCGCGAGCGGCATTCAGCGTCGGATTGTTGGAATATGCTAGCGCTAAAGATTCGCGAATCGTTTCTGCCTGCGCGGCAGACATGCCCCCCGTCAAGGATCCGCTGGAAACGCTCGCCATAAGCCCAACAGTTATGGCCACTGCTTTCAGTGTTGAACGACCAGACACGCCGTACTCCTTCCGGGTCACCCTACTCGACAGTGTTGAGTAAACTGATGGGTGTTATTCTTCAACTGTTTGCGATCAAGAAAATCCGTTTTTCGACGAGTGAGGCATTGGTGCAACAAGTCGGACGTCCAACGACTGATCAATTCGTTCTGCAACAAAAAAGCCCGCCAAAAAAGGCGGGCCAAATAACTTAAGAAGCGCAGAAAAACCTAGAATTCGAATTCTTCCGTTTTCTCAAATCCGGGCAGCAGGCTGACCGAAGCGTTGAAGCCGAACACGCTGCCGATAACACCGTCGGAATTTCGATAGAGCTTGGCAGTTCCTGAACCGCCCTGTCCTTCGACAACCGTCAGCCGCCCACCGGGCTTCAGCTGCTTGGTCAGTTCATCGGGCAGAACCTCAACAGCGCCATCGATCAGAATGACATCGTAAGGTCCTTCGGATGCAAACCCTTTGTTCAGTGCGCCTTCAACCACCACGGCGTTTTCGATCCCAAGCTCAACGAGGATTTCAGTCGCTGTTTTTGCAAGTTCTTCATTTTCTTCCAGTGCAACCACGGAAGCTGCCAGCTTGGAAACGACCGCAGCACTGTAGCCTGTCCCTGCGCCCACGACGAGGACCACATCGCCTTCCCGGATTTCAGACAGCTGCACCAGCTTGCCAAAAATATGCGGTTTCATGACGACCCGGCCGCTGTCAGTCGGACCGACTGGCAGGTCTTCATCGATATATGCGACGGCTTTTTTTGAGGCCGGTACAAAACGCTCCCGAGGAACCAGTTCCATTGCGTCCAGGATCCTGTGGTCGGTCACGTCGTTCGTGCGCAGCTGGTTGTCCACCATCTTGCGGCGCGACTGGCTAAAGTCCGTCATATCGGCCCTCATATTTGACTCGCCGAGCGTCCGGCGCCTCTCAAGTGACGTTCATTAGCGATGCGGAAGCGCCCTGACAAGTATCAGAAACTGCGGATGCCCCGCCATTTCCAGGTTTTGGGTGCTTTTCACACGGTGAACATTTGCCTCCAAGATTTCAAATCGGCGACCGGTGGATATTTTCTGCTGCCGGAATTCAGGACTTGACCAACGCGTACAACTGTTTGATAAGGCGCGGCACACCACCAAGAGGCCCTGTGGCGGAGTGGTGACGCAGCGGATTGCAAATCCGTGTACACCGGTTCGATTCCGGTCGGGGCCTCCATTTATTCTCATTGTTCGACCTGCTAGTTCAAAATGCTTCAGCATTGCGGCTGATTGTGCATTTCCCTTACGGCATGTTAGCGTTTTCCCTCTGTTCCCAAACATTGAGGAAAGCCAATGAAACCGCCTTCCAATCCAGCCGCCGCTTTGAAAAAGCCCGCTCGCGCTGTGACTACATCGACGATGAAGCGCGTGGAACCGCCCCGCCCCAGGAAGACCCCTCAAGTCGTATCTCAATCCGGCAACAGCGATCAGGTAGTTGAGGCTCTTCGTCAACGGGTCAACGATCTTGAAGCCAGGCTGGCCGAGCTTGAAAGCATCATCACGCTGCAAAATCAGGACGTTATCATCAGCGCGCCGAAAAGCGTTCTCATTCAGGGCCTTGATACAGTCGAAATCTCTGCTGGAAGCAAGCTCAAGTTCGCGGCTTCAATTTCAGAGAGCAGCACTGCTATCGCCAAATTTTCCGGCATCGCGGAATGCGACGTCCTTAAGGCCAATACAGTGATGGGGGCTGCCTATACGCCTGGAGCTGGAAACATCTGGTAGCCTTTTGATATGCATCGCAGATTGCTTAAGTCCGAAACTTTGTTTGCCAAATAGGCAGCTTTTCTGCCTTGATGAGGCAAAACAAATATTCGGAAGGTTCCTTGATGAAAGAACCAAGTTTCAGCATTGGTGTCGAAGAAGAATATCTTCTCGTAGACAAGTCGAGTCGTAAACTGGCGAGCAGCCCGCCTCCTGAGCTCTTTCAGGCCTGTGAGAGCGCGTTGGAAGGCCGGGTCAGTCCGGAGTTTCTGCGCTGCCAGATCGAGGTCGGCACACCGGTTTGCATGACACTAGCTGAGGTTCGTGCTGAACTTTCCTATTTCCGCAAGACAATCACTCAGGAGGCGTCCCAATTCAATTTGGCCCCGATTGCCGCTTCCACGCACCCGTTTGCGGAATGGACAGATCAGCCGCATACCAACAAGGAACGCTATAACGAAATCGCCAGAACCATGCAGGTGGTCGCCAAACGGATGTTGATTTGCGGCATGCACGTGCATGTCGGGATTGAAGATGAAGAACTTCGGATCGAACTGTTCAATCAACTTTCCTATTTTCTGCCACATCTTCTGGCACTCAGCACCTCGTCACCCTTTTGGCGCGGACGCAGAACGGGATTGAAGTCCTACCGCCTGTCCGTTTTCAACGAGTTGCCAAGGACCGGTCTGCCGCCACGTTTTGAGAGCAACTACGAGTACCGGCACACGGTCGACATTCTGACGAATGCCGGCGTAATCGAGGATGCCACCAAAATCTGGTGGGACCTTCGCCCGTCAGACCGGTTTCCCACTTTGGAAATGCGCGTAACGGATGTCTGCCCGCGTTTGGACGATGCCATTGCCATTGCCGCTCTCTATCGATGCTTGTGCAGAATGCTGTTTCGGCTTCGCCGTGCAAACCAAAGCTGGCGCAGGTACTCACGCTTTCTATTGTCGGAGAATCGCTGGCAGGCCCAACGTCACGGTACGGCAGTGCGACTGATCGACTTCGGCCGCAACGAAACCGTTCCATTCATTGATCTGATTGACGAAATGATTGAACTGGTCTGGCCCGACGCAGAACATTTTGGCTGCGAGAGCGACCTCATGCACATCCGGGAAATTGCGACCAGGGGAACATCAGCGGATAAACAGCTGGCGCTTGCCGGAGAAATTTCAGAAGACAGCCAACTGCCTCAGGAAACACTGGACAGGATGGTTGATCATCTGATTGAGGAAACCCAGGCAGGTCTCACCTAGTTCAACAGGTGGCAGGTGCAATCCAATTCCCTTCACCGCGTTGAAACGCTTCTTGGCGGCGTGCCATGTGCTTTGGTGTAAAAGTAATTCTCCTTTCCAGTCAGGACAAAGGCAAACTCGTCGATTTCGGAAATGACGGCTTTTGCGGATCTGGCCAAACCGGACCTTGGTCGCATGCATCGCTGCGCTTCGATCAAGGATGCCCTGGCAGCCGAAAGCGCCGACAAGAGGTCTTCTCGTTCAATTTCATTAGCTTTTGATTGGCTGCGTCGACCTGTCGTCATAAAACTCTCCGGACAAAGAGATGCATTTGTTCACTCTTTGTTCTTTTTAGCGACCGAGTGTTCTTGCTGTCAATCTGTGCTTTTGACAAGGGCATGTCGTTTCCGTCGGTGACCTGTCGCTGCAAATCGGTTACGCGTTTCGCTCTGATGCTCAAATCCGAAGCGATTGGCGAGGGACAATTTGATGGAACACGGCGGGGACCTTACGCGCGCAATGGAACAGTATGGCGGCACACGCGTCGACTGGCTGGATCTGTCAACCGGCATCAACCCACATTCCTATCCACTGCCTGGCTCGGTCACCAAGACGGCATGGACGGATCTGCCGGCCAGGGCAGGTCAGGAACGACTGATCACCGCCGCACGGCGCGCCTATGCCATTCCGGATCATCTGGGCGTCGTCGCCGCACCTGGCACTCAGCTTCTTATTTCCCTGTTGCCATCCGTGCTGTCGGACGGACCCGTCGCGCTCACCTCCCCCAGTTACACCAGCCACAAAGCCGTCTGGGTTCGCGAGAAATGCGATTTGGTCGAATTGTCCAGCATCTATGCGGTTCCGGAAAGCGCTAAAATTGTGGTGCTGGTCAATCCGAACAACCCCGACGGTCAACTGATTGACGTGAAGAGCCTCTTGGAGATCGCAAGATCGCTGACAGACAAGGGCGGATTCCTGGTTGTGGATGAAGCATTTGCGGATGTGGTGCCCGGTTCCAGCATCTTGCCCCACATCGCTGGCGAAAACGTTGTGGTGTTAAGATCATTTGGCAAGTTTTTCGGCCTCGCCGGACTTCGTCTCGGATTTCTTGCGGGCCCCAAGACCGTGACAGAAAACATGTCGTCGATCCTGGAGAGCTGGAGCTTGAGCGGTCCAGCGATCGAAATCGGCACATCTGCGCTCAAAGACACTGACTGGCAGAAAAAAATGTCAGGTCAACTGGCAGATGAGATGGCCGATCTGACGCTTTGCCTTTCCCAGAACAACTTGAGTGTTTTTGGTGGAACGCCGCTTTACGCGCTGGCAGGGCTGCGGGACGCTTCGAAACTGCATCAGGCACTGGCGCGCCGACATATCTGGACGCGGATATTTGACTATGCTCCAACCTGGATCCGGTTCGGATTGCCGGGAAGCGCAGAAAATCTGGAACGCCTTTCCGATGCGCTCACTGAAATTCAGGCCGAGAGTTGATCTACAACGATGCTGGTGTTGGACAATGCTTTATGGCTGTTGGTGGCAGCGCTTTTGTTGGACGCGATTGTAGGTGATCCCGACTGGTTGTGGCGCCGTTTGCCTCATCCTGTCGTCTGGTTCGGAAAACTGATTTCAGCCTTCGATCACCGTTTCAACCAGTCGACTTTGTCGGATGTCAAAAGAAAGCAAAATGGCATTCTGGTGCTGATCACAATCATCATGCTGTCGTTGGTGGCAGGTTTTTGTCTTCAGTCGCTGACAGCCAAGTTGCCTTTTGGAGACATACTCACAGTTGTCATCGCTGCTGTGTTCTTGGCACAAAACAGCCTTTACCGGCATGTTGCAGCGGTTCGGGATGGGTTTAAAGAGCATGGCCTTTCCGGCGGGCGAAAAGCGGTTTCAATGATCGTTGGGCGCGACCCGGACAAGCTGGATGAAGCCGGCGTTTCGCGTGCTGCGATTGAATCTTGCGCTGAAAACTTCTCGGACGGGGTCGTCGCTCCCGCGTTCTGGTTTGCCGTGCTGGGACTTCCCGGACTGCTTGCCTACAAGGCCATCAACACCGCAGACAGTATGATCGGCCATAAAAATGAAAAATACGGCGAGTTCGGCTGGGCATCGGCAAGGTTTGACGACCTGATCAATTTGCCTGCGTCGCGCCTTGCGGGCCTCTTCATCGCGTTTGCGGCGCCAATGGCAAAGGGAAACATTGCCGATAGCCTCAAGTGCATTCGCTCAGACGCTGGCAAACACCGCTCTCCAAACGCGGGTTGGCCGGAAGCAGCCATGGCGGGATCGCTTAATCTGGCGCTGGCTGGGCCGCGCGTTTATGCCGAATATACCGCCCAGGACAGCTATCTGAACGAAACCGGACGCAAGCAAGCGTCATCTGATGATATCGCGGAGGCACTTGTCCTACTGGTTGGTGCTTGCTGGCTTCAAGCCGTGCTGGTTGTCAGTCTGGCCATCCTTTTTGTGGCTTAGCCTATCTGAACGCCAACTGCAGTCATCTGCGCTGTGCAATATCCAGAATCGCATCTATATCCATCACTTCACCCAGGTGACTTGCAAGGTCGTCCAGAATTTCGTCGATGCGCCTGTCATACGCAACCAGTGCCCTGGCATCAAAACCGTCGAGATAAGCCGTTCGGAAATCATCGCCCGTAAAAAGCCCGTGCACATAGGTTCCATAGACGCGCCCGTCCGCAGAAATCGCGCCATCAGGCTTATCGTCTTCGAGCATCATCATGGGTCGCTCGCAATCCGGTCCCGATGTAACCCCGATATGGATTTCGTACCCTTTCACAGCAGCACCACTTGCGATGTGATTTCCGGATGCTGATACCGTTGATTTTTGCGGTGTCAGTATCGTCGTCACGTCCAAAAATCCAAGCCCTTCGACCGTGCCGGGTGTCCCTTCAATACCATCCGGGTCTGAGATCGTCTTGCCGAGCATCTGGTATCCTCCACAGACGCCAAGAATATGCCCACCACGGCGATGGTGTGCTTTCAGATCGATGTCCCAACCCTGCGCCCGGAAAAACGCAAGATCGCCGATGGTGGATTTGGAGCCTGGAAGTAGAACGATATCCGCGTCGGCAGGCAACGGCGCACCGGATTGCACCAGTTCAAGGGTGACATCCTGTTCCAGTCGCAGGGGATCCAGATCGTCGAAATTTGCGATCCGGGACATAACGGGCACGACAATTTTGACTTTGCCTGTGCCGAAGCCGTCTGCCAGTCCGAGGGCATCCTCCGCCGGCAGTTTCGCAGCGTCGGAAAACCACGGCACAACACCAAGGCCACGCCATGCTGTACGGCTTTCAATCTCGCGCATGCCCTCCTCAAAAAGGCTCGGATCGCCTCTGAAGCGGTTTATGAAGAAGCCCTTGATACGGTTCCTCTCCTCAGGAAGCAGCACCGCGTGGGTCCCAACCACGGATGCTATGACGCCACCTCGGTCGATATCTGCGCATAAGACGACCGGCAGGTCCGCCGCTTCTGCGAACCCCATATTTGCAATGTCTCCTGCCCTCAAGTTGATTTCGGCCGGGCTGCCTGCTCCTTCGACAATCACAAGGTCTGAGCTTGAAGTAATTTTTTCAAAACTCTCAAGAACCCTCGGTAGGAGTGCACTTTTTTGTTTTCCATATTCTCGAGCTCGCATCGTGCCAAATCTGGTTCCCTGCACGATGACTTGTGCTCCGGTATCGGTTTCGGGTTTAAGCAGCACGGGATTCATGTGGACCGTCGCAGACACTCGGCTCCCCAAAGCCTGAAGCGCTTGTGCCCGGCCGATTTCACCGCCATCGACAGTCACGGCCGCATTGTTGGACATGTTTTGCGGTTTGAACGGATTTACCGAAAGCCCACGATTGGCGAACAAACGGCATAAGCCTGCAACGATAAGGCTTTTGCCCACATTTGAGCCGGTTCCCTGCACCATTATCGCCGGGCAACTCCTGGCGAACTTGCTTTCAATCATTGTGCGGTGTCTTCTGACACGGGAGCGGCTCCATAAGGTCGAAATTCCTTTGGCACCGGCAGATTTGCAAGTCGAAGCTCCAGCAACAGCCGAATGGTGGGACGGACAGCAAAGAACACTGATCCGATCAGAAACAGCCAGGTGCCTGCGAATACGAGACGCTCATAGAAGAAAAATATGCTGCCAATGATGAACAACACCGCCGCCAGAAATTCGACAATGGTTCGATAAAGTTCATATTTGCGGACAATCTCGGCATGATCTGCCGACGCGGACCGTAACGAATGATCAAAGAGCCTGTTCATTATCAAAACACCTTCTCAAAATCCCGCACCACCACGCCCCTGTGCGATCTGGTGCCGCCAGTCTCGACATAGCCAATCGATCTGTAAAACCGCTCAGCGGTAACCGTGCTCGTCAACCGCGCCTTTGTGAGGCCAAGCTTTCTAAGATGATCCTCCAGCGAGAGCATGACTGCCTTGCTGACACCACCCAGCCGAGCATCCGGATGCACATAGTTCAACAAAACCTCGCCCACCGTTGACGCCATCCCGACACCAGCTATGAACCGGGTGCTATCTGTTTGAAGGTGAGCGGCCACGACCAGATCCGGTCCTTCAATCCATTGAAGCACATTCTCCGACGTCTTGTTGGCCAACCACGGTTCGAGTTTCGAAGTTTCGCCGAGATGATCGGCAACACAGAGTTCCGCGATTGAACGTCTCAGAACCTGTGTAATCTCTTCAACATCGGCAGCTTGTGCCGATGTTACGACACATGAACCCTGCACCGGAACTCACCTTTAGAACTCTATACCCTCTTGTGGCTTAACGCCTGATCGGAACGGGTGCTTGATTTGCGTCATCTCGGTCACAAGATCGGCAATCTCAATCAGTTCGTCTTTGGCATTTCGGCCTGTGATGACAACGTGCACATCATCGGGCTTCTCGTTCTTCAGAAAGTCGACCACTTCAGCAATGTCGAGATAGTCGTAGCGCAAAACGATGTTGAGTTCGTCGCAAAGGATCAGCCGAAAATCACCGGATGTAATCATCTCTTTCGCCGCATCCCAGGCTTGTTGGGCGGCGTCTATGTCGCGCTGTCTGTCCTGTGTCTCCCAGGTAAAACCTTCGCCCATGCGCTTTATGGTCACCAGATCTGAAAATCGTTCGAGTGCTGCACGCTCGCCAGTTTCGATACGGCCTTTGACAAACTGCACAACGCCAACTTTGTGGCCATGACCGAGAGAGCGAAAAACCATACCGAAACCGGCGGTCGATTTTCCCTTTCCCTTGCCGGTATGCACAATCAGAAGACCTTTTTCGATGGTCTTGGTCGCCATGATCTTGTCGCGCGCCGCCTTCTTCTTGCGCATCTTCTCGGCGTGACGGGCATTCAGTTCTTCTTCGGTCAACCCTGGCTTGTCGTTTTCTTCGGTCACGGTGCTGGTGTCTCCACGAGATTGGATTTCATGTCACTCAAGGCAGAATGGGTCGAATTGCGACGCGGCGTCCAGAGGCCGCGCTCAATTGCGTCCTGAAATCGGTCGAGCATTTCATTGAAACCTGCAGGATTGGCATCTTTAAGGAAATCTCGAACGGTTTCATCATCCAGGTATGCGTCGTAAAGCTGATCAAAGTGATGGTCCCCAACAGCATGTGTTGTGGCTGCGAACGCGAAGAGATAATCGAGCGTGGCAACCATCTCAAATGCCCCTTTGTAACCGTGGCGCATGACACCACGAATCCATTTCGGGTTTGCGGCACGGGCCCGGACGACACGGCCCAACTCTTCCGTCAATGAACGAACCACCGGACGTTCGGGCCGGGAATGATCATTGTGATAAATCTTGGGGTCTTTTTCAGACAGCGTTTCGACCGTCGCGGCCAGCCCACCTTCGAACTGGTAATAGTCATCGCTGTCGAGCAGATCATGCTCCCGGTTGTCCTGATTGTGAAGAACGGCATCAACGGACCGCAGGCGCTTTTCCAAATCTGGGCGCGCGCCTGTCCCTTCCGCGCCGCCGCCATAAGCATATCCGCCCCAGCTCAGAAACACGTCTGCAAAATCTGCGCGTTTCTGCCAAATGCCCTCATCAATAAGCGCTTGAAGACCTGCACCATAGGCCCCTGGTTTGGACCCGAACACTCTGAAGCCCGCTCGTTGAGCCGCCGTATTCTTGTCCAGACCGTCTTCAACGAGGCGTCTCGTCTCATCTTTCATACGCGAAGCGACGGGGTTTGCGACCTCTGGTTCATTGAGTGCACCAACTGCTCTAACCGCGCTGTCGAACAGATCCATTTGGTGCGGAAATGCGTCTCTAAAGAAGCCTGAAACTCTCAATGTCACATCGATACGTGGACGCCCGAGTTCTGACAGTTTGAGAATTTCAAATCCCGTAACGCGACCCGAGCCGGTCTCCCAAACGGGTTTTGCTCCAATCAGAGCCAATGCCTGCGCGATATCGTCTCCTCCGGTGCGCATGTTCGCAGTGCCCCAACAAGTCAACACCAGGGACGAGGGCCACTCGCCCTCCTCCTGAAAATAGCGTTCCGCAATCAACTGAGCGGACTTCTGACCAAGCCGCCAGGCAGTTTCGGTTGGAACGGCCCGAACATCGACGGAGTAGAAATTCTTGCCTGTCGGCAGAACGTCCGGCCGGCCTCTCGAAGGTGCACCAGACGGCCCTGGCTCTACGAACCCTCCAGAGAGCGACGTTAACACCGCAGCGATTTCGGCATTCCCAGACCCGCAAACCGAAGGCCGAAGGGTTTCATTGACCTCACGAAGAGCCGCTTTCGTCGATATCCAGTCTTCTGGCGCATCCGAATTGCCGGATATCAGTCGCTGGGCTAGCACCTCAATTCGCTCGACAGTGTCACCGTTGGAACGCCAGGCGGAGGCAAGCACTTCTTGAAGCAGTTTGGGCCTAATGTAGGTCCAGGCCTCGGAAAAGTCGCAGTCGAGGGGATCAAAGTCACCAAACCCAAGGTCTTTTGCGATGGCTCTCTGAAGGCTCTCGTCTGCAGGGCTGGCCCCGCGTGGCACTCTTGCAAGCGCTGCCAGGAGATCGGTCAACTGTTCTCCGTCCGGGCTTACTCCAAGAATATGAAGTCCGTCGCGGATCTGCAGCTCCTTTAAGTCGCACAAATGCGCGTCCAAACGCGCCAAACGCGTTTCCTCGTCCATTTCGTCAGAAAGGCCGATATCCTTGTCGAGCCCATGACGTGCAGCGGCATCCAGAATGTCGCCGGTCAGTGCTTTCAAGCGGCGCGGATCCACGCCGCTGGCGAGATAATACTCATCCAGGAGTGTCTCCATCTCTTCCGCGACGCCGTGGCTTTCAGCCCGCGTCAAGGCTGGCGTCAAATGATCGACAATGACGGCAGAGGTCCGTCTTTTTGCCTGCGCCCCCTCACCCGGATCGTTGACAATGAATGGATAGATGTTTGGCACCGGCCCAAGCACTGCTTCGGGAAAGCAGTTTGCCGAAAGAGCTAGCGCCTTTCCGGGCAACCATTCCAGATTGCCATGTTTGCCCAGATGAATGACAGCATCCACCCCGAAGGAGCAACCCAGCCAGAAGTAAAAAGCGAAATAGTTGTGCGGCGGTACAAGGTCCGGATCGTGATACGTTTCCTTCGGATCAATGTTGTAGCCGCGCGCCGGTTGAATACCGACAACCTGATTGCCAAACCTGTGTAGACCCAAGCGGAATTTGCCGTCTGTCACATGTGGGTCGTCTTCAGGTTGTCCCCAACGCTCGAGAACTGAACGCCTCACATCATCAGACAGCCGCGCAAAGGCCGATTGGTAGTCGTTCAGGTCAAATTCCTGAAACGCCATTTTGTCAGAACGTTTATCAAGAGAATTGGTGACCCCACTTGTCAGTGTCTCCATCAGGGCAGCGGAACTTTTTGGGGCTTCGCCGGTATCAAATCCGGCATTGTTCAATGCTTCCAGAACTTTGACACAGGATGCGGGTGTGTCCAGGCCAACTCCATTGGCAAGACGACCGTCCTTGTTGGGGTAATTTGCCAGAATCAGTGCGGTCTTTTTCTCTGCCTTAGGCTTTTTGCCAAGCTTCGCCCAATTTGCCGCCAAGTCCGCAACAAAGGTGATTCGATCAGGCACGGGTGTGAATTTGACGGGTGTTGATTGCGTCGCCTCGTCGAAAACGCCCTCTTCCTTGAACGACACGGCTCGGCTCAAGATGCGCCCGTCTATTTCCGGCAACACCACATGCATAGCGAGGTCACGAATGGAAAGACCTTGATCGCTTTCTTCCCATCCTTCCTTTGAGGAAGACGAAAAGACGACCTGCAATACGGGCTTGCCCGGTCGATCCAATGGCGTGGGCTGATGCGGCGCCCCTGCCTTAGAAACGGCGAATGCTGTACCGTTCAGAACGACGTCCGGTCGCGCGTCGGCGAAGAGGCTCTCCAGCACGGCAACGGATTCTGCTTCCTTCAGGCTCGAAACAAAAACCGGCATCGCGTTGACGCCTGCTTTGTCCAGGGCATCAACCAGGGCGTCGACCGGAGCAGTCTGGGCACCTTGTACAAGCGCACGGTAGAAGGTGATGGCAGCCAGCGGCCTGGCCTGATCATGCCAGGTCGACTTCAAGGTGCTCAGATCCGGGGATGCGTGTCCGGGAAGATAAAGACCGGCACGCGGAAGAGGAACTGGCTGGGCGGGTTCTTCAGAATCTCCGATCAGGAATGCACAAAAGCGCAGAGCATTGGCATAGTTTTCAGATCCGCCCTCAACACAGTACCGCCAAAACCGATGAACGTCTTCAACAGGCCTTGTTGACCGCCCACTGAGATCGGCATCCCATTTGTCGTCACCGGGAACAACAATCAGTTCAATGCCGCTTGCGCGTATTTCTTCTTCAAACCTTTCAAGACCGTAGCGCCAATATTCGACACCACCCAGGACTCTCAAGACAACCAGGCGCGCGCCGCGGACTGTTTGCTCGGCATAAAGATCAACCGAGTACGGATGCGACAGCGCCATCAGATTCGCCAGCCGCAAGGTTGCCCTGTCCGTCCCTAGCATTGCGTGGGCAGCTGCAAAGCTGCCCAATTCTGTATCTGCTGCGGAGAGAAAGAGTATATCGGCTGGAGACTGACCAAGGTCGACTGCGTCTCCACCATCGTCAATCCGGCGTGTCTGGCTGGCTAAGATATGCATGTCTTTTGGCTGTGCCTGTGCTTTCCTGGCCTTTAGGCGGCGGCCTTCAAACCACCGAGAACAGATCTGACAGCATCAAGATCCAGTCCCTTCAGACCAATCACAACCAGACGGCCTGAACTTTCTGCACCCGCAGCAAACCAGGTCTCAACCCTTGGCCCAACGGCTTGCACCATGGCAGGTGCAGCTTTTCGATCAATTTCGACGGCACCCTTGATCCTGAGGACACCCTTCAACGACATTGCTTCCAGGACTTTGTCCTCGGCTTGCTTCAAACTGGCGAATGCGGAAACCGGGAGGACATGGCTTTCGAAATCATCATGGTGGTGATGATCATGATGATGGTGGTCCTCATCTTCGTGGTCATGGTCGTGGTGATGGTGGTGATGCTCGTGTCGTCCGGACATGTCATCTTCTGCTGCAGATCCACGCCCGAGCAGCACTTCAATCGGAAGAGTACCTTTTTCCGACGATACAATGTGAACCGCCGAACGCACATCTTTGGCAATTCGGCCATGCACGCTGTCCAAGGCAGTTTCAGAAACGAGGTCGGCTTTGTTGAGCACGACCAGATCCGCGCAACGTAGCTGATCATGAAAGAGTTCTTCGACCGGGCTTTCATGATCGAGGGCCTCATCAGCCGCGCGCTGCGCTTCCAGAGCGTCTTCATCCAGCGCAATCCGTCCTTCTGCCAAGGCCGCGGCATCAAGCACGGTGACAACACCGTCGACAGTCACCTTTGGCTTCACACTTGGCCAGGAAAACGCCCGTACGAGCGGTTGAGGCAACGCCAGACCAGAAGTCTCGATGACGATATGTTCGGGCGGCGTCTCGCGCGCAAGCAACATTTCCATCGTTGGGAGGAAATCGTCCGCAACTGTGCAGCAAATACATCCATTGGTCAGCTCGACCACTTCTTCAGCCGCACAATCGGGGTCCGCGCAGCCATTCACCAGCGACCCATCAAAGCCCATGTCGCCAAACTCATTGACAATCAGAGCGATTCGCTTGCCGCCAGCATTTTGCAACAGATTGCGAATAAGCGTGGTTTTCCCGGCACCCAGAAACCCGGTGACGATTGTAGCCGGGATTTTTGTGCCCGGAGTTCCAAAGGAGGCGGTCATAGTTTGATGTCCGGTTGAGAGTTAGGTTTCAATATCATTGGCAAACCAGCCGCTACGAAAACGACTGTTTCACAGACTTTCGCCATATCCTGATTGAGACGGCCTTGTGCATCTCGAAACGACCTGGAAAGTCGGTTCTCCGGCACGATTCCCATGCCGACTTCATTTGAGACAAAGACGCACGGTCCTTGCAGCGACGCAACGACCTCGCACAAATGTGCGGTTTCGGCGACGACGTCTCTTTCAGCAAAATAAAGATTGGAAAGCCAAAGCGTCAGGCAATCCACAAGGACGACTGTGTTCGGGAGGCATTCTCTTTGAAGCACGGAGGACAGGTCAGTCTGTTCTTCGATCGTTTTCCAAGATGGTCCGCGCTGATTACGATGAGCATCGATCCGGCTTTCCATCTCGGCGTCGAACGCCGCGCCTGTCGCGATATAAATCTTGTCCAGGCCCGCGCCTGCCACAATATGCTCGGCAAATCGGCTTTTTCCAGAGCGTGCTCCGCCAAGGACAAGGGTGGCCCGGGAAGTATCTTTGTGCGTCAATCCAGTCTCCCAGCCGTCCGCCCGACAGCACAAAAGGGTTGCATGATCGACGGCCGGTCTCCTGGCTTGCGGCTCAGCGCGTTTTGCGCCCCTTCCCGGTCTCTTCGACCAGTGGGTTTTCGCGCAAACGCTCACCGCTTACAGTTGCGGGGGCAGCTCCGGTTTATGGCAATTAGCCAGCACCGGATTCCCGTTTCATCCGGATCAGGCCTGACCTTCTCCGGAACCGTCAGATCCTTCCTAACCTTATCCGGTTCACGGCACAAGCACTGGTGTTATCGCTTCAGCAAAATGATCAATTCCAGTCAGCACGGCACCTTATGTCCCCACCTTCGTGAACATCGCTGACTTCACGGGACCAAAAGAACAATACAAGGCCATCCTAGATTGGAGAATGAAAAGCTGGCTACAGCGATTACTTGTCTGAAAAATATAAGGTTTTCCACACGAGCAACAAAAAAATGTCGGCTCGATGAAAAAATAGGCCTTTGGGGCTTGGCAAACGGAGCAAGCCTTTGATATACGCATCTCCACCGACGGGGCAGCGTTGCTGGCCCCGAGCGTGGTGATCCCCAGTAGCTCAGTTGGTAGAGCAAGCGACTGTTAATCGCTGGGTCGCTGGTTCGAGTCCGGCCTGGGGAGCCATCCACCTTCTTCCTGAAAATAGATCAATTTTAGCTTCCGAACTTGTGCATGGGTCAGGTGGTGCTTGGCTTGTCTCGCTATGGATGCAGGCGATTTCAGAATCATTCGCTCAGCTGCAAGCACTGCTCCATTTGGAGGCAGAAACACCTGCCGACGAGTGGACTTTGCTGCGCGAAACCAGGTCTTCTCAGCTAGCCTCTCGAGTTTGATGTTTAACGAGAGAAACCGGACAATCAAGAAATGAGCCACCATGTGGCATTCAAGTTGCGATAACTTTGCATTTGCGATCTATAAGTGCAGTTCACAAACAAAATAATTACGACGCTCCAAGTTATACATTTTTACCATTCGAATTTTTTACTATTATTTTGTTTTCCTACACGCGAAGTTTTCTTAATTAAGAAAATTTAATACATTAATTTATAGACGAACGAGCAGTTCAATTGATAGATGGATCGCGTGATAGGCGACCTGATCCGAACAATACGGTTAACCCTAAGAGAACAATTGCCTGAAATGGGCATTGAAAACCTGACAATTCAAGTTAACTCCGAAGTTGCGATTAGCAGGCTAACAAAAGAACGAAAATCACCTGCAGAGGGTTAGATGCGACGGCTAGTAGATTTCTTTTTTGACCGAAGAATTATTGGACTTACGTTGCTCCTCGGGATGGCAGGTGTTGCGTTGGCAGAACGCATGGTCGTGACCCTGCCTATGGCATATTTCATCACTTTTGCGATCATCGCCTTTTCGGTATTGCTGACCGGGCGGATCAAGACATCAATATATTTCGGCTTGGCCGTCGTGGCACTGATCGCATTTATCTCCTACGCCAAAATCAAATGGATGTCCGTGGCTCCAAATGTCGTGGATCTCTATTACTTCGCATTCAATCCCGGCACACTGGCATTCCTATTCGATGGTTTCCTGCCACTTGTGATCGGCGTGATCGTGTTGTTTTTGGGGGCGTTGGCAGCACTTATCGTTTTTGGTTGGTTCGAGACACCTTCTTCGAAAAGCAGATGGAGAGCGCTGATTGCGCTTCCCCTGTGCGTCGCGCTTGCAATCGCATTTCAACCGCGCACCTTCAGCGGCGTCGAAGACCTGATGCGCTTTCGCTACATCACTTCCGTGTTCACATCCATGAAGCATCTGGCAAACCTGGGAGACCCAATTCCGCTTCTGGAACTTCTAAACCGAGAAACAGCCACTTTGGACAGCAGCGCTGAAACGCACGGTGTTTGCAGACAATTTGTGTCGAAGCCCGACATTCTGGTTGTTCAGGCAGAGTCGATCGTTCCACCCGAAATATTTTACGACGAAAAAATTCCAGAAGAGTTGGAAGGAGCCTTCAACGGTCCGGACGAAACACTTCGGCCCCTAAAAGTCGAGACCTTTTCAGGTGGGACCTGGATTACAACAGCAGGTTTCGTTTCCGGCTTGCCGATAACCGACCTTGGTTGGTTGACCAGCTACTCAAATTTCATTCTGGAAGGGCGAATCCGGCAGTCTCTTGTCCAGTATCTTTCCGATTGTGGATACCACACGGTTTTCCTGTCACCACTCCACTACTCCTTCGTCAATGAAGGTCGTTTTATGGAGTCGATTGGATTTGAAACTTTTATCGATCAGCACGACATGAAGGCGCCGTCGACGCAAGAATCCGATTCCTTTTACTATGACAAAGCGCTCACCGTTCTTAAGGATCATCGGGAAAACGACGACCGACCGATCTTTATGTTTGTTCTGACCATGTCTGCCCATTCACCTTGGAACTACAGAATGGAACCAGACCGGACTGTCGCTGGAGAGCCATTTAGTCCGGACAGCGAGATCAATGAGTACTTCAGACGTCTTGCCATAAGCCGCGAAGACCTGGGACAATTCATCGAACAGGTTGAAGCCCTTAGCCAACCAACCGTCGTTCTTGAATTCGGCGATCACCAGCCTGGTCTGACTTTGGATTACTGGCGCCGACGAGAAGGTCCAGCCCCGCTCGCCAACAAAGAGTCGGGTGCCTACATGACTTCTTTCCAGGTTCGACCCCTAAAGACAGACCTTGCCGCACCAGTACCGTCTTTCGAGCGTCTGGACCTACAGTTTCTTGGTGTCACTCTTCTTGAAACAGCAGGGCTCCCTATGACGCCTATCCAGACAGATCTTCGCAACATGCGCGACGAGTGCATGGGTCTCTTTCAAACATGTGGAATCGAGGGGCGTCTGGATGCTCACTATGATTGCCGCGCCAACCAGCGTGTCTGCTCCAATGCACGCGTCAAATTCAAACAAAGCGGCGCGCGTAAACACGAGTATGCGCGGACCGAAGCGGCAAACGTCAATTAGACACATGCAGATCGGGGTATCGCCCGTCGTAAATGCACTTCTCGGGCCGCTTCACAACGAAAAAAGCGGAGATCGAATGTACGACCCCTGCAGATTTCATTCGACAATGGAAGAATGTCCTTTGCCGACCTAGCGTTTGGCGACGGACATCCGTGCCTTCAAATACTCTCCATATTGGCTGAGCGAGAAGATGAAGATCCAATAGATCGCACCGACAAACGCGTAGACCTCGATATAGTAAGGCGCCCATTCGACGGTGCCGAAGGCCGCATTGGCAGATGCCAGGACATCAAAGAAACCGATGATGATCACAATCGCGGTCTCCTTGAACGTTACCACGACCATGTTGATCGTTGAGGGCAACGCATGGCGGAAAACCTGCGGCATGACGATGCGGGACAGGATCTGAAACGATGTCAGTCCAAGCGCTTTGCCTGCCTCAAACTGTCCTTTCGGGATCGCCTGGAAGCCACCACGAAAAACCTCTGCCTGATAACACGCGAAAAACAGCGCAAAACCGACGATCACCCGCCAGATCTTGTCGCCATTCAACCAGTCTGGCAGAAGCAGCGGTATCACGACGGCAGCAGCAAACAGAGTTGTCAGCAAAGGCAGCGAGCGAATGAAATCAATCAACAACGATGCCGCGCCTTTGACAGCCGGCAATCGTGATCGTCTCGCAAGCGCCAACAAAAGCCCCATCGGCATGCCAAGCAAAACGACCGCTGAGAACATGAACAGGGTGAGTGCCAAGCCACCCCATTGATCGGTGGTTACCTGAGCCTGCCCAAGAAGGCTGCCATCCATCAGAAGGACGTAAGTTCCAAAACCAACAATCCAGAGCGTAACCAGTTTGCTGGTGCTCCAGAAGTGAGGCAGGCAAGACAGTACGACCGTTGCCACGATTGCTATGCATGCCAGCGTCGAACGCCAATGAAGGTCGTAAGGATAAAGTCCGAAGAGTATCAAACGGTGTCGCGCGGCAATGACCGACCAGCACGCCCCGCCTGCTTCAGCGCAGTGTTCAACGTCTTCAGCCCGCCAGACAGCGCTGAAGAGTGCCCAGTCCAGCAGCATCCAGGCCATGTAAAGCATCAGACCAAAAATGAAGACGCTGGTTAGCGAGTCGCTTGGACTTCGGAAAGCACGTTTCTTTAAGGTTCTGACCAATTGGTCCCATCTGTCAGACGTGCCGGTGACTTCGCTCGCGATCGCCATATCAGTGCCCTTTCAGCGCAAGGCGCGCATTGATGAAGTTGACGATTTGAGCCAGCGAATAGTTGATCAGCAAGAAGGACAGCATCAACAATCCCATGAGCTCAAGCGTTTGTCCGGACTGGGTAATTGACGTTGACACGATATAAAAGAGATCGCTGAAACCAATCGCGACACCGAGCGTGGTCGCCTTCATGATAAAGATCCACTGGTTGCCCAGAGGCGGCATGATTGTTCGCAATGCCATCGGCATTTTAACGTGAAACCAGATGGAACGAGATGACAGACCGAGAGCCTTGCCGGCTTCGGTCAGGCCGCTCGGCACTTCGTGAAGTCCTCCACGCACCACTTCGGCAATATAGGCAGAACCGTAAAGTGTGATCGCAAGGATCATGGCGACAAGTTCGATGGAAACCGTCAGGCCGCCCTGAAACCTCAATCCCTTCTGCGCCGGAATTGAGAAAATTGAGGAATCCGCCGGTGTGAACATGGAAGCCAAGATCAGCGTCAGACCAATACCGGCAACCAACCAAAGACCAAGCTTGTGAAGGAATTGAAGGCTCTTCAGTCGAAAGATAACGAACCCAAGCAGGACCAGGCAGGCGAAAATTCCGAGTACTGCTGACGGCGAAACATTCAGCGCTGGCAGCATCAGACCCCTGTTTGAGAGAAACAGTGCATCCCCCAGTGAATATGCCTGCCGAGGCCCGGGCATGTGGATCAAAACCGCGTACCAAAACACGAGCTGCAGTATCAGCGGCAAGTTTCGAAAGAGCTGGATATAGACCGTTGCGACCGCGTTGAGGCCAAGTTGGCGTGCATCCCTGGCAGTGCCGATCGCAAACCCGAGTACGGTGGAAAGCACAATGCAAATCAGCCCGAGGAACAATGTGTTCATGAAACCGATCAACAGCGTTCTGGAATAGCTGTCGTCAATTGATCGGTCGATCAGTGAAAACGAATACGCCCAACCTGTTGCCCGTTCCAGAAATCCGAAGCCGCTCGTCATGTTGAGCTCGTCCAGCTTCGTTTGCGCGGTTGAAATTGCAGCCCAGACGATCAGGGCTACCACAACAACCAGCAACGTCTGCAATATCAGTTCACGGCGTTTCCGCCTGGTCTTGAGAGCCGCAGCATCCATTCCCGGATCCTCCTTGCCGCAACACAATAGAAAAGCGGCAAGACAAAAATGCCTTGCCGCCTCGCGAACACGGATCAGTCAAGGATCGGGGCGTAAAGAACGCCGCCATGGCTCCATAGGTTGTTCAGGCCACGGTCAAGTTTGTATGGAGACCCCTCACCCAGATTGCGGTCGTAGATTTCCCCAAAGTTTCCAGTGGCTGCAATCATTTCACGTGCCCAGGTATCCCGGATGCCCAGACGTTCGCCCATGCCCGGATCGACACCCAAAAGCCGTGCGATCTTCGGGTTAGGTGGATTGGCTGCCATTTCTTCTACATTTGAGGAAGTCACCCCTTCTTCTTCGGCAATCAGCAGTGCAGCAATCATCCAGTTGACCATGTCGACGAATTCCTCGTCGCCCTGACGCATCGCGGCAGCGATCGGTTCGTTGGACAGCTGGTCTGACAAGATGATGTGGGCATCCGGCTTTTCGAGCTCAGTTGCCCGCAGGACAGCCAGGAATGGGCCCCAGGCGGCAAAGGCGTCGCAACGGTTTGCAAGGTAAGCTGCGCGCAGTTCCGATGCCTTTTCGTACGACACCATAGTGTGGTCAACACCGATGGTTTTCAGATAGTTGCCTGCGAGCCTTTCAATCGTGGTGCCAGCCTCAACGCAGATTGTTCCACCGTCAAGTTCCTTCGCCTCGGTTATGCCAAGGTCGCCGTGCGCCATGAATTGCGTGCCACCGAAAAAATACGGCAGGCTGAACTGCAGACCGACCTCTGTATCGCGGCCCATGGTCCAACCGGTTGCCTTGATGATGACGTCAACATCGCCGGATTGCAGAGCGGGGAACCTTTGGGCCCAGCTCAAGGGAACGATTTGGGCCTTGTCCGGATCCCCCAGGATCGCTGTCGTGAGGGCACGGCACATATCAATGTCCAGCCCTTTCCATTCGTTTTTGTCGTTCACCTCCACAAACCCGAAGTAGCTGCCGTTGTGACCACTACAAAGGAGCGTGCCCCGCTCTTCGATCTCCGTCACTGTCGCGCTTTTTGAAAACGCGGTAACCGGGGCTGCAACACCTGCTGCGAACGCAACCGCGCAGGCGATTTTTGCAATACTGGTTGCCATTTTAGCTGTTCCCTGTTTTATATATCGGAACACGTGTTCCATTTAGTAGGTTACGAACACTCAAAAATGAGTCAAGTGAATTCTCCAATTCGCGGAAAAACTGATCGAAATTCTGCGAAACTGGCGGGGAAATGAGCAAAATTTGAAATGAGCGCATGATTACTAGGCATGTGCAGGTGGTTGAAACTGGTTGGGACCAGCCAATTTTAGGATCTAGTCGCCCCACAGCAGAAAGCGTGGACAGCAAACCGGGTCCTTACAGAATTTGATTTTTCCGCGTGGCAAGTATTTGACAGTTGTTGGTCCCGGTCCGCACACTCGGCGCAATGGCATATGAGGAGACACGAATGAGCGGTTCAAATTACCCGGTCGACTTGAGCGTCAAACCTGAAGTGAAAGCCTTTTTTGATCCGGCGACAAACACAATCAGTTATGTCGTCAAGGACCCAGCGTCTTCTGCCTGTGCCGTGGTCGACAGTGTCATGGACATCGATTATGCAGCCGGACGCATCACCTATGATCATGCCGATGAGATCATAGCCCACATCCGCGACAACCAACTTGAGCTGGAGTGGTTGATTGAGACCCATGTGCATGCCGATCACCTTTCGGGTGCGCCCTACATTCAAAGACAGCTCGGTGGCAAACTCGGCATTGGGGAAAAGATCACCGTTATCCAGGAGACCTTCGGCAAGATCTTCAACGAAGGCACGGAATTTCAACGCGACGGCAGTCAGTTTGACATGCTTTTCAAAGATGGAGACACCTATAAGATCGGGGAGATGACCGCCATGGTCATGTGCACACCCGGCCACACTCCAGCTTGCATGGTTCACGTCATGGGGAACGCCACCTTTACAGGAGATACGCTGTTCATGCCTGACAGTGGCTCCGCTCGTGCAGACTTTCCCGGAGGTGATGCGGCAACGCTTTACGATTCAATTCAGAAGGTTCTTGCCCTTCCGGACGATATGCGTCTCTTCATGTGCCACGACTATGGGCAGAATGGCCGTGAGATCCAGTGGGAGACAACTGTCGGTGAGGAAAAAGAGCACAACATTCATGTCGGTGGCGGCAAAAGCAAAGACGAGTTCGTCAAGTTCCGGACAGAACGGGACGCACAGTTGGCGATGCCGAAGCTGATCATCCCGTCCCTGCAGGTCAACATGCGTGCCGGACAATTGCCGCCTTCGGACGAGACCGGTCGAACCTTCTTGAAGGTTCCCGTGAATGGGCTTTAAAAAGGGCGAGAAATCCCGCCCTTTTTAGTTCAACTGCCATGGACCGGCGACTAACCTAGTCCACCACGACCGCGCCATTAGGCGTTTTCAGAGCGAATGAAAGCCCCGGCTCTCCTTTGACCACCTCCGCAAGGTGATCAACATTCAACGCCTTGAGCAGCGACACAAATTGTTCAGGCTCGGGATGTGACAGTCTGATTGTTTGAAGCTGAACGCCGAGCTCTTGTTGACCCGTCGATGGATGTGGACCAGGAGACCATTCGATAAACGCTGGCAACAGACCTTCTCCCGGCAGGCTTCCATCCTTTGGAACCGTTAAGCGCCAGGTTCTGTCGCCCCGGGTGAAGTCGACAATTTCTCCAAGATCAACCGGACTGGTTGCGACGACAGCATCTAGATCGCTGGTGTTTACGACCCACGTCAGCGCACGCGGGCGTTCGTCCAGCCTGCGCTGCGTGTCTGGGTCGTCCAATGTGAACCAGCGAACGCGTCCGGGTTCCGGTGCTTCAGGGTCAATTGAAATCAATTCGAAAAAGCTTTCATTGCCCGCTTGCATGACGCAGTTGTGCGTACTCATGGCCGCATGCTTTCCCCCGCGTGGTACTGCAACGCCGAGGATTGTCTCCATCGCTTCTGCGCCACTGTCGAGGTCTTTGCACCCAATGGCGATATGGTCGATTTTGTTTTGCATCTTTGAAACTACCCCTGAAGAAATTCTAGAGCCTGAGTGACATCTGCCTTCAGGGTCTCCAGATCATCGAATCCAATGTTGAAGCGCAGCAGGGGACCCTGCCCCAGATTGCGGCTGCGTTCGCTTGTCATTGGGAGTACGAGGCTCTCATATCCCCCCCAGCTCACGCCAATTCCGAAACATGTCAATGCGTCGACAAAGGCGCGGAAATTGGCTTCCGGACATGGTTTGAAAATGATCGAAAACAATCCGGCAGCGCCAGAAAAATCTCTTTTCCAGTTTTCGTGACCGGGGCAGCTGTCAAACGCCGGGTGCAGCACTCGATCTACTTCCGGCAAGTCCGAAAGCCATGAAGCCATATCAATGCCGGCTTTGTTTTGATGTTCCATGCGCATCTTGAGCGTTCTCAGACCCCTGAGCGCCAGAAAAACCTCTTGCGCACCTGGCTTGTCTCCGAGCGACATGACTGTTCGGCGTATTCGACTGTGGTATTTTTCAGTGGCAGCAATAACACCAAGCATCGCGTCGGAATGTCCACAAAGGTGTTTTGATCCTGAATAGACAACGACATCTGCGCCGAGGTTTAGCGGATTACAGAAAACCGGCGATCCCCAGGTGTTGTCGAAAACAACCGGTACCCCGATTTCATTGGCCTGACGCACGATTTCAGGCAGGTCACAAACTTCGAATGTTCCGGAGCCTGGAGCCTCAGCCATGACAGCGCAAGTGCTGGGCCGGATCTTCTCACCAATGGACTCCATTGGGTCAAACGGTTCGATGTCGACATTCATTGACACCAAAAGGCCGTCACAGAACGCCCGCGTATTGCCATAGAGATTATCCGCTACCAGCAGATGATCACCGGGCCTTGCCAGAGCGAGCAGTGTTGACGTGATCGCCGAGACACCAGATGACGTCAATGTTGCACCGTGGGCCCCGTCCAACTCGGCCAGCAGGCGCTCAAGTGAAAACGTGGCATCATTTCCATATCGGCCGTAGTAAGGAGTGCCGTTCTCAAAGCGGGCTTCTTTTGCGGTCTCGAATTCCTCGAGCGTGCTGAAAACCACCGTTGAACCGAGTTCGACCGGCCAATTCACCTGTTTTCCGACAGGTCCGCCCGGCCGGGCGCCATGCACAAGGGCATCCGCCAGGTTAGTTTTTGTCATTTTGGGTGGCTCCAGAAATTGCGACGTGTTGAAATGATGACACTCGGCATTAAGTGTGTCAATATATGGAAAATTCGTTCTGATTAGCGAAACAAGATGAAATTGACGTCAAATCATTGGGGTCCAGGCTACGTTAATGTCGCCGACGGCCGCATTGTCTCGGTTCTTCCTCATCCCGACGATCCGAATCCTTCTCAAATTTCCGGCAACATTGCACAAAGCCTGAACGGTCGGGCGCGTGTTCTGAAACCCGCTGTTCGAAAGGGCTGGCTGGAGAACGGTCCGGGCTCCGCAAGACGCGGTGAAGATGCCTTTGTCGAACTGTCCTGGTCTGAAATGACTGACCTGCTGGCAGACGAGATCAACCGAGTTAAGAGCACTTATGGCAACAATGCCATTTTTGCCGGCTCATATGGCTGGTCAAGTGCAGGCCGTTTCCATCATGCACAAAGCCAGCTGAAACGTTTCCTGAACACTCTAGGCGGTTTTGTCCGTTCTGAAGGCAATTACAGCTACAATGCAGCATTGGGTTTGATGCCCTTCATCCTGGGCGACTATCGCAGACATGTCGCACAAGCAACGCGTTGGACCGTTGTAGCGGAGCATTGCGACCTCGTTGTCCTGTTCGGCGGGCTGGCCACACGCAATACGCAAGTCAGCGATGGCGGCATCTCCCGGCATAGGATCGAAACAAATCTTAAGTCCTGTGCAGACGCAGGCGTCCGATTTGTGAATTTCAGCCCGATCCGCAGTGACCTTTCGTCAGACATTCCGGCCGAGTGGCTCGCTCCGCTTCCAGGAACAGATGTCGCGGTCATGATGGGAATTGCCCACACGCTTCTGATTGAAGACCTTCACGACAGGGCTTTCCTCGACAAATACACCACCGGTTTCGACAGGTTCGCAGCCTATCTGGTTGGAGAAACGGATGGAGTAGCGAAAACCGCTGCCTGGGCCGAAGGCATCTCAGGCATTCCGTCTGAAAGTTTGCGCAGTCTTGCGCGCGAGATGGCGTCGAAACGGACCATGATTTCCTGTGCTGCAAGTTTGCAGCGCGCTGATTTCGGCGAACAACCGTTGTGGATGACGATTTCGCTTGCAGCGATGCTTGGGCAAATTGGACTTCCGGGTGGAGGCTTTACAATCGGGTATGGCGTCAACGGCAATATCGGCAATATGGAACGACCGTTTCGGCCCGGTGCCCTCCCGCAGGGAAGATCCGCAGTGTCTGATTGCATCCCTGTCGCCATGATATCGGAGATGTTGCTCAACCCACTCGGGAAATATGAGTACCTTGGGGCGACGCGGACATTTCCAGACATCAAAATGGTTTGGTGGGCCGGTGGTAACCCATTCCACCATCACCAGGATCTCAACAGGCTCCGCAGGGCCTTTTCAAAACCGGAAACAATTGTCGTCAATGAGATGAACTGGACCGCGACTGCTCGGCATGCGGACATTGTTTTGCCTGTTGCGGCACCACAGGAAAGAAACGATTTTGGTGCAGGCAAATCGGACAATGCCCTGATTCCGATGCCTGCAGCTGTTTCACCTCCAGGAGAGGCTCTTACCGAATTCGAGATCTATTGCACTCTCTCAAAGCGGCTGGGTAACCACCAGAACTTTTCCAAAGGTCTGGATGAAACTGGTTGGCTGTTGCACCTCTGGGACGAAACAAGGCAGTCAGCAGCAAACCAAGGCATTGATCTACCCGACTGGAGCACCTTCTTGAGCGGAGACATTGTGACGTTGCCAGACCCGTCGCCCAATCAGGTTTTTCTGGCAGAATTTCGCGAAGACCCGCACGGCAATGCACTGCCGACGCCATCAGGTCTGATCGAATTGTATTCACAGACGATTGCTGACATGAATTTGCAGGACTGTCCCGGCCACGCCAGTTGGTTTGAACCAAGAGACAAGGAAACTGGATTGGCGGAACGCTATCCGCTTTCGCTGCTTTCAGGTCAGCCTGGAACGCGGCTGCACAGTCAGCTCGACAATGGCGCGACCAGCCTTGCGGCAAAAATAAAAGGACGCGAACCGGTCCTGCTTCATCCGGAAGACGCTGCAAATCGAAAAATCAAGGACGGAGACATTGTCGAACTGCGAAACGACCGAGGCCGATGCCTTGCCGGGGCCAGAATAACGGACGACATTCGTCCTGGTTGCGCCTTCCTATGGACCGGTGCCTGGTATGACCCGGAGTTTGAAGATCCGCACCATCGGGATCGCCACGGCAACCCCAACGTCCTTACCCATGACCTCAGAACATCCTCGCTCACCCAAAGCCCCGCAGCTCACTCCGCCTATGTTGAAATATTGCCGATCGAAGGTGAGGCACCTGAAGTTGAAGCCCATACTCCCCCGCGATTTACCTTTGCAGACGCGTCGGCTACAGTGCCGAAAATGACCAGCGAAACGTGAAAATGTCAGAAAAAAAAGCGACTGAAGCAAAAGTAGATTCCACACTTTCCAAAGGCCTAGCGATACTTGAAAAGCTGGCAGAAACCCGAAGCGCACTCGGCGTTACTGAAATCTCTCGTTCGCTGGATTTGACCAAGTCGAACACTTTTCGACTGCTGCAGACGCTTTCACGGCTCGGCTACGTTACGCAAAGAGAGGACGGAGCGTATGCTGTCACACTCAAGATGTGGCAAGTCGGACGCTCGACCGTCGACAGTCTCAATCTTAGAGAACTCGCAGCGCCGGAGATGGCCTACCTCGCCGATGAAACCGGTGAAACTATCTATCTCGCTGTGCCAGAACAATTCAACGTCGTCTATATCGACAAGATCGAAAGCAAGAAGCCAATTCGTTCCTGGAACCCGATTGGCGGATCTGCGCCCATCCATTGCGTTGGGACCGGCAAAGCTATCCTGGCTGCCAATTATGAAAGACTGCGCGAAAAGCTTTCCGAGCCGCTGCCCGGGTACACCGGCAGAACGATGACAACCTTGAGCCAGCTGGACGAAGACATCGAAGCAACGAGAATGCGCGGCTATGCCTATGATACCGGAGAATTTCGCGACCGGATTTTAAGTTTCGGGGCGGCAATCAAGCTGCCTGATGGCGAAGCGGTTGCTGCAATCGGCATTTCGGTTCCAAACGTCAATCTTCCAGAAAACGGAGAGGAACGGTTTGGCGCTCTTTCTGCGCACGCTGCCGAGGCCGTTTCCCGCAAACTAACGCGCGTCTGAAATCTCGGTTTCTAGCAAGGCCCATCCAATGAACATGAGACCGGCACTGTGCCGGTCAAAGTCATATCCACGCGCGAAAAAAGCCTGAACCGAATTTCAGATCAGGATTTGGGCTCAGGCATCTCGACGGGGCCTTCTTGCTTTACCCATTGTGAGAAACCTTCCCGCAGATGGGATGCTTCAAATCCCATATCCTGAAGCGTTGCAACTGTCAGTGCTGACCGCCAGCCGGACGCACAATGGAAGACAAATTTCTTGTCCTCGCCGAAAATCTCTTTGAAATACGGGCTTTCCGGATCGACCCAGAATTCGACCATTCCTCTGGGGGCATGTACACTTCCAGGAATAAAACCAGACCTTTGGCGCTCACGCACGTCTCGTATATCGACCACCACGACATTGGGGTCATCCAGCATGTTGATCAGGTCTTGAATTTCGACTTCTTCAATGCGGGACCGAGCCTCAGCGACCATGCTGGCGGAATTCTTGGAAAGCTTTTTCATCTCACTCACTGTTCCGGTATATAAAACATTTATTTCTTATATTGACACGCGGCATTGTTGTTTGCAAGTAATCCTATAGGCGCAAATTTTTGTGTCGCCGTAAACAGGAGGCTATTGCTGTGACACGGACAATGCCGATTTCCCTTTGGGATGTTTCTGCCGAGGAGCGTGACCTGGAAGGTCGCCTGCCGGACGGTGAAACATTCGATGTTGTCATAGTCGGTGGTGGGTTCACGGGGCTTTCAACAGCACTTCATTGTGCTGAAGCTGGACTTTCCGCCTGTGTTATCGAAGCCAATCATGTCGGCTTCGGCGGATCTGGACGCAATGTCGGCCTGGTCAATGCCGGGATCTGGCTACCGCCAACGCAAGTGCGAGAAAAGCTAGGCGCAACTTATGGCCCACGCTTTCTGCAGCGGTTTGGCGATGGCCCTGCAATGGTTTTCGATCTGATCGAAAAATATCAAATTAGGTGTGAGGCAACACGCAACGGGACCATTCACGCGGCTCATGCACCATCCGGTTTTCGCGACCTGGAAGCCAGATGGAAGGAATGGAATTCGCTGGGTGAGCCGGTCGATCTGCTCGGCCGCGAAGAGATCTCTGAAAAAATCGGAACCCGCGTCTTTCACGGCGGTCTTGTCGACCACCGTGCAGGTACGGTCAACCCGATGGGCTACTGCCGTGGCCTGGCGCGGGCCGCGACTGCAGCAGGCGCAACAATCTCGACAGGCGTGAAGGTCACTTCGCTTGCAAAGTCCAACGGCACTTGGAGCGTACAAACCGACAAAGGAAAACTGGACGCCAAGGCCGTGGTTCTTGGCACCAACGCCTATACAGATGATCTGTGGCCCGGTTTGAAGCAAACCTTCACGATGATCCACTACTTCCAGCTGGCAACTGAGCCGCTGGGAGAGCGCGCGGCGCACATTTTGCCTGAAAGACAAGGACTTTGGGACACAGCTCCCGTGATGTTCTCGCTCAGAAGAGACAATGACGACCGATTGATCATCGGGTCGATGGGCAAAGTCATCGGCGACAAGTCCAGCGGTCTATCCCAACGATGGGCAAGAAAGCAGTTGTCTCGGCTCTTTCCCGATCTTGGCGACATCAAATTCGAAGAAGCCTGGCATGGCCAGATTGCGATGACGCCTGATCATCTGCCGAGAATTCACGTGTTGGACGAAGGGCTTTACACCCCAATCGGGTACAACGGCCGCGGGATCACAACAGGCACTATCTTTGGACAAGGCATTGCAGGGTTGTTGACCGGAATGAACCCGGCAGACCTGCCCCTTCCAATGACTAATGTTGCTGCGGTTACAAGCGCGCCGCTGATGTCGCGCTTTTACAATATTGCCTTTACGGCCAATCAATTCATCAAAGGGTTCTGAATAGTATGAACATGTCCGACATTCGCGTTGGCGTGGACATTGGTGGTACGTTCACCGATGTTGCTCTCGACCATGCCGGAGGTATGGCCACCTGTAAGGTGTTGACAGACTATGCCGAACCCGAACGCGCAATTTTGAAAGGCATTGAAACTGCCGCGCAGAAGGCAAACATTGCGCTTTCTGACATCAGTCAGGTCATTCATGGAACAACTCTGGTCACCAATGCGTTGATCGAACGTCGCGGTGCGAAGACTGCCTTCATAACAACAGAAGGCTTCCGCGATGTCGTCGAGATGCGGTCTGAAAACCGTTTCGAGCAATACGACCTGAATCTTGAGCTGCCCAAACCTCTCGTGCCCCGAAAAAATCGGTTCACGTTGAACGAGCGTATGGGACCACAAGGAGAAGTGCTTCTGGCACTTGATCCCGCGGAGGCCAAGGCCGTGGCCGAAAGGATTGTTGCCGGTGGTTATGAGGCTGTTGCCGTGGGTCTCATGCATTCTTATGCCAACAATTCCCATGAAGCCATGATGGCTGAAGCCCTCAGGGAACTTGCACCAGACCTTTCTATCTCTCTGTCATCTGTCATTTCACCACAGATGCGTGAATTGCCTCGTTTCAACACTGTCATTGCGAATGCTTACGTTCAGCCTCAGGTATCCGCATACCTGAACCGGCTTGTTGCAAAATTGCGCGCCAGCAACATCGATGCGCCTGTCTTCATGCTACATTCGGGCGGAGGTCTGATTTCCGTCGAGACTGCCTCAGAGCAACCGGTGAGGCTTTTGGAATCAGGCCCTGCAGGCGGTGCCATCTTTGCCGCTGAGTTCGCGCGTGCCCATGGGATCGACAAAGTCATGTCGTTCGACATGGGGGGAACAACAGCGAAAATCTGCCTCATCGAAGACGGCTCCCCGAAAACGGCGAATACTTTCGAAGTTGCGCGCACCTATCGTTTCAAGAAGGGCTCGGGCATGACCGTATCCACCCCTGTCGTGGAAATGGTCGAAATCGGTGCGGGCGGTGGCTCAATCGCTTCCATCGACACAATGGGGCGTATTCAAGTTGGCCCCCGTTCGGCTGCTTCCGAACCAGGCCCCGCCTGTTATCAGCGCGGTGGCGTGGAACCGACGGTGACGGATTCTAATCTCGTTCTCGGCAGGCTGGATCCCGACAATTTCGCAGGTGGCGCAATTCCACTTTCATTGGAAAATGCCCAAAACGCGCTTGCTGACCGGGTTGCCTGCATCCAAGGCATCGCTGTTGCCGAAGCAGCCTTTGGCGTAACGGAGATGGTCGATGAGAACATGGCCAATGCGGCACGCGTTCATACGGTTGAAAATGGACGTGACATCGAACATTTCACGATGATTGCCTTTGGGGGCGGCGCTCCCCTGCATGCCTGCCGGCTTTGTGAAAAGCTTGGTATCAGAGCCTTGTTAATCCCACCTGGGGCCGGCGTCGGTTCCGCCATCGGGTTCTTGCGTGCACCGTTCAGCTATGAGGCAACGCGCGGCCTTTTTCAAACGCTGTCTGAGTTCGATGCGGACGCTGTGAACGCAGCGCTGAGCGCCATGGAGACCGAAGCCAGGGACTTTGTTGAGGCCGGAATACAGGGAGGCCGGACAACGACCAAACTGACGGCCTTTATGCGCTATTCGGGACAAGGGTGGGAAATTCCGGTCCCCTTGCCGCACAAACAGTTCGCAACAGGCGATGAACCCTCCATCCTCGCCGCTTTCGAAGATGCCTACCGAACGCTTTTCGGTCGCACGATCGACGGTCTTGCCCCGGAAATTACGAACTGGTCCTTGATCGTGAAATCCATCCTGCCTGAGCCCGATGCGGTTCATCGACAGGACAGCTCAGTTGAAGCCGACATCACCAGGACGCGGATCATCTTTGACGCTGCGCTGCGCAAGGATGTTGAGGCCAAAGAAGTCAAAAGGAGTTCGATGACCACGGGACACGTCGTGGAAGGTCCTGCAGTCATCATTGAAGCTGAGACTTCAACAATAGTTACCGCGGCCTATAGGGCTGTTGGTCAATCCGATGGCTGTCTTTTGTTGATCCGGAAGGATGTCAGATAATGCCGAGCGCAATTGACTATCAGATCATGTGGAACCGCCTGATCGCTGTTGTCGAAGAACAGGCAACCACGCTTATCAGAACAGCGTTTTCGACCTCTGTGCGTGAAGCTGGTGACCTGTCAGCCGGGCTTTTCGACCGGCACGGTCGTATGATGGCGCAGGCCGTCACCGGCACGCCCGGACACGTAAACGCCATGGCGGAAAGTGTTACGCATTTCGTCCGCGAAATCGGCATGCAAAACATCTTTGAAGGCGATGTTTTCATAACGAATGACCCCTGGCTTGGAACAGGCCATCTTCACGACATCACGGTTGTTACACCGGTGTTTCGAAAGGGTGTTCATATCGGTTTTTTTGCCTGCACGGCGCATGTGGTCGACATTGGCGGGCGCGGCTTCGGTCCCGATGCAGGCGAAGTCTTTGAAGAAGGTCTTCTCATTCCGATCACGAAGTTTGCCGAGCGGGGCACGGTCAACCCGCTTCTTATTTCCCTGATAAGAGCAAATGTGCGCACACCGGACCAAACCGTTGGTGACATGTATTCACTGGCAGCGTGCAACGAGGCTGGTGACAGACGCTTACAGGCGATGCTGGACGAGTTCGGGATAGATCATCTCGAAGGATTGTCCGACTTCCTGATGGAGGCGAGCCGGAAAGCAACCAAAGAAGCAATCGAGAAAGTTCCTGACGGCACTTACCAACACACAATGACCGTCGACGGGTATGACAATCCGGTTGAAATGGTGGTTACGCTCAAGGTTGAAGGAGACCGCCTCACCGCAGATTTCTCCGGCACCAGCGGCATGAGTGCCTTCGGCGTCAATGTCCCTGAAGTCTATACCAGAGCCTATGCCTGCTATGGTCTCAAATGTGCGATCGCTCCAGCCGTACCGAACAATTCCGGCTCACTGGAGCCATTTGAGATTTCCGCTCCTGAAGGTTGCATTTTGGCAGCAAAACGGCCTGCTCCGGTTTCGGTAAGGCATGTGCTGGGGCATCTCGTACCCGACGTCGTTTTGGGAGCGCTGCATCAGGCAATGCCCGGCGTTGTGCCGTCCGAAGGAGCCTCTGCTCTCTGGAACATTCAGATTTCCGCGCGTGCAAGCGATCCTGAAAGTGGCTTGGAGAATGCCGAAATCCTGATGTTCAATTCCGGCGGCACCGGCGCCCGTCCGACCGTGGATGGCTTGTCGGCAACGGCATTTCCGTCTGGTGTTTCGACAATGAGTGTCGAAGCAACAGAGCATGTCGGTCCAATCACGGTCTGGCGCAAGGATCTTCGAAAAGACTCAGGGGGCGCTGGTGCAACCCGGGGTGGCCTCGGTCAGGTTATCGAGATCGAACCACGCGAAGGCTATGACTTCTGGTTCAACGCGATGTTCGACCGCGTCAAAAATCCAGCGCGAGGACGCGACGGCGGTCAGCCGGGAGCTTCCGGGCGCGTAGAACTGACGGACGGAACCCAGTTGCAGTCGAAAGGCCGGCAGCAAGTGCGAAACGGACAACGTTTGCGCCTCAGTTTGCCGGGTGGTGGTGGCTTTGGCGATCCCTCGAAACGAGACAAAGCAAACATTGCGGCCGACGTTGAAGCAGAGATGATCTCTACAACACAGGCCAAGCAAGACTACGGATATTCTGGAGAAAATTCATGAGCGAGAAAATCGCCCTTATCACCGGTGCGGCACAGGGTATCGGGTTTGCCTGCGCTGAAGCGCTGGCCGAAGACGGTTGCAAGGTGGTGCTGGCTGACATCCAGGAAAGCGTGCATGAAGCCGCTGCCAAGCTGGGTGGTCACGGCTACCTCTGCGACATGGGCGACATGTCCCAGATTGCTGCAATGTTCGACAAAATAGAAGCCGAGGTGGGCTCGATTTCAGTTCTCGTCAACAACGCAGGGATAGCGCTGCCTGGCGATTTCCTCAAATACACTCTTGAGGACTTCAACAAGGTCATCGACGTAAATCTGGTCGGAGTATTCTACGCAACACAACGTGCTGCAAAAACGATGGTCGACAAAGGCCTTCGTGGCGCAATTGTGAATATGTCCTCTATCAACGCACAGGTCGCCATACCGGCAATTCCGGCCTATTGCGCTTCAAAGGGCGGTGTCATGCAATTGACCAAGGCTGCCGCGCTTTCGCTGGCACCGCATGGCATCAGAGTAAACGCGGTTGGCCCGGGATCAATCGATACCGAAATGATGGCCGGGGTAAACGCCAACCCGGAAGCGCTTGCCAAGGTCATGTCACGAACCCCAATTGGCCGTGTCGGAACGGCCCGTGAAATCGGCGACACAGTCGCTTTCCTCGCATCGGACAAAGCAAGCTATATCACCGGGGAGACAATCTATGTCGACGGTGGTCGCCTTGGCTTGAACTATACGGTCTGACCCCATGAGCCGTTACAAGCAAACCTACGCCGAATGGTCCACCGATCCTGAACGTTTCTGGATGAATGCGGCGAGCAGTATCGACTGGATAAAAGCACCTGAAACGGCGTTCGACCCGGATATGGGCGCCTATGGCCGATGGTTTCCCGATGGTGTCTGCAACACCTGCTGGAACGCAGTCGACAGGCATGTTGCCGCTGGAAACGGCGATCGACTTGCCCTGGTTTATGACAGTCCCGTCACCCAAACCGTCAAGCGGTATTCCTTTCATGATCTCCAGACAGAGATTGGAGCGCTGGCTGAAGTTCTTCGGCTAAACGGTGTCGACAAGGGTGACAGGGTCATCATCTATATGCCGATGGTTCCGGAAGCCATCTTCTCGATGCTGGCCTGTGCGCGACTGGGTGCAATTCACTCTGTCGTTTTCGGCGGATTTGCAGCCGCCGAACTGGCGACACGAATCGAAGACGCCAAACCAAAGGTAATCATCTCTGCATCTTGCGGCATTGAACCAAACCGGATCGTTGCCTACAAACCGCTTCTTGATGCCGCTATCGCGATGTCCGAGGACAAGCCCGAAAAATGCATCATCTTGCAGCGCGACGCGCTGACTGCCGATATGATCGATGGGCAGGATCTCGACTATTCAACGGAAGTGGGCGCGACAAAGGGAACGCTGCCGGAATGTGTTCCGGTCCTGGCGACAGACCCTGCCTATATTCTTTATACATCCGGGACCACCGGACAGCCCAAAGGTGTCGTGCGAGATACGGGCGGCCACATGGTCGCGATGAAATGGTCCATGGAACACCACTATGACGTCAAACCGGGCGAAGTGTTCTGGGCTGCCTCGGATGTCGGCTGGGTCGTTGGCCATTCCTATATTTGTTACGCCCCCCTCCTCCATGGGTGTGCGACGGTTGTGTATGAAGGAAAGCCGGTCGGGACACCTGACGCAGGTGCCTTCTGGAGGGTTATTCAGGATCACAAGGTCGTTGCTCTATTTACTGCACCGACAGCGTTTCGCGCGATCCGCAAGGAAGACCCTTCAGGTGCACTCATCGACCAGCACGACCTCAACCATTTCCGCACCCTGTTTCTGGCCGGTGAGCGCTCCGACCCGGCAACGATCGAATGGGCGCAGCAGAAACTGAAACGCCCGGTAGTCGACCATTGGTGGCAGACCGAAACGGGCTGGCCAATGTCTGGCAATCCAGTCGGCCTAGGTGTCCTTCCCGTCAAACCTGGTTCACCCGGCGTCCCAATGCCCGGCTACAGGATTGAAGTGCTGGATGATGAAGGTCGTCAGTTACCTGCTGGAACGCTTGGCAACATTGTCTGCAAGCTGCCCCTGCCCCCATCGGGAACACCTACACTATGGAATGCGGAAGAGCGCTTCCACAAAGCCTATCTGGAAGACTTTCCAGGTTACTACGCGACATCTGATGCCGGAATTGTCGATGAAGACGGATATGTTTTCATCATGGCTCGCACGGACGACATCATCAATGTCGCCGGTCACCGCCTTTCAACCGGCGCTATGGAAGAAGTCATCGCAGCACATCAAGACATTGCCGAGTGCGCTGTCGTGGGAGCGGCAGACGCGCTCAAGGGGCAATTGCCTATCGGTTTCTTTGTCCAAAACGATGGTGCAAGCCGAGACCCCGTCGAGTTGGAGCGAGAACTCGTTTCTCTTGTCAGAGAAAAAATCGGCGCGGTCGCGGCCTTTAAGACCGCGATGGAAGTCGAGCGTCTGCCGAAAACACGATCAGGCAAGGTTTTGCGAGGAACCATGCAGAAACTTGCCGACAACGAGGCGTTCAAAATGCCGGCTGCGATCGATGACCCAGCCATCCTGGACGAAATTTCAAGTGTCCTTGCCAATCGCGGATACAGAAAGGCTTCTAAATGATTGAGCGGCTTCATACAGGCACGCGCATGAGCAAGATCGTCAAGCACAATGGCGTTGCTTATCTGTGTGGACAGGTCGGTGCTGGCGATACAGTTGCGGACCAAACACGTGACTGCCTGTCCAGAGTTGACGCCCTGCTTGTCGAAGCAGGGTCGGATCGCGAGCACATCCTGCAGGCCATCGTCTGGCTCGCTGATATGGCCGATTTCCCAGAAATGAATGCGGTCTGGGACCAATGGGTGCCGGAAGGCCACGCGCCTGCACGCGCGTGCGGAGAAGCGCGTCTTGCCAGGGATGTATTGAAAGTCGAGATCATCGTGACCGCCGCCATCAAGGAGGAAACGTAAAATGGAAATACCTGCCGTCGAACTCCGACATGTGAATAAGTATTACGGAAGTTTCCACGCCTTGAAAGACATCGAGCTGTCGGTCACCAAAGGCGAAAAGATTGTTGTTTGCGGTCCGTCCGGCTCAGGCAAATCGACCATGATCAGAACAATCAATCAGCTTGAAGAGCACCAATCGGGAGAAATCCTGATCCATGGCGACGAGATATACGCCGACGCACACAACATCGAATTGCTTCGCCGTGACGTCGGCATGGTTTTTCAGCATTTCAATCTGTTTCCGCACATGACCATTCTCGAAAACTGTACGCTGGCTCCGGTGCTGGCGCGCAAAGAAAGTCAAGCCGAGGCAGAAACGCATGCCATGCAGTATCTTGAAAAGGTTCGGATTGCGGATCAGGCCCAAAAGTATCCTGGTCAGCTGTCCGGAGGGCAGCAACAACGTGTTGCTATTGCAAGAGCACTTTGCATGAAGCCAGACATTCTCTTGTTCGACGAACCGACCTCGGCTCTCGATCCTGAAATGATCGGCGAAGTTCTGGATGTCATGGAAACTCTTGCAAAAGAAGGCATGACGATGATCTGCGTAACCCACGAAATGGGCTTTGCAAAACGTGTCGCAGACCGAGTGATCTTCATGGATGCAGGGCAAATCGTCGAAGAAGCCGATCCGATTTCATTCTTCGAGAATCCCACAAATCCGAGAACGAAACTGTTTCTGGAGCAAGTGCTGACCCACTAGCTCTTTTGGCATCTTCCTCCCCAACCGGAAGCTGCTCATTTTTGCAGCCAACTGAAACCCGGCCTCTCGGCCGGGTTCTTTTTTGTCAAGCGTCAGCAAAGCAGGCCGAGAAACCGGAGCAATGAATACCCGACGCTTGTGCGCCGGGCATTCAATCAAAGTTTCTACTTCTTCAGCGACGCAATGAAAGTGTCGACTTCACCAAGTGAGAGGTATTCCACCTCGTCAGTACCACTGTCGGTGAACTTCCAGATAACGGCCGGAGCGGAAACGTCGCCATTTGCGTCGAACCGCACGTCGCCGGTTGCCCCCTGATATTTCACCGTTCCGCCGCCTGCCAGCGTTTCCTTCGCCGTCGTAAAGCCTGCAACATCTGCCGTTACCGGCGCGCCATCCGGGTCAGTGACCTTGGCAACGGCTGCAGCAATATCAGCACCCGATGCATTGGCACCAGCTGCTTCCATTGCAAGAAGCGCGATCATTGCGGCATCAAAACTGTTTGCAAGCCCTGGCCCGTTCGGTTCGGAACCAAACTTTTCGACATAAGCAGCCTTAAAAGCATCTGCGCTGGCGACACGCGGTGATGCGGTGTCTGTGCCCAGTGCGTTTTCAAGATACTGAAGCCCGACATTGTCCCTGAATTCATCCGATTTCAAAGAGTTCGCCAGGATCATGTTTTGAGTTCCGCCAAGTGAAATCCACTCACGAACCGCCGAAGTTCCTTCGTTCGGATAAAGCGCCAGGTAGATGGCATCAGGCGAACCACCCAGAGCTTCCGTAACTTCAGCACGATAGGAGGGTTGGGCGTCATTGATCGCCACAGACCCGGTGACATCGATACCGGCTGCAGCGAAATCGGCGGCGATCAAACGCGCCATATCCTGTCCCCAGTCGTCGTTCTTATAAAGAATGGCGACTGACTTATAGCCTTTATCGGCAGCAACTTTCGCACCCATGGCGGACTGAACCGCGGTCGTCGCAAATGTCCGAAACCAAAGGCCGTTGGTCTTGCCTTCTTCCGACAGTTTGGTGAAGGCAGTGGAGGAAGAACAACAGGACATTTGCATGACGCCACCAGGGCCCGTTACGGACGTCAGAATAGGCATGGAGACACCAGACGAGACCGCGCCAAGCAATACATTCACACCCTCAAGATCGACAAGCGCCTTGGCAGCGTCCACGCCGACTTTCGGGTCGACCTGGGTGTCACGCAACACCATTTCGATTTTGCAGCCGGCCGCACCGCCGGCTTCGTTGACCTGGTCGACCGCAAATTGTGCCACCTCGGCTATGGGACGACCCCAATCCACCGAAGTTGGCAGCACTGCTCCGACCTTTGTCGTACAGTCCTGTGCTTGAGCGCTGACACTCAGACCCGACATGCCGGCCGCGAAGGCCGCTAATGTTAGTAGCTTTTTCATGTGAACCCCTCTGCTTGTGTCTTTTCCCGGTTCTGACCGGGTTGAGAAACGACCAGCCGCTCCGGGAAGAGACCTTGAGGCCTCCAGAGCAGCATGCCGACGATAACCAGACCGATCAGCACAAACTGGATTGATCCGGTGTAAAGCTGTGCCTCAACAGGTGCGAAGCGCGACAACGCCCATCCTGAAAACGTCCAAGCGCCCCAGATTAGAAACGCTCCTGCCAATGCCCCTTTGGTGTTTCCTGCACCGCCCACGATAAGCATTGCCCAAATCTGGAAAGTCAGAATGGGAAGAACATCTTGCGGACTGACGAAGGCGTAAAAGGTGGCATAGAGCCCACCGGATAGACCTATGATCACCGACCCGGTCACAAACGAAATCAAACGGATACGATCCGGTGCCTTGCCGAGTGATCTGGCGGCGGTTTCATCTTCCCGGATTGCGCGCAACAACCGGCCGAAGGGTGATACGGTCAACCGTTCCAAGAACACATAGACCAGCAAGAGTGTGACAAGCACGCCAGCCAGAAACACTACATTGTAGGTGAAACCATCACCAAGCAGTGCTCTCAAGGGGCGCTCGAAACCACGTATGCCCTGCGCCCCGCCTGTGATCGTGGTCGCATTTCTCATCACGTTTTCAAATGCGACCGCCACCCCGAAGGTCGCAATCGCCAGATAGTCGTGGCGCAGTCGTAATGTCAGTTTGCCGACGACCCAGGCAAGAGCCCCAGCGGCAAGCATGCCTCCAGCCAAGGCGAGCGGATAAATGAGGCCGAAACCGCCGAAATGACCATCTTGCGGCGGACCACCAAGCATGAGCGTCGCATATGCACCTGCACCGAAAGAAGCCACCACACCGCCGTTGAACAGTCCCGTGTTGCCCCATTGCAGGTTCAGGCCCATGACCGCGATGCCCAATATGGCAGCCACTGTTGTGAAAAACACAAGATAGGAAACGACACCGATCACGCGCGGGCCTCCCCAAAGAGACCATTTGGACGGATCAGTAGGACCAGCAATATCATCAGGAACGGAACTGATGGACTGTACCCCGAAGGAAGTATGACGAGAGCAACGTTTGATGCGACACCGACGATAAACCCGCCAAGTACCGCGCCATAAACACTGCCGATGCCGCCAACGATTGTTGCAGCAAAAATCGGCAGCACCAGATCGCGCCCCATCACTGGTGTGATTTGATAACTGAGACCGTAGAAAACCCCTGCGATCGCTCCAAGCGAACCGCCAATCAGCCAAACCGCAACGATCATACGTTTCAAGTTCACGCCGTGCACTTGAGCAAGGCTTGGATTCTCGGCTATGGCGCGCAAGGCGAATCCGAACCTTGTTCTCGACAGAACCAGATAAAGCGCAAACATGATGAGCAGCGCCGCGATCAGGACGAAGACCTGATCGGGTTTCACCAACAACAACGGATCGCGTGAAATCACCATTGCGAACGCTATGTCACGTGAATAGAGCTCGCTGGACAGTCCGAAAATCAATCCGATGACGTTTCGAATTACGAGCGACATGCCAAAGGACGCGAACACCATCGAGAGTTCACCCCCCTTCTCTCGAACGCGTCTGAATACTAGACGGTCTATGGCAACAGCACTCAACCCAGTCAGCGCCATCGAGATAAGGATCGATAGAGCCAGCGCCGCCGTCATCGAAAGAGGACCGATTTTGACGGACAACACAGGCGAAAGACTTTCGAAAAGTTTGTCGAAAACAAGTGCGCAGTAAGCGCCGATCGACAGCAACTCTGCGTGAGAAAAATTCGCAAAGCGCAAGATATGCATGACCATGGTCAGGCCGATTGCGCCCAGGGAAAGAAATGAGCCCACCAGGATACCGTCGACAAGATGCTGGATCATGCCGCCCCTCTCCTTTCACCGCCAAGATAGATCCGTCCGAGAGCCGGATCTTCAAGGAGGTCTTCTGCAGGCCCGTCTATCTGGTTTCGACCTTCCGCCAAAACGTAGCAATGATCTCCACGTTTTAGTGCCTGTTTCACATTCTGTTCGACCAACAAGACAGAAACACCTTGTTGGGTCAGTCCTTTAACGTGGTCCAACACCTCTTCGGAAGCCTTGGGAGACAAGCCAGCGGATGGCTCATCCATGAGGATCAAACGAGGTTCAACGGCAAGCGCCATTGCAACCGCCAGAAACTGTCGCTGGCCACCGGAAAGTGAACCCGCCTTTTCGCGCCTCTTTTCCTTGAGTACAGGGAAGCGATCGAACAACACTTCAACTCTGTCCAATGGATCCTTTTGCACTGAAAGAGCGACCTCAAGGTTCTGCTGGATGGTCATGGTTCGAAAGACGTTGTCCGTCTGCGGCACATAGGCGATGCCGTTTCGGGTGAGCAGATCCGGCGACAAACCAGTAACATCCCTGCCCTCAAAGCAGATTTTTCCTGTGTCCACGTTCAGCAGACCGGCAACCGCTTTGATCAGGGTCGACTTTCCTGCACCATTGGGTCCGATAATTACGGTCAACTTGCCGTGGTTGGCGATAAGAGATACCTCCCGAAGTATCGGCAAATCCGGGACGTAACCCGCGGTCACAGCGGTTATTTCCAGGAGGGCCTCAGGCATCGACCGGTGCTCCCAGATAGGCATCGAGCAGCAAAGGATTGGACTGTGCCTCGGAAGATGTCCCCTGGAAAACGACGCGGCCTTCGGCCATGGCCACAACGGGATCGCAGTGCCGCATAACGAAATCCATGTCGTGCTCAATGATGAGAAAGGTCTTGCCGCCGCGGTTCAGCTCTTCGATCTTCTCAATCAGCGTCTCTGTCAGCACCGGATTGACGCCAGCTGCGGGCTCATCCAGCAGGATCACCTTGGGGTCGCCCATCAACACCCGCGCGAGTTCAAGAAGTTTCATCTGACCACCAGAGATCTTCCCTGCCGGTTGATCCGCCAGGTGACGAAGTGTCAGAAACTCCAATACTTCCAGCGCTTTTCTTCGAATGCGCTGCTCCTGGTCCCCGATACGGCCACGGGCGAAAACCGCTCCCCAAAGCGTCTCACCTGTCTGGCCTGTTGGTGCAAGCATGACATTTTCCAAAACGCTCATACGCTTGAAGGGTCTGGGAATCTGAAATGTGCGCCCAAGGCCTAATTCAAACCGTTGATCGGGGTGCAAGCCGGTAACATCATTCCCGAACAACTTGATAGAACCCGTTGTCGGGGACAATTCTCCGGCGACCACATTGAACAGTGTCGACTTCCCGGCACCGTTGGGACCGATCAATCCCGTGATGGACCCGGTCTCAATTTCAATCGTAACGTTGTCAACTGCCTTGAATTCACCGAAGGAGCGACTGATACTGGAAAGGCTTAGAATAGCTTCAGCCATTTGCTGCACCCATCACAGCGTCGTCCGGACGATGATTGAGATTGTACTTCATGATACGACCGTGCCGTCCATTTCGGTCGCGCTCGAGGGCAAATACCGGACCCTGTGGTCCTGGTGCTCGCGCAAGAAAATCCGAGATTCTCTTTAAATCACCGTCATCCAGTTCAAATCGGAACACATCAAGGGTTTGCGGCAAATGCCGTGCATATCTGGCGCCAACAATTGCGGCCGCGACCTGGGGCTGTTGGAGAACCCACCGCGTGGCAACGGAACTGAGAGTCGTGTCATGGCGCTCACCGATCTCCTTGAGCAAGGCAAGAAGCTCCTGAAAAGTCGCCCAGGATCCGAACTCGTCAATTATCAGGCGATATTTGACCAAGGATCTGTTTTCAAATGAGAAACCGGGGTCTGGCACACCAAGCCACCTATCGGTCAGAAATCCGCCGGCCAATGTTCCGTAACACAAGAGTTTAATATCGTGTGCGGCGCACCAGGGCACCAGGTCGACAGAAGGGCGACGGTCAAGCAGAGAATACTGGACCTGTGTCGACACAAGATCGATACCAGCGTCGAGGTAGGGAACCGTTTCCTCAACATCCCAGTTGGTGACGCCGAGATGAGCGATCTTGCCCTTCTCCTGGCAGCGTTTCAAAATCTCCATCGCCTGTACAGGCGACCCGAGGCTCCTGTCCCACCAATAGAATTGCACCAAATGCAGCCGTTCTATTTGCAGTCGTTGGAGTGACCGGTCCACGATTGCTTCGATCTCGTGGGAGGCAAGACCTGCCAGTCTTTCAAGATCGGGAACCAACTTCGTATGCACCTGGACAAGATCGGCAACAGCAGACCCACGCCGCCGACGCACATCGGCAATGAAACTCCCAATCATTTCTTCAACGCCGGTATAGATATCCGCGCAGTCGAAGCTGGTTATGCCATTGTCGAGAAAAGCTTCCATGTCTGCGACCGCCGAAGCCGTGACAACGGGTCCGTGATCTCCAGCAAGTTGCCACCCGCCTTTGATAACCCTCGAGATGGAATAGCCTGGGCGAAGTTCGGCAGTTTCGACCGTCATTTTCCCAGGTCCTTCTGCCAATACGGCGTGCCGCGGCTGTCCGGCAATCCCGTGGTGCCGGAATGACTGAACCACCTTTTTTCCGTCCGAGTGATCCGAAATCGGCCGCCACAATGCGGGTCAGGACAAGCCACCTCTGCGTCAGTGCTCATCCAATCGTTGTCACCAGTCTCACGTTGCTTGGCTGGAAGCAGAGGGAGGACAGCAGCAAGTGCGTACATGGACACACGCTGGCCTTCTGCGAACACAAGCGCCTCTCCCTCAACTCTGAAACTTTCGCCCTCAATGTGGCGACAGACAGGCGTGCGGCCATCGAGAACTGTTTCGACTTTCAGGTCATAAAGCCAAAACCCAGCCTCACGAACTGTCTTCAATTCGTCTTTGTCAGCGCGTTCGTCCGTCACCGCGCCCCTCACTTTTTTGTTTTGGCACCTTGCGTGTGATCTGTGATATTTTATACCATATCTCAAATTGAAATTGTCAAGGCAAGAAACCCATCAAGGGTCGAAGGAACAGGGATGAGCCAACCCAAAATCGCGCGGATCGATCAATCGAAGCTGAGAGAAAGCGCCTATGAAGCCTTACATGAGGCCTTCACCCGGGGTGCTTTTGCACCCGGAGAAACGGTGAGCCTTAGAACGCTCGCAGATCAGCTCGGCACATCCATGACACCAGTTCGTGAAGCTGTCCGCCGACTGGTTGCCGAGGGCGCGCTCGTTGATACGCCAAGCCGAACGCTTGAGGTCCCCCCTTTTGACGCGGACAGAATGCGTGAACTCAAATCAGCACGCCTGGCACTGGAAGCGCTTTTGCTGGAAGAAGCAATGGACCGTATCGACGACGTTGCCATCGACACACTTGAACGCATTATTGTTGCTCCCAGATCAGCAGACGACATGCCGGATCTGAAGCAAAACTATGACTTTCATTTCAGTCTATATAGACAATCCGGTTCAAGAGTTATCCTGCCGTTGGTCGAAGCCCTGTGGCTGCAATACGGAGCCTTCCTGAATCTGGTAGTAAAGGAAAAGGCCGCCAACGAGATACCTGAACACATTCATCACGAAGAGATCATTACCGCCTTGCGAAAAAATGACCGCAAGGCAGCTCAAAAGGCCCTCGCCCTGGATATCGAACGAAGCTTCAAATTGCTGCTTCCGGAAACCTGAAAGAATTTCAATGACCGCTGCGCCCCTGCGCCATGCCATTTCAAGTGAACTGGAAATCAGCCGACTTGTGACAGGTTTGTGGCAAGTTGCCGATATCGAAAAAACCGGTGACCTGCTGGACCCGGACAAGGCAGCTGACCACCTTGAGACCTATTTCAACGCCGGTTTTTCGACGTTTGACATGGCCGATCATTACGGCAGTGCAGAACTCATTGCGGGCCGCCTGCTCACTCGCCATCAAGACGCGCACAAACCGCAGATTTGTACAAAATGGTGCCCGGAACCCGGCCCAATGACCCCAGACGTCGTTCGTGCTGGCGTTCAGGAAAGGCTGGATCGGCTTGGAACCGATTGTATCGATCTGTTGCAGTTTCACTGGTGGAGCTTTGAACACCCAGCATGGCTCGACGCGCTTCATGAAATGACCAGGCTAAGAGAAGAAGGCTTGATTAAAGCCCTTGGCGTCACGAATTTCGACGCTGCGCATTTGCGACTTGCTCTTGCTGACGGCATCCCTCTTGCGACAAATCAGGTTTCCTTCTCGATGGTCGATCGCCGTGCGCTGGGCCAACTTTCAGACCTTTGTGCCTCTTTCAATGTAAGCCTTCTGGCCTATGGCACCTTGTGTGGCGGCTTCCTGTCCGATCGCTGGCTTGGTCAGCCAGAACCATTGGATCTGACGGACTGGTCGAAGATGAAATACAAACGGTTCATCGACGCCGCCGGGGGGTGGGCCGGATTCCAGAACATTCTTGAGGCAGCTGCAGAAGTTGCAACAAAACACCAAGTTTCATTGGCAAATGTCGCGACACGGTGGGTTCTGGAACAGGCAGCGGTTGCAGGCGTCATTGTTGGTGCTCGCCTTGGTGAGAGCGAACACATTAGCGACAATGCCAAACTGTTTTCCTTCGCGCTGGAAACAGAAGACCGGGAACGTCTCGACCAGGCGTTCAAGACCACCCACGATGTTCCCGGCGATTGTGGTGATGAATACCGACGGCCACCCTTTTTAACGGCGTCGGGAGACTTGAGCCATCACCTGGCGGAAATGCCCTTGGCACATAGTGCCGTGCCTGTGGATCATAGACCCGGCGCAACCCGCGTTTTAACCGGATCGGACTGGGAAGAAATCGCCGGTTACTGTCGTGCCCACAGGATCGGTGACCGGATCCTGGTTTCTGGCACCACAGCTGTTGCAGGCTTGTCTCGCGCAGTTGCACCTGGCGATGCGGCGGCTCAAACGACCTATATCCTCGACAAGATACTTGCCGCACTTTCAGCGTTGGGGGCGTCGGCGCAAGATGTTGTCCGCACGCGCATCTACATCGTTGAAGAAGACGATGTCCTCGACATTTCGAAAGCACATGGACGTGTGTTTTCCGATATCAAACCTGCAAATACGCTTGTCGTTGTTGCAGGACTTATTGGAGATCACAGGGTTGAAATTGAAGCCGAAGCTTTGCTGGTCGGGTCATCTGCTATGTCCGACTGATTGCCCTGCAAGCCGACCAAGGACAACGGCGCTCAACAATCCGTTTCCAGAAAGATAGCCGCTGTCAGACCGGCCCGACACACCACAGGCGGCACCGCCACAGGCATGCAGATTGGGAAATACGGTTCCGTCTGTTCGGAGAACGCGTGCGTTTTCATCCGTTCGCAGACCGCCCTGTGTGTGAAACAATGCGCCGGTTACCCGGACCCCACAAAATGGAGCGGCGAGTTGCTCCGATACGAATTCACGACCGAATTCGTCTTTCCCCCTTGTGGGAAGCGTCGCCATCGTTTTCAAAAACGGTTCGACGGGCAAGCCCAGTTCTTGTGCCAGTCCTTCCAGCGTTTCGCTGACCTTGACCGCACCAACGCCCTCAGCTTGCTTGAAGTCCTCAAACTGCCTGGCAATTGCGGCAATTCGACTGTCAAATATGGTGAAAGCAATCCCCTCTGGCTGTGCCAGCACCGCACGTGCAGCTTCAGAGTAGCCCTGCGCTTCGTTCCAGAACCGCAAACCATCGCTGTTGACCTGGACACCTCCTTGAGCAATCACGGCCCAAGTGATCAAGATTCCATGCGGGTGAGCAACATTGCCATGTCCCTGATAGGCTCCCAGATTGTTTAGTTCAGCACCAATCTCTTGCCCCCAAAGGAGCGCTTCCCCCCGATTGCCGTCGTGGCCAAACCAAAGTCCGCCTTCTATGTCAGGCAGGAGCTGGCGAACCAGGTCCCGATTACCGCCAAAACCATTGCACGCAAGGATCAGTTTTTTGCACCCGATAGTCTCGGCACCGCCATCGGGACGTCTGACCGCAATACCCAGAACATTCCCGTCTTTGCAAAAAAGACGCGCCGCACGACGCTCACAAATAATATCGATATCGCAGCGTTCGCAGGTTGACCTCAAAGCATTGATCAATTCGGCTCCGGATCGCGTCGGCAACCCGTGCATTCGGTGACGACTATGGCCTGGATATTCAAAGTTCGTTATGACCGAGAGCGGAAGCTGATACCTGTCGCTGAGCCAGTCTATTGTTGGTCCGGCGTTTTTCGCCAGGCGCTCAACCAACAACTGCTCGTTCTCATGCTTTGCCTTTGCCTGAATGTCCGCAGCAAAGAGCGTCGCATCATCCTCAATACCTTCTGCCGTCTGAAGCTTGGTGCCAGCAGCGGGAATGAGTCCTGCAGAAAGCGCAGTTGACCCACTGGGTACAGCGTCTGCTTCAACAACCAATACCGATTGCCCGGTTTCATGTGCCGCGAGAGCGGCAACCAACCCGGCAGCACCTGCACCGATAATCAAGGTCTCGCAATCTAGATCGAATGCGTCAGGCGGTGCGGCGACATCAACTGTCATTTCGGTCATAGGCAACGCCTTTGGCAAGCATGTCAGCTGTGCCGATCACGTCATTCAACCCGTTGAAATCGAACATTTTGTCCGCAAAGGGCCGGTTGCTGCCGTTCTGACGAAGGCTTTCATAGTACTCAACCGCCGTCCGTCCAATCGCGCGTACGATCCCGCCTGGGAATATGACGATCGAATATCCTTGTTCTTCCAGATCGTCAGCTCCGGTGATCGGCGTTGCTCCACCTTCCACCATATTGGCAAGCAAGGGAACGCGAGGTGCAAATATCTGTGCGATCTCTGTGAGCTGTTCCCGCGATTGCGGAGCCTCGATGAAAAGCACATCAGCACCGGCTTCAAGGTATGCGTCAGCGCGATCTATCGCAGCCTGAAAGCCTTCAACCGCAATTGCATCAGTGCGCGCAATGATCAGCGTGTCTTCAGAGCTGCGGGCATCTGCCATTGCTCTGACCTTACCCGCCATCTCATCAGCTGGTATCAGGGACTTGTCTGCCAGATGTCCACATCGCTTCGGGTAGGTTTGGTCTTCCACCTGCAGTGCGGACGCCCCTGCTCGCTCATATAGGCGCATGGTGCGCTGTGCGTTCAGCGCATTTCCGAACCCGGTATCTGCATCGATAATCACCGGCAATTCAGTTCGGTCAGCGATCAACGCCATCGTGTCAGCCATTTCAGTGACTGCTGTCAGACCGATATCCGGTCGGCCAAGACGAGTATAGGAAACAGCTGCGCCACTCAAATAAAGCGTTTCAAACCCGGCGGCTGCAGCCAGGGACGCCGTGAGGCCGTCATAAACACCAGGGGCAACCAGAATGTTGCTTTGCTGAAGACGAGATTTAAGGCTCATGCGGCTGCCTCCAACCAGGCTGACGCATCTTTGCAGCTCATCTGGTGAGTGACCGTTGCAAGCGACAGGAGTGTTGCCTGGTGCACATCATCCTTGAATGCCGCACTGCCATCGGTCAGGAGCATCGTGTCGATGTTGCGCAAGTGTGCGTCTCGCAAAGTGGACGCAACGCCGCCGTTGGTCACGATGCCACCGACAATAAGGTTATCGATACCGACAGCTCTCATGATGTACTCAAGCCTGGTTTGATAGAATGCCGAATAAGCCACCTTCTCCACAACGAAATCCGCCGGGAAAAGTTCGTCTACCAGCGTGTTGCCGAAACTCCCCGGTGCAAAGTCTCCCTTGCCGAGAAAGGGGCGCAGTTTCTTCAAGTGAGGCGCAATGAGCGGTTCCCCGTGCGCATCGGGTACTAGAGTAAACTGCGCCGAGATATAGTGACCTCCACGATCCCGCAAAGTTTTGACCAAAGGTGCAATGCGTTTCGGAAGTGCAGCTATTGAATCTGCGCGCTGTCCTGCCCGACCGTAGGCTCCTTCTGGATGAAGAAAGTCGTTCTGCAGATCAATCGTCAGGAGTGCCGTCCTGGCCAGATCCCAGTTTGTCGGCTCATTCACGATGGGACCTCCGTGGGTTCGATAATGGTGTTTCCAAAAGCATCGACGCGTGCCTGAAGATTTGGCTCAACCAGAACTGTTGTGTCGGGCTGTTCCAATATGGCCGGCCCTTGGATCACGGCACCAACTGGAAGCGTTAGTCGGTCGTAAATCAACGTGTCATGCCAAGTGTCATCGAAATGAACCTGCCGGCTGTTTTTCGGAGAGACAGCACCTTCAACGGCTGGCGCGAGCGTTTTCAAGTCAAATTTGGGGCGTTTGCCGGTGACTGCGCTCCGCAAATTAAGAATCCGGCGAATACCGTTCTTCAACAGCCTTCCAAACGTGCCTTCATAGGCCCGATCGAAGGCGACCTCGATTTCAGATCGAGTTGGTGGAAAAACCACTCCGTCTTTAACCTGAATGTCCAATGGCACGGAGACAGTGTGTGTCTGCCCAACATAAGCCATATCCAGCTCAAAGCTGTACTCGCGTGCTTCGAAGTTGGTGCGTGCCGCATCTAACATTGCCTGTCCACGATCGGAATGCGCCTGCATGAACTGACCAAGAGCTTCCTCGTCCAGCGCTGAAACCAGTGAGTTGATCGTTTGAACAAAGTCCTGGCGCATATCCGCAATGACGCACCCCATGGCCGATGTCACACCTGGATATCGGGGCACCATAGCTTTGGCGATCCCGACATCGGCAAGCATTGCGCCTGCATGCAACGCCCCGCCACCACCAAATGGCATAAATGCGAAGTGTTTCGGATCGAAACCTCGCTCGATGGACACCAACCGGATGGCGCCAGCCATGCGCGAATTGGCAACGCGTAGAATTGCTTCGGCAGCCGCTAGTGTTTCAAGCCCAAGAGGCTCGCCGACATGTTTGTCGATGGCCTTTGCTGCAGCATCTACATCAAGCCTGGCAAGCTTGCCGCCAATTGGATTTTCAGGGTCGATCCGACCAAGAACGACATTCGCATCGGTTACCGTGGGCCGCGTGTTGCCCAAACCATAGGCCACCGGCCCTGGATCAGAACCTGCGCTTTCCGGTCCGATATTGAGGAGCCCTCCCTTATCAACCCAGGCAATCGACCCGCCACCAGCCCCGATCGTCGTAATTTCGATCATCGGTGTTCGAACCACCATCCCGAAATCAATGGAAGTTTGCGGTGACAGCATTGAGTGACCTTGAGAGATCAGGGACACATCAAAACTGGTTCCGCCCATATCTCCCGTAATGACATTGTCGAAGCCAGCTGAAGACGCAATGTAACCGGCTGCGATCACTCCGGCAGCTGGACCTGACAAAGCAGTGCGTACCGGCAAACGGCACGCAGTATCCACTGCCATGACCCCGCCATTGGATTGCACTATCATGAATTCGCCGTCGAAACCGCCCGACTTGAGCGCACCCTCCAGACGATCCAGATACCCGGAAACTTCGGGCTGCAGGTAGGCATTCAGGGCTGTTGTGGAAAATCGCTCGAATTCGCGGATTTCCGGCAGGATCTCCGAAGACGCCGAGACATGAGGGTTCGGCCAGATCTCGCGAACGACATTGACTGCAGCCGTTTCGTTTTGTGGATTTGCATATGCGTTGGCAAACAAGATCGCAACCGCTTCGCAGCCTTGCTCTTTCAATTGTTTGGCAGCGGCCCTAACGGCCTCAAGATCGACCGGAGTGCGGATTGAACCGTCGGCAAGCGTCCTTTCAGGAACTTCCAGACGATTGCGCCGATCCACGACCGGTTCGAAATCTCCGCGTAAGCCCCAGGTACGGGGCCGGTCTCGGCGACGCATTTCCAGAACATCTCGCAGACCTTCGGTACAAATGACGCCTGTGGTTGCACCCTTGCGCTCGAGCAAGGCGTTGGTTCCTGCTGTTGTTCCGTGAACCACGACAGATATCCCGGCAAGGTCAGAAACCTGTCGGGCGATACCATCCAGAAATCCGCCCGACTGATCTGGACGGGTTGTCGGCACCTTGGCAACGGACGCACTGCCATCCGTTTCGTTCAAAACAAAGACGTCCGTGAAAGTGCCGCCGACATCGACGCCAATCATGCGCACACTCATTGGGAGACCTCCCGCCAGGCAACTCCATATAGGCGGTCTGCTGTAGCTGGGTTCACAAGGCCTCGGGCAACATCACGGGCAACATCTTCAGCAACGCGCTCATCGGCTTTTCCGTAACCACCGCCACCAGGTGTTTCCAGACGCACGCCCTGACCCTGGCGCAATTTGATACCTCGCATTTTGGATGCCAGTGGCGGTGTTTCCCAACCGTGATCCTGTTCGAAGGAAAACCTGTTCATCGCGCCGTCTTGTCCATCCGCAATCCCCTTGGGCGCGAAACGCCCCCGCTCGCCAAACAGGAATGCTTCCGCCCCGTTTTCCTCCAGCACTTCTATCTCGTAGACTGCACCCATCCCTCCTCTGTGCTTGCCAGCTCCTGAGCTGTCAGGTCTTAGCGCCCACTTTCGAAACATCACCGGATAGGCGGCCTCAAGGATTTCCATCGGTGGAATGGTCGCGGTTGAAATCGGTGCATTGCCGTGATTGAGACCATCGCTTTCCGGCGACCCGCCATGTCCACCTCCATAGAAGCTGAACATCACCCAAGGCTGACCATTGGTTCTCTTTCCGGCGATAGACAAAGCATTGATGGTGCCATAGGCGTTTGCGACAACACGGTCTGGAGCTGCCTTTGCAAAGGCTGAAAAAATGACGTCAATCATTCTAAGGATTGTTTCGGTATAGCCACCTGTCGGAGCCGGAAACTTGGCTGAGAGCAACGACCCTTCAGGCACGATCACATCGATGGGCCGCATGACGCCAGCGTTTGCCGGCAGGGTCGGAAAGATGTGTTTAATCGCGACATAGGCAGTCGCAACAGTGGTTGGCAGCGCGATATTCACCGGCCCTGCGCATTGATCCGCCGAACCGGAAAAGTCGAGCGTCATTTTGTCGTCGCTGATCTGAAGCGCTACGCGAATGGCCAGTGGCTCATCCGTTATGCCATCATTGTCGAGATAGTCTTCCGCTTCCCAGCGTCCGTTTGGCAGTTCCTTCAATTCAGACCGCATCAGAGCTTCAGCGCGATGACCCAAGGCATCTAGCGCCGACCCAACAGTTTCAGCACCATACTCCTCCATCAACTCATCCATTCGCTTTGTGCCGAGATCCAGCGCACTCAGCTGCCCGTTCAAATCTCCCATTGCGGATTGAGGTAGCCGGGTGTTGCGAAGAAGGATGTCTATGATGTCCTGGTTGACGACACCAGCGCGGGCAAGCCGCACCGGTGGAAGCACAAAAGCTTCTTGAAATACCTCAGTGGCAGCAGGGTTGTAGTTGCCAGGCACGGCCCCTCCGACATCATGCCAATGCCCGACCGAAGCAAGATAACAAAACAATTCACCGTCCCGGAAATACGGCCGGACGAGACGCATATCAGACAGGTGCGTTCCGCCAATATGCGCGTCATTGAAGATGAAAATATCCCCGTCCTGCAAGTCTCCCTCGGAGGCTGCCTTTTCGATGACCGCCTTGACTGCGAAGGCCATCACGCCAACGAAAATCGGTAGACCCGACTTGCCTTGCACCAGTGTGTCTCCAGTATCGGCATGGTAGAGACCATGGCTGGCATCATGTGCCTCGGCAATTATCGGGTTGAAAGCCGCCCGGAACAGCGTTGCGTCCATTTCATCCGCAATCTGTTCCATGCGCCCCGCCAAAACCGACAAGGTGATGGGGTCAATATCGCTCATAAACCTGCCTTTACTTCAGCAATGTCATTCCAAACGTCCTGGCGGCTGATTTTGCCCTCCACCAGTTCGAATCGATCAATAAAACGGATGTTTTCAAATGGCGTTCCGTCGAGCCATTCGCCCGACAGCGTGCCCCGGCAATAAACCAGAACTTCAGGCCCGGAACTCTGCATGACATCGAAACCCAAGTAAGCTTTCTTGACAAAGCGGTAGCGCTGCGTCGCCCACTTGATCAACGCTTCGAGCTCATGCATTGGCTGAGCACCGGGAAAAAACATGGCAAAGTCTTCTGCTAGAAACGCTTCCGCGGCCTCGATTTCACGAGCTTCCATAGTCTTAAGAAAAGCCCTGACTATCTCCCCTGCATCACCAAGGGCCGGCGCTCCTTTGCGCTGTTTGCCATCGCGCGAATAGTTGGCAGCTTTCATTTCGTGGATCATTACTGTGATCGCGTCGGGGCTGGCGGGAACGATAAGCCGAACTGCATCGGTCAATGCCGTGTGCAACCGACGCTTTTCATCCGTCCCATAACCTTCCAGGACATGCAGCTCGACAATCGGCATACCGCCTCCGTGACAAATTTGTACTATCTATAATACAGATTATTCTCTCTTGTTAATACAGAAATTTTGTATCCCAACATACAGAAGCTTGATCTTTTTAAAACCTGCTGTCACATTGAACGCGTTGCAAAGAGGACTTTACGGCGTGAATAAACCTGAAAAATCATTGCTTCCAGATGGAGCCAAGGCACGTCAGGTTTACCTCTCCCTGCGCGACCAAATCGCCGACGGCCGTCTTGAAGACGGTGAAAACCTGCCGCCCGAACAAAAGCTTGCTGAGATATATGCCGTATCTCGGGTAACTGTTCGAAGAGCACTCGATGCGTTAGCAGCAGCAGGCCTGATTGTCCGGCGGGCCGGCAGCGGAACAACGGTCAGCACGTCCGGCAAATCGGGAAAGCCGATGGCCATGAACCTGGCAACGCTGATGCCGCAGCTTGTCGAAATGGGGCAATCCACTACGGCGCGCCTGTTGTCTTTTTCATATGGTGCCGCACCGGAATTCGTCGCGAACGCTCTTAGATTGGACCCAAAGGAACAGGTTCAAATAGCAACTCGCGTACGTAGCGCGGACGAGATCCCCTTCTCTCACCTGACGACATATGTGCCGGCCACGATTGCAAGCAACTATTCAGAAAACGATCTTGCCACAACGCCTTTATTCAAACTTCTCGAGTTGAGCGGTGTCCACATCAAGGACGCCCACCAATCTGTGTCGGCAACATTGGCCGGACCCGAGGTTGCCGAGGCACTGGGCATTGCGGTTGGATCGGCTTTGCTATCGCTCCGCCGGGTCGTGCGCGACGTAAATGACAATGGAGTTGAGTTTCTCTCAGGTCTTTACCGCCCGGATATGTTTCGACTTGAAATGCCTCTCACCCGCGTTGGAGAGGAAAGTGCGCGCCATTGGGAACCGGCAATCGGCAAACCATCCGGTGAACAAGCATGACGTTGCCGCGCACGCTTTTAGACAGGCTTTGGGCCGCGCATGAAATCGTCTTGCGAGAGGACGGCGCTTCGCTCCTGTGGGTTGATAGGCACCTTGTCCACGAGGGTTCCCATCATGCCTTCAATAAGCTTGGGGTTCGTGAGATTGCTGTTGCCGAACCGGACCTGACATTCGCAGTTGTAGATCACTACGCGCCAACACGTGACCGCCAACGGATATCGAGCCCTCAGATTCAGTACATGATCGAGACACTGCGAAAAAACGCAGGCCGACACTGTTTGAAATTGTTTGACATCGACGATCCACGTCAAGGCATTGTGCACGTCGTTGGACCTGAACAGGGACTGACCCTGCCCGGCCTTCTGATCAATTGTGGCGATAGCCATACGTCCACGCACGGGGCATTCGGTGCGCTCGCATTCGGCATCGGAGCAACTGAAGTCGCTCACGTACTTGCCACGCAAACGATTTGGCAAAAGAAGCCTGCGGTAATGCGCATTTGGATTGATGGCCAGCTTGGCCCTGGCGTGAGCGCAAAAGACATCGCCCTGAACTGGATCGCTGCTCTTGGTGCGGACGGTGCGCGTGGCCACGCGATCGAATATGGTGGCAGCGCCATCCGCGACCTGACAATGGAAGGGCGCATGACCCTATGCAACCTCTCCATTGAGGGAGGCGCAAGGCTCGGTCTGATCGCACCAGACCAGACAACATTCGACTACGTTAAGGGAAGGCCTTTCGCGCCTACCGGCGCAGAATGGGAAGCGGCTGTTGAAGCCTGGAGCAGGCTTCGCTCCGATGACGACGCTCATTTTGACAAAGAAGTCCATCTGAGCGGCGATGCCATAGCACCGACAGTCACCTGGGGTACCAGTCCGGACCAAGCTATTCCCGTGACAGCGGCGATACCTGATCCAAAATCGCTTGTGAACGGCAAGGCACAGTCTGTCGAAGACGCGCTTGATTACATGCAACTGTCTGCGGGTCGCCCGATCGAGGGCACGCCGATCGATCAGGTTTTTGTTGGCTCCTGCACAAATGGGCGCATTGAGGATTTGCGCATTGCAGCTGCCGTCCTTGCAGGTCGAACAGCCAAGGTGCCAGGGCTCATCTCTCCAGGGTCTGCACAGGTCAAGACACAAGCGGAACAGGAAGGCCTGGACAAGGTTTTCATCGACGCCGGACTTGAATGGGCTTCACCTGGATGTTCGATGTGTGTCGGCATGAATGGAGATCTTGTCCAGCCTGGCAAAAGGTGTGCTTCGTCCACCAATCGCAACTTTCGCGGACGCCAGGGACCTGGTTCACTGACGCATCTGATGTCGCCTGCAATGGTGGCCGCTGCAGCTGTAACAGGAGAAATCACCGACGTTCGACCACTCTTGAAGGGGCGGTTGATATGACCTCAGGGTGGACGCAACACGAAGGCCACGCGATTGTTTTGCCGGCTCACAATATCGATACGGACCAGTTGATTCCATCCAGGTTCATGTCGACACCGCGCGATGAAGGCTATGGTAAGTTCCTGCTGCATGATCTTCGCCGGGATGCCGATGGCAACGAACACCCACATTTCCCGCTGAACCGTTTCCGAAACGCCAGCATACTTGTTGCCGGGCGCAACTTTGGCAGTGGGTCGTCCCGCGAGGCTGCTGTTTACGCTTTGGTTGATGCCGGAATCCGAGCGGTATTCGCACCGAGTTTTGGTGACATATTCTCCAGCAACGCAATCAACAACGGGATGCTGCCCGCGCAAATATCTCCAGCGGACCACATCACCTTACTTGGCTTATTGAATGAGACTTCAATGCGCGCGCAGATTTGCCTGGAGGAAAGTCACATCAGCATTGGTGAATGCAGAATAGGTTTTGAACTCGACCAGACCTGGCGGACAAAACTGATCAATGGCTGGGACGACATTGATCTGACCTTGCAGCGCAGTCAAGACATTAAAAAACATAAGAAAAATCTTGAGCAATCGACGCCGTGGGTCCTTCCCGCAGCAAATCGACAACGATGTTGAAGCAACCAGCAACCTAAGCATCAGGGCATTGCCTGAGAACCAGAGGGATAAGGCATAAAGCCAACCCTAAAGTGGAGTGAGACTATGAAAAGACTAATACTTGCCGGTCTTGTCGCCGGCTCGGCTCTGTTCTCTGCCTCAGCACTGGCGGAAGACAAAATCACAGCAGTTCACGCATTTCCAGAAACGCTGATCTACACCAAAAGCTTCCTGTCCTTCGTAGACAAAGTGAACGAAGCCGGAAAGGGTGTGGTGCAAATTGAAGTCCGTGGGGGTCCTGAGGCCATCGGCATGTTCCAACAGCCTGACGCGGTTCGCGATGGTATTGTGGACATGGTCTATACGCCTGGTTCGTTTTATGGCGGAGCACTTCCCGAAAAAGATGCCATGGTCGCGTCCAACCTGACAGCAGTCGAGACCCGTGAAAACGGCGGCATTGAGCTTATCGATCAGATCCATCAGGAAAAGATGGGATTGAAGTACCTTGGCTGGTTCGACAGTGGGGTCTGCTACAATCTTTGGACCAGAGACGAGCCAACCTTTGACAAGGACGGCAACCTTGAAGTTGAAGGCCTGAAACTGCGCGGCAACAACGTCTACAATGCGTTCTTTACCAACTATCTCGGCGCACAGGTTATCGATCTCCCAACTGGTGAAGTCTATTCCGCCCTTCAGCGCGGCGTTGTTGATGCAACTGGCTGGACCCAGATCGGTCTCATCGACCTGAAATGGAACGAGTTCCTGAACTATCGCATCGAGCCCTGCTTTTTCTCCACAGACCTTGGCGTCATCGTCAATCTTGAGAAGTGGAACTCTCTTTCCGATGAATCCAAAAAGATCCTTCAGGACGTCGCCATCCAGCACGAAAAGGATAGCGTTGAAGCCCTTCGCGCCAAACGCGATGAAGACTTTGCTGCTCTCGATGCTGCGGGCATGACAGCTATCTCCCTGGAAGGAGAGGCCAAGGCCAATTACCTCGCCGCCGCGCGTGAAAAGACCTGGGAGCGGATGAAGGGCCTGATGGCAGAACAGCCAGGTGGCACCGGAAACTATGACCGGTTGATCGAACTGTTCTACGATCTGAATTCGGCCAAATAAGTGAATAGCAGGCCCGCTTAGCAGCGGGCCTGATCATCTGGCATCCAGGTATTTTTTATGAGCGGTCTTATTAGGTCTTACAGGTTATTGATCAATGCCATGGCCTTTGTCGCCGGAGCCACGCTTGTTTGGCTGATGGTATCGGTCGTGGTTTCGGTTCTGATGCGCAATCTTGGCCTTCAACCCTTCGCCTGGCTTTTCACCTCTTCTGAATATGGACTGCTCTACATGACCATGCTTGGTGCACCCTGGTTGGTACGCGAAAAGGGGCATGTTCACATTGAGCTGGTCACCTCAATCTTGCCTGAAACGTTCCGCCGTGTTGTCAGTCGGTTGGTCGCATTTGCGTGTGTGGTTGTGTGCATCATTCTAGCCTGGAAGGGGCTGGAACTGTTTTTGAAAAATATTGAACGCGGTGACTATGACACCCGCGCCTATTACTATCCACGATGGCTGCTGACAGTCGCGTTCCCCGTAAGCTTCGGCTTGATGGCAATTGAATTCTTCCGCTTTGTAACGGGCTCCGATCTCATGCACACCGGCGAAGCGGGGATCCACGAATAATGGAATGGTACGAAGCGCTGGCCCTGCTGATCGGGGTAATCGTATTCCTCATGGCCATGGGCATGCCGGTTGCGCTGGCGTTTCTCGCCGCGAACATCATCGGCGCCTGGGTGTTCATGGGTGGTGAACGCGGCATCGGACAGTTGCTCAACAATGGCCTTGGCTCACTGACGAAATTCGCCCTTGTTCCGATCCCTTTGTTTCTGCTTATGGGAGAAATCTTTTTCCATACGGGCCTTGGCGGGCGCATGTTCAATGCGATCGACCGACTGCTGGGTCGCCTTTCCGGCCGGCTGAGCTATGTTACCGTCCTGGGAGGGACGGCTTTCTCGACATTGTCCGGATCGTCGATGGGCTCAACTGCTCTGCTCGGCTCACTTATGGTGCCGGAGATGAACAGGCGTGGATACAAGCCTCACATGAGCATCGGCCCAATCCTGGGAACGGGTGGCCTTGCAATCATCATCCCGCCTTCTGCACTTGCAGTTCTACTGGCCACACTGGCGCAAATTGACGTTGGAGCGTTGCTGATCGCCGGTGTGATACCCGGGTTGATCCTGGCGTTTTTCTATATCGGTACGATCTGGCTTCAAACGCGATTGGATCCGAACGCGGCCCCTGCTTACGACGTTGAACCACTGTCTTTCATGAGTAAGGTCACACTGCTTCTGCGCGAAGTCGTGCCAATGGTTGGCGTTATGGTCGTCATCATCATCTTGATGATCAACGGTTTCGTGACACCTTCCGAAGCGGCCGCCTTCGGCGCGCTCGGCGTGATTATCCTTGCAGCCGTTTTCAGGTGCCTGACTTGGGAGGCGATGCGCAAGTCCGTGACAGGTGCTTTGAAAGTAACGCTGATGGCCTATCTGATTGTCTTCGGATCTGCGACATTCAGCCAGCTTCTCGCCTTTTCCGGTGCTTCGCGCGGATTGGTCAATTGGGCTATTTCCTTTGAGTTGGCACCAATCGCCATGCTTATGGTCATGTTTGCGGTGCTGTTGCTTCTCGGCATGTTCATGGAACAGATTTCCATCATGCTCTTGACCGTGCCGATATTCTTTCCTCTGGCAATGAACCTTGGCTTTGAACCGATATGGTTTGGCCTGATCATGCTGTTGGCGCTTGAGATCAGTTTTACAACACCCCCGTTCGGGCTGTTGCTGTTTGTTATGAAGGGTGTTGCGCCACCTGGAACGACCATGCGCACGATTTACACATCCGCCTTTCCGTTTATCGGTTGCTCGCTGTTGCTCGTGGTTCTTCTCGTCGTTTTTCCTGAACTCGCACTATGGTTGCCCGGCCTTTAGACGAGCACCGAGCAACGCTAGTTTGATAGCGTAGCCTGCTGACCTATTTTGTGACGTGAGATGTTCAATACCCAAGGACCCAGCGTGAAACTCGGGCAAGACATGAATGGAGTTTGCTTAAGGGTCGTTGGGTTCCCGATAATCTTGCTTTTGTTCTTTTGCTCAACGGTCACTGCACAAACAGTTAGAGAGTCCGATCTCAAGCCTGTTGATTGGGTTCAACAAGCCGTCGCGGACGTCTGCGGCAATCCGCAATTGAGCGGCTTGGACATTCAGGAACTTGTGCCGCAAAGCTGGCTGTTGGAAGAAAAACGACAGCCAAACAGCCAATCCCCAGTACAAATAATGATCCGTTTGGCTTTACCGGAAGGCGATGAGCTTCAACTGGAGGCTCGTTTGGTGAATGGGCAAACCCGACAGTTTCGTGCAAGCTACTTTGAAGCAGCGGGCCCTAAGCTGCAGGCTCACTTGCTTGCAATTGCTGACGGCAATTGCGTCATCCAATCAGGGCGCGTAATTCGTCATGGTACGAGCCCATGGATCTTTCTCGATCAGCTGGATGGTGATCTTGAAACACTGAGATGGAGTGAAACGCTTCAGGCACCCTGGCCTTCAGGGTCTGATACCGGTGGTGTGCGGGTTGCACTTGTCGATTCAGGACTGGCCTATGACCTGCCCTTGTTCCGTGAGCGGCTTGCTCGCGATTTAAACGGTGTTCCGCTCGGGTACGATTTTTGGGACCTCGATCCCTGGCCATATGACGGAGACACTTCAAGGGGAGCCTTCTTGCCGATCCGCCACGGCACTGCCGTTGCCTCGATCCTGGCCCGCGAAGCACCTGACGCAACGCTGGTGCCATTTCGGTATCCAAGGCCGGACATGAGCCGTATGGCTGATATCGTGCAGAAAGCCGCGGAAGACGGGGTCAGAATTTTGGCTATGCCCCTCGGGAGCAACAATCTGGACGACTGGACAGCCTTTTCCGACTCTATGAAAGACAAGAACATACTTGCCATCGTGTCGGCCGGAAACAACGGGAGAAACATCGACCAGAAGCCAGTTTATCCAGCCGCACTCCCGCTTGAAAACATCATTACCGTCACGTCGGCGGACAACTTTGGGCGTTTGGCGTCCGGTTCAAACTGGGGTCGCAACACCGTCGAAATCATGCTGCCAGCCGAGAACCTGACAGTGACAGACTTTCGCGGTGCGTCTGGCGTTACATCCGGGTCGAGCTATGCTGTCCCGAGACTTGCCGCTCTGGCCGCAAGACTGCTCCATAAAGATCCCGGATTGTCGGCCAAAGACCTCAAGGCACAGATACTGTCATTTGCCACACCTTCACCGTTTGAAGCCCGGGACGTTGTGTCTGCCGGGTGGATACCTGATCCGACACTTGACTGAGATCAGCGGCGGGGCGGCGTCGGTGGCGCGTTGTCAATAAACCGCCGTGCTGCCTGTGCCTGTCTTGGGTCCGCCTTCAACAACGCCTGATAGCCCTCCTCAGCCAGTTCCGGTTCATTGCCCCAGACGCCTGACTGAATGGAAAATCTAAGAGCTTGAGGATCATCGGGTGCCAATTCCATCAAACGCCGTGCATGTTCTGTCATGTCTTCAAAGCGTCCGGCCAATTGCAGCGACACGAGGAGTGACATTCTTGAGTTGATCGAGTTCGGCACCTGATCGACCGCTTCGCCATGAATGCGTATCGCTTGATCAAAAGCGCCGGTCTGCGCCAGAATCCGCCCCGCTTTCAGCAATTGTCCATGGTTGGAAGATCTTGAGCAGATGTCTGTCACATCAGCCAGAACAGTGTCTTTGGCAGATTGAGTGGCTGCACTCTCCATCGCCTCTTCACATGCCACAAAGTCAACGCCCAGGCTTTCGGTCAAACGAATTGCATCCTTATCGTCCCGAAGCACCAGAAGTTCACGAACATCTGCCACTGGAATGGCTTCAAAGCGTCCATCTCCACCACCCACGGCAATTCCGGCCAAAGCACCGTTTTCGGTTACAAGAGCGCCCCCGCTCACACCAGGCTGCATATGAGCGCCAACGTGAAGGCGGCCCAATTGTGCGCTTTTCTCCGGTAAGGCGATGAGATCTCCAGGATCGAAGACCCGCACTTCTCTTCGGGCGATGTCGGCACCGATCACGCGGTATCGGTCTGAGGTGCCTGTTGCAACGTCGAGTTCGGGAATGACGCCCGTATCCGGAAGGTTCTGTACTTCCAGCAGGACAAGATCACCTTGGTAAGAAGAAGGGACCAGCCGGGCTTTCAACGGACCATTCGGAGTGTGAACCGTTGCCTCAATTTGATCCCCGACCACATGCCGATTGGTCACCAAAAGATCTTCAGCGATACGCGTCGCACTGCCGACCGGGTCAAAACTTGAGATCGGAAACACCGCCTGTCTCAACTGACAAATTTCGGCGGGATGCGGACAGTCTGTTTCCAGCGAAGTCACTGCTTTAACGTTGGCAGACTTTGACGGTTCAGAGACCGCGAACGAAAGTGTCGCAAGCAGATTATCATCGCCGCGGCGATACAGCACCTGGACTTCTTTTTGCGCCTTGGAAATCAGGGCAAGGGCCGTCTTCGCATCGCGCGGTGTTCGGACCCTGCGACCGCCCACTTCAAGGATCAAATCGCCAACTCTTATCCCGGCTGATCCGGCCATTCCATCCGACTGAACAGCGCGAACGACTGGCGCGGCAACCAGCGCAACGGTGGAGCGGTCTGCTCTCGTGAGCTGCCAGCCCGCATCCAGATACTCAACTTCTCCTTGATCCAGCAACGCATCGGCAACACGTATCAACAGCTCTGTTGAAACGGCAAAATTGACGCCGATATTTGTGTCGGAACCCGAAGCGAAAATCGCTGACATCATTCCGACCAACCTTCCTTCTGCGTCCACGAGCGCACCTCCGGAAGAGCCGGGATTCGCAGCCGCGTCGGTTTGCACGAAATCCTCGATTTCATTGAAACCGGCATTGCTGACACTCTTGGCCGAGACAACACCGCAGGTGAGTGACAGCCCCAGACCGAACGCGTTGCCAATAGCGCAAACGGGTTGGACCAAGTTGGGTGGTGGCGCGATTGCGATTGGTTGCAGTGTTTCTTCGACCTTCAGAAGCGCAATGTCACTGGCGGCATCGTGTGCCAAAAGACGCGCAGGAATTATGCGACCGTCGTGCAATCGGACATCTATGCGGCGGGCCGGTTCCACAACATGCCAGGCTGTAGCAATCACTCCCTCACGAAGCACCACCCCGCTGCCTTCGGGGGCCTGGCCGGGATGAGCGCCCTGTCCGCCCTGTTCGTGTCCAGGCCACACTGGCAGCACCGACACCACATGCGCGAGAGCTCCTTCAGGCGACGCTTTTGCCTGGCCGGTCATGAGCCCGAAAAAGCTCAGAACCAAATAGAAAACCGCATGAGAAAAACAACGTGGCATCGGCATGCTCCGGGGGTGATACACGGCGGAAATGTCCCGCACGGCTAAGAGGGAGCAACCTTAGCACCTTGTGCGCAAAACCCAATCCGCAGCGACACAGGCAAACTGATAGCGTTGATTGCCTTCCAGTCCACGTGCACGCTTCGTTGCAATTGTCGAAGATCTAACTGCCTTCCTGCACCATCTTGATGGCCCCGCATGGGCACTCCAAGGCACACATGCCGCAGCCCTTGCAATAGTCGTAGTTGAATTCAAACCGATTGCCAGGCCCGAGTTTTACGACCGCGTTGTCCGGGCAAATGCCGTAACAATTGTCACACTCAAAACAATTGCCGCAAGACAGACAGCGCCGCGCCTCGTAAAGCGCGTTGTCTTCGGTCAGACCTTTGAGAACTTCCTCAAATCCGGTTTGCCTGCGAACGGGATCAAGCTGTTCCTGTTTGCTTTGCGGAGCATCGTCATAGTACCAGGGATTGATGTTTTCAAATGCTGCCAGCTCGGCTTTCAAAGGTGGTTCGTATGCCTTCCCACGAAGCCAAGCGTCGATATTGCGTGCAGCCTTTTTGCCGTGGCCGACGCCAACCGTCACAGTCCGTTCTGCCGGCACCATATCACCGCCCGCAAACAGACCTGCCCGACCTGTCATCATCTGGGCATTGACTGTCACAACACCATCTCTTGCGATCTCGACACCCTCAACTTTCTCCAGAAAGCTGGTATCGACATCCTGGCCGAGCGCCAAAATAAGAGTGTCGGCTTCGATGGTTTCAAATTCGCCTGTCGGTTGAGGTCGTCCGTTTTCGTCGATCTGCATTTTTTCGACTGTGACGTTGGTGCCATCGACCTCTTTGATTGTTCGTAGCCAATGCATCAGAACGCCCTCGTCCTCGGCCTCTGTTGCTTCAAAGTCATGCGCAGGCATTTCCTTGCGAGAACGCCTGTATACGATCATGCTTTCGTCGACGCCTAGACGCTTGGCAGTTCGAGCGACATCCATCGCGGTGTTCCCCCCCCCATAGACGATCACGCGTCGTCCCAGTTTCGGGGGCTCGCCACCCGTTTCCATCTCCTTCAATACGCTCACCGCATCCAGGATCTTTCCGGCCGCATGTGCGGGAATATCAATACGCTTTGCCAAATGAGCACCGACAGCCACAAAAACCGCATCAAAGCCTTCGTTCTCGAAAGCCGCTTCGATGTCTTCCACCTTTTTGTTGAGTTCCAGTTGGACGCCGGTATCCAGTATTCGCTGGATCTCATAATCCAGAACATCCCGCGGCAAGCGGTACTTGGGGATCCCGAACCGCATCATTCCACCCGCCATTGGACCGGCTTCCCGGATCGTCACATCATGGCCGAGACGACGCAAATGATAAGCAGCACTCAACCCGCTCGGCCCCGCACCAACAACAAGGACCTTTTTTCCTGTATCAGGTGCCGTGAACCTGGGTGTCCAGCCCTTCTCGAAGGCCATGCGGCCGAGAAACCTTTCAATGGCATGAATTGCGACTGGTTCGTCCAGCTGCCCGCGATTGCACGCTGTTTCACAGGTGTGATAGCAGACTCGTCCCATGACGCCAGGCATCGGGTTGTCTTCCATGATTACCTGGAAGGCTTGCTCATAGTCGCCTTCCTCAGCATGAAACAACCATTTTTGAATGTTCTCGCCCGCCGGGCATGTGTGGTTGCAAGGCGGAAGCCGATCCAGGTAGACGGGGCGCTCGGTTCGCCAGGAACCTGTCTTGTTTGCAAGACTGGTACTGGGATCCAACGTGATGGCAAATGGCAACTCGTGTGTCATGGCGCTGACCTTTCCCCCAAAAGATTGAAACGGTCGATGTTCGCATCGGCCATTTTCTGTATTGCTGCTATTCGATCAACGTCTTCACGATCTTTCTTAAACAGATGTGCGAACCGTTTCTGGAGTTTCAAATAGTCTTCAACCGGCACCTTCTTGCGTATTTTTTGCGTTCTAACGACAGCCCCGTCCTCTGCCTCGAAAAGCGGGAACAATCCACTTTCAACTGCAAGTCTCGCCAGCAGAATTGTATGGTTCGTTGCAGACCCCCAACCAAGCGGGCATGTCACCAGCACATGGATGTATCGGGAGCCGGACATGTTCATGGCGCGTGTCACCTTGGTTTCAAGGTCATGCAGGTCCGCAACGGTGGCGGTTGCCACATAAGGGATGTTGTGCGCCATGGCGATCAAAGGCAGGTTTTTGCCTGTGCCGAATACATTGCCCGGCGCTTCCCCCACAGCAGGCGTCGTCGCTGTTCGTGCAGTTGGCGGTGTCGCTGACGAGCGCTGTACTCCGGTGTTCATATAGGCCTGATTGTCGTAACAAATGTAGAGCACATCGTCATTTCGCTCGAACATTCCTGACAGGCAGCCGAAGCCGATATCCGTTGTTCCACCATCTCCGCCCTGCGCAATGACCTTCGTCTGGGCGCGGCCTTTCCGCCGCATGGCTGCCGCGACACCTGTTGCGACTGCAGGCGCATTTCCAAACAGGGAATGAACCCAAGGGATCTGCCAAGAGGTTTCAGGATAAGGTGTCGTGAACACTTCCAGGCACCCGGTGGCATTTACCGCGACCATATTGCCATCGCATGAGCGCATGGCGGCATCCAGTGCAAAACGCGCGCCCAGTGCTTCGCCGCATCCCTGGCAGGCCCGGTGTCCGGACGTAATCGCATTCGAGCGATCAATGGAGGATTGTACGCTTCGCTTGTCCTCATCCATCAAACGATTGCCGACAGTATGCGTCCCGGTCTGATAGAATTTCACCCGTTGCAAGGCCGTATCTTCGCTCATGACGCTTTACTCCGCTCTGCAGCCGGACGGTTTTGAATGGCTTTGAGAATTCCTTCAGCCGTCGGCCCGGCGTGTCTCATCTCCGCTGATCGCGCAATTTCCCTGTCAATGACGGCTTGCTCCAGACCGAGGAAAGTTACATCTGACAATGACCCGTTCTCAGCTGCGTGCAGCACTTCGGATATACCCTTCATGGTGATCGCCCTGCCTCCAAGGCCGGCGATGACAGTCTGTACGGGAAGCGGAACCTCTCTGAGCGCCATGCGCACGTTTGATGCGAGAACACCTCCAAGGCCGGGAGCCAGGCTCTTTTCGACTACAACGACCCGCTTTGCACCTTTCAAAGCGCTCTTTAATTCTTCAAGTGGAAACGGACGGAACGAACAGATTGAAACCGACCCGACACTCTTACCAGCTTCCCTTTCAGCATCGACGACCTCTTTGATGGTTCCATTGACGGACCCCATTGCCACAAAAATGGTGTCTGCGCCCTCTGTGCGATAGGAATGCAAAAGACCACCGGACTCCCGGCCAAAGACGTCTTTGAAAATGGTTCCTATCTGCGGAATGAGATCGAGCGCCTGCATTTGTTTGCGATGTGCCAGGTAGCGAACTTCCGTAAATGCCTCAGGTCCAACCATGGCACCAATCGAATAGGGATCGGCAGGATCCAGAACTTGCACGGGTTCATAGCCCGGCAGAAACGCGTCGACTTCTTCTTGGGTTGGAATATCAACGCGTTCATAGGCGTGGGTCAGAATAAATCCGTCCATGCAGACCATCACCGGACAGCTGAGTTCTTCCGCAAGTCTGAATGCCTGAATATGCAGATCAGCAGCTTCCTGATTGGTTTCTGCAAATAGCTGGATCCAACCCGCGTCCTTCATGGACATTGCGTCTGTATGGTCATTCCAGATGTTGATTGGTGCACCTATCGCACGGTTGCCGAGCGTCATGACGATCGGCAAACCAAGACCCGAAGCATTGTAGACGGCTTCCGCCATGAACAGCAGACCCTGGCTCGCGGTCGCCGTATAGGCGCGCGCGCCGGCTGCGGAAGCTCCAATAGCAACGGAAAGCGCAGCAAATTCCGATTCAACATTGATGTATTCGCAGTTTTCCAGTTCCCCGGATTTTACAAGCTCTCCAACACCTTCAACAATGTGGGTCTGTGGCGTGATCGGATAGGCGCAAACCACTTCCGGACGACAAAGCGCGACGGCCTGTGCCACAGCAGCAGATCCTTCAATCTGTTTGAGCATTTCACCCTCTCCTATCCTACTGCGACGTCGTAGGCCTCGCGTGCGGCAGCGATATTGGCTGCACCGACCTGCCCGGGAAATTTTTGGGAAATTGCCTGTTCGACTGCTGCAATCGACACCTCGCCGCTCATAGCTGCGAGGCTGCCAAGCAATGCTGCGTTGGGAAGCGGCCGGCCGATATGTTTTCGAGCAATCTCGCTGGCGCCGACATCTCGGAAGTGATTGTCCGGAAATTCAGCTGCAAAGTCGTCAATTCCCAGCTCTTCGAAAGTTTGCTGGGAGTTGATCAAGACATAGCCCTGACCGTTGAGCCCTGCGAACAAATCAACAGAGTGAATGAGTGTCGGATCCTGAATAACAAGAGCGTCGGGTTGTGATACCGGTTCGCGCGACCGAATTTCCGTGTTTGCTATTCGACAGTAGGAAACAACGGGTGCTCCCATGCGTTCCGACCCGAAGCTCGGAAAAGCCTGCGCGTGCTTACCCTCTTTGAATGCTGCGATGGACAGGAGTTCGGCGGCGGTAACTACGCCCTGGCCGCCCCGGCCATGAAATCGTACCTGGAACAAGACCTCTCCCCCAATTGGAACATGCTGGCGACAGCTGGTCGTCAGGCAACGCTTGGGAGAGTACAAACGCAGGCGACCGTCAACATTGACATGTCTCAATCGTTTCAAAGGCTGTCGTCTGCAACCCAGAAATGAATGCTGGTTTGAGTTGATTTGGAAGGTCGGCAGACACACGAAAAGTCAGTCGTCAATGGAGACTACGTGACATAATCTTGACGACCGTCAGTCGTTCAAGATGTGACCGGAAAGCCAGACGCCGGCAATCCTGAAGTCATCGTCAAGGCATACAAAATCTGCTGGATACCCCGCCTTCAGCCGTCCAAGGGGGCGGCCAATGATATCAGCCGGGTAGCTGGTCGCCATGGCGAGCGCCGTCTCAACATCTACGCCAACACTCTCAACAAGATACGCGACAGACGAAGGGAGATCGATATCTGCCCCTGCCAACGTCCCGTCGGAAAGTGTCAACCTGCCGTCCTGCCTGAAGATTTCACGCCCACCGAGATGAAACGAAGTCACATCAGTGCCGGTTTGAGACATGGCATCTGTTACAAGGAATATCCGGCCCGGTCCGGATTTGGCTTCAAGCGCAATTCTGATTGCAACGGGATCAACATGGACACCGTCGGCTATCAAGCCCGCGCTCAAGCTTCCAAGATCAAGCGCGGCCCCAACAAGCCCAGGCTCACGATGTTGAAGTGGGCTCATGGCATTAAAAAGATGCGTCACGCAGGCCGCACCAGCATTGGCAGCTGTTGAACACTCTTCATAAGAGGCGCCGCTATGTCCAAGACTGACGTGAATACCGGCACCCGCCAATTGGCTGATCTGCCCTGGAGTTACGGTTTCTGGCGCAACCGTGATCATCAAAGATGGCAATTGACTGGCTGCATAGAGATAGAGATCCATATCTTCATCGTCTATCGGCCTGATCAAGGAAGCGTCATGCGCTCCCTTTCTGCCTGCATAAAGATGAGGGCCTTCCAAATGCAGTCCGTGGAAACCGCGGACACCTTTGGCCCACGCCTCAATTCCGAGCTTGAGCACTCTGCGTGTGGCCTCAGGACTATCGGTAATCAAGGTTGGTGTCAGCGAAGTAGTGCCAAGCTTCAGATGAGCGTGACAGATGCGCGCAATATCTTCCACACAGTCCACGTCGCCCAGCATCAGTCCACCGCCGCCATTGACCTGAAGATCCACAAAACCGGGTACCAGCGTGCCATCACCAAGGTCAATCTTCAGCTGGTCTGCCTGAAGAGTAACAAGAGGCACAATTGCCTTGACGCACCCGCCCTCCACCAGAAGTGCAGCATCTTCGTGAAAGATGTCACCATCAAATATTCTGCTGCTGGTGTAGGCAGTTAGTCCAGTCATACTGTCTGCGTCACCTTTTTCAGATGCTTTGGCACATCCGGGTTGAACCCGCGTTGCCGCGAAAACCACTCGATAAATGCATAAAAGGAGACAATCTGAGCAAGTGCGTCGGTGATCGCGTGGTCGGTGGAGACAAACGGAAGTCTGTGCGCGCGCTTAACAAGGTTCGTGGTTGCGTAGACACTGCCCCCTTGAGCCGACATGACATCCGCCGCCTCTGCCAGTCCGGCCTCAGCAGCATCCCTCACCCCGAGCGCCAAAATCGGATACCCACCCTCGACAATCGAAACAGGTCCGTGCATCACTTCCGCCGACGAATAGGCTTCTGCATGCACCTGGCATGTTTCCTTGAATTTCAAGGCCGCTTCGTTGGCGATCGCAAGCCCTGGGCCGCGCCCGATTACATAGAGCGAACCACGTTTTTCAATCGGTTCTGCCAGTTGCCGCCAATCGATACCAATTGCGTCCTCAAACGCGACAGGTAACTTTGCAAGCGCACTCAGAAGTCTTTCATCTCCCCCAATTTCTGCAAGCAATATCAATCCGGCTACCACGGAATTCACGAAGGTTTTCGTCGCAGCAACACTGCGCTCCGGACCTGCACCAATGTCCAGCGCTGCACTGGAGAGTTCCGCCAGTTTGCTGTCAGCTGTGTTGGTCAAACCAACTGTGAATGCCCCCTGCTCCTTCGCACTTTGCACCACCGATAGAATGTCCGGGCTTGCACCGGACTGAGAGATCGCAATCACCAACGCCTGATCAAGCCGAACTTTGCCGCCATAAATCGATGACACTGACGGTCCAAGCGAAGCCATGGCGAGACCAAGATAGATCTCAGATGCGTATTTCAGGAACGTCGCGGCATGGTCCGAAGACCCCCGCGCCACGCTCGCCAGAAACACGGGTGCGCCAGCGCGCTTCGCTATGTCGCGAATGTGAGCGCGGCCCTCAGTCAGCAATCTGTTCGCAACGTCAGGGATTTCTTCGATCTCCTGCCGCATGTGCGTTTGGGCGGAAGGGTTTAGCAGTTCACTCATTAACTCAGTCATCCGACATTTGCAGTTCAGCAATGAAATCATATGCGTCGCCGCGATAGACCGAGCGGGTAAACTCGACGACATGTCCGGAAGCAAGGTAGGAGACGCGTTCGATCTTAAGTCCGGCTGAACCAACGGGAACATTGAGAATTTCAGCGTCCATCGATTCAAGATTGCGGGCAGAGATACGTTGTATGGCGCGTACGGGCTGCAGCCCTGTCGATCGCAGCACCGCGTAAAGAGACGTCGAAACGCGTTCAGGATTGGGCAGGACCTTTTCCGACAGCGAGGCCCGTTCGATTGCCATTGGTGTTCCATCTGCCTTGCGCAATCTGTCAACCCGCGCAACGCGCTGGCCCGATGTCAGGCCAAGTGTAAAAATTTCTTCGGGCGAAGCGGGAAAGAGCCCGCGACGCAACCACTCGCTGCTTGCTGTAAGACCACGGCGCGCCATGTCTTCGCTGAACGAAGTCAAGCTCGAAAGACGTTGTTCCACCTTGTGAACCTTGGGTGCAACAAAGGAACCGCTGCCGCGTTTTTGAACAACGATCTGGTCCTCCACAAGACCAGCAACAGCCTTGCGCACAGTCACGCGAGACAGATCGGTAATTGAAGCGATTTCACGCTCCGAAGGCAGCGGCTCGTTTTCCTTCAGCACACCATCGTCAATCGCCTGCTGAATGCGTCGACGAAGCTGGAGATAGCGTGGCCCGCTCGAACTGGCCAACCAGTCATCGTTTTCCAGCATGGAGATGAAGTTTGTCATGAAACAAGATGCCTTGGGCGAGAAGAATAATACCTTTCAGATACCAATTTAAACTCTATCGAAACCGAAAATCAAGTGCTAAAAGGTGTTCCATTAACCTTTGGGACTGCCCTTTTAACGGAGATATGCGAGCAAGATCACGCTGATAGCCTTGAATTGATCGCCAACCGACCGCTTAAGTGACCTGAGCCCGGAACATGACGCTGCCGACCACAGAAGACCGAGACCCGCTTGCCATCGGTCTTTCAAACAGATCTGACGAAGAAGTTCTATCCTTGCTGCTTGAGCGGCAGATGGAAGCGTTGAAAGCCGTGGGTCCTGCGCTACCGCAAATTGTCAATGCGGCAGCAGCCCTTCAAAAGACAGCCCAGAACGGAAACAAGATTGGCTATTCAGGCGCTGGAAGCGCCGGTCTGACCGCGCTTTCAGATTGCCTGGAACTGCCAGGTACTTTCGGCTTCCCTGCCGATCGGATGCGCATGCTTTACGCTGGCGGCGTTGAGAATCTTCTTCACCTTGCCGGCGCGCACGAAGACGACATCGCGTTGGGAATTCAAGACTTTGATCAAAGCGGTCTGGGCGACGGCGACATTTTGATCGGAGTTTCAGCAAGTGGCACAACGCCTTATACGCTCGGCACGTTTCAGGCCGCCGCAAAAGCAGGCACTGAGACAATCGCGATTGTAAACAATCCCGACACCCCGCTCGCCAAGCAATCGAACTATCCGGTCTTGTTAAACACCCCCGTTGAAATCATTGCAGGCTCAACGCGCATGGGGGCAGCGAGCGCGCAAAAGGCCGCACTCAACATGCTGTCAACTCTGGTTGCCCTGAGGCTCGGTCACGCTGTACGCGGCCATATGGTCAACCTGGTTGCCGACAATGAAAAACTGCGGTCTCGCGCCCAGAGAATGCTGCAGGATTTGACCGGCTGCACCGAAGAAACCGCAGCCAATGCTCTAAATCAGGCCAATGGTCGGGTAAAAATCGCAGCTGTCATGATTCGGGAGGATGTCAGCGTCGACAAGGCGGAAGACATCCTGAATAGATACGACGGCAACCTGCGCGCCCTGCTCTGATCTGCACCCCACTCGCTCATCCAATTCTGTGAATTCGTGACAAGCTCCTCCCTATTCAGGCAGTTGGCTCCACGTTCGCGCGCAGTAATATTTCAGTTATTCGTTGGCTGATTGCGCTGCTTGAAACGGGCGCTGCCTCACGGCCATAATCGTTAAAAAAATCAGGCCAATTATTTTTTTGGTTTACTAACACCTCAATTGGTTGCATATTGGTATTATAAATGGACACAAACAAATAGATCCAGAGGCGTTAATACAGGCGATGATCACCTGTTTCGATATTGGGGGGTCCTTCATTCGGCACGGGACGCTGCGTGAAGATGGCTCCGTTATAGAAAACGGCCGCGTCGCTACGCCTGGCGCTGACTGGGAAGCTTTTGTAAGCGCCATTCACTCGTGCGCCGAAAGTGCGGGCACTCCAATTTCAATCTCACTTGCCGGCGCATTCGATGAACGGTCTGGAATTGCCGACGTTGCAAATATTCCCTGCCTCCACAGACGTCCCGTGTTGTCCGATCTGGAAAGAGCTCTGGGACGCCCCGTTGTTATCACAAATGATGCAAATGCATTCGCGCTTGCCGAAGCCGTCGACGGTTCCGGCAGAGGTCGATCCGTCGTGTTCGGTATAATACTGGGTTCCGGCGTTGGCGGTGGTCTTGTCATAGATGGCAAGCTGGTAAAGGGCTTTGGGGGCATAGCAGGTGAATGGGGGCATGGTCCCGTTTTGGACCCGACCGCAGGTGGCCAGTTGAAGGGTATCGGTCACTATGCATGCGGGTGCGGTCAAATTGGCTGCATCGACGCGATCTGTTCCGCACGCGGCCTGGAAAGGATCCACCAGTCGCTTCACGGCATTACCGCTTCCAGCAAGGAAATCACCGAGGCATGGCACCAGGCAGATGTGAAAGCCGCGTCAACGATTGATGCTTATTCAACGCTTCTGTCTCGTGCTCTTTCAGTCCTCGTCAATACGCTTGGACCTGACGTTATTCCGGTTAGCGGGGGGCTTTCCAACGACACCACTTTGCTTGATCTGATTGATCGCAAGACCCGCGAGATTGTCTTGGCGAAATATGATCAGGCATTGCTTCTGAAAGGCCATTTTGCGGAAAATGGTGGCCTGCAGGGCGCGGGTATCGTTGCCCGCATGTCGTTCAGGGAGTGGGCCGCATGAGTTTACCCCCCTCAAACGACAACCTCATCCTCGAGATTTGCGTCGATACTCTTGAAGGTGCCTGGACGGCTGCAGAGTGTGGAGCTGATCGCATTGAACTTTGTGCAGCACTGGGCGACGGCGGACTGACGCCATCGGCCGGGATGATGTCGGCAGCTTCAAAGCTGCCTGTTGACGTTTATGCCATGATCCGACCGCGTGCAGGCGACTTCTATTTTTCGGACGCAGAAAAGGCACTGATGTTGCGCGATATCCAGATGGCCGAAAGCGCTGGTCTGGAAGGGGTTGTCATTGGTGCTGTTACCGAACGGCGCGAGTTGGATCGAGACTTTCTGGCTGCAGCTATTGAAAGCACAACACTGCCCGTCACCCTTCATCGCGCAATCGATACAGTGAAGGATTACTCAATAGCGGTGGAAACCGCTATCGAACTCGGATTTGAACGCATTCTTTCTTCCGGCCAAGCCACGACAGCGGATCTTGGCCGCGACGCACTCGCAGCTGCCGTCAAACAAGCTGCGGGCCGGATTTCGATCATGGCAGGTTCCGGTGTTTCAGCGGCCAGTGCAGAGAGACTTCTTCTGCACGCAGGCGTCCGAGAACTCCACGCATCTTGTGCCTCCTATGTGGATGCGCCGTCGCCCGATGCCCTTGAAAACAAACTCGGCTTTGTTGCCAAAACCGGCGTCCGATCAACAGATGCGAAGCTCGTGCGTGCATTGAGAGATGCCATGGACAAATACTTGGAGGCCGCAGCATGAAGACCGGTTACCTTGGCCTTGGCGCCCGAATAGCCAATGTCAGCAATTGCCTTCAGGATGTTTCCACGGACCTCGAACCGGCAGTCTATGTGGACCCTACCCCTGCCGGCTTGAAACATGTTGAGCAGAAATCCGGGCAACGCCTGAGAAGCTATTCAGACCCCGTTGATATGCTGGCAAAGGAAAACCTTGATCTCCTGATGATCGGTTCTCCAAATTTCATGCACCTCGACCACCTCCGGGCAGCTCTTCAATCCGACGTGCCTTACATTTTCTGCGAGAAACCGGTTGTCGTCAGCGAAGAGGAAACCTTTGAGCTGCTGTCATTGATGAAGGCGAATGACGGAGCGAAACGAGTACTTGTCGGATTGGTCTTGCGTTATTCGCCACTTTACACCGAACTTCGGCGCAGCCTGGACGGAGGTCAGATCGGCAAAGTCGTTTCAATCGAGGCTGCAGAACATATCGGTCCTTACCATGGCTCCTTTTTCATGCGGGACTGGCGCCGTTATGAGAAGAATTCCGGTGGCTTCATGCTCGAGAAATGCTGCCACGACCTCGATCTCTATCAAGGCGTCGTCGGATGCCGTCCGAGATTTGTTTCCAGTTTCGGTGGCCGGAAGAGCTTCGTTCCGGAAAACCGTCCCGAACAGGACCATAGCTTCCCTGCACCAGAAGTCTCAGGCCGTGTCGACCCGTTCACACCTCGATGGGGTGGTGGAAACGCAGACTTCGATTCAGATGGTGACATCATCGACTACCAGACAGCACTGATTGAATATGAAGACGGTGCGAACCTTTGCTTTCATACAAATATGTATGTCCCCGATGAATTCCGGCGCTTTGCGATCATGGGCACCAAGGGCATGGCAGAAGGTGATTTCATCCGGAACTATTTCCGAGTGCACGATGCGCTGACATCGAAACGTCTTGTCGACAAACCGCAGCTCGCTGAAGCGCGCGACGGTCACTACGGCGCTGACGAAGCTATGGCAAAGGACCTCGTTCACTACTTCAAAATCGGCGGCGGGTTGCCAGTCGGTGTTCTTGATGCGCTTGAAGCAGGGCTCACTGCAATCAAACTCGATGAAGCACGTCACACACGCACCGTTATCGACTTGAAAGATACCTGGGACCAATTTGACAGCTATGGGTTGGCTTAGAGGGGACAATGGCGTTCAACACTCGAAAAACTGACTATTTCCCGTACCTATTGCTGATACCGGCAACAGTTGTGACGTTGATCGTAGTCGCATGGCCTCTTGTGGAGACCATCCGCTTGTCCTTCACTGATGCCTCGCTGCGGCCTGTCGAAAACTATGTTGGTTTTGCCAACTACGAAAAGATGTTTTCCCGGCGTTTTCCGGAGGTAATCGCGCGAACATTCTATTGGATGGCCCTGTCTGTTATTTTCAAAATAGTCGTCGGAACACTCGGAGCAGTGCTTCTTAACGCCGCCATTCCCGGCAAAACTCTAATGCGTGTATTGGTGATGCCTCCCTGGATCATCCCAATCCCGATTGGCGTTTTCATCTGGGGCTGGATGTATAACGGGCAGTTCGGAATGATCTCCGGAATTGGTCAGTCCATTGGACTGCTTGAAGGGCCATTCGAATTTCTGGCTTTCAAGTCTTCTGCCTTCTTCTCGACCATTGTCACGGATGTCTGGATCGGAACCCCGCTTGTCACCGTCTATCTACTGGCGGCAATGCAGGCTATTTCGCCTGACCTGCACGAGGCGGCGTGGGTCGACGGAGCTTCCAGGTTCTATCGTTTTCGCCGCATAACGCTGCCGCTCATTATGCCAGCCATCGCGACGATGTCATTGTTGTCCGCCATCTGGACCTTCAATTCTTTCGACATCATCTGGATCCTGACGGAAGGCGGTCCTCGCAACGCGACCACGACAATGATTATCGACACCTACAAGACTGCGATCAGCCGGTTCAAATACGGCGAAGGCGCAGCACGTGCCGTCATGATCGTGGTCTTCCTGTCGTTGTTCTCAACGTTCTACTTCCTGATGATTTCCAGGCTATCCAAGAAGGACAAAGAGGTATGATCAACAAGTATCGCTGGTACGAGTTTGTATTGATCTATGCCGGGCTCGCCCTGTTTTTGACCTTCATTCTCGCGCCGTTTATCACCGCTTTCACCGTGTCATTGCGACCAATGCAGTCGCTGTTTTCGATCCCCTATCGGTTTCTGTCGGAAAACATGACGTTCGAAGCCTACTGGCAAATGTGGAGCAGCGTTCCCTTGTTAGCGCGCTACATGGTCAACTCGATCTTCATTTCCAGTGCGATCACCATTTGCGGGTTGTTGGCCATCGTTCCGGCTGCTTATGCATTTGCGCGATTTGAGTTCTCTGGACGCACCGGCCTTCTCGCCGGTTTCCTGGCCGTGAACATGGTCTCCGGCGCGGTTCTGATCATCCCGCTATACAAGGTGATGCAGCAGCTCGGTGTTCTGAACACCTATTTCGCGATGATTGTTCCAGGCACTGCGTTTGTTATCCCGACAGGTATCTGGTTGCTGCGCTCCTACCTAATGAAGATACCGCGAGAGCTTGAAGAAGCTGCCTGGGTTGATGGCGCCGGCAAACTCTACACCATGATCCGGGTCATACTGCCAATCGCCCTGCCCGGCATCATGGTCGTCGCTATCGCAACGTTCATTGCGGCATACGCGCAACAATTCATCTTTGCTCTCACCTTCAATTCGGTGAATGAGCTCAACCCGCTCCCAGTCGGACTGTTCCAGTTCTTTGGTCGCCAAACGGTCGTATGGAACGAACTGATGGCTGCAAGTTTGGTCGGCATCCTTCCAGTGCTGCTCCTCTACGTCTTCCTCCAACGCTACATCGTCGCGGGCCTGACCGCCGGTGCCGTGAAGGAGTAAGTCCCGCATAGCAACCCACACACAATAACCGGAGGTGGAAAATGACTATGAAGTCCATTTTGATGGCAAGCGTGTTTGCAGTCGGTCTGACCGGCGCAGCCGCTGCGGAAGACAAGATGATCAACATGATCAACTGCGGCGACGATACAGGTGCGGGCATCCCGCTCCAGGCGCAGTTGATCGAGGAATGGAAGTCTGCAAATCCTGGATATGATGTCACAGTGGAATTTGTTCCCTGGGGTCAGTGTCAAGAAAAATCCACGACGCTTGCAAGTGCGGGTAACCCGCCGGCAATCGCCTATATGGGGTCTCGCACGCTTAAGCAGCTGGCCGCCAACGATCTGATCATTCCGGTGAACATGACCGAAGACGAAAAGGCGACGTATGCTCCGCCGATCCTCGGCACAATTACTGCCGGTGGTCAGCAGTGGGGTTTGCCGCGCGCGTTTTCGACAAAGGCCCTTTACTGGAACAAAGACCTTTTCAAAGAAGCTGGACTTGATCCAGAAACGCCGCCCAAAACCTGGGACGAAATGTACAATGCCGCTTCGGCAATCAAGGAAAAGACAGACGCCGACGGGTTCGGTCTGGCTGCAGCGTCCTTTGACAACACCATGCACCAGTTCATGAACTACGTTTACACCAACGGCGGTGAAGTCATTAACAGCGACGGCGAGATCGTCTTCAATTCACCGAACAACGTGGAAGCGCTTGCCTTCTACGGCAAGATGGCCAGCGTCTCTCAACCTGGCCCCATCGCCTATGACCGCGCAAAGCTTCGTCCGCTCTTTTCCGAAGGAAAGATCGGCATGTTTATTTCCGGTCCGTGGGAACGCGGACAGGTTGGCGACTCTGTCAACTGGGGTGTCGCTCCGATCCCGGTGGGTCCGAGTGGGAAACCTGGTACACTGTTGATCACGGATTCCCTGGCAGTCTTTAAAGGAAGCGGTGTCGAAGAACAGGCACTGTCACTTGCAAAACTGCTGACCAATCCGGAAAACCAGATGGCCTTTGAACTGGCCGAAGGTTTCACGCCACTGCGTGACCTGCCTGAGGTGAAGGGCCTCGTTGAAAAAGATCCGACCTGGGCTGCATTTCTTGATGCAATTCCGACAGGCGGACCGGAGCCGTTCCTAACCGATTATGTCGGTCTTCAGGACACGATCAACGAAGCTGTCCAAGGCGTTGTCTCTGGCGATGTCGACCCGTCCGAAGCGGTGGAATTTGCCGCTGAGGAACTGGAAGAATTCAAATAATCCTCCCGCAAACTCGTCCGGACCCTCATTCTTGAGGGCCCGGACCTTTTCAGACATATGAGGAATTCCGATGGGCGAACTACGCCTCGATGACGTCCGTAAATCCTTCGGCAACCTGGAAGTGATCAAGGGCGTTTCACTGGACATCAGTCATGGCGAATTTGTTGTATTCGTCGGACCTTCGGGATGTGGCAAATCCACGTTGCTTCGCATGATCGCCGGGCTGGAGGAAATCAGCGGTGGCACCGCAGAGATCAGCGGCAAGACGGTCAACAACCTTCCGCCGGTCGAACGTGGCATCGCCATGGTGTTTCAGTCCTACGCGCTTTATCCGCATATGTCCGTTTACGAGAACATTGCATTTCCGCTCAGGGTCGAAAAGCTCTCCAACGATCTGGTTGAGCAGAAGGTTCACCAGGCTGCACGTATTCTCAAACTGGAAGAACGGCTAAAGCACCGTCCCGGCCAGCTCTCGGGCGGCCAGCGACAAAGGGTTGCGATCGGTCGTGCAATTGTTCGGGAACCATCGGTGTTCCTGTTCGACGAACCACTTTCCAACCTGGACGCAGCGCTGCGGGCAGAAATGCGGGTGGAACTTGCCAAGCTCCATGACGAACTCGACGCTACCATGATCTATGTGACGCATGATCAGGTTGAAGCCATGACAATGGCTGACCGAATTGTCGTTCTAGATCAGGGTGTTATTTCGCAAGTCGGGACACCACTTGATCTCTACCACAAACCGCAGAACCTCTTTGTGGCCGGTTTCATCGGCAACCCGAAAATGAATTTCCTGAAAGTGACAGGGATAGGATCTGACGAAAAAGGCGCAAGAGTGACCATGCCGAATGGGCAAGAGTTGCTGGTTGGCGTATCAGCCAACAACGACATTTCGGGTAAAACCCTTACCCTCGGCATCAGACCCGAGGACCTGACCTTGAACCCTGCCGACGCTTCTATCGAAGTCGTCCCGAACGTGGTTGAACATCTCGGTATCCACACAGTCACCTACAGTGTGGTGGACGGAGCAAAAGACACATTTTGCTCTTTGTTGCCGGGCTCTGCGCCTGCCAGGGTCGGCACGCCGGTCGCAATGGGTCTAAACGGGTCTGACTGCCATTTGTTTGAAGAAAATGGCGTGGCGTTCGAACGCAGGGTCGCATTGTCAGATCTTGACCCCGCCAAAATGCAAATCTGATCTAACGCAGGCCGAGTAGTAGACCTGATTGCAGGTGCAAATATCGGGCAAGCCGTCTGGAGGACGGGGCAATTTTTCTTTCGAAATTGCCCTAGACGACTTGCCCTCGAGCAGAGACGGGCTCAATGCGCGTCACCACTCCGTCCCGATGAAAAACCAGTTTGTCGAACATGTTTGAAACCACACATGTGTGATTGGGTATGATCCGCACTCGCTCGCCAATTTGAGGTTTCTGTTGCGACCTGCTCAGATCGACAACGGCGTGTTCCTCACTCAATTTCGCGATAGAGGCCTCTGGATAGCCGATCATCCGACCATGATCGGCAAAGCCGAGCAGATCGGATGTGAGTGCTTTGGAACCGGCGTCAAGCACGGCCCTGTTCTCGGTAGGTCTGGACACCACCGTGGCAATCACATGCATGGCGCAATCCTCATAGTCGCACATTCCAGCGCGCACCATCGAGCGATCATTGAATATGTATGTGCCAGCTCTGTGTTCAGTGGCACATTTGACCAGGTCTGAATCAAAGAGACTGGGTGATCCACCGTGAGAAACAACCGGACACTCAAGCCCTTCGCGCTTCAGGAGGTCGATTGTCTTTGCGAAAAACGCCTCAACGTCAGCCTCGCTCGACGGTTTTGGATACGTCAGAAGACCATGGAACGTAAGACCGGATTTTTGGTCAATCTGCTTGGCAAGCTCTACCGCCTCTTCCGGTGTCTGGACGCCATTTCGTTCCGAACCGGTGTCGCACTCGACCAACACTTTCAAAGGGGCATTCTCGTTAAAGCGGGTCGCAAGGCCTTCAACAACAAGACCGTTGTCGGCAACCACCTGAAGGTCCACCTTTGCATTCAGTGCTTTGAGCCGGTCCAATCGCGCATCACCAAGCATGTTGAAAGTGATCAGGATGTCTGTGAAACCCGCGTCTGCGAATACCTCAGCTTCGCTGATTTTTTGGCAGTTGATACCTTTTGCTCCTGCTGCGACCTGCAATGACGCAAGAGCGGGTATTTTGTGAGTCTTGATGTGAGGCCTGAAGTTTCGGCCGATCCGATTGAAATACTGCTGCGCGACATTGATGTTGGATTCCATGACCGTTTCATCAATCACGACGACTGGTGTAAGCAAGTCGTTTATGGAGTATCCGACACTCATAATAAGCCTCCTGAACGGCCGGTCGCTTTCAAGTTTCCCTGCTCGTCTTCAGCTGGTGCCATCGTGTTGTCCAAGATCGGCCAGATGTCGCGAGGCGCCTTTTCATAAGGCGTCTTTCTTGGATCATTCGGATAGGGCTGCCCAGCTGAGCAGTACAGTATGAGCGGACTGATTTCGGCAAAAGACCGGTAAAAGTGATTGGTCGATTTAACGACCACTATTTTGAGATCCGCCAACTCAATACCAAAGTTGGTGAAGAGACTTGTATCGAAACACTGGGCTCGCGTTGAGTTCAAGATTACGTCGATCCCATGTACTTTGATCCAGGTGGCATCGCCGATCGGGACGATGCTGTCTCCAAAGATCTGCGTCGCATTCTTCACATTGCGAATGACGTCCACTTCAGCGTCTATTGGATTTCCGGTTTCGGGTGCAGATTTGGCACCGAACCGAAGTTTCATCGACGTCCCCTCGCCTGCAGCATGGCAGAGCTTGACGGCAATCGGGTCCCAGATGCTGCCGAACGCGATCCCGGTGATCCCACGTCTCAAGGCCTCAGCGAGAAGTATCGTCGAGTCTCCTGCCGTCCCCCCACCCGGATTGTCCCACATATCAGCAATCGTGACCGGACACCCTTTACAGCCAAGCGCTTTGTCGAATGCTTCGCTGGGGGTCAGTTCAGGGTTTCGGACCTTGCCCCGCAAGCTATAGAGCTTCGCTCCAAGTTCCTTTGCAACCCGGTCCCCCAACAGGCGATCATCATTAGTGACCACAAGGATCTTCGAACCCATTTCCGGAACATCACCTGCCATGAAACCATGAACAAGCGAGAGCGACAGAATGCCAGGGGTTCCGGCTTCGAGTGCGATCATCTCATCGACGAAACCGCGCATTGGTTCTTTGCTTGTCGGAAACACATCGATCATTTTGGGATCGAAAACACTCATGACGGGCTGCGTGCGACCGGCAACTGTCTCTCCGGCAAGGCGCCAGGCATCTTCAGCTCTTTCCACAAAGTCGGTGTGAGGAAATTCCTTGAAGGCGATCAAAGCATTGGCTGCTGACACCCGTTTGCGGGTCAGATGACTATGCGGATCCATGGTCGCAATGATGGGAACAGTCGGTCCAACAATCTTCCGAACCCTCGTGAGGAAGTCTCCCTCAGGGTCGTCATATTCTGCTGCAACCATCGCGCCGTGCAGGCCGAGGACAAGAACATCAAAAGGACCGTTGGTTCTCAGCTGTTCAAGGATTTCATCCCGCAGAAGCTCATAGCAGTCACGCGACACCAGACCAGCAGGATCCGCCCAGGCGGAAGTGCCCTCAATAAGTTGCCAGTCATTGTCCTCGGCAAATTTCCGGCCAACGGTCACTACCGCAGAACACAGTGTCGGTGTGTCTGGATGCTCACCTGGACGCGCGAGCAAAGACGCTTCAAAAGCGTCGATATCGATGCGAATTGGTGAAAATGTATTGGTTTCTGTTGCCAATACGGCTGTGAAGGCACGTCGTTGGGTCATCTTCAGATTGCAGTGCCGAGCGGATTTGGCAAGTAGCCTGTAAAGCTGCAAATCTTCCAGCGTCCGTCGTTTTTGACGCAATAGTAAAGTGTCTGCCAAAGCAAACGGTCTTCGCTACCATCTGCCTTTTTGATCCGACCATCGAATTTCTTGCGAGCAATGGCCCGGGAACCATTGATTTCGATATTGGTCAATCGGGTTGCATTGAAGATCGCGGCTCTTGTGTCTTCCGCAAAATCGGTCTTGGAAAATTCCTCTGCCTGACGAAGCCATTCATTCTTATAGGTTTCGAGATCGGGAAAACCGAGTTGCCATTCATCTGGATTGGCCACCTTCTTTCCGTCGATACCGAAAAATGCAGCTTCCTCAAAGTCGTTTGAAACGAGATCCCAGTCGGCGGCGAGAAAGGCTGTAATATCTCGTTCAACGAGCATTTCCCAGATTTCCGCGCGATCGGGATCCTGACCCGAGAATGGATTGATTTGATTTTCAGATTTATCCCGCATTTCGGAAACCATTTTCATTTGTATGGTTGATTTTTCCAAAATATAGGAGTGAAATGAAACCAATGTCAAACCACTATGTAAATCATTTTCATTTTGGAGCTTGAAATGAGCATTACGCGATATGGAGTCGACAAATCAGGAGCCGGCGGCCAAAATCTTCCCTTTGCGCGCGCTGTAGAAGCCGACGGATGGCTTCATGTTTCCGGACAGGTCGCAATGAAAGATGGAGAGATCGTAAATGGCGGCATCGTTGAACAAACACATCTGACAATCAAGAACGTCATCGCCATTCTGGAGGAAGCCGGATACGGGCTTGAACACATTGTTCGTGTTGGTGTTTGGCTTGATGACCCGCGAGACTTCTGGTCTTTCAATGGAGTCTATAAATCCTATTTTGGCGAGCATCCGCCCGCACGCGCATGCGTCCAAGCGTCCATGATGGTCGACTGCAAGGTGGAAATCGACTGTATCGCTTACAAGAAACCGGATTGATCGGTTATGCGGGACATTCTGTCGGTGTTGCAGGGTGTTGAACCTGAACTGTCAAAGTCGGAACGGATTCTGGCGTCGATATTACGCAAAGACGCAGAATTTATCGTCAACGCGGGCATTACCGAATTTGCCGAACGTGCTGGCGTGTCGCCGCCGACAGTGACGCGGTTTTGCCGCAGACTTGGGTGTGAAAGCTATACGGCCTTCAAGGTGCAGGTTGCCCAGGTCACTTTTGCCGGCACCCGCTATCTTGCGACCAATGCCGCTTCCGAGGCTCCGCAAGACATTGCCGACAGTCTTATGGTTCAGCTCCAGGAAACGGCCGCAAATACCAGGTCCGCGTTGGATATGGAGACGGTCCAGAATGCGGCAGAGCTGCTCAGCAATGCCGGCCTTGTTGCAGCCTATGGTGCTGGCGGCACTTCGTCGATGGTTGCAGACGAGATACAGAACCGCTTCTTCCGCCTCGGATTGCGCACTGTCAGCATTACCGATCACGCCATGCAGCTTATGCACGCGGCAACCTTGCGCCCCGGAGATGTTGTCGTGGCTTCTTCCGTCTCAGGACGCAATGTCCAGATGGCCCGCGCGCTTGAAGCTGCCAAAACGTATGGCGCGACCATAATTGCACTCACCCGGCCTGATCGCCCTGTTGCAGCTCTTGCTGATATCACCATCGGGATCGATCTGCCGGAGGGCGACAACATCTTAAGACCAAGCTGCAGTCGTTATGCGTTTCTCTTTGTCGTCGATTTGCTTTCGACTTTGATTGCGGTGAGACGCGGAGATGAAGCTCGTGAGACCCTGCGTAGGGTCAAACATCAGCTTACCAATACCCGTGATCAGGATGACAAGGAGGCACTTGGTGACTGAACTGACTTCACAACCGGTCGCCGTCGTTACAGGTGCCGCTGGTGACATTGGTGCCGCCATTGCGGAGAAATTGGCAAACACCTACACCATTGCTGCGGTCGACCTGGACCAAGACGGCCTTGAAAAGACAGTCAGATCTCTTCAAGACCAAGGCTTCAGAGCGTCGGGACTTCCGTTTGATCTGACAAGCGCTGACAGTCTTGTCGAGTTGGCGGTATTTGCCAGGTCGCTTGGTTCCGTCGAGACATTGATCAACAACGCCGGGGCGGCAAGCGCGCTCTCGCTCCAACATATGACACGGGGAGATCTGGCGCAGGACGTTGGTCTGAACCTGGAAGCTGCGCTCAACTGTTTCAAGGTGCTTGAAGATGATCTTATTGCCTGCGGGCATGCCAACGTCATCAATATCGCTTCGGTGAACGGGCTTGGGACCTATGGTCATCCTGCTTACAGTGCGGCCAAGGCAGGGTTGATACACGCGACAAAAGCAATCGCTGTCGAATACGGAAAATATGGACTAAGGGCAAATGCCGTCGCCCCCGGAACCGTGAAGACTCAGGCCTGGAAAACAAGACAGTCGGACAATCCGAAAGTTTTTGAAGAAGCTCTTCGCTGGTACCCATTCAAAGCACTTCCGGAACCGGCCGATATTGCCGAGGCTGTTTCATTTTTGTTGAGTCCAGCGGCAAGATGCATCACCGGCGTCTGCCTTCCGGTCGACAGCGGCTTGACTGCTGGTTCCCCCGCCCTCCCCAGAACGTTTACGCAATCGCCCGACTTTGACGGAACTTGAATTCATGACCGAAGTTGTCCTCGACTGTTTCTATCGTCCCGCAGAAAACCTCGCAGTTGCGCGCCTGGAGTTTAGCCTGACCAATACGGGCAAGAAGACGCTGCAATCCTTCACGCTCGCATATTCAGCAATGACACGCGCAGCCGCAAACGCATCTCTGGAAAATGCGGAAGGTCTGACGCGCATTGCCAATTTTCATGAGCTCTCACCGCCATCCGGGTTTCAGCTTGAGCCAGGAAAGAGCTGGAACTTCGTTGTTCAAGGCCTCGTAAATCCGGCCCGTCACCGACTTGATGGGCCAAAATCAGCCTATATCACCGTATTTGGTCAAATTATCGAGGTCCTCTGCAATGATCTCGATACGCCACCGGATTCAGATACCGGTGAGCGCAGAAATGTGCCAATCGGCATGGTGGACTTGCCAATCCATATCGTGCCTTGGCCCCAGTCAATCGGTGTTTCGGCGTGGACAGACAAGATAACGGCATTCCATTTGTCTGAAGGAACGTCTGAAGAAAAGGCGGCAGCTGCAAAAATAAACGGTCTTTCAAAGCGCCTGTTTCCAGACGCCCCCTTTCCGTTCAGGTTTTCAGCCTCTGCTAATACACACGCACTTGTCTTGAGGCATGATGTTGCTCTGTCCGACGAAGCCTACGGCATCGAGTTTTCGGACGACCAGGCGGTACTCAGCTATGGAGGGCAACCAGGCCGCGACTATGGTTTGACCGTGCTGGCACAAATCGCCTACGGCGCTTATGTCGACCCAGGCACCTACCGCTTTCCCGCTACGGGGACGATTGCAGATTCTCCCAGGTTTGGGTGGCGAGGAACGCATCTGGATGTTTCACGCCACTTCAGACAGAAGAATGAAGTGCTTCGCCTGCTCGACATTCTGGCCTGGGGCCGCATGAATGTTCTGCAATGGCACCTGACAGATGACGAAGGATGGCGTCTTGAGATCAAGGCTTACCCTGAACTCACAAGCAGTGGAGCCAAACGCGGTCCTGGTTGCCAACAAGTTGGGCAACTCGGGTTTTCATCAGAGATTTACGAAGGATCTTATTCTCAGGATGATGTCAGAGACATCGTTTCCCACGCGATTGATCTCAACATCGATATCGTTCCGGAAATCGATGCACCGGGTCATTCAACCGCGGTCCTGAAAACCTATCCCAAATTTGCCGATCAGGCCGAACCCGACAACAGCTATCACTCCATTCAGGGCTATCCCAACAACGCGCTTAACCCGGCGATGGATGAAACCTATGACTTTCTGGAAAAGGTGTTCGCGGAAGTCGCAAGCCTGTTTCCCAGCGAATTCATTCATATTGGCGGCGACGAGGTTGATGTCCACTCCTGGCTGGAGTCGCCCAAAGCACAGCGGTTGATGAGTGAAGAGAACCTCACCGGAACGCTGGAATTGCAAGCGTATTTCATGGGCAGAGTGCGCAAGATCCTCGCAAAGCACGGCAAGAAACTTGCCGGATGGGATGAGGTATCACACGGTGGCGGAATAGATCCGGACGGCGTCCTCCTTATGGCCTGGCAAAAGCGCGAGGTGACAAAGGAGTTGATTGACCAGGGCTACGATGTGATCAGCACGCCTGGGCAACACTATTATCTCGACATGGTTCAGGCCTCCGGTTGGAGGGAACCTGGCGCAAGCTGGGCTGGCGTTTCCACGCCTGAAGCATCCTATGCTTATGAGCCTTCAGACGGTCTTGATGAGAGCAAACTGAACCAATTGAAAGGTGTTCAAGCCTGCATCTGGAGTGAGCACCTCACTGACAACGCGCTTTTCAATCACATGGTCTTTCCGAGAATTTATGCTGTTGCGGAATCAGGTTGGACGTCACCTGACCGGAAAAATTGGCAACGCTTTGCAGCGGCAAGTGCGATCTTCCCTACCCTTTGAATAAGACGACAGGCGAACGATGAAAGTAGCGGTTGGCGGTATCCATACAGAATGCAGCACTTATTCTCCTCTGATCCAAACCGCAGACGACTTTAAGATTGTTCGCGGCGAAGACCTTATGAGAGAGGCAGGATTGGCAAGTGGCCGGTTTGCCGAAATCACCTTTCAACCCCTCTTTCATGCCCGTTCTGTCCCTGGAGGTCCAGTCGATGCGGCCTGCTATCAATCCTTTAAAAGAGACTTTCTGAAACAGCTTGAGGACAGTCTTCCCGTAGACGGTGTACTTCTGATCATGCATGGCGCAATGCATGTTGTCGGCTTGGACGACGCGGAAGGTGATTGGATTTCAGCTGTTCGGAAAATCGTCGGACCAAATCCACCGATTGCGGTCAGCTATGATTTACACGGTAACCTGACCCAAAAAATCATAGATCAGATCGATATTTTCTGCGCCTATCGGACAGCTCCCCATATTGACATTCAGGAAACCCACCAACGCGCTGCCAATCTGTTGATAGACCAACTTAACGGCGGCCCCAAACGATGTGTTGCCTGGGTACCGGTACCAGTTCTTCATCCCGGGGAGCGAACGAGCACTGAAGACGAACCGATGAAGTCGCTTTACACGGGCTTGCCGTTGTTTGACGCATCTCACGGCGTAGAAGACAGCAATTTGATGGTAGGCTACGTTTGGGCCGATACTGAAAGAGCGACAGCTTCTGCCGTTGTGACCGGTACAGATCCCGCGGCGACCAAGAAAGCTGCCGAGCTCATCGCGGCCGGTTATTGGAACAATCGTGAGAACTGCCGGTTTGGCGTTCCAACGAAGTCACTTGAGGACTGCCTGGCAGATGCCAGGGACTGCAAAACTCATCCTTTTATACTCGCAGATAGTGGCGACAACCCGACCGGTGGAGGCGTAGGGGACAGGACGGACGTGCTTCACCTCTGGCTTGAAAAAGGTATGGAAGGTGGAGTTTTCGCCGGCATTGCAGACCCGGAAGCGGTCGAGGCGGCTTGGTGGTCTGAAATTGATACCGAGCTTGATCTCATGATTGGAGGAGCCCATGGAAGCTCTTGCCCAACCGTGGCGTGCCAAGCGAAAGTGCAACTGAAACGCGGCGATCCTGATACCAAGTCGAGAGAGCTGTTGCTCGAGGTTGCCAAGAACCTCGTGATCCTGTCGGAATTTCGCCGTCCATTCCACAAGCTGGATGATTTCAAAGCATTCGGTATCGACCCCACCAGCGCCCTATACCTGATTGTTAAATCTGGATATCTGTCTCCTGAACTAGCGCCGATCGCCTGTCCGCCACGAATGGCGCTGACAAACGGAGCCGTAAATCAGGACATCCGCGCTCTGCAAAACGAACAGCGCCAATCACCATCCTTTCCATTTCAACAAGACTTCGATTGGCTGCCAACGGCAAGGCTTTCTGCAAGAGTTGCGAACAAAGCGTCGTAAGCCCATGAAATTGCACCGGTCGCAGTTTCCCAGCTGCTTTTTGCCGTTTCGCCATGCCAAACAAGAACACCTTTAACCTTCAAACTGCGCACGGAGCAGCCACTGGGGCGTAATTCAGAATGCTGTTGCAACCAGCGGATGATCAGTGATCAACCATCCGCAGAATTGCGTTGTGAGTGTTTAGGACTGGATCCAAAAATTGTTGGCCTGGGCGACGGTTTGAAAGTTCGTCGCAACGACGTGAGACGCCATCGTCAGGCTGTCAGCATTATTGGCATAATCAGCGCGAAGCTTGCTTCTGATCTCGTCATCCGGTTGGGTCATTTTTACGGCCATTCGCGACATCTTTATCGCGAGGCTGTAGCCTTCTTCGGGTGTGGCAGTTTTCAAACTCGGTAGCCAGCTCATGAATAACTCCCTCTGTTCATGATTGATCAATGGTGTTCAGTGGCACTGCGAAAGAAGCTCAACACAGGCGCTGCCTTCCCCCAGCAACAATTTCACGTCCAGTCGAAGGCCTGGAAAAATCGACGACAATACTCTGCCGGTAACCAGGGCCAGTCACACTGTGCTCTGAACTCACTCATTTAATAAACTATCTAATAGTTTGCTTGCTTACTTTTTGCAACAAAAATATCTTGCGAGAAACTCACGTGATGTTACCAACTCTTATCCACACGAGATCAAAGGCCTGAACCCATTGCCCGATCGAACCGAACCGAACGAAAAACCGAAGATCAGGCTAGACAATCAATTGTGCTTCGCCCTCTACGCAGCATCGAACGCGGTTGGGCAGCATTACCAAACGCTCCTCAAGTCCTATGATCTGACGTATTCGCAATACCTGGTTTTGATGGCTTTAGCTGAAGAAGACGGCATTTCGATTTCCAGACTTGCCCGCCGCCTGGAAGTGTCAAAGGCAACAATGACACCAATGCTCCGAAGACTTGAAAGCAAGGGTCTCCTGATCCGCCAAATTCAGGAGGGAAACGAACGCCAAAAGATTATCGCACTGACCGAGGCAGGCCATAAAACCTGGGCCAAATGCTGTGATATTTCCCTGGATGTATTTGAACGCACTGGCCTATCCGTGGCTGAGGCGCAACAAGTCATTCGGATCTGTGCGAAAATTGCTCGTGACTAGCGTTTTGGACCACTGAAAGATTCGACTGGCACAGCACCTAGTCATATCTTGCGATGCCGCTCTACGCTCAAGACGGGCAAGACAGCTTTTGCGAACCCTCGAATAACGGTTCTGCAGAAGTTATAGGGCTTGAAACCTTCAGATCGCACAACGGCTTAGACTCTTGAAGCTCAGCCCCCTTGGCAGCAATAAACAACAAGCAATTCAGTTTCGCCTAACTTTCCGGCGCAATTAATTAAGGCTACAAAAAAAAGCAAAAGCACCCAGCAAAGTGTTCATTCCCTTTTGTTTTCCGTTATTTAGTTGCCAGATTATAGACACAAAAAATCCACATCTCTATTTTTATTGTCAATTTTTACAGGGTTGAATGTGACTGAGCACTCATCTCTGTTGGATTTGTAGAACAAATTCAACAGGTGGATTCTTTCTCCCCAGCGACTTGGTATTTCATTCCGATATCGAAGACTTCGCCTCCGACCTGAACCCTTAAGCGGCAGCAAATAACACCGCAAATTAGGCCTGAGAGGCACAACGGGATCGCGATACGTAACCCCATCGACCGTATTGTTCCCGAGAGAGCTCCGCCGGACAGATCCGGCGGAGTTTTCATTTGAAGACTTCGCTTTCCAAATTGCTCCCAAGCATGCCGTACAATCAGGCGCTATAATACCGGTGCACACAAACAATCATCGGAATTTAGGTAAAGAAAACTGACCTGTATTTGCACGACATATACTGAATGCAACCATTGTAAAAAAGTCACAGTCAAGAAAGTTACGCTACGTATATTGGCAGTTTTTACAGGTCATTTTAGCTCACAAACCCGTGACGCTTCTTGAATTGACCCCTGCAGACCACACTTATTAACTGAAAGTAACCGGAATCAACCGATTTTGTGATCTTTATTACACTTAATTGCGAGATTGTGGTGCGATAATGGCTAAATCGTGGCCGCGTGCTAGGGGCGCATCCGCAATAGACGGAATTGCCGAAAAGGCTGAAGAGTCCAAAAGGACCAAAATAAAGTCTCAGGCGCGGTAAAATAGAGTTGTATTTGCCTTGGGAGGCGAACATGCAACGGAATACCAGAGCAGGAACATTTGCGCTTGGCCTCATCCTCGCCTTGGCGGGAAGCGCAGCCGCAGCGCCATTACCTCAAGAAACGATAACGCTGCCTGAAGACCGTCTGGCCGTGACGGTAGCGTCAGCATCACTGGATCAAATGGACCCACTGGAAAGTGAGCTCACGATCTGGGTTGGTGAAATCGAACTTGATGGTCGTAAGGCCGTTTGGGTCGAACTGATCGATTCCTATGGTGAAGTCATTTACGATTCCGAAGTCAGCACGAACGAGACTCACCTGCTTCCGGATGGAAGGGCTGTAGTTGTTCGCGCCATGGACCAGAACACAGTCGTCGCCGGCAAGGATGAGTCCAGGCTCGTGACCGAAGGAGCGTTGACTGTGACCCGTCGTGTCGTCAATGACGGTTTGGACGCTACCACTGTCGAACTGATCGAATCCGGTGAAGAGCGGGATCCGAAAACAGGCCCCATGCTTCATGTTGCCGACTTCGGACAGATGGTCTGGGACAAGGTGGTCGCATTTTTCGACGCCGCCAGAGTCCGTGTTGAAGTTGCCTGGAATTGGATTGTCGATACCATCCAGGCTTGATGACAAGACAAACTTCTCAAGCAGCCTGCGAAAATCGGGCTTGCTGGATTGTTGGAAAGACCGCTCGACCAGTTTATTGGTGGGGCGTTTTTTCTTTCCAGCCAACCTTTGCTGCAATCCGCCAAGCAATGGTGTTGTTCAAACTCAATCACAAAAATATATTAAAATTCATTGGCCTGCGTGATCCGCGCTTCCTGTAGAGCCGTAAGTGGGTAAGAAAACAAAAAACAGTTTCACCATGGCGAGAACCTTCAGAGGCCTGCCCAGTCACATAAAGGAACAAACATGCGGATTGCCGTCATCGGCTCCGGTATTTCCGGAAACAGCGCAGCTTGGGCACTAAGCGATAGACACGATGTAGTTTTGTACGAGAAGCGGACCCGCCCTGGGGGGCACAGCGCGACAGAAGACATTGACTATGACGGCACAAAAATGTCCGTCGATACGGGATTTATTGTCTACAACGAACTCAATTACCCCAATTTTACCGCTTTGCTTGACCATCTTGGCGTTGCCAGTGAAATCAGCGACATGAGCTTTGCACTGTCCGCCGACAGGGGCCAACTCGAATGGTCGGGCGACTCTATCAATACGATATTCGCACAGCGCAAAAACATCTTCTCTCCACGCTTTTTGGGTATGCTGCGTGGCATCTTTCGTTTCAACAAGGCGTCGGTTGAAGACTTGAAGGCCGGACGACTTTCCGGGAAGACGCTCGGTGGCTACCTCGAAGAAGAACGCTATTCGAGCGGCTTCATCAACGACTATCTGCTCGCCATGGGAGCCGCTATCTGGTCGACTCCGATCAACGAAATGCGCGCCTATCCCGCAGAAAGCTTTGTCGCCTTCTTCGACAATCATCGCCTGCTTTCCACCGACAGGCCGCTTTGGCGCACGATCTCCGGCGGTAGCCGAAACTATGTCAGCCGTCTCATCGCGCCCTTGGCTGGAAAAATCCGATTGGGAACACCTGTCACTCAGGTTCTCCGTAAAGACGGGCGTGTTATCGTCACAGACACCACTGGCCATACTGATGTGTTTGATCATGTGATCCTGGCGAGCCATACGGATCAAAGCCTGGCCATGCTCGGCGACCCAAGTCCGGAAGAACGCGAAATTCTGGGATCAATCCGATACCGTCCAAATGAAGTCTACTTGCATCGCGATGAAGCTTTGATGCCAAAGAACAAACGCGTTTGGGCATCGTGGAACTACATGTCAGACCGTGAAGCAGGAGAAACACGCGACGTAACGGTGAGCTACTGGATGAATCGATTGCAGAACATTGATCGTAGCAAGCCTGTGTTTGTGACGCTCAACCCGTTCGAAGCGCCGGACGAAGACAAGACGTTCGCCAAATACATTTATGATCACCCTCAATTCGATGCGTCCGCGCTGGCGGCCAAGAAGCGCCTGGGAGATATTCAAGGTGTCAGGAATACCTGGTTCTGCGGTGCCTGGGGTGGCCACGGTTTCCATGAAGACGGGCTTTCGTCCGGCCTGAGTGTAGCCAGATCGCTTGGGGCTCAATTGCCCTGGGAACGTCAGGACAATGACACCTTTCTGGAAGCTGCCGAATGATCTCATCGCGGAACAACAGGTTACGCGACAACGGGCCTGCGCCTGAAAGCGCAGTCTCGCTTTATCCGGGTTCGGTCATGCATCATCGCATGAAGCCGAAGACTCACAGGTTTGACTATCGGGTCTTCTCAATGTTGTTGGATCTCGACCGCTTGAAAGAGGCATCGCGCAGCAGCTGGCTCTTTTCGGTCGACAAGTTCAACTTGCTGTCGTTTCACCACAAGGACCACGGCCCTCGAGACGGTAGCTGTCTTAGGCAGCATGTAGAGATGTTGTTGGCAGATAAGGGCGTTGCTGCCCCAAAACGGATATTGCTTCTGGCGTATCCGCGACTGCTTGGTTACGGCTTCAACCCTTTGAGTGTCTACTACGCCTACGACGAAGATGAGATGCTGACCGGTGTCGTCTACGAAGTTCGCAATACATTCGGGGGACTGCACACTTATGCCCTCCCCGTGGAACCGGGCCAGATGTCCGACGCCGGTGTTCGACAGACACAGCGTAAGGAGTTTTATGTGTCTCCGTTCCTGAGCATGCAGCAACACTATTGTTTCAGGATGCTGCCACCGGGCGATAGTGTTCGCGTACGGATTCTGGAAAAGGATGCCAAAGGTCCAATTCTTTCAGCAACGTTTTCCGGGGAAAGAAAGAAGTTCTCGACAGGTTCCATACTTGGAGAATGCCTGCGGGTGCCATTTCTGACTTTCAAAATCATGGCCGCCATCCATTGGGAAGCCTTTAAAATTTGGCGGAAGCGTGTACCATTTCACCCTCGGCCCGCGCAGGATGCATTGGATGGGGGGCCGGATCGGCACAACCGCCACGCCTCGCTGGCATCAAATGAATAACATTTCAAGAGGTTCTGCCATGAGTAGTGAGCCTATTGTTCTGACACAAGACAACCTTCGCAGCGAGTTGAAGGGTACTCCCCGCCTCGCTCGAATGGCAGCAAATCTTGCCGTCAAGATCCGCTACGGTTCATTGGAAGTTCAGTTTCCCGATGGTCGCCGCTATCTGATTGAAGGCCGCGAGAACGGTCCGCACGGCGTTTTGAAGATCCACAACTGGCGTTTCTTCAGAATGGTTGTACAAGCAGGCGATGTCGGGGTCGGAGAAGCCTTTATGGCAGGTTACTGGTCCTCACCTGATGTTACGACCTTTCTCGAGGTCTTTTGCATCAATCAGGAATCCACCCTGGAGGCTCTGCAAGGCAGGCCGTTCTCGCGCTTCCTGCTCTCCCTTCGTCATTGGTTGAACGCCAATACGAAACGAGGATCGAAACGCAACATCTCCGCGCATTACGATCTTGGAAACGCGTTCTACAAGGAATGGCTCGATCCTTCGATGACCTATTCCTCAGCCATTTACAGCAATGAAACCAACAACCTGGAGCAAGCCCAAGCGGAAAAATACGCTTCGCTTGTACGGCAAACAGGCATTCGTCCGGAGCATCAGGTTCTGGAGATCGGATGTGGTTGGGGAGGTTTTGCAGAACATGTTGCAAAGACCGTTGGTGCTCACGTAAAAGCCCTGACCATTTCGCAGGAACAATTCGACTATGCACGCGAACGGATCTACAAGGCTGGCCTCAACGAAAAGGTCGATGTCGTATTCCAGGATTATCGAGATGAACGCGGCGTCTACGACCGGATAGCCTCGATCGAAATGTTTGAAGCGGTTGGTGAAAAATATTGGCCGACCTATTTCGAACAGCTCTCCAAATGCCTGAAACCCGGTGGTAAAGCAGGTCTTCAGATCATTACCATTCAAGACAAGATGTTTGAGGACTATAGGCGCGGAACCGACTTCATTCAGCGCTATATATTCCCTGGTGGAATGTTGCCTCCTCCCGGCCGATTGAAAGACATTGGCAAGTCACTCGGGCTCGATCTCGAAGACCAGACAATTTTCGGTCAGGACTATGCGCGCACGTTGGCTGAGTGGCGGCACAGTTTCCGCCAGGCTTGGCCGAAAATCCGCCCACTAGGCTTCGACGAGCGTTTCAAGCGTTTGTGGGAGTTTTATCTGCACTATTGTGAAGCCGGGTTCCGCTCAGGCAACATCGATGTGCGACAGATGGTGTACGTGAAAGCGCCCTGACCAAAATCGCAGAAGACAAGGAAAAGGCCGGGATTTACCCGGCCTTTTTCTTGTTCCAACCAGTCGCACGCGACATAAAGGCAAAATAAAGCCGATAAGGTAACAGCTTCAAAAACTTGAGCTGAAGCACAAAGATCGTTGGAAACGCGATTTCGAAGCGTTTGCTATCTTCCAGACCCTCTCTAATTTTTTGAACCGCTTGTTCAACCGTTAGGAGATGCGGCATCGGGAAAGGGTTTGAACGCGTTGCCGGTGTGTCGACAAAACCTGGATTGACGACCTGAATGCGAATACCGGCTCGATCAAGATCGAATTTCAGGGATTCTGCGAGATTTATGAGCCCTGCCTTGGTAGCGCCATAAGCGGCTGAGGTCGGTAGGCCGCTATACCCGGCAACAGAGGAAACGACGGCAATCTGCCCCCTGCCCTCCGGCTTCATCACTTCAATCACGGGCAACAAGACATTGACTGTGCCCATCAGATTTACGTCAAAACTCTTCTTGAAAGCAGCTGCCTCTGCCTTCAGCCCATCCTGGGGCAGATAGACGCCGGCATTGGCAATCATCAACGCAATTTTTCCGATACCAGCCAGGATCGACTTGCAGATGTCCGACATTGATTGCGTGTCGGATACATCACCAGGATAAGGGTGAATGGATCCGGGTAGGTTCTGTGCCTGAATGGAAAGAGCTTCGAGGTCTTTTGAAGATCTGGCAGTGACAGCCACCGTCCATCCGGACCGGGCAAGATCAAGTGCGAGCTCTTTGCCGATGCCCGAACTTGCGCCTGTCACCCACGCACAGCCGTCATCCGGTTTTGCAACGTAGTTTTGGTTTCTCAAGTTGAATTCTCCAAGCGTTTACACTGTCTACGCAAAACGCCTGGAGAGTGGATCTGATTATGTGAAATTATCGCATGAAAGGTGCGAACCAGCGGCCCACAGGTCCGGTCAGTTCCAGACGACCGGCAGTCACTGCGAAGCAAATGCAGTCTTCACCCTCGTCAGCGATGGGCTTGTGGTCGACATCCCCGTCAGCGAATGCGACATCGCCGGAAATATAATGACCGTCCTCATCCTTGAACCCGCCTTTGAGAACAAGGGTAAGTTCGGTTCCGTGGTGTGTATGCGACGGCATTGCCCGCCCGGCACGCACCCACAGAAGACTGCTCACACAGCCGTCAATCTCCCCGAACTTGCATTCTTTTACACCTGGAAGAAGTGTTTTCCAGGGAAGCTTGTCCATGGAGGTGCCGACGATAGACAGGAGCGATTCAGGAACATCACTCGCGGCTTCCGAATGCGTACCCGAAAGCGGGACGTTGTCGTTCAGCAGCGTGTCGTCACCATCGAATATTGCAGACAAAGCCGCGTCGCGATTTGAAATATCAATCGGCGCGGCATCGTCAAGCCCCACCCCGGCCAGGGTTTCCAGGGACGACACATAGCCACGGTTCCGGTCGCTCAATTCCAAATGCGCGCCGACAAGGGCTTGTGCTGGATAGGACAGGCTTCCAGCCGCATATCCGGCTAGCAGCTCATCCATGCCAGTCACATTCTTTTCCATTACCGCTCTCATATATTTCCGCGAGCCCAGGTTGCTTTGTAGCCATTACGCGTAACAACCTTTTCCAGATCATTGTCTACACTATAAATAACCGATTCAAAATCCTGATCTAGGTGGGCATGAGAACAACTCGGCGACGACTTTCAATCGATCTGGAGAAATTCACCCGTGTGTTTCCCGCCAATTATGGCATTCCATGCCCAAGAGACTTACATAGAATCTTGAACAACCTCCTCAGGAGCTTTAGCGTCCGGAGCTCACCTCAAGACTTATGGCCGGTTCATTCGAACTGCCCATTCAGCCAGGAATAGTACTAAATGTCTGTGTCCGTTTCAGTTGTTGATGCGATCGGCAACACGCCACTTATCCGACTCAAGGCCCTATCAGATGAAACGGGTTGCGAAATTCTTGGCAAAGCTGAATTTATGAACCCCGGGCAGTCGGTCAAGGACCGCCCGGCGCGCCAGATGATATTGGAGGCCGAAGCTCGCGGAGACCTCAAGCCGGGCGGCGTCATCGTCGAGGGCACTGCTGGTAACACCGGGATCGGTCTTGCGCTCGTTGCAGGCGCAAAAGGCTACCGAACAGTCATCGTCATTCCTGAAACGCAGAGCCAAGAGAAGAAGGACATGCTCCGACTTTGCGGAGCGGAACTCGTCGAAGTGCCTGCAAAGCCTTTCAAGGACCCCAACAACTATCAGCATGTTGCCCGTCGCCTTGCTGAAGACATGGCAAAAAGCGAACCCAATGGGGTGATCTTCGCGGACCAATGGAACAACCTGGACAATCGCAAAGCCCACTATCTGACGACCGGCCCAGAAATTCTTTCCCAGACAGACGGCAAGGTTGACGGGTTCATATGCGCTGTCGGTTCCGGCGGAACCCTTGGCGGTGTTTCAAAGTTTCTGCAGGAGAACAAACCGGGCATTGTCATCGGCTGCGCAGACCCGCGAGGCGCTGCTATGCAGTCTCTTTTCACAACCGGCGAAGCAGTTGCTTCAGAAGGTGGTTCAATTTCAGAAGGAATTGGTCTTGGCCGCAAGACTGCAATCGTCGGAGATCTTAAGGTGGATCACGCCTATACAATTCCTGACGAGGAAGCGATGCCCCTGGTGTTCGATCTTGCTGAAAACGAAGGCCTTCTGCTTGGCGGCTCAAGCGCCATCAATCTGGCTGGCGCTCGGCGCCTGGCCAAGGAACTGGGGCCAGGAAAAACCATCGTGACCATCCTGTGCGACCACGGAACCCGTTATCAGTCGAAGCTCTATAATCCGGAATTCTTGAGATCGAAGAACCTGACAGTTCCCCATTGGCTTGAGCGGACCGTCAACATCGAGCCCCCGTTTGCGTGACACGCTTGAACCTTTGAGACCGACGATAAATGGAGCCGGAACCTCAAGCGCTAGATAGGGATGGAGCTGCGGCCGAAACCGTTATTCAGGATGCCGTAACAGATATCGGCATTTTGGATGTGGTGGCCAACAATCTCGGATTGGTCGCAGCCTTCGTCGCTTTGATCTATATTACGGCAGGAATATGCGCCGTTCGGGAGGTCATGAACTCAAGGACATCCCAAGGATCCGTCGCCTGGCTTCTGTCCCTGTTTTTCATTCCCTACATTACGGTGCCGCTCTATTTCGTTTTTGGCTGGCGCTCCTTTGCGGACTACGCGAAAATCCAGGCAACGCTTGGCCGGGCTGAACGTGCACGTCGCGCCGACGAACTTGGATTGACAGACCACGAAGAAACGAGGGATTGGCCCGTTCTTTCCCGTGTTGCAGGCGTTCCATTTCTGGCGGGCAACAAGACGAACCTTCTGATTGACGGACCGGCGACATTTACAGCCATTAAGCAGGCCATTGAAGAGGCCAGCCACAGTATCTTTTTCCAGTTTTTTGCCATTCATGACGATGAGCTCGGCCGGGAGATGGCCGACGCATTGATTGCGCGTGCAAAGGACGGGTTGAAAGTCTGCTTTCTTTACGACGATGTCGGAAGCCATTCACTTTCGAACGAATTCATCGTTCGCCTGCAAGACGCTGGGGTCAATGTTTGCGGGTTTAATGAAAATCACCGCTTCTTGCGCCTGCTTGGACCGATGCGCCTGAATTATCGCAACCACCGAAAACTGGTTGTTACCGACTTCAGGATTGCCTTCGTCGGCGGACATAACGTTGCGGACCAGTATGTTGGACGGAGCAAATGGTTTGGCCATTGGCGCGACACGCATGTTTGCGTGGAAGGTCCTGCCGCTGTTGCTTGCGCCTTGTCCTTCGTCGAAGACTGGCTTTGGGCAAGCGGCGAACGCATCGAGCTGCCACAAGTCACTGAAATACCAATGCCTGGAGATGAATCCGTTCTTGTCATGCCGACCGGGCCGGCCGACAAACTGGAAGAGTGCGCCATCGCATTTGTTGAGGCTGCAGCTCAAGCAAAACAGCGATTTTGGATCACGACGCCTTATCTCGTACCTTCGCTTGATGTCCAAACAGCGCTTTGTTCCGCAGCCATGCGGGGCGTTGATGTTCGCATACTGCTCCCTGAAAAACGTGACCACTGGACTGTGTGGCTGGCAAGCCATGCATACGAGCACATCCTCGTGCAACGCGGGGTCAAGGTTTATCGCTATTCCGAGGGCTTCCTACATCAGAAGGTCACTTTGATGGATGAAGACTTGGTTTCCATTGGCACGGTGAATTTCGACAATCGCTCATTTCAGATCAATTTTGAACTCACGCTCTGGTTCACACATGAACGAACAATTCGAAACGTGGAGAGCATGCTCGAAACTGACTTTCAAAATGCCAGACTGACCTGGCCTGATGCCTTTCAGTCTCGCAGTTACATTTTTCAGGTTCTGGCTCAGGGCGCTCGTCTCCTGTCGCCGATTTTGTAATTTTTACCTCGACCGGCATAAAAACTGTCGCGTTAACGGAATCTGTGAGACCAGATTCATTCAATCTTAAACGGGTTGCATTCAGGTTGCACAATCCATTTCTGATTGAGGTTTTCATGAGAGCGCTTGTCTTTTTCCTTGCCTTAGTGCTTGCAGGGCCGTTTTTCTTCTTCACAGACGGGTCAATCGTCAAAGATCTGAAATTAAAGGCGGAAACACTGTCTCCCGCCTACATTCCAACCGAAAACCGGCGATGCAGATCGAATTTGTTCATCTTCCATCATTGCAGCTACGACTATGTTTTCCAGCAAAAGGAGTTGGATCAGGATTATTTCTTTCTTTCGTTTGGAGCACCTGAGACTGTTGAACTAATGCGCGGAAATTCGACGGGTGGAATTACCTCAGACGTCGGACAGAACTACCTTTTCAACCGAATTGCGACGGCAGTCGCTTTTCCGATCTTCGCGCTGATTATTCTCATCAGAAGCTTGTCCGGCACGAAATCACGATCAAGAGCGTCCGCGCCATCAGTGCCCGGCACTGAACATCAGGTTCGTTCAGCAGCGTCTCTACCAACACATGCAGCCCGTCGGACACAATTCGGAAAGCGCCGATGATTGAAAAGGACAGCCCTGCTCGTGTTGATGACCGATTGCCGCAAAGGATAGAGGTCCAGCAGGTGCAAGTGTTCCTGATAGTCTGATACGTTGGTGTGGTTGCCACCGTTGCACTGCAGGACAAGCCATGACTTTTGTACCGGATATGACCACTTTGCTCGCCTTCACAGCCGCGGCATTGGTTTTGACCATAACGCCCGGCCCGGACATGACCTTGTTTATGAGCAAAACGCTGACCCAGGGTCGCCGTGCGGGCTTAACCGCCGTTTTCGGCGTTACCGTCGGTCTTGTCATCCATACAATTCTGGCAGCAATAGGTGTTTCAGCGCTACTGGCTGCCTCCCAGCTCGCCTTTACTCTTTTGAAAATTGTGGGCGCCGCCTATCTTATCTGGCTTGCTTACCGAACACTTCGCCATGGCTCAGCGCTTGCGATTGAATCTGCCGGAGCGAAGACGCAACCCTTTTATCAAATCTGGCTTCAAGGTCTTGGCGTCAACATACTCAATCCGAAAATCGTATTGTTCTTTGTAACTTTCCTGCCCCAATTCATAAGTGCGAGTGATCCCAATGCCGTTGGTAAATTGCTGTTTCTTGGCGCTTATTTTGTTTTGCTTGGAATGCCAATTTGCGCGCTGATGGTGCTTGGCGCCGGTACATTCGCTAAGTTCTTGAAGACGTCACCAAAAGCGATGCGTTTTTTCGACTGGGCGTTCGCTGGAATTATGGGCAGTTTTGCAATCAAGCTCATGATTGCAAAGGCAAACAACTGATGCCAACTAACACGTCGGACCGGACGACAGTTGCCATTCTGGGTTCAGGCCCCTCGGGACTTGCCTGTGCGCTCACGCTCTCACGTTCAATGGTAGAGACGATTGTCATATCTTCAGATAGTACAGCGCCTCGCAACACGGCCTCACCATTCGTCGCTGCCCTGCCCGGCATGGACCGCAACTCCCCTGCAGAAGTTCGCGCCGCAATACGCAAAGACATTCTTTCCTATCCGTTTGCGCGTTTTAGAAATTCCGATGCAACTGCGCTTCAGGACCAAGCCGGCGGATTTCAGCTCGACCTTTCGGACGGATCCTCCGTTTTTGCCGACAAAGTCTTGCTCGCGATGGGTATGGTCGACATCTATCCGGACGTTGCCAACTTGGCTGACTACTGGGGGTCCAGCATAATCAACTGCCCATTTTGCCATGGATATGAATGGCGAAATACGCGGTGGGGCATTTACGCCGATCGTCAGGAAGTCCTCGATGCAGCCGAGGTCTATCGGCACTGGTCCAATGAATTAACTTATTTCATCGACCCCTCACTGCATCTGACAGAGGAGCGTCGCACCCAGTTTGAAAGCCTCGGCATCAGCATATGCGAGGCCCTTCCGGTTGCGGTTAACGGCACGAGCGGATCGCTGACTGAAGCTGTTTTTTCCGATCAGCAGCCAATCGCTATCGACTGCATGCTGGTGTTTCCATTCCAGAAACAAACGGAGTTGGTCACAGCGCTGGATCTGCAGCTCACATCTGACGGCTACGTTGGTGTCGATGAGGGTTTTAGAACGTCGGTGTCAGGCATCTATGCGGCCGGAGACATGACATACGCTGGTCATCAAAACACACCAACAGCGCTACACATGGGAAACATGGCTGCAGCAACGATTGTTATGGATCTATGTTTCAAAAAATGACATGCAGCAACGAGAATGGCGCGTGCCTTATGGACAGGCTACACCTAAACCAAATTCATGGCCGGCCGGCATCTGATGATCTGATGGCTGGGAATATCGGGATAAACACATGACAACACCTTTGTTTCGTGACGACGCCTATCTACGAACATGCGAAGCCAAGGTAATCGGCGTAAATGAGCGGGGCGGTATCCTGCTGGATCGCTCCGTCTTCTATGCCACGGGTGGTGGTCAACCAGGCGATTGCGGATATCTGGAACTTGAGGATGGCAGCCGGATCGAGATCGCCACAACCGTCTATGACGATGACAAGACAACGATCGTTCACGTTCCGAATGCAGACCAGGGTGTCCCACCTGACGGTTCCAGTGTGACAGCACACATAGACTGGACCAGACGCTATCGACTGATGAGAATGCACACCGCGTTGCACCTTCTGTCGGTCGCTCTGCCCTATCCGGTTACAGGTGGACAGGTTGGCGAGTCCGAGGGCCGTCTCGATTTCGACATGGGCTCTGAGGCCATCGACAAGGACACGCTTCTGGAAACGCTGAACAATCTGGCGGGAAGCGATCACACCGTAACAAGCGAGTGGATCACAGATGCTGAACTCGATGCCAATCCAGGTCTCGTCAAAACGATGTCAGTGAAACCGCCAAGAGGATCAGGTGCAGTGCGTCTGGTCAGGATTGGTGCCGACATCGACTTGCAACCCTGTGGAGGAACGCATGTCAGCCGTACTTCCGAGATTGGTCAACTGACGCTCGGAAAGATCGAGAACAAGGGCAAGCAAAACAGACGCGTACGAATTCGACTGATGGACTGATCAACCTGTTTGGATGACAAGATGAAATTATCGGGCAGCTGTCAATGTGGCTCCATCGGCTTTGAGATGGAGAGCAAAACGCCTTACCCTTACATGCGCTGTTACTGTTCGATATGCCGGAAGGTCGGTGGCAGCGGAGGCTATGCGATAAACCTGATGGCAGAGGCCGACAGCATCAAGATACATGGTGCTGATGCGAAGGGTGTCTACAATGCTGTTGTTGACGGAAAGGCGAGCCAAGCAGAGCGACATTTTTGCAAGTCTTGCGGCTCGCATCTCTGGCTATGGGATCCACGTTGGCCGGAGCTGATCCATCCTCACGCCGGGGCCATCGACACGCCATTGCCACGTCCACCCGAGACCTTACACATCATGCTCGAATTCAAACCTGATTGGATTGATGTGCCAGACGGTCCCGGACATGTTCACTTCCAGCGTTATCCGGACTTGTCGATTGAAGAATGGCACAAATCCCATGACCTTTACGAAGACTGAGATCCACCAATGACTGAACACCCGCTTGTTTCAACCCAATGGCTTGCAGACAATCTCGCGTCTCCCGATTTGGTCGTAGTCAACGCTTGGATGCCACCGGTTACGCACCCCGACGCGCCACCGGTATATCCGAATGCTCATATTCCAGGATCAGTCTTCTTCGATGTCAACGAAATCTGTGACACGAACTCCGATCTTCCGCACATGCTGCCGGCCCCGCATGTCTTTTCCTCCGCGATGCGGAAGCTGGGGATTGGCGATGGTCAAACTCTGGTCGTTTATGATGATTTTGGCTTCTATTCGGCCCCACGCGTCTGGTGGACCTTGCGAACCATGGGCGCGGAACGTGTGTTCGTGCTGGATGGCGGTTTCCCAAAATGGCGAGCTGAAGGGCGAGCTGAAGAAGACAAGGAACAGCGGCGAGTTCAGAGCCATTTCACGTCGCGGCTGAACCACGGTGCTGTAGCAGACCTTGCCGACATAAAGGCCGCGCTTGCTACGGGATCCAGGCAGGTTCTTGATGCCCGGTCTTTCGACCGGTTCAATGGAAAGGCACCGGAACCCCGCGTGGGACTGCGTTCAGGCCACATGCCTGGGGCGTACAATCTACCGTTTACCCAGTTGATCGGTGAAAATGGTACCTTCAAGGACCAACCCGGCCTCGAAGCGGCCTTTAAAAATGCTGGCATAGACCTGGAAAAACCCGTGACGACGACGTGTGGTTCAGGTGTTACTGCCGCAATATTGACCCTGGCACTTTCCATCTTGGGAACGCGAGACTTGGCTCTTTATGACGGATCCTGGGCGGAATGGGGCAGCCGTGAAGATGTTGACGTTGCCACCAAACCGGACTGATTGCGACAGGCCTTACCGATCAAGTTCCCGTATCTGCTTTCAGTTCCTCGAAAAAAGATCTGATTTCCAGCGAAATTGAGCTGGCGCTTGTGTTGACTTTTTCAGCCGCCTGCAAAAATCTGGCAGCCGCCTTGTCCGACGTTCCAATGGCCATGCCGACGCCCGAAATATTTTCGTCAAGCTCCTTCGCGCCCGAAGACACCGACTGTATGCTTTCGGATATTTCCCTGGTCGCCGCACCTTGCTCCTCGACCGCAGCCGCGATTGAGGCCGTCATTTCGTCCAGCTGCCTGACAACTTCCGAAATCGAATGAATTGAAGCAACGGAACTTTCTGTCGATGACTGAATTTCCGAAACTTGCTGGCTGATCTCCTCCGTTGCATTGGCGGTTTGCTCAGCCAGCGTTTTCACCTCACTCGCCACAACAGCAAAACCGCGTCCTGCATCACCTGCTCGAGCGGCTTCGATCGTCGCATTGAGTGCAAGAAGATTTGTCTGTTCGGCAATGGCCTGGATGAGACCCACAACGTCGCCGATCTTCTGTGCTGCACCTGCAAGACTTGAAACCTTGAGGCTGGACTGCTCGGTTCCTCCTGCTGCTTGACTGGCGATCTCAGAGGCACCTGTAATTTGCTTTGCTATTTCCTGTATCGAGCTGGACAGTTCCTCTGTCGCGCTTGCAACCGTCTGGACACTCAAGCTGGTGTTCTTTGCCGCTGCTTCCGCTGCCGAGACCTGGTTAAGCGCGGACGCGGACACAGATGTCAATTCTTCCGCTTGACCGGCGACAATACGGGCACCCTCATCAGCATCCTCCAACGGCGTTTCCACCTTTCCTTGAAAGCTTTCAATCGCTTCGTTCAACCGGGCCGTCTGAGCTTCACGAATTTGCAGCAACCGTTCCTCATAGGTCGAAATTGCCAATTCCATATCAAGCATTACGGCAGTGGTTACGGCATCCAGCAATTGGCTTATGTCTCTAAAACTGCGGCGATACTTCTTGATAATTCCTTCGTGAAGGCGCGTCAGAACAAACCTATAGCCTGCAATGTACCATCTGGGTTCCAATCCAATTCGACAATGCACATGGCCAATTCTGTTGATGCTGTCCTGGTAGTCCTGGTCAAAACCCGACATAAACAGTTTTTCCCAGTGGCTTTTTTGCGCTGACACCAGACGCGGCTGCATATCTCCAACCAGTTCGGCCAACTTTGGCTGACCTCTTAGATGAAGATAAAAATCATCAAGGATCGAATCCAAATCCGGCTTTATCACCGGCCAAATTTTTTGAAGAGATACGATCGTACTTTGGTCGATCTGCGCAAATTCCAGCCGAACCGCAAAATCGTCTGCCACAGCTTTCATGTTGGATAACCCCTCTAGCCAACACAACTTCACCGTGCAAATCTGAATAAACTTTAAATTGTATTTTTAATTGCTATTTTTCTCAATGGTACTGTGAAAAAATACCAATTCTCAATTGCTATTTTTATCTATCAAAAATTTAGATACTACCTTGACACAACCAACTTAGCTTCGCCCGTTTTGGCTTAAATCCGAGCTTTTGATTCGTTTTCGATCAAGTTTTCCAGACGTGGGATAACCGTTCTTAGCCGGCATGCGCTCGCAAATTCCAGCAAATGCCTAAACTTCCTTTGGTTGCATTTTTCTACTGGGTCGGGACGTACTCTTGTCTTTATGGTTGAGCCGAATGAGAAAGTCCGCGCGCGTCCCAGAAAGATGGTGACCTGGCCAAATTTCCAAATCATCGATCAAGTTTCCTTTTGGCTGCTCAGCAAAAATCTGCTTTCGCGTCTGACTTGACAGTCTGCGGCGCCCAAGTCCGAAGACATCACACATGGCACCTCGGGAAAGCAAATGCGCCTCGGCGCCGTGCAGCCGTTTGCTGACATAGCCATTTAAATGCAAGCCAATAGCGTCCGCTATTTTCCTGATTTTTGCCCGATCATGACCTTTACCCACCAAATGCTGTTTGCAGCGTTCCGCCCCGTAGAGCACAAAACAGCAGTCTCCCGGTTCTGACACCCTGTCCCTTGCGAGCCCGACATCGTGAAGAATGGCTGCCGAGAACAACAACTCAAGATCCGTATTCAACCCTGCGCGTTTGCCGAACAAAACGGCCCAATAGTAAGTGCGCCAGCTGTGTCGCATCAATTCCAGCCCCTGGACATCATCTGCAAAGTCAAACGCATCTCGGGTGAGTGCAGTGTCTGGCGGCTGAAGGCCATCGAGATCCATGCCAAAGGCATTCAACATCCCCGCTCGCTCCTTGAGAACGTCAGCAGTTTCAAGCAAGGCCATTCGACCAAGATTGCCCAAAACCTGAATTTTTTCCAGACGCGTGAGACGTCCCTTGCTGTAGGTACCCAAACGCTTTCCCCACGCAACAGTGCCCATAGGTTCGTTTGATATTGCGGTTTCGCAGTTCATATTCATGCGGCACTCCTTTTTTTGTACCGTATCGCACATAAATAGACATGTCGAACTTTTTGTGCGAAACAGTAAAAAATGGAACCACCTGTCAAACGCGGTCGACCGCGAAAATTTGATGAAGAACTGACCCTTGATCTGATCATGAAGGTCTTCTGGCGGCATGGATATGCCGCCACCAGTCTTGACCAGATCGCAGAGGCAACGGGTCTGAACAGACCCAGTCTTTACGCTGCATTCGGCAGCAAGAAGGACATGTTTCTCAAATCAATTGAGCGCTTTGCGGACCGCATGGAAATTCATTTGCGCAAGGCAGGCTCTCGGGCGACAGGCGCCAAGGCCCGCATGAAAGACATCATGGCGGCTGCAGTGGACCTCTACACAGGAAAGAGTGACCTTACCGCCGCAGCTCATGGATGCCTTGCTGTTTCCACGCTTCCTTCGGAAGCGCCACAGGACCCGGATTTCCAGTTGGCGCTTGGAAGTGTGCTTCTACGCATGGACACCGGATTTGCTCGCCTCATATTGCACGAGACCAAAGGATCTATGTGTGATGCCCAGGCGGAGGAAATTGCACAACACCTTGCACTGGTGCTCCACGGCCTCTCGATTCGTGCGCGCTCCGGCGAAGACCCTGAAAAACTGAAGAAATTGTCTTCCAGTGCCGTCGACAGGCTGATACCGGATTAGGCTTTGGCAAGTTTCATGACAACCCCAGTCCCCTAAGGATGATTGTGCAAATCGAGTGACCAATTCAGCGTCATTGGCAGAGGTGTCCAGGTTCCCGTTTGCAGCCCCGCTGACCGAAGGGCTCTGGCGGTCCAGGTATTACAGCCGAGCAAAGCGTTAAACCCGCCCTTGGCGGAGAAGAAGAAATCGTGCGCGTCATAGGCAGCATTCGGTATGGGGATTGGACCACCATCTTTGTCCAACTCGAAACTCAACCTTATGTGGTCCAGTAGCCGTTCAAATTCGATTTCTGAGAGATGCAACTCGCGGACGCTTTCCAGCTCGACGGCTATGGGCCCTGTTCTCCTCACATGCATGACTGACCTGTCCCAGGTCAGCGCATCAATGACAGGACCAGGTCTGAGATGTCCCCAGGTTGGTGTCTCAACATAGAAAGATCGCCCTCCCCATCCGAAGACCACCCAGAACACACCTTGATAGTCGAGAGGCAGGCCTGCGTCAGAAACAAATGAAAAGGTTTCAAGAACATCCGGGTCAGCAGGCAGGGCGATGTCAGTATGGATCGGATTGGAGAGTACCAGAATTGTCCGTTTTTTGTCCGATCCGCTGGCTTCGGCTTGGGTAGAGTCAAAAAGGGGTCTCGGAACAAGCGTTCCGAGACCCATCAATAAAACCAGCAGGATAGCGACCAGACAAAGACCTACGATCGCACGCCTGACCAGCTTGATCATTCTACTTCATTCCGGCCTTGATCAGTGGTGCAGGATCTGGCTCAGGAACAGTTTTGTCCGTTCATGCTGCGGATTGGTGAAGAAGTCTTCAGGCTCGTTCTGTTCAACGATCTGACCTGCATCCATGAAAATCACGCGGTTTGCCACCTTGCGCGCAAAGCCCATTTCGTGGGTCACGCAGAGCATCGTCATGCCTTCTTCGGCAAGACCGACCATCACGTCCAGAACTTCCTTGATCATTTCCGGATCGAGAGCAGATGTAGGCTCATCGAAGAGCATGATCTTCGGGTTCATGCACAAGGACCGCGCAATGGCCACGCGCTGTTGCTGACCACCGGACAACTGCCCAGGGTATTTCAAGGCCTGCTCGGGGATCTTGACGCGTTCCAGGTAGTGCATCGCGATGTCTTCAGCTTCCTTCTTCGGCATCTTGCGTACCCAGATCGGCGCCAGGGTGCAGTTTTCCAAGATTGTCAAATGTGGAAACAGATTGAAATGCTGGAAGCACATGCCGACTTCCCGACGAATTTCATCGATCTTCTTGAGATCGTCCGTCAACTCAATGCCATCGACAATGATTTGGCCGGCCTGGTGCTCTTCCAAACGGTTTATGCAACGGATCATGGTCGACTTTCCCGAGCCGGAAGGCCCACAAATGACAATCCGCTCGCCGCGCATAACCTTCAGGTGGATGTCACGCAGGACGTGAAAGTCACCATACCACTTGTTCATGTTCTTGATTTCGATTGCGACATCCGTTTCGGAAATCTGCATCTTGGAACGATCTGCAGCGATCTCTTCCGGGTTTACTGCATTCTCAGTCATGAGACTTTACTCCATGAGTGTCTTTTGGCCGGGGCGCTGCGGTCTGGCGCGCGCCCCGGAAACTCGGTCCTAGCGTTTGTGTCCTGTGTGCAGTTTGTTCTCCATGAATATGGAGTACCGCGACATGCCGAAGCAGAAGATGAAGAACACAATGGCTGCAAAGAGATAGCCGGTATGACCCTGGCTTGGTGTCGACCAGGTCGGATCCGTGAAGGATGACTGGATCTGACCAAGCAGGTCGAACATGCCGACGATCAAGACCAGCGTCGTGTCTTTGAACAGACCGATGAAGGTGTTCACAATGCCCGGGATCACCAGTTTCAAGGCCTGTGGCAAAATGATGAGATACATCATCGGCCAGAACCTCAGTCCCAGTGCCATCGCACCTTCATACTGACCCTTGGGAATAGCCTGCAGGCCACCACGGACCACTTCCGCCATATAAGCTGCGGAGAACAGTGTCACACCAATGAGCACACGCAGCAATTTGTCGAAGGTCACGCCTTCCGGCAGGAACAGCGGCAGCATCACGGAAGACATGAACAGAACCGTGATAAGCGGCACACCGCGCCAGAACTCAATGAAGATGATGGAGACCATCTTGATGATCGGCATTTTTGACCGACGGCCAAGCGCAAGCGCAATCCCGAGGGGCAGCGAGGCAACGATACCTGTTACTGCAATGACGAGCGTAACAAGCAACCCACCCCAGCGGGCTGTTTCAACGATCGGCAGGATCACGGAACCGCCAATGACCAGACCGGTCAACAGGAAGTATGCCACGATCGGGAAGACCACCAGAAACAGGATGGCATTGGTACGTTTGAATGGTGCACTTGGCCAGGCAAGTGGCACCAGAAGCAGAACGAACAACGCATAGACGATGTTCACCCGCCAGATTTCATCAGTGGGATACCGTCCGTAGATGAACTGCGGAAGATAGGCTTTCACGTAGGCCCAACAGGCACCGCCGTGCGCACCGTCCTGAGGAAGGCATGCCTCGCGGTTCTCGCCATTCCAGACTGCATCGACTAGCGCAAACTGAACGAAGGGTGCCACGATCGAATAAGCGATCAGAATACCAACGACCGTCAATATGGTGTTGCTTATGGATGAGAACAGGTTCTGCCGCATCCAGCCAATAACACCGGTGGTCGAGACCGGCGCCGGCAAAAGCGGCGCCTCCTCGGTTCTTATCTGGAACATTTTTGTGTCTGACATGATCAAGCGCTCCTTACCGTTCCACGAGCGCCATGCGCTGGTTATACCAGTTCATGAAGGCGGATGTGAGCAAGCTGAGCGAAAGGTAAACTCCCATCCAGATGCCAATGATTTCGATTGCCTGCCCCGTCTGATTGAGAACCGTGCCACCGACGGACACAAGGTCCGGGAAGGCAATGGCTACAGCCAGAGAAGAGTTCTTGGTCAAGTTCAGATACTGACTCGTCAGCGGTGGAATGATCACGCGCATTGCCTGCGGGATGACGACCAGGCGCAATGTTGGACCGTTACGCAGCCCCAGCGCATGGGCGGCTTCCGTCTGACCATGCGAAACAGCCTGAATACCTGCACGCACAATTTCGGCGATGAAGGCGGCGGTGTAGATCGCAAGAGCAGCGGTAAGAGCCAAAAACTCCGGTATGACGTTGATACCGACATTCAACTCAAAACCACGACGCAGGATTGGTCCGGTTTCAACGAAGTTGGGATGCTCCCAATACATCGGCATGCCCATAACGAGGTAAGCCAGCACCGGCAGACCGACGATAAGGCCGACAGCAGTCCAGAACATCGGGAATTGCTGCCCAGTGGCATCCTGGCGCTTGTGAGCCCACCTGGAGATGACGATTGAGGCAATGATGGCCACGATCAGCGCAATGCCGATCATATGGGAACCAGGCTCCCAGATCGGCTTTGGCAATCTCAAACCACCAATATTCAAGTGGATGGTATCAAACAGCGACCACTTTTCACGCTTTCCCGGAACAGCGCGCAAAACCGCGAAATACCAGAAAAAGATCTGCAGCAGCAGCGGGACATTTCGGACAAGCTCAACGTAGCAATATGCCAGCCGGCTGATGACCCAGTTGTTGGAGAGCCGCGCGATCCCGATGACGAAACCGAAGATCGTGGCAAAGAAGATGCCGACAACGGCAACAAGTATTGTGTTGAAGAGACCGACCAGAAGGGCCGTGCCGTAACTTGATGTTTCCGAATAGGGAAACAAAGACTGAATGATGCCGAAACCGGCAGTGTTTTCCAGAAAACCCCAACCAGAGGCAATGTTTTGCCGTTCCAGGTTGGCTATCGTGTTCGTAACGATGACGTATCCCAAAGTCACCAACGCGACGATCAATACCAATTGGTAAAAAAGGCCACGGGCTTTGGGATCGTTCAACAGCGAAGCACGCGCCGGCGCCCCCGCCGAGTCCTGCTCCATTACTGACATAGAACCTCGCCCAAGTTGTCACGAAAGAGCCCGGCACGAAGCCTCTCCTCTGACGTGTCCATATCTGCTTCACGTCTTGCGCTTTTGCGCTCCCCAGTCGGCGAAAGCAGATTGTTCCCCCACGCGTTACTGGATTATTCCAGTTTTGATGCGCGGAATTTATTGAGGGTTCCGGCAGTAGACCGCCGGAACCCCTGAAATCCTCAAATTACAAGAGGATTAGCGGACCGGCGGAGCGTACATGAAGCCGCCAGCGTTCCACAGTGCGTTAACACCGCGGGAGATGCCGAGCGGAGTGTCCGGACCAACGTTTGCGTTGAAGGACTCTTCGTAGTTACCGACGTTCTTGATGATGTTGTAAGCCCAGTCATTGGACAGGCCGATAGCTTCACCGAACGCACCTTCTGCGCCAAGCAGACGCTTGACGGACGGGTTGTCGGAAGCCTTCATTTCATCAACATTTGCAGACGTAACACCGAGCTCTTCAGCGTTCAGCATTGCGTTGAGGGTCCACTTTGCGATGTTGAACCACTCATCGTCGCCCTGGCGAACAACCGGACCCAGAGGCTCTTTGGAGATGATCTCCGGCAGAACCATGTGGTCGCCCGGATTGGTCAGCTTCAGGCGCTGAGCATACAGCCCGGAAGCGTCCGTGGTGTAAACGTCGCAACGGCCGGCGTCATATGCAGCAACAACTTCGTCTGCTTTTTCGAAAGCGACGATTTCGTACGGCATGTTGTTCGCACGGAAGTAGTCAGCAACGTTCAACTCAGTCGTCGTGCCCGTGTTTGTACACACGGAAGCGCCGGAGAGTTCCAGAGCGGACGTAACGCCGAGGTCCTTGCGAACCATGAAGCCCTGACCGTCATAGTAGTTCACGCCTGCGAAGTTCAGACCGAGCTGAGTATCGCGGGACATGGTCCAGGTGGTGTTACGGGACAGAACGTCAACTTCGCCGGACTGCAGAGCGGTGAAACGCTCTTTAGCGGACAGCGGAGTGAATTTAACAGCGGACGCGTCACCGAATACCGCAGCAGCCATTGCGCGGCAAAGGTCAACGTCAAGCCCGGTCCAGTTCCCCTGTGAATCCGGATTAGAGAAACCCGGCAGGCCCTGGCTCACGCCACACTGAATGAAGCCTTTTGCCTTGACGTCTTCCAGCGTCGTTGCACCCGCAGCCGTCGTTGCGGCGACTCCCATAGCAGCGCCGAGTACGAGCGGAAGGATTTTATTGGACATGGATATGCAGCCTTTATTTGTTACCCATACTTTGTCTTGTCGGGCTTATTCGGAAGACGTCTTCCCTGTCTCGCTATCCGGACAGTATGCAGCCTTGCTGACTGTTTCCTCCAGAAGTCTCCCGTCCCAACCCAACGACCCCATACGATGGCATTTAGCCGTTCGGGTCAAGTACTTGCTGCAGTTATCTCGTCAAAATTCTAGTGCCTTGGAACAATTGCCACTGAAACAGCTGCACAAAACACGAACATGTCTAAAACGAAATCATTCAATGCCCAAAAAGAGTTCAATCCATTTAATTCCCGTAACGCCACCGTTAACTTTAGTTTGAGTTTTATCGGATGCGATCACTACTCTTGAGCGCAACAACCCGGTTGCAGGCGATGGTCGAATGACTAAAGTGTCGCTTCCTGCCCACCGTCAGGTTGTGGCGTTACCCAGATCAGCATTCAAGAGCATCCATGTCATCGCAAAAATCCACTTCGGCTCTCAAAGCCGACACCAAACTTGCCCATGCAGGTCGAGACCCACTGGCATTTCACGGGTTCGTCAATCCCCCGGTGGTTCATGCTTCGACGGTTTTGTATCCTGACACCAAAACTCTTGTGACGGGACAGCAGACCTACTCGTATGCTCGAAGAGGAAATCCGACGACAGATTCGCTTGAAAGCGCACTTGCGGAGATCGAAGGGGCGGCAGGCGTCAAAATTGCAAACTCTGGGCTGAACGCCATCGCGCTTGCCGTTCTTTCCTGTGTGAAGGCTGGCGATCATATCCTCATTGCCGATACGGCTTATGGACCGACACGCCATTTTGCCGACACGGTACTGCCAGGTCTCGGCATCACAGTCGAATATTACGCCCCTTCGTTGGGTGAAGAAATCAGGTCTCTATTTCGACCGGAAACAACAGCGGTCTTCACAGAAGCTCCCGGTTCACTAACCTTTGAAATGCAGGACGTTCCAGCCATTGCTGCCGCGGCACGCACGATCGATGCAACTGTCCTGATGGACAATACTTGGGCGAGCCCGCTGTTTTGCCAACCTTTGTCGCTTGGTGTGGATCTGTCGATCCAGGCCGGCACCAAATATATCGTCGGTCATTCCGATGTCATGCTGGGCACTGTGGCTGCAAACGAGCGTGCATGGGGCAAGCTCCACACTCTTTATGGTGCCATGGGCTGTCATGCCGCGCCAGACGACGTCTTCCTGGGTCTTCGCGGACTTCGCACGCTTTCGGTGCGGCTAGAGCGCCACCAACGCAACACGATGGAAATCTTGAATTGGTTGAGCGGACGGCCTGAAATTGGAGCTCTCAAATACCCTGCCCTTGCAAACGACCCGGGCCATGAAATCTGGCGTCGGGATTTCAGCGGCAGCTCGGGGCTTTGCGCATTTGACTTCGTGTCAGGCACCAGTGAAGAGCAAGCGTTCAAATTTTTGGACACACTTACACTTTTTGGTCTTGGGTTTTCTTGGGGTGGGTTTGAAAGCCTGGCCATTCCGGTTCGATTGAAGGGTCAAAGAACTGTTGCGCCATTCGATCCAGACCTTCAGTCGGTTCGTCTGCATATCGGCTTGGAAGATCCGGAAGATCTCATCAAAGATATGGAACAGGCTTTGACCGAGGCATTCGACTAATCGGCAAAAAATTTACCGAAAATATTGAAGACGCTGTGGGTGAACGCTCACAGCGTTGCAAGCTCTTTTGCCCTCAATCGCGATCGTTCTAGACCCAGCGGCTGCTCACTTGCCTCAAATCGTCGGGTCGTTGCGCTTTTCTTTGAAGATAAGCCAGAGGTTACGGAAATAGATCAGCAAGCCCAGGCCCTGCCCTGCAATGAAGACCGGGTCCTGACGTTGTATGGCGTACACCAGAAGCAAAGAACCACCCGAAATGGAAAAGAACCAGAACGCGACGGGGACGATGGATCTGCCAACCCTCTCCGAAGCTATCCATTGAATGACAAAGCGCATCATGAACATGAACTGAGCAACAAAACCCAGCACGATCCAGAAATCGAATTGCTCGACAAAAACGGCGTTTAGCCAATCAACAAGAGCGTTCATGAGGCAGGTCCAGTCAGGTTCTTCGGGCCGATTGCCCGGCAACTTGGTCTATTTGAAGCCAGAATGCGGTGAGGATCAGGTCAGAGGACGGACTTGAGGAATTTTTTTCCTACGGCGTCGCAACCACCAAACACCGAAGAGGTCCAGAACACCGACAAGAGCGCGGTCGAATATTCCATATTTCGAGGTTCCATGTCGACGTTCTCGATCCTGAACATCGATATGTGTGACCTCATATCCTTCGCGGATTACAAGGGCCGGTAGAAAACGGTGCCAGCTGTCGAAATAAGGCAGTTGAAGGAAAACTTCCCGACGAAGAGCCTTCAGACCACACCCGCTGTCTCGGGTGTTGTCTTTCAAAATGCCCCCACGAAGCTTGTTCGCAAATTTCGACGCATAACGCTTGGCAAGGCTTGCCTTTCGGCCGAGCCTTTGTCCGGCCGCAAGAGCAACGGAGGGGCCCGCTGCATTCAAGGCATCCAGAAGATCGGGTATGTAAGCCGGATTGTTTTCACCATCGCCATCGATGGTGGCTACGACATCTCCGCGCGCATGTAACAAACCGGTGCGCACGGCGCAGCTTTGACCGCAGGACGTTTCATGCCGCACGGGCCGTAACCAGTCATGAGTCGCTGCATAATCCTGGAGAACAATGTCTGTGCCGTCAGAAGATCCATCGTCAATGACGATCACTTCAAATGAATGACCAGACAGGGCCGTTTCGATTTCATTCAAAAGGATCGGCAGATTTTCTGCTTCGTCTTTGGCAGGCACTACCACTGTTACGGCCAGCGCCCCTTTGTTGGCGGCGACGGCTTCCAGATAACTTTGTGTCATGCGCTTGTCCGTTCCGTCTGCTCTGCCGTCGACTGCTCCATCGGAACGCGATCAGCCCCGCGTTGACCACGCAGAACCTGCCACACTGCCCGCACGCAAGCGCTGGCGGACCTGACATTCATGTTCGGTTCTATTTTTCCGGCAGCAGACAGATGAAAGCCGATCCTGCGTCGTGCCAAGGCGCGGACAGTGAAGAATGTGAAGGTCATACCGAGCAACGTTCCGGCGATGACATCGCTTGGATAGTGAGCACCAACCATGACCCGGCTGAAAGCGAGCCAGAAAGCAGCCGCTATGATCAGCCAGCGATAGGCCGGAAAAATGAAAGCCAACGAAGTTGCCAGCGCTGCGACTGTGGTCGAGTGACCGGAAGGAAAACTCGTGAAGGTTCCATCGAACGCCAGAAAATCGAACCGAACCGGCCCTACTTCCTCATAGAGTTTTGGCCGTGCACGTCCGAGCGACCACTTGAAGGCAATCGCCAACAGGCCTGTTGCGGCAACGGAATAAAAGATGAAGGCGCTGTAGGTGAAAATCGACCCGATTGCCATTCGCAGCCGGAAGGCATACCGGCCGGCGTCCAGAGCCAGGAGAAACAGGCACGTCACACCAGTACTGATTAGTATCCAGTCTGCCTTGCCGAAATCGGTAACAGCACGGAATGCTGATCTGTATTCACCCGGCAGAGACTGTAGCCAGGGATAGGTCGGAATATCGAATGCCACCACTGCAATCCCGACGGTCAGCAGCAACACAGCCAGGATGTCCTGAGGTCTTTGTCCAGGCGGCAAAGGGTCACGGTTCTGCATCGCCCGGCCTTTTCGACCGGAAAGCAGGATAGCAGCCCGACGCATGTTCCCGCGCATGCGTGCAAGAATATGCCGGACATAATTACTGCTGTTCTGCATCGCTTTCTTCTGTACCTGTGACCGCTTTGACATTCTGATAAAGCGCGATATCGACGTCATCGCCACCATTGATATTGAGGCCGTCTACCCTTTTTCGAACCTCGGGCACAAGGCCAATCTCCTTGGAGGCCGCCAAAAACGCAGCTTCTTCCCGGCTTTCTATGACAGCAATCCGGCAAGATCCCTTTTCAGCAGATGCAGCTTCATTCAAAAATTCGGCCGCATTTTTGGGTGAAATGATCTTTGTTCCAGTGCCCTCGAGGAAGATGAAACTCGGTTCGTGAAAGCCAGAAGTTACGACCTGTCGGCGAGAAGCATCCGCGCAGCCAGGAACCTCGTCGAGCGCAGCCACCAGGCGTGGGCTTACCCAGATCGGTGTGAGTGCCGGACCGACAAAGCCCCAAACGCCGATGGCAGCACAGACGGCGGCCATTGTGACCGCAGGCAACGAATAGAGCGCAGGACCACGAAGGATCCTTGAAGCTGCTGCAACTGCGAACATTGCGCCAAGAGCGACAATCACGGCACCCGGAGGCGATGGCCAGGTGCCAAGTACAAACGGACCTGCAAATGACGCCACTGCCAGACCAACCGCAGGCACCGCAAGAAGTATCGCCGCAACCCAGCGGACCGATTTCTTGGAATTCGCCCCTGCCCCCTCAATCAGCGCAGCAGCAACCGGTAAGGCAAGCGCTGGCAAGAGCGGCATCGTGTAGTGAGGCAATTTGGTCGCGACAAGCTCGAAGATTACCCAACTCGGCAGAAACCATGCTGTTGCAAATACCACCAGCGGGCTTTTCCGCTCGCGCCAGATCAAAGGCAACGCAATCAGGAAGAATGCCGGCAACGGCCAGAACACGCCCAGCATCGCGCCAAGATGTGTTAGCGGCGGCGCTCCGTGGCTTTCCTGCCCTTCTCGAACCTTGCCAAGAAGGTCCTTTCCGATCGCTTCGGTGAAGAAGGCTCCGTCTGTTGCTATCCAGATGGCAACCAACCAGGGTGAGACGAGCAGGATAGTCCAGACAAGGCCGACGAGCGGAGAAGCAGCCCTGAACCAGGCAAACTGACGCTTCATGGCCATTAGACCGACAATTGTAAGACCGATGACCATCGGGCCGACAGGCCCCTTGATCAGGATACTTGCGGCAAATGCTGTCCAAAAAACAAAACTCAGCGTCCACAATCGCTGGCTCTGCTGCTTCAGCCAAATCCGCGCCAGAGCCCCTTGCGCAATGATGATTGTTGCCAGTAGCACGGCGTCAGTCTTCGCTAGCCTTGCTTCAACACCCACAATGATAGCAAGCGCCGTAAACCCTCCCACAAGCAACGCGCCGGCTGGCCCCATAAACGCACGAGCGAGCCAAAATGCAGCGAGAACGCTAATGGTCGAACCTATTATCGACGGCAACCGATAGACCCACAGCGGGGCCTCGGCATCCTTGCCGGATATCTTTGCTGCCGCAGCCTGTAGCCAATAGATGCCGACGGGTTTCTTGTGGCGGGCCTGTTCCTGGAAGCGAATATCGATGTAGTCCTGCGTCTCAAGCATTTGCTTTGTTGCCTGAGTAAAGCGCGGCTCGTCACGATCTAGGGGTGGAACTGTCCATTGACCGGGAACAAACAGCACGAGAGACAACAGCAGAAGCAGAAACGGTGCGGTGATATCGTGACCAAAAATGTGCAGCCAAATCGGCTTCTTCGGTTTTGGAAGTGGCGTTTGAGTGTCTTGTTCTTGACCGTCGTTTACTGACGTTTGCTCAGACGATGCATCTTGCTCGTCGGAAGAGACCTCTACCTGGTTCTTCGGCTTTACAGTTTCATCTGCCATCTGGTTTCAATTCCGATGTCTCACTCAAGCCACGCCCGCCAGCCCGTTGCCATAGAGCTTCTCCTACATGAGCTTTTCAAAAAGGGAAACAAGAGCTTGCTCTGAGCGGTGTGTTCGCTATCGTCCATTTTGTTTTTTCCTCACTTGAGTCCCAAGGTTTCCCATGACTTTGATTGCCCATATGACCGACCTGCACCTGAGACCAAGAGGCCTGGCGTGCTATCGGGTTTCAGACACGAACATGTTTGCCGAACGAGCCATTAGGTGTTTGAAGTCTCTTGATCCACAACCGGATGCTCTTGTCATAACCGGGGATCTGACCGACCGAAGCGACCCGCGTGAATATGCCGTTGCACGAGAACTGCTCTCCCGTCTCGACATGCCGGTCTTCCTTCTGCCTGGAAATCACGACAGCACCAGTGGCATGCGGCGTGAAATGAGCAGTTTTCCCGGGATCTCCGAAACGGGCGACGGCAAGATCTGCTACACCGCAAAAATTGGCGATGTTCAGTTGATCGCACTGGACAGCCATTTGCCTGGAAGTCCTAAGGGTGAGCTGGGTCCCTGGCAACTGGCATGGCTGGACTCCCGTTTGAAGGAAACGCAGGTTCCAACACTGCTTGCCCTGCACCATCCACCGGCACTCTCCGGCATCGTTCACATGGACAACATGGGTCTGGTTGACGCGGACGCTCTGGCGGAGGTCATAGCGCCACATGCCCATGTTGAAAGGATCATCTGTGGTCACCTTCACAGGCCAATCATTGCCAGTTTTGCCGGAAAGGTGATGACGCTTGCTCCCAGCACCGGTCATCAAGTCGTTCTCGACCTGACAGAAAACGGGCCAGCCTTGTTCAATTTCGAGCCCCCAGCCTATTTTCTTCACTACCATTCTGAAGCGACGGGAGTGGTTTCTCACATGGCATATGTTGAGGCGTTCCCTGGCCCCCATCATTTCTTTGCCGATGAAGGTGTTGTATGGCCGGGTGACGAGGCATGATAGAAATCGCTCGTGCGAAAAGGCGCGGCCTATGGCCAGGCATGTTTATCTTGTTGGCTCTTGTTCTCATGTCCTGCGGAGCATTGCCGGGCGGCAGTGAACTTGAAGACAAGACCATCCTTACAGATCAGACCGTCGATAAATCTCAAATGCTGTCGATGATAAACACATATCGACAACAGAACGGGCGTCCGCCGCTACGTCACGATCCGGAACTTGATTCTGTATCGCAGGACATGGCACGTCACATTGCCGAACGTGACAGCATGGACACGTGGGCACACAGCGCTTTCGGTCTGTCTCAAAGATTGGATAAAGCCGGATACGCAAACTATGCGGGGGCGGAAAATCTCGGCGCTGGATATGCCGATCTGAATGCTGCCTTTCAGGGGTGGCAGGGTTCTGAGGGGCACAACAAAAATCTGCTCAACCCTTATGTAACCCGCGTCGGTATCGCGCGGACCAATCGCAACACCGGAAAATGGCGAAACTTCTGGGTCATGACCTTGTCGCGTCCCAATGAAGACGGGCGGCCAACGGCGCGTTAGCTGTCAAAACCCCTGATCCATGAACGAAAAAATGGCGGGGTCGCCCCCACCATGAGTTTCTTCCAGAGATTGGATGATCCGAGGACCACCCGGACGCCGCACTAAACCTGAGTACGAAAGTCATGTTTTTAGTACCGCGCGTGCGCTGCGCTGTCAATTGACGATTTCAAAGCCTGTTAGAACGGAAATGGCCTCGACGCGAACTCTTCCTCTGTTCCTGGTGTCGCTCTCAAACCGCGCTCAACAACACCCTCATAAAGGCGTCTTTTGCCAAACCGTGGTTCCCAAGTGCAAAGGTCCGGTGAAACGAGTTTTACGCAAGGAATATTCAAGTCCGGGCGCGTGGCATCAAACTCGTAGATACGCAATTTCCGGTCAAAACAGCTTTGCAACAGGTCGTCGCTGGAAAAACTCACTAGCGCCTGTCTCTCATCTGCTGTCGCTGCATTTTCCAGAGGCAAATCGTCAAAGATCGAGTTATTGCGAGCATACGCCAGTTGCCGCGGCACACGTGCAGCCGAACCGCCGCTTTCAGTTTGGGCTGGATATGCCCGATCCATCAAGGCAAGAGAGTTTTCAGCCTGGAGCATTTCCTGCAAAGCGCTTTCGCACGCCTCAACGAGCGTACCAGCTGCCGCCGAACCAATAACGCAGCGCCCACCTGATCCATTGTGCGAAACCGCCAGGGCGACCTGAATATCCAAGTCGGTTTCAACCGACAAGACACACCAATGCCGCGATCTTTGGTTTAAAAATTCGATCAGAGAATTGCGCAAGATTTCATTCAAAAACCCCGCCCTCAGAAGAGTTATCCCCAGGCGGTTGTACCATGCTTGCGCGATGGCATCCCTTTCCACCAACTCCCTCAAGGCTCTGTTTCGAGCACCTTCCAGGCTCGACCAAACAGCGCAGCCTGCGCTGGAAGCGAAGGACATGGTGCGACCAGATAATTGCTCCAATTCCTTGAAGAGTATTCCGATACTTGGAAACGACAATACTTCGTCTTTTATAAGGTTTCTAAGGAAGACTCGACGTTGAAAAAGCTCCTCCCAGGACGCTGCGGCATGCGCTCCATTCCGCATCTCTAACTGCAGCTGCGTCCTTGCTGCGCGCTCCTGACGATCACTTAGCCCGATCACGTCCATAAACGCTACCTTTGGTTGTTCGGACTTACCTAAAAAAACCCTTCCGTCTTTATACCCACAAGTCCAAAGGCTTACTCTTTCAGCCAGCTCTCCAATACAACTTATGGCTGCATTTTGACGTTCCCAGCCTTGCCCTCCACCGGGAAGAGTTTGAGATGCCCTCTTCGCTTCATCTTCAACATGTTCAACCAGGTTCAACAGACCAGTGCAGAAAGCAACCGGACAAAATTCAACATCCATCGGAACCAGTTTCACGTCGTGCGAAGTCAGAAATGGAAGAAAGAGGTTCAGGCTTTGATCGGCTATTTGGATTTCCGAGGGCCCATCATTCGAGCCGAGATGCAACAGCCCGACCCGCTGGAGATCGGAAAGAATTTCCGTCGACACATCACGCAACTCAGTCGGAATTTTCGACCCGTCCAACTTCTCCGCCATACCTACCCGCCGACCAAGTTTAAGTATCCATAGGACACTTTGCTTCACCCTATAATTGCAGCACTTGTAGATTATTTGAATTACTATTGAGCCACTTTTTAAAATCGAATTTAGTAATTCTCGAAGTCAGTCAAGCGTTAGTAAAGTTAAATTACCCACCAACTTTTACTAAAGTTTGACTGATTTTCAAATAGCCGCGTGACCATCCCACCATTTAACACGGCGCGGCGCAATTTTAACTTCAGGAGGCTCACTATGCACGCCAAAACTACTTCACAGAAAAACCTGGAATTCGGCGCGAAACTCGGTGCAATCATTCAAAATGCTGATGACCGCGCCAAACTGATTGATGATCCGAAAGCAGTTCTCGGCGACCTTGGCGCTGCCTCGGATGTTCAGTTGCTTGCGGACACAGCCGACACGGTTCATCTGGTTATTCCGGCAAATATCGATACAGCCCGAGTTGCTGCAGGCGACGAAACATACTTCGAGGAACTCGGCAAAGCTGCCTTGGGAAGCTGCTACTACGAAGATCTGCCTGAGTAATTTTGGATCAAACAGCGCTGTTACCCGGGCAACTATGTCCGGGTGGCTGCTGGCAAAAGGTTAGTCAAATGGCTCGGTTCCCGCATTACAAAAGAAATACGAAAGCCCTGGGTGAGTTGCTTGCAAAGGCTTCCTTAGACCCAGCTCTCAAAAGAGAATTGGTTGAGAACCCGAATAAAGTGCTGTCAGAACTTGGTCTACCAGAACAAGCGACAGAGCTTCTTAATTTCAAAGTCGTGGAAGCAGAAACCGATAGATCAACAATTGCCCTGCCTTTCAGATTAAATGGCAAGAAGCTGGCGCAATCCAATCCTCAATATCTGTCAGAGCTGGGCCAGCTACTGCAGTAGGCTCACCTACCTTGTTCCTTCAAAAAGGAATTTCTGGACGAGAGCTGCCCCCTTGTCGAAATTTTGACGAACAGCTTTGTCCTGGAAAAAATTCACTCTTGTGCGCCATGTGACAGGGTCTGCAGTGAATTCAGGAGCACTATCCAACAAAGCAGCTCTCTGGTCCGTAAAACGCTGAAGCGTCTGCAACGCCTCGTCTTCTCTTCCAGAACAAATCAGCGCAGCGACACGGGTTGTCAAACCACCGACACTGATGCCTGCCCCTCTTTCGATTTGCGTGATTGCGCTCTCAAAGTCATCCGACGCAAAATAGATGTTGGCAAGATATTCGTAGAAAACCCGTGGCACAAACGAGAACAGGTTAAAGGCCCGTTCGGCGGTTGCGCGCGCTTCATCCACATCACCTGAAAATGCAAGTCCTTCGGCGACTGACATGAGATTAGCAGGGTCTGACGATCTCAAACGACCAGCGTTTTGGAATGCGCGCCGCGCTTCATCTGGCATGTTGGACAATATCAACGCCCATCCGTAGACACGTTGGTTTGCCGCCTGCCAAGGATCTAGGACAATGGCCTTTTCGGCTAAATTTAGTAGACCGCCCATGCCATCGTGGGTTGTCTTGTCATGGAGCGGAAAATGCAGTTCCTGCTTCATGATGATTGATGCTTTGCCAGAATAGATCAATGAAAACGAACCGTTTGACCGTTCCAAATCATTGAGCAATCGCATTGCCTTCTCATCAGACTGCGGAGTGAAATCCCACAACAATGCTTCGGCTTGGCACCAACGAGCGAAAATTGAGGTGTTTGAGGGGTTTCTCAGTCTCGTCGTTGCAACCGAATGGACCCTGCTAACGACCTGACTTGCTGCCGGGGCGATGCCGTCCCAGAGACTAAGGTCAATGATTTCGTTAAAGACAATCTGCCCATTGCTGCGGTCCTCAAACTGGATCGCAATCTTTCCACTGCGTTCATCATGCCTGAACCGCAATTGGTAACTGCCCAATTCATGACCATGAACCAGTGTCGGTTTTGGAAAGTTTTCTTCGCCGAAATACTCCGACTCATACAGATCGAAAGACTTGAAGGAAGACAGGCCTGAGACAATCTCTTCGCGAAGGTGGACCGCGTCGTTCAGCCCCTTCTTGTGGAGCGATGAAGAGATAATTGAAATCTCAGGAAGCTTGACGACCTCTTCGTTGTTTGAAAGCACACTATGGGTCGCACCAATATCCCCAGGGTGGTGCGAAACTCCAGCTCTTTTGCCTTCGGCTTCTTCCGCAATCAGAAGCGCCCGTGTTTCCTCATCTGGCTCCGCATCGAGATGAAGACGCATTTCGCGCTCGCAGGTCTTGAACTGCTGTTCAGCGCGTTCGGGCTGGCCAAGCTTCTTGTAGAGCCGGATAAGCAGACGGTGAGCGGCTTCAAAGGCAGGATCTATGGTGAGAAGAAACTTGCCTCCGGCCTCAACCTGCTGTCCGCCATCGTCTACAGATATCTCGTCCAGATGCCGAAAGGCGGCTGTTGAAACTTCAGAACGCACGCGTTCGCGTTCAACCTGGATCCAGTCATTCAGCTCCGGGTCAATATCTTCGAAGCCTGCCAGAAACTCTCCGCGCCATAAATCTGTGGCTTCACGAAAATCGGAAGCGCGCCCGTTTTCAAGCAGGCGCATCACCTCGTCCAAATCAGTGTAAAATGCGGAAGATCCAAGCTGAACATGACCAGGCGACGAACGCACAACATCAATGCCCGCGGCTTCTTCTGCGGTTTTGAGCTGTCGCAGCGCTTGGCGCATCGACTGCATCGCCTTGTGTCTGTCCGTACCGCTCCACAACAGATCGGCCAGTGTCTCACGCGGCGCAGTAAGTCCACTCATCCGGCTCAGATAGGCCATGATTGCCAGGGCTTTACGGGTCTTGACTGCGACCGGCTCCAAGTCCTTGCTCATCAGCAAGGGCCGTCCTAGGCAAGCGAAACAATACGCCTTTGCCATCAATTCCCCGTATTTGAACATCAGCATCAATGTTGTCGTGGTCACGCAACCGCGGATAATACGCAACCGCAAACACAACAACAGCTTATCACGCTTATTTCACGCCGCAACAGCATGATTTAAATGGATGGTCACCGCAGCGCGAAGCTGCAAACGGCGAATCGAATACTGGTGGGTAGTAAAATGTCAAAGACAGTCAGCAAACCGGACCTTACCGAATCCCAACAGGAACCGGCAGTTGAAGCGATTAAACGCATGATCCGGTACACCAAGAAGGAATCGGACAAGGACGGGCGGACTTTCTGCTCCTACTTCCTCGACATGGCTCTGCAGTCGTTGGAAGACGGAACCGAGGATCTCGACAGCCTCCTGAAGACGAAGATCACACCGCTCATGGTGGGGCAACAAAGTGTGGAAAGCTCCAAGTCAGAAAACGCCTGACGGTTCCACACTTAAAGCAGCAACAGCTTGCCGCGCGCCTTACCGGTGTGCGGCATTTTTGTGAGCAAAACTTTTTTAAGTCCGGACATCGGGATATGGAGCGGTAACCCGCATGAATTGTCCCGCACAAACAAAAGGAAAAGTGGCGACCCCGGCAGGATTCGAACCTGCGACCATTCGCTTAGAAGGCGAGTGCTCTATCCAGCTGAGCTACGGGGCCACTTTTGCTGTTCTGACGCTGCTGATAATTTACTGAGCGGCTGAAAACAACGTCGGAATGCAATAGGCAGAACCTCTTTCAACAAACAATCGGCACCTACGGGACATTTCGCACCGGTCCGAGAGCTTGAAAGACCTCAATGCGTCCAGGGAGCCACCCGGTTGAACTTGAAGTTGTCCGCATAGGCCGAGCCGCGCACCTTGCGCTCCTGAGCCTTTTCCACCCGATACGGAATTCCGTGGCGTTTGGCGTAAGCAACGGCATCTTCCTGGCTCTCAAAATAGAGCCTGATCTGCTGCTTCATATCCGATGAAGACGTGTAGCCCATAAGCGGTTCAACAGATTTCGCGGCCTCCGGCTCATAGTCCAGCACCCAGCGATGGGTCTTTGCCTTGCCCGATTGCATGGCGGTTTTTGCCGGACGATAGATGCGCGCAACCATGTGCCTGTGCCCTTAAACGATTTCGCAGAGTATCACTTCTGTTCCACAAGCTTTTTCCTGCCTTTTGGAAGGAAGTCAACACCTAGCCTTCTGACAGCGCTCCAAAACAAACCAAATTGCAAATTTTGCGTTTACCACTCGTTGGATTGTGACATCACGTGAGATGACGAAAGCTGCAACTTGTGCTATCAACTCTCCTAACGTGAACTTTTGAATAAAATAACAATCAAAAGGGATCGTCTTAGACAAATGCACAATCAGATGCGTGATACAGCCGGTCTTTTCATGTGGGTATGGCGGGACCAAAAAGAACAACACAACAGGATGGCTTATGCATTACCCGTTTCTCAAAAACCTGGGCGCCTCCATACCGGAGCACATTCAGCCAACGGCCGCAAAACCGGTCAATCTGAAATCATCAATCGACAAGGCAAACCTGACTGAAATGTGGGACATGATCCTGACACTGGATTATGGTGTGTCCGAAGTTGATGAACTTAGCCCGGAAAAGCAGGATGAGTTTTTGAATGTCATGTCCCTGCTTCTGAAAGCCTTCAATCGATAACCCTGAACTGACCACGGAATTTATTTGCTGAACCGCCCACAAACAGTTTTTACGGAACTCGGGACCGAGGCCATTGAAAATGGCCTTGCTGACCCGTTGCTGGCTGGCTTTTACGAGGCAGTCATGACGTCCGCTGACGGTAGTTTCAGGCAAACAATGCAACCTTTTTTGCCGCACCTGAGCCTGTGTTCGGACAAGGTAACCGATTTCGCACCGCCGCCAATCTTTTACGTTGGCAAGGAAAGTGGGCAACGTCAGCTTTTTGGTGACGATTGGGCAACCTCGACCGGCTCAAACTCTGCACTTCGCACACCTGATGCCGACCTTGAAAGAGCGTCAGCTGAAGGCTACCGCAGTGCGCTATCAGGCAGACCCTATTACGGCTACGCCAGGACACCCATTTCCGTCGATGGACAGGAATATGAGATTGCTTTCGAGCGACTGATTATTGCCGTACGTCCGCATATCAGAGCCAACTACCGGATCTGCGCGTATCTCGGCGTCATTCAGGATCTTCAGCCAAAGTCCTGACGATCAATTTCGCCAGCCCGAACAGGTCGCTCCTGGTCGAATAGACGAGCCAGTCATCCGGCCTGATGTGGCCTGGCGCGATGTGCCAGTGCGTACCTCTCGGAACAAACCTGCGGTACCCAACCCGGACGCCAAAGCCCTTTTCTGCAGCCTTTGACGCCATAAGGCCATAGAGATAATCGGGCGACCATTTCAACAAGGAAACGAGGAAACCAAGCTGTGTCAGCGGTTCGGCCAGTCCCTTGCCTCGAATGTCACCTCTCAGCCATAGATTTCCGTGATAGACGATCCTGCCACGCATGAAATAGGCGTCGTGGGCATGCTCACTGCCAAAACGAACCTGTGGGTTCGGGTCGACAAACATCCTACGTTGCTGCTGTTGCCAATGGTCTGCGAGGCTCCTGTCCTTAAGGTCCTCCACTTTGGCTGCCTGAACGGAAACAATATTGCCGCTGCTGTTATAAGCGCCGATCCAGAACGCAGTCGCGCCATGAAGATCGAAGAACCTGGGCGAGAAATCCTCCATCAGATATTTGTCTTCGGTGGATCGGATCGTTTTTTCAAATAGCCCAAAATCCGCGCTCTCCTTCAAGGACAGCCCGGTTTTATGAATTCTGGTTTGAATGGCGGCAATGGCCGCGGATATTTCCAGCGTGCCCTGCTCGTCCGGGTCCGGTCCCATCTGCCCTGCCTGGCGCCGTCCAACTTGTGAAAGCGCCTCCCCTGAAGGATCAAATTCGTCGGAGTGCCAGAGTGTTCTTCTGAGGCGTGATGCACAAGGTCGCTTGTGTGTGCGCGCCAAGTTATCCCGGCATAATCAATAATTGCCCTATGATTAGCAGCAGCAATGCATGCGCCGTCGCTCCCAACCCGTCCAAAGAAAGAATCGCGTCAGCAAACACAAGCCAGAAGTCCCGACACCACGATGGTGCAGTCCAGTATTCAAACCAATATTTTGGGAAAAATGGTCGGGGCAGCAAGATTCGAACTTGCGACCCTCTGGTCCCAAACCAGATGCGCTACCAGGCTGCGCTATACCCCGATCCGTTGATTTCGAGGGGTGTATCCGCGTTCGGCGTTGGCGTCAAGAGCGAAGAATTTAAGAGCAATCCAAGGCTTGTGGAAAGAGGTCCAACAGGCCAATCGAACTCTGGGCTGCATCGAATGCCCGTTCCCTCACCTCTCGATCTAGTATTCCGAGAGACCGCGCAAGAAACTGCTCTAGCCTGGTGCCTTCATAACCAACCAAGGTTCAAGTTTCTTGGGGTTAGATCGGGTTCCAAGTCGAATTCTGTGTTTGAACACACCAGAGCCCCCAACCGAAGAGTGTCCAGCTATCCTCGGCAGATGGTCAGTCCCACTCAGGTATGATTTCCACCTTCCCCTTCCAGCCATAGCTGCCTGCCATCGAAACCCTGAGCTCGCTCACCGGGTTCGCTGTGGTCGACAAATATGGGTGCTCGAACTGATGGTCCAGGTCATCGAGGGTAATCGACCAGCCGCCACGAGGTTTAAAGTCATTGAGCCAGACCCAACCTGAATAGTAGTAACCCCAATTCTTGAAGTGCCGAGGATTGATGTAACGCCGCAAGACGCGTTCACTCGTCACGCCCATTGCAACCGCACCGGCAACAGTTGAGACGTATTCGTTTTTCAACATGTTGTGCGGTATTTCGTAAAAATGGGTCGCTGCGTGGACAGCTTCGTTTGCGAGCGTACTGGCATGACGCGCATTGCCTATCCTAGGCATGAATCGCAACTTGATCGCTTTTTCGTCGTCCAGGTATCCGCCGCGTCCTCCCAGGTCAGGATTGACGTCAATTGTAATTGCATTGGTTTCAATCAGTTCGGCAATCTTCCGATAGTCCTGCGCACGCATGGTCGTCGCACCATGACTGATCGTGGGCATTCTTCGGGACAAATCCCTAAGAATTGTTGCGGCAGAATTGTTTACACCTGCCATGAAAGTTGCAGCCCCGGACCCTTTGCTGAAATGTGCAGGTGGGACCCAACTGGATGATGGGACGTATATTATTCCGTCCTTGCCATCAGCCGTTAGAGAACTGTCAAATTTGAAATTCCCGCTGGGGTCAAGGCGCCAGCATCCGACCGCGTTTTGTAAGTACCAATTCACTTCGAGCGGGTCCTGGGTCTGGAAGTTGAAAATGATCAAGTCCCAGGGGTTCTGGCGCCCAACGGCGCGTGCATGCGTCCAGAAGTTTCCGTCGGTTGCCCATCTGGCAGCAGCGGCGTCTTTCGGCGGCCAGGTTGAGATCAAGGACTTCGGTTTTTTCATCTTGGGCGCGCCGGGTGCAGGGCTACGGGCGGCACCGGGAAAAATGGAACTCATGTTGCTTACTCTCAAATACAAAAAAGTCGGTCGAACTCGGCACCAGAAAGAAGCTCTGATTCTCAAAATCATCTATGGGATCGCGGCTTCAATTCATGCGCGAACAGCCAGGTGTTTTGCCAGCCAGGAACTTGCCTGCTTAAGCTGGCATTCGATGATTGTTCTATGGGTAAGGTGCCGCAAACGGCGTGACCAACAATCTGTTGATCAACACGGCGAACGTAGCATTGCCAGGTCGAATAAAATGGTGATTGAAATCACAAATTTCCTGATGCCGAGGCCCAAAGACTGACCTGGTTCCAATTCGGAATATTCACGAGGGAAAGCGGCCTAAGGCAATACGCTCCGTAAGCGTGAAAGTGACGCTTAAGCAGCGATACGCGCAAAGTTTCCGCTACACGCCTCGTCTGCATTATCCAGAAGAAACTATTCAGCCATCATAGAAGGGCTGGAAACGCCGTCACCGGGCTCAAGGCCCAGTTCAGCGGAAATACCGGCATTGAGTTCAAGCACGTATTTTGCCGGCTCACGCGACGGAATGACCGCTTCAGAAAACGGGGTCGTGTCGGCCGCGATTGACACGATCCATCCCTTGGCATCGATGTAGATGATATCGAGTGGCAGCGGTGTGTTCTTCATCCAGAAAAATCGGTCCCCCTCGCCTTCGAAAACAAACAGCATGCCGTGATCGGTGGCCATCTCTTCACGGAACATGAGCCCCCGGGCTCTCTGCCTATCCGTGGAGGCGACTTCTACCGTGAATGTGTGTTCTTTGTCGCCGGAGCGAACGACCAATGTTTCTGTCGGCAAAGGCGCGACTTCGTCTTGAGCGGTAGCAGGAGAAAGGCCAGTCGCAGTAAACAACAACAAAAACGACAAGACGACCGAGTGAGCCACAGTGTGGGAAATCATACGTTTGGGCTCCGTTCACCGGCAAATGTTGCAACACTGGAATACATAGAAAGACCGTTGCCAAACAAAAAGGCCGGAACATGTCCGGCCCTTGAAATCAAAAAAGCTGCCTATTTGTCAATGAGACGCCGGGATATGGGTTCCAGCACCCATCGGCCGGATTTCAGCCGCCATACGCCCTTTAGGTCCGGTCCCGAACCTGACCAGTACGTCCTGACCAGGTCGCAACTCCGTGATTCCGAACCGGCGCAGCGTTTCCATATGGATGAAGATGTCTTCAGACCCCTCTCCCTGGGTCAGGAAACCGAAGCCTTTCACGCGGTTGAACCATTTGACGGTCGCTTTTTCAAATCCGCCTTCCGGAACCACCTGAACATGTGTTCTGGACGGAGGCAGCTGCGAGGGATGTGTTGCCGACGTTTCATCCATGGAAAGGATGCGGAACGCCTGCAGTCCTCGAGGCCGATCAAGCACCTCACACACAACGCGTGCGCCTTCATAGGCGGTTTGGTATCCATCCCGCCTGAGGCAGGTAACGTGAAGCAGGATGTCGTTTTCACCGCTGTCCGGCACAATGAAGCCGTAGCCCTTACCGACATCGAACCATTTAATCGTTCCGGCGATCTCGAAAACATCAACGGCAACATCTTCCGTCATTGTATCGAGTGCGCGGGGTTCCCCTGCGGTTTTAACCCCCATAGCCATTTGTCCCGTCTCTGGTCCGCATCATTCAACTAAGGGCAGAATTCGACTCGCCCATTAGCTGATTCCTAACAAAAGGATAACATTGCGCTTTGTGTCGAGAAGGGAAATTGTCGGACTAACCACAGACCATTTGCTCGATTTTCCGTTATTCTTCATGAAATTCGGCAAAAGTCTGTGCCAAGGGTGTGCGTATGACTGTCGAAGCATAAGAATCGAGTGGCGTTTCTTCTCCATTGAGAATCACCAATTCTGCCCCAGCCTCTGCCGCCAAAGCAGGAAGTTGAGCTGCCGGGTGAACAACCAGTGACGATCCGAGAACCAGAAAGAGATCGCATTCCTGCGCTGCCGCCGCAGCGTTTTGCAAGGCTGCTTCCGGCATCTGCTGACCAAAACTGATGACTGCGGCCTTCAACAACCCGCCACATTTAACACAATTAGGACTACGCCCGGTTTCAACTGTTTGTCTTTGGTCTTCCAGCTCCGCGCGCGCACCGCAGGATAGGCATGTGGCGAAGGTTGAATTCCCATGTATCTCAATCAGCCTGTCGTCAGGAAATCCAGCTTTCTGATGAAGCCCATCCACGTTTTGCGTGACCAGACACCGCATATACCCATTTGTGGCCAACGACGTCAGTGCCAAATGGGCTGCATTGGGTTCAGCTTTTTGAAAAAAGTCCTGCATTTCAAAGCGTCGATCCCAGTCTTCCAGACGACTTTCTTCCGACCTTACAAAATCCTGGTATTGAACCGGTTGTCGTTTGGACCATATCCCGCCGGGCGAACGAAAATCCGGAATGCCGGATTCTGTCGAAATGCCAGCACCCGTCAGAGCGACGATCCGGTGGTAGGCACCGCGCTTGAATTGTGCGACATAGTTGCGAGCTTCGGCCAGTCCTGTGATGGTCTTCATGGGTCGGTCACTCGCCTTTCAGACAACCTCATTCGATTGGGAAAAGGGTAGGATATGCGTTATTTGCACACAATGGTTCGGGTCACCAATGTTGACGATTCCCTTGATTTTTACTGCAACAAGATGGGCATGACTGAACTCCGCCGCCATGAAAGTGAAAAGGGCCGTTTCACCCTTATCTTTCTAGCCGGCTCTGAAGATGTTGACGCCGGCAAGGCCAACGCCGCGCCACTTTTGGAACTGACCTACAATTGGGATCCGGAAGAATATGATGGTGGGCGAAACTTCGGTCACCTCGCTTTCGAAGTCGATGATATTTACGATTTCTGCGACAACCTCCAGAAACAGGGCGTCACGATCAACCGGCCACCACGCGATGGCCGCATGGCATTTGTTCGTTCGCCGGACAACATTTCGATTGAGTTGCTGCAAAAAGGTGAAGCCCTTGAAATCAAAGAGCCTTGGGCCTCGATGGGTAATACGGGCGAGTGGTAATTCACGTCGGTTTTCAACATCTGCAAGCCCGGTTTCCCGGGCTTGCAAAAAATTGTCGTCAAGGCTCTTGCGGGCGTGAGCATTCCCGCCTATAAGCCTCCCCACGACGCAACTGTGTCGACCGCGCGCCCATCGTCTAGCGGTCTAGGACGCCGCCCTTTCACGGCGGAAACACGGGTTCGAGTCCCGTTGGGCGTGCCATTTTTCTTACAGGGAAATTTGAGACGTTTTGCTCGGTGTGATGTCAGAACTCACCCGGAGAAACATACCGTCTTTTGATCTCAATGGCCGGATCATCTTTTCTGAACAGTGTTCTTCCCGGAAATTCAGTCTGGTAAAACTCGGCGATATCCGCCCCTGTCGGCCCTGCAAAAGCGATCCGGCCGTTTGGAAAGAAGATATCCAGTTCATCGTCTTCATGTTCGCTGGCGTATGTTTCCTGTGAACCGTGAAGAACCATGGTGACGCCGATCTTGTTGTTCACATAGTGCTGCACATCGAAGAATTTCGGCGATCGCGCGTGCTCCATACCCAGCCGTTCCTCCCGCACACGCAGCAGCCTTTCGGGCTCTTTCATGTCCACGATGCCATAAAGGTCAAAGTCACCGTGAATGCACTTTCCTGCTCGTATTAGAGAATTTGCGGCGAATTTCACGCATCCGTAGTAAGGATCCTTCGGATTGAGTTCGACGAAATAAAGCCCGCCATGGGGAATGTAAGTCAGTGTTTGCTGTTGAAAGAAGCTGTCCATTTCCGGTCGCAGCCGAGCTTTGAAGTTGTTCCATTCTCCAACAGCCTTGGGATAGCGCCCTTCCTTGTAAGCGGACGGGCCGAAAAGTGTGGGATCAACAACCAGACCAGCAATGCAGCCGCGTTTTGTCGCCGACGGTTTGCTCCCCAATGGCAAGACATCAAAATCTGCTGTCTTCGCCTTACAATCGAGACGCTTTGGCAACGCATAGTCCTTGCCGATATGTTGAAGCGTTGCCGTATTTGTGCGCCGAACCAAAATCGCAGCTTCATAGAGCATTGCTGCTTCGCGAAACACTTCGACATGCTCTTCAAGCATGTGTTTGAGGATATCAGCACTTCCAGCCATCTAACGGTCTCCCTATCTTGCGGGCTCATCGTCAGAGCCTGCCGGACAGAACAATTGCAATGCTGCTAGGCTAGCAGAGCTGTCATGGCCAAAAACGTGACAGCAGTCACAAATCAGTGGTCAGCGCTCATAACAGCGACATAAGACCCAGCTCAGGTACTCACTCTTTGTCGCAACACCCTGCCCTTGGGGCACCCAGCTTAACCCATTGCAAAATTTGCTGGTAAATTGTGCGTGCAATCGTGGCGTTCTCATACTTGATTGTCTATAGTCGTGGCTGGATTCCAGGGAGCTTTGCCATTTGAGACAAGCGGGTTCCCGCGTGCAGGGGTTGGGGAACTCGGAATTCCAGTTCCTGTGACGTTTATTACAGAATTGAATTGCCAAAGGGGGTACGTCTTCTTTCAAGAGGACGAAGACCTCGAAAACAAGATCGGCTCACCCGACAGGCAACCTAAGATCGACGAGAGGACATTGAAATGTTCACACGAATGATCGCCGTGCTGGCAATAATGATCGCAGGGACAGCTCCGGCGCTCGCGAAGCGTGTTGCCCTGGTTCTCGGCAACGGCGCATACGAACACACAGTACCGCTACCCAATCCTGCCAACGATGCAGAACAGATGGCTACCAAACTGCGTAGCCTGGGTTTTGATGTCGTTGCAGGTCAGGATCAGACCTATAATGACATGCGCAGATCCGTCATGAACTTCGCAAAGAAGGCTTATGGCGCAGAGATTGCGATTCTGTTTTACGCGGGGCATGGCCTCCAGGTCGGCGGCCAGAACCACCTTGTGCCTATCGACGCCACGATTGAAGACGAAACCTCTCTGGATTTCGAGACCATCACGGTCGATTTCATCATGCGCCAGATGTCCAAGGACGTGAAAGTGCAGATGGTGTTCCTTGACGCATGCCGCGATAACCCGCTTGCGCGCACGCTGTCACGGCGCATGGGACCGACACGCTCAGGAAGCGTTGGTCAGGGTCTTGCTGAAATCAAGATTGAAGAAACCGGTGGCGAAGGTTCGGTAATCGCATTTGCAACCAGTCCTGGCGATGTCGCTCTTGACGGTGAAGGTACGAACTCTCCGTTCACCTCCGCATTGATCCGGCATATCGATACACCGAACGCATCGATCCAAACCGTCATGACCCGTGTTACCGGCGACGTCTACCAGGAAACTGAAAAACGTCAGCGTCCTTGGGTCAATGCTTCCCTGATTGGCGAAGTGTTCCTCAACAAGCAGGCTGCGGTGGCAAGCGGACCGACGACCGAAGTTGCGTCGCTCGGCACAACGCCTACGACGACACCTCAGCCCGTCGCGACAACTCCCTCAGTTGCTGCAACCACGCAGTCCACAATTGACTGGGAGCGTGAAAAGCTGATCTGGGAAACGGCCAAGGCAAGCAATACGGTTGACGATTACCAGTCGTACCTCGATGCCTATCCGAATGGCACTTTCACGAACTTTGCTCGTAACAGCATCAAGCGCTTGCAATCCGGAAGTCAGGTGGCTGCAGTCAACCCAGGTGCCACGGCTGTTCCAGGTCAAGCAGGTGTTGTCTCGACTATGCCTGACCCGCAAAAGGCCATCCCAGGTACACAGGCAACCGAATCTTCGCTTGGCTGGAACCGGACTGCTCGTCGTGAAGTGCAAACCCGTCTCAACCTTGCAGGATTTGACGTGGGCCGTCCGGATGGCGCTTTCGGGCCAAAGACCCGCGCAGGTGTCACTGGTTGGCAGACAGCTAACGGCATCGTACCGACTGGCTTCTTCACGCCTGCGCAATATGCTCTGCTAACGACGCAAACAGCTACTCAGTACGCTGCCTATCAAGCAGAAGTGCGGCGCAAGCAACAGGCCGCAGCAGCCTCGCGCAGCAGCACTAGCAGGTCGACAACGACCCGTCGTAACAACAACACCACGACCACACGGCGCAGCAACAACGGTGGCGGTGTAAACCCGGCCGGTGCAGCGTTCATTGGCGGTGTTGTCGGTGGCATTATCGGTGGCGCAATCGGCCGCTGACGAAACCGACATCCAAGACAAAAAAGCCCGGCTCAAAAGGCCGGGCTTTTTTCGTGAAAGACTCGGTGTCGCAAGGCCTGCCTCAGTTCAGTTTAAGGCTGATCCGCTTGAGATTGGATGTGCGGGCCTCATCGAGTATCTCAATCACACTCTGAAATTCGGTGCCTTTTGCAGGAAGCAGAATAGCGCTATCCGCGCCAAGCCCTGCCAAGCGGTTCAATTCGCCCGACAGCTCCTCCAGTTTCAACGTGCTTCCATTGACGACAATGGTTGATCCTTCTACTCCATCGCCCTGCCCGATCTGAATTAAAACAGAAGGAGCACCGTCGTTTATCTGCTGATCGTTTGTCTTTTCTGCCGGCTCGCTGCCAATACCAACATCGAGCGGTCGCCAGACACCGAAAGTGGAGGACAACAGGAAGAACATGATCAAGATAAAGATCACGTCGATCAATGGCGTTAGAGGAATGCGCCTGCGTTTTGCAAGCGGCGTCTGAATGGACAGCATCTATATTAGCTTCGTTGGCACTTTGGGCACCAATGTCTCGTATTCTTTTAAGATGTACAATCCTAATCCCTGATTTGACCCGGATCACGCATTTCCTTAGCGTTGTGCTGGGAAGCAAGAAATTAGGTAACCGCTTGATGTCGCAAGCACAAAACACAGAACTTAGCGATAGAGACATCTTTCGCAAATACACTCTGCTCGGCGTGTTTGCCTGTCTGGCGTGCTTTGCTCTGCCTCAGAAGGCGGAAGCAGGTTTGAGGGTGTGCAATGGCTCTGTCGACCTTGTGAATGTTGCGATCGGCTATGAAACCGATGAAGGCATTAGAACGGAAGGCTGGTGGACGATCACCTCGAATGCCTGCAGCCAGGTTCTGCAGGAACCGCTTAAAAGCGCCGGGTACTTTCTTCATGTGGCAGATGGATTCGGTGAAGGCAGACTTGTCGGCGACATTACTCTTTGCATTCGTGAAGAAAAATTCGTTGTGTATGATGGTGACCAATGCTGGCAACGCGGTTTAATCGAAGCAGACTTTTTTCAGATTGAAACCGGAGGAGCTGAAGACTGGACCGTCCTGCTGTCTTATGACTGAATGAGATCTCACTTTACTGGGTTCCGATCAGGCGGTTTCACCGGTGCATTATTTTGGGGGGTGTATATGCAAAAAATTGTTCGGACTGCCATGCTGGCTCTGTTAGGAATTGCTTTCGCAAACCCTGTCCTGGCACAGGACACCGGCGGAAAGATCGGTCTGGAACTCAACCACACGCAGCCGACAGCGGATGGTGGGTGCCGCCTTTCCATTATCGCGACAAATGGCCTGGAAAGACCAATGAACCAGCTTGGCTTGGAAATGGTCGCCTTCAATAAGGATGGCCTTGTCGATCAATTTCTGCGCCTTGATTTCACTCGTATTTCAGCCGGGAAGACTAAAGTTCTTCAATTCGATCTTGCAGGTAAAGCCTGTGACAGCCTCTCCAGGCTGCATATAAACGACGTTCTGAACTGCGTACCGCCGGCCATTTCAGATGTTTATTGTCCGGATTTACTGGATTTGAAAAACCGCACCGAGATTCAATTCGGTGACTAAGCGATTGTCTGCCGACAACGGGACCCGACCAATTTATGGGTGATACATTTTCTTCTCTTTTGGAGCTGGGCGGACCGGTAGTCCTCATACTGCTTGTCATTTCGATCGCCGCACTTGCTGTGATTCTGGCCAAAGTGTTTCAGTTTGCCAGTGCGCGCGTCGGCCGGCACGGACTGGTTCGCCAAGCAGTGACCCAGTGGCGGACCGGCGAGCGAAATACGGCTGCTCAGAACCTTATCAAGGACCGCTCGCTTTCAGCCGCCTTGGTGCGCAATGCAATGGATGCCATTCAGATGCTGGACCAGCAGCCGCTCTCGTCACAAGAACGAGACATTCGTGAGGAACGATTGCGGGAGGAGATTTCGGCGCGTGCTGCGGACCGCCTTTTCGCACTGGCCAGCTGGCTGAAAGCGCTCGATCTCGTCACGCAGATTGCGCCGCTGCTGGGACTGTTCGGCACGGTTCTCGGTATGATCGATACCTTTCAAACGCTGCAGGAATCCGGCGCTGCAGCAAATCCGGCAACACTTGCCGGCGGAATTTGGGTGGCTCTGTTGACGACCGCTTGTGGGCTCGCGGTGGCCATACCAGTCTCTGTTGCGGTGACATGGTTCGAGACCCGGTTGGAAAAAGAACGAGCAGCTCTTGAAGTGCTTTTGACCGGTGTTTTTACCGCTGGCAGCTCTTCGACCGTTGCTTCAACGTAGAACTTTGAACGCTGACAGCGAATAAACCCCTGGTGCTTCAAGCACCTCGGCAATCCTGTTTGCCCCGAGTTTGCTGAAGCGGCGTGGTTGCCGATCTTTGGGGCGGTTCCAGATCGCCAGCAAAAGGGCCGTTTCTTCTTCGACCCTTGAGATCAGCGTTACAGGAATGGCAAATCGCCATCCGCCTGCCGTCACGGCGTTCGATGCTGGTAAGACGAACTCACGGCCGTCATGAATGCTTCCGGCGTCGTCAATCAGATAGATTTCCGGCGGTCCCTTACCGTTCAACTCCAGTCCAGCTGTTTCAGCCGCGGCGATCCGTTCAATCGGCAAATCGCGTTGGATGAGCCCGGAAACACTGGATCCGCTTTTGACGACGGTCCTTTCAAGCTCAACCAAACCTGCCGCCTCAATACCGTTAGAAAACCCGATGGCATCCAGCAGAGCACATTGGGGCCGTGTCACGAGCCGCAATTCGATATTGGCCTCATAGCCCTGGCTTGCCGCGAAACTCTGGTCGAAAACCGCAAATGGTGCGATGCCTGCTCCGAAGGCAGTTACTGATGCCGTGTCCGTTCCTGCAGACATCACCGAAAGATGTGCGCACTCTCCGGCATCATAGCCAGCGACATAGTTCGTGACCTTTGCCAGTGGATCGATGCTCGCAAGTTCAACGGGCGGAACATTCGGTGTTGGGTCTGAGGACTGCGGCGATGCGGATATGGCTGACTGTTGAGGTTCGCTTGGTGAAATTGCTGAAAGCTCCGTCTCCGAAGGACGAATGGCCGCGAGTTGTTGCTCCGCCGGTTGCACCGTTTGAACTGAGGTCGTGGGCGTCGCTACTGTGACCGAACTGGGTTCAACGGTGTTGCTTACAGCCCCCCCTTGGGGCGAAGGCACCAGAGGTGACACAGTTTGCGTTGAAGCTGCTTCAACAGATGTGACGGCGAACGCATCGTTCTCGCTTTGAGAGGGCGTAACAGCCGTGACGGGCACCGCCACTTCAACTAAAGGCTCATCGGAGGCGACAACACCATCGATCTCAGTCGAAACAGAACTCGCCGTCACAGGACTAACGATACTTGTCGGTTCGGTAACAGGTGCAGAATTGACCGTGGCTGCGTTTGATCCTGAACTCGCGGGTGGTGGTGCACTAGTTGGTGTAATCACGGCCGTTGCTGCAACAGGTGCGAGCGATGCCACGGTGCTAGTCGGGGGCGCTACCTGTGCAGCTTCGGTCACGGTCGAAGGAACTGTGGTTGAAGCCTCGCCAACACTGGGATCAACTGTTTCCACCGATGTCGGTTCGGTCCGGTTGAGCGGCAGCGGATCACTTTCAGTTGCACTTTTTTCCTCAGCCTCAACAACCATCGCACCGCTCGCGTCAACCATGGCAAGCGGGGTGGCCGGTAAACTGGAGACCTGCACAGTCGGCGTTTGCACTGGTTGGAGAGCTGTACTTTCAATCGGCTGAGAAACAATCGAGGACGGTTGTTGAAGTATGGGTTGCGAAGGTTCCGTCGCTTTGACGACCGAGACGTTGTCAGGTGCGATCATCTCCTTTGGAGCTGTTGCGACAGCGGATATTGCCTCAAATTCCAGACCACCGCTTTCAAGCACGATTTCCGCTTCAGGTGGAACCGCCGGTTCCTGAACTTTCCAGGAGAAATCCTCCAGCCCAAACAGAACAATTGAAACATGTGCAGCTAACGACGTTCCCAATACAGCCGGCCAGATATAGCCAGGGATGCCCCAGTGTCCATCCTGATTGTAGAGGACCGTTGTCACGTGCCATCCGCCTCGATGGTGACAAGCGTTATCTTTCGAATCCCACCTGCCTTGAGATCCTCGGCAAGCGCTGTCAGATCTCCCATTTTGGTGCGTCGATCAACCTGAAGGGTCAGTTTATCGGATACGTCAGCACTGCTCTTGAGAAAGGCCGCGAGCTCGTCTGCCCCCAACCTGTTGCCATCAAGCCAAATCTCGCCCGATTTATCGAGAGCAAGACTGCCTTGAATGCTTCCGCTCCCTTCGTCACTGACGGTTTCTGCCCATTGAAAGTCATCCGGCAAAGGTGGACGAAGTGTTCCCGCGACCAGCAAAAACAACAACAACAGAAAAACAACATTGATAAGCGCCAGCGAAGCATCAGCTCTCCGCTGTGGGATCAGCTCTTGAAGATGTATCGGTTTCGTATAGCGCTTCACTACAAATTCACACTCATCGGCGACGGTCCTTTATGGAACCACCTTGACGGTCGTAGCCGTTGCACGCAAGACCGCAACTTCCTGCATGAGGTTGTCAAAAAAGGCCGACGCCTGTTTCTCCGATCGGTTTGAAAGTGACTGCGCGACGTCAGGTCCAACCATGGCGATCACCAGGCCAGTTTCTTCCACAGCGCTTTTCAAGCTCAGTGGAACTACAAATCCCGCACCGCCATTGTCGGTCTGAAGGAATGGTGACAGGTTCACGACTTCTCCCTTGCTGCCAACATAGAGCAAGCCGAGCTCCCCGGTTGTCGGATCATAACCGGAAATTCGGCCAGCCATATTGCTTCCGTTCGGAATGACGGTGCGCTGCATGTCGAGATGAAGTTCTGTCTTGGCGTTCCCCTCAGGTGTGCCTCTGAGGAATGCCACGGCCGGACACTGATCATCGCTGACCAGGTTAACCTGAATCTTGGCCTCAAACCCCTGAGACTGCGTGAAATCGCTGTCAAAAGCGATAAACGGCGGGGTCCGTGAGGCAAAACCTTCAATTTCTGCCGACCGGCTCGCAATCTCGACGGGCTGGAGATACATGCAATCGCCAGCCTGATAACTGCTGACAAAATTTCGAATTCTGTCCTCGGGTTTCAAAGCCTCTTGAGATTGATCCTGTTGCGGCGTGATCGGAGGTGGCACATTGATATCAGTTTCATTGCCATTTACCGGGGGACGTTGATCCTGGTTGTCAGGTATCGGAATGTCCGGAACCGTATTTTTCGCGTCATCTGTAGTTGACGACGTCTCCTTGCCAGAGGATTCGCCTGACGATCCATCATCTGGCGTCAGGTCCGTCGGCTGTGTTGGCGCTTCAGGTGCATTGTCTCGTGGCGGAGCAACCAGAACAGGTTTTTGATCCTGATCAGGCACTGACTGACCAACAATAAAATAGACGCCGCCTGCTCCAAGTCCGGCAAAACCAAGCAGTGAAAGAGCGACAAGAATACGCCGTCCCCAATTGGCGGGCGGTGCTTCGTAATCAAGTGCGGACTGTTCCGGCGGCGGTGACGATGTCCTGATCACCGTCTTGTCTGGCATCTGGCGGCCCAGAGGTGCTCCGAGCGTCCAATCGGCGATCTCAGCCATGCTGGCAGGACGGTTCGCCGGGTCGGGCTGCAGCATTGCTTCAAGCAGCGGACGGAAACGATTGTCGATGCCGTCCAGCGAAGGCACAATCCGTCGCTTCTCAACGATCTGCGCCTGCGTACCCCCCATGTCAATCTGCTTGCCCGTCAAGGCTTCTGCAATCACAAGGCCGAGGGAATAGATATCGCTTCGAGCTGTGACCTTGCCGTCGAATATGCCGACCTGTTCCGGCGAGACATAATTGACCTTTCCGGCAAAGCCGTCGCCAATGATTGTCGGTCCTCCCGTATTGGCGCGTGAAATACCGAAGTCGATTATCTTGGCCTGCCCGACATCACTGTTTTGCAGAATAATATTGTCGGGAGACAGATCGCGGTGAATGACTTCCTTGTCGTGAACCGCCTGCAGTGCAGAAGCCAGCCGCTGGACAAGTCTGTAAACCGCTTCAGGCTCTAGCGGCCCGGATTCCAGGCGCGAGTGCAACGAGGGGCCACTGACAAACTCCATGGCCAGGTAGTAAACGCCCAAAGTCGGCTCTTTGGCGAAGACATAGTATTGCGTCAAAGCGTCGTGCTTGAGATTCCGGAGGATTTTGGCTTCCCGCTTGAAGAGGTCGACAATCATCGTGTCCCGGGAAAAGCTTGCCAGCAGGACTTTGATCGCGACGGGGTCGCCACTTTCCACGTCGCGTGCGCGATAGACCGTTCCGATACCCCCGTCGGCAATGTGCTCCTCAATCTCATAGAGATTGTTGAGACGCGTTCCTTGCGGCAGCAAATTGTCGGCCGGGTTCATCAGCAGCTGCTCCTCAAACCGCTACGTTGCGGTCAAAATCCACGATTACGACGGTCACGTTGTCGCTTCCGCCGCCCTCAAGTGCACCATTGATCAGACTTCGTGCCGTCATGTCAGGCGCACCGTTCATCAGCATCGTCTTGATCACCGCATCGTCCAGATGACCGGTCAAGCCGTCGGAACAAAGCAGAAAACGATCACCGGGTCTCAGATTTCCAGACACCAGTTCCAATTCCAGTTCAAGGCCAGACCCAATTGCTCGCGTAATCACATGTCGCCGCGAAAAGTTTCGAGCCTCTTCTTCGGTCAGAACGTTCTGGTCGACGAGCTCCTGCGCCTCAGTGTGATCTGTCGTCAGTTGCTCCAGCATTCCGCCACGAAATCGATAGACACGGCTGTCACCGGCCCAAAGACAGGCAAATGCGCCCGCATACGTCAACAAAGCGACAATCGTCGTCCCCATTGCTGCACCGTCAGCTTTGGCTGAGGCGCGCTCTATTCTGTCCTTTGCGACAATCAGCCGGCCTTCAAATTGTTCAAGAAGGTCCTCGGCGCTGCGCGGGGGTGTAATGCTTGTGAGCGCCTCCTTCACCAGACCAGATGCCATTGCACCACAGTGCATGCCCCCGGCCCCGTCCATTACGGCGAAGACACCTTTGCCTTCGTCAACCAGATACGCGTCCTCGTTTTCCTCCCGCACCCGTCCTACATGTGTCTGTCCGACCGCGAAGCTTCTAAGGGCTCCTTGTGTTTTTTCGGTCATGTTCGATGATCCTCCGGATGGTATCGCCCATGATTTCCTCCCACCTCTTCTTCCTCGTCTCCTCCGCCTATCTTGTGCTGCTCCGGCAATATGAGCCATTGAAACGCACTCGCGTCCGGCAGTCCCTGACAGCTGAACTCTATCGGCCGATCTCCAGCCTGGCAGCGAAACTGCGAGATCAGATGTTCTCCCGTGCCCGGTGCTGCATCAAGTGCAACTTGGTCCGTTTCACGGAACACGCCGTTCAGACCGTCGGGCGCATCGAGCCTTTTGACGCCAGATTGAAAGGCCTCAAGCGTCGCATCTTCTTCCAATGTCTCTAGAAGAACGTCCTCGGCCTTGTCATACCAACCTGAGGAGGGAGGTCCTCCCAAACCAGATTCGGCCGACGCGGCCACTGTAAGCGGGAATTCGCGCCCAACCTTGTCGATGCTCGGCATGAATGCACCGGCAACGGCAGCGCCAAGGTCGCTGTCGCTCTGAGCCGGCGTCAACCAGAACCGCCAGACCGGCATGGTCATATAGGCCTCCTCCCAGGCTTCTTTTAAATCCAGCCGTGACTGCGCCAGCCCCTTCATGAGAAAGGGCTCCCACAATCTCATGAAACCAGCTGGACAATTCGCAACAACAAAATCCGCCCGTGCCGCCAGTTTTCCAAAATACCCGGCCCCCATGCGCTCAGAAGCTCGTGGGGCAGCTGAAGTCGCCGACCGCAGACAAAAAGAACGGATTGGGTTTGGAACGCAGTGTCACGGTAAAGGCGACCTGACGACCGCCGAGTGTTTTCCGAATGACAAACTTGTTCTGGCCCGAGCTCACCCGATTGGCTCTGACAAAGCGGTAAAATGCCCAATCACCGTGGATTTCCTGACGTGAACGATATCCCGGCACCTCAGGCTGGATCACCAGCACAACGCGTGGGGTCGCCGTATTGCTCGGCCAATCGAAGCTCGCCGGCAATGGCTCAATATCCGCATTGAATCCCGGGCCACGTGTGACCAGCACAAGGTTGCCATTTACCTCCAGGCTGGCAGCATCGGCCTGTTGCGACAATGCCCGTGGAACAACCTGAAGACCAACTGAAGGGAACGCGTTGCCTGTCGGGAAAAAGGCCTGCTTGATAAGATCTGCCCGTTCGAATTGGCGCAGCGTCGCATTGGAAAGCCGGTCTGCCTGCGAGACTTCCGGCTTCCAGTTCCAAGGCCTTGAAGAGGTGTCTACCAGTGGCTTCAGATTTTCATCGAAAAATCGCTGCATGATGCCGGCCGGTGAAAACAGCTTTGCAAACTCCGTCATGGGCACTTCAGAGCGGCCATTGGAGAACGGATAGTTTCTGCCAACGATCTGTCGGCACTGTTCAACGACTTGCGACTTCAGTTTTTCATTCAGTTGGGTAATCGACGTTTCCTTGAATTCCTCATCGAATTCCTTGGCCGACTGCAGGATCAACTGATCAAACGGATTGGGGAAGCGCGTAGCATTGCTTCTAAGGAGTGAAGCCTGGATCTGGACATTTGAATTCGCGGTTTCACTTTGAAGCGGGTTGTTGGCAACGACCAGGAGATTGTCCAGAATGTTTTTGAAGTTCAGCAACAAGGCATCGATCTTGCGGCTGTTTTCGCCTTCTATGAGCACATGATACGGCCGGAAATGGTCTTCTATAGCCTTGCCCGGAATGATGGTCGGCCCACTGTTGCCACCTGTCCCTCCTACGGCATCTGCAATGCCACCGGGAGCCAGAACCTTCAGACCCGCCTCAATACCGATGCGTTTCAGTCCGCCAGCAGCGTCGAACACGTAACGCTGGAACACTTTTTGCGCAGCTTCTGCTCCTGCATTTGCAGCGCTGCCGTCGGCAACCGCACCTGCAAGAGTTGGACTGGACAGGTCTTGTGTCAGCAACGTTTCGTTTCGGATGCTTTCCAGAAGCTGGACAACAGGGGACGTTGGCGCGGAAACCGCCTGCAAAGTCGTATAGAGCGGCTTGTCAGCCCTCATAGATTTGAACTTGAGGTTCCCCAGAGCTTCTTCCCAGGCTTCGATGAAGTCTTTGGTATAGAGCCCAAGGATCTCGCTGGGCAGCGACTGATACTGGTCGGAAAAGGCATTGGCCTCGCCAATGTCGCCAAACACCCACTTGTCTCGCTCCAGTTCTTCCCGAATGCCGGCAAGGTTCGGCAATACGGACAGATGGAAACCAGGGTACGTGTAAAATTTGTCGACGACGACAGTGTCCAGAGTGTCTCCGTTGACGGTCTCGAACACCGTCACCATATCCGGTCCGCCACGCTGTTCGGCAATCCAGTTGTCGCTGGCCAGTCCTTTGGCGCGCGACTTCAACAATGCATATCCCCGTTCAGCGAGACTGACCCGCGCCAGTTCACGTTGCACTTCGGCCACCAGCACACCGTCGAGCTGGTCCGTCATGACGTTGCCACCGAAATCCAGATCCAACATCGCGGTGACGTGAGTATTTAGCTCGTTGCGCAGAACTTCGCCTTGCGGTCCAGGGAAACTTTGCAGGAAGTCCGCACGGAAGGAGTTTTTGATCTGGTCCTTGTCAATTTCAGGCGCATCTCCCGCCACCATTCGATAGAGCTTGGCAAGATTGTATAGCTGATCGATGGCTTCACCACCTGGAGCCGTGCGGTTGTCCAGGACATCGGTCATTTGTTCTTCAATTCGCAGCAACAGACGCGGGCGGAGCAGCCTTTCCAATCCGCTGCGATAGGAAGTGATACCTGCAGCCTGAAGCCTCTCGCGCTGACTGAGACCGAACTTTTCCATCATCGGTGTCGGGTCATTGCGGGTATCGTAACCAGCCGGCAATCCACGCAAGAGAGAGAGGATATACGCTGTGTCGCGCAGGCTATCATCGCGCACGATACGTTGTTCCAGGACCCCCTCACCTTCAGCGCGCACAGCTGCGACCGCCTTGGCTGTCTCATCGATGAGAGCCCTGTTGTTGAAATAGCTTATGGTCCAGATGCTGCCGAGTCCAAGCGTTGCCAGCACGATCACAGAATAAGCCGCAATCCTGGTGGCTGTTGCCCATCGCACCACTTGTCGGTTGTGCGTAACCCAGCCTGCCTCGCCAATGATGACCTTCGTCAGCAAGTCTCGCAGGAAATAGCTTTTGCCCTGACCCGACAGAGCAGCCTGCTGATAAGCCGTGCCGAATGCCTGGTTCATAGAGCCAATCACCCGGTCAATCGCGGTGCCGGTCTGGGTGCCGGATGTAAAATAGAAACCTCGGAGGACAGCGTTTGGATAATACCGGCTCGGCTCGAAAATGGCATTGAGGAAGCCGGTAATCCGGTCTTTGAGCGCGGCAACCTGGGTTGGAAAGCCATAAAGCATCAGGCGAGCACGCGGATCAGGTTCTTCCTGCAGGCGGTCCGCCATTTCCTCGTTCAAACGCTCGATCAATAGATCGAACTCCGCTGGTGTTTCGGCGACCATGTTCTTGTTCTTTTCCCGTGTCTGGAATGTTGCACCCCAGACAAGGTTGCGCCGGCTTTCCGGATAAGAGCCAAAGAACTCCATGAAACCCGCAACGGTATCGGCCTTGGTGAAGATCACATAGACCGGAAAGTCGATTTTCAGCGTCTTATAAAGCTCGATCAGACGGGTTCTGATCGCGTCCGTGTGAAGCTTGAGCTCCGCTTCGGATAGCGTCATCAAGTCTTCCAAACTGATCGACACCATCACGCCATTGACCGGCTGCCGCGGGCGGGCTTTTCGCAGGATCTTGAGGAATCCCAACCAGGCGTCCCGATCGTGCTCTTCGTCGGAATCCTGTGTTGTGTATCGCCCGGCGGTATCGATCAGCACGGCATTTTCGGCGAACCACCAGTCGCAGTAGCGAGTTCCCCCCAGTCCTTCGAGCTTCTGCGCTTCGCCCTTGCCGCGAGAATTTGCGAATTTCAGGCCAGAATGCATCAAAGCTGTGGTTTTGCCTGAGCCTGGTGGCCCGATCATCAAGTACCAGGGCAAGTCGTAAAGATACGTGCGCGTGTTGCCACTGGCCGTCTTGAGCGTCTTCAGGGCATCCTTCATGCGCTCAGACATGATCTGGATGTCTTCGTCACTTGCTTTGGGTTGCAGAATTTCCTGCTCAAGCGCGCGATTGGCCGCAATGCGTTTGTAGATCCGGTAAACCTGCCAGCCGCCGATTGTCAGCAAGATGATAGAAGCCAGCAGCAGCCGCACCCAAAGTGGTTCGAACGGGCGAACGCCTGCGATCGCCAAAAACGGGCCGCCAAACCAGATCAGGGCGATCAAGGCAAGAATGCCTATAAATATTGCCGTAATACCGAGCCAGAATTTCATTTATACAGCCTTGTTATTCGGTTGCCCCGGAAACTAATTGTTGATCACCAGACCTTTGGTCGGCGGTTTCAAGAAAACTTCCACCCTGCGGTTGAGGGCCTTGCCGTCACGGCTTGTATTGGGTGCGATCGGTTCATCTGCACCGCGCCCTTCCACCGCCACCCTATCGGGCTGCTGCAAAATGGATTGCATCACTGCGGCAACCGATTTGGCGCGTTCCACTGAAAGGTGCCAATTGGTCGGAAACCTCGGATTGTTGCGGATAGGATCACTGTCCGTGTGCCCGACAACGAGAATCTCGCCGTCGACGCCATCCAAGGTCTGACCGACCTGTTCGACCAGCAACTGAAACTCGGGTCGCAACGTGGCAGCTGCCACATCAAACTGAGCACGCATACGCAACATGATCGCAGGGCCTGCCTGCTGAATTTCGACGCCTTCCAAACCAGCCAGCTGTTCGGAGACCGTGTCTATCGTGGCATCTGCCGGGGGCTCAGGTGCTGGTGGAGGTTTCGGCTGATAGCCCTCGCGAGCGAGTTCGACAGGACCTGTGGGGTAAAGCGCTGTTGCGCGACTTGCAATGACTTCGCTGCCACTCGCCAATAGCAGCATGAGCGTCACATATCCGCCGAGCAGCAACGCGCCTGCAACGGCCGCAACTGACCAGATCGGGATGGAAAAACCTGTGCGCCTTTGGAGCAGTTCCAGCCCGCGCCAGTGTGGAGACAGGTCGTCACCGGGTCGAGGCCTTACCCGCCGCAAGATTTCATGCAGATCCCGGCGTTCGCGCTCAAGTCCCTGTTGACCGCCCTGGATGGCTCGATACTTTCCGTAAAAACCAAGAGACAAACACGAATGCATGACCTCCAGAACGCCGTAGTTGCGTCCTGGATCCTGCTTTGCCTTTTCAAGCAGTTGAAAAAACTCGACACCGCCGGTCGCCTGCCCGAAAAACTGGGTCAGCATGGAGTATTGCGTCCATTGATGTCGTCCGGCAGAGGGAAGGTTTTGGACGATGTCGTCGGATGTCGCGCATAAGGCGTAAGCTGCGGACTGGATCTGGTCGTCCGTTATGCCTGCGTTTCTGAGGTCTTTTTCGAATGTTTTGATAGAGTTGTAGACATCGCGCATCAAAGCATCGAACTGGGCATCCGTCATGGTCAGATGCAAGCGCCCCAGTAGCAGAAGCAGAGGGGCTGCAGCCCTTGAAATCGGATTGCGGTTGGCGACCCGGATCTCATTGATATCTGGAGTGTGTTCCAGCTGCCCTGCTCCGGGCGCAGGGGTTCCAGCTGGCGGTGGCGCAGGCTGTTGCGGTGGCACCGGATGCTGGGGTTGCTGAGGTGGTGGTGTCCGGAGGTCCGGGGCTTGTTGCTGACCGTATTCATAGCCGGTCGGTGTCGGCGCATAAGGGTCCGGCCCGGAACCTTGACCTCCTTGCCACGGATCCGGAGCCCCGCCCGGACGCGCTTGTGGCGGCGGGGCCTGCGGTGGAACCTGGCCTGGCGGCGCTTGAGGGGGCTGGCCCGGCTGCCCAGGCGGGCTGCCTTGCTGGGTCTCGCTCCATCGTCCGCCGGGATTGGGCCGAACTATGGTTTTTCCCTTGCGTTTGGAAACGCCAAAGGGATCGTCGTTATCCGACATCAGCGGCCCTCCCGAATAGCGTAGAACTCAAGCTGCAAATCAGGCCAATTGCCCGAGAATTGCAGACCGACTGCCGAATCCTGACTGAACTCGCGCCAAAGTGGCGTTGTCTTGTCGAGCCTGAAATAAACCCGATCAGTCAACGCCCGAATCTGTGCAGGTGGAACCGGCATGTGAATCAACGGGATGCCCGGCAAGTTGGAATAAACAATCTGCCGCATCTGGCCGAACGGGCCGACCTTGAACAGTTTCGGGAACTCGTTCTGGATCTCGGTAAGCGGACGACGGGCAGCCACCTCGATGACAAAGCTTGCTTGTGAAAACAAATTGCGATCGACAATCGTCGACTTGAAGGCATTGGGCGCCAGTTGTTCCAGAGGAAGCCTGATCGCACGGCGATCGTACCCTGCCGACAAGAAAGCCTGGATGTCGGACATCACCGGCTTGAAGATCTCATGCAGCTTGTCGTGGTCGTAAACAGGATAATTGCGTGCTCGGCGTTCCTCCGTCGCGAAGGTCGCCAGTTCGCCGGCGATTTGCAGAAACTCCGAATAAAGGCGCTCTGGATGGATATAGGCAGATTTGCGCAGATGCATCAGCATCGGATGGATCCTGTTCAGCATCTGCAAGGTCAGGTAATCAAAGTTTTGCAATCCGCCACCGGCCGAAGTGTCTGCCGCATAGCGCGCCAATTCGCTCAACTTGCGCTCAACCCAACCAATCACTGAATCGATCCAGCCCGTAACTGCGGGGTGCACATGACAGGCCAGCACGGGCGGTGCAAATGTCCCGTCAGTGATGACGATGCGATCCTTGATCTCTGTGATCCGGGCAACCGGCAAACAAACGTGTCCCGGATGAGGCGTGGATCTGATCGAGTACATCAACCTTGGGTGCGCAACATCGATCTCCTCCTCCTGCCGAATTGCAGATGTGGAATCGATGATGGTCTCACGCCCCTGAATATAGCGTGTGGCGGCATCGTCACGACCACTCGCAACCTCGACCGCGTTGACTGTGGTCTCGGGGATTCCGAGCCAGACGATCTGCCCCGCCGCATCTTCCGGCACATCGATTGCCGGCGGCGGTGTTCCATCGGCTGGAAAGTTGAAAACCGTGCCGTCCGGGAAAATTCCGCGCCCATACCTAAGTGCGAAGCGGCATTGCTGGCCGACATCCTGGTCAATTTCAATTTCCGAGAAGCCCCAGGGATAAGGAGACGCCAAGCGAACCCGTTCATCGAGCAGGTGCTCGCCATAACGGTCGCTCTGCTGAAGGTGGTGCGGCCGCAAAAACAAGCCTTCGGTCCATGCAACCTTGCTATACCACGACATTAAGGCTCTGCTCCCTTAACTCTTTCAGCGTTCAAAGACATTGAACGCAATGCAAAAATTCAATTCAATTACATTCCGGAATTTTGTTCCGGATCTTCACTTGTCAGCTCTTCGTAACTCTCAGTGAAATACTGAGTGAACACGCCGACCAAACCATCGTCGTAAGCACCGGACAAGGAAGTCCAGCGCTCCTGCATGCGCTCCCAGAGCTTTGCTTTTTGATTGCCAAAGGTACTCTTGGCCACCTGGCCTTCTGCCTCGATGGCATTGGGCGATAGCGTTTCATCAAATCGCGCCGCAGCTTTTTGCATCGCGGCATAGGTCCAGACATGGTGTTTTTGAATGTCCTTGAACGCCGCGGTCATCGCACGATCCATCGGCAAATACCCGTTATCCTCAGCGCCTTGAGACAGCATAGTCTGCAAGGCCATCTGAGGCGTCGGCGAAAACTTCAATGCGTTGTTGCCGCTGCGACTGATCAGGGTTCGGTTGGCATTGCGTGTCATGGCTTTAACCTGACTGCGTGCCTGCAGCAGCCCCATCAGGTCGCTCGTTATGCCTTGCATGATGACACCGAGCTCTCGCGCAAATTCTTCCTGATCCCTGCCTTCCAGAACACCTTCGGGAATACCTGCACCTTCTGCAAATGCCTTGATGAAATCGACTGAAACTTCAGAAATTGCCTTGGGCGAAGATGTTTCAACGGTAGGTTCGACAACAGGCTCGTTCGGATGTTCAACCGGAGTAACAGCCGTTTCAACTTTTTGGGCTTCCGGAAGTGTCTCGGGCGCTGCCTCTGCAGCATTGCCGGCTTTTTCGACGATTTGCGCGGCAGCCCAATCCGGGGCTTCCGGAAAAGGTGCATCTGTTTGGGGTTCAGGCTCAGCTTCAGAAACGCTTGGGCTGTCCGCAATTGCCACAGGTTCAGGTTGAGGCGGAGGTGGTGCCTGAGGGGTTTCAACCTCCACATCAGCTGCACCGAGGTCCGGCATATTGAAAAGCGGTTTTTCTTCTGCTGCTCCAGCCGGTCCGTCACTCAGGGCAGGAAAAGGCGAGCTGCCGAGATCCTGTTGTGGCTCTTCCTGTTGCGGAAAGGCCGGAGTGGCAACGGCCATTTCCGGTCTGTTGAGATGCGGTTGATCCGCCAGGTGTTCCATGGGATCAGCCAAAGCAGGCCGCACCTGCTCTGGTTCAGGAGCTCTCGCCTGTGGATCATAGAGAGACGGGTCAGCGCTTCCCCAACCGTGCCCCTGTTGGCTCCAAACGTCATCAGCGGGTGTGCCTATGCCTGGCGCAGAAGATGGGGGAGCATGCCGTCCTTCCATGCCTGGGGGACCGGACGCCCACGGACCACCTTGCTGCTCGACAGGATAAGGTGCTTGCTGATGTGCAGGCGGTGCTGAGGGCCATGCCGGGTCAGGCATTGCAGGAGCTGCAGGCTGCGGAGCTTGCCATTGCGGAGGGGCTGGATTTGGTGAAACACTTGCCGGGCTGCCAAGACTTTGGTCAGCATCGAGCGACACAACGATAATGTAGTCGCCAATCATCACCTTGTCGCCAGGACGCAGGACATGTTCCTTGTCCATACGGTTTGGGCTGCCGTTCAAAAACGTTCCATTTGTTGAGACGTCATAGAGAACAAATTGCCCGCCCTCATATCGTACTTCGCAGTGTCTTCCGGAAATGACACGTTGAGGATCAGGCAGGCTCCAATCAAGATGTTCGTGTCGGCCAATATCGAAACCCCGGTCGGCGCAGCTATAGGATACCTGCCCTCCGGTTTCCAGCCGATCAACATTCTCAATCTGCAGCGTGATACGCATGCCCACCGGACCTTCCAATTCAGTTTACAATGCTGCCGGTTCGCGCAGGCTGACTGTTGGCATCGACCCACCTTCGGCAAACGACAGTCCCGCAGAAATGCAGGTATCGAGAGCATTATCGCGATTCGGCGGCTCGACATGCCCCATCGCGATCATGATGCCCGCATTGACGGCTTTGGCCGTCAGATCAGCCGGCATATCAACCCGGTGATCGGGATTTGGCGACAACGATCCACCGGACCATCCAGCTGCCATTCCGATCCATACTGCGGCACTGTCAGGCTTTGCAGCTTCCGCTGCTGCTTGGACCGCTGACCGGGCTTCTTCATCGCCCTCGCGTACCCAGTGTTCGCATAGTTCCAATATGTGCCTGTCGGTGTCGGTCTTGACAGCACCAAGGCCAGAAACACATTTCATTCCCCACCAGACGGACTCTCTTTTCGGCAAAGCGTGCGCGAAATAACAGATTGAGGTGAGCGGGCTTTCGCCTTCCTGCAACGCACGCACATAATCTTGAGGTGCAACATCCGATGTTGGTTCGACAACATTATCGGACAATTCTGGATATGTTTCAAACACCTGCTTGGCTTTCGTGAAGCGGATACGAGATCCCATCAACCCAACTCCGTTTCTGTTTCCGTCGTGCGCTCAACGGCATTAATTGATCAGAACAAGTCCACCTTTCAGCGTCAAGAATGCGCTTCCGGTGACGGTGGTCAAAGTGCCTTTAGCGTTCAACATCGCATCAGCCTCGATATTGATCATTGGAGACTTGATGTTGATCATAGCCGGGGTCATCGTGATCTTGCTCGCACCGACTTCGAACTCGATCATCATGCCGGCTTTCGCCTTCCAGACCATTCCGATTTCTTCAGTCGTGTTCATGCCGACTTTTTCGGTTCTGTTGACATCAATCTTGGTGTCACGGCAGTTCTTCACATGAAGGGTTTCATTGTTCTCGATGACGGTGTTCATGTCTTTTTGCGCATGAATGCCGATTTCTTCCTGTCCTTTGGAATCATCGAGCACAAACTCGTTGTAGCCACCTCCCCCCATCGTCGAGTCGGACTTGATACCGGCCTTGTTCTTTTCGCCAGGCAAGGAATATGGGGGCATGTTGTCGGCGTTGTAGACCGTTCCGATAACGATCGGCTGGTCTGGATCGCCTTCCAGGAATTGCACGATCACTTCCTGGTCTACGCGCGGAATGTAGATGCCACCCCAATTCTTGCCGGACCAGACCTGAGCGACACGCACGCGCCTTGACTGCGTCTTGTCACGGTCCCAGTGAAACTCGACCATGATCTGACCGTACTCATCGACATCGATTTCGCCCTGTCCCACGACCTTCGCGGTTTGTGGTCCGGGGATACGCGGTTTCGGTGTAATTGCCGGAGTACGGAAAGGAATATCTGTCGATAGCACATCATAGGTACCTGTATAGGCTTCACCTTGAGCGCCACCGCCGCCCGAGCGATACTGTTCGGTGATGATCTGGTGACTGGCCCTGATGACCAGATATTCGCGGTTTTGCGGACCGTGGGGATGGTCTTGCAAAGTGAACAACCCGCCTGCAAACAGGCGCGGAACTTCTCCAGCCGTTTCAATACGTTTGTCTGCTGCTTGTTCGGCCTCCAGACGAATGTTGCTGAAGGTGCCACCTTTGTCCTTCTCTGTGTACCGACCGGGATAGTCATAACTTTCAAGCGACCCAGCTCTATAAGATGACCCCGCATCGCGATCCGCTTCGAGCGACGCACTCGGTTTTTCAAAATCATAGTCGTTCATGGCAAATTTGCCGGTGCGAAAGCGACGGCTCGGAACCCAGTGGTAAAGGTGTTCCTTGTCTCGCTGGCTGTCCCCGCCGAGCGGTATGAACGGTATATTGCTGTCACCTGTGATCGGGCTGTAGGACGATTTCGCGTCAGCCAAAACCATGGTGTGTTTTCCGTCTTCGTGTTCGAAGAAATAGGAAATGCCGAACTCTTCCATCAGGCGACAACAGAAATCGTAATCCGATTCCCGGTACTGTACGCAGTAGTGGATGGGTTCGTAGCTTTCGGTCAGGTTTTTGCGGTGATCAGCAAAATCGTGTTCACCAAGCACTTCTGAAATGATGTCGGGTGCTGACTTATCCTTGAAAATCCTGCAATTGGCATTTTTCGTCAAAAGCCAGAACCAAGGACGCAACGTCAGCCTGTAGCGATAATATGAATCGCGATGACCAAGCCACTTGGCATCGGTCAGAAGTCCGTCAAAATGGCGCGTGTCGCCATTGTTGGTAACCACCTTGACTGTCATATGCGTGGCAATGGCTTGGTCGAAATCCAGATCTTCCTGTTGGCTGACCACTTCCAGGCGGATTACAAAATCATCGCTCAGGCCTTCATCGCACTCAACGGTAACAACGGAAAGCTCGTCTTGACCGAAGACCGATTTCAATTCGGCCATACGATTCGCTTGTTTTAGTTGTCCCTGGGCCACGAAGTTCTCCTTCGAAATACAGAAGTTCCTGACTAAGGCAGCAGTAGAGCCACCGTTCTTCAGATAACTATGGCGTTTCGGCCGAAAATAATGTGCTCAACAACACAATTGTTGCAAATACAAAAAACAGCGCCCCACGTTCCCAAACGTTTTAGACTGGCTTACCCAATTGTCTACTAACTTAGGTGGGGTTCATCACTATTATTTATGCGGCTCAATACGCTTAGAGTTCACCTCTGCTCTTGATAAATCACGATAAAAAGACATACTGACATCAAACCGCACTTTAGTGACTTTCGCCACACTCATATTCTTTAAGTTAAGGCACGATGCCATTCGAAGCCCATTTCGAAACTGTATTCGAACACTCCACAAGGGAGGATTGAAATCGTGACCCCGAAGACCAACCAACCGCTGAGACATGCGCCTCTGCAAAACAGCTTGAGACATTCCTTATGTGCAGGTGTTCTCGCACTTGCCATAATCACACTACCAGGCGGGTTCGAACCGGCCGCTGCGCAAGACCCGACCTATTCCGCTGAAGAAGTCAGCAAACACTTCAAGCAGCTGAAAACCCGTTCTTTGAAACCGACTGGCGCAACGCGCGCGCTATGCATCGGCACGCGTGACGAATGCAATCCCAACGCTTCCAATGAAGGCGGTGGTCAGGTTGCGGTGTCGCCTGAAGGATCCGCAGAAACAGAAACAGCAGAAACGCTGGTCGTTGATCCGGAAACCCAAGCAATCGATGACGCATTCAATCTGCTTGTTTCCTTTGAATACGCCTCTGCGCGTTTGAGCAATTCCGCGAAGGCCAACCTGCGTGAATTTGCCAAGGGCATAAATGTTGCCGATTTGGAAGGTGCAAAGTTTGTCATCGAAGGCCACACCGACGGCATCGGCTCCATATCCTATAATCAGCGACTGTCTGAAGATCGGGCGCAAGCCGTTACTCAGTTCCTGATTTCACTCGGAGTGAGCCAGAACCGCCTCAAGACGGTGGCTTATGGCGAATCGCGGCCGAAGGTTGCCGATATCAATGACCCGGCCAACCGTCGTGTAGAGAGCAAGCTGGTTCTCGAATAAGCACACGCAGAATAGCTTTTTCCGGCCGGATCAAAATTCGGCCGGACCAAAACAAAAAAGTCTGGGCCGGGAAGCGCACATGAATTTTGATCCGGAAGTCTACGGCACCGAAGTATCACCCGGCGCTGGATGTGGTCCCGACCTTTACGATACGGAGCCGGCATTTGCCGCGCTCATGGACTCTTGCGAAGAAATGCTTCCTGAACGGTTTAGCGAGTTTGACCGTTCTGAAATTGAATTCACCGATCTCTTCAAACAAATGGACGGCTTTCTGAAGCAGTCCCGCGATCTTCGCCTGTTGGTGCTGATGGCGCAGCTGGGTCTGCTCAACGGACAACTTCATGTATTTGCAAATGCAGTGCGGATCATTCGAAGGCTGGTCGAAAACCATTGGTCGCAGGTCAATCCTGACGACGCGGACTTCGATCACATGGAACGCCTAGGTGCACTCGAAGCGCTCAACAATCGACCGACCGTGATACTTCCACTTGAGGCCGCTCCGCTATTGAAGACGCGTCGCAGCGGACCAATCAGCTATCGTGCCATTCAGATCGCTCTGGGCGAAGAGACGGCAAGAGCGGACGAACACACAATTTCTCTGGGCGCCATCGACGCCGCGCTTACATCCGGTGAATTGGAACAGGATGTCATTGACGAAGTTCTGAAAGACCTGGCCGACCTGCCAGACGACCTTCAAGGCATTGCAGACGCCTGCACGGAGAAGCTGAAAGAAAGCGAAGCGAAGGCCAGTCCTCCGGATTATGAGAAGCTGATCACGCTTGTTCGCGACATGGGTCGCGAGTTGAATGTTCGCCTCGGAAAACTTTCTCCTGAAGATGCCGCAAGTGAGGACACGGAAGAAGCCGATGGGCAAGACACTGTCCAGGATCAGGTGTCATCAGGGCCTGCTGACATTAAGAATGCTGCTCAGGCAAAACTGATACTGGATGCTGTGGAAGAGTATTTTGCATCGCGTGAGCCGTCTCACCCTGCCCTTTTTCTTGTCCGGGAAGCACGTGGCCTCGTTGGCAAATCCTATCTGGATGCGCTGAAGATCCTGATGCCTCGCCGATTTGACGAAGTGTCTCTCATTCTTGGAGCAAGCGGGTTGCAGCTCTCCAACGACCGACTGGTCGATCTGAATGACGGCAGCGATCACGATCTGGGCGATATCGACGATTTTTCTGTCCTGGTTGTTGAAAACAGGAACGACGCGATGAAGGGCATCGCGGCGGTCAAGGGATATTATACGTCCCACGAACCGACGAGCCCGATCCCGTTGTTGTTGGACGAAGCCCAGAATATGAGCGCGGGATCCTTTGCTGGATTGCTCAATCTGTTCTTGCGGCCTGAAGACGATTGACGGAAAGACGAATCGATCTGGCGAAACTACCCCAACGTTTTCAGCTTCTTCCTTGACTCAACAGCCCAACAGGTCCTCAATATTTGAAAGAAAAAATGTAAACCAGCGATCATGTGACTGTGATCACTTCCTGAACCCGGCAATCGAAGTACATAAAGATCAACAAGACACAACGCAGACCCAAAACAACGAATCAATAAGAAGACGCCCTGCGTTAGTATTTGACTAGATTTGGCCAGTGACTATTCGGTCAGAAACGTGAAAGGCAAGTACAATGGCAAAGAGTAGCGGGCAAAGCTTTATTAAGCGCAATAGACCTCCCCGGGTCCATATTTTTTATGAAGATCCCTTTGATGCAGAAGAGAAAGTAGAACTTCCCTTCGTGATGGGCATTATGGCCGACCTGTCCGGCGATAGTCCTGGTGTCGAAAAACCGGATATCGATGATCGCAAACTTCTCGACATCGACATGGACAACTTCACCAAGCGCATGGAAGCCATCGAGCCTGGCACGTCCTTCACTGTAAAAGACAAACTGTCTGGTGAAGACAATTCCAAGATGAGCGTTCAACTCCGCTTCAAGAGCATGGACGATTTTACTCCGGGTAAAGTTGCCGAACAGGTTCCGGCGCTCAACAAGCTTCTGGAAGCACGTCGCAGTCTTGCAGCGCTGCGCACCATGATGGATGGACGCGTACAGGCTATCTCTCAGCTGGAAGAACTGACACGGGATCCGGCATTGATGCAGGCTCTTGCTCAGAAAATCGAAGCCGACAAGGCAAAGTCACCCGACGGTGCAGACAAAGGCGACGATACGGAGGAGGCGTAAATGAGCAACACTGATACAAGCGCCCAAACGAGCGGCGCAGCAGCGGGCGAAGTCGCGGGTGAAAAAAGCCCAGAAGAATTTGCCTCTATCTTGAAGCAGAATTTCCGCATCAAGAACGAGAACGACACCGCCAACGAACTCGTCGACAACGCCATGTCGACCTTCCTTTCGGAAGCACTTACCGACCAGGCGCTCATAAAGGATGATGTCTATGACACCATCGATGAGATGATCGCAAAGCTGGACGAGAAGCTGACGGAACAGGTGAATGAGATCATTCACGCGCCTGAGTTCCAGACGCTGGAGAGTGCCTGGCGTGGACTTGACTATCTGGTTCACCAGTCCGAGACGGACGCGACCCTGAAGCTTCAGTTCCTGAATATCTCTAAAAAGGAACTGGCAGGTGTCTTCAAGAGTTACCGTGGTGCCAAGTGGGACCAGAGCCCGCTGTTCAAGCAGATCTATGAAGCTGAGTTCGGTCAGCTTGGCGGCCAGCCATACGGGTGCCTTGTTGGTGACTACGAGTTCTCCTACGAGCCGCAGGACATCACCGTATTGCGCGGCATGGCAAAGATTGCATCAGCGGCTCACGCGCCGTTCCTTGCAGCAGCCAATCCGCAACTGATGCAAATGGATGACTGGACTGAACTTCCCGCAAAACGGGATCTATCCAAGATTTTCGATACGGAGATCCACGCACAATGGCGGACTTTGCGGGAATCGGAAGATGCTCGCTATCTGGGCCTGACCATGCCTCGCGTACTGGCGCGGCAGCCCTATGGTGCAAAGTCCGACCCGGTTGAAGAGTTCGCGTTCGAGGAAGAGTTCGGTGAAGACACTCACCAGAACTACGCCTGGATGAACTCGGCCTATGCAATGGCTGCCAATGTCAACCGCGCCTACAAGGAATACGGCTGGACAGTTCGTATCCGCGGCGTGGAAAGCGGCGGCCTTGTGGAAGACCTACCAACGCACGTATTTGAGACAGATGACGGTGGTGTCGACCAGAAATGCCCGGCCGAAGTTGCGATCTCCGATCGCCGTGAACACGAGATTTCCCGTTTGGGACTGATCCCGCTGATCCACCGCAAGAACACGGACCAGGCTGCCTTCCTGGGCGCACAGTCCGTCTTCAAACCGCGGCAGTTCTCGGGCCCGGACGGCAAGGATGCAACCGCATCGGACAATCTGTCCGCGCGTCTGCCCTACATGTTCGCGACCACGCGTTTTGCCCATTACCTGAAGGTCATGGTGCGCAACAAGATTGGTTCGACCAAAGAAGCAGCACAGCTGCAACGTTGGCTGAACGACTGGATCATGGACTATGTCGATGGTGATCCTGACAATTCAACCGAGGAAACCAAAGCGCGTAAGCCGCTGAGGGAAGCCAAGGTGACCATTGTCGCTGACGAGGAAAACCCGGGCTACTACAGAGCTCAGTTCTTCCTGCGTCCACACTATCAGCTGGAAGGCATGGACATTGGCATGAGCCTGGCGTCCCGCATTCCGCAAGACGCAAGCTGATTGACAAGAATTGCCGGAAGGGCGTTGGCCCGTTCTTCCGGCAGGCATCCCAATCGGATGCAACCCGGTTTCACCGGGTGGAGGTGCAAACGAGACGCGAACGCGCCTAGGGGTTTGGACCGTATGGTCCGAGGTAGTTGTCAAGAATAGTAGACGTAATGCCAGGCATTTTTTCCTGGCCGTCAACAACCAAGAGGATCTTTTAAAATGGCTGTCGATTTTTTTCTGAAACTTGATGGAATCAATGGTGAATCTCAGGACAAGTCCCACAAGGACGAAATTGATGTGTTGTCCTGGTCCTGGGGAGCGTCCCAGTCCGGTACCACGCATATGGGTGGTGGCTCCGGCTCCGGTAAGGCTTTCTTCCAGGATTTGAGCATTACCAAGTATGTCGACAAATCGACACCGGTTTTTCTTCAGCATGTGTCCACCGGCAAGCACATTGCCAAGGGTACGCTGTTCGTCCGCAAAGCAGCTGGCGATAGCCCACTGGAATACATCAAGCTGGAAATGAAGGACATCATCGTCACCAACGTCTCGACCGGTGGCAGTGGTTCCGACGACCGGATCACGGAAAGCGCAACGCTCAACTTTGGTGAATACAAGTTCATCTACACCGAGCAGAAGCCGGATGGCTCCAAAGGCGCGGCTCCAGAGTTTGCATGGGACATCGCTGCAAACGAAAAGAAGTAAGGCATTTCGCCGAACCGGCTGCCGCTCTCATGGTGCGGCAGCCGGTCCTTTTTTGCCGTGGCGTGACACACGTTTCCATTCCAACAGTGCGGCAAACTTGATCAACTAATAAGCGTAACTGGGCCTCCAGCGTGGGCATAGCCAATGGCTAAATCGACCGTGAAAATGCATTCTCCGCTGATGTGGGCTTTTCGGGCCATGGATGACCCGGACTACAAGGCTGCTCAAGCGAAGCAAAAGGAAGCTGAAAAGGGCCGTAATCTCAAATCCGGCCGACGGCTTTCACGCTCCTACGGTGTTTCTGAACATACCTTGCTCGCCGAAGTTCGCCGGGACCTTCAAGCGCTTTTGAACACGGTCAATCTGAATTCGACCCAGGATCTCTCCGATTACCCCGAAGTCGAAAACTCAATTCTGAATTATGGCTTGCCTGATTTGTCAGTCCATGTGGTCGACACAATCAGGATCAACCAACTTGCCGAGGATATCCGGCAGGCACTCATTCGTTTTGAGCCACGAATGGACCCGCGTACGCTCCAAGTTGTGCGCGATGAAAGCGACAGTAGCGAAACCTTCAAGGTGCGTTTTTTGATTAAGGCAGAAATCCGGTGCGATCCGGTGCGCGTGGGCAGTGAATTCGTCGCGGATGTCGATCCTGCCTTCGGCCGAATTAAGATAGTTGGGGCGGCTGGATGAACCGGGAATTTCTAGATCTTTACAATCAGGAGCTCACCTATCTGCGTGAACAGGGTGTCGCCTTCGCTGAGGCATATCCGGCTGTTGCAGAACGGCTTGGCGGCCTTCTGGAAGACAGATCCGATCCGATGCTTTCAGGCTTGCTGGAAGGCACCGCGTTTCTGGCAGCGCGCGTCCAGTTGAAGATGAAGCACGAGTTTTCAGAGTTCACTTCCAATCTTTTTGAACAGCTCTATCCAACCGCGCTTGCTCCAATACCTTCGATGGTGCTTGCCCGGGTAAAGCCAAAATACGGCGACGCGAACCTGCGCAACGGTATCAAGATCGCGCGCCATGCCCCCATGGAAGCCGTTTTCCGGGAACGGAGGGGTGAAGTCAGGTGCCGTTTTACGCTGTGCGCGCCGATCACGATGACCCCTCTTGAACTTACAGATGCCAAATATCTGAGTTCCGCGGCCCAAATCTCTGGTCTCGGCGCCGAAATGGCCGAAGACAAACGTGCGCGCGCAGGCCTTTCGATCACCCTCACCCACCGCATGGCGGAGGATCCTGAAAATGAGGTCTCGGCGGAAGAAGCGCAGAAGAAACCTGAATATCAGGTTGCGGGCTGCAGGATAAACGAGCTGCCGATCCGCCTGGTCGGCCCGATGGATCTTGCTGCAAAAGTGTATGAGCAGATCTTCGGACACACAATCGCGCTTTATCTGAGAACAGAAGACTCATACGGTCAGGCCACCCTTCACCGGGTCCCCGTAAATGCTATCGAGCAACTCGGGTTTGATGAAGAAGACGCGCTTTTGCATAATGACCGCCGCCTTTTCGTCGGCTTCGACCACATTCGCGACTATTTCAACTTCCCGCGCAGTTTCCTGGGCTTCCGCCTCACTGGCCTGCGTCGCTATCTCGACCGGATCAATGCGAAGTCCTTTGAACTCGTCTTCGTGTTCGACGAAGCGGAAACCCGTTTGCCTGCGCATGTCGAGCACAAGATTTTCGCTCTACACACCGCACCGGCTGTCAATCTGTTCGAACGACAGACCGATCGCGTTCCGATCAAGAAAGGCCAGCATGAATTTGCGGTCATTGCGGACAGAACACGTCCACTGGACTACGAGGTGCACGCAGTTACAGAAGTGAATGCCCACTTCTCGGGCGGACAGAAACGGGCTGTGGAACCGCTTTATAGCGTTGCTCCCGATACCGAGAAGGCAGGACATGAGTGGTTCTACACCATACGTCGCTTGCCGCGCAGACAGTCCTCATCGGAACTCCGGCGCATGCAGCCAAGCCCATACATTGGGACCGAGACTTTCATTTCCATTTCCAGCGGCGCTCAGGCAACGGCCCTTTTGCAAAGTGGCGACAAGCGGCTGGCGGAGCTCTCATTGAAGGTGATGGCATCGAACCGCTCGCTTGCGGCAGATCTTCCGGTCGGGTCCAATCCCGACAAGGCGGCCGTCGGCGATTTCCGCATTCTTGAGGATGTCAGCCTGAAAGTCGATTGTGTCGCCGGCCCAACCGCACCAAGGCCGCCGTTGCTGTCATACAATGAACGCCTTGGTGAAGATGGGCATTCCGGAGCAATCGCCTGGAGGCTCATCAATATCCTGGCGCTCAACCACACCGGACTGGTGCACGATGCGGCTGGAGAAGATGGAAGATCTTTCCGTGACCTTTTGAGCGTCTTTGCCCCGTTGTCTGACAACGCCTCCGACCGTCAGGCCCAGTCGGTTCGCTCAGTCTCAACCCGTCCGGTTGTTCGAAGGCTTCAGCAGAAGTCAGGCACCGGCGTTGCCAGGGGTCTGGAGATCACGATCACGCTGGATGACAAGGCATTCGAAGGAGCGAGCGCCTTTCTGATGGGAGCTGTGCTTGATCGGTTCCTTGCAGAATATGCGTCCATCAATCACTTCACCCAATGCGTAATTGCCACCACCGAACGTGGAACGATCATGAAATGGCCGCCAAGGATCGGCGCAAAGGGGATCCTATGAGCGGCAAGGACGACAAAAGCACACGCGGGAAAAAGAAAAAGCCTGACCGGAAACCTGCCGCGGACAAGACGGTTGTTCAAATCGGGGCGCAAAAACCGGCTGATTGGCAAGCAGCCGAAGAGAGTACCGACGTTCAGCAAGATAGTGTTGAAACGCTTACGCTTGATCCCGCTGACCTGGAAACACCCTGGCCAGAAACAGCACCTGTTCACAACGAAAGCGTTTTTCAGGAAAAAACCGAAACGCCGCGCGACGCAGCCACAGATCCTGTGTCCAATGAGCCCGATAAAACTGTCATCAGTGCAAAGCACCAGGATACTGCCAAGCCACAGGAAGACAGCCGCGAACCGGAACAGAAATCCACCTCAGAAGATGTTCCTGACCAAAGCAATGGTGACACGGTGGAGCCGCTCGCGGCGCCGTCTGACCAACAGTCTGACCTGGACGCAGAGCCGGTCCCGAACGAAGAACCGAGAATAGAAGTTCCCGTTCAGCAGCAATATGCATCTCTTCTGGCCGCATTAAGTGCCCGTATCGAAAAACATCCTGGTGGTCATGACCTCTTGGCGGTGCTGCGTATGCTCGAGGGGCAAACCGCACCCGGCGCGCAAGCTCCGGCAGGCATGAATCCGAAGAAAAAGGCTGATGAACCCGCCCCACCCCGGATCGGAAAAAGCCGCAGATCCATGGAAGACATTGTTCGTTTTGGGCAAGATCCTTCCAGCGAATATGCTCCATCAACGATTGAACGTGCTACGCGCGATGCTGATGGTGGACTAGTGCTGCTGGAGCGTTTCCTGGGTATGCTCGGGCCTCACGGTGCGTTGCCGGCTGCTTATACCGACGAAGCCATCATGCGCGGCCTGCGTGGCGAGGACAGTTTTCCGCGCTTTCTCGATGTCTTCAACAATCGCTTTGTTCAGCTGTTTTATCGTGCATGGGCCGACGCACGCCCGATTGTCCAACACGACCGACCCGACGATGACCGTTTCCTTGCCTATCTGGGAGCGCCAATCGGGATCGGTTCGCCGATTTTCCGCGACCTCGACCATATCGATGATCGCCTCAAGCTTCTTTATGCAGGCCTGACATCTGCAAAGACGAAAAGCGCCGCCCGCCTTAAGGCGCTGATCACCGGCGTTTTTGGCGTAGAAGTCGAAATTGATCAATGTGTCGGCACCTGGCTGCACCTGGACAAGGACGACCAACTCAGCCTCGGCGGTTTTGGTCCGGGGGGCGCTGGACAGTTGGGGGCAGACACGATCGTTGGTGCCAAGGTGTACAGCGTCAGTGACAAGATCCGCATAAGGATCTTCACCAGCTCCTTGGAAGAATACCGCAAGTTTTTGCCGCCGACCCGGACAAAGCCAAATCTTTGGACTGAAAAGCTCTTCGATCTGATCGATTTTTATCTCGGTCTGGAAATTGAATACGAGATCGAATTGGCCCTGCCCAAACGATGTGCTTCTGCGGTTCAGATGAACAGCAGCAGTTCTGCAACATTGGGGCACATTGGCTGGCTGAAGCCCCCTTCCTCAGAGGAAACAGACGAGGAAAAGTTCGAGTTTGAAGATGAGGAAATGCTGACCGACACCCGTTTCCGGCCTGTGCGCCGCCATACTACCGTCTATCAATAGGTCTCTAATTTGAAAGGCCGATGTTATGAGTGACATTCTGGTTGAAACTGTTGCCAACAAACTCACCACGGTAAGCTACGAGTGCCTGGAAAAGGCCATGCGGCTGACCAAAAGTTCCGGTCACCGGCACTTAGAAATCCTGCACTGGCTCTACTATCTGATCCGGGACGAGAATACAGATCTGACGCATATTCTCCGCCACTACGGGATCGACCTTGGAGCTGTTCACGCGGATCTTCAGCAGGCCATTTCGGATCTCAAGATCAACCAGACCGAATTGCCATCCATGTCGGCACCTTTTCAGGAAGCGCTGGAGCGCGCCTGGTTTGAAGGGACGCTGCGCTTCGGCGACTATAAAATCCGCTCAGCTTATGTGCTGCTTGCGGTCATGGGCGACAAAAGCTCCTGGCGTCAGCTTTGCAGATACTCCTCCGCCCTGGAAACGCTCAACAAGGATGAAATCATCCGTGAGTTTGAATCCATTGCAGGCGCGTCCTCTGAAACCGGTGCGCGGCCAATCGATGGGTCCGGCCCAAAGGCTGCCGCAGGTGCAGCCCCTGGCGAGGCCGCCGAGGCATCGCCGGGCAGCGGCGTCGGCGAGGATGCCCTTACCCAGTTTACGGTCGATTTCACAGCCCGTGCACGAGCTGACGAATTTGATCCCATTGTCGGACGAGATGAAGAAATCCGTCAGGTTATCGATGTTCTGATGCGCCGTCGCCAGAACAATCCAATCCTGACCGGCGAAGCCGGCGTCGGTAAAACCGCAATTGTTGAAGGTTTCGCCCAAAAAATTGTGTCAGGCGACGTCCCACCCGCACTGCTCGGAACAAGATTGTGCGCTCTGGATCTCGGGCTGCTGCAGGCCGGGGCCTCCATGAAGGGTGAATTCGAAAAACGCCTGCGCGCGGTCATCGATGCCGTTCATGCCTCCATTGTGCCAACCATCCTCTTCATTGACGAAGCGCATACACTTGTTGGTGCGGGCGGTGCAGCAGGAACAGGCGATGCTGCCAACTTGTTGAAACCCGCGCTTGCCCGCGGGACACTGCGGACAGTGGCAGCCACCACCTGGTCCGAATACCGGCAGCATTTTGAAAAAGACCCCGCACTGACACGTCGCTTCCAGCCGGTACAGGTGGATGAGCCGGACGAAGAGAAGTGTTTTACCATGGTGCGTGGTCTACTCGGCCCGATGGAAGACCATCATCAGGTGCGCATTCTTGACAGCGCAGTGAAAGCTGCGGTTTCCCTGTCTCGCCGCTACATCCCTGCCCGACAATTGCCTGACAAAGCAGTCAGCGTCCTGGATACGGCCTCCGCCAAGGTCAACATTTCGCAAGCAGCTCATCCTGCTCGCCTTTCTGACCTTGTCGCCAAGAAGGGTTTTCTGGAAACGGAAAAACAGGCCCTCCTGAACGATGCCGAACTTGGCCACGACGGTGCTGAGCAACTCGAAGCAATCGATGAAGCGATTGCGGACACGGAAACAGCCATCGGAGAGGTTCAGGAAGCATGGGAGAAAGAGCGCAAATTGGTGGCCAGCATCCGCAGCCTGAATGCCGCGCTTGCCCGGCTGAAGAACGGTGAACCGGCCCCCATGCCGGAAAGTGCTCCTGAAGAAGCTGAGAACGGCGACGCGCCTGCCCTTGTTCCAATCGACGACCTGGATCTCGACCTTGATGTCGATCTTGAGGACGAAGAAGCGATCCGGACAGCTCTCAAGGAAAATCGGGAAGCACTTGCGGAGATCCCCGAAGAAGACCGGATGGTCTTTGCCTATGTCGATGACGATGCAGTCGCCACGATCATAGCCGACTGGACCGGCATTCCTGTTGGTCGCATGGTTCAGGATGAAATGGAGACGATCCTCAGTCTCTCCGACACACTGAACAAGCGCGTGATTGGGCAGGCACATGGACTTGGCATGATTTCCAAAAGGATTGAAACCAGTCGCGCTCAACTGGGCAATCCGGACAAACCGATCGGCGTCTTCATGCTTTGCGGCCCATCCGGTGTCGGCAAGACCGAAACGGCGATTGCACTCGCTGAAGCTCTCTACGGCGGCGAAGACAACCTGATCACGATCAACATGTCGGAATTTCAGGAAGCGCATTCAGTGTCCGGCCTGAAAGGGGCGCCTCCCGGATATGTCGGATATGGCGAAGGTGGCCGGCTGACAGAGGCCGTGCGCCGTAAGCCCTATTCCGTGGTGCTGCTGGACGAGGTGGAAAAAGCGCACCCGGACGTGCATGAAATATTCTTCCAGGTCTTCGACAAGGGCTGGATGGAAGATGGAATGGGCCGGAAGATCGACTTCCGCAACACACTGATCCTGTTGACGTCAAACGTGGGCACGGATCAGATCATGGATGCTGCGGGCCACATACTTGACCAGCCGATTTCTGACGATCCGACTGTTGCAGCGGTTGACCCAAATGCGCCTGATCCGGAAAAACTTGCTGAAGACCTACGGCCTGCTTTGCTGGACGTTTTCCCACCTGCTCTGCTTGGCCGTATTGTTACGATCCCCTATTTCCCGCTGTCGCCATCTGTGCTCGGCTTCATCATCAGGTTGCAGCTTAACCGCGTCGTAAAGCGTGTAAAACAGAACCAAAATGCGGAACTTGTCTATGGAGACGACGTGGTCGCGCATATCGTGTCTCTTTGCCGCGATCCTGACAGCGGTGGGCGTATGATCGATAACATTCTGACCAACGACCTGCTGCCGAAACTCTCCAGAGCCTTCCTGACAGCCCAGATGAATGGTCAGGAAATCAAGACGGCAACAGTGCACGCATCTGATGGAGAGCTGAGCGTCACGACAGACTGAGTTGAACCAAGAACTCAATTTCACCCTGCGCTCAGCTTTTGGTTTTTGGATGATCGACGCCAGGAAGAATGGTTCACGGATATGCGAGACATGGGAAACTTGATCTCGCATATCTCTTGGGGCCTCGAAACTAGAGCGGAAAGCTGGATTGTTCAGTTCAGCTTCCGGGGAACACAATCCACATCAGAGTTGAAGCTCTGTGTCTTTCAAGAACTGATTGAATACGTGTCTATTGTACGCTCAAGATTTCGCCGACAACAGAGCGATAGTCTTTGAGATCCTTACTCGCAACGGATTGCGGTGCGTCTGATCCGGTTTCCATTTCGAATGCGAGCGGGTCGGTCGGTTCACCGCGTTGCCGGATCTCAAAATGCAGGTGCGGACCGGTAGACAGTCCTGTCGTGCCAACATAGCCGATCAGATCTCCGGCCTGGACGACCGTCCCTTTTTCGATGCCATCCCCATATTCGTGCATATGAGCATATCTGGTCGTAATTCCATCCTTGTGTGTGAGCTCGATGAAATTACCGTACCCTCCACGTACGTCGCGGTAAGTTACCTTTCCAGAAAACGCAGCTCGAATTGGTGTTCCCGTCGGTGCAGCCCAGTCAACACCCGCATGCAGTCTCTCCGTCTTCTTGATCGGGTGAAAACGCATGCCGAATTTTGAGGTCAAAACCCCTTTTACCGGAACAAGCATGGCGCCTGACAGGCTAACCTTTCCGCCTTCACTGACACAGGCAAATCCTCTGTTCCCAGGAGCCTTGAGCACATAACAACGCACTGACCAGTCATCGCCTCGGCGTACTCCGGCAAACAGAACGCGGCCACCGCCTCGTTTTTCGTCTCTTGGTGCATCAGTGAACACAAGGGTAAATCGTTCATCCGGTTTGATCGCCCGTTTCAGATCTGTCGTTGGAGCCAGATAGGCGATGGCTTCACCCACGATTGAGGCCGGCACCGCATTGCGGACAGCTGTTGCATAAAGACCGTCTATCAATCGATGCGTCTTGCCGGCAGATGCCCCACCATCGCCAGCGCCTTTATCGCTCGCGATCTTTTCTTCAACGATGGTTTTCCCGAACCAGGGGTCAGCTCCATGGACATAGCTGTCTCCATCCCGGCTCAGAGAAAACGCCGCAGTTCCAAGGTATCCATCCTCGGAATGAAAAGATATCTGCACAGGACGGTAATAGTCACCGATCCGCCCAACCTTATTTGGCATTCGCACACCACGTACGGCGATTGCATCGCCCGCGATCAAATCGCCTTTCTTGAATTCTGATTGGGCGAATTCCTGCAAGGGCTTCAAGACATCTTCATCGAATCCCTTGGCTTTTAAATAGTCCGTCAGAGAGGTTGCCTTTTCGATCCGCTCCCGGACTTCAATTCTGCTCGGCCCCTGCCCGATCGGACGCTCTGTCAAAAAGAGATCCAATGTGTCAGTGGGTGGTTTCAGGAAAACCGGAAGATCCGTACCGCCATCGCTGATCTGATCTTCTTCAACAACCAGTCCCTCCGTATCTTCGCCACCACCAAAATTGCCGAACTGAAAATCGGCTTCACTGCCTGGTGCACGGATCACGAGATTCCCGTCAGCATCCAGCATCTGACTGTCGAGAACGAAGGCCGTCAGCGTGGGGACCGCAACTTTGCCGGTATTCGCATTTGTTGGGACGGGCCGCTCAGAGAGTTCTATGCGCCTGCTTGAAGCTCCACTGCCGAGCAACACCGGGTCTCCTGCAAGCGGAATAACTGCCGACAACGCCATATCGAAAAACGGATCTGCCGGAACATCCAGTTCGTCGTCGCTTGCAACCACTGTTTCTGGGGCGGGCAGTTCTATCGGTTTGTTATCAGTTTCCGTCACTTGAACATTTTGGCCATCTGTGTCGCCCTGGACTGGCGCCTCAACACCGTCGGATAGTTCGGCAACATCGTTTCCTGGCAAATTTTCCGGCGGAGAAAACGAAATGGAGCCCGAAGTGAACAAATGCGTCAAACCTCCGACAACTCCTCCGAACAGGAGAAAACCAACGGCAAGACCGGCGTAAACGAGCTTGGGCGAGGATTTGCTTTGTCGTGGCGGTGTTTTCTGCCGCGGTGCTTCCTGAGTAGCCTTCGCGGGTTCGGCTCTCTGCGCAGCTTGTGGCTTTCCCGCCGGCCGGATGATGGTCCGGTCGAATTCGGGCCTGTTGCCACCCTGATTTCGATTGTCAGGCCATTGGGCCATACCGCCTTCCTTGCTCCCTCATGGTTCCATTGGAACCACCAAGTCTGAACAGTTTGATCATGCCGGATCGCAAGTTAGGATGCAAAGGCTGAAAATAGTCGTCAACGCGGGAACTTAAGCAACTTCGGCTGTTGTTGCTTGGATTTGTCTTTCGTCGAAAAATCGTCTTCCATGTACATTTCAGCGATGTCCAGAGTGAACACAGAAATGTCCTTGCTCAGGCCTCGCAGCTGGCCTGACCAGATCTCCTTGACCGGGTATGTGCTGGCCAGGTTTTGAGCGACGGATTGGCTAAAAGCCAAACGAACCTTCTTGTCCTTGGCGACAGATTCTATTCGGCTGGCCGTATTGACCGTCGTTCCCATGACAGTGAAGGACCGGCGGAACTCCCCACCGATATCACCGACCAGAACAGGACCAGCGTTCAATGCCACCCGCAGATCGAGAATGGATTGGCCAGTTTTCCGGCGCAGGTCATCAAGCAGGCCGACAATCTCTCGCGATGCGTCGACAGCAGCCTGTTCCGGGTTGGCAACCGTGTTGGGCGCGTTCCAGACTGCCATGATTGCGTCACCGATATATTTGTCGATGTAGCCGTGATGCGCCGTTATCACACGTCCGATCTCGTCAAAACAGGTATTGACCATCTTGACCACTTCTCCGTCGGCAAGACTGTCGGACATCTTGGTGAAGCCCGCAATGTCGATAAAGGCGACAACAACCGTTCTCGTATCCCCACCCAATTCCGGAAGTTGCTCCGAATGCGCCATCTGCCGGATCACATCAGGCGCCAGATAGTGGCTGAAAAGTCTGACCAAAGATCTCTGTTTGCGTTGTAATACCGCAACCTTGCCAGATGCCGCGACAACCATCGCCACGATGCAGGCAACAGGTGCTACGCCCGGTGCGATCAGAAAACCAAACTCCAACCCCGCCAGGCTGATCCCCAGCGCAGCTGCGATCCCTCCAATTGCGACCAATGGCAAAGTCATCAGGGGTAACATGAGACCGGCAAATGCTCCGGCGATCGCAAATGCGATGGCAAGGCCCCATAGCAGACCAGTTGGCGGTTCAAGCGCGACACGGCCAGTTAGGGCCGCCCCCACAAGGTCGGCCAGGATGAAAACACCTGCCGTTTGCGCCTGTACTCTGGGCCGTCCGCTCTGCCCAGTTTCAACCTGATCGGCCGCGGCAACCGGCAAGAAACGGTCCGAATATAGATGCTCGTCTTCGAACGGGATCAAACTACCGATCAGGATGATCCGTCCTCGGGCAAACTCCTTAAGTTTTTCGCGCCCCTCCTCGCTTTCCATCATGGTCAACACATCGATCATGGAAAGATAGGGTATTGAGGAGGACAGTCGGGCATCGGGAATTGCCGTGTAGGTTTCCGACATTGAAGACCTTGCCGCCCCCAACAAGGCATCAATCAAGTATGGCGACTGTGCGAGCGGCAGCTGAGGCGTGTGACTGCGCACAACGCCATCGCTGTCGGTAGAAATGATAACGGAGCGGACACCACCACTGCCAGCTGCGGCAGTGAACCGTCTGTGCGGCACACCGACCTCGGTATGCGCGATAAAAACCCTGCCGCGATTGGCAAAAAGAAAGCGCTGAAACGGAAGATCGAAGCCGCGCAGGCTTTCTTCTCCAGTCTCGGGATAAACAAAGGAATCCGCGCTGTAGGCGAAAACAAAATCAAAACCGAGCGCGACAGCACCAGAATCAAGTATCGCCTGACCGGTTTCAGCCAAAACCGGTGTCATCAAGACCCGCGGATAGGGTGAAAGTCGGTCTGAATCGAGCGCCGTCTGATCCAATCCGATCACGGCAACTGGTGCTGATGCAGAAGGTTGCGCACCACCCATAATGGCTCTGATCTGAAAAAGCCGGTCAGTGAACCAACCTTCCCAAATAGCCTTTTTCGCAGACAGGCCGGCGATAACACCGATGGCCATCGCAACACATGCAATGAGCACGATGAGCTGTTTCCGGCCGAATGCTGCGTCTGCAATCCGGCCCGCAAAGGTCATTTCACGATGACTACCGCAGTTTCTCGTCCAACCTGAACGGGATCAATGGTGATCTTTCGCATGACAACGCCGTAGTCCGGCGCTTTGCCTTGTAGAAACAGTTCGACTTCGACGGATTCGTCTTCTTCGACACGATCCGGCATTTCGGTCAGAATGTTATCGAGCACGTCAAACCGCTTGGGAGCACCACCGCCGAAGGAAACGAAAACCTTGTCGTATTCTTCACGCAGCTTGTTGTCGAAACGCAGCATCAGGGACGCCGCTTTCTTGTTCTCAAGGGTCAGACCCCGAAGGGTTACCGTCAATCCCTTGTCGGCCTTCTCATCACCTGAGCCACTTTCAGCCTGGAGACAATTGCCTGCTCTGAGCAGCTTTTCTTCGCCGCCATCAAGAGTGTAGCCGTCTGAAGAAACATTCACGACGCCAGCCATCAAGCGCACTTCCTGACAGGCACCGTAGCTGAGCAAATCGATATGGCCAGACTTGCCAAGATCAATCACGTCACCCGGCATCAGTTCTTCAAATGCGGAAACACCAATGCCTTCCGACTTGTCCAGAACAAGCGCAACAGGATCAGCAAAGGCAGTGCTCACGGAAGCGACCAGCCCGACAGAAAACACGGATCCGATAGCGGCAGCCTTCATACATCGTCCCAAAGGAATATTTTTGAATGAATACGTCATCTCGGTCTCCCAAGTTAAGTGCTGTTCGGCAGTCGGCGACAAGGTGCCAAAGCCGTTCTTGTGAAACAAGTTATATCAGAGTGTGGCAATTTGAGTGTGGCTATGGTCACACAAAGGAGTTTTTCGCGCCAAATCAAGCAAACACCGTGCAGATGATGCGCATCTATCCAGCTGGCTGAGTGTAGACCCCGGCGATCCCGATACCGCTCGCAGCGGTCCTGATCAGTTTCAGTAGACTTGGCAGGAGCTCAGGACTGAGCGCTTTTCCGTCAAGCGCAGACAGAACGCCAACAAGCTGCACCATCGGTTTGTTCGACCGCACCAAAATGATGTGATCCGCGCCAAATGGCAAAGCTGCGCGCAAGTTGAGGCCATAGGGTTTGTCTGCATCAAGCAGCGAATCCTTACCCAAGGGGTCTGCTCTCTTGTCCGGCGCCAGCAACCGCATGGTCCCGTCAGCTTCCAATGCGAACACCGTCATGTAACCACCTTCGTCGGACGTCAAACCAACCTTGAAGGCAGCTCCTTCCGGGATATGACCAACGGAAGGCTGCAATTTTCCTTCAATGGGCTGCACGTCCCTAGAAAGCGCATAAAGATCGGAAAGCAGCACCCATTTTGTGACCACATTTGCAAATCGATCTGCATTTTGTGCCTGACCGCGAAGAACAACGTCGCCAAACTTGGTCAGAACGTCTCCCTCTTCAACGTCCCAGAAAAGATCTGCATTTTCACTGCCTGCAATCTTCAGTCTTCCAGAATGAAGCGTTGCCAGGTTTTCAAGGATCGGACGTGCGGCATCGGCACTGGCAGAAAGTGTCAGCTCGTAGACGCGACCTTCCAGAAAAGTGTCTTCCACGCGCGGCAGGACGGCTGCGCGGCTGTCACCGCCAACACTGAGGCTTGGGGATTGCCTGCCTTCGGTTGCAACACGAACCGTCTCCTGCAAGAACCGGCTCAGCTCGGCCATTGAGATGCCACCATCCCGGTCGAGATCGGCACGTCCTTCAACACCGCGCGCAAAAGCCCAGCTCAAAGCTCCTCGCGGTTCGCCACCAATCATCAATTCGGGAATAACCTGACCGTCGACAGTCGCCCCAACATAGATGACATTGGGCAGTTCCTGAAGATCTTCAGAATTGGTCTCGACCAGCACTGGATGAACAGGTGCGGAGCGCAAGACGTCATTCTCAAATGGCGGTAAGCCGATGAGCCTTGTTCCCAGCCGTGTGACACGCGGGTCAATCGAGCGGGTCATTGTTCCGGAATGGCAGCTATCGGCAATAACCATGACTCTGCGCTGTCCGGCCGCACGCAACATGGCCGCGATGTCGTCGTCCCTCAGGCGTTCTCCGTTGCCAGGTGCCGACACATCAAACCCTGCGAGCAAAAAAACCTCGTCCAGGCCGTCTTCTTCAGAACCTTCGAGCCACTCCGCCTCTTGCGCTCCATGACCTGCATAAGACAAGACCAGCACATCATCGGGTCCTGAACGGGCAACCAGTTCCTGCCAAGACGTTAGAATGGCGGCGCGCGACGCGTCGTCATCAAAAAGCGTTGTCAGATCTTGAACGCCGGCTGCGGTCAGAGTCTCGGCAATATCCCTTGCGTCGTTCACCGCTCCCTTGAGCGGTGAAACGTGACGATAGGCATCAATACCGATTACCAGCGCCCGCCATTCACCTGCGGTGGCTGTTGCAGCGAATGCAAACAGACACAGCATAGATGCGGCCATATGTTGGAACCCCAACCGGCCCAAATGTCGGATCGCTGATCTCATGTCATACTCGCAAAAGGACTGCGTTAGCCCCAGGAGCCGCCGCCGCCGCCGCCAGGACTGTCATTGCCACCGCCGCCGCCGCTGTCATTGCCACCGCCGCCGCCGCCGCTGTCGTTCGAACTGTCGCGAAGTGACGGGTCATTGATCGGGTCAACAACCGGACGGGTTGTCGATCTTGTTGTGGTGGAGGCATTCGCCGCGGCTGGCTGTGCAACCGGGTTTGGATTCGGGTTCTGCTGCGTCTGGCAGCCCGCGACCAGAAGTGCGGCCATCCCAGCCAGAGGTATTAAACGCAGTAGTGAATTCATCGTCTTTCTCCTTAGCCCCCGGAAATATTACTCCGGTAAAAACTGACCGAATGCTCCAACTCAAAAACGTCGATCAACCCAAAAACCTTCCCAAATAGACTTGGGAAAATCGAAAATTTAGAACAGATCGTAACGTGGACGGCTCTGTTCCCACTGATGTTTAACCAATGAAATGACGGCCTCGTCACCCTGAACCGGTTCACGGCCACTCGCCTCAAAGAAGGCTGCCAGCGCCTCGCGGGTTTTCCTGCCAGGCTGACCATCCACGGGCCCGGGCGCAAAACCCAAATCCGTCAATGCTTGCTGCAACACTTTGGCTTTCAACCTCTTGTCCGCATCTTTCAGCGATCCGGTGGCCTTGTCGGCTGCTTGCGAAGAGGGATCGACAGCGACGGCCATTGCAAGCATCCTGATGCGATCACGTGCAGCACCCTCACCGGACTGCTTGCCGAGCATGAATGCCGTGTTGAACGCACCCCAGGCATCACCGCGTTGTGCGCTTTCCCGGAACCATTTGGTTGCCTCTTCGGGACTTTTTTCCACGCCTTGGCCGTTGAAATACAGCAGTCCAATCGCAGTTCCCGCTGCCGGATGACCACCGTCATGCGCTTTCATGAACCAACCGAGAGAGGCTTCAAAGTCCTGCGGAACACCTTTTCCTTCTCGGTAAAGGGTCCCCATGTTCAGGAAGCCGTAGATGTCATCGCGAGATGCAGATCTGTTGTAATAGTAGACAGCCCTATCGACATTCTCGCCAACGTGTTGGCCGCGAAGATAAAATCCGCCGATCGCATTGTAAGAAAATGTGTGTCCGGCCTCTACGGATTGCAGAAGCTTTTCCAGACCCGCTTCTTCATTTTGGGCAGTGCCTTCCCCTCTGATCTCAGCCATGCCGAGAGAATGAAGCGCATAGGCATCACCACGTTCGGCAGCCTTGCGGTAAAGCTCAACCGCCTTTTCACGGTTCCGATCGATACCGGCACCGAGATAATACATGCGTCCCAGAACCTGACCTGCTCGGACATGACCCATTTGGTAGGCCTGCTCAAAATAAGCGCTCGCCTGTTCCAGATCTCCGGCGGCAAATGCGCCGCGCCCTCGCTGGAAAACAAACCTGCCAAATTCGGGATAGGCAGCCATGGCAGCGGCACAAGCCTTGTCCACGGCCTCCGGATCCAGGTCGTTGGCCAACCGGCCCTCGGTAACGGCCTGGAGATCGAAAGGCTGTGTCGCCAACTGATCACACTGTGTGACACGCGGCTGGACAATCTGTGTGAGTGTCGCTGACTGACCGGCGGCCGCAGGCAATTCGAGCGAGAACTTTCCGGCCTCGGTCTCACTGCCGATCTGGGGACGCACAGTCAGCGTCGGCAGAGCCGATACCGGAAACCGGTCGCCACTTTGAAGAAGCCTTCCTTCTGATGAAAGCTGTAGATCCGGATCAACGGAAACAACCTTCAGCCAGTCGCTGGTTGCCGGCAGGCCGTCTGCTGGCGCTTCCGGATAAACGGGAACCGGTCCAACTCCGATATCCGCATCAACGGCACCGGAGGTGGCCTGATCCGTCAGCCAGGCCAACAAGTCCTGGAGGCGCTTGGCGCGGTCTTCCTGGTCCTTGTTGTCGTCAACAGGCTCTGCTGCCTGGGCAACCGTGATTGAGGCGATTGCGTTGGCCGTGCCACCCCACTGGTCCTTGACCTCATATCCGATCAGCTCGACGTCTCCCGTACCGGACTGCGCAGGCACAAATTCCAGACTGGCCAATTCAGATGCGCCAATGATGTCGCCTTCAGAAACGACAGCTCCACCCGGCAAACGCAACTCACCTTTTTCAGGAGAAAGCGTCAAAGTCGCCTGTAGACTGCCACCTTCGGGTTGCACAGGTTCAGGTATTCTGAGCGGCACTGCTTCCTCACCGGCGGAAACCGTTACCCGGTGATGGGCTGTCACAATCGGTTCCGGCTTTGGCGGAACAAAGTAAAAATTTGTGACGAGCGTAGAGTCCTCATAAGGGATCTGCTGGCCGCCTGTTTTTTTGACAACCTCATCGCGCACCTTGGTCATGAGATCCTTGATCTCTAGCGCAGGATTGAGAGCATGGCCAACCACAGACGTGGTGAAAGGGCTCATGGGCCCCTCGCCGTCAAAAGCTACCTGACCCGGCCGCGTTGCGTATGAAATGAATGCGCCGAGCTTATTGGGGATACGTCTGAGCCCACGGGTCTTTCCGAGGGAATACTCCTCCTCACCCCAGAACAAGCTGCCGATTTCAAACGGATTGTCGCGGCAGGCATCCAGCATCACGATTTGCAGGCTGGAAGCAGCCTTCATGTAGTCGAGCAGGTGCGAAACCTTCAAACTTTCAAATTCCAGATCATATTCGGACGTCAATTTCGCATCGACCGGCAAGATGAAATTGGATTCTCCAACCTGAAGCGCGTGACCGGAATAATAAAACAATGCCGTATCACCGTCTTTCAGTTCACGAAGAAACCTCCGAACGACTTTCTCAAGCTCTTTCTTGCTAAGGTTCTTACCGATCGTGACATCAAAATCAGCCTCACGCAGCACCTTTGAAATTGCCAGCGTGTCGTTGATCGGATTTACCAAAGGCTCGACATACTCATAGTCCTGGTTACCGATGACCAGTGCCACTCTTCGCCCGTCTTCCGGTGTGGGTGCCGCAAGTGCGTATTGGCCGGGTAAAGCAAGGCTAAGCGGCAGACTGATCAATCCGATCCGTACAGCCCTGCGAAGCCTGGCAAGTGGTTTTGGAGCTTTTGGTCCGGCGGACCGGAGCACGATTGGATGCGATTTCCGATTTTGCATTACGTCCTCAGCGCTGTAACCTCGACGATACTTTAGCGCTCAAGCAGATGTCAGACTGTGACAAACCTCACAAGGAGATCGATCTTGCCGATACGATCAGCGCCCCGCGATAGTATGCCCTAGCGTAAAGTGATGCACACTTGCCGCGTGGAAGCAAGCCAAGCCTAGGGTGCAAAAGCTGTTTTCATTTTTCCATTTCAATTGTTGACCCGCAGATTTTCAATCAAACCGAGTCATTCTAAGATTCGACAACCCACACATCAGGACACCCGGATTATCCATGACCACCGAGCTCCAAGTCCGCCAGTTGACCGAAAACGAAATCCACGTCCCTCTTTCAATGGCCATGGAGGAAGGATGGAATCCGGGTTTGGAGGATGGACCGGCATTCTTTTCAGCAGATCCAACTGGCTATTTCGCCGGAGAAATCGATGGCAAGCTCGTCAACGTTATCTCAGGTGTGCGTTATGGAAACGGGTATGGTTTTATCGGGCTTTATATTTGCAAACGTGAATTCAGGACAAAAGGCTACGGCCATCAAATATGGCATCATGCAATGTCATATCTGGGAACGCGCGTCATAGGTCTTGATGCTGTCAACGAACAGACCGCCAGTTACGCAGAGCACGGCTTCAAGTCCATCTACCGGAACATCCGGCAAATCGGCACATCCACGTGTGACACACCCATGGATCCGCGCATTGCACCTCTTGGACGAGGCATATTCCCGTCGATCAGGGACTACGACCAACGCTTTTTTCCCGCAGAACGCGAAGACTTTCTGAAGCGGTGGACAGATCCCATGAGCGAAACCCGAAAAGGCTTCGCCTTTGTCGAAGACGGTATCGTGATGGGCTACGGTGTGATCCGCCAATGCCATGAAGGTTTCAAAATCGGTCCCCTTTTCGCCGACACTCCAGAGATTGCGGACACCTTGTTCAGGGCCCTGGCAGGTCAGGTTAAAGGGCAATTTGTGATACTGGATACGCCCGAACCCAATGCAGCGGCACTTCTGCTTGCAGAGAAATACGAATTGTCTCCCGAATTCGAAACCTTTCGCATGTATCGGGGAAAAGCGCCCGAGCTGCCACTGGACCAAATGTTCGGAATTACCACATTCGAACTAGGCTAGCCGTCTTTAGAGCATTGAGGGCAAACTCAGTGTTCGACATTTCGATATGCAAGCATGGCACCGGCCAAATCTTCCAGAGCCGCACCGACAGACTTGAACATCGTAATCGCGTCGTCTGACTGTCGACCCGGATGATCGGTCCGACAAAGATCATAAAGATCTGCGCGAATGTCATCGCGCGATATCAGCCCGGCCTTGAGAGGTTGGACGATATCACCACCTTCAGTCAGACATCCGTCCCTTGTGTCGACAAAAATTTCCGCTCTTTTGATAAGGTCATCATCGCTTTCCCGCATTGTTGGCTTGAAAGCCCCGACGAGATCAACATGTGCTCCAGGTTTCAGGGCCTTTCCCTTGATCAAAGGTTCTGAAGAAAGGGTCGCGGCACTGATAATATCAGCCTGTCCAAGCGCTTCCGTCAGGCTATCAGCTGAGTTGATCGTGATGGGAAAAACAGACTGCAATTCCGTTGCAAGCTCATTCGCTTTCGCCTTTGAGCGCCCCCAAATCGTGACTTCCTCGATCGAGCGTATGGCCATGTGAGCCGCTATCAAATTCGGTACAAGTCGCCCCGTCCCAAGCAATAGCAAGTGGCGAGCATCTGAACGTGCCAGATAGCGCGCAGCCAACGCGGAAGCCGCTGCGGTTCGCCGCGCTGTGAGCTCACCACCATCGATCAAGGCCAGCATTTCACCCGTCCCTGCATCGGAGAGCAGGTACTGAGCTGAAACTGCCGGCAGCGACCGCTCAGAATTGCCTGGTACAACTGTCGCAACTTTCACGCCGGCGTATTTGCCTGGCAGCCAGGCAGGCATCAACAAGAGCGTTGCGTCTGGTTCACCCGGTATCTCCATGTCATGATGATGTCGCGTCGGCATCATGCACCCGGTTCGAAACATTTCTGCAAGAGCGTCTATCAAGTCCGGGAATGGAAGCGCATCACGTGTCTGGTCTTCGTTCAGGAGCAGCATCTTTTGTCAATCAATAGTGTTGTTAATACTTGCTGGAACAAATCATATTCGCCGACCCGGACCAAGAACTATCTTTTCAATAGATAAAAGCGGGAACTTCTCAGGATAAATCGAAGATCATCATCACATAAGCTGCAAAGAGTGCAAGATGAACCGCGCCGAGTAGATAATTCGTGGTTCGACTGCCGAATGTCAGCAAACTGACGAATAATGTCAGTGCGAGGAGTACGATCTCTGGTGGCTCCAGGCCGAGCTCAACCGTGTGCCCGGTATAGAACCCAACAAAAAGAACCGCCGGGACAGTCAGCCCGATTGTCGCCACGGCGGAACCGAGGCAAATATTGACGGCGCGCTGCAGCTTGTTTTCCTTCGCCGCCTGCAATGCACTGAGCCCTTCCGGCATCAACACAAGAGCTGCAACGATAAATCCACTCAGCGCAATTGGTGCGCCAAGACCGTCAATCCCAAATTCAACATAAAGCGCCAGTTTCTTGGACAGCAGTATTATCGGCAGCAATGCCCCTAGAAGACCAACAATATGAAAGGGCATCGAGCGAACGACAATGCCATGATGGCCGTGGTCGTCGTCTTCGGCTGCGTCCGGTTGACGAAAAATATCGCTGTGAGTGACGGTCTGGATCGCCAGAAACACGCCATACAGCATCAATGACATGACCACTTCAAAACCCGCCTGGAGTGGCGAAAGCTCACCTCCTGGGGCTGAATGCGTGAAGCGCGGTAGCACAAGCGCAAAAATGGCAAGTGGCACGAGAACCGATAAGAATGCCTTCGCACCTTCCAGGTTGTAGGATTGGTTTTGGTGTTGCAATCCGCCGACAAGAAGACAAATTCCGATCAATCCATTCAGAACGATCATCACGACTGAAAACATTGTGTCTCGTGCCATGGTCGGTGCAGCATCGCCCGACAACATGATCGCAACGATAAGCGCGACCTCAATGCCGATGACAGCCAGGGTTAGTATCAGTGTACCAAAAGGCTCGCCAAGCAATGTGGCGAGGCATTCCGCATGCCGTACAACTGAAAAGGCGCACCACATGACAACGACAAAGATCAGCGCCAACAGCAGCAGCGACGAACCAACGCCGATGTCGTCAGGTTTTAAAAACCCTCCCAGATACGCAAATGCAGCAAAAAGGAGAAACCCGGCCAGACTTGGCATTTCGGACTTCAGCAAGGTCACGCCCCCGGGACCAGAGATTGGAAACTGCAATCAACTATAGGCTGCTCACATTGTCAGCTGCAATACGCTAGAACGAGCTGAGTTTGTTCATACAAAAAAACCGACGCATAGCGCCGGTTTTGCAGTTCGATGATGAAGCCATCAAATAGCGAGATATTCCTGACGCAGTTCCGCGTTGTCGAGTACTTCCTGAGCAGATCCGTCAAACACCACTTCACCCATATCGAGGATGACGGCACGATCCGCCAAATGAAGAGCCGCGATTGCGTTTTGTTCGACGATGATCGTCGTCATGCCAAGCTCTTTCACGCCCTCCAGGATCCGCTCAATTTCTTGAACAATCACCGGGGCGAGCCCTTCGTAAGGTTCATCAAGAAGAAGCAGTTTGATGTCCCGTGCGAGAATACGGGCCACAGCAAGCATTTGCTGCTCCCCACCCGACATTGTTACGGCCTCCTGCGACCGCCGCTCGGCAAGTCGCGGGAAGTGCTCGTAAATCCGCTCGATAGACCAGCCCTTGGGCTCGGCAATCTGAGAAAGTTCCAGATTTTCCTGAACAGTCAATCCGGGAATGATGCGCCGGTCTTCAGGAACGAGCCCCACACCGCAACGTGCTGCCTCGAAACTTTTCATTTCGTGCAGAGGTTTGTGATCGAGCCATACCTCACCATGTGTCAGCTGCGGATCGTCCATGCGGGCAATTGTCCGCAAGGTAGACGTTTTTCCCGCGCCGTTGCGGCCAAGAAGAGCCAGGATCTCGCCCTCGCGGACATCGAACCCGACACCCTGCACGATGTAGCTCTCGCCGTAGTAGGCGTGCAAATCCCATGCTGAGAAATAGGCTGGTGCAGCGCCTGTCGCTTTTTTGGGTTTGATCCCTGGCGCTTGTTTTCCGGCAAATTGATCTTCAAGTAGGGTCACAGATGCGCTCCTCCGAGATAGGCTTCCTGAACGCGTGGATCACCCTTGATGTCTTCAGGTTTTCCTTCGGCAATAATAGTGCCCTGAGCGAGAACCGTTACCTTTTCTGCCAGCGAAAAAACAACGTGCATGTCGTGCTCGATCACCACCTTGGTGATGCCGCGATCACCGATGCGTTTGAGAAGATCAATGGTGTTGTTGGTATCCGCACGCGACATTCCGGCGGTTGGTTCGTCAAGCAAAAGGAGCTTTGGATCTTGAGAAAGGCACATTGCCAATTCCAGACGGCGTTTGTCACCGCGTGACAAAGAGCTCGCGGTCACTCCCTTCTTGTCCTGAAGACCGACATCCTCAAGCATGTGCATTGCCCTGTCATGTATCTCCGCGTCTTGATCGACACGGGCGAACGCATGTAGGGCGAATTCACCATCGCGTTTTGCAAGCGCCGGGATCATGATGTTTTCGAGCAATGTCAGGTCATCGAAAATTTCCGGTGTCTGAAAAACACGCGAAACGCCGATCTGGTTGATTTCATGCGGCTTCATTCCGGTAAGAGAAACGTCGCCGAACATCACGGTTCCGGTATCCGGGGCGAGCCGTCCGATCATACAGTTCAGAAAGGTCGACTTGCCGGCCCCGTTCGGGCCGATAATGGCGTGAACTGTCCCTTCTTCTACGGAGAAGTTCACATTGTTGAGGGCCCGCAGTCCGCCGAACGACTTGTTCACACCCTCGACGCGTAGGATTTCCATATCAGTTCACCTTATTCTGCAGGGGCCGCGGATGCCTGAGGCGCAGACTTGTCTTGTGAGGGCGGCTTCCGCCGTTTGAAAAGACGTCCTATACGCTCCAAGCCTTCCATGATGCCACCCGGCAGGAAAATCACGATCAGCATGAACATGATGCCGAGAGTCAGGTGCCAGCCCTTACCAATGAACGGATGGATGATGAACACCAGAACATCTGCCAACCCGTCCGGCAGCGCTGCAAACCAGTCATAGAGGATGTTGTCGTTGATCTTGGAGAAGATGTTTTCACAATACTTGATGAAACCTGCTCCGAGCACTGGTCCGATCAAGGTACCTGCCCCGCCAAGGATCGTCATAAGCACAACTTCACCCGAGGCTGTCCATTGCATGCGCTCTGCGCCTGCGAGTGGATCCATCGCGACCATCAATCCGCCGGCCAGACCGGCATACATGCCTGAAATCACGAACGCTGCCAAAGTGTACGGCTTGCTGTTCAAACCGGTGAAATTCATCCGCTGTTGGTTAGACTTCACGGCGCGCAGCATCATGCCGAACGGTGAACGGAAGATCCGGATTGCTATATAGAAGGCAATCATCATGACAACGGCGCACAGGTAGTACCCAGCGTTGAATGTGAAGAGCCACCCGCCCATCGACATTTCAATGCTTTCCCGCATCGGCATCCCGAAGAAGTTCGCAGGCGGGATTGAGCCGTCAACCTGACTGACACCGATGACCCGTGGATCGTCCAGTGCCAGCTGGAGGCCGGTTTCACCATTCGTAATTGGCGTCAGCACGGAATAAGCCAGCGAGAACGACATCTGAGCGAAGGCCAGCGTCAAGATCGAGAAATAGATCCCCGAACGCCGGAGCGAGATGTAGCCAACGAGCAAAGAGAACAGTCCGGCAAAAACAACAGACATGAAGATTGCCGGAATGACGTTCATCGTGAGCAGTTTCATCATCCAGACACCGGCATAGGAGCCGACGCCGAGGAATGCTGCATGGCCAAAGCTGAGATAGCCAGTCAAACCAAAGAGAATATTGAAGCCGATTGCGAAGATCCCAAAGATCAGGAAACGCTGCATCAGATCAGGATATCCGGCATTAAACTGGGCCAGTTCCGAGTTCTCTGGAAACGGGTTCAGCAAGAAAGGTGCAAAAACCACGAGAGCCAGGACAAGCAGGAACATGTAGGTGTCTTTTTTATTCAATCCCAACATGACTTAGCTCTCCATGACGCCTTTGCGCCCCATCAGACCACGAGGACGGGTCAGAAGGATTACGATGGCGACGAGATAGATGATGATCTGGTTGATGCCTGGAAGCAGCGCGACGACCTGGGCCATTGACGCAAAGCTTTCCAGAATGCCGAGGAGGAACCCGGCCAGGACAGCGCCTGGCAACGACCCCATGCCTCCGACAACAACCACGACAAAACTCAGGACCAGGAAGTCCATGCCCATGTGATAGTTGGGCGAATTGATTGGAGCGTACATGACGCCTGCAAGGCCGGCGACAACCGCGGCCAGCGCAAACATGAAGGTAAAGCGCTTGTCGATGTTGATCCCCAGAAGGCCGACTGTCTGACGGTCTGCCATTCCTGCCCTGACGACCATTCCGAACGTCGTGAACTGCAGAAAGGCGAAAACAGCGCTGATGATGCCGGCGGCGAAGAGGAAATAAACGATCCGCCAGTAAGGATAAATGATCAGGTTCGGATCGAGGCCAATCAAGACACCGAAGTCGAAGCTTCCGGAAAAAGCTTCCGGAGCTGGCGTCGGGATCGGGTTGGCGCCGTAAAAATACTTGATGATTTCCTGGAGAACAATCGCAAGGCCGAACGTCACGAGGATCTGGTCAGCGTGCGGGCGCTTGTAGAAATACTTGATCAGACCACGTTCCATGAACAGTCCGACAAGGGCCATGATTGGTATTGAGAAGAGGATCGCGAGTGGCACCGACCAGTCAATAATGGCAGCCCCCGTCTCGGGTCCAAACCAGGCTTCCACGTAAGGCGTTTCCACTTTCAGTGGATTGCCGAGAAAATCGGTTCTGTCCGGATCGACAGTCGTGAACGAGAGGCTCAGCAGACGATTGAGTGTTACAGCACAGAAAGCCCCGATCATGAAAAGGGCACCATGCGCAAAGTTGACCACGCCAAGGGTGCCGAAAATCAGCGTCAGCCCCAGCGCAATCAGCGCATAGGCTGAGCCTTTGTCGAGCCCGTTCAGAATTTGAAGAAGTATCGCGTCCATCGCTCTTCGCTCGGATCCTAAGCGCGTGTGGACCTGCCCCCAACCGCGCGGTGTTTAAAGGATCAGGCAGGGCGGTGCACCGCCCTGCCTGTCAGTTTTTGGTGTATTAAGCGCCCGGGTTACAAGTGCCGAGAGCACCGCCCGCGAACTGCGGATGATCAGGTGCGTAAGTGACCTGCTCGACCGGGGTAACTTCGACGATTTCAAGAAGGTCGAACTCGGAAGTCGGGTTTTCTTTACCCTTCACGACGAGAACGTCCTTGAAGCACTGGTGGTCTTCAGCGCGGTAGAGAGTCTTACCGTTTCCAAGACCATCAAACTCAAAGCCTTCCAGGGCTTCGACAACGCCGCAAGGATTGAACGTTCCAGCACGCTCACATGCATCAGCGTAAAGGATTGCCTGCACGTATGTTGTGTGCGCTGCCTGACTTGGCGGGAAGCCGTACTTCTGGCCGAAGGATTTAACGAAAGCCTTGGAACCCTCATCCTGAAGCGACCAGTGCCAGTTCGTGGACCCGAAGATGCCTTTAACGTTCGCACCGGCACCTTTCGCCATCAGGCGCGAGTACAACGGAACAATGATTTCAAAGTTCTTTCCGTTGACGAGTTTGTCGCGCAGGCCGAACTGAACCGCGTTTGTCAGCGAGTTCACCATGTTGCCGCCATAGTGGTTCAACACGAGCACGTCAGCATCAGACTGAAGAACCGGTGTGATGTAGGCGGAGAAGTCGGTCGCAGCCAATGGCGTCTTGACGGTTTCAACCGTTTCCCAACCCAGAGCCTCGGTCGATTCCTTGACGGCCTGCTCTGTGGTGTAACCCCAGTTGTAGTCTGCCGTCAGGTGATAGGCCTTACGGTCAGCGCCATAGGCATTTTTCAACACCGGAGCCAGTGCGGCACCTGACATATAAGAGTTGAAGAAGTGCCGGAAGCCGTTAGCCCGCTTGTCCTTACCCGTTGTATCGTTTGAGTGGGTGAGACCGGCCATGAAGATAACGCCGGCTTCCTGACAAAGTGCCTGCACGGCAACGGCAACGCCGGAAGAAGAACCACCCGTAATCATGATGGCGCCGTCTTTTTCGATCATCGACTTCGCCGACGCGCGGGCAGCATCAGACTTTGTCTGCGTGTCACCGGTGACGAATTCCACTTTCTTGCCCAGGATACCGTTGCCTTTAAGCGCCTTGGACGAGAACGTGGGCAGCATACCGCCATCACCCTCACCGTTCAGATGCTCGACGGCCAGCTGATAGGCACGCAATTCATCAGCGCCCTCGTCTGCATAGGGGCCTGTTTGCGGTACGTTGAAACCAAGTGTGACAGTCGAACCGGTCGGCTCATTCAGATAGCCGGCAGACCAGGCTCTGCTGGTAAAAATTGTCGGGGTTGCCAACGCAGCGCCACCCAATGCGCCTGCGCGCAGGATAGAACGGCGGTTAAGCGGTTTACGAATAAAGCTCATACTTTCCTCCCAGAAAGGCACGGCGCACCCACCTCGGATACGCCTGCGAATAGCTGTACAGCGGCAAGCAATCCTGGCCCGTTCCCCGTCCGGAATTCCGGATCCACTGCGCCAAAACTGCAAGCTGGCGCAACTGTAGAAAAGTCCAATACCGGTCAGCAATACGACTATCGACGCGTGCCTGTCAGTTAAGTCATTAGACTTTCGAAGTAATCGCACTTTCATGCGGGAAATAGAGAACTTTTATATTGCATTGCAACATCCCTTTTACAAAGCAATTCCATAGATTTTCTGAGAAAATATTTGGCACCGCAATATTACTTTGACGTAATGGTCAATCTCACCATTCACTCAAGGAGTTAGACCAAAGTTTTAGATGCAAAACCAAGATCTCGGTCAGCAACGTGAATTTGACGGAAAAGCCACACAATCGATAAGGTCCGAACGCACACTGAATTCTTCGAATCGACCTATCAGGACAGCATCAAGATGACCCTTCTGACGTCTCTGGACGCGCTTCACGAGCACTACGGAACCGTAGGAGAAGCATCGCTTGTCAAAGAAATAGATCACCTAAGCCCTGCCTACCGACACATCATCGAAGTCTCACCTTTTTGCGCCCTGACAACCTGTGGTCCCGAGGGTCTGGATTGTTCTCCGCGTGGAGATGAGGGAAATGTTGTTCGGGTGGAAGACGAGAGAACACTGCATTTACCTGACCGGCGCGGAAACAATCGCATCGATTCTCTCCGAAATATCATACGAGACCCTCGGGTCTCGCTGATGTTCATGATTCCCGGTTGGAACAATGTGCTTCGCGTAAACGGGCGCGCCGCCATTTCAGTTGACGCGACCCTGTTGGCTTCCTTTGAAAAGGAAAACAAACAACCAAGGTCAGTCATCGTTGTGACCATTGAAACAGTCTATTTTCAATGTGCACGGGCAATTATGCGTGCGGACCTTTGGAACCCTGATATTCGCATTCCCAAAGAAAAGCTGCCTACTCCGGGCCAGATCATGCAGGAGATCAAGCACTCGTTCGATGGCACGAAATATGATGCAGAATGGCCTGAGCGTGCGTCCCGGAGCATGTGGTAGCGCCTGTCTGCATTGCACATCGCTCGTGTTCTTGAATCATGCTGACTCATTTGAAATCATGCATTCAAAGCGAATGCGCTACTGCCATGATTCCAGCCCTGCGTTCTTAAGGCACTCTGCCTCCAATTCAACTCGGATATGTCTGATTCATTCTCTTGCTCTGAACAGCACTATCTCGCTTTTCCAATGACATACGTTGTTCGGTACCTTTCAGTCCTTTCCATTTTCTGTCTGTTTTAGCGTTGGTTGGACAGTGCTGTGACGACACAAAGGATTGGCGCAAGTACGTTGCCCGACTCAGGAAGACCATGATGATCTCTTATAAGAGCGCATTTGTGCTCATTGGCATCATTGCCATTTTACCGAAGCGACTAAACTTGATGTCTAATTGCACTGATTAAAACTTGGAAGGTGGCGTATTCTGCGCCATATCTCGACCAAGCCATACCCAATGCCCCTTTGAGGAAATCAATGACCGAGAACCCGCTGATTGCCGATTGGAACACTCCCTTCGAACTACCGCCTTTCGGTGACATCAAACCCGAGCATTTCAAAGACGCTTTCGATCACGCAATGGGGCAAGCGACAATCGAAATCAAAGCAATTGCCGATCAGGAAGCTGCTCCGACCTTCGACAATACAATCGTTGCTTTGGAACAGGCTGGCAAAGACCTCACAAGGGTCGCAATGACCTTTTTCAACCTTACAGGCGCGCACACAAACAAAGACATTCAGGCGATCGAGCGAGACGTTGCTCCAAAGCTGGCGAAACACAGCTCAGAAACCCTGTTGAATGCTCAGCTTTACAATCGGATTGCTTCGCTTTGGGATCAGAGGACAACACTTGATCTCAGTTCTGAAGACGCAAGAGTTCTGGAACGCTATCGAACGATGTTCCAACGGGCCGGTGCTGGACTGAATGAGCCTGGTAAAGAGCGCATGGCTGACATCTCACAAAGATTGGCGACGCTGGGAACCGGATTTTCTCAAAATGTTCTTAAGGACGAATCTGACTTTCAGCTCGTTCTGGAGAGCGAGGAAGACAGAGCAGGCTTACCTGACTTCCTGCTTGACGCCGCCGCGGAGGCCGCAAAGGAAAGAGGCCTCGCCGGCAAACACGTTATCACGCTTTCCCGCTCTTCGATCGAGCCGTTTTTGCAGTTTTCTACCAACAGACGCCTTCGTGAAGAAGCTTTCAAAGGTTGGACGTCGCGCGGAGAAAACGGTGGTCAGACCGACAATCGGGACATCATCAAGGAAACTCTCTCCTTGAGGGCTGAAAAGGCGCGGATGCTGGGCTACGACAGCTTCGCTGCGTTCAAGCTGGATGACACGATGGCAAAGACACCGGACAATGTCCGAGAATTGCTGACGAAGGTCTGGGAACCAGCTGTTTCGCAAGCGCGTGAAGAAGAAGCAAAGCTGGCCGAAATGGCGCGCAGCACGGGAAACAACCATGAAATAGAAGCATGGGACTGGCGTTTTTATACAGAAAAGGTACGCAAAGCCGAGCACGATCTCGACGAAACCATTCTAAAACCTTACCTGCAACTGGAAAACATGATCCAGGCAGCCTTCGATACCGCGGGACGATTGTTCGGGCTTTCTTTCAAGGAGCTTTCGGAACTACCGGTCTATCATCCTGATGTCAGAGTATTTGAAGTGCTTGATCGCAACGGCAAGCACGTCGGACTGTTTCTTGGCGACTATTTTGCGCGACCCTCGAAACGATCCGGAGCCTGGATGAGCGCGTTTCGCAAGCAACAAAAGCTCGGCGGCGACATCACACCCATCATTGTCAATGTCATGAATTTTTCGAAAGGTGCAGAAGATGAGGCGTCGCTGCTCACCTTTGACGATGCCAGGACACTTTTCCACGAGTTCGGCCATGCTCTTCACGGCCTGTTGTCCGATGTCACCTACCCTATGATTTCGGGCACCAGCGTCGCCCGGGATTTTGTTGAACTGCCCTCGCAACTCTACGAGCACTGGCTGTCCGAGCCCGAAATCTTGTCAAAATATGCCGTCCACTACAAAACCGGCGAAGCAATGCCGAAGGACCTTCTCGACAAACTGCTGGCAGCCGCAAATTTCAATCAAGGCTTTGCGACAGTTGAATACACGGCATCTGCGCTGATGGACCTTGAACTCCATCTGATTGACGATCCAAAAGAAATCGACACCTCATCCTTCGAAACGGACGAGCTTGCAAAAATCGGCATGCCAAAGGCCATAACGATGCGTCACCGCATTCCGCATTTCCAACACGTCTTTTCAGGAGACGGATATTCGGCAGGCTACTACAGCTACATGTGGTCGGAAGTCATGGACGCGGATGCATTCGACGCATTTAAGGAGGCCGGAGATATTTTTGATGCAGAAGTTGCGCAGAAGCTTCTGTCATTCATCTATTCTTCAGGCGGCAAACAGGATCCCGCCGATGCCTATGTTGCATTCAGAGGCCGGACACCCAAAATTGACGCCCTTTTAGAAAAACGTGGGTTCGCAGCTTGATCTACGCCACTGACATGCTTTCACTGAATTCAATTCGGCATCTGACGCCATGAGGGAGCGGTCACTTTTCCGGGATGGGGTCCCAACCAAGTTTATGTTGCGTCTATGTCTGATTTTCAGTGGTCTGGCTGGCAGCCTGGGCGTGGCGTGTCTGGCCTTGGCCGCACACGCCGACGCCGTTTCCATGCCGGCAAAGTCCAGCCTTCTGCAGACAGCTGCCCAGATGCTTCTTGCGCACGCTCCCGTCATTCTAGGTGCCGGCATATTGACGCAGATCAGGCGGGCTCCTCTGGTGCCCGTCGCAGTGGTGCTCATGGCAATCGGTCTTTCGTTGTTCTGCGGAGACCTTGTTTTGCGCGTTTTCGTGGAAGAACGACTGTTTCACATGGCAGCGCCAATCGGCGGCATGTCGGTTATCTTAGGCTGGCTTGTGCTGGCGCTCAGCGCTTTACGTGTTCAGCCCAACTGATTAAAAGCCTCAAGTTAAGTTATTGCACATTAGATGACTGAAACCGGGACTGTTTTGTGACCGCTACTGCTCAATTGACTGCTCAACACAAGGCCGAGCCTTCCAAAAAGGCAACGCAGGCCGAAGACTTTGTTCCGCCTTATCCGTTTCGCTACGAAAAAATGCCGCCGGTCTGGAAGCTTATTGGCATGGCCAAGCGGAATTTCCTCTCGATCTGGGGTGTTGAAGACTTTCAAAGCAGGCTACGCAGCAAAAGGGTATTCACAAAAGAGCTGGTCATTTGCAACAGGCCCGATGTCGTCAGGGAGGCTTTCCAGAGCAATCACGAAGTGTTGCAGCGCAAGAGCCCTCAAATGCGGCATGCTTTGGAACCCCTTCTCGGTGATGGTCTCTTTATCAGTGACACCGAGACCTGGAAGAAGCGTCGGAAAATCGTGGCACCGATCATTCACGGATCCCGTGTCAAAGGTTTCGCTCCGATCATGATCGACACAATCACGGAAAAATCCGACGAATGGAAAAAAGCTGGCGCAGGAGCACAAGTCGATGCTCTCGCCGACATGGCGCATCTCACCGCTGAAATCATTTGCAGAACAATTTTCGGACGGCAACTTGGCAAGAGCTATGCCGCTGAAGTTGTTCAGGGATTTTCAGACTATCAGCGACACATCGATCAAATTGACCTCTTCTCTTTGTTCGGTCTACCCGAATGGCTTCCGCGGAGGCGCGGACGGGCGATTAAGAAACCGATTGCGCGCATCATGTCCGTGTTGGACGAAATCATTGATAGCTACGAGGCTTTGAAGGAAAAGGGAGAAGCTTCCGTCATCGGCGGTCTATTGGAAGCGCGCGATGACGATGGAAAACCGCTTAGTCGGGATGCCATCCGAAGTGAAGCTGCTGTGATTTTCATGGCAGGACACGAGACAACGGCGAACACGTTGGCTTGGGCATGGTATCTGTTGTCCCAATGCCATTCCGTGCAAGACAAGCTGCACAAGGAACTCGATACCGTTCTTGCAGGCCGCACTCCGACATTTCAGGATGTCTCAAGCCTTCCTTATACCAAGGCTGTGATTGAAGAGACGCTGCGCCTTTATCCGCCAGTTCCAATTCTTGCTCGGGAAGCGATGGCCGACACGACCATTGGCAGCAAGCCTATTCCCAAGGGCTCCCTGGTCATGGTGGTTCCCTGGCTTATGCATCGGAGCCCAGTGCTCTGGTCAAAACCGGATGTATTTGATCCAGACCGGTTCATTGATCCAAAGGCCAAGAAGCCGAACAAATACGGCTATGTACCCTTCAGCATTGGACCAAGGATCTGCGCGGGCCTTCAGTTCGGGATGACTGAAGCAATCTTGAGCCTCGCGATTTTGGCTCAAAACTTTTCTTTGAGCCTTAAAGATGGGATCGACGTTCAACCCGTTGCACGATTGACGCTTCGCCCGGGTGAAAATTTGCCCATGACACTGCATCCGCGATCATCATGAAGAAGCCCGCGCGGCTCGAAGACATTCCATTTTCGGAAACGCTTGGCGAGGAACCGGAAGCACCACGATTTGGTGACGTCGCGTCCGACAGAGAGGATTTGCGGGCCAGCGCAAGGCTCTACTGGTTCCGCCATACTTTTGATGGATGTCTCAACAGTGCTTTTCACGCATGTCTCAAGAATTGTCCGCCGGGATTTGTTTCTCGCTTTGGGCAGTCGCTCGTTCCATTGTCTCGATGGGCCTACCGAAACAAAGTATTCCCTAAACGTATTTCACAGAATTTCACGGCCCTGACCAAAGGCCGATGGTCCAATGAAAGACAACGACAGCTTGGGCTGGAACGCTGGTGGATCAATATCGGTCGAACGATCTCTGAATTCAGTATTGTCAATAAGTTATGGAAACATTCTCGCATTCGAGTTGAAGGCTCTGAAAACCTTGAAGACGCCCGTGCTCTTGGTGGGCCATTGATCTTCACATCGGTGCATCTTTCGACCTGGGAGGCCCTTTTTGTTGCAATCCATGAAGGTCTGTCCGGGCCAAGCATCGGACCATTTCAACCCGAACCCAACCGCTTCAAAAACAGAATTGTTCACGCAATCCGCAAGGAGCGCAATCAATACCTGTTTCCGCCAGGTCAACGAAGCGCATACCGCCTGCACCGACTGATGGGAAGCGGGCTTTTCTCCATGACTATCTTCATCGACGAGGTGCGCGAGAAGCAGGTTCACCTGCCCCTTTTTGGTCGCAAGCCGCCCGAAAAGGGCAATGCGGTTGTTGCGATAAAAATCGCCAACTCCTGCGGTGGAACAATTGTGCCAACCTACCTGAAAAGGCTAGGCCCAGCCCGCTTCAAATTGGTCATATTGCCAGCCATCGAACGGACCGGAACTGAAAAAGCCTACGACATTCGGGGCACAGTCAATGCTCTCAACGACATTTTCGAACCCATTGTGCTGGAAAACATCGAAGAATGGTACATGCTGGGAGAACTCAGGCTGCCGAAGTCCTTTGAACAAGCACCATTTGCGCAAAAGCTTTCAAAAGGGAATGCAGAAAGACACAAAAACAGCAACTTGACCTAACTCGTCAGTCTCTCGGCATGCCAAGCCACATGATCCCGCGCGAATGTGGACACAAAATAATAGGAGTGATCGTATCCGGCCTGAAGGCGGTACTGGTGTGCCGTTTTGGTTTCGACCAACGCATTCACCAACGCATCCGGTTTCAAAAGATCGAAGAACTGATCTTCCCCACCTTGATCGATCAGAACATCCCCGTTCCAACCCCTGTCTTTGAGCAGCAAGGTTGCGTCATGCGCAGCCCAGAGGCTCTCATCGGAACCAAGATAGGCGCTAAGTTGCTTACGACCCCAGTCAGATCGGGTCGGATTTGCAATCGGTGCGAACGCTGAAAGAGACTGGAAGTGGCCTGGGTATTTCATTGCCAAAGTGAGAGCCCCGTGCCCGCCCATGGAATGCCCGGTAATTCCATGGTGTACAGAAATCCCGAATTGCTCGGTAACCAGATCCCGTAGCTCACTGGCCACATATTTTTCCATCTGAAAATGCGGGCTCCAGGGAGTTTCGCCGGCGTTTACATAAAAGCCTGCGCCTTGCCCCAAATCGTAAGCATCGTCGTTTGCAACATCGTCACCACGGGGGCTGGTGTCAGGAAATACGATTGCCAGTCCAAACTCAGCGGCGTGCGCCTGCAGACCAGCCTTGGTCATTGCATTTTCATGCGTACAGGTAAGGCCAGAGAGATACCAAAGACAAGGAACAGGTCCTTTTTCGGCTTGGGGTGGCATGTAGACAGCAAATGTCATGTCGCAAGAACACGCTTGGGACGTGTGGCTGTAAACGCCCTGCACACCGCCATATGATTTGTTTTCAGAGATGGTTTTCATCAAAACACTCAAATCCACACTTGTTCCCTCCGCCAGATCGAAGGGAACGGTCACACCATTTTCGAGGCGGAAGCAGTTCCGCTTATTTAAGAGACAAGTTTTGCATCTTTTGGATGCTCTTTATCTCAGGCGACACCTTTCATCGGCACCTGCTTCCGATCTCTCTTTGATTAGTAAACTACGACTGACCGAATGGATTCGCCTGCATGCATCAGGTCAAAGCCTTTGTTGATATCGTCAAGCGGCATCGTGTGCGTAATCATTGGATCGATTTCGATTTTTCCGTCCATGTACCAATCAACGATTTTGGGAACATCGGTGCGCCCACGAGCACCACCGAACGCGGTCCCCTTCCAAACCCGGCCCGTGACCAGTTGGAACGGACGGGTTGCTATCTCGGCTCCCGCAGGAGCCACTCCGATGATGATGCTCTCTCCCCAGCCCTTGTGGGCTGCTTCCAGTGCCGTTCTCATGACTTGAACGTTTCCAGTCGCATCAAATGTGTAGTCGGCACCTCCCTTAGTGAGGTTGACGAGATATGGAACAAGATCTTCCTCAACCTCGCTCGGATTGACAAAATCGGTCATTCCGAATCGTTCCGCCATTTCCTTCTTCTCAGGGTTCAGATCAACACCGACAATCTGGTCGGCGCCGGCAAGACGAAGGCCCTGAATAACATTGAGACCGATACCGCCCAGGCCGAACACAATTGCTCGTGACCCGATTTCCACCTTTGCCGTGTTGATGACCGCGCCGATACCGGTCGTAACACCGCAGCCGATGTAACAAACCTTGTCGAACGGTGCGTCAGGCCGGATTTTCGCCAGCGCGATCTCAGGAACAACCGTGTAATTGGCGAACGTTGACGTGCCCATGTAGTGAAGGATGGGGTCGCCATCGAGCGTCTTGAAACGAGAGGAACCATCGGGCATCAGGCCTTGCCCCTGCGTGGATCGAATGGCCTGACAAAGGTTGGTTTTCGGATTGAGGCAGTATTCGCACGTCCGGCATTCAGGCGTATAAAGCGGGATCACATGGTCACCCGGTTTCAAAGTGGTCACGCCAGGTCCGACCTCGACAACGACACCTGCCCCTTCATGGCCCAAAATGGCGGGAAACAAGCCTTCCGGGTCCGCGCCTGACAACGTGAATTCATCCGTGTGGCAAATACCGGTGGCCTTGACTTCGACCAACACCTCAAAGGCGCGCGGCCCCTCCAGATTCACGGTTGTGACTTCAAGTGGTTTACCGGCCCCAACGGCGACTGCTGCGCGAACTTCCATGAATGGCACTCCCTTACTGCAATTCTTTGAAGCGAGAGTTACCTTCCAAGGCCCCAATTGCAAGGACCGATGCGGCACCGGATGTTTCGATTGCGCATCAACCGTTTTAATTTCGATTTGCGCGGGGGACGCACAAGTGGCCTTTGAGACAAGAATTTTGTTGGTTTTTGCTCGCCGCTCGCAATTGCTCTCAAGGCATGCGACACCTATGTCGCTTTCTGACAAGCGTGCGACCGAAACCTTATACGCAAGTTGGAACGCAATCGCGAATATGCCCGTCAAGGGGTGGGTCGAGCCAATTTAGGCTGTGCGACCCTTAAGCGTTTGAAACAATGGGCTGGTATCTGCCTGAATAGGCGTGTCGGCCGCAACGTGCGGAGCCGCTGATTGATGAAGCGTTATTCCTTCCTGGAACTGGCAAAAAACGCCTTTTCCGCGCATCAGAACTGGGGCCGACAGTGGCGCAGTCCGGAACCCAAAGCCGAATATGACGTCGTCATCGTCGGGGCTGGTGGACATGGCCTGGCGACCGCCTACTACCTGGCCAAGGAGCACGGTGTCCGCAACATCGCTGTTGTCGAGAAAGGATGGCTGGGTGGCGGAAACACCGGTCGCAACACCACGATCGTGCGTTCCAACTATTTGTGGGAAGAAAGCGCTGGTCTCTATAACCACGCAATCGACCTTTGGCAGGGCTTGTCGCAGGAGTTGAACTACAATGTGATGTATTCAGCGCGCGGCGTCATGATGCTGGCACACACGGTTCACGATGTGCAGGTCTCTCAAAGACACATTCATGCAAACCGGTTGGCCGGAGTGCAAAATGAATGGCTGTCACCTGAAGAAGCCAAGGAATACTGCCCACCGCTCAATATTTCAAAAAACATCCGTTATCCGGTAATGGGCGCTGCGCTTCAGCGCGTCGGCGGCACCGCGCGTCACGATGCCGTTGCCTGGGGTTATGCACGCGGTGCGGACGCACTTGGTGTCGACATCATTCAGAACTGTGCAGTAACCGGCATTCGACGTGACCAGAGCGGCGCGATTGAGGGCGTGGAAACAGCAAAAGGCTTCATCAAGGCCAGGAAAGTTGGTGTTGTCGCGGCAGGTCACACTTCGGTTGTCATGGAAATGGCTGGCGTTCGACTTCCGTTGGAATCCTATCCGCTTCAGGCCCTGGTCTCCGAACCGGTAAAGCCGGCCTTCCCCTGTGTTGTCATGTCCAACACCATCCATGCCTATATATCGCAATCGGACAAGGGTGAGCTTGTGATCGGCGCCGGAACCGATCAGTTCATTTCCTATTCGCAAACGGGTGGTATCCACATCAGCAATCATACGATTGACGCGATCTGCGAACTTTTCCCGCATTTCAGACGTATGCGCATGCTGCGGAACTGGGGCGGTATTGTCGATGTCACACCAGACCGGTCTCCCATTTTGTCCAAAACACCCGTCCCCGGGCTTTATGTGAACTGCGGTTGGGGTACAGGTGGCTTCAAGGCGACGCCTGGCTCTGGACACGTGTTTGCGCACACCATCGCCAAAGATGAGCCGCACAAGATCAACGCGGCTTTCACGATCGACCGTTTCCGTACCGGTCGCCTGATTGACGAGGCGGCAGCAGCCGCCGTGGCGCACTAAGGAATTTTTCGAAATGCTGCTGGTTTATTGCCCCTATTGCAAAGTGGAACGCCCGGAGACAGAGTTTTCCTGTCGCGGAGAGGCCCATATTGCCCGTCCGTCCGACCCTTCGCAAACCAGTGACGAGGACTTGGTCAACTACCTATACATGCGCTCCAATACCAAAGGCATCTATGCCGAACGTTGGCGGCACATTCACGGGTGCGGTCGCTTTTTCAACGCCGTGCGAGATACGGTCAGCGACAATTTTCTGACGTTCTACAAGGCAGGCGAACCAATGCCGGACCTTGAGGCTCTTGCCAAGGAGGCCGGCAAATGAGCCAGCCCTTCCGTACGGAAAAAGGCGGCCGGATCAACCGGACCGAACAATTGACCTTCACCTTTGACGGTGAGGAAATGCAGGGGCACCAGGGCGACACCCTGGCTTCGGCCCTTCTTGCCAACGGCGTGCATCTGGTTGGCCGCTCCTTCAAGTACCATCGACCGCGCGGCATCGTGACGTCTGGATCAGAAGAACCGAATGCATTGGTCGGCATTTATCGGCACGGTGATCAGACGCCGAACCTGCGAGCAACACAGGTAGAACTCTATCAGGGTCTGGAGGCCATCTCTCAGAACCGGTTTCCTTCACTCGGCTTTGACGTCGGAGCTGTAAACGACCTGCTATCGCCACTTTTCCCGGCGGGTTTCTACTACAAGACTTTCATGTGGCCGAAAGCCTTCTGGGATCGCGTCTATGAGCCGGTCATCCGCGCTGCCGCCGGTCTTGGAAAGCCACCCAAGACACCCGACCAGGACACCTATGGCAATATTTACGCCCATTGCGATGTCTTGATTGCTGGATCTGGTCCTGCCGGTCTTGCCGCAGCTCTTGCAGCTTCAGAGACTGGCGCAAAGGTCATCCTCTGCGACGAACAATCTGAATTTGGCGGCTCGTTGCTCAGCGAAGTCAGTGCTAGCATCGACGGGAAAGACCCGTCGGAATGGATTGCAGAAACAATTGCCAAGCTTGGACAGATGGACAATGTCACTCTGCTTCCGCGCACGACGGCTTTCGGCTACTTCGCCCATAACTATATCGCCCTCGCAGAACGCGTGACGGAGCACCTGCCCGATCCCGATCCCAAGTTGCCACGCGAGCGCCTCTGGCAGGTACGTGCCAAGGAAGTGGTGATTGCCTCAGGCGCTATCGAACGTCCGATGATCTTTCCCGAAAATGATCGACCAGGCATCATGCTCGCGGAAGCCGGGCGGACCTACCTGAACCGATATGGTGTTAAGGTCGGACACAAGGTTCTGGTCGCTGCGGCTTGCGATACCGCCTGGCAAGCAGCGTTTGATCTCGCCGACCATGGCGTTGAAGTTGCCGGGATCGTGGACTTGCGGGAAACTCCGCCAGAAAACCTAATGGCGATTGCCAAAGCGCGCGGAATTCGTGTCGAGGCAGGATGCATGGTAACCGGCACGCTTGGCCGTAAGCGCATCAAGGCTGCATTGCTCGGACGCATGATGACGTCTGGAAATGTCGCCTCCGGCGGACAGATTTCCTGTGACGCATTGCTGATGTCCGGCGGCTGGACACCAACCGTCAGTCTCTACTCCCAATCTCGCGGCAAGGTGGTCTGGGACGCAGACAAGGGAGCTTACGTTCCCGGGGCTTCAGTTCAACGAGAGCGCTCGGCAGGAGCGAGCAAGGGACTTTATGGTCTGCAGGCGGCGCTTGAAGACGGATATGCAGCCGGAGAAGACGCTGCCAAGGCTGCCATCGGGAAATCCAAGAAGGTCGCTCATGCGGCAGCTACCGGTGGGGAAGCCGGATCCGGCGGAACACTCGGAGCACTGCCACACGATCGAAATGCTTCTCGTGTCAAAGCGTTTGTCGACTATCAGAACGACGTCACGGCAAAGGACGTCAAGCTGGCCGTGCGCGAAGGCATGCAGTCCATCGAACACATCAAACGCTACACGACAACCGGTATGGCGACCGACCAAGGTCGGTTGTCCAACATGAATGCGTTGCAAATTGCATCAGATTCGCTGGACAGGCCAGTGACGGATGTTGGTTTGACAACATTCCGCCTTCCGTACACACCGACGACGTTCGGCCTTTTTGCGGGCGTTGCCCGCGGTGACTTTTTCGATCCGGTGCGCAAGACCCCCTCACACGATTGGGTTGTTGAGAATGGCGGCGTTTTTGAAGATGTCGGCCAGTGGAAACGCACCTGGTACTTCCCAAAGAACGGAGAAGACATGCACGCAGCCGTCGCGCGTGAATGCAAAACGGTTCGCGAAAGCGTTGGCCTCTTTGATGCCTCAACGCTCGGCAAAATTGAAGTGGTCGGCCCGGATGCCGCCGAGTTCCTAGAGCGGATGTACACCAACCCTTGGAAAAAACTAGCGCCGGGGCGTTGTCGCTATGGTCTGTTGTTGAATGATGCCGGTTTCATAACAGATGACGGTGTCATCGGTCGCCTGGCGGAAGATCGTTTTCACGTCACCACCACGACAGGCGGCGCGCCAAGCGTGTTTGCCACAATGGAGGATTATCTGCAGACCGAGTGGCCGGAACTGGATGTTTGGATCACCTCCACCACTGAGCAATACGCTGTTGCAGCAGTTCAGGGACCAAAGGCGCGCGACGTCCTGGCGCCTTTTGTTGAAGGTGTGGACCTTTCTGCAGACGCCCTGCCTCATATGAGCGTTAAAGAGGCGACATTCTGCGGTGTTCCTTGTCGTTTGTTCCGCATCTCGTTCACCGGAGAACTCGGCTTTGAAATCAACGTCTCTCGACGCCATGGCAAAATGATGTGGGAAACGCTGGCCAAGGAAATCGAGAAGTTTGGCGGCACGGCATACGGAACCGAAAGCATGCACGTTCTTCGTGCAGAAAAGGGGTACATCATCGTCGGCCAGGACACAGACGGTACCGTGACACCACAAGATGCCGGAATGAGCTGGGCAATAGGCAAGAAGAAAGCAGACTTCGTCGGCAAGCGCGGACTGGATAGACCAGACCTTGTTGCAGACAACCGCAAGCAGTTTGTCGGCCTGTTGACCAAGGACCCCAAAGTCCAGTTGGAAGAAGGGGCTCAAATTACGACGGCCGAGAACCCGGCAATCGGGACACCAGCCGAGGGCCACGTAACCTCCTCCTATTTCAGTCCTGCGCTCGACAGAAGCATTGCACTTGCGATCGTAAAAAATGGCCATTCGCTCGAAGGCAAAACCCTCTATGTGCCCATGCCAGATGGCAGCATACCGGTAGAAGTCACCGGACCGGTGTTCTATGACAAGGAAGGAGCACGGCTCAATGTCTGACCTCATGGCAAGCGACCTCATCACGCCGGACGCCGGAGAAGCTCCCCTGCTGAGCACAAATGAGGTTTCAATTCTTAAGGTGGTTCCGCTTACCCGATTGTCGCTGCGTTTGCGCGAAGCGTCGCAAAAGGCCGCCGGATCCGCCTTTGGCGTTGACCTTCCGGTCGAGCCATTGAGTTCCGCGACCGCTCACAAACGCGCCGCCCTTTGGATGGGCCCGGATGAATGGACACTACTTGCACCGGAAAGTACTTCTCAGTCCGTCTTCTCCGACTTCGACGAACAACTCGGAGCTCAACCACACTCGCTCGTCGATGTTTCTGAACGCTCCGAGGCAATAATCGTGAGCGGACAAAAGGCTGCATGGTTGTTGAACACGGGGATCTTCATTGATTTTTCGATCGAAGAATTTCCTGTCGGAACGGTGTCCAGGACGATTTTTCACAAGTCTCCGGTGATGGTATGGCGCACTGGTGAAGAAGCGTTTGTCGTCGAGGCCTGGGTATCATTCATGGACTATGTGTCCGGACTGCTAGTGCAATCGGCTTCCGAGTTGAGTGCAGCCTGAATACGTTTCTTGCTATGAGCTCTCTGTAATCGCGGGTCCGCTCGCGAGAACAAGCCTATTTTACTGATTTCCCTGCCTAAGCACTTGCAAAAGAGAACAAAACCCAGCCAATTGCTGAGATGTTGAAAATCGGTTCCTACAACATTCAAAAAGCAATTGGCGTGGATGCGCGGCGAAGACCGGACCGGACACTCAAAGTTATCCGAGAACTGGACTGCGATATTCTAGCGCTTCAGGAAGCCGACAAACGTTTCGGACCAAGAGAGAGCACCCTGGACAGGAACAGCATAGTAGCGGAAACCGACTATCGCCCTGTTCCATTTGGGACCAGCGAGAAGAGCCTCGGCTGGCATGGAAACGCGATCCTCGTTCGCAAGGATATAAGTGTCTTAAGCTATCAAAGGATCGACCTGCCGAAACTTGAACCTCGAGGTGCTGTCACTGCCGACCTGATGGTGGCTGACAAAAAGATTCGGATCGCAGCAATGCATCTCAGTCTTGTCGGGCATTTCCGAAAGAAACAGATTACCTCGCTCATGCATCAACTGCACGAGCACTTGGACTACTTGCCCACGGTGCTGATCGGTGACCTGAACGAATGGCGTGACACCGCCGGAAGTATCAAGTTGTTCGAGAAACACTACGAAGTGACAACACCTGGAAGAAGCTTTCCTAGCCCAATGCCCGTCGGTAGCCTGGATCGGATTATCACGAGCCCGGAATTCACCGTTACGCAAGCAGGTGTTCACAAATCCAAGACAGCCCGTGTCGCATCCGACCACTTGCCCGTTTGGGCCAATCTCACGCTGGAGCCCGCAGCTCACCTGTCAAAAGGTCTTGAGACCCCTTCGGAATGACAGCCCAGCCAGATCATCAAGATATGATCAGTTTCAGAAATCCAAAAAGAGCTGCTGCCAACATTGCGGCCGCCGGTACCGTCACGGTCCAGGCCGCAACAATCGTCATCAGATTCGCCCGACGAACCAGAAGGCGTCGCTGACGCTCTTCCCTATTCTGAAGCTGATTTCGCGGTTTCATGATGCCGTCATCGGCAACATAGCGGTTTCGGTACCATTCTCGGTAAAACCCGACGCCGAACACAGCACCAACGGCAATATGAGTGGAAGACACCGGCAGGCCGAATGCGGACGCCGCCAACACAGTTGCTGCGGTTGCCAAGGTTACGCAAAAGGCCCTGATCGGGCTGAGTTTTGTGATCTTTTTGCCGACGACAGTAACTAGCCTTCGCCCAAAAAGAAGCAGTCCCGCCGAGATACCGAACGCACCGACTGCACTCACCCATATCGGGATCACGGGGTTCAATGTTCCCATGAACCAGAAGCTTAAATCGGTAAACTCATTTGATTGGCTAAGAACGATCGCCGCAAGCGGACCGATTGCATTTGCAACATCATTGGCGCCATGAGCAAAGGACAAGAGTGCAGCGGTTACCATCAGTGGAATCGCAAAAAGCCCTTTGAGAGCGCTTGCCCCGCTGTGGGCGTATGCCTCCTTGCTCGCCGTTTGAGAAAAGACAACGGCCTTGTAGATGCGCCAGACAAGCAAGCCGGTGGAAATTGGTAGAATGATCGTGAGCCACACAGGCAAATCAAACAAGCGGCCAGACACTTTCAGCACCAGATAGGCGCAAAAGGTCGCTCCCATAGCTCCCAACAGCATCGGCAACCAAAACCTGGCCGCTTCTATACGATCCTTGGAATAAACCACTCGTGCGTTGATGAATGCCATCAGTCCGGCGCCAATCAGTCCCCCAAGCACCGGTGAGAATATCCAGGTAACCGCAATCGTCGAAACCGTGGTCCAGTTGATCGCCGAAAATCCACTTGCCGCAATACCTGCGCCAACAATGCCTCCGATAATCGAATGCGTCGTTGAAACCGGCGCTCCGATTAACGTCGCAAAATTGATCCACAACGCAGCGGCGGCCATCGCAGTCAACATTGCCTTCATAAAATCGAGGTTGTCCGCGACATCGTTCGGACTGAGTATCTCGCTTGAAACCGTCGACATGACTTCGTTGCCCGCAAGCAAGGCCCCTGCACTTTCACAAATCGCAGCAATGATCAGTGCGCCCGTCAAGCTGACGACACGCGCACCGACGGCTGGACCGACATTGTTAGCAACGTCATTCGCACCGATGTTCAAGGCCATGTAGCCGCCAATTGCGCTGGCGGCGACAAGAATGAAGACATCGGAATATGTTGCGGAAATGACTTGTGTACCGGCTACGGCAGCGCAGAGAGCCACGAAGACAATTGCCAGCCCTGGACCACTTAGCCGGCGCCCCATGGCTTCAGCCGCATCTCCGACGAATCCCAATCTGTCGAGATCCTTGTCGAGTGCTTTCTGTCTGGCATCCTTGCGTGTCAGCAACTAGCGTAATCCTGATGCGCCGATGTGCGCAAATAGCGCGAGCAACGGCGACGATTTTTGATTGGCGGGTCTTCTGCCGTATTATCAATGACCCGCATTTTCAGACCAAACTGGAGCTAAACCTGAAACAGTTTGTCTAATGTTAGGTTCAGGTAATTTCGGACCTGTGACGACGCAGAAAACGCCGCAGTGAGGCTTCATCGGCGAGTTTCATGGCTTCGGAAACCGGGGACCAGACACATTTTCTTTGTCCGATTTCAGGAAAATCCTGAAGCTGTTTTTCGAATCGCACTTTGAAAACCAACACTTTGGTGCGGATTTTCAAACCGCTCGCCAAGCCTTTGAACGAGCGAAAACTTCCCAGCGGTCTTGTTTCAGCCGAACCCATGACACCCGCTTCTTCATAAGCTTCAATGCTCGCGGTTTCACTGGCGGATTTGTCGGTTTCCGGCCAACCCTTGGGCAAGATCATGCGCCCAGTATCTCTTGTGGACACCAACAGGATTTCAGGTTCACTTTCTCCCGGTCGGACGCACAGCGCAGCAATCTGCAGACGGGCTGGTTTGAAAAACAAACCTGCCAGACCCTGCAACCAGGACGAATCCTGAGTCGAAATTGCTTTGGCGTCCGCCATCTCCACACCTAATCTCTTGATTGCGCGCTATATAGAGATTTCCGCTGCGTCCGTCCAGACAAAAGTGCACTTGGTGCGCGTGTTCCGGGGGATAAGATTTGCCTGCACTTCTTTGTCAGGTTGTTGTTTTTACATGATCTGCAGTCCAATTTCCTGGCCACACTTCAGCCTGTCCGGACCTCAGGTTGCGCAGCTGCTCTAACGGTGCATCTACGATCAGGAACGGCTCGCTTTTATCCATGCCGTCGGTGGCCGGTGTTTCGGCACCTATGCCCGTAAATCCAAATTCTTCTTCACACGGCAAGTAGAGAGCAGCGCCGGAGACATTGGTTTCGTTTTGCGTGGTCCCATCTGAACGACCAACAGTACCGCACACCGCGATCGCGCACATAAGTTCCACCGCTCTCGCCCTGGCGCACCCAAAGACACGGTGATAGCCGGACAGCTTTTCAGTCATGGAAGGAACCAGGACCAGATCTGGATTGTGCTTTGCAAGCAGGCAGCTCAGTGCCGGCATTTCAATGTCCAAACAGATCAGGACCGCAATCTTTATGCCACTAAGCTCAAAAATCTTGAGTTCGCTGCCTGGAACCAATTGCCAGGTGTCCGGGCTTTGCTCAAAAGGCGTCAGGCTCAATTTGTCCTGATGTTGCACCTTTCCATCGGGCGATAGCAGGAATGCAGTGTTTGTCAGCCCGGATGGTGTCGCGACTGGCATGGTTCCGGCAAGAAGCGAAAGGTTATGTTTCTTGGCAAGTGCCGACAAGTAAGGCAGCAACTCCCTTCCAACCGACGCAAGAAATGCCAATTCCCCTCTAGGCTCCAGCCCGTCAGGTTTGAAGGCAAGACAGCATTCAATGACATATTCAGGCATCATCAGAATACCAGCGCCGGCATTCGCTGCGCGCGCCACGCCTTCTTCGATCATTGAAGCGAATTCTTCAACAGACCTTGGTGCCCGACTCAGATTGAAAGACCACAGCGCGATAGAAAGATGTGTCATGGCACCCTGAAAGATGACTACCGAAAACCTTACTTAGTAATCCAGGCGCTATTGTATCAAGACAGAAAAATGAGGTGTTGGTTTCAGTCTATAAACAATCCAACGAAAGCTGCGAGAAAAACAAGGAAGCCAGTCCCTATCATGGCCCCTTTGGGCTCCCCCGGCAGCTCTGTGAGTTTGGCTGATTTTCGCACTTCGCGGATCCCTTTCAGGGCGCGTGTCGTTCGCTGGTCAATTTCCGCAAAATACGGCGAAAGCTCATTCTGAGCGCGCATGCCTGATCCTCACGATTCCTTCGTGTGATCCAACATAAAGCAGCGGCGTTAGAGCTTGGTTAATACGACCTTTCCGCGGGAGGTGGTGAATACAATAAGACCTGATAGGATCCAAACATCACTCGCAGGGACAAACACGCATGATTGAACCAACTGTATTGCTAACGTATGTGATCATCGTTCTGGGATTTGTTTTCATACCGGGACCTGCAACACTGCTTACGGTTACGCGCGCAACAAGTTCAGGTGCAAAGGCCGGAATTGCGACCGGTGCCGGAATAGCCGTCGGAGATGTGATTCATACACTTTTGGCGGTTCTTGGCCTTTCGGCGATCATTGCGACATCTGCGGTTCTATTCAACGTGATCAAATATCTTGGTGCCGCCTACTTGATCTATTTGGGCGTTAAAGCGCTCCTGGCGCAGTCCAGCAACCTAGCTGGCATCAAAATTCCTCCCGTTACGCCTGGCACTGCATTCAAACAAGCTGTCTACGCTGAGCTGCTCAATCCGAAAACAGCATTGTTTTTCCTCTCGTTTCTGCCTCAGTTCGTGCAACCCGAAAACGGAATGGTCTTTCTCCAACTGATCATTCTCGGTTTGATCTTCGTTGCACTTGGCCTGATCAGCACAGTCGTTTTTGCTGTTAGCGCAGGTGCACTTGGAGACTACCTGAGAAAGAATCCAGCAGTTGTGAAATGGCAGAACAAGGTCGTCGGATTGATATTCGTCTCGTTGGGAGTTCGCCTGGCGCTTCAGGAAAAATAAATCAAACGCGGGTTCTCTGCGGGTCCGCCACGTCCAGAATACGAAGTTGAACCTTGGGAGTACCCTGCCACGTGTCGATCGAGAGTGACCCGGCGACATGCAGGTTGCGGCCACGATTTTCAAGCAACATGCGACCGTGGGGCTTGTCATCTGCCTTGAAACAAATGGCTTTCAGAGCTGTTCCGTCACCGGAAGCCAGCGTAGCGCGCACGTGACCATTGCCAACAACATCGGCGAAAGAAATCCTGTGAGCCGGGAACACAAATACGGGCTCTGAATGTCCTGCGCCGTAGGGCCCAGCCCGCTCGAGAAGTTCTAGCAGATCGAGCGTCGCGCCGGTCGCCGTCAAAGCTGCGTCGACCTTTAAACTGCGATGGGCTGTTGCCGCTTCGACATCCGATTTCAACTCAGTATTGAAGAATGCCTCCAACTCCGCCGCCTTCTCGCGGCGCACCGTCAATCCGGCGGCCATGGCGTGTCCGCCTCCCTTTTCAAGCAACCCGTCTTCTACGGCCTTACGGACGGTCTTGCCTAGATCAACTCCGGGTATCGAGCGGCCAGAGCCTGTCCCTTTTCCTGTCTCATCATAGGCAACAGCGAAGGCCGGGCGGCGGTGGCTTTCTTTCAGGCGAGAGGCAATCAGACCAACGATGCCAGGATGCCAGTCTTCGGAACCTGTCAGAAGAACCGCCGGGTCGCGTTCCTCTAACGCCAGCACAGCTTCAGCTCCGGCCTGTTCCAACATTGCCGCTTCCATAGCCTGGCGTTCGGTGTTGAGCTGATCAAGTCGTTCGGCAATGGCACGCGCTTCCATGGGATCTTCAGTTGTCAACAACCTCGCCCCAAGCGCGGCATCGCCAATGCGCCCACCAGCATTAATGCGTGGACCGATCAAAAATCCCAAGTGGTATGGCGCAGGTTTTCCGCTGACACGTGCGGTGTCTGACAGCGCGGTCAGGCCGTAGTTGCGCCTTTGATGCATCACAGCCAGTCCACGTGTGACATAGGCACGGTTCAAGCCGACGAGCGGCACCACGTCACACACGGTGCCGAGCGCTACAAGGTCCAGCAGCGCCATGAGGTCTGGTTCTTTGCGTCCCTGAAAGACACCGCGCTGTCTCAATTCCCTATTCAGGCCGACCAGAAACAGAAACGTTACGCCAACAGCTGCAAGGTGCCCCTGATTGGAAAGATCGTCCTGTCGATTGGGATTGACCAGCGCTGATACGGTCGGCAACGTTTCACCAACTTGGTGATGATCGATCACAACGACATCGAGGTCGAGACTTTCTGCCGTTTCAAAAGCTTCGAACGATGTGCTGCCACAGTCGAGCGTGACCAGCAGTTCGGCCCCATCTGCGTGCAATGCCTCAATGGCCGGCCCGTTCGGTCCATAGCCTTCGATAATCCGGTCCGGAATATGGATGACAGGTTCGAGGCCGAGCCATTGCAGATATTTTGCAAACACGGCTGACGAGGTCGCGCCGTCAACATCATAGTCGCCAAAAATCGCGATCTTTTTGCCAGAAGTCACCGCATCGGCAACTCTTTCAACGGCTGCGTCCAGGTCGACCAGCTTCGAGGGGTCAGGCATCAGCGATTTGAGCGACGGCTCAAGAAACTGGTTCGCATCTGCCGGCACCACGTCCCTCGCCGCCATCACTCTTGCCAGAACGTCGGGCAATCCATGCAGCTGGGATATGGCCATAGCTGACCGTGCCTGGGCTGCACTTAGCCGTTCCCGCCAGGCATTGTCATTTGCGGATTTGGCGACCCCAAGTACAAGCCGCCGTTCCTCATCTCCGGTCAACCCGATCATTCAGTCCCGGCTTAATCCAAATGGAATTTTTCAAGATCCGTGTGCTGGGCCTTAATGTAGCGAACGGTACCTGTGGACGAGCGCATAACCACGGTATGGGTGGTGATATGGTTCCGACCGAAGCGTACACCTTGAAGGAAATTTCCGTCAGTAACGCCGGTCGCCGCAAACAAGACGTCGGGCCCTGCCATTTCCTCCAGCGTGTATTTCTTCTTGATGTCTTCAATACCCATACGGTGCGCGCGCTCAACCTGTTCATCGCGCGTGATGACGAGCCGCGACTGCATCTGACCGCCAATACAGCGAAGCGCAGCAGCTGCCAGAACGCCTTCTGGTGCTCCTCCGATCCCGGTATAGATGTCGATGCCGGTTTCATCAGAATCCGTTGTATGAATGACGCCAGCAACATCGCCGTCACCAATAAGACGTATCGCAGCACCAGTGGCCCGTATTTCCTCGATCAATCTGGCGTGACGCGGACGGTCTAGAACACAGGCCGTGATCTCTTCTATCTTGACGCCCTTTTCTTTCGCAACTGCCGCCAAGTTCTCTGCTATCGGCGCATCAAGATCGATCAGCCCCTTCGGATATCCGGGACCGATGGCGATCTTGTCCATATAGCTGTCAGGTGCATTAAGGAGATCATTTTCAGGCGCCAAGGCAATGACGGCCAGTGAATTCGGCAGGTTTTTGGCGCAAATGGTCGTGCCTTCCAGTGGATCCAGGGCGATATCAACTTTTGGCCCCTGTTTGGTTCCGACATTCTCACCGATATAGAGCATCGGGGCTTCGTCGCGTTCGCCCTCGCCAATCACTACCGTGCCATCGATCGGGAGCCTGTTGAGTTCCCGGCGCATTGCGTCCACCGCTGCCTGGTCAGCCGCCATCTCATCGCCATGACCACGCAGACGTGCAGCCGACACGGCCGCTCTTTCACTGACACGCGCCAGTTCCAACGTCAGAATTCGGTCAAGTCCACTTGCCGGCTGATTTTCAGATTCGGACATCAACATCTCCAGTCTCTTTTCCCGCAAGACACCTGGGCGGGCACACACACATCAGTTCAGGTTTTCGATCCGGATCATTTGCGGTTTCTCGGCAACAACCCCTTTCGACATGATCACCTCCAGAGCCTCCTTAATGGCAACTTCTGTGGTTTCATAAGTGATCAGTATGACAGGTTGAGGCGCGTCCTCATCGTATTTTCCAGGCGCTTCGCTGCCGGCATGCCGTTTCTGAACGATCGATTCAAGAGAAATACCGGCATTGCCCATGCAATGAGCGATTTCTGCGAAGGCTCCGGGTCGATCATAGACCGAGAGCCGAATGTAGTACCCACCTTCATGCAAACGCATTCGCGCCCGCTGATAGTCTTTGAGGTCCACAGCCAGCATGCCAAGCACCGGCGTCCGGTCACCCCGGGCCACATCCGCAACATCGGCGACAACGGCCGACGCTGTCGCATCGCCGCCTGCCCCCGGGCCTGCCAATACGATTTCACCGACAAAATCGCCATCAACCGCCACGGCGTTCAAAACACCATCGACCTGTGCAATGGCCGAGTTTTTAGGAACCATGGTCGGGTGCACGCGTTGCTCTATGCCGGTCTCGGTCTGCTGGGCCACACCAAGCAGTTTGATGCGGTACCCCAATTCATCCGCGGCCTGAATATCTGCCGTTGTAATGGACGTGATGCCTTCCAGATAGATGTCATCGCTGGCAATCCTGGTACCGAATGCAAGACTGGTCAGAATGACGAGCTTATGCGCTGTGTCATTGCCTTCAATGTCGAAAGTCGGGTCGGCTTCGGCGTATCCCAGCCGCTGAGCATCAGACAGGCAGTCCTCAAAGCTGATGCCCTCTGCTTCCATCCGCGTCAGGATATAATTGCACGTGCCGTTCAAAATCCCATAAACGCGGCTAATGCCATTGCCTGACATCGATTCCCGCAACGTCTTTACAATCGGAATTCCACCGGCAACGGCCGCTTCATAGTTGAGGCACGCACCGTTGGCTTCAGCGATCTCTGCAAGAGCAACGCCGTGCCGGGCCAGCAAGGCCTTGTTGGCCGTGACAACATGAATGCCACGTGCAAGCGCAGCTCTGACGCTGTCTTCTGCAGGCCCGCTGTCTCCGCCAATCAGTTCGACAAAGACATCGATATCGCCTTTTTCCGCCATTTCGACGGGGTCGGTAAACCACTCGAATCCGGAAACATCAAAACCACGATCCTTGTTGCGATCGCGGGCGCTAACAGCGGTCACGGAAACCGAGCGCCCCGTGCTACGGGCAATCTGGTCGCCGTGTTTTGCCAGGAGGCGCAAGACGGATGCACCCACAGTGCCCAGACCAGCGACGCCGACTTTCAATGTTTCAGCCATATGAGAAATGGATCCAGTTCCGTTTAACCAGAGGTATCGAGCGGGATGACGTTGTGCAGCTTTTGCTCCGCGGTTTCAAGGAAGCGGCGGACATTTCTCGCGGCTTGGCGAAGTCTCTGCTCGTTTTCCACCAGACCGATGCGCACATAGTCATCGCCGTGTTCTCCAAACCCGATTCCCGGTGCAACCGCGACTTCTGCTCGCTCCAACAAAAGCTTTGAGAACTCCAGACTCCCTAGCGAGCGGAAACTTTCCGGAATCGGTGCCCAGCAAAACATGCTGGCTTCCGGAGCCGGAATATCCCAACCAGCTCTGCCAAAGCTTTCCACGACCACGTCGCGCCGACGCTTATAGGTTTCGCGCGTTTCCTTTATGCAGTCTTCGGGACCGTTAAGGGCAGCAGCGGCGGCGACCTGAATTGGAGTGAAGGCACCATAATCCAGGTAGGACTTTACCCTCGCCAGCGCGCCGACAAGCCTTTCATTGCCGACTGCAAACCCCATGCGCCAACCGGGCATTGAAAATGTCTTGGACAGCGAGGTGAATTCCACAGTGATATCCATTGCCCCGGGCACCTGAAGTACCGAGGGTGGCGGCGTATCGCCAAAATAGATTTCCGAATAGGCCAGATCTGAAAGAATGAAGATGTTGTGCTTGCGTGCGAATGCGACCACGTCCCGGTAGAAGTCCAGATCGGCGCAAAATGCCGTCGGATTGGCTGGATAGCAAAGGATGATCGCAATTGGCTTCGGAACCGAGTGAATGACCGCTCTCTCAAGTGCTTCAAAGAATGAAGGGCCCGGTTCGGCTGGAATGTTGCGGATCGAAGCGCCCGCCATCAGAAATCCGAACGTGTGGATCGGGTAGCTCGGATTGGGGCTTAGAATCACATCGCCAGGAGCAGAAATGGCTTGGGCCATATTGGCAAAGCCTTCCTTGGATCCAAGTGTCGCGATTACCTGTGTATCGGGATCGAGCTTCACGCCAAAACGGCGTTCATAATAGGCAGCCTGCGCCTTCCGCAGCCCATTAATGCCCTTTGAGGCTGAATATCGATGCGTCCGGGGGTCTTGTACAACTTCCGTCAGCTTGTCGACGATGTGTTGCGGTGTCGCCAGATCCGGGTTGCCCATGCCAAGATCAATGATGTCCGCCCCTGCCCCACGCGCCTTCGCTTTCAGACGGTTGACTTGTTCGAACACATACGGCGGCAGCCGTTTGATCTTGTGGAATTCCTCCATGGCGCGGTTCCTTGCGAGATTTCATGACTGTCGACGCCAATGCGGGAGGCGTGGCGCGGACGCGGCGGGGGTCTTTTAGCAGGCCGGATCAGATTACGCACCCGTCTTTGCATCGCAAATCATCTAATTTTTGCACGGAATTTAGCCGCAGAACGCATCTTAAAAAACTGAACCGATTTAATTCAAATGTATGCCAAGGATATGGCCAAGCATTGTACCTTTGCGGCGGTAAAAGCTGCGATGCCGTCTTTCAGATTGTCGGTTGTTTCGCGCGGAGAAAATTCAGCACTTCGCCAAATACGAAAGACCCTGAAACGCAAGGTCGGATGAAAAATTCCCTTTCAGATCAAACGCTGCCTTGATTGAAGAATTGACCTCACCGCAGATGTCCTGCCTCATTCGCCGGCGAGCGATTCCAGATAAGCTTCCGTCTGCTTTCGATCTTCGGGATTGATCAATCCTCTTGGCTCACCTGTATTGACTATTGGGCCATAGCCTTTCGGCGCCGGCACATTGGTATTCCGGGGCCCAGGATCAGTCTTGAGCGCATCAACCAGAGGCGTACCGGGCCCCACTGCGCATGAGGCAAGTGCGAGCAACAACGTCGATGCCAGTACGCGTGCGCATCTGTTTCGCATTTTCAATTAGCCCTTTCCGGGTGTGCCCCAGCCGACCATGCGGCTGTCACAATATCCGATTACTTGATCCTGCTTTCTGGCGATTCCACAAGAGGCGACAACCTTTTTCGGCCTGAATCATGATTTGAATTTCTCACGCAAGCGAATGAGCCTGACAAAACCAGCCATTTTGGTGTCCACTTTTAACCAATCGACGGAAACAGACCCTTGTGTCATAGATATCTGATAGTTCAAAATACCAGCGAAATTATAACAAGATAACGCATTTGAACGCACACGGTCTCGAGAGCCAGGATTGGAGACCGTATGAAGCGCGAAAACCGGAGGGAACCTCTGCCAATGGCTGACGATCGCCAGCACCCGATGTTGCAATACATAATCAACAATCCTGAAGCTTTTGCCCAAAACCTGGCAAAAACACTGGAACAGGCCGGCAAGGCTCTCGCCGCCTATATCGAGCCTCGGGAACAGGGCAAGATCAAGCATGAGTCGACCGATGAGTTGACCGGCGTTGTCAAAACATTGGCCCAGGTGGGTGAATACTGGACTTCCGATCCGCAGCGCGCAATCGAAGCGCAGTCACGCCTTTGGAGCGGCTACATTGACCTCTGGAACTCATCGCTGAAAAGAATGATGGGGGAAACCTCGGAACCGGCAGTTGAAACACCCCCCCGAGACAAGCGCTTTGCCGATCCTGATTGGGAAAACAATCAGTTTTTCGATTTCATCAAGCAGCTCTATCTGATCACCAGTAAGTGGGCTGAGGACATGGTCCATGACGCCCATGGACTTGATGAACACACGCGCCACAAGGCGGAATTCTACGTCACCCAGATCGCAAATGCCGTTTCGCCGTCAAACTTCGTCTTGACCAATCCCGAATTGCTGCGCCTGACAATGGAGAGCAACGGCGAAAACCTGGTAAAGGGCATGCAGCACCTGGTTGAAGACCTGAAGACCGGTGAAGGCGAACTCAAGATCAGGCAAACGGACCCTTCGAAATTCAAACTAGGCGACAATCTCGGAAATACGCCCGGCAAAGTGATTTCCCAGAATGACGTCTGCCAGGTTGTTCAGTATACGCCGACCACGACAGATGTCCTCAAGCGCCCTCTCCTGGTCGTACCACCATGGATCAACAAGTTCTATATCCTCGATCTCAATCCCGAAAAATCCTTCATCAAATGGGCTGTTGACCAAGGGCACACGGTATTCGTGATCTCCTGGGTGAACCCTGACGAACGGCAGGCTCAAAAAAGCTTTGAGCACTATATGAAAGAAGGCATTCTCAACACGCTCGACGTCATCAAGAAAACCACACGCCAATCGGAAGTGAATTCCATCGGATATTGTGTCGGCGGAACGCTGCTGGCCGTCACACTTGCCTATATGGCTCGAACTGGCGACGACCGTATCAAAACCTCTACCTTTTTCACGACCCAGGTCGACTTCACCTTTGCCGGTGATCTGAAGGTATTTGTCGATGAGGAACAGATCTCCATTTTGGAAAAACGCATGGAGGAACAGGGTTATCTGGATGGTTCCAAAATGTCCTCGGCCTTCAACATGCTACGGTCCAACGACCTAATCTGGTCCTATGTGGTCAACAACTATCTGAAGGGAAAAGAGCCGTTCCCGTTTGACCTGCTCTACTGGAATTCAGATTCCACCCGCATGCCGGCCGCCAATCACTCCTTCTATCTGCGCAATTGTTATCTCGACAACAAACTTTCCAAGGGTGAAATGGAAATCGCCGGAGAGACGCTTGATTTGCAGGATGTCAAAATCCCGATTTTCAATCTGGCAACGCGGGAAGATCATATCGCCCCACCTAAATCCGTGTTTGTAGGCTCAGGATGTTTTGGCGGACCTGTTGAATATGTCCTTGCCGGGTCAGGCCACATTGCCGGCGTCGTCAATCCGCCTGCCAAAAACAAATACCAGTATTGGACCGGAAGAGAACCCAAAGGCACGCTTGAGAATTGGCTGAAGAAGGCCAAGGAACATCCCGGTTCCTGGTGGCCCTACTGGGATCAATGGATCCGCTCAAACGATGACACCTTAGCGAAGGCGCGAAAACCGGGTGCCAATCGTACCAAGATCCTGGAAGATGCGCCTGGCTCCTACGTGATGACTAAGGTTTAGAGCCTGGTCAAACGCACATAATTGTTGGCGATCACCCTGAGCGCGCACCGAGGGGCATTGAGGTCATCGCCAGCAGTTTGCCAAGCTTGTCTGCACTCATCGGACGACCAAAGTGGAAACCTTGAACGATTTCACACTGGCAGCTTGCAAGAAAGGCCTGCTGCTTTGCCGTTTCCACGCCTTCAGCAACCACGCAAAGCCCCAATTCCCGCCCGAGTGAAATAATGGCGCGCGCAATGCTGCGGTCGCTTTCGTCAAAGTCGAGATCCCGGATGAAACTCCGATCGATTTTGAGCCTCGTTAGCGGGAAACTTTTCAATGACGCCAGGCTGGAATAACCCGTACCAAAATCATCAATGGCCAGGTTCACCCCAATGTGCCGGAAGCCTTCCATCAATTTCACAGCCTGTTCGGCATTCTGGATCAAGAGGCTTTCGGTCAATTCGAGTTCCAGAAACTGTGCCGGCAGGCCAGCGTCGGCAAGAGCTGCCGAGACATCTGCAATAAGGCCTGTGTCCCGGAACTGCCTGGCGGATACGTTGACGCCAACTGAAATGGGCGCGAATCCCTTGTCCTGCCATTTCTTGTTCTGACGGCAAGCTTCATGCATTACCCACCGTCCAAGCGGAACAATCAGACCACTGTCCTCTGCAAGAGCGATGAACTCTGCCGGCATCAAGCGGCCCAGCGCGCTGTGCTGCCAACGAACGAGGGCTTCCGCTCCAACTATACGTCCGCTTTCCAGGTTGTATTGCGGCTGATACTCGAGGAAAAATTCACCGCTTTCAATGCCGGTGCGCATTTCTTCAAGCAGGGTCAACCGGTTCAGCGATTTTTCCGGGCGTGTCTGCTCAAATACCTTGAAACCATCCCGCCCGGACGACTTGGCTTCAAACATTGCCTTGTCTGCATTCCGCAACAACTCGGCGGCATCGGCGGCGTCTTCTGGATAGCAAGCAGCTCCGATGCTGCAGGTGATGTGAAAGGAAAGGTCACCAATACGAATTGTTTTGATAATCTCGTCACGCAAACGGCCCATGAAGCTAGCCAGTTCTCGTTTTTGCGCAGCCTCACCATCCAAAATCAGAACAAACTCGTCGCCGCCAAAGCGGATGGCTTCATGGGCGTGACCATGCAAGGACATGATACGCTCTGCGACAATCATCAACACCTGATCGCCGATCGCGTGCCCGAAGCTATCGTTCACGATCTTGAAATTATCCAGATCGACGAAGACGACTGCAACGGGACCACCTGTGTCATGGCTGGCAGTGATTTTCTGTTCAAGCTTGGCCTTGAACTCATGTCTGTTGGGCAGGCCAGTCAGAACATCATGATTTGCAAGATATCGGATACGACTTTCCGCCCTGTCCTTTTCAACGGCGATGGAAGCCAGGCGTGCAGCTTCCCGGGCCAAGTTCTGTTCGTTGTCGCTGGGCGCTCTTACCTCGTTTGAATAGAGGCCAAATGTCCCGAGCAGCTTCGTGTCCTGCCCGAAAAATGGCATGGACCAGCAGGAGCGCATATCAAACTGAGACACGACGTCGATGAAGTCTTCCCATAGCGGATCGTTCAATATGTCTTCAACAATGACGCACTCTTGTCGAAAGGCAGCTGTTCCGCATGAACCGGCTTTTGGTCCGATAGGAACACCATTAGCAGCTTCAAGATAAGCCTTTGGTAAAGAAGGTCCCGAACTGCTGAGTAAGTGTTCACCGCTCTCGTCAAGCAGCATCACTGACCCCATGACGCCTTCCATCTGGCTTTCGATCGCCAGGACGAGTGTATCCAGAACATCGCTTATAGGTGCTCCCGTCGCGATTTTCTGTAGGACCTGGTTCTGTCCTTGCTGCAAAAGTTCTGCATTCTTGCGTGCAGTAATGTCTCGACAAATACCCACGATACCGACAGACACTCCTTCCCTATCGATCACAGGAAATTTGGAAGACGAAAACCACTTTCGCTTGCCATTCGGGAGGATCAGCAGCTCTTCGAAATCGTATTTCGCCTCTTGTGACGACATGATTTCGTCTTCGGCAGAAAGGAAGGCACTGCCTATGGGTTGAGAATGAAGATCCAGATCCGTTTTGCCAATCAGATCCGAGCTGGCCTCGCAACCGATGTCGAGGGCGATCTGACGATTAGCCATGACAAAACGGCTGTGGCGATCCTTGACAAAAATATAGTCGGCCACCTGGTTCACGAGTGTGGTCAACCAGGCGCCGTTTGGTCGGAGTTCATCACTTTTGCTCAGATGGCTGATCTTGTTGAGACGGGCAAGCTCGGTCGCCAATGAGACGAGGTCATCTGCATTCGCGACATTCTCGACATGCTTGCTCTCGGGCAAGTCCATTCATCCACCCAGCCGGTTGCACCTGAACTGAAAGCGATATTCGCTGAACTGGAACTAAAAAACAATGAATACGATGCAAGACACAGATTTACCCCCGTTAAACTTGAAATTGTCTTGCTGAAACTAGGCCTGACCTAGACCCTCTCAGTTTCAAAGAGCGAAGAACTAAAATTACCCGTATTTTTTACAATAGATATCTTTTGATCACTCAACAAATGCAGGGCTCTTCCTGGCTAAATTTGAAGCGGATGTTATTTGCCTATCGCGTCGTATCCCGGTTATGATCAGCTCAGCGGGACCAGCAAGTACCTGAGATGCAGACCACACAACGTCCAAGCCTTTCAATTGCCACTGAGCACATGACGCGCGCGCCTGCGCAGCCAACGCTGCAACTGCGTGCTCATGGCGCTATGGCAAAACCGGCATCCGCAATCGTCACCTATATTAAGATTATTGCGCCAAGTGCGCTCACTGCAGCATTGTGGACGCATGTTTGGCTCGGCTCATTTGGGTCCATTATGATGGCGGTTGCGGTGATGGGGGCTTTTTTGGTCCTTTCACGTTTGTTCTTTGCAGTCGGCAAGCACAGTGGATGGGCGCGCCGGGTTGCATTTGGTGAAAGAATTTGGCTCAACCGGATGGTGGTGCCTATCCCGCAAAACCTCAACTTCAGAATTACCACCCTTTACCTTGTATTTTGGACAGGCACCCTTGTCGCAATAACAGGCGGCTTTACCGCGTCGCTGCTACTCGCGCTTTCGGGCCTTACGGTCGCCTATGCCACACAATTTGTCTGTTTCCGCAAATTGATCCATCTTCACAGCATCATGCAGGACAAAGCTGCCCTTTACCGTTTCTGGTCCATTGAAGCGGTCAACGACAACTCCAAAGCTGGACGGCAAAGCGCCTGAACCGGCTTCGGGATCCTTTATCCAGTCATGATGGATCGTCAGGTTGCTTTGGACTTCCGCTCGGCCAAAAGCCCGATATATGTCAGCGCAACACTCGCACCTGCAATTGATGTGATATCCGCGTGGTCATACGCCGGTGCAACCTCCACCACATCGCCCCCGACAAAATTCAGTGTTCCGAGTTCACGTAAGATGGACAAAGCCTCTCGTGACGAAAGCCCTCCAGATACCGGTGTTCCTGTGCCAGGAGCAAATGCCGGGTCCAGGCAGTCGATATCGAACGTCATATAGGCTGCCCCTTCCCCAACCCGGTTCTTGATCCGTTCAACGACACCCCTGATACCCAAATCATCCATCTCGTGACCGTAGATAATCTCCAGACCGCAGGTTTCGGGGGCATGCGTGCGTATGCCAATTTGAATGGAGCGGTCCGCGTCAATCAGGCCTTCGCGGACGGCACGACCTGTAAAGGTACCATGATCTATTCGGTCGCCCTCATCTGACCAGGTGTCCTGATGCGCATCGAATTGAACAAGCGCGAGCGGTCCGTGCTTTGCCACATGTGCCTTTAGAAGCGGATAGGTGACGAAGTGATCGCCCCCAATAGAAAACAGATGCGTATCGCTTGAAAGGATCGTGGATGCCTGTGCCTGGATATGCCCCGGAATATCTGCATTCTTTCCATAGTCGAAAACGCAATCGCCATAGTCTACGCAGGCAAGGTTTTCGAAGGGGTCCATTTGAAAGGGGTATTGAGGGTCCCCATCAAAAATGGCTGAGGCCCTGCGTACGCCCTGCGGGCCGAAACGTGCTCCAGGTCTGTTTGACACCGAGGCATCAAAAGGTATTCCCCAGATGGCCAAGTCGACATTCGATAAATCTCGACTGTAGCGACGCCGCATGAAAGACAATGCTCCGGCATAGGTCGGTTCATGCGAACCTCCTTTGACGCTCTTTCCCAAGAATGCGTTGTCGGTCGGGCGAGGCAAATCCGATGTCATGTCGTTATCCCTGGGGCGTCAAGCGCGCTTTTCGAGGTGAACCAGATCGTATTTCTGTCATAACCGTCTGATTGCGCATAGGATTAAATCGGTCGGTTCAGACGTCCAAATATCACAAAGAGCGATTGCCTTACGTCAAATCCCTTTAAAGCATCTCTCATATTTGGGTGGCTTCCAAGGGGCCGCTATTTCCTTTGACCAAAGCGCAAATAGACCCGACGAGGTCGCTAGCAACGCAATTCAAATGTTCTTTGCTCCGATCACGACCAAGACTGGAAATCGCCACACCCCCATCATCAACTTAAAGATGCACAATGCATCAAAACGCCTTCTTGATTGAAGTAACCGACACTTTACGTTACGTTATTTTAGTATTTTTGGAGGCGCAGGATGTCTGATACTCAGGAAACCTCGGCGCAAGCACCGGTCAAGGAAAAGAAGAAGTCCAACCAGGAAAGTAGACCCGGATCGGTAAGTCCGGTCACAATGATGACCGTCTATCTGTGCGCTGCGATTGGCGGAACCATTACGGCCATTGCCGATATCGTACAGAAAGAACAAGCGTCTGCAGTTCTGAAGATGACATCAGTTTCGGCCCGTCATCTCGATCTGGCGGTTCCCCCGCTCTACGTTTTTGCGATTGTAGTCGTCCTTGGCGTTCTCCTCTGCTTCGTCTTCCAGCCAAACAATCGGCGGGCAGGATTTGCGGTTGGAGCTGGCGTCATTGCCTCAATCATGACCGTTACACCATATCAACCGCTCAAATCGGGCTTGCCCACGGCACCTGACAGCAGTCAGGAGGACAGTCTCAACCTGCCAACGAACAAGACCATTCAACTAGCCTCGTCCGATATTGGCGGGCTCATGCTTGCAATGGATATTGTCGACCTTGCAATTGTTCCCGTGAAAAACGACCTCGCGATTCCCGTTGAAGTCAAAGTCTCCTTTTTCGATCGGAATGCGCGTCGACCCTATGAACAGGTTCAGGCTATTGCCGCCGGCCAGACGGCGGTATTCGAGTTCTCTGCCAAAGCTGCCAAGGGTCAAGTCAACGGTGAGCTGTTCATCCAAGTCGGTGGCGAGCGATCGAGCTACGTAAGTGTAAGTGGCAGTGGTCCTTACCGATCAAACACACTGCTGCTGACAAAAGCTGTCCCCTCTTTTGCGCAATCACAGATCAACAAGGACGCGCTCAATTCATATTCCACCACAACGACACGCGCCCCTCGCCCAGCCAGTGACAGCGAAGTTCGCCAGATCTATAACAAACCGACAGGTTTTTTTAACAGCCTGCAGCAAAAGTTGCTGACACCGAAAAAGTGGTGAAATTGCTCGTTGCCTGACCAAACAGGTTTTGGGGTGCCTGTGCTGATTTCAGCGATAGGCTTCAGATTTCATTGTTCCCGTCCGGGCACGCGCTTAAACTCGTGTGTTGGCGAATCCATTTCCAATCCTTATCGGGACAAGGCCCTCATTTTTTGGCTGACCAAAGTATCAAAATCCTGCGAGGCAGGCTGCTCACCTTCCAAACATGTCCGCAAGGACCTGACGATGTAAGCGCTTATTCCTATGAACCGGACGGTGCACTTCTGATTTCAGACGGAAAAATCCTCAAACGCGGCACGTATTCGGATGTCCTCACAAATGCACCGGACGGTACACAGGTTGTGAATCACCAACCACACTTGATTGTCCCGGGGTTTATCGACACGCATATACACTTCCCTCAGGCACAAGTAATCGCATCCTGGGCAGATCAGCTTCTTGACTGGCTCAACGATTACACGTTTCCCGCAGAAATTCGTTTTGCCGAAAAGGCCCATGGCAAGCGGATCGCCAGCGAGTTCTACAACGCACTTCTTTCCAACGGTACCACGACGGCCGTTGCCTATTGTTCCAGTCACCCCAACTCAGTCGACGCATATTTCGAGGAAGCCGAAGCGCGTGGAATGCTCATGCTCGGTGGCAAGACGATGATGGATCGAAATGCGCCACCCGAACTTTGTGATACGGCGCAAAGCTCATACGACGATAGCAAGGCACTTCTTTCAAAGTGGCATGGACGCGGCAGGTCTCACTACGTCATCACGCCTCGATTTGCGATCACTTCGACACCGGAACAATTGGAAGCTGCAGGAACACTTTTGAAAGAACACCCTGCATGCCATTTGCAAACGCATATCAACGAGAACCACAATGAAATTGCCTATACGCAGGAGCTCTATCCTGATGCTGCTCATTATCTGGGCGTCTATGAGAGCTTTGGCCTTCTCGGTTCCAAGACACTCCTGGGTCACTGCATCCACATGACTGGCCACGAACTCCAGGTGATGAGGGAAACCAGATCAATTGCGGTCTTTTGCCCAACTTCAAACCTTTTCCTGGGAAGTGGCCTCTTCGACAAATCAGGGATGGAAAGCGCTGGCATCAGGACTGCAATCGCAACCGATGTCGGCGGCGGGACAAATTATTCAATGCTTCGAACCCTTGATGAAGGCTACAAGGTTTTGCAGCTTCAACGCCAACGCATGCATCCGCTTACCAGTTTCTATTGGATGACACTAGGAAATGCCGAAGCCCTCTCCCTATCCGACAGGATCGGAACACTGGAACCGGGAACTGATGCAGACGTCGTGGTGTTGAATGCCAATGCGACCCCGCCAATGGCTTTGCGCATGGAAACTGTCGAAACACTTTCTGAAGAGCTCTTTGTGCTGCAGACCTTGGGCGATGACCGCTCCGTTGTTGAGACCTACGTCTCCGGTTCACCTTCGAAGATGTAACGTCAGCTGGTCCGGCTTCTGTCCTAAAGCCTGTCTGGTTGGGCTTGAACTGTTTTGCGAAGTGCGATTGCCTGAAACACAAGGATGCAAAGTGCTGTGAAGGCAAAAACACTGAGCACTATCGACGACATCCCAAAAACCGGACCAAACCCAACTGCTTGCAGCAACGGCGTCAGCAACAGGGGCGATATCACTTGGCCCATGAACATTGCAGTTGTCACCATTCCCGAAACCCTGCCACGCTTGCTCTGTGGTGCCACACTTAACGCAACCAGAAAGAGCGCTGGTTGGACCAGAGCGTAACCTGCGCCAATCTGCACAGCCCCGCCAAGAACCGTTGGCCAACTTGCATCCACCGAGAGTGTCGCAAATCCAGTGCCCATCAACGCAAACCCCAGGGCAAATGTTGCACGCAACCCTAGGAAACCACTTATGCGCTTGAACACCATGGCCATGCAGCCGCCAGTGAGCGTCAATGCCCCCAATCCAATCGCAGTACCCGACGCGCCATCCATTCCGTTCTCCGACAAAAAGAAAGGAAGCTGACTTGGCATCAAGAAGAAGAGCATCACAGTTGCCGTTGTGAGCAACGACAAGGCTGATGCACGCAAAAACCAGTTTCCATCAGATGCTGCATTCTGACCTTCGGGCGCTGGTTCCCGATTGGCCGCATATTCTCTCTCTCGGCGCAACAGGGGCAACAAAAGCGGCAACAGCAAAAACGGCAATGCGTAGATCAAGAATGGCAAACGAGGCGAATACCCCGCAAGGAAACCAGCGAAGCCAATGTACAAGAACCCGCTGAAGTTAATGGCGGCTGTTTGCAACCCCATGAAAGCACTGCGGCGATTGCCTTCAAAGAGGTCACCGACCAAGGCAACTTGAGCTGTCATGGTCAAGGCAACGGCAATACCAAGAACTAAGCGGCTAACCAGAACGGAGAACAGGTCAGGCAGATAAGCGCCTGCACTGCCGCTCAACGCAAACAGTACGACGCCTGAAACCAGAAGGGGTGCGCGGCCAAATCGGTCTGCGAACATCCCGGCAATCGGTGCCACAAGAACCACTGTAAGCGAAGGTGCAGCCACTAGAAAACGCGTGAGATATGCAGCCTGTACGTTGTCGGAAAAGGCTTTCTCAAGTTCTGGCAGAGCTGGACTGATGGTGGCGTTTGCCATGATTTTGAGTGTCGCAACCAAAAGCAAAGCGATGGTTGTTTTCTGCAACCAGATTGGCGGGCGCGAGGAATTCTCATTGCGGGGCACGGCTGTTGTCCTTGAACATCTATCGGAATCGCGCAACCCTACAAGTTCAAGTCGACTTGAGGTCAAGAGATGAAATTATTGGATATTTCAGAATTATCGAAATCAACCGGCATCGCTGCTTCGGCCCTGCGCCATTATGAGGAGAAAGGCCTGATTACCTCCATCGGGCGCCGAGGTATGAAGCGTCTCTTCGCACCGGATATCATTGATCAACTTGCACTCATCAACCTTGGCAAAGCTGGTGGGTTTTCGCTCGACGAGATAAAGACAATGTTTGGCCCGGATGGGCGCCCTGCTCTGTCCAGGCAAAAACTTCACGCGCGTGTGGATGAACTGAACAGGCAAATCGAGAGGCTGAACGCATTGCGTGATATGATCCGTCACGTCGCCGAGTGCCCGGCACCCAGCCATATGGAATGTCCAAAGTTTCAAAAACTGATCAAAATCAGTAGCAAAAGGTCACTTGGGAACTCACCAAAGGCACCGGCCTGGTCGCGCTCAAAGTGATGCTCACCTTCGAGAAAAGAACAACACCACTTGCCTTGCTTGACGCTGAAAAAGGCCAGGACCGCTGGCTTCCTCGTGTCGAATTTCCACGTTGCGGATCACATGGCGCACCAGCAGCAAAGAGGCGATCCCGAAGACGACCCCACCAGCGGCCTGACCGATTAACACGCCAGGTGCTCCGAAAAGAGCTCCACCGATCCAAACGAATGGGATCGTACCAAGCGTGTGCCTGCCCCAGTTCATCCAGGTGGAATAAAAAGGTCTGCCCAGGTTGTTGAAGAACGCATTGGACACAAAGAGTGCGCCATTGAAAAAGAATGCAAGCGCGAGCGGACCACAAAACAAGTAAATCAATGTCAGTGCCAAACCGCTAGCATCGAACAAATGGACGATCGGACCGCGCAGAAAATAGAGTGCAAGTGCAGCCGTCCCGACAACGATCGCGGTAAACAACAGCGATTCACGAAGAACGCTACGAACCCGGTCATACTTTGCAGCACCGTAGTTCTGACCCACAATCGGTCCGATTGCACCGGACAAGGCAAATATTGTCGCAAAGGCAAGTGGTGACATACGCGCCACAACGGCCATGCCAGCAACCGCCTCCTCCCCGTATTCGGCCATGGATCTGGTTACCCAGGCCTGTCCAACAGGTGTCGCAAGTTGAGTGAGGATCGCGGGAAACGCGATTGCTGAAATGGGTGGAAGGTCGATCAGCAGTTTTTTCGCCCTTGGCAGGCTCAATCCACCATGGTGGCGAATGAGAGGAGCCAGTGCGAAGAAGGCGATAGCGACCCGAGACGCTGCACTTGCAAGTGCAGCACCGGTCAATTCCAGATCCAGCCCGAAAATCAGGATGGGATCGAGGATCGCATTTACCAGACCACCCGCAATCGTCGACATCATTGCTCTTTTGGCATCGCCATGGGCACGCAAGATCGCCCCACCTGCCATGCCAAGAAGGAGTAAGGGCAAGGTGGGCACTATGATCGCCAGGTAGTGAACGGCAAGCTCGTGGGTTTGTTCTCGAGCGCCCATGAGAGACACGAGTTCATCCAACGAAAACCAGACGGCGACAGCAAATACGCTACAAAAAATTACGCCAACCGTCAGAGCGTTGGCTGCCTGTTGACGCGCCAACTCTTTGTCTCCGGCGCCCAGTGCTCTGGCGACAAGTGCACCTGCTGCAATGGCAACGCCGATGTTGAACGACGTGGTGAAAAAAAGAATAGCCCCGGCATACCCGACAGCTGCCGCCAATTCGGCTTTGCCAAGCATTGAGATGAAGATCATGTCGACGAAATCGACCGCAAATATCGCCATCAGGCCGACAGAAGAGGTCAAAGACATCACTGTGATGTGACGGAACAAGTTTCCGGTGAGAAATTTTGCCTGGTTCATGACGCCTTGGGACGGTTCGGTCGAAAACCCCAGTGGATGTCGGATGTCATTTGCCACACACAAGAACGATCCGGACAGCCCATTAAACAGGAAAAGACATGAGGGCCTAAGCCCAAACTTTTGGAAACAAAAAAGCCTGCCGGAACAAGCCGGCAGGCTTTGAAGGTCTTTGGCGTAACAGTCCTTTGAGCGATTAACGCTTGGAGAACTGGAACGAACGGCGTGCTTTGCGCTTGCCGAACTTCTTACGTTCAACAACGCGGCTGTCACGTGTGAGGAAGCCGTTTTTCTTCAAAATACCGCGAAGCTCAGGCTCGTAGTGTGTCAGGGCCTTGGAGAGACCGTGACGCACAGCACCTGCCTGACCGGAAAGTCCACCGCCGGTGACAGTCGCAATGACGTCATACTGACCGGCACGATCCGTCAACATGATCGGCTGTTGCAGGATCATCTGGAGGACAGGACGAGCAAAATACTCAGTGTAGTCCTTCTTGTTGATCACGATCTTGCCAGTGCCCGGCTTGATCCATACGCGCGCAATAGCGTCTTTACGTTTGCCAGTCGCATATGCGCGACCTTGTGCGTCCAACTTCTGAACGTGGACCGGTGCTTCAGGGGCTGCGGTTTCGACCGCGCCGCCCAATTCTTCCAAGGATTGCAGCTCAGCCATCGTTAAGCCCTCTTGCCGTCATTCTTTGCATTAAGGCCCTTAACGTCGACGAGTTCCGGCGACTGAGCTTCGTGCGGGTGGTTCGGACCAGCATAAACCTTGAGGTTCTTCAGCTGCTTGTTGGACAGAGGACCGCCTGGCATCATGCGCTGGACAGCTTTTTCCAGAATACGCTCAGGAAAACGGCCTTCCAGGATCGCACGAGCTGTGCGTTCCTTGATGCCACCCGGGTGGCCGGTGTGCCAGTAGTACTTCTTGTTGTCGTACTTACGGCCGGTGAGCACCACCTTGTCAGCATTGATGACGATAACATTGTCACCCGTGTCAATGTGAGGCGTATAGGTCGGCAGATGCTTGCCGCGCAGGTGATTGGCGATGTAGGCAGCCAAACGGCCGACGACCATGCCTTCTGCGTCAATCAAGATCCACTTTTTCTCGACCTCAGCCGGCTTGGCAGAGTAGGTCTTCATGGGTTTGATCCATAATTGGTCGGTTAAAGAAAAGGCCCGCGCGACTTCATAATAAAGTCTGCGAACGGACCTTGAATTCGTTCGAGTGCGCTTATACGCCGACACACAAGTGACGTCAATTACAAATATTTCGTCTTTGACTATTTTTTCTGTTATTTTTCAACTACTTAAAAAAACGGTATTATAATACCACACATTTTGAAGTGCGAGCCTTCGGCGCTTCTAACCGCAGTTGTTCCGTGAAGGCTTAGCGATTTTACGCGCGCTTAAGCGATGATCGATAGGATGTTTCCGCAAATTACCGGAGGCAACAGAATGGGTTTGGCCAGCCTAATCAATGAAAACCGTAAGCCGATCCTATTCGCATTGGCGGGAACGATTGCCGTCGTTGTGCTTGTTGCTGCAGCGCTTGACGAACTTATTGACTGGCAGGTCCAGGTTGCCATTCGCAAAAACGCTGAAGTACGTGCACTTAACTGGTCGGAAAACTTCTTTGCAACAACACCGAGTTCACGCCGGATGGTGGAGAAAGGCATTGCGACCCCTTCCGAACTGGATCGGCTGGAAAGTTCATTTGCCCTGGTTGATGTTATCCGTTTCGAGATGTTCAACCGTGAGGGTGTGCGAACGCTTTTGTCCGACACCGGGGTTCTTGACCCCTCCAGCGGTGTAAATACCACCGCGCTCCGGGTTTATGAAACGGGGCTGCCGCTCGTATTCATTCATGAAAAAGAGGACTACGAAACACAAGCGACACAGTTTGAAACCTATGTTGAGGTTTACCTGCCCGCAATTCTACCCTCTGGTGAAACGATAGGCGCGATTGAGGTCTATGTCGACGTAACGAGATTCGAAGATGAGCTGGAGGAAGTTTTTCAGCAAATCAGCGGATATCTCATTCTGGGTACGCTGCTAATCGGCCTTTTCCCTGCGGTTGCCTATGTTCGAACAACACGCCAAATCATGCGAAAGGACAAACAGCTGCTTGAATTGACCCGTTACGACAAGCTAACGGGCATTTACAACAGGGATACTGTGTCGACGTATCTGACGCAGTTTTTCGCATCGCCGGAGGCAGGAGGAAATCTCGGAATATTTTTTGTCGACGTCGACCATTTCAAACAAGTAAACGATCAGTATGGACATGCAGCAGGAGACAAACTTCTGCAACACATAGCGACCGTTCTAAAGGGCTGCATTAATACTGAGACCGACTTGATAGGGCGCTATGGGGGCGATGAATTTGTAATTCTGATGCCAGAAATTTCCAGGGACATGTTCCGTGAAAGGTGTTCGCTCATTATGAAAGCGTCGCAAACGCCCTGCAGACACAAGGACATCAACTTCATCCCGAGCCTGAGCGTCGGAGCATATCTCACCGAAACCCGGGACACGGAGAAGTCGGCTCTGCACAAGGCCGACCTCGCTGTTTACGCTGCCAAACGCTCGGGCAGAAGTCAGTTGGTCGAATACACGCCTACACTGGAAGGTCTTTTTGACCAGGAAGTTTCAAGGCAGTCCGCGTAATTTTTTCGCCTGCGAATTATCGCGGTGGAATAGAGTAGGTCGCCGTTGCATGTGCAACTGGCACCTCTTCGCCCTCACCAGCGATTGTGCACTCCACAACAGCCAACCTTTTGCCAAGCTTCAGGAGACGACACGTGCCTAAAAGATCTCCCTGGTCCGGTTTGCGCAGAAAATTGATATTGAGATTTGTTGTCACCGCGAGAGCCTCGGGGCCAATATGTGCAAGAATGACTACATAAGCTGCCAAGTCAGCCAGTGCCATCATTGCCGGGCCGGATACAGTTCCTCCCGGCCTTAAGTGCATTTCATTTGCGCTCAACCGCACAACCGCCGTGCCCGATGAAACGCCGTCTATCGAGTACACCCGGCCACCTGCATGTATTTGAGGAAACTCCTTGTCCAGCAAAGCCATTATGTCCAAAGCTGTCATGACTGGTTTCATCGGCATCTCATATCGCGTTCAAAAAACGTAAAAAATTCATCGCCAATTACGTAAACGTCAATTCCTTCAAATTGCAAGTGGCGATTTGGCTATAGGTACTGCCAGATATTCTAGTGTTTCGTTGTCAACAATCGCGACATGGTCAGACGAGCTGGTAGCGAAACGAATTGAAAGGTTTGATTATTCTGTCGGGCTTGCCGTTATGACCTTGCGCTTTTCAATCTCTTGAGTTCCTCGGTTCCAGAGCCAAAGCGCTAATCGGTTCAAGCCGACACCCGACCTCATCTGAAATTCTTCGAAGTGAAATCTGCCGTGAGGCAGTCCTTCCAAAACCAGCTCTTTCTTCAAGCTTTTGCGCATTTCAACGGGCCCGCAGAAGAAAACGTGCGCTTCCAAAAGCCGTCCACCGAGATCGTCAACAATACGATCCACAGTCAGGCGAGATCCTTGGTTTGAGTTGATTACAGAGAGTTCCAAGTTTTCAGTCTTCTTCGCAATTTGCTCCAACTCTTGCGCGTAGGGAATTTCGCCTCGTTCACGCACACAGTAGTAGAGTTTCACGGGACCGCTCTCTCGTGATTTCAGGCTTTCGGCGAATGCAAGAAAGGGTGTGACACCAATGCCCGCTCCGATCCAAACTTGGGGGTCCGCCCCTTTTGGAAAGGTAAAACGGCCGTAAGGACCCAAAACCTTGGCAGACGTTCCAACTTTTAGTTCTGCACGAAGGCGCCGCGTGTAGCCCCCAAGTTCCTTGATTGAAAACCGCAATGCTCGATCTTGGGTCGGAGCGGCACTCAATGTGAAGGGATGCTCTTCGGAAAGACCGGCTGCGTTCAATGAAAGAAACACAAACTGGCCGGACTCATGCTTCAGTCCTTGTCCTTGTGGGTGAAGGACAACTTCTGTCAAACCCGTGAGGTGCTTGATGGATGCGACTTGATAAAGATGGCCACGCGGTGACAAAGGGCGGAGAAGCGCCAACCAGACGTAACTAAAGATGCCGAGCAAGCAAAAACTGGAAACATAGAGACCAAGTGGCTCCAGATTTGAAAAAGGCTTTTCAATAAAGAAAAAATGAAATGTCCCGAGAATGAAGAAAATCCCGATCAGTCTGTGGCTCCATTTCCAAAGATGATAAGGAATGAAGGTGATCACCGAAGCAATCGTCAAAATGAGCAAGCCATAGAGTCCGACCTCTCCGATATCTTCGGCAATCCCTGACAAAGGCCCTCCCCGCAGACCATTGATTTCTGCGTCGATGATATCGTGCAGGCCGAGGCACACCATCGCTGTGATGCCCAACCACTTGTGCAGCACATAAATTCTATCAAGCGGTCCGAAAACGAATTCCAGCCCAGGCAACCGGGTGGCAATGAACTGGTTTGTTCCAAACAAAATGAGAGCAACGGATCCGATGTATTGACTAAAAATCGCGATCGGATCGCTTGATGACATCAAGGGCCAATACCAAAGAAGTGGTACCGTCGATGCGACAAATAAGAAGATGAAGCCAATCAAGCGCACACTAAGAATTCCATTTGTGTTCGCGGCGACGAGGCGGTCGACCGTGCTTGATTTCGTTAGAGTTTCCCGCGGAGGAACGCAATGGGACAGGAAGACAAGTCGACAAAAAGGGCGCTCATTGAGCGCCCTTTAGAACCAAAGTTTATGAAGTCAGTCGCGTATCAGCTGCGGCGGCGCCCTCTACGGCGACCGACACCAGCAGCTTCACTTTCTGCCCGTGCTGCATCTGCTTTCTTGTTCGGCGGGGAAACCAGTGGACCGATCTCGGAAATCATCGTTTCAAGCGTCGGTCGTGGCCCGGGTTTATGATCGTCCAAAGCTCTTCTCATGGCGGCGAGATGACTTGGAGACGTTCCGCAACAACCACCAATAATTCGCGCTCCGACATCCATTGCCATATGGGCATATTTCGCCATCAGTTCGGGTGTACCCGTGTAGACGACTTCGTCACCTTGGATCTGCGGGATACCGCAATTGGCTTTGGCGACAACAATCGCGTCAGGATACGCATCTGTAATTTCCAAGATGGCCGCCAAAAGGTCCGACGCTCCGACACCACAGTTGGAACCAATCGCGGCCGGTGTACACGCAAATTGATTTTGCAATTCACCAAGGTTTGCAGGAGCAAGACCCATCATAGTCTTGCCAGCTGTGTCAAAACTTGCCGTTATCACAAGCGGCAGATCGAATTCACTTGCAGCCTCAGCAACCGCTTTCATCTCCTCGACGGCTGACATTGTTTCGGCCCAGAGAATATCTGCGCCCCCGTCCCTCAGACCTTCGATCTGTTCCCTGAATGCCTCAACCCCTTCCTGGTAGCTCAGAGCGCCGAGCGGTTGAAACAGTTCTCCAGTGGGACCAATGGAACCCGCGATGAGAATTTCGCGATCGGTCTCTTCGCAAACTTCACGTGCCAACTGCACACCAAGGCTATTGAGTTCGTTCACCCGCTCCTCAGCCGCATGCAGTTTGAGACGATGGCGGTTGCATCCAAATGTGTTCGTCAGAATGATATCAGCGCCAGCTTGAACGAAGGACCTGTGCAGGGCCTTGATTTTTTCCGGCTCGTCCGTGTTCCAGAGTTCTGGCGCATCACCTGAGACGAGCCCCATGTCAAACAGATTGGTACCGAAAGCGCCGTCCGCAAGAAGGGCACCGCGTCGGGACAAAAGGCTTTCCAGCTTGGACATTCAGCTGTCTTTCTTTTCAGTTTTTTTCGGAACGGCCCGCAGGCTCTCAGGCAACAAAGGCAGGCCTTGCGTTGTGCTCGCTGTTTTCCCTTTTGAACCAAGAATGTCAATGGACAAACTGGTGAAAGCCCAGCAACAAAGCTACATGACGCATTTACGGTATTGTGCGACGCATCTGATGCCCGGTAACAAGTGTGCCTGATCGAGACTACGCCAACTAAAATTGATCCTGGGAGACACGAAATGTCTGACGCCGCCCCATCTGGCCGACGCGGTAGAAACGCCCGTAGAGAAAGGCGCCAAGCCGGCCCCGGCGCAATGGCTGTTCCATTTATCTCACGAAATATTCCCAACTATGAAGTCTTGACCGATGAAGGGGCCGCTCGGATCGAGGCAAATACAGACAGGATTCTTGCCGAGATCGGACTGGAGTTCCGAGAGGACCCCGAAGTTCTCGAAATCTGGAAGTCCGCCGGTGCTGAGATCGATGGCGAACGCGTTCGTTTTCCGAAAGATATGCTCCGAGAAATCCTTAAATCGGCACCATCGCAGTTCACCCAGCATGCGCGTAATCCTGCTCGTAACGTCGAAATTGGAGGCAATAACCTTGTTTTCGCGCCGGTTTACGGACCCCCATTCGTAACAGATCTGGACCAAGGCCGCCGCTACGGCACCATTGAAGACTTCAGGAATTTCGTAAAGCTCGCCTACATGTCACCCTGGCTGCATCATTCCGGAGGCACGGTCTGCGAGCCTGTGGATTTGCCGGTCAACAAACGCCACTTCGATATGGTCTATTCACATATCAAGTATTCCGACAAACCCTTCATGGGCTCTGTGACAGCTCCTGAACGCGCGGTAGACTCGGTAAAAATGGCGCAAATCGCATTCGGCGAAGATTTCGTCGACCAGAATTGTGTCATGATCCAGCTTATCAATGCCAACTCCCCGCTGGTCTTCGATGCCACAATGCTTGGGGCCCTAAAGGTTTATGCCCGGCACAATCAGGCATGCATCGTCTCACCGTTCATTCTTGCTGGTGCCATGAGTCCGGTTACTGTCGCCGGCACTCTTTCCCAGGTATTGGCCGAAGCGATGGCCGGCTGTGCTTTGACACAACTTGTGCGGCCTGGTGCTCCAGTTGTCTTCGGAGCCTTTGTCAGTTCCATATCCATGCAGTCCGGAGCACCCACTTTCGGAAGCCCGGAGGGATCATTGCTTCTAAACGGGGCCGCAAAACTGGCCAGAAGGCTTAACCTTCCCTTCCGTTCCGGCGGATCATTTACCGCGTCAAAAAGCCCTGATGCACAGTCAGCGCAAGAATCTGCCCAAACGATTCTTGCGACGGTTCAATCAGGTGTGAACTTCGCGCTCCATTCCGCAGGTTGGCTTGAAGGCGGTCTTTGCTCTTCCTACGAGAAGTTTGTCATGGATGCAGATCAACTTGGCATGATGCACGTGCTTGCAAAGGGCATCGATATCTCCGAAGAAAGCCTGGCAATGGACGCCCTGGAAGAAGTTGGACCGGGAGGACATTTTCTCGGAGCCTCACACACCCAGCGAAATTTCGAAAGTGCCTTTTATCGCTCCACGATCGCCGACAACAACTCCTATGAGCAGTGGCTTGCAGACGGTGAACTGGATGCTGCAATGCGCGCGAATTCACGATGGAAGGAACAGTTGAGGTGCTATTCAGGACCGGACATTGACCCTGGGATCGACGAGGCCTTGCTGGAATTTATGGCAAAACGCAAAGCATCTTTTCCAGACAGCAACGTTTGAATTGTATTTCAACCATCGACAAAGGACGCCCGGCAATCTGCTAGGCGTCTTTTTTTGTGCAAATTCATAGTGCTTGCTGCAAAAAACTGATGCACGTTAGCAATAACTGAAGGAAGACCTGCGGATTTTTTGCATAATGTCTTCCAGAAGTTTCCAGCTTGAGTTAAAGGTTCCCATTCATTGCGGGTTTCTGATGCTGGAAACGCTCAGAAGCATGCGATAAGCTTGTGCACATGTATTCGGGGATCGGTTGTGCCAGGCAGGTTTAAAGCTTGAGGGAGCTGTTTGAGATGCGAATTCGCTGACCATTAATTTATTAAATACCTCAATGACTTGACCGATCTCGATAAATAAAACAGGTTGTTCTGTGGCGTCTCTTACCTCAAACATAAACATTCTCGGTTATTCTACGCGTCTCCCAGGTGCCAATGATTCTGGTGAATTCTGGTCTCTTTTGAAGAATGGCGAATGTGCAGTGAGTTCCGTATCGCCGGAACGCTGGCCGCTGACACGTTTTTCACATCCTTCACAATCCACTTCCGGAAAAACGTATACTTGGGCAGCCGGGCAACTTGATGATGTCTGGGGCTTCGACCCATCATTTTTTGGCATTTCCCCACGGGAAGCGGTCCAAATGGACCCACAGCAAAGATTGCTTCTTCAGTTGGTTTGGGAAGCACTTGAACATGCGAATATGCGTCCGAGCGATCTGGCTGGTTCAAATACCGGGGTTTATGTAGGCGCATCCTCATTGGATTACCACCATCGTTTTTTGGTGGATCCTGCAATGGCCGACATGCAATTCATGACCGGCAATACGCTGTCCATTGTCTCAAACCGTATTTCTTACATTTACGATCTTAGGGGCCCAAGCTTCACCGTTGATACAGCTTGTTCCTCCTCCATCGTCGCCTTGCATGAAGCCGTGTCCGCCATCGAAAGTGGACAGATTGACACCGCTATTGTTTGCGGCGTCAGCCTGCTTCTCAGTCCATTTGCCTTTGTCGGCTTCTCAAGGGCGACAATGCTCTCGCCGACCGGTCTCTGTCAGGCTTTTGACGCCAACGGCGATGGATATGTGCGTTCGGAAGGTGGCGCAGTACTGGTTTTGCGGGCAGACCGCGCAGGAATACCAGAAGGCTCCAAAAGCCACGGAAAATTGCTGGCAACCGGGATTAACGCCGACGGAAGAACAGTAGGTCTGTCGCTGCCCTCTCCCTATGCCCAAGCAGATCTGCTTCGGGAGATTTATGACGGTCTGGAAATAGATCCTTCAGAACTTGCCTTTGTCGAAGCGCACGGGACTGGAACGCGAGTTGGTGACCCGGCTGAAGCAGACGCACTTGGCAAGGTCATTGGCCAAAAACGAAGCGATGTTCTTCCGATCGGCTCGGTGAAAACAAATGTTGGTCACCTTGAGCCCGTGTCTGGCCTGATAGGCTTGCTGAAATCCGTCATGGCGCTTCGGGAAGACACTTTTCCGAAGTCCCTGCATTTCAACACGCCTAATCCGGATATCCCTTTTGATGAACTGAACCTGAAGGTCGCCGATCAAGCCGTTTCGCTTGAGCGAAATGGGAAACGCAGACTGGCGGGGATCAATTCCTTCGGCTTTGGCGGTACCAACGCTCATGCCATCATTGGTGACCCGGACCCGCTTCCCGTTCTACGGAAAAAGAAATCAAAGCAATCGCTTACGGCTGAAGCCCCACTTGTCGTCAGCGCTCGTTCCAAGGAAGCGCTTCAAGAGCTGGCCGGTAGGTATCTGGACTTTCTATCAGACGAGCCAAATGAAAGTGTTGCAGACCTGATTTCGACGAGCGCTCACGCCCGTGATCTACTGTCAGAACGGCTTGTCGTTCTGGGAAAGACGAAGTCGGAAAAAGCGGATGCTCTTCGTGCATTTTCTGAAGACGGAAATGAAAGTGACAATCTGATTGCCGGAAGCATCATCAAGCCTGATGCCAAGGTTGGGTTTGTCTTTTCCGGGAATGGTTCACAATGGGCTGGTATGGGCCAAGAGGCCTATCAGGCAGACATTGCATTCCGGAATTCTTTCGACAAGGTCGACAAGATTTTCATGGGGCTCAGCGGATGGTCCCTTGTCACCACACTCTTTGCAGAAGATCTGGAAAGCGATCTGGAAAGGTCCGAGGTCGCGCAACCGCTTCTGTTTGCAATTCAGGTTGCCATTGTAGAAGCCTTGCGGGACAGAGGCATTGAGGCCTCGGGCACAACCGGTCATTCAGTCGGTGAGGTTGCGGCTGCTTGGTGTGCCGGCGCGCTTGATCTTGAGCAGGCCGTTAAAGTCATTAGAGCCCGATCAAGCGAACAGGAGGTTGTCCGCGACCTCGGTTCTATGGGAGCATTGCTGCTTCCAGCGGAAAAAGCTGTTGAAGCCATCAAGGAGAGCGGCTTACCCCGTTTGGAGCTGGCGGCTGATAACAGTCCTCGCAGTGTCACCATTTCGGGCGATAGTGAGAGCCTTGACGCGTTTGCCAAATTCGCACGGAAAAAGAAATGGGCCATGCGGAAGCTCAATCTGGCATATCCCTTCCACAGTGCGCTTGTTGACCCGATTGAAAAACCACTATTGGCGGCTCTCAAAGGCCTGAAACCCTCGCACGCCGCTCTTCCCTTTTATTCGACGGTGACGCCAGAGTTGCCCGACGCCAAGGTGTCGGCCGAGTACTGGTGGAAAAATGTGCGCCAGCCCGTGAAATTTGCAGCTGCAATTGAAAACATGGCAGCCGACGATTTCTCAGTGTTGGTTGAAATTGGCCCCAAGGCCGTATTGGGCACATATGTGAATGACGTCCTGCGTTCGAAAGGCAAGAAGGCCAAATTCCTGGAAACGCTGAAGGAGCCATCGAAGAGCTCTGAAGCGAGTGAAGGCAATCCACTTGACCGGATTGCCGCGTCGATCCTTGCAAATGGTGGCGTTACCGAACTTGAAAAATATGTGGGGCCGAAACCTGCGCGTTTGCGCCCACTTCCTTCCTACCCCTGGCAAAATTCGGAATATCGGCCAGAAAACAGTCCTGAGCACATTGATTTTATGTTTGGCCAAAACTGGCCCTTGCTCGGACACAGGCTCCGCAAAGACACTGCGGAATGGTTCAACCATATTGACAGCGGCTCTCTTCCCTTCCTTCAGGATCACAAGGTTGAGGACAGTGTTGTGTTTCCCGCGGCCGGTTATATCGAGATGAGCCTTCGCGCGGCTTTGCGCTGGACGCAGGGCGAAATAATTGAATTGCGAGATTTCGACATTGTTCGTCCTCTGGTGATTGAAGGCGACGAAGTCTGGGAAACGCAAGTCAGAATTTCTCCCGACGACAGTGTTGTTGAAATACTGTCAAGGCCAAGGCTCTCCGACAATGACTGGTCCTTGAATGCCCGGGGAACCTTTATCACGCCATCGACTTCGTCCCGGACACCGTGGCTCAAGACTGGCGAGCAGTCGGTTTCCCAGTTGAGCCATGACGAACTCTACAAGATAACGGAGACCTTCGGCCTGAATTACGGGCCTGCATTCCGTCGCGCCGACAAAGTCGTAAAGCATAGCGATACAACTGCGACTGTCTCCCTTCTTGGCCAGGATAGCACTGTTGAGCCGCTATCATTTGCTCTTTGTCCAACTCTTGTCGATGCCGGTTTCCATGGTCTTTTCGCCCTGCTGGACGGTGTTGAAGATATCCCGCAAAATACGTCGTTCCTGCCAATCAGATTGGGTACGCTTCGGCTTTTGGCGCCGGACACCAGACCGACCACCGTTCGAATTGAAGTCACCAAAGCCTCACCTCGATCAATCGAGGCAAGTTTCGAGTTTCTCGACGCTGATGGTCTGACTGTCGCTCGTCTGAACAAGTCTCGATTCAAAGCTGTCACACTTGGGCAGGATGTGAGGCCGGATGACCTGGTTTACCGGCAGATAGCATCCATTCTTCCGGAGAGTGATCGAACATCTCCGCTAGAACAAACGTTCAAGGGAATTGAGGCGCTGGCAGCAGACCTCGGACTTGCAGGTTCTGATAATGAGGAGCTTGATGACAGCCGAGTGCTGATTGAGGCACTTGGCAGAACGATTGCCCATCAAACTCTCTTCAATAAGTTCGGCACTCGAATTGTCCGGGTTCCGGATTTGATGGCTTCCGGCGAGTTGCATGAAACCTCGGGTCCGCTTGCTTCCACTTTATTCCTATGGCTGTGCGAAAGCGGCCTTTGCAACGAAGGTGAAAACGGCTTCGACCTCAAGAACCCTGAAGAATTTCCGTCTTCGGCAGAACTGCTGCAAGCACTGACAGACGGCGGTGGTGAACACATAGCCGAGGCCGCCCTTCTTGCACGTCTTTGGACAGGACTTGAAACTATCCTATCCGATGGTTTGGAGGACACTGCCAACAAACTCTATTCCTCCAGCCTGTTTGAGGCCTACAAGGCTTCTTCGCCTGGGAAACGCGCTTTGACCGACGCGCTCCAGAAATGCGCACTGAAATCCGTAGAGACTTGGCCGAAAGACCAAGTGCTTCGGATTTTGCTTGTTGGTGCAACAAGCGCGCTTGCCGCAAATCTCGACACAGTCCTAGATCCGACACATATGGCCCTGACTGTGACCGATGCGACTTCAGCGCAAGTCGGGCGCGGTGAACGTCTTTGGCAAGGTTCGTCTGCAACTGAATTTGTCGAGCCAACAGAAGCCGACTTCAAGTTTGACAATTATTTCGACATCATACTTTTCGATACGTCTCTTGCAGACATCGAAGCTGAAACGCTTAAACGGTTTGCGAGTTCAGCATTGACCAATGGCCTGATCCTTGCGGCTGAGGCTTTGCCACACCCATTGATCGATATGATCATGGGTGTTGGAAGTTCCTGGTGGGACGATACGGCAACGGCGGAATTCCCGGTAACCAAGCAACAAAGCGACTGGACCAAACCACTGGAAGCCGCAGGTTTCCGATTGGTTGAAAGTGTACCGCTAAAGAGTGCACAAATCGAAGCCGACTTGATTGCCGCTCGTGCGCCTGAGAGTGTTTCTGATGAGACCACGAACGCCGACTCAGCTGCTTCAAACGCTCAAGAATTACAAAAATCTTACCTGCTACTGACCGATGCAGATGGTACTTCACATCGGCTTGCCGAGGGGCTGAAGTCTTGCCTTGAACGCAATGGTCACACGGCAACCCTGTTGGTTCCTGGCGAAGTTACAGAAGAACTTGGTGAGGACATATGGAGTGCGGCACTCGACGCAGACAAGCTGAGCACATCCCCCGATGTCGCCTTGAACAAGCTGTTGGCCGATCATCAAGGACGGGTCGTTCATTTATTGGGCTCATACGCCGACGACACAGATGCACTGAAATCTGTTGACACAAGAGCCTACAGCCTCATGGCTTTACTCAAGGCACTTGGGCCGAATACTGGCGAATTTACACTTGTTTCTCCGGCCGGTGCTCAGGACATTGCAGGTGGCAAGTCTGCAGTGCCCAGTCAGGCAGGGATCTGGGCATTTGGCCGGGTAGTTATGAACGAGTACCCTGATGCCAACTTGAAACTGATCGATGTCTCTCCAGACCTGGAACCGGGTATAGCGGCGGCACGCGTTGCCGACGAAATACTGATCGAGAACTGCGAGAGAGAAATCGTCCTAAACAGCGAAACTCGATCAGGTATTCGGCTCCTCAGAGGTGGTGTTCTGCCGGAAGCAACTCTTCCGGAAGGTGCTCGACCGGCAATGATGCTTGATATCCAGAGGCAAGGGTCGCTGGATCAGCTGAAATGGCAAGCCGTTGAACGCAAGCCCTTGCAAGGAAGCGACGTTGAGATTGCGGTCGACGCCAGCGGATTGAATTTCCGTGACGTGATGTGGGCTCTTGGATTGTTGCCGGAAGAAGCGCTCGAAGATGGCTTTGCGGGGCCTACACTCGGAATGGAATGCTGCGGACACGTTGTCGGTTGCGGACCAGACGTGACACGCTTCCAGCCCGGCGACAAAGTTATTACCTTTGCACCTGCTTGTTTTGCAACACATGTCACAGTCGCAGAAGCCGGATGCGCCCCCATGCCTCGTACGGTTTCGCCCGAAGAGGCAGCAACAATTCCAGTGACCTTCCTGACTGCATATTATGCACTGGTGCATCTTGCTGAATTGTCAAAGGACGACACTGTCCTGATACATGGTGGCGCTGGTGGTGTTGGTCTGGCTGCACTGCAGATCGCAAAGTGGCGCGGTGCCAAAATTATCGCAACCGCGGGATCTGAAGACAAGCGCAACACTCTGACATTACTTGGCGCAGACGTCGTCCTCGACTCGCGCAGCCTGGCTTTTGTCGATGCTGTGATGGAGGAAACACGAGGCGAAGGCGTCGACGTTGTTCTGAATTCTCTCTTCGGCGAAGCGATGGAACGCAGTATAGAAGTGCTGAAGCCGTTTGGACGTTTCCTGGAGCTTGGAAAACGAGACTATTACAGTAACACGCGTATCGGTCTCCGGCCATTCAGGCAGAATCTGACCTATTTCGGCATAGACGCCGACCAGCTTCTGACGCGTCAGCCTCAATTGGCAGTCGACCTTTTTGTCAAGTTGGTTGAATTGTTTGAAGATGGCGTTCTAAAACCGCTCCCTCACCGCGTATTCGAAGCATCAGACGCAGTCGACGCATTTCGTCTTATGCAACAGGCCGGGCATATCGGAAAAATTGTGATCCGTCCGCCGCAGGTTCCAGAGGCAGTCGCCACCCAATCTGTCGTCGAGTTCGATGGCGACGCTGTTTACGTCATTGCCGGGGGCTTCGGTGGCTTTGGTGCAGCTCTCTTGCATCGGCTTGCCGATCATGGTGCCAGAAATCTCGCTGTCCTAAGCCGACGTGGCGCGACCAGTGACGAAGCTAAGGCCGTCATTCGTGAACTTGAGGAACGCAAGGTTTCCATTGACGGCATCTCATGCGACATCACCGATGAAGACGCTGTAAGAACTGCTCTCAGAGAAATCCGGGCTCGTGGAAAACAGATCAAAGGCGTCTTCCACACTGCGATGGTACTCAACGACGTCTTGCTCGCTAACATGGATCATGACGGTCTGACAAGCGTTCTTGCACCCAAGATTCGCGGCGCAGAGCTTCTGGACCGATTTACTGAAGACGATCCACTTGACCATTTCGTGCTGTATTCGTCTGCTACTACGCTTGTCGGAAATCCAGGACAGGCAAATTACGTTGCTGCGAACGGGTATCTGGAAGGCTTGGCACGCCGGAGGCGTGCAGAGGGCAAGCCTGGGCTGGCGGTTGCCTGGGGTGCAATCTCCGACGCTGGGTATTTGGCTCGAAATGAAGACGTCAACGAGATGCTGTCTCGCAAGCTGGGTCGTCATGCATTGACTGCCAAGGAGGCGCTTGACGGTCTTATGTCGCTACTTGCGCAGTCCGCAACCCATGACGTCTCACAGGCTTCCGTCGGTTTTGCGCGGATCGACTGGCAAGCTGCCCGCAAAGACCTAACGCTGGTTGGAACACCACTGGTCAGCCTGTTGGGACTTGGCGACGAAGACGACGCCGGCGCAGATGGGATGGTTGATCTGGCAGCAATGCTTGAAGGCATGGATCAAGTTACAGCCGCACAAACTGTCGCCAAGTTGCTAGCTGCCGAAATCGGTAAGATCTTGAGGATTGCACCTGAGGAAATTGATCCGCACAAGCCTTTGTCTGATATTGGCATGGATTCCTTGATGGCTCTGGAGCTGCGCATGAGCGCCGAACGGCAGTTGGGTATCGATATACCGCTTATGTCTCTTGCGAACGGAGCTACACTCATCGATCTTTCTGGTCGGGTCGCCAACCGTGTGCTCGGCGAAGAAAATGCAACAGGCATCTCCGACGAGACACAACAACTTGCAAGCTTGCATATGGACGACGAACGGCCGGAAACAGAAGATCTTTCAGACGTTGCAGCAGAAGTTGAAAACAAAAGCCGGGAACTTGGTTCTTTCCTGTAACCGGCAACATAAAGGAATACCGGAATGGGCGCAGACGATCGCGCCAAGCTGATGGACAGCTTGAAAGCAAACCGACGCTCCACAAGGGGGCGCGCCTCAGATGCCCCTGCCCGCAAAAAACCGGCGGCGCCGAAGCGCAAGGTTTACGACTTTAAGGAACTTCCGCAAATCAAGCAGCTGCAGATGCACAAGGCCGCTGCTGACATGATGGGTATTGAAAACCCGTTTTTCAGGCCCCACGACGGATTGGCATCTGGCACGAGCGTAATTGAAGGCAGCAACTATGATAATTTTGCATCCTACAATTACATTGGCTTGAACGGTCATCCAAAAGTGAATGCGGCCGCCACAGCTGCAGTCGAACACTTTGGAACAAGTGTTTCGGCCAGCCGGATTGTTGCTGGCGAGCGACCATTCCATGCGGAACTCGAAGCCATTCTTGCACGCATTCACGGTGTTGAGTCTTCGGTGGTCATGGTGTCGGGCCATGCAACAAATGTAACTACGATCGGTCACCTGATGCACAAAGGAGATCTGATTTTGACAGATTCCTTCGTGCACAACTCGATTGCCGAAGGCGCCAGGCTCTCCGGCGCCACACGCATGAATTTCCCGCATGACAACCTCGATGCATTGGAAAAGCTCTTAGCTGACCACAGGCACAAATTCGACAAAGTGCTGGTGATCGTCGAAGGCCTTTATTCAATGGATGGAGACTTTCCGGATCTCAAGCGCGTGATTGCGCTCAAACAGGCTTACGATGCCTGGCTAATGGTTGACGAAGCCCATTCTATCGGTGTGTTGGGAAAAACTGGCAGAGGCATTTCTGAACATTTCGACATCGACCCGAATGAAGTTGAAATATGGATGGGAACGCTTAGCAAGACATTTTCGTCATGCGGAGGCTACATTGCTGGCTCGAAAGTCCTTTGCGACTACTTGAAAGTCTCAGCACCCGGATTTGTTTTTTCAGTCGGAATGTCCGCGGCATTGGCTGGAGCGGCCATTGCGTCAGCTGAACTGATGCTTCAGGAGCCGGAGCGCGTAACAAAACTTCAAAAAAACGGGGCACTGTTCTTAAAGCTAGCAAAAGAAGCGAACCTCAACACAGGACCCAGTGCCGGCTATGCTGTGGTGCCTGTCATTGTCGGCGATTCTGCGAGCGCAGCAACACTGTCAAACAGATTGCTAGCAAGGGGAATAAACGCACTACCGATCATCTTCCCAGCAGTTCCAGAGAAGTCAGCGCGCATTCGCTTTTTCATTACTAGTGAACACACTCCAGAACAAATCGAGCGGGCAGTTCAAGCAACTGTCGAAGAACTTGACGCCATGCGTTCAGATGGCACCGCTGTCGACAGACTCATCAAGGCTGCCAGATAAAAGATAGAGCCATCTAAAACTGCGCAGCACTCAATAAACTTAGGGCTCGCTTACTAAGAGCCCTTTTTATTGAGATATCTTGGGTCCTGTTCAATATCAGCCTCAAAACCGCCGAGGAATAAGTCACCGATCTTTGCCGGCAACAGGTTCTGCAAGCGGATTGCCATCGCCAGAATGAAGGGAAAAGCGTAAAATGCTTGTTGTCGATTTATGGCACGCCGCATATGTCGAGCCGCCTTTTCGGCTGATATTTCAAATGGCTTCGCCCCTTTGTGACGCTCAGACATCGGTGAAGTCACAAATCCTGGACAGATAATCGTCACAGCAACACCAAATGGCTTCAACCAACCGCGCAGCGCATGGCCGTATGCAATGACCGCCGCCTTGGTTGCGCTATAGGAAGGCATGTCCGGCAGTGCGCGCATACCTGCCAGCGATGACATCAGCACAATCTGGCCTTTTCCACGCTTCTGCAGCGCGCCAACTGCCCCAGTTACAGTGTTTACAACTCCCTTGTAGTTCACGTCGATTTGCCGATCGCTATCCTGGTCACTTTCTCTCGTTCTGTTGGGACCAAGGCCTGCAGTCACGCCTGCGTTTGCGATGACGAGATCGATTGGATGACGCCCATCAAGGTCATGCAAAAATTCATGTATTTCTTGACGATCGCGAATATCGATCGCTGCAATTTCACCATCCGAGCCGAGTGCGCGTATCTCTTGCAATAAGGGATGCAAGCGCGCTTCATCCCTTGCGATTAGAGCGAAATAGACGTTTTCCTTCGCGAATTCACGTGCAAGCGCTTGCCCTATACCGCCACTTGCACCCGTCAAAACGATGACCCTGGTATCCCTTATTGTCATGCTTCAAAGTCCTCTCGGGATTGCGACGCCTAGATACCAAGCTTGCGCCCTAGCCAGGATGAATGCCGTTTAACTGCCGTTACAATAAGATGGCGACGATCTTGCCGTTGTTCGGAGAGCCTTGATATCAGATATTCTGGCGTACAGGGCAGTAGCGACACTGGGTCGATTGTTCGCGAGTAACGCACGATCGCCAAATAAACCAATTCGGGCATGGAGCGGCCCCGACCACGTCCCTCAATTTTCGTCAGATCTTTGGTAAGGCCCCATCCTGCATAAAAAGGTGCCCCGTGTACGGTCACTTCCTTGTCTCGTAACAACGCTTCGAAACCAGAAAGGGAGGAGAACGTTTCCAAGGCCTCGACTGCTTCTATGAGATCAACAATGTTGGCATCTTCAGCAATTACGTCGGCATATTGAAGTGCAACGTTCCTTGGAACACGCCCTTTTCGAAGTCCTGTTTCCACATCCGGATGTGGCTTGAAGACGAGAAAGGCGTCAGGATTGCGTTCTCGCGTGAGTTTTAGCAAATCCAGATTGACATTTGGCGTTGTGGCACAATCGATCGTTGCGGACAAGGATTTACGGATTGCGGCATCATCAGCGACCTGACCAGGGACCAGAATTGTCTTCCGATCCTCTGGAAACTTGAATTGTTTGGACTTTCCGAAGTTATATTTCGACACACGGGCAGTCTTGATCAAAGAAACCAGATCACGGCCGCGTGCCACTTCGGTTGCGGTTAGATCTTCGTTTCTCAGTAGAGCCTCAAGACGGCTTGGTCGTGACGGATCATAGTAGATCCCAAGGTCATCAACTGCCAACATAGCACCTCGGGCAAGTCCCGCCCCTAGGCCTACAGACCTCAGAAAACCATCCTCAATCCTCGAAAGTGGGATGTTTTTTTTCTCGCAATCGACCTCAAACCCTTTGTCAGTTCTGCCCGCCCAAGACACGATTTCTCCCCCATTAGCCTCAGCTGCGGAAATCGCCTCTTCTTTGGTTTCGTGGAACTCTACCGGGCCGCCTTTACCGGAAAAAGTAGCGGCAATTGAGGGATGGTTCCAATATTGCGCACCAAAGGCATGAACCGGTTTCTCGTTTTTTTGCCAGTTAGCTTGGACCAAGGCAAAAATCTCGAAAGCTTCACGAGACGATAGGAGTGCCCCAGAATAAGGCGAGTACCAGGCCGTGTGGCGGAGAAGGATCCAGTTCAGGACTTTGTCCAACTGCGTCGCCTCTGTCAGACAAGCGCTTTTTAGAGCATTCCAAAAGCCATTTCGGTCAACCGAATCTGAGCGATCTGAGAGAATATTTTCACAATCAACGCATTCGCTTTCGGCTACAGCGGTTTCACCGGCCAGTTCGCAGGCCAAGCCACTCGTGCGCCAACTCCCAACGAACTCAAATGATGTTTCATTTTCCCGGAGCCCGGCGGAACACATTTTTACGAGGCCGAGAGCAATCTTGGAAAAAACATCATCTTCCAGAAGCCAGGAGCTCTCGATTGGCAAGACAATTAAACTGCCAGGCACTCTCTTTGCGTTTAGTGGCGCAGGACCTGCCAAGACAAGGGCGTGAGACGCACTTGCATATTGCTCTTTAAAACTATTTTTCATCAGAGACTTCGTCGACATCGCACAGACTGGATTGTTCAGGTCCGCCCCCTGCAAAAAACCAGCACCCATGGCCGTTAATAGCTTGGGTTTGATGTCCAGCAAGTCTGGTGCCACCACCAGCCTCTTTCGTTTTCTCGATGGAAGCCAATTCATCACAAGGGTACTCCGAGCTCTCGTGCTCTTGTGAGTCTCGGCGGAGGATCAACAAATGCGCCTAGCGGATTTATTGTTCTATCTGCGATATGATTGGCAAGATTTTCTGCTGCAATTCGCGTTCCTTTGCGATTGTGTATCGATCCGCGAATTTGTGTTGTTGCGGCGAGTGCCCGGATGTAACAGCCCAAAAGTTCCAGATCAGGTTTCTGCGGTGATTGCCAGAAACTTTCTAGGTCTCCCTGATGCGTCAATCCCTCAATATCATAATGTGCCGGCACCAGCGTTTTAACCGGTAGACCTGCCTGTAAAGCTTCCACACCGGCAGTCGAATTTAATGTCACGACGCCTCTCGCCGCGTCGAAAAGATCGGACAAACGCCCGCCATCGAGGAATAATAGCCTTTTTGACAGGCCATGTTGATGAGCAAGCGACAAACTCGCTTCTCGCCAGTTTTCAAATCCGACATCGAGCGGGTGGGTTTTCAAAACGAGACAGTCATCTTGAGGGCCATTCTTTGCAAACGACCTGAAAACAACATCAATAACTTCAGCAAAGCTATCGTAAGGTGAGTGCCTTCGAAGCTGAAAGTCCCCTTCCAACTGCAAGGGCAGCAAGAAAAATGGTTTTCCCGACTTTTTAAGGGTGCCAACATCACGCTGTACAACCCTGTCACGTTTGCCTTGTGAAATCAGGCGCAATGCACCTCTCAAATACTCTGATACAGGCGGATAGATCGTATGCCGTTGGTAGTTCGGGTAGAGAACCTTCAGGAAGACATTGATCAAGTTGTAAGTCACATCAGGTGCAGTCTGCAGCCAGAATGAACTTGGATAAAGAGGGCTCAAATCCACATCGCCTGCCCTCTTCGCAATTTCACGAATCTCGTCAGCGTTTACTGGAAAGTGGCTTAAGGTCGAAAGACCGTTCCGTTCCAGTGTCATCCAACCAGGGCGTAGCGCTCCCAGCTCAGTTACGGCAACGAAGACTTCGGTTTTCAATGCTGCTTCGATCGCAAGTCGATGATAGAGGCGCTGATCACCGTGAAGTACAAGATCAGTTATCTGGTTTTTGCTTAAGAACTCGGCGATGAACTCCGGCCAATGTCGTTCGTCGCTCTTATAGCTTGTGCATCCCTCACCGTGCCAGTGAAGCCAATCACCCGCACAAAAGTTCAGTCTATGAACCCGGTACCCCTTTTGCCTTAAGATGTCGCCTGCCTGTCGGTAGAATGGCGACAAAGGTCCTTGTAGAAAAAGGATAGCTCTTTCGGACACCAAAAGAGGCGTGTCGCAGTGAGGGTCGTTAGCCTCGCCAGACATGAGACCAGCGTTCCGTGCGGCCGCGCGTTTTCAATTGCTCGGCAAATGTCGTCGCAATTCCCCGCGCTCGAGCTTTTTTTAGGCGTGGCGGGATTTGACAAAGAGCATCCGGCAAATTGACAGTACCAGCAATCATCCGCTGCGCCATCAGTTCTGCTGCGGCTTCTCGACCTTCCTTAGTGTAAAAACACCCCTTGACCTGAATGCTTGCCGCCAGCAAGCGCTCCAGCGCATCTCTGAGCTCAACGTCTGGTTCACTTCCTTCACGCCAGAATTCATCCAGTGATTTCTGACAGGTCAATCCGTCGATATCGTAAAGCGCAATGCCGAGAACTTTTGTTGGGCAGCCTACACGAAGCGAATGCAGCCCTGTTGTACTGTTGATGGTCAGTGCGCCACTTGCGTGTTTGAGCAGTTGGTCAAGATTACCACCATCGACCAACAGAACTCTCTTCTTTACTCCATACTCTTTCGAAATGGACTTCAAAATGCGAGACCAGGGCTCAATTCCGTTGTCGAGTGGATGTACTTTGAAAACAAGACGTGCAGCAGACGGCGCATGTTGAGAAAATGAATGAATGACTTCTTCCGCTGCCTCAGCAATGTGATCATACTGTGAATTGAATCGAAGCTGGTAATCGCTTTGAAGCTGTAAAGGAAATACGTAGTAAGGCAGCCCGGTTGCAATGATGTCGTCGATGACGTGCAAGGCACGTCGGTTTCGACTTTTGGCAAAGGTAAAGCGAGGAATATTGCTCAGGTAGTCAAGCAAGGGATGATACAGTTTATCGCGTACATATCCTGGATAAGCCAAAGCAAATATCACATTGGCCATGTTGTACGTCACTTCGTTCACGGCTTCATTGATAAACGGGTATTTGTATCGCGCCTCGCGATCGACATCAGGTAGCGTTTCAGCTGCTTCTTTGATGTGACCAGCATCTTCCGGGAAACGGGAATGCGCCGACATGCCGACATGTTCAAGCGTAATCCAGTCTGGCCGCAGATAGCCGTTTTCAAATGTCATACAGCATATACCAAGTTCATCGCCAATCTCGGCTGCAGCGACGTGATAAGGAACCCTGTCGGCATAGTAGACGATGTGAGTGACCTGGTTCTCCAGACAAAAGGCTCTGAGCCAGTCGGGCCAATTCTCCAGGCTTCCACGGTAGGAGGTACATCTTCGATCGTGCCAACCAAGCCAATCGCCTGCAGATAAGTTCACGCGAAGCGTTTTCACGTCGCGTTTCTCCAGGCTGTCCGCAATTGTGCGGGCAAACACTCCTGGAGGTCCCTGCAAAAAGAGAACGACCTTGCAGCTGACTGAACTCATATGTTGTGCCAACCTGCTGGCAATGACGGTTCAGCCAACTTTCTGAACGGTCATCATATTATAGCCCACGACTGTTAATCGGTGATACCCTGAACCACCGTGTAGTTACTTAGCAAGGGCGCAATAATTTGCAGGAATTTGCCAAGTTCTGCCGTTGGATGGTTCGCGATATAAAGAATATCTTTATCTCGCATTTCAAAGTGCTGAGTCATGAAGAACCCTTTTGGATCGCGCAAGCCCACTTTGTACACCAGCGGAGCCGTCTTTTTACCGGCCAGTTTGTCAGCGAGCTCCGGCCTAAGCTGACGAACCAAAGCAGCGTCTTCGTACCTGAACAAGAACACACCATTAGCGTCGGCTCGCGAATCACTCAGGCCACCAACGGTCGCCAAGGCTTCGGCCATTGACACGCTCTTTGTGCGGAAAGGGACTAACTCATTGCTTTTTACAGCACCAAATGCGGAAAAGGTCCTCGGTCGATGCGATAACAATATGTTGTCACTCGGAGAAATATATACATTGTTCTCTGGGTATTCGATTAAGTCTTCCAAGCGCGTTGTCCCAGCCCTATTGCCTCGCTTTAGCGTAACAACGGTTTCATATGTCGCCTCGCGAGCACCACCAGCCTGCGCAACGAGATCAAGCAACCGCGTATTGCGCAATGGAAGCGGGTAGACACCCGGTTTCATGACATCACCAACAACAACGGCCGTAGAACTAAGCTTGTCTTTCAGAGAAATCAGAACCTGCGGCTCCACAGCCTTGCCGACAAGTTTCTTCTGAACCGATTGGCGAAGACCTTCGATACTCAGTCCGGCCGCACGCACCCTCCCGGCGTAAGGCACGAAGATAAAGCCGTTCTCATCGACGACCGATGGAATTTGGCTGGAGCCGCTATCGCCGCTGGAAAACAGACCATCCGGTGACGCTTCCCATATTGTCACAACAAGCGTATCGCCAACACCCAAGAGAGTTGGTGACCCGCCGCGTCCAACACCACGGAATTGGTTGGCAAAAGCCAGAGGGCGATACGCCCGGATCGCCTCAATGTTGACCGGATCGATCACAACGACGGTGAAATCACCGGCTTCGGCGCTCGATTCAACATCCTGGGAAGTAATGTTAATGGCAGCCGGCCCATCGCCGGGCAGTGCGGAACACCCGAACAAAGCCGCCGCAGCTACCAAAACAGAAATAAAACGCATTAGAACCCGATCCACCCATTGGTTGTCAGTCTGGTAGCATTCCCTGTCGGGGTTGTCCAAGACACAACGGCCCTTTCCCCCGGAGAAACATCCCATCTGTGACTTTGCTGTAACAGTAGACCGTTTTTCCTAGTGAATTGATTAATTTCTGATTTATCGTCTTCAGTTCTTAGCGCCAAGGCCATTAGTGTCCTGGTTGAGTCCGGCAGAATTATGCTCGTATCGGAGTCTTCGATGACAACAATTGACAAAACTCAAGTCGGAAGATCGGTACAGCACCAATCCGCAGAATTGACAGCCTGGCTGAATAATCGTGCACTGCCGATGTGGACAGCTCTCGGTGCCGATATTGACAAAGGCGAGTGTTACGAGTCGATCGATCTGGCAACACAGAAACCCCTGTTTGCAGCCAGGCGGGCCAGAGTTGTTCCAAGACAGATCTACTCTTTCCTGGAAGGGGCGAAGCTTGGTTGGTCCGGCCCAGCCGAAGCCCTCACCAAGGGTCTATATAAATGGTTCCTTGACGCATATCATTCGAACGAGGGCTACTTCATCTCGTCGGTTGATGTCGAAAACCGGGTAACGGATCAAACGTTCGATCTCTATAATCAGGCCTTTGCCCTGTTTGCATTCGCGCAAATCGCAGGCAATATCTCTGACTTGCAGTCAGACGCCGAAGAGCATGCATCCGATTTATTGAACTATCTGACTGAAAACTATCGCAATCCACATGGCGGGTTTCGAGAAGCCAATCCCGACAAACTGCCTCTTCGCTCAAACCCGCACATGCACATGTTTGAAGCATGCCTGGCCTGGGAAACCATTTCCGCTGATCCTGCATGGCGGGAACTTTCTGACGAAATCGCCGAACTGGCACTGAACCGCTTTATCGATCCCGTCACCGGAGGATTGCGAGAGTTTTTTGAGATGGATTGGTCTCCATTCAGCGAAGATTTGGGCCGCGTTATGGAACCGGGACACCAGTTTGAATGGGCCTGGCTTTTGACACGATGGGGCCAATCTCGCAGCGACGCTGGTGCATTGATAGCCGCAAGGCGCCTTTATGATATTGCCTGGACGTATGGAATCGACGAGTCACGTGGTGTCACGTTCATGGCAATGAATGACGATTTCAGTGTTCGCAACCCGATCGCGCGACTGTGGGGTCAGACCGAATGGTTAAAGGCTGCTATTGCTCTTGCGGAAATTTCCAACGGACCGGAGCGCGACGCCTATCTGTCAGACATACCGGATGCTGCAAACGCGATGCGAAAGTTCTTCGAATCGGCGCCTGAAGGCCTTTGGCGGGACAAGATGAGTCCAGACGGAGAGTTTGAAGACGAGCCGGCACCGGCCAGCTCCTTATACCACATTGTCTGCGCCATTTCCGAACTGAACAGGTTTGCAGCTGGTAAATAGTGCTTATCAACAAGCGTGCATTTCGTGGCGCAACCAGCAAAGGAAAAGACGCAAACCGTCTTTTGGAAACTTGATTGCGGTTCTATAGGTTCCTCTGAAATCGGATGTTGCAATTGCAGATGTATGAGGAGGCTGAATGCCCCAGGCGCAGATAATTGACGGCAAGGAAATCGCAAATTCAGTACGCGATGATATCACTCATCGCGCAGCGCAGTTGTTGGAAGCGACTGGAAAACGGCCGGGACTGGCGGTTGTTCTTGTTGGTGAAGACCCGGCAAGCCAAGTCTACGTCCGAAACAAAGATCGAGCGGCAGAAGCTTGCGGCTTTCATTCCGTGAAACACACACTCGCGGCGGACACGAGCGAAGCGGACGTGCTCGCTCTGGTGTCGCAGTTAAATGAAGACGAGGAGATTCACGGCATTCTGGTACAATTGCCGCTGCCCGGTCACATTGACGAAAGCAAGGTCCTTCGCCTGATTCGCCCTGAAAAGGATGTCGACGGTTTTCATCCGGTAAATGTCGGCCTTTTGACGGCCGGAGAACGTGCCAGCGCGCTTGTCCCCTGCACACCGGCAGGCAGTCTCGTGCTTCTGAAACGGACATTGGGCGACACTTTGTCTGGACTGAACGCGGTCGTCGTCGGTCGTTCCAATATTGTCGGCAAACCAATGGCCAGCCTGCTGCTCCAAGAAAGTTGCACGGTCACCATCGCTCACAGCCGAACCAAGGATCTCCCAGCGATTGTTAAGGCGGCTGACATTGTTGTTGCGGCAGTCGGGAGACCTGAAATGGTCAAAGGTGACTGGATCAAGCCTGGCGCTACCGTCATCGATGTTGGCATAAATCGTATTCCGGCCCCCGAAAAGGGCGAGGGAAAGACACGACTTGTTGGGGATGTCGCCTTCGATCAGGCTGTCGATCATGTCGGCGCAATCACACCTGTGCCAGGTGGCGTTGGTCCCATGACAATTGCCATGCTCATGGCCAATACTTTGACCGCTGCTCGACGTTTGATGAATTTGCCAGAAGATCAAGCACTGTTCTGACAACCATTGGAGTATTTGACACCCAATTCAGGTGATCAAGCTCTTGAGGACCCTTCACTCTTGCGTTGATACCTGCGCCATGGTCTATCGTGTTTGTATTACTTTAACCATGGCTCCTTAACGTGGGTGACGTAGGGGCTGCATCAGCAGCTGGTTGAATTGCACAAGAGTGTTTCTTTGCAAGAAGCCATGCCAATCCGACAGGCGGCAGTAAGTGAAGGGTCTTCCGTCCTGCATGTCCGGCTCTCGAGCGGACACGCGTCTCAACGTTCATACTGCACTGGCAGCACTACAAGTTGCCGGTGCGTGCTGCGTTGAAAAACACGGTTTGATCAGGATCATCCTCGTTGGAGCATTGCTTGCGGTGCCGGTGCCGGCTCACTCCTTTGAAGTGTTCGGCTGGAAATTTTTCGAGTCGGCTGAGGATGAAGCTGCCGCCGTTCCAGACCCCTTGCCTTACAAAGCCGACTTGAGCATATCGAGTGGTGGCGATCACCTGAAAGATGAACTCGAAGGCGCATCGCTGCTTGTTCAACAACAGGACAAGCCCCCTTCTGGTGAAGCCGGACTGATCGCCAGGGCACTTTCCGACCGGGAAAGACTGATTGCAAAACTTTACGCAGACGGGCGTTATGGCGGTACCGTCGACATCACTTTGTCTGGAATACCACTGGAAACAGCCCTGGAACAAAGCGACCTTCCAGATGCGCGGCCGGTCAATGTCTCCATCGTCGCGAACCCGGGTCCAGTATTCACGTTCGGCAAAGTGGTTGTTGTCTCACGCGGCGGCGATTTGACTTCAGACCCAGGCTATTGGGGGCTCAAAGCGGGTGATGTCGCTGCCTCGGGGAAAATCCTCACGGCTGAAAAACGTATGGTGGCTGACCTTCGCGGGCGCGGTTTTCCAAAGGCCTCCATTGCGGAGCGGCGCATAACTGCCGACCACAGCACAGACACTTTGGATGTGACCCTCGTTGCCGACGCTGGTGAACAGGCGCGCTTTGGCAAAGTCTCCGTTAGCGGCACTGAAGTGACAGATCCTGACTTTGTCGTTCAGCAGGCCATGCTGCCTGAGGGCAAGATCTATTCGCCAGAAGATTTGGCTCGCGCACGCAAGCGCTTGAATGAACTTGGTATCTTCTCATCCATAAGACTGGTTGAGGGCCATATTGAAGGCCCGGACGGAAATCTGCCGATAACAATTGAAGTCAGCGAACGAAAGCGGCACGTCATTGGAGCCGGCGCTTCCTGGTCGAGTACTGAAGGTTTCGGGGTTGAGAGCTACTGGCGACGGCGCAATCTGTTCGGACGTGGCGAGTTGCTTTCGGTTGAGGGCTCTATTGGCCGCATTGGTACGGAAAGCATCGAAGATCAGGAATATTCGGCAAGGATCGCATTCGAAAAGCCCGGCGTCTTCGGACCTTTGACAAGTTTTTCAACCAGTCTCGAGGCGCGCCAGGAAAATCCAGATGCTTATAAGAGCCGCACCATCACATTTGACGCTTATCTGAACAGAGAATTTTCCGACACGCTTAAAGGCCGTGCGGGTGCGGAAATCTTTTATGCAAATGAAGAAGACGCATTTGGCGATGACGATTATCTGTTGTTCGGCCTTCCCGCCGACCTGACGTTCGACAACAGAGACGACAAACTCAACCCGTCGAAAGGCGTCTTTGCCGCAGTCTTTGCAGAACCTGCCTACGACACATTGAATTCCAATGCGATGGGTTTTGTGAAAGGCACTGTGTCCAGCTACTACGCACTTGATGAAGCGAAGCGCTTTATTCTGGCCGGACGTGTATCGGCCGGGTCAATTGTTGCGCCCTCGGTTGAAGCCGTTCCCGCAAGCCGGCGCTTTATCGCAGGTGGTGGTGGATCTATCCGCGGCTACGCCTATCGAAATGTCGGCCCCCGCATAAATGACGAGGTAACCGGTGGGCGTTCGTTGCTTGAATTGTCTGGTGAAGTCAGGGTGAAAATCACCGACACTATCGGCGTTGTCGGATTTGTCGATGCGGGCAACGCTTATGAAGACAGCATTCCGGATTTTTCAGAGAGCCTAAAGGTGGGCGTTGGTGCCGGTTTGCGCTACTTTACTCCTATAGGGCCACTTCGAATCGATGCGGCGGTACCGCTCGATCCTGGTCCGGGTGACCCGGACTTCGCTCTTTATGTCGGTTTGAGCCAGGCGTTTTAGCGCATATGCGTTTTTTAAGATTGTCCCTGCGAATCTTCGGATTCCTGATCGCGCTTGCGGTCGCGCTGCCGGTGCTCGCCATCGGAGCATTACAGCTGCCGGCAGGTCGGGCATTCCTTTCAAATGTCGCCAGCTCCCTTGCATCCAATGAAAATCAAACGGTCACGCTTGAAGAGCTTTACATAAGCTTCGGGCTCAACATTACGTTGGATCGACTGAAACTGGCCGACACTCAAGGAACCTGGCTTGAAGCCGAAGGCCTAAACTTCGACTGGCGACCACTGGGACTAATTACCGGTGACTTGAATATTGGTCAGATTTCCGCGTCGCTGATCGATGTCAACAGAGTGCCGATTGGTGCTGAAGAGGACCCCTCCTCCTCCAGCGCGCAGACTTCAGGGTCTGGTGGGATCGCACTTCCCTTCGACATTTCCTTGAAAGCACTTTCGATTGCAGAACTCAATCTTGGAGAACCTCTCTTGGGCGCTCCAGTTTCCCTGGCAGCCTCCGGGTCCGGTTCATTCGCTCTTGATCCTGCACTCATAACCGCTGATCTCGATGTGCACAGGATTGATGGGATCGATGCCTCGCTAACGGCCCAAGCTCAGTTTGAACCATCTGCTGAAACGCTTGCATTCGACATTTCTGTATCAGAGCCACGGGGCGGTCTTGCTGCGCGATTGCTTGAAGTCCCGGACCTTCCCGCGCTGCTTCTTTCTCTGAAAGGCGACGGGCCACTCACCGACTGGGCGGCCAATCTCGAAGTTGCTCTAGATGGTCGCAAAACCGTCACCGGTTCGGCACAGATTTCGCAAACCGCTGAGGGACGAAACCTGGAATTCGATCTGGACGGCGACCTTGAGCCACTTGCTCCGCCAGCTGCCCAGGCGTTTCTTCTTGGAACGACAGACATCAAGGGGAGTGCTCAGTTTTCTCCCGAGTTCTCGCCGCGCTCCGGGAACCTTTCACTCAGGACACAAACCGTTGCCTTGAGTGCAAATGCTGAACTTGGTTCCGAGAGTTTAAATGCATCTGGCAAACTGGTTGTCAGTGCAGGTGACAATGCGCTGATTGCACTTGATCTCGGGAATCGGCGTATTGCGTTTGGGCCAACGAACGTCGATTTTTCCGTGACTGGAGATCAGACCGCAGCAGTGTGGTCGCTTAGCGCCGGTCTCGCCTCTTTGCAAACCACTGAAGCTCGCACGGGCGCTTTGACGCTCAGCGCCTCAGGATCAGGTGCCGACCTGACCCCCGACGCACTGAAAACACCATTTGACCTGAAACTCAACGTCAAACAATTGGTGGGTTTGTCACCTGAAACCAAGCCAGTCTCAGGACGGCTTGAGTTGAATGCCACAGGATCGGTGGATGCCCAATCGCAAAGTCTGTTTTTCCAATCTCTGGACCTGACTTCGCCTGCTGCCAGTCTCGCGTTAAACGACAGCTTGCTATCGCAAGATGAAATCAAGGCACAGGGGCGCATGTCCCTTGGAAATCTGGAAATCTTTTCAGAGGTGGCGGGCCGAACGCTCGGCGGAGGCCTCACCAGTTCTTTTTCCACCAATCTGAACCCAAGTGCGCTTTCAGGATCGGTCGCCCTGTCATTGATTACAAAAGATCTGCAAACTGGTGTCGCACAAGCCGATGCGCTTCTGACAGACGACACTCAGGTTGATCTGACACTAGATCTGGAGGGCCAAGACAACATAACGCTGAAAAGCCTGTCGTTGAAAAACAGCGCACTGTCGGCAAATGGCAACGCACAATACGAAAACGACTCCTTGATCTCAGAGCTTACCGCGAAACTCGCCGATCTGTCGAAGGTTGACGCTCAACTCTCTGGCAGCCTGGAATTCAGCGCAAAAACGTCCGGCCCGGTGGACGCGCTAAATGTTGAGGCTTCGGCCAGTTCCGATCAAATTCTTCTTGCCGGCACGCCTTTGGATGATTTGAGGTTCGAAACAGAGGCTGTCGCGGACCCTGCAGCTCCCAAAGCCACTATCAAAAGCTCTGCAAAGCTCAATGATCAACCGATCTCCGTTGACGTGGAGTTGTCAAGCCGGGATGGCGGAGCAGACATTGATCCTCTGTCGATGAAGCTTGCAGGGAATTCGATCAACGGAAATCTCTCGGTTGGTGATCTGACCGAACCTTTGGAAACACTAGCCGGGGAGCTGAAGATTGATGCACCTGATCTGGCATCGCTTTCACCGCTCCTTCTCACTGAGATCGGCGGGCGTATCGAAGGGACCGTATCAGCTGATCCGGACAACAAAATTCTCGTCCTGAACGTCACTGGGAGTGACATTGACGTGCCCACTGTCAGCATCGGTTCGCTGAAACTGAAAGCCAACCTTGCTGCTCCGTATGCGCCTGAAACAGTCTCCGCAGACATAGAGATTACGGAACTGATAACGGACGCAACACCTATGCACCGGGTGAAAGTTCTTGCAAAGCCCCAGGATGGAGGCACAGCAATTACTGCCGAAGCGGACATGGATAAGGGGCAAAAAGACGGCCTCACATTGGCAGCGCATATCAGCGAACCTGAGACTGGTGCTTATCTGGTTGCCCTTTCTGAACTGGGGCTTCGCTATCAAGGGCTGAAAAGCCAGTTAAACCAACCGTCCCGGATCACCTACCAAAATGGCGATGTAACGATTACGCCATTGGAACTCTCGCTTGGCAGCGGTTCACTTTCACTGGCGGGAAAGGCCGGTCAATCGCTCGATATGAGCGCTGAACTGAAATCCATACCTTTGAACCTTGCAAATGCGTTCGTCCCTTCGCTCGGTCTCGGCGGCACTCTCTCCGGGAATGCAACAGCGAACGGAAGCACAGCCGAGCCTGAAGCCAAATGGTCGATCACAGGCAGCGGTCTAACGGCAACCGAGCTGCGGAAAAACGGTCTGTCAGACTTCAACATGACCACCACGGGCACGCTCAAGAACAACCAGATCAATCAATCAACGAAGCTCAATAATGCAAGTGGACTCAATTTTGCCTCGTCAGGGACGATTGGGCTGGCACAACCCAATCCACTTTCCATAAAGCTCAATGGCACAATCCCGACATTGGCGCTCAAAAGACCATTGCTGGAAGCAGGTATCAGAAGCGAAGGCGCGATTGCAGTGGACGGAAACGTGGGCGGTTCTGCCAGTTCACCCACGTATCAGATCACCGCGACCCCCGCTGACCTGAAGGTGACGAGCCTTTCCACCGGCCTTACCGTGCGAAACATCAGCGGCAATGCGTCGGTCAATCAGAACCAGGCTTCGATCAATGGTGTAACTGGAGAGATTGTAACGGGCGGATCGCTCTCAGCGTCCGGGACCGTCGGCATGAATGACGGGTTTCCGGCAGATCTTTCTATAAATCTCGACAACGGCCGCTATGTAGACCCTGGTCTGGTAACAGCCGAGGTGGACGCTGATCTCAAGATCACGGGGCCCCTTGCCTCTTCCGCTTCGTCCGCTCTTTTCGGTGGAAGCGTCACGATCAATAAGGCCGATATCTCCATTCCCGAGTACCTGCCTGGCGCAATCCCGCCCGTCGACGTGCAACATATTCATGCGTCAAAAGCGATCATGGAACAAGTTGCCCAAATAGGCGGCGGACCGAAACAAAACCAGACGCAACAAAAGTCAATTCCACCTCGGTTGGACATACTTGTTTCCGCGCCGGGGCGCATCTTTATCCGAGGGCGCGGCTTGGATGCTGAGCTTCAGGGAAATCTCAAGGTCGTCGGGACAACCGCAAATCCGCAGGCGATTGGCGCTTTTTCGTTGAAGCGCGGTCAATTGGACATCCTTACCAGACGGCTCGTTTTCTCGCGCGGAACAGCAACCTTTGAAGGGTCGCTCACACCCGTTATCGATTTTGCTGCCACGACGACCGTCAACGATACGTCCATTACAGTTTCGGTAAGTGGTGACGCGGACGACCCTGTCATCGAGTTCAGTTCCTCTCCCGAACTGCCTCAGGACGAAGTATTGGCCTTGCTTTTGTTCGGAAAGAGCGTCGGCAACCTTTCGGCGACGCAAGTAGCGCGTCTTGCTGCGGCCATAGCGACCCTGACCGGTGGAAGCGACACCGGACCCCTCGCCACGATACGCAAGTCTTTGGGCCTGGACGCCATCGATATCAACACGGATGGAGACGATGGACCGTCCGTTGCTGTCGGCAAGTATATCAACGACAATATTTATGTCGGCGTTGAGCAAGGAACCGGCTCCGGATCCAGCCGCGTCAAGGTTGATATCGATCTCGACCGTGGGCTGAAGGTGCGCGGTGAAGTCGGTGCTGACGGGTCTTCCAAGGCAGGGATATTTTTTGAACGGGAGTACTGATGTAGATCTGTAGTCCCGTCATTTTTGACAGGCTTTCGGCCTGATCCCGCCCTTACTCACCCAGTATGCGACAAATCGACCGCTTGCTGTTGCAGTGCACATACCTCTCGTGCAAGTGTGCCGCCCATGACCCAAGTATACGATAGAAATTTCCCCTCCCAAGCGGAGACAACCGTCTATCTGGCGGCGGATTCGGCTGAAAATGACGGGAGCGCACTCATGTCCACCAACAACAGCGACTACACACTTGGTGAACGCGTATGCAAGGCGCGTGATGCGGCTGGCCTGTCGACTGCGCAGCTCGCACGACGTCTCGGAATTAAAACTGCAACGCTTCAAAGCTGGGAAAGCGACCGTTCCGAACCGCGGTCCAACAAGCTGGTGCTGCTCGCCGGTGTTTTGAATGTAAGCCCGACGTGGCTTCTTGTCGGTCGAGGCACTCCACCCTTTTCCGAAGAACCTGCTGCTGCTGACCTCGACAGCATGCGGGTCGCACTTGATCGCGTTCAGCGGCAGGCTCAAGCGCTTGCAGATGAGATAGCAGTTCTGCAGGAACGCTTGAACGGCTGATATCTGCCGACAAATTCCCTTCGCTGACGTTCTAATGCAATGTCATAAGCGCGCTCCACTTGGGGCGCGTTTTTCTTTTTGCAAATGGCGAGTGAATGTTCAGCATCGAACAGCAATTCTTCGTCACAGACGCTCTAAAGGCTCCAATCAAATCGCGCTTGCCAGACACGCGATTACCCCCCTATGACTGTGAAAAGCATAGTCAGCTGCTTCAAGCACGCAGGCACTATTTTCAGGGAGGCTTTCATGTCGGTAAATGCCGCGCTTTTAAAACAACAGGTCTTTATTGCTGGTGCGTGGTCTGACGCTGACAGCGGTGAAACGCTGGATGTGGTCAATCCGGCAACAGGTGAAACGCTCGGCAGCGTACCTGTTTGCGGACGCGCTGAAACTGCACGAGCAATCGAGGCCGCCAACGCGGCGCTGCCTGCATGGAAAGCGCTAACGGCCGATGCGCGCGCTGCGCTGATGCACACTCTTTGCGATGCCATCATGGAGCATCACGAGGATCTCGCGGTCTTGCTGACAACCGAAATGGGCAAACCGCTTGCCGAAGCCAAGGGCGAAATCGCGCTTGGAGTGAAATACATCCGTTTCTTCGCTGAAGAAGGGAAGCGCATATATGGCGACACGGTCCCTTCTCCCTGGGCGGACCGGCGCATTCTTGTGACGAAGGAACCTGTCGGTGTAGTCGGTTCGATCACACCCTGGAATTTTCCGAACTCCATGATCGCTCGCAAACTGGGCGCAGCGCTTGCAGCCGGATGCACCATGGTGCTGAAGCCTGCGGAGCTGACGCCCTATTCCGCACTCATCTACGGCATTATGGCAGAAAAAGCCGGACTGCCGTCCGGCGTGATCAACATCCTCACAGGCGACGCACCGGCCATCGGAGCCGAGATGTGTGAAAATCCGGGTCTCCGCAAACTGACCTTCACAGGCTCGACCCGGGTCGGAAAACTACTGGCATCCAATGCCGGCAAGCACATGAAGAAGATTTCAATGGAACTTGGCGGAAACGCGCCCTTCATTGTTTTCGACGATGCCGATCTCGACCGCGCTGTTGAAGGCGCGATCGCCAGCAAGTTTCGCAACTCCGGACAGACCTGTGTCTGCGCCAACCGGATCTATGTGCAAGCAGGCGTCTACGACACATTTGCTGAAAAACTCAAAGCAGCAATGTCTGATCAACTGAAAGTCGGCGACGGTCTTGAAGATGGAACAACTCAAGGTCCGCTGATCAGCGAAGCAGCGCTTGAGAAGGTTGCAACGCATGTTCAGGATGCTTTGTCCAAGGGCGGTACGCTGTTGTCGGGAGGAAAGCGCAGCAATGGCCCTGGAATTTTCTTCGAGCCGACCCTGATTACAGGCGCAACACAAAACATGCAGGTGGCGAACGAGGAGACATTTGGTCCGCTGGCCGCGCTCTTCAGCTTTGACACCGAGGATGAGGTGATAGATCTGGCAAACGATACCGAATATGGACTTGCCTGCTATTTTTACACCAAAGACCTCGGCCGAACGTTCCGGGTTATGGAACAACTTGAATACGGACTTGTCGGCGTCAATGAGGGCGTAATCACCACCGAAGTGGCACCCTTCGGTGGCTTCAAAGACAGCGGCATGGGCAACGAAGGCTCAAAATACGGTTTGGATGACTATCTGAACGTCAAATACAGCTGCATCGGGGGCTTGTGAGCCTAAGCAGCTTTCGAGAGCATGCTTGCCAGTTCAATTGCGTTCATGGGTTTGCCGAACAAGTATCCCTGACCCAATTGGCAGCCGAGTTGCTTCAATTTGGCTGCCTGTTCGGGTGTTTCGATACCCTCAACGATAAGCTCCATGTCGTGGCCTTTCACGAGATGGAGCACCGCTTCGATTAGAGACACGTCCTTCTTGTCGCTCAAGGTTTCCCGAATGAAAGCCCTATCGAGCTTGATTTTCGAGAAAGGATAGTTGGGTAAGTAACTCAAGGACGAGTAGCCTGTTCCGAAATCGTCGAGCGAGAAACTGCATCCGAACGACCTGATCTCCTCCATCAGGAACCTGAGATCAAGCCCTTCTTCGATAAACAGCGACTCCGTTATTTCAAGATCGAGGCGCTCGGCAGGAAAACCCGTGCGCTGGAGAGCTTCCTGGACTGTTGCTACCAAATTGCCACGGCTGAACTGGATTGCGGACAAATTTATCGACAATCGAACAGGCAACGGCCATGACAAACATTCCTTCATGGCCCGGTTCAACGCCCAAGCACCAAGTTCGACGATATACCCATTTTCTTCAGCTATCGGAACAAACTCGGCAGGCGAAATTGGTCCAAGCTCTCGGTGCTCCCAGCGCAGTAGCGCTTCCACCCCATACATCAATCCGTCATCCAGTGTGACGAGTGGCTGATAGGCCATTTGCAGTTCGTCGCGTACAATCGCCTTGAACAGCTCCGTCTCAAGCTCACGTCGGCGCATCAGTGCGGCGTCCATGCCAGGATCGAAGGCCAGAACCTCCTGCTGAATGTCACGCCGCACCCTGGCGAGCGCATTTCCAGACCGCTTCAGTTGAGTTTCTGGGGGTTCAGCTGCGTCGCACACTGCATAACCGAATTTGAGCTGGACGGAGATTCTTGCTCCGTCGATGGAATAGTCTTCACCTATGAGGTCCCGGATTCGTTCAATCAGACGTGTTTCATCGTCTCCTCTGGGATTGTTCGCAAAAGCAGCGGCAAATGTGTCGCTTGACAGCGCGGACCACGTGACCCCATCCGACAAATGAGTTTTCAATCGGGTCGCTATCGTTTTGCGGACGCTGTCGCCAAAGGAAAAACCGAGGGATGCAACAATCTGATCCAGGTTGACGACAGCAAACTGAAGGAGGCCGAGGTTCTCTCCCCGGCTTTCCACCAACAAAGCCTGCATAGTCAATTCTTCTTCAAACCCGTTCCGATTGAGCAGCCCTGTTATCGGGTCGTATTTGGCGAGGTATTCAAGACGAAGCGCAGACTCACGTTCCTCCGTGACATCGCGACAGGTCAGACAAGCGACAGCCTCTGATGTGTCGTCGCCGCTGTTGCCCGCGAGCGTCCTTTCGGAGCGAGTGACAACATATTCGATGTAACGCAGATCACCGTTGTCAAACGGCATCGCCAGTGTTTTGGAGATTGGCATCTGATCGACGGTACTCAGCAGAACTTCTTGAGCCTCTTCAACAAGTTCACTCGGCAGGACTTCATGTGCCTTGCTGCCAATCAGTTTCTTGCGATGAAAGAGCAATCTAGCCGAACGGCTGGCTGCGGAAACGCAACCGTCTTTCTGTATGACGACGATGGCATCGAAACTGTCTTCAAAAACGAGACCGAGCATCCGTTCACTGTTGTGCTTTCCGATCGTCGCCACGTGCGAGATCAACCTGTGAAAGCCAAGTTCCCTCAGAACTATGCCCGTTGCTGCAAATAGCAAAAGGAATTGCGCACTTGCAGTAGGGACAAGAAGCGGCATGTGCTTTTGCAAAAGAAATGCCGCCAGCTCGATCGCCCCAGCGGCGAGTGCAAGTATCAGGGCTTTGACCGCCCAGCCCTCGATTTTGGTCATCAAAAGCAGGAGGAAAACAACGACGGCAAATGCGAGGGCTGCCAACTCCCCTTCAATACGCATCGCGCGGTTTTGGAGTAAACTCTCAGCGCCGAGTGCCTGAATCACGCTTCCAGGCAGAATGCCATAGACCGGGACAGGAAAGAGATCTCTCAATTCTTGCGCACTTGCGCCAACGACAACTTTCTTGCCTAGAAAAAACTCTGGATCGACTGACCGGTCGAGCACATCTACCAGTGAGACTGTCGGCAACTCATCGATAGAAATACCGAAATCCAATCCAAAGGCGCCAAGCGCTTCCCCTGAGTATTCGCCGAGGAATGCTGACGCTGACAATTCGGAAGTACCGGAAATGTCGTAGCCGTAAATGTTTCTCCATATACGGCTGTCGTTTTCAACGGGCACCATGACAACAACTGGCCACGCTGCTTCAAGAAACTTATCGATAGGCTTGTTGATCACTTCACTTTGGTTCGTGCCAGCCGAAGCAGCCTGACGAAACATAGCGAGACTGACATTGCCAGCACTTTCAATCGAATTTGCGAAGAGACGGTCATCTTCGGCACTCGAAACTGCGCTGAAATCGATATCAAATAGGATATCTGAAGCACCAGATCCGGCGACAAAGTCCGTTAGTTCTGCATATAGGCGGCGCGGCAGTGGCCAGACGCCCAGTTCATTCAAACTCTTGGCATCAATATCGATGAGAACGATCTGCCCGGTCACCGGACGTTTGTCATGGCTAAACTTAGCTTCCCAAAGGAAACGATCGATCGAGCCGGAAAATCCTGCATAACGCACAAATGCGGTCGCCGCGACCACAAGGATCGCGATGACACAGGCGTTCCCGAAACGCTTTGTCCTGTCTGACCACATCTTTCCGTTGTCACCACCCACTATTCGCAACGACATTTCAAGGCGAAGGGCAATCGCGCCCCTGCCCAATCAGTTTCTTTTTCTATTTTTTACCGTTGCCGTTGCTGTTGCCGTTTCCGTTTCCGGAATTGCCGTTGCTGTTGCCATTCCCGTTGCCGCTATTACCGGAATTGCCGTTGCTGTTGCCGTTTCCATTGCCGCTGTTACCGGAATTGCCGTTGCTGTTGCCGTTCCCGTTGCCGCTGTTACCGGAATTGCCGTTGCTATTGCCGTTCCCGTTGCCGCTGTTACCGGAATTGCCGTTGCTATTGCCGTTTCCGTTGCCACTGTTGCCAGAATTGCCGTTGCTGTTGCCATTCCCGTTGCCGCTGTTACCGGAATTGCCGTTGCTATTGCCGTTCCCGTTGCCGCTGTTACCGGAATTGCCGTTGCTGTTGCCGTTCCCGTTGCCACTGTTGCCAGAATTGCCGTTGCTGTTGCCGTTCCCGTTGCCGCTGTTACCGGAATTGCCGTTGCTGTTGCCATTCCCGTTGCCGCTGTTACCGGAATTGCCGTTGCCGCTGAAGAAGTTACTGAAGAACCCTCCCCCAGCATTCGGCGAAACATCAGCAGAAGGGACGTTCTTGGTTTGTGGGGTCTGGAACGACGGTGCCCGTTTGCTCCCTGGTCGCACAACAGGTTTTGTTTTACCCCCAACCTGAAGCCCCACTTTGGCGGCGGGTGCACTGGAGGCAGACTGTCCTGCACCAACGTTTGCACGGTCTCCGGAAGCAAAATCCTCAACGCCGACCAGCCCACGCTGAACGGAAACCCTTGCGCGCCTGGCATCTACCGAAACGCCGAATTTTGTGCCCTTCACAACGGCCGCCAGAAACGGAGTTTCCACCGTAAAGTGATTGCGCTGACGCGTTTTTACGTCGACTTCAATATTCCCCTTGCGTTGCAGAAGAGTTGTTTTGGTTCCGCGGCTACGGTGCTTGGAGATTGCGAATGTTGTGTTCGGACCGACAGAAATAGTCTCGCTACCGCGGGCGATAAGGGCTCGTGCACCCGGTCGCGTGCCAATCGTGTAGCCTTTTTTGAACACCATTCCGCGTTTGACACGGAATGCCTGTACGCCTGGAGCAACAAAATAGGCTACTCCGGAAACACGCTTTATCACCCAGTCCTGCGCATTTGCCTCGGAGGCCACAAATACGCTGACGACAAAAGTTGCTGCAGCCAAGATAAAAGACAGTTCCCTGAATACGGCATCAAAAGTAGAACCCAGAGATATCGTCTTTGCGCTTCGGTCTTTAGCGTGTGCATTGTCAGTCATTTTTGGCCACTTGATCAATTGGCGTTGGCCAGAAGGTAACAACAACTCACTTAATCTAAGGTGAAACCTGCCCGAGTTTATTGATATTTTATGCTTTGGCGATTGATGCAGACAAATAGAACTACAACTCAGAATGAAATAAAAAATATCTTCTCAATTTGAAGTTAGCTTTACTTAACGATTCGGTAATCGTTATTTCGAGCTAGACAGACTCCAAGACTTCTCTTTCCACATCCCTGAAAATATCGATGTGGTCGATATTCATCTGTTCAATACCGAAGCGAACGGCCTTTTCGAATACGGATCGATCCTGGCCTGCATAGAACATCTGAGTCGTAAGACCTGCTTCCTGCGCTTCCTTGATTGAGTCAGCGACCAGGCAGTCTTCATGAAACTCAAGAATGGAAGCACCCTGGGCAACAGCGCGCTCGACGGATCCGACGTGACCGAACAGAACCATCCGTCTTATATCCGGCACCTTTGCACGAGCCTCGGCCAGGATCGACTGATCGAAGGAAAAGGTCCATGCGCGTTCGAGCATGCCGCGCGCTGCCAGCATGTCTCGCACTTCTGCCGGGTCCCCTTCCTTGATTTCGACGTAGGTTCCGATGCGCCCCTTGCATGCATCGAGAAAGGCATCCAATCGCGGGACCCGTTCTCCAGCGAATTCAGAACCGAACCAGCTGCCTGCATCAAGTTGTTCAATCTCGGCAGAGGTCATCTCAGAAAAGCGGCCACTACCGTTTGTCGTCCGGTCAACGGTCGCATCGTGCATCACATAAAAAACACCATCATCAGAGGGGCGCACATCGAATTCGACAACGTCCGCACCAAGCTCGATCGCTTTTTCCAGGGATGCGAAAGTGTTCTCCGGCGCCACCAAACAAGCGCCTCTGTGGGACACAATGACTGCTCGTTTCATGTCTAATTCTCCTGCGCTCTCGGACAATATGTCCGGAACTTGTCGGTGTTTGCGACCGTCCGTTTGCGACGATCGACAAAGAGGTGCCCGAGTTTCTTGATGAATTGATGACAGTTCAAGTCTTCTTTTTCTTTCAGTTGCTTATCACTAAAATCAATTTTTAATTGCACCAATTCACAACCACAATCAAACCAAGCCAATCACGCGATTCGACGAGCACAATTGTCAATCCTTCGCCAGCAAAAGGAAACAGCAAAACCGCTTCCGCGGGCGCGGATTGCTTCTGAAATTCTACATATAACGAATTGTTCATTGATCTCGAACGGTCAGTCAAATTGCATGAGGCTTAGTAATGACTATCTCAACCCTCAGGCGTTCATGGCCGAACGCTCAAGGAAACACCATTCAAGAGGTTTGATCATGATCCGTTTCGCAGCATCTGCAATTGCATTGTCACTACTGGCCGGCACCGCCGTCGCCGAGCCCGTCGCCTATGACTTTGACAAATCCCACGCAAACCTCTCCTTCTCCTACAACCACCTAGGGTATTCCACGACCGAAGGCCGATTTGGATCCTGGAATGGTGTTTTGATGATCGACAAGGACACTCCTGCAAATTCGTCAGTCGAATTCACTATTGATGTAGATAGCATGGACACGTTCTGGGCGGACAGGGACACGCACCTTAAGAGCGCCGACTTCTTCGACGCAGAGAAGTTTCCGGAAGCTACTTTCAAAAGCACCAGTGTTGAGCAAACAGGCGAAAAGCAACTGGCGGTCACAGGCGACTTGACTATCAAGGGCATCACGAAGCCCGTCACGCTGACTGTTGACGTGACTTCCATTGGCGAACATCCGATGGCAAAAAAAGCAGCTGCTGGTTTTGCCGTCTCAACCGTTGTCAAACGCTCCGATTTTGGCATGGACAAGTTCGTGCCTTATGTGGGTGATGACATCACGGTGACGTTCCACGCTGAAACGCTCAAAGCTGAAGCTACGAATTAATGATCCCTCGGCTGAGACCGGTAATGACCGGTCTCAGCTTCACAGGAGCCACCCATGCTGCGCAATTCCTCCACCGGGTATGGTCTGATTGCCATCTTCTTTCACTGGACAATGGCGATCCTGATCCTCGGCATGCTTGCATTCGGTCTTTATCTGGATGGATTGCCGCAAACCGAGCAGTCGACCTTTCAGCTTTACCAGCTGCACAAATCCATAGGATTCGTTGTTCTGGCTCTCGCTGCCCTGCGGCTGGTGTGGCGGCTGTTCAATCCCGCCCCGAGACTGCCGGACGGAATGCATCCGCTCGAAAAAACTGCAGCGCACCTTGGGCATATCGGGCTTTATGTACTCATTTTCGCGATGCCAATCACAGGCTGGTTCATGGTGTCGGCATCGCCTTGGAACATTCCGACAATCGCCTTCAACGTCCTGCCAATTCCGCACCTGCCCGTTCCTGCTGCACTTGGCAGTCAAGAGGACGCTGAATCCTTCTTCAAGGTACTGCATGAGTACGGAGCGTTCCTGTTGATCGCATTGATTGTCGTGCATGTCGCGGCAGCTTTGAAACACCATTTCATTGCCCGGGACGACACTTTGAAGAGGATGGTTTCAACCGCCCCGGCGCATTCAGAGAAACAACTTCAGGAAACATCTTCATGATACTGAAAAACATATTCTTATCACTCGGTATTGCTGTTTCACTTGGTCTTGTTTCACCCGGTCTTGCAGACACTTGGACAGTCGATCAGGAAAACAGCCAACTTGGATTTGAAGTCCAACAGGGCAGCAGCAGATTGACCGGGCTCTTCGGCAGCTGGAAAGCGAGTATCGATTTTGATCCCGCAGAGCCGGAAGCTGCGAAGATTTCGGCAGAGATCAATCCGGCCACAGCAAAAACCGGCAATGCCCAGTTCGACGGCACCCTGCCCAACCAGGATTGGTTTGACGTTAGCGCCTTTCCGGCAGCTACATTCCAGTCAAATACCGTAACCCTCGTCGAGGGTAACAGCTACCGGGCCGACGGGACTTTGACGATCAAAGGCATGGAACAGCCTGTTGAACTCGACTTCACGCTTGAAATCACTGGAGACACCGCCAAGGCGACAGGCACCGCGACGGTCAATCGCCTGTCCCATGGGCTTGGTGCCGGTGTTGGAACCGACACTGTTGGTGACATTGTCTCAGTTACACTGGACTTGACGGCAACACGATAGTTCCTCACGAAAACTTCAGACGAATTGGGAAGGCCGCAGCACTTGGCGTGCGCGGCCTTTTTGCCGTAAGACAGGGCGACTTTAGTTCCAGCGCTTCCGGTTGAGACAGACCGCAGTGGCAGCCAGATCAGGAAACCGTCCGATGAACGCTCCCGTCACCCCTCCCGACTATCAGCACAGCGCACTTTTCCCTCAGGGAGAAGACAAGACCCCCTATCGCAAGCTCACCTCGGACCATGTCAAGACAGCGGAGTTCAATGGAGAAGAGGTTCTGGTCGTCGAGCCAGAAGGAATGAGGCTGCTGGCTGAAGAGGCCTTCAAGGATATCAATCACTATCTGCGCCCAGGTCACCTGGAACAATTGCGCCGAATATTGGATGACCCGGAAGCGACAGAGAATGACAAGTTCGTTGCGTTCGACCTTTTGAAGAATGCCAACATTGCCTCTCATGGTGTCCTGCCAATGTGCCAGGACACGGGCACTGCCATCGTGATGGGAAAGAAGGGCAGACGCGTTTGGACGAACGGATCCGACGAATCCGCACTCGGTGAAGGCGCCCGAGACGCATATTACAAGAAAAACCTGCGCTACTCGCAGCTGGCGCCGATCTCCATGTTCGAGGAAAAGAACACCAAGAACAACATGCCTGCGCAGATTGAACTCTATGCCGACGGCGAAGATGCCTACAAATTCCTGTTCATGGCCAAGGGGGGCGGTTCAGCCAACAAAACGTTCCTATTTCAAGGCACGCCGTCACTTTTGACCCACGACCGCATGATCGAATTCCTTAAGGAAAAGATCCTGACACTCGGCACTGCGGCCTGTCCGCCATACCACCTGGCAATTGTTATTGGTGGCACGTCAGCGGAGATGAACCTGAAGACAGCCAAATATGCTTCCGCACGGTATCTGGACGGTCTGCCGACCAAGGGCTCCGATCTGGGCCACGCGTTCCGTGACCTCGAAATGGAAGAAGAAATCCACAAACTGACCCAGGCCACCGGTGTTGGCGCTCAGTTTGGCGGCAAGTACTTCTGTCATGATGTTCGTGTTGTCCGGCTGCCCCGGCACGGTGCGTCTTTGCCCATCGGCCTCGCCGTTTCCTGTTCAGCAGACCGGCAAGCGGTCGGAAAGATCACCAAGGATGGTATCTTTCTGGAGCAGCTTGAGATGCATCCTGAAAAATACCTGCCTGAAGTCACCGACGACAACCTGTCGGATCACGTGGTCAAGATCGACCTGACACGGCCTATGTCTGAAATTCTGGGTGAACTCTCCAAACATCCGATCAAAACCCGGCTGTCCCTTTCCGGACCGCTCATCGTCGCGCGTGACCTGGCACATTCCAAACTGCGCGACCGCCTTGAAAGCGGCGAACCGTTGCCGGACTACTTCAAGAACCATCCGATATATTATGCAGGCCCTGCCAAGACGCCGGAAGGCATGCCGTCGGGCTCCTTCGGCCCGACAACAGCGGGACGGATGGATGCCTATGTTGATCAATTCCAGGCCGCTGGCGGGTCCATGGTCATGCTGGCAAAAGGCAATCGATCGGCACAGGTTCGCCGGGCCTGCCAGGCCCATGGAGGGTTCTATCTCGGTTCAATTGGTGGACCGGCCGCTCGATTGGCTCAGGACTGCATCAAGAAAGTCGAGGTGGTCGAATTCGAAGAGCTTGGAATGGAAGCCGTCTGGAAGATCGAGGTTGAAGACTTCCCGGCCTTTATCGTGGTCGATGACAAGGGCAACGACTTCTTCAAGGAACTCAACCTGAGTTAACAATTGGCACCGGGGCAGCAATCGCTGCCCTGCAGTCAATTTCTGATCAAGGCATCATGAGAGCAATGTCCACTGGAGTGCTGCATCCCACTTCGAACAAGGTCGCTGAATAGAGGATCAGGATCGAATCGACCTGAAAATTCTGAACAGCGAAACGAGCGAGTGACTCGTGCTCAATAGATCGACTACATCAAAAATCATCAGCGTCTTGTTCTTGAAAAGACACAATAAACAACCTTGACGCGATTTTTGAACCGTGACACACCGCCAAAACCGGAAAACGAGTTGCAATTTCAGCACAATTGATCGAGGCAAGGGCACCTCACATCAACGTGAGATTCCATTTTCGCCCTTTTTAGGTCATGATTGTTAATAGTGCGGCAAGGACCTTTTCCTAACGTAACCTTCGACATGAAGCGCTCCTGAGGTGGAGCGAGCGCTGATGGGGGAATTAGAATGAACAGATTTTACTTTGTAGTGGTAGCGCTTCTTGCGGGGGTCTTTGCACTTACCGCACAGGCCGCACCGCGTTTTGGATACTTCGATCACAGCACCAATACCTGGGTGACACCGAAATATCATCCCGGTGGCAAATCCCCCGTAAAACGCAAGCGCGTTAAATACGACGGGCCTTATTCACCCGGCACAATTGTCATCGATACGTCCGAGCGTCGTCTCTATCATGTCCTGCCAAATGGCAAGGCGATGAAATACGGCGTTGGCGTCGGCAAAGACGGTTTCCAGTGGGCAGGTACACACCGTGTTACCCGCAAGGCGGAGTGGCCGAGCTGGACACCGCCGGCGCAGATGCGTGCACGTGAGCGCCGCAAGGGCCGCATCCTGCCGACTTACATGCCAGGGGGCCCGAACAATCCGATGGGTGCCCGTGCACTTTACATTGGCTCAACGCTTTACCGTATCCACGGTACGACCGAGCCGTGGACGATCGGATCAGCAGTATCTTCCGGCTGCATTCGGCTTGCCAATGAAGACGTCATTCACCTCTACAAAAACGTACAGGTTGGCGCCAAGATTATCGTCAAGCGCTGATCAGTCAGACCAAGAGTTTCAAAAGCCGGGCCACAGTGCCCGGCTTTTTTAATTTCATCGTCAGTTCAGGTTGTTTGGCGCTTGTTCGGATGGAAGCTACAGAACCGGTCTTTCACTGAAAGTCCGTGCCTGCAACACGCCATCGTGCAGGAAATACCCCACATCGAACAGGCGCAGGTCGAGAGGATTGGTCTTTCGCATGTCTCGAAAATCAGGCACAGATCGCTCTTGAGAGTTAAACGAGCGATGAATTTGCGAAAGAAAGACAATGCTCAATTGCTTGCTTGACGCAAACAGCTTCAATTGCCGAATTTGATCCCCTAGCGGCGGATCGCTCCGATGTTGATCCATGACTTGCAAAAAGTCGATGACAACCACGGTCCCGGAAATGGCGTTCGAAAATTGTTCGACGACATAATCTGCGGCAATCCGGTCCGACAGACACAATCTCAGGCGATCTTCCGACTCTGACGTTTCCCCCCCAAGGCTCGACATCTTTTTTCGGATTTCAAAAAGCGAAAACTCAGAAGAAACGAAACCTGCAGATCGCCCCCTCATTGCCGCCTCTACCAATATCTCCAGACCGAGCATTGTTTTCCCGTGCCCCGGTCGAGCCGCCAGGGTTACAAGGGTACCTGGCTTCAAACTGGCGAGTATTCGTGCGGCCGGACGTTCATTTGAGCGCTCAGAGTTGGCAAGCTGGCTCCAAGATCGGTAACCCATTGTGGCAGCGATTTCATCAAGGGCTTTATGAAGCGGTATTCCTGACTTGCGTGACAGCAATCTTGCTTGTCGCTTCAGTCGATAGACGGGTGCTTTCAGTCTCATTTGCGACCTCTCGGCAATGTGCAAAAGCCGCAGTCCCTCCTTGTGCGCGCACATGACAAGTGGTGCAAGATCATTCAGCCCTGCAGATCAGCTGCTGCTCCGTTTGGAGGGGGATGGCGCGGGCAGCACCAAGATCTGAATATCAGATTCGTATCATCGCTGCCCAGAGGTCGAAGTGTTTGCTACGGCTTATCGATCTCGGCCCAGCCCCTTGTCCTCCAGCTCTTTCAGATAACCGACCCAATGAACTTCGCGGCGTGTTCCAAGGTCCATGAAATATGTCCAGGTGTAGATGCCAGAACTGTGCATGTCGTCGAAATGAATGCGGACCGCATAGTTTCCAACCGGTTCGATTTTGATGATTTCAACGTTGCGTTTGCCCGGAACCGTGTGTTTTTGCGAAGGGCTGTGGCCTTTCACCTCAGCCGATGGTGAACAAACCCGAAGATACTCGGCCGACAATTCGTGTCGGTCGCCGGTGTTGAAAGCAACTGTCAGCACCTTTCTGTCCTTGGAAACGCGCAGTTCCGTCGGCCAGGGAGCAGTATCATCAGTCATGGTCGGTTCCTTGATCGGAAATCAATTCAGCAGGTTGAGGCGGACGATAGCGCCCGCGCGACCATCGTCAAGCCGCGTTTTGTCCCGCCTCTTTGACGGCAATGTAACCCTCAAGCGCGGCTTGCCTTGCCTTACCATGATCGACAATCGGTTTCGGGTAGGTCTGGCCCAATTCAATGCCCGCTTGCTGCAGAGCTTCCGGCGGCGCTGCAAAAGGCGCGAACAGGTGTTGTGTAGCCAGGTTTTCAAGTTCCGGAACCCATTGCCTGGTGTAAATTCCTTCCGGATCGAACTTTTCTCCCTGGGTGATCGGATTGAATATTCGAAAGTATGGCGCGGCATCCGCGCCAGAGCCGGCAACCCATTGCCAGCTGGCTGAATTGTTCGCCAGATCCGCATCCAACAGCGTATCGCGGAACCAGGCTTCACCGTGTTTCCAATGAATTCGCAGATGCTTTATCAGAAAACTTGCGACAATCATCCGCACGCGATTGTGCATGTAACCGGTTTGCCAAAGTTCACGCATGCCTGCATCGACAATCGGATAACCTGTTTGGCCCTTCTGCCATTTCGCCAGATCGTCCGGAGCTTCGCGCCAGGGATAGGCATCGAATGCCGGTTTCCAGTTTTCCGACGGCAAATGCGGGAAATGATAAAGCAAATGATATGCAAACTCTCGCCAGGCAATCTCGGACAGAAATTTCACACCGTCCGGCGCAGCGGAAATTTCCGCTGTCATATGTTTTTGCGTTTCATGCCAGATCATTCGAGGAGAGATCTCCCCGAAATGCAATGCCGGCGACAAGCGGGAAACGTTGGGCAGATCGGGTCGGTTCCGCAAACTGCCATAACCTTGAAGGCCTTCATCTAGAAACGCCCTGAACCGCTTCCTTGCGCCCTCTTCACCTGGTTGCCAGATGTTTTCCCACCCAGCCGCCCAGTCGGGTTTGTTCGGCAACAATCCAAAACTCTCCAGGTCCTCGCCTGCATCGGTATTCACGAATTGAATGTTTTCTGGTGCAGTCAGGGGCGATGCAATCTGTTTTTGTTGGGCCGCTTTCCAGAAAGGCGAGTACACCTTGAAAGGACCGCCTGATTTGGTTTCGAGTTCCCATGGCTCGAACAACAAGGATGCCTTGAAACTCCTGGTCTCAATGCCTGCATCCTTCAGGCTGGCCTTTATATCTGTGTCTCTCTCAATGGCATGTGGCTCGTAACAGCGATTCCAATAGACAGCTTTTAGCTGATGTTCGCGCACCAGATGCGGAATGAGATGCCGTGCATCTCCACGCATCAGTACAAGTCCCGACAATGAAGCCTTCAAACTTGCAAGACTGTGATACAGCCACCACCGACTGGCACCTCCCATAGGATGCGTTTCACCGGATTGTTCCGGCGTTTCCAGAATGAAAACCGGAAGCACCGACCCCTTCTGCGCTGCTTCAAAGAGTGCGGGATTGTCTTCTGTTCGCAGATCTTGGCGGAACCAAACGAGTGTTGTCATGTTGCCTCTGACGTGTTCTTGCTGAGTCATACGCCAGAGGCTTTGAACAGATCAACGCAGCAGCCGGCTCAACTGGACCGGCTGGAGGTAAAAACGGTCAGGTCACGCCGGGACGGGAGCTTTGGCCTCCTGGCGCAAGCGCTCAAAGTGCTTGTCCCAACCAGCATCCAATGCACTTAACATCATGAAGGCTGCCTCTCCTGCGGCCTGTTCAATCCCTTCATGCGCAAGCGTCAAACGTGTGCCACCTGCTGCGTCTTCAAGGGTCCAGCGCACAGTTGTCATGGCACCGTTGAGAGGTTTGACGGTGAATGTGTAGACCAGACTGTCATGCGGGCGCATTTCCAGTACCTTCCCCCAACAAATGCGTGACATGTCGCCGTGCTGGTCGAGCAAGGTGTAGGCCGCGCCTTCCTTCAAGTCTTCCTCAGCCGGGTGAAACCAGCGGGCCAGCTTGTCTTTTTCGGTCAAAAATGACCAGACGATCTCGCGTGGCGCATCCAGAAAGATTGTTTTTGTGATGGTTGTCGAATTCATTTTTCCGTTTCCCTTCTTTTTTGCATGTCCCTGGCGACCTCACGCTGCAAATCTGCAAGCTTGCTGTCCCAGAATTGTTCAAAAAACCCGAGCCATTCGAACGCCGAGCTCAAGGGCTCGGGTGAAAGCCGATTGCGCTTCTCCCGTCCGATCACTTCAGTTTGTATGAGGCCGCCTTCCTCCAGGATGGTCAGGTGTTTGTTGATTGCCGTACGGGTGATATCGAAACGCGCCGCAATGTCTGAAATGGCAAGGTTCTCTTGCGCCAGATGCATTAGGATTTGGCGCCGTGTCGGATCAGCCAGAGCCCGGAAAACGCTTTGGGGTCCGGAGTTCATTTTCGTCCCTCCCCGACCGGCACAAAGTCGAATGGTCCATCCTGATAAAGGAAGGTGACGCATTCCACTTCAGAGACGCATTTGCTGAGGTGCGGCAGGTGAGCTGGAATTTCATAATAGTCACCTGCCTTAAGGACGACTTCACTACCACCGATCTCATTTTCAGACAGATGAACCATTTCACCTGAAACGATCAGGCCGTACATCCCTGCACTTTTGGTGTGAACCGGACTGATGAGCCCCGCCGGGAGCCGAACCATCGCCATGTAGCTTTCGTCAAAACGATTGCCCTTCAGCGACGCAAATGCGACACCCTCCGGTGTTGTCTCCCAGTTGAGTTCCGGTTGAACCGCCAGTTTGATGTCATCGGCTCGAGCTGAAGGGGTCAGGCTCGCAACTGAGATCAACCCTGCGGTTAGACAAGCAAGTTTTCCAATTTTCATACCAATCTCCTCGTAACACCATTTGGTGTTATTTATATGACACCTTTTGGTGTCATTACAAGCGGTGCCGAAAAATTTCTTGCTAGGGCATTCAGGAATTGATTTTAGTGCGTTTTCGTACTACTTAGTGCGATATCGTACTTTTTAGGAGAAACTCTCATGTCCTTGTCCCGCCGAAAAACCCTAGCCCTCATCGGTGGAGGCATCGTTGTTGCTGCTTCCGCGTCTGCAGGAACGTTTCTTGCCACACGCACCCCTGAGAGGGCTCTGTCTCCTTGGGAGGATGCCGGCGACTATGAAGACCCGCGGCTGTTTGCTCTCTCCTATGCGCTGCTGGCTCCAAATCCACACAACAGACAACCCTGGCTGGTCGAACTCACGGAAGGAACAAGCTTTCTTCTGCATAGAGACAAGACCCGCAGTTTGCCGCATACGGATCCCTATCAAAGACAGATATTCGTCGGCCTTGGCTGCTTCATAGAGCTGATGGCTGTTGCAGCCTCGCTTCAAAAGAAAAGTGCAGAAATCAAACTTTTCCCCGAAGGACCGGACGGACCGATAGCTTTTGTTCAATTGCAGGATGGAGGCGCCACCGACCCGCTTTCAGAACACATAATGAACCGACGCTCCTGCAAGGAACCGTTTGAAACAACTCCGGTTCCGAAAAATCTAGCACAAAAACTCGTCCCTTATGGTCAGGTGATTTTGGATAGTGAGACTGTTGCAGTTTTGAAGGAGCTCACCTGGGACGCCTGGTTGACCGAAATGAATACACATCGCGCGCTCAAGGAAAGCGTTGATCTCATGCGCTTCGGCAAATCCGAAATCAACGCGAACCCAGATGGCATTGATCTTGGCGGACCGTTTCTCGAAAGTCTCATGCTTGCCGGCATTTTGACCCGTGAAGGTCAGCTTGATCCAGCATCAAGCGGATTTCAGGAAGGTGTGAAAATCTATCGGGAGATGCTTGCAGCTACGCCGGCTTATATCTCCATGACCACTGAGGGAAATGCGCGTTCCGACCAAATCGCGGCGGGTCGTCGATGGCTGAGGCTGAACCTTGAAACAACCGCCCTGGGGCTGGCTCTTCATCCTGTCAGTCAAGCTCTTCAGGAATATGAGGAAATGAAGACGCACTATGCCGACGCCCATCGCATACTTGCCAATCCGGGAGAAACCGTTCAGATGCTAGGACGATTGGGCTATGGCCCGACAATTCCACGAACGCCGCGCTGGCCGCTCGAAACACGGATATTGAATGGATAACGACACCCGGCACGTCTATTTCACATTTTTCAATGAGATTGGCATCATTGCCCAGCTCAGCCGGGCTGCCATGGAAGCCCGGTTACCAAAGGGGCTCACCCTGCCCCATTTCAGCGTAATCAATCATTTGATCAGGGTACGCGACGGGCAAACGCCGCTGACCCTGGCAAGGGCCTTTCAAGTTCCCAAAACGACCATGACGCACACCTTGTCCGGCTTGCTTGAGCACGGGTTTGTCGAAATGCGGCCCAACCCAAAAGACGGACGCAGCAAAACTGTTTGGTTGACCGATGCTGGGCGAACATTTCGCGAGGCAGCGATCAAGGCGAGCGATCCGGATATTGAAGCGCTAAAGGCAGCTTTCCCAAAGCAGAAGGTTGAACAACTGCTTCCGCTTCTGGCTGACATAAGATCGTTCATGGACGCCTATCGGGATGAGTGAGATCGTCGGTGCTTGGGATCGGCAAAGGGTCCAATTGACAAAAATACACTGAAAAGTTTACCTGCGAAGAATAACCTGAAGCGAAAAATCGGGTTTGAATTGATCTTACCCGCTTCCGCGCCATATGATCGGGAACAAAACACAAGGGAGAGCGTCCGTGACAGATGGTAAGATTGTGGTTCCGGCACAGCCGGATACCGGTGCAGCGCCGATATCCAGTCCCATGATCGACCCTTTTGGCCGGGCCGTTACCTATCTGCGTGTCTCAGTGACCGATCGGTGTGATTTCCGCTGTGTCTATTGCATGGCCGAGGACATGACATTCCTGCCGAAGCGAGAAGTTCTCAGCCTTGAAGAACTGGACCGTCTGTGCACGGCCTTTATCGAAAAGGGTGTGCGAAAGCTGCGTTTGACCGGCGGTGAACCGCTGGTGCGAAAAAACATCATGAGCCTGATCAGAAACCTCGGCCGTCATCTTGATAGCGGGGCCTTGGAAGAGCTGACGATCACGACAAACGGTTCACAGCTGTCGCGCTTCGCAAACGAACTCTATGACTGTGGCGTCCGGCGGATCAATGTCTCAATCGATACGCTCGACCCTCAGAAGTTCAAGACCGTGACCAGATGGGGCGACCTCGCCAAGGTGCTGGACGGGGTCCGGGCTGCCACTGCGGCCGGATTGAAAACAAAAATCAACATGGTTGCGCTCAAGGATGTCAACGAGCACGAAATTCAGCCTATGCTGGAATGGTGTCATGGCGAAGGTCATGATCTGACGCTCATTGAGACCATGCCGCTTGGGGAAATTGACGGCGACCGCACTGACCAATATCTCCCGCTGTCGACTGTCAGGTCCCGTCTTGCCGAGCGTTTCACACTTACCGACATTCCTTACAAGACCGGCGGTCCTGCACGGTATGTGACCATTGAGGAAACAGGCGGCAAACTGGGCTTCATTACGCCATTGACCCACAATTTCTGTGAAAGCTGCAACCGGGTAAGGGTTACCTGCACCGGGCAACTTTATATGTGCCTTGGTCAGGATGACATGGCTGACTTGCGCGCGCCATTGCGTGCCTCGGAAGGCAATGAAGTTCTGAACGATGCCATCGACGAAGCGATCGGCAGAAAACCGAAGGGGCATGACTTTGTCATTGACCGTGATCGCAATCAGCCGGCTGTGTCGCGGCATATGAGCGTCACCGGCGGCTGAACTTCTGGCATAGAATTTTCTAGTGAAACAATCGCGCTATTCGGCGGGCACGAAAGAGTGTCGCGCCGAAAGATGGCGCACCGATAGTGCTGCGCCAAGACTAAGCAGCATGCCAATAGCCATAACTATGATCATTCCCCACGGCGATCCCGCGATGGCGCTGCCTGTATAAAGCCACGTGACAAACGAACCGGTGATCGCACCGGCACCGACTTGCAGCGATGCAGTCAGTCCGGAAGCCGAACCGGCAAGTTCCGGTCGGACACTGACAGCACCTGATAGCGCACTTGGCAGGCAAACGCCGTTGCCCAGTCCTAGCAAGAACATTGGCAAAAACAGGATCTGCGCCGACAGACCATTGAAATAGGTGAAGGTCGCAATAATCGAAACTGAAAGAATTCCGATCAAAGTGCCCGCCATGATCATTGGCATCAGACCGACCCGTTCAGCAAATTTCCCCGAAATGAAATTCCCGGCAATGTAACCAAGCGCTACAAACATGAAGTAGAAGCCCATTTCGGCTGCACTGAGTGAAAGCATTCCGGCGGCGATATAGGGCGCTCCCCCGAGATAGGCGAAATAGGTCAGCGCGGAAAACGCTGCCGTCAGCGCATAACTCCAAAACAACGGCTCCCTGCACAGGTCCGTATAGGACTTCACAACCTGCCGAGGTCCAACTTTCGTTCTTTCTGTATGCGTTTCGGGCAACTTGTAGATGCTTGCCCACAAAGCCCCTATGCCGAGGATAAGCATAAGAACAAAACCACCCTGCCAGCCGAAAAACTCATCGAGCAGTCCGCCAATGGCCGGACCGATCGTCGGCATGACCGCCATACCCATCGTGACAAATCCAATCATGCTTGCAGCTTGATTTGGACCGTAGAGATCCCTCACGATGGCTCTGCCGAGAACCATTCCGGTGCAACCGCCTGCGGCTTGCAAAATGCGAGCGAAAACCAGGGCTTCGATCGTGGGTGCAAAGAGGCACAGGATGCTGCCGATGACGAACAGTGTCATGCCGACAATGATCACAGGACGACGGCCATATTGATCAGACAGCGGTCCCCAGATCAGTTGCGAAACGGCGACGGCAACAAAGAATGCAGACATGGACAGCTGGATTTCACCAGCGGTCGCGGAAAAAACAATCATCATGCCTGCGAGAGAAGGCAGATAAATCTGCATTGCGAGCGGATTGACGGTCGAGACCGCAATCAGCACCGCTAAAGAAGGCCGTGCAGCCCTTTCTGTCGCGCGTCTTTGGCCGGATTTCATACCCAGGAAGGAACCCTTGTTATTTTTCCCTTGCCGAAAACAGCTTAGGATGGGGTTACCATAGGTGACTGGCGTGATCCGGTTGTGAAAAGCGATATTGATACAACCAGAAAGACCTCAAGCGATTGGCTTTTCTTGTCTTTTTGAAAGATTGCTTCAGAATTTTGAGTCGCCTGAAACACAACCTGAATGGCTGTTTCACGATCGTATACCGCGTCGGCCAAACGCCAGACCAAACACTGCCTTTAATCCATGACAAAAAAAACCGGCGGCGCTCAGCGGGCCACCGGCTTTACTGAAGGTTCAAGACTGACATCCCTCAGTCGAAGACGATCTTCGGTGCTCCCCGTTCCGGGGAATTTTCAGATCTTTGAATACCGGCCACAACCTTGGTTGCGATGTCCTTGTAGATTTCGGCCATAGCGCCTTCCGGATCGGAGACCACGATCGGTGTTCCGGCGTCCGACGTTTCTCGGATCTTCATTGTGAGCGGGATCTCACCGAGGAACGGCACAGACAAGCGTTCAGCTTCTGCCCTCGCACCACCGTGACCAAAGATGTCATGTCGTCCGCCACAATCGGGACAAAGGAAGTAACTCATGTTTTCCACGATGCCCAGCACCGGAACATCGACGCGCTTGAACATGTTCAGGCCCTTACGCGCATCGATCAGCGCCAAATCCTGAGGTGTCGACACGATCACCGCACCGGCAAGCGGGACTTGTTGGGCCATTGTCAGCTGCGCATCGCCCGTGCCAGGGGGCATGTCGACAACCAAGACGTCAAGATCTCCCCAGGCGACTTCCCGAAGCATTTGGGTCAGCGCGGAAATCACCATGGGTCCACGCCAGATCATTGGCGTTTCCTCTTCGACCATGAAGCCCATGGACATGACCTTGATGCCGTATCCGACCAACGGCTTCAAGACGCGTCCGGAATCAGCTTCCGGTCGCCCTGAAACATTGAAAAGCCTGGGGACGGATGGTCCGTAGATGTCGGCATCAAGAACCCCTACTCTCAGGCCGTTTGCAGCCATTGCAAGCGCAAGATTGGCAGTTGTTGTCGATTTGCCGACGCCGCCCTTGCCGGAAGCAACCGCAACAATGTGCCGAATGCCGGGGACGCCTGGCTTAGCGGGCGCCTGCTCCTCACGAGCCGGTTGCGCCCGGGGCGCCGGCGCGGCGGGCTGCGGCGCGTTTCTGGCAGCACCAGGCGCGCGTTCTGCCGTCAGTGCGACCATTGCATTTTGGACACCGTCAACTTCCTTGACGACCTTTTCAGCTGCTTGGCGAAGGGGTTCCAGTTCCTGCGCACGCTCTGCTGGAACTGTTATGGAAAAGGCCACACGGCCATCTGATACAAACACATCCGACACAAGTCCCAGAGAGACGATATCCCCTTCAAGATCCGGCCCTTTTATCTGCCTGAGGCGTTCCATGACCGCTGATTTAATGCTCTCGTTCATTCACTTGTCCTGTCGACTGATCCGACTTCTTCTGCCCTTTGGGGCGAAAACCAAGGGAACCCTAATTTGCCTGGCATCAAAAGCAATCTGCCAAAATGCTGCACATATGTGTTCCGCGCCCCAAAACTGTCCAAACACTAGGTATTGCCCATCGCCGCAATTTCAAACCTTCTATCTTGAAACCACCGAGTTTTTTGAAACGTGAAAACGCGACTGAAGCAGCGACCACTCTCGTTTTCGGTTCAAATACCGCACGATCGACTGATTGTCCCGACGAAACCATGAGGACAATATTTGTCTTGCGGTGCGCGGGCTCGAAGTTAGTCTTCGCGCGGAGATCCCTTCCGGATTCCCTAGGTACAATCAGACCACAGGACTTTGCCATGCCGGCTTGCCTTATCACCGCGACCAACCGTGGGATCGGATACGAATTGGCGCGCACTGCACTTGCCAAAGGCTGGACCGTCTTCGGATCTGCGCGCGCGCCTGCCGCTGCAGACGAAACGGCCAAATCTCTTGGCGAAGGATTCGTTCCTTTGGTTTTCGACGTGACAGACCATGACAGCGTTCAAAAGTCGGCGGACATGCTTTCCGACAAGATCGATTTGCTGATAAACAATGCCGGCGTCATAGGTCCGCAGCGACAGTCTCCGCTGGATATGGACATGATTGGATTTTCTGAAACGATTGCAGTCAACACTATTGCCCCGCTTGCGGTCTCGCATGCCTTTCTTCCGCATTTGAGACAGTCCGGTGCCGGCAGGATACTGACAATCTCAAGCCAAATGTCCTGGATGGGATATCGCAAGTCGGACAGGCTTGCCTATCGCGCTTCCAAAGCCGCCGTAAACAAGGTCATGCAAGGCCTTGCAACCGAGCTCGAAGCGGAAGGCATCCCGGTTGCCCTGATCGACCCCGGCTGGGTTCGCACGGATATGGGCGGTGCCTCTGCCGACAATTGCCCGAAGGACGTCGCGGACGGTGTCTTCAAGATCGCTGACAGTCTGTCCATTGCAGAGACAGGCAAATTCTTCAAATGGACAGGGGAAGAACGCCCCTTTTAGTCTCTCCCAGGTTACTCAGGAGTCGCCCAATGACATGGCCCCTTCCCGTCACGCTGTCCGGCCAATACGCAACGCTAGTGCCCTTGTCACAAGAGCATGCAGCGGACCTCGCTGAGGCGTCCAGTGAAGGCGATTTGTGGAAAGTCTGGTACACGACGGTGCCGAAACCAAGTGATATTCCGGCTGAAATCGACCGTCGGCTCGATTTGCAAGCAAGTGGCTCTATGCTTCCCTTTGCCGTTCTGACGCCCGATGGCAAGGCGGTCGGCATGACCACCTATATGAACATCGACGCGACATACAAGCGGGTTGAAATCGGCTCGACATGGTACCGCAAAGCCGTGCAACGCACGCGAGTGAATACAGAATGTAAGCGAATGTTGCTCACACATGCGTTTGAGGACCTGCAATGCATTGCCGTTGAGTTCAGGACTCATTTCATGAACAGGCAAAGTCGCGCGGCCATCGAACGCCTTGGCGCCAAACTCGATGGCGTCCTGCGGTCCCATATGAGGACCACCGATGGCTCATTAAGAGATACTGCCGTTTATTCGATTCTTCCGCACGAATGGCCAACCGTCAGGGCCGGTCTGGATTTCAAGCTAGCAGAAGAACGCTAGTGCACTTTTCCACACAAAGATGAAGCTGCGTTGTTTTGCGCAGACTTCTAAGACTGCGCACAGACCCTTGAAGCACAAGGCCTGGGAACACTAGCCAACACATCCACGTGATTTTCAGCTCTTCTTCGGATTTGTTCCAAATTTTAAGCAAATGTGAGGAATTGAGGCGCACGCTGATCTCATCGGCAAAAAAGATGGGACACGCCATGGAACTCTATCGCGCTTGTTACCGCAGCCAGATCAGATGGAACAAAATGCATCTGCCGCTGCCCGACGAAATTGACAAAACTCTTCTGCGCATACGGCGCATCAATCGAAAAGCCGGCGTGACCGGTGCTCTTCTCCTCGTCGATCAGCACATCGTTCAAATTCTGGAAGGACAAACCGGCCAGGTGCTCGACACCGTTTATTGTGTCATGAACGATCCGCGGCTGGAATCCATTGAAGGCATCATTCATGAGCCGGTGGACTTCCGCATGTTCCCGAATTCGCTAATGTTCTTCCGTGACTTGAGCGATGGCGTTGCAGCATCACAACATGACGTGTTGCGGCCATTGCTGGATCATCCAGGTGATGTGACACGCGAAGAAGCCTATGCCGCTTTCGGACACTTTGCCAAAGAGCTGCAAGAAGGCCGCCTGACCAACGACATGCTTATGATCTGAGTGGAACGGATCTGAAAACGTTCCACTTCTCAAGCAATTGACACCCCTGCTCTGGGCTTGCCGCCTTGTGTCCCAAACCGTTCGGCAGCCTTCAGAGCCGGGTGTCTCAAAAAATTTTCGTCTGCCGGCAATCAAGTCTTCTCAAAAAATCTATCGGGTTGGTCCACCTGACGCCTTGCCCTTTGTCGTCATGCTCCCATAGTGTTTGCGAAACAAACACATGCGGAGTCGCCAGGCTGTGACAGGCCAATATGTTCTCAAACCAGACCCTCTTGATCCAGATCTCTCCACATCCGTTCAAGGTATTGACCAAAACGGTGAAACAGTCGAGACACGGGTCGTCACGGAAAAACCACTGACGCTTTTCCTAAACAGGCAGGAAGTGGTCACGATGATGACGATCGGCGATCATCCAGATCTTCTTGCCGTGGGTTATCTCAAAAACCAGAATATGCTCGCCGACGATGATGTCATCACCGAGATCGAACACGATGACGATCTTGAGGTTGTTATCGTGCGCACCCAGCGTGAGACTGATTTTGAGGAAAAGCTGAAGAAAAAAGTGCGAACGTCGGGCTGTGCTCAAGGCACCGTATTTGGCGATGTCATGGAAGGTTTTGAAACCGTTTCACTGCCTAAAGAGGCCCGGTTAAAAACATCCTGGCTCTATGCGTTGTCCAAGACCATCAATACGACCCCGTCCCTCTATCTTGAGGCTGGCGCAATCCATGGATGCGTCTTGTGCAAGCAAGACAACGCCCTGGTCTATATGGAAGACGTCGGGCGTCACAACGCAGTCGACAAAATAGCAGGCTGGATGGTTCTGAACGACGTGCCTGCCCATGACAAGATTTTTTACACCACCGGCCGGCTGACATCCGAAATGGTCATCAAGACCGTCATGATGGGCATTCCGATACTTGTATCGCGGTCCGGGTTTACCGCATGGGGTGTTGAACTTGCACGTCAGGCCGGTCTGACACTGATTGGCCGTGCGAAGGGGAAACGCTTTGTCGCCCTTGCGGGGGCCGAAAGAATTGAATTTGACATGGATCCGTCGCAGGCAAGCGATGAGCCGGACAAGATAAAGCGAAAAGGGAGTGTTCCAGCGGAATGAACGGTGTGAGCAAGAGTGTGCCGATTGAAAATGTTCTCGGCTGCGTTCTGGCCGGAGGGCAGTCCCGCCGCATGGGAGGTGGTGACAAAAGCCTTCTCGATGTTGGTGGCAAGACGATGCTCGAGATGATCCTCGCCCGCCTGTCACCGCAGGTGGAAAGCATCGTGTTGAATGCCAATGGAGATCCGAACCGTTTCGGTCACTTTGGACTGAGCGTCGTACCGGACCCCGTTGGTGATTTCGCCGGACCTTTAGCGGGCATTCTCGCCGGGTTAACTTATGTCAAAGAAAACAGACCTGACGTCAGCCACGTTGTTTCGGTTGCCGGCGACACACCGTTTTTTCCGGCGAATCTCGTCAAAGATCTCTGCTCTTCGGTTCCGTCAGAAAAACCCGTGATTGCGCTCGCCACTTCTTCAGACAAGCTGCATCCCGTTTTTGGCCTCTGGCCGGTCAGTCTTTGTTCGGACCTGCATACCTGGCTGAGTACCGGACAAAGCGGCAAGGTGCTCGCGTTTGTCGACAGGCACGACAGTGTCGAGGTTTCTTTCAACACCGATGCGTCGACTGGCCTGGATCCGTTTTTCAACGCCAATCGGCCTGAAGACCTGAACACCGTCCGCAAAGCGCTCACATGACAAAGACCCCTGTTTTCGGCATCACGGGCTGGAAAAACTCCGGCAAGACACAACTTGTTACCAGCCTTGTTGGCGAATTCACCGCGCGCGGTTTCAAAGTGTCCACTGTCAAGCATGCACACCACAATTTCGACATCGATCGACCCGGGGCAGACAGCTACCGGCACCGGGAGGCCGGCGCGAGCGAAGTCGCTCTTGTGTCCGGGCGCCGATGGGCACTGATGCACGAGCTTCGCGACGAAGAAGAGCCACCACTTGATGCCATTCTTTCCAGGCTTGCTCCTTGTGACCTCATTCTGATCGAGGGATACAAACGAGAAAATCACGCCAAAATAGAAGCAAGACGAACCGAGACCCGTGATCGTGGCCGCCTCGCGCCTGAAGATCCGAACATCATGGCTGTTGCTGCGGATCACGCCCAACCAGACGAAACACTGCCTGTATTCGATCTCAACGATGTTGGCGCTATGGCAGATTTCATTGAAGCCCATGCAGGTTTGAAAAGGCCCGCTACATGAGCGACAAATCCGTCCTTAACGACTGTTTTTTGCACGACAAGCAGCGGCTGCGTCACCACGAAGCCCTGCAGATCCTGAAGGACCAGGTGTCGACGATTGCAGACGTCGAAACGGTTCGCCTCGAAAACGCACTTGAACGCATTCTCGCAGAAGACATCACAGCACCTCGAAACATTCCGCTCGCCGACAATTCAGCAGTCGATGGATACGCTTTCCGTCATTCAGACTTCGACGAAGCTGGTGGATTTTTTCAGATACAGCAACGTATTGCTGCCGGTCATGCAAGCAATGCCACACTGGGTCCGTGGGCAGCTGGCCGTATTTTCACTGGCGCCGTCATGCCCCCTGGCGCAGACACCGTCGCCATGCAAGAGGACTGCGAGACACACCAGCAGGATGGCAAAGACTTTGTCATCGTTCCCCAGGGCCTCAAGAAAGGCGCCAATTGCCGGAAAGCTGGTGAGGACGTCAAGGAGGGAACCGCTCTCCTGGCTGCAGGGCACCGGCTAAGACCACAGGATCTGGCAGCTATCGCCTCCACAGGTCAGGCGGCGATCAAGGCTTTTCGCAATCTCAAGGTTGCACTTGTTTCAACGGGCGACGAGCTTCGCCGGCCTGGCGATCTCATTTCCGTTGGCGATGTCTATGACGCCAACCATTTCCTGTTGCGTGGGCTGTGTGCCGGGCTTCCGGTTGAAATTGCAGACCTCGGAATTCTCAAAGACGATGCCTCGCTGATCGAGACCAGACTAAAGGAAACCGCGGAGCAATTCGACCTTGTGCTCACAACCGGCGGCGCGAGCCTTGGCGAAGAAGACCACATACTGCGTTTGCTCGACAAACTGGGTCAGCGGCACATGTGGCAACTGGCAATCAAACCGGGCCGTCCAATGATGTTCGGAAACATCGAGTCTTGCGCGTTTCTCGGTCTGCCAGGAAACCCGGTGGCCGCCATGGTCTGCTTTCTGCTTTATGCACGTCCCGTCATCAATGTGCTGGCTGGTGGCAGGTTCCTGGAGCCACAAGGGTTTCAAATACCGGCTGCCTTCGAGGTTCCGCGAAAGAAACCGGACAGACGCGAATTCTATCGCGGTTGGCTTGAAGAAGGTTCTGACGGCAATACTCTCGCGCAAAAATTTCAGCGCGATGGTTCCGGGTTGATTTCCGGCTTGAGAGAAGCTGACGGATTGATTGAAATACCGGAAGAAACCACAGAAATTCGCAAGGGTGACCTTGTGCGGTTTCTACCCTTTTCGGGATTTGGCATTCGCTAGTACAGAACGTGTTGAACCCGACGCCTTGCGCCGGGTCCAGAAGTCAAAGTTTAGTAGGCGTAGGGCCAGTTTGCGGCGACGAACCGGTAGCCATCGCCATCGCGTGCGACGCGCCCCATCCCCGGGAACGGGATATGAGCACCAGCGAAGAAGAGCTTTTCGCTCGCGGCCTGATCAAAGAATTTTTTACGGGTTTCCGCGGCTTGACCTGAATCGATATCAAATCCGATGCCCCAATCCGGCTTTGCGAACTGATAGACAGTCATGTGAATGATGTCGCCGGCAATCACCAGTGTTTCACCATTGCTGTCGAAGAGGTACCCTGAGTGACCGGGTGTGTGGCCTGGCAAGGCCATTGATTGAACGCCCGGAAGAATTTCCTTGTCACCCGAAACAAGCGTTTGCTTGTCCTTGTAGGCCTCTGCAGCACGCCGAGCGCCCAAGAAAAACGGTTTGAACTGTTCAGGTGCGCCATTCATGGCTGCATCGTCAAACCAGAAGGCATTGTCGACCTCAGGCAAGATCAGCTCGGCATTGGAAAAGACGGGTTTGCCGTCTCCATCAATCGCTCCGAACAAGTGATCCGGATGCATGTGAGTGATAAGCAGCGCATCGATCTGATCAGGTGTGACACCAGCCGCCTCGAGTGCGGTGGGCAAGCGCCCCATGGTTGGACCGAGCGCATCTGACGTTCCGGCATCAACAAGAACCAGCCGCTCACCGGTGTTGACCAGAAACGCGTTTACGGGAATGCGCAACGCTTCTCCCTCAATCATTGCGTCGCCGCGGAGTCTCTCGCCTTCGCTGGCATCGTAGCCAACAACCAAGTCCGGGGTCACATCGAGATAACCGTCAAGCAGTGCAGTGATTTCGAAATCTCCGACCTTGTATCGAAGTGCACCTGCCATCGGCGCTCCGGCCTTCGGAGCCGCTGCACTGGCCGGTGCAGACAAAACTGACATTCCCCCGGCTGCCGCGAGAGCCCCGGCCCCGGCTGTGGCCCCAAGAAGTGAACGTCTGGAGAGAGAAAAACGAGAATTTGGCATGAACGCCTCCAGGCTCGACCTTAAGTGATTGGAATAGGATGGACACCCGGCATGATAGGAACCAACCGGGCTGTTCCATAAGTGTTTCATTCGCATGGTTTTTGAAGCCCCTGAAATCTTATAAAACTCATAAGCAGGAATTATATTAGAGACCTTGCCTGCCTCGAATTATTGGAAACACTGATCGATGGAAAAAATAAGCGCGCTGACCGGGTTCGTCCATTCCGTCAAGCTGGGGAGTTTTTCAGCCGCTGCGAAACACCTTGGCATTTCACAGCCGGCTGTAAGCCAACAGATCCGTGGGCTGGAAGATCATCTTGGCACAAGATTGCTGAACCGGACTACGCGGCAATTGAGACTGACGGAGGCGGGAGAACGCTACTATGCCTATGCCCGCGATATTCTCGACCGCATTGCCGAAGCCGACCGGTCGGTTCAAAGCGAGGAGGCACAGATGTCAGGCCCGCTATCGATCGGCCTGCCATTGGGATTTTCTGAAAGTGTGCTGTCGGACTTTCTGATCAGGTTCAAGCAGAACCACCCGTCAATTCTACTCGACGTGTCGCTGTCCGACATCTTTGTCGATGTTATTCAGGAACGTTTGGATCTGGCCATTCGCATGGGAGAAATAAGCGACGATAGATTGATTGTCCGAAAGCTGGGAACAGCACAAAGATGTCTGGTTGCTTCACCGGACTACCTTGACCGGCACGGACGCCCCCAACACCCCGCCGATCTGCCGGAACATGATTATCTGCTTTATCGCAACATCTCGACCGGCGACCGTGTCCCGTTCATCAGTACGATCGGCGAGCGACTTTCCGTACGCATTGTTCCATCGATGATTGTCAACAATACTGGCACATTGCGACAAGCCGCCCTCGCCGGTCTTGGAATAACCCTTGCGAACCGATGGCTTATCGACCCGCTTCTGCGTTCAGGCGAACTCGAACTGGTTTTGCCGGATTGGCAGTATCCGCCGCACCCCATTCATGCCGTTTATCCGTCGAACCGGTTCATCCCCTTGAAGGTTCGCCGGTTCGTCGACAGTCTGCAGACCTTCTTTGATCATCACGGCGCGTTCTCCAGTGGTTTGCCAATTGCTCATGGATAGTGCCGACATTATTCCTGTTCAGATTTCGTCGACAGCGACATACCAGGTCTCTTTCAGCGCTTCGGCTTCCCATTCCTTCCAGGCCTTCGTCTGTGTCATTGCTTCCGTATAGCGTCCAACGACTGGGTCTTCAGACAGTCCATATGTTGCAAATCGGCTGACCACTGGCGCATACATGGCGTCTGCTATCGAGAACGCCCCGAACAAAAACGGCCCATTGGATGCGTTGAGACATTCGCCCCAGATATCGACGATGCGCGCAACATCCGCCTTAACGGCGTCGTCGACATTCAACTCTTCAACCGGTCGGCGCATATTCATCGGGCAAGCTCCGCGCAGTGCGGAAAACCCTGAATGCATTTCCGAACAAATTGCTCGCGCCATGGCGCGCTCAGCCTGATCGGCAGGCCACAATTCCTTCTCTGGATAAAGTTCGGCCGCGTATTCCATGATGGCAAGGCTGTCCCAGACGGTCAGATCACCGTCCTTCAGCACCGGAACTTTCATGCTCGGCGAAAAAGCAGCAAATTCAGGATTGCCGTTGTCAAAATCAAACGGAACCAGGATTTCGCGAAAGGGAATATCTTTCTGCTTCAGGGCAATCCAGGGCCTGAAAGACCAGGAGGAATAGTTCTTGTTTCCAATGAACAATTCAATCTCTGCCATTTGGATTTCCTTTCAAGTTCGTCGATCATCCAGCCGATCGGCAAGTCATAGTTACCTGACCGGATGAAGTTCGTACGATGCTGAGACAGGATATACAAATTCAAGAAGTTCATGAATTCGATGAAATTTCTTGATCTATTGACGATAACATCAAAAATTCTAATGAAATTCAGATAAAACGCCGAAATAGTTCTTGTTTTGGAAATTTCATTTGCCGATTTTGGTTTTATACTTAAGAACTATGCCTTTTCGTTTTCAACAAAAAGTATTCTGAGATTGGCGGGTTACCGCAACAACCGTTCCACGGACTTTAAAATGATGTGAACTTTCACTCACCACGCCGGCTATTGAGCAACAATTTTCCACAGCTTGGCGCTGCTTTCCCTATCGGAATACACGCAGCAAGCGCGAAAAAGGCATGCTAACACTGTGTTTTTTTCACACACATGCTTGAAATTCAGTCTGAAGTGTATGGAATAGGGCCATCGGGCAAAAAGGCAGGAAGAACCTGTCTGCGCCGCGAAAAATGATTAGGGGAACTAAATATGCGTGTATTGCGTATGGCTGCGGCCGCCGTTGCAGTTCTGGCTGTTGTCGGTGGCGCTGAGGCGAAAGACTGGTCCAAGGTGCGCATCGGCACAGAAGGTGCTTACCCTCCGTTCAACTCGCTGACCGCTGACGGACAACTTGTCGGTTTCGATGTCGATATTGCAAAGGCGCTTTGCGAGGAAATGAAAGTCGAATGCGAATTCGTCACCCAGGACTGGGACGGAATGATCCCTGCTCTACAGGCTGGTAAATTCGATGCCGTCATTGCGTCCATGTCGATCACGGAAGAGCGCAAACAGAAGGTCGACTTCACCAACAAGTATTACAACACTCCGCCGGCAATTGCGGTACCCAAAGATTCTGCAATCGCTGGTACGAGTGATGCTGACCTTAAAGGCGTAGCACTTGGTGCTCAGTCTTCCACGACGCACTCCAACTATGCTGAAGAAAAGCTCGGTTCTGCAGATCTGAAGCTCTACCCGACGCCGGACGAGTACAAGCTCGATGTAGCCAGCGGTCGTATTGACGCAGTGATTGACGATGTTGTCGTGCTCTCAGACTGGCTTGCGACCGACGACGGTGCCTGCTGCAAGATCCTCGGCACACTGACGCCGGATCCTGTGATCAACGGCGAAGGCGCTGGTATCGCGATCCGCAAGGATGACGGCGAGTTGAAGGAAATGTTCAACCAGGCCATCGAAGCCATTATTGCGAACGGCAAGTACCAGGAAATCAACGACAAGTACTTCACGTTCGACGTGTATGGCGGCTGATTTTATTCTGGATTGATCGCTAAATAAGCGCGGCGCGCTTGCGTGCCGCGCTTTGCTGTAGGGTAATAGCCCACAGACGGCCGGAGGGGCGGCCAACAACAACAACAAGACAGAAAGAAGCGCCGGCTCATGAATGAAGCTTTGACGCTGCTATCGTTTGGGGAACAAGGCTGGGGCGACACTATCGCGCTCGGCGTCATGATAACGGTCGCATTGGCAATCTGTACCCTGCCCTTTGGCCTCATTCTCGGGTTTCTGATTGCTCTAGCAAAAAACTCTTCAGAACCCAGTCTGAAGCTCGCAGCCAATATCTACACGACAATTTTTCGCGGCCTGCCTGAACTCCTGACTCTGTTTCTTGTATATTTCGGTGTGCAGATTGGTATTCAGCAAGGACTTAAACTGCTCGGCTTCGATGTCTATTTCGAAGTGAATTCTTTCGTCGCCGGCATGGTCGCTCTTGCGCTGGTTTTTTCCTCCTACGCTTCTGAGGCATTTCTCTCCGCATTTCGAGGCATACCGCAAGGCCAGTATGAAGGTGGCTATGCTCTAGGCCTGTCCCGATATCGCACGATGACGCTTATCATTTTGCCTCAGCTTATCCGCCTTGCTCTTCCCGCGCTCAGCAATCTGTGGCTCATTCTTTTGAAAGAAACATCACTGGTATCGGTCATCGGTCTTGCCGACCTGATACGTGAATCCGGCATTGCGGCAAGGGTCACAAAAGAACCATTCCTGTTCTTCGGGCTCGCCTGTCTGATTTACCTCGTTTTGGCGATGATCTCGTCTGCAGGATTGAGCCGTGTCGAACGCTGGTCCAAACGGGGAGAGGCTTCAAGATGATTGCAGCCAGTCCCGAATCCGGCGCTAAACGCCCTCCAGCCCCGCCTCGCCCCTGGACAAATACGCGCATTTTTGGCAACGCGCTGATGGCCCTCTGGATCGTCGCAGGCGTGTCGCTGGTCTGGTATCTGGGAACCAGTGTGGCGAGCCCCTTTTTCCAGAAATACTGGCAGAAATACATTGATGGGTTTCTTGTAACCCTACAAATCGTCAGTTTGTCGCTTCTCCTTGGAATGCTGCTGAGTGTGCCGGTCGCCTTTGCGCGTTCTTCCAGTTGGAAGATATTTTCCGCACCCGCCTATGCATTCGTCTATTTCTTCCGCGGCACACCGCTTCTGGCTCAAACTTTCCTGATCTACTATGGCGCTGGTTCTTTCAGGCCTGAGTTGGAATCCATCGGACTTTGGGGATTTTTCCGAGACGCGTTCAACTGCGTAATCTTTGCTTTCTCTTTGAACACATCTGCCTATCAGGCCGAAATTCTGCGGGGTTCGATCCAAAACGTGGCCAAAGGTCAATGGGAGGGTGCCGCTGCGCTTGGCCTTTCCAAACCCGTGACCTTTTTCAAGATCATCCTGCCCCAGGCCTTGATGGTCGCCTTGCGCCCTTACGGCAACGAAATCATTTTGATGATCAAGGGGTCGGCTATTGCGTCCATCGTGACGATTTATGACATCATGGGCGAAACCCGGCGCGCCTATTCCCGCTCCTACGACTTCCAGGCCTACATTTGGGCCGCAGTGATCTATCTGATGATCGTCGAGACCTTGCGGCGAATCTGGGACAAGATCGAAGCCCGCCTCACACGCCACCTGAAACGCTGATTGCCGGCGTTTCGACCGGTTCTAACGCACCTTTTCCATGAGGATACCTCGTTATGTCCGCGACCTTGCCCAAAGCTGAAGGCCTGCACCCTGATAGCCTGTTGGCTCATGCCGGGGGTGGCTTCGATCAAGCGACCGGTGCCGTTGTCCCGCCGATCCAGATGGCAACCACATTTGTCAGGGACGAAGACTATGAACCTGTCAGCCCCGGTCACGTCTACAGCCGCGACGACAATTTGCTCTATCAGAAAACAGAAGGTTTGATCGCGGCGCTGGAAGGAGGTTCCGAAAGCCGTTTGTTCGCTTCAGGCATGGCGGCAGTGGCTGCGGTGGCACGTATCGTCAAACCGGGCGGCACGCTGCTTGTACAATCCAACATTTACTGGGGAACCACACTGTTCCTGCGCAAACTATGCGCCCGCAATAAGGTGGCATTGATTGAAGCGGACGCTGCGGACCTGCAGGCTTTCACCGAGGAACTCTCCATTACCAAACCGGACCTTGTCTGGCTTGAGGTTCCGAGCAATCCGTTTTTGAAGGTCGCGGACATCAAAAGCATAGCGCAACAGTGTAGTCAGGCGGGTGCCGTTCTGGCGGTTGATGCGACCGCTGCTACTCCCTTGATCCTGAAACCACTGGACCTGGGTGCAGACCTTGTGATGCATTCAGCGACGAAGGCACTGAATGGCCATTCTGACCTGCTGGGCGGTGTCGTGACCACAAAGGATGCTGCCTCAGAAAGCTGGACACTGATCAGCGAAGAACGAAAGCTTGCCGGTGCTGTTCTCGGTTCTTTCGAGACATGGCTGCTTCTGCGCGGTCTCAGGACGCTGTCCCTGCGGGTAGAGCGCATGAACAAGAACGCCATGGCAGTTGCAGACTTTCTGGCAACCCATCCACGGATCGAAGCGGTCCTCTATCCCGGCCTCAAGAGCCATCCTCAGCACGATCTCGCGAAATCGCAAATGCAATCGGGTTTTGGGTCGCTTTTATCCTTGCAGGTCAAGGGTGGCAGGGAAGCTGCTCTGAGTGTTGCAGGAGCACTCGACCTCTTCCAGCGTGCAACTTCGCTTGGTGGTACGGAAAGCCTCGTTGAACATCGATTTACGATTGAGGGCCAAGGTTCCGGCATTCCGGAAAACCTGCTGCGGCTGTCCGTTGGAATTGAACACGCAAATGATCTGATTTCCGACCTCGATCAGGCTCTGGCAGCACTCTAGGCCGATGTTCTAGCAAATGCTTTTGGACTGGTGTTCCTGCTCGGCCCGCATGGTTCTGAGCCAACTCATGAACGCCTTCAAGGGGGGGCGTTTTACGCCTGGCCTCGTTGCCATGTAGTATCCTGTCCCCTCATAGATGCTGCCCTCAATCAATATGACCAGATTTCCAGTCTCAAGGTCGGGCTCTACAAATGCGGTCGCAACAGCGGAAATACCGTCTCCCCTCCGCAGACCTTCCAGGACCATATAGCCGGGCATGTGGGTGACATTCAGCCTGCCACAAGGCACCTTGCCCTGTTTTTCCAACCACAGTTTCAGTTCGTTGCTGCCGTATTCCTGAAGCCAGGGAAAATCCAAAATGTCTTCGGGTTTTTCGATCTTCCGATCCTTCACCAGACAACTTGCTCCGACGACCGCGAAATGCGTTTCCATAAAGAGCTCAGCTTCAATCCCCGGCCAGTCTCCATCGCCATACCGTATCGCCAGATCTGCACCGCCTGGTGTCAGTTCGACGACTTCCGGCGTTGGATTGAGCATCAATTCAATTTCAGGATGCTTCAACCGAAAATCATTGATCCTCGGCATTAGCCAGCTGACTGCAAAGGAAGGTGTTGTCGTTATGTGCAGCGGCCTTGCGGCATCGTCTTCAAGGAGCTCATCCACCGTTTCCTGAATTGCCTCAAACCCGCGTTTGAGACCGTTGAAAAGCAATTCTCCTTCTGGTGTCAAAGCAATGCCCCGGCCCTCCCGGACAACCAATTGCTGACCCATGAAGGTTTCAAGACTGCGAACTTGCTGACTGATCGCCGCATGCGTGACATTCAGATCACGACCCGCAGCTGAGAGACTTTTTCGTTCCGCGACCGCAGTGAAGGCTTTCAACGCATTGAGGGGTGGAAGCGAGCGCCAGTCCATATGTAATTTTTCCTTACATATTAAAAATCTTCCTGATTGGTAATTTGTGCCAAAAGACATCACTTTTCAACCAGTCACAACGATGAGGAGTTGTAAGCAGATGTTAAGTCTTCAAGTACAGAAGTTTCTCGATGCCAGTCGCTTCACATCCTACACACGACCCGATCCGAGAACACAGCAACACCTTGACCTTTCGGCAGCAAGGCATGGGATGCCTGCAAAGTTTTGGCAGCGCAGGCCCTATTGGCTCTGATGCATCCTGTTAGCTGACAGCAGGACGCAAATGGCCTAAAACCATGACGACTTGAATTTTAGCAAGGCCCGGCAGATTTGTCGGGCCTTCTCATGCAGAAGGAGCGTCTTCGTGGCAAAGGTTGCATTCATTGGTCTCGGTGTCATGGGCTATCCGATGGCCGGTTTCCTGAAAACCAAGGGAGGCCATGACGTTACGGTCTACAACCGCACAACTGCAAAGGCCGAAAAATGGGCGGCGGAATTTGGCGGACACGTTGCCCACACTCCCAAGGAAGCCGCCGAGGGATGCGATTTCATTTTCGCCTGCGTTGGTAATGATGATGATCTCAGGTCAGTAACAACCGGACCGGATGGTGCTTTTCACAGCCTTAAATCCGGAGCCGTTTTTGTCGACAACACCACCGCCTCGGCCGATGTTGCCCGCGAACTCTATGCTGCCGCGAACGAAAAAGGATGCGGTTTTATCGATGCACCGGTTTCCGGCGGCCAGGCAGGCGCGGAAAATGGCGTCCTGACAGTGATGTGCGGCGGTGATCAGGACGTGTTCGACAAAGCCAAGCCGGTCATTGATTGTTTTGCAAAGTCCGTTGGTCTCATGGGCGACAGCGGAGCAGGACAATTGACCAAGATGGTCAACCAGATCTGCATCGCGGGTCTTGTTCAGGGGCTCTCTGAAGCTATCCATTTCGCCAAAAAGGCCGATCTCGACGTCGAAAAGGTCATCTCCGCGATCCGGGGTGGCGCAGCACAATCATGGCAAATGGAAAATCGCTGGCAAACCATGAATGCTAGCGAATTCGAGTTTGGATTCGCAGTTGACTGGATGCGCAAAGACCTTGGCATCTGCCTGAGCACCGCAAATGAAACAGGTGCACGTCTGCCGGTTACCGCCCTTGTCGACCAGTTCTATGCCGAAATACAGGCCATGGGTGGCAATCGTTGGGACACGTCCAGCCTAATTGCGCGACTTGAAAATGCAGACAAGAAGTAACGTCGGCTGACATGAAGGGGCGAGAGGGCGAACACTGGACCGTTGACGATGTCCTGGCAGAACTCAGATCTTCCGGTTCGGACACAAACCGCGCTGGAATGGCGCGGTTTGGTATAGAGATCGACCAGGCATTCGGTGTGCCGATGTCCGTGTTGCGTCCCCTCGCAAAAGAAATCGGCAGATCGCCCGAGCTTGCACGAGAGCTTTGGGCAACGGGTTTTCATGAAGCACGACTTCTTGCGATCCTGTTGACGCCAGCGAAGGCCATGACGTCCGAGCAGGCTCTGACCTGGTTGGAAGACATCGGCTCTTGGGATTTGTGCGATCAACTGACTAACATCCTGGCGCGGCGCGCAGATTCGAACGCCTTGGTTCCGAAATTGGCACTAGATGAGAGAGAGTTCGTCAAAAGGGCTGCCTTTGCCCTGATTGCCTGGCGTGCGGTTCATGCCAAGAAAGCACCTGATGCGGAGTTCCTTGAGGACCTGGAGCTGATCCGGAAGGCTTCGAGCGACGGACGAAATTTTGTCTGGAAGGCCGTTCACTGGGCCTTGCGTCAGATCGGCAAACGCTCCGCTCAACTGCACGGCCCTGCCCTGGCTCTTGCCCTTGAACTCCAGGCCTCGGACGACAAGACTACGCGCCGGGTCGGCAAGGAAGCTGTCAAAGAGTTGGATTCAGAGAAAGTGCGCCGCCGCCTGGGCTTACTTTCACGTTAGCCCAACACTTCCAAATGGAGCGGCCGCAAACTTTGATTTCCGTGCTTCTCAATTCGGCTTATCAGACTTCCACTTCCACGGTGCCGATCGGGTTGGAGCAACAGGCCAGAATAAACCCTGCCTCAATGTCCTCATCGCTGATACCGCCGGAATGAACCATATGAACTTCGCCGGTAACCTTCCTGACTTTACATGTTCCGCAAACACCAAAAGTGCAGCCGGAAGGAATGTTGAGACCGGCTTCTTTGGCAACAGCAAGGACTGTGTCTGTCTGTGAGCACCACGCTGAAACCTTGGAGTTGGCGAAGACGACTTGAGCCTGCAGATCCTCCTGTGGCACCAAATCATCGAATTCGGTGAGCTCATCTCTTGTCTCGGCGGGGGCCTGAAAGCTCTCCTGATGATACCGCTCCATGTCATATCCAAGCGCATTCAGGATTTCACGGACGCTCTCCATGAAGCCATCCGGGCCACAGCAAAAGACATCACGGTCCAGATAGTCGCTGCACATGAGCCCGAGCATCAATTGATTGAACCGGCCACGATAGCCGGTCCAAACCTCGTATGGATCGCTTTGATTGACGACAAAATGCAGCTGCAACCCCGTGACCCGGCTTGCCATATATTCCAGTTTTTGCCGAAAGATCAGTTCCACCGGTCGGTGCGCGCACTGGATAAAACAAATGTCAGGGTCTTCACCCCGTTCAAAAAGCGTCTGCGCCATGGACATCACAGGCGTCACACCGGAACCGGCTGAAATGAAGAGATATTTGCCGTCCGGGACTGCTGGCAGATGAAACAGCCCCGCCGGACCAAACGCTTTCAGCCGCATACCTGGCCTGAGGTGATCAAGCATCCACCGCGTGCCGACACTCCCCTCCTGCGCCTTCACGGTCACGGTGATGTAAGCATTCGATACCGGCGATGAAGACAGTGTATAGGTTCTTTGAAGATGTCCCCCCGGGACAGGTAGATCCAACGTGATGAACTGACCCGCCCGATAAACGAAGCCAGCACCTGACGGAGGGCGAAACGAGAAGGTCTTCACATCGGGTGCTTCGGGCACCACCATTACACATTCAAGCAGTTCTTCGTCAGTCCAGACTGGCGTGTCGCGCGCAGGCATCGGGATCATGGCATCACTCCGCCGCCACCCGGAAACGGCCAAGCAGTCCGGTTTCCAGCGCCCTGGCGTACCATTCAACGAATTGTATCACGCCGCTTTCCTGAACCGGCGAATAAGGTCCAGGCTCATAAGCGGGCGACCTGATGCCTCGCTGGTTTTCTTCGATGATCTGACGGTCTTCGTTGTTTGTGTTGATCCACACTTCGGTGAGGCGATTGAGATCGTAGTCGACGCCCTCATTTGCATCCTTGTGAACCAGCCAGAATGTTGTGACTTCCGCTTCCATTGGCCCAATCGGCAGGACACGGAACATCAGGACATGATCTGACAGAAAATGGTTCCAGGTGTTCGGGTAGTGAAAGAAGAGGCATGAACCTGCATGATCGAACGGTATTGTTCCGGTCCGCCTGGAAACTGCAGGTTTTCCATCCATCGTATAGCTGACTGCGTCTCCGAGGATCGGGATGCGAACAAAACGCCACTGCTCATTTTCCGAGATGACATACCTGGACGGCAAACCGGCGTTCTCGCACCGTGAAATATGTTGCCTGGCTTCATTTGTTGTATTGGAATCATCGCCGCCAAACAGGTTTGGATCATCCGGAAATGTCCGGCAAAGAGACGGATGAGATCCCGAACAGTGATAGCATTCACGATTGTTCTCAAGCACCAGTTTCCAGTTACCCTTCTCAATGATGGAGGACTGATGGGCAACTTTCAGGTTTGTCAGATCATGTGGTCCGAGATACCTCGAAGCCTGCTTCTCCAGGTCGGCCGTGTCAGGTGCTGTATCGGCAAGGCAGATGAAAATCATGCCGGAGACATCGATGCAATGGACCGTCTTGAGGCCATGGTGTTTTGGGTTGAACTCCGGGCCCATATCGCGCGCCCAGAGCAAACTGCCGTCGAGTTCATAAGTCCATTGATGATACGGGCAAACAAGCTTGGGAGCCGATCCCCTTGCGGCTGAACAAATGCGGCTGCCCCGGTGCCGGCAGGAGTTGTGAAAGGCTCTGATCGCGCCGTCCGAACCGCGTACGACAACAACGGAGTAGTCCCCTATCTGCAGCGTGACATAGTTTCCGGATTTGGGCAGTTCCGCGCTTGGTACGGCAAATACCCATTCCTTGTGCCAGATGTTCTTCATATCCGCCTGAAAGACATCTTCGTCCGTATAGAACGCCTGCGGCAGGGAATACCCCTGCCTGCGGCTCATCAATAAAGACAGTATGTCCGCATCGCTGTACATAGTGATTGGTCCTTTCCAATCGGCATCATCGATCCGTTTTCCTGATGAAAATTAGAAGCTATTTTTGCTTTTCCCGTAGCGTAAAATCGGCACACGCTTATTCAGTTGAGACACGTTGAAAACATCGCAGCATGCGTGACTGTCATATGTCTTTCAGCAGTCGCAGCGCGTCATAGATTGCTGCATGGGTGTTTCGTGCCGAGACGGCGTCGCCGATCCTGAAAAGCGCAAAGGCCCCCTCGGGATTGGCTTCAAGCGGCTGCGGGCGACCAAAGATCAAGGCTTCCTGATTGATGGCGCCAAGGTTCTTTGATTTGGGCTTGAGCTCAAAATAGAGCTCATCCATGGGCATCGTTCCATGGTTGACGACAATCTGATCAAATTCCCGCGATTCCGCGTGCTTTGAATAATCAGTGCCGATCACGGCGGTTATCATATTGCCAGACCTCTTCGCGGCCTTCAGACGGTATGTCACGGTGAAACGAACATCCCTGTCCTGCAGCGCTCTCAAATAGGGCACAAGGTTCATCGCCATGACATCCGGCGCAAATGACCGGTCCGGGGTCATGATTTCCACATGAGCGCCGGTCTTTGCTACGATTTCGGCAGCCTGCAGCGCGGCGTGATCACCCGCGTCATCAAAGACAAGAACGCGCCGCCCCGGCTTCACGTCACCAGCGATGATGTCCCAGGAAGAAACGACAAGGTCGTTGCCTTCGTGCAAAACGTCCGTGTGTGGCAGCCCGCCTGTTGCAACAACAACGACGTCCGGTTTTTCAGCTCGGATATCGTCTGCTTCCGCAAAAGAATTGAAACGGAAGACGACATTCCTCTTCAGGCATTGCTCCATGCGCCAGTCGATGATCGACATCATCTCCCGGCGCCGCTCTGATTGCGCGGTCAAACGAACCTGACCGCCAGCATCCGGAGCTGCTTCGAACACAATCACGTCGTGCCCGCGTTCAGCAGCCACCCTGGCTGCTTCCATTCCCGCAGGCCCTGCCCCAACGACGACGACTTTCTTTTTGTCTGTTGCAGCATCAATTTCGTGCGGCATGGTCAGTTCTCGACCTGTCGCCGCATTGTGAATGCAAAGGGCGTCGCCTGCCTGGTAGATCCGATCGAGACAATAGGTTGCTCCGACACACGGACGAATGTCTTCTTCCCGCTTTTCGGCAATTTTCTTTACTAGCAGCGGATCTGCCATATGCGCGCGGGTCATCCCGACCATGTCCAGCAAACCTTCCGAAATGGCATGGCGGGCGGTGGCGACGTCCGGGATCTTGGCAGCATGGAATGTCGGCAGACCAACCTCCTTGCGGATCATTCCAGCAAAGTCGAGGTGCGGTGCATTCGGCATGCCCTGAACTGGAATGACATCCGTCAGACCTGGATCGGTATCAATATGCCCGCGGATGACATTGAGAAAATCGATCTGACCTGTCTCTTTCAAGCGCCTGGCTATTTGCAGGCCTTCTTCAGCAGACAAGCCTCCTTCCAGATCTTCGTCCGCCGTAAATCGCATCCCGACGATGAAGTCTGTTCCAACGCGTTCGCGGACAGCGTTTATCACTTCCAGCGAGAAACGCATCCTGTTGTCCAGAGAACCACCGTATGGACCGTCGAGCGTATTGGTTGCAGGAGACCAGAACTGGTCCATAAGATGGCCATAAGCCTGCAATTCAATCCCGTCCATCCCACCGGCCCGCATGCGCTCGGCAGCATCGGCATAGTCCTGGATGATCCTTTGAATGTCCCAATCCTCGACCTGTTTCGGGAACGCCCGGTGCGCTGCTTCCCTTTCATGACCGGCGGAGACCGCAGGCAACCAGTCGCCCTTGTTCCAGTGGGTGCGCCGACCAAGATGGGTCAGCTGGATCATCACCGCACAGCCATGATCATGACATGCGTCGGTCAGCCGCTTTACCCAGGGAACGACTTCGTCCTTGTAGGCAAGGATATTGTTGAACACCGGGGGCGAATTGCGTGAGACCGCCGCCGAGCCAGCTGTCATGGTCATCGCGACACCGGCTTTCGCACGCAGTTCGTGGTAAGCGCGATACCGGTCCTTTGGCATTCCGTCTTCAGGATACGCCGGCTCGTGCGATGTGATCATGATCCGATTTTTCAGCGTCAGGTTTTTGAGCCGATAAGGCTGTAACAGCGGATCTTTGGACATCAGCCTTCCTCTCAAGCGCATCAATCAGCGTTTGCAAAAGCGAGACTAATTGCGGGTGACCGCATGTGAAAAGACGTAAAAACGACATCTATGTCGTTTTTGAAAACATAGGTGTCAATTTTATTTGGCAGGACGATCTGTCACTGCTATCGAGAAAGAACAATGGAACACTTGATTGAAAAAACATCCGGCTGGCGCGGCAGCAGGGCGATCTGGATCGATGCTGCTTATCATGCGTTGCTTGAACAGGGGATCGATGGCGTAAAGGTCATGCCTCTTGCTGACCGCCTGAAGTTGTCTCGCACCAGTTTTTACGGTCACTTCTCGGACCGAAATGAGTTGCTGGGCGCATTGATCACGCTTTGGCAATCAAAGAACACCGGCAACCTGATCGAGCGAACAGAAGCCTATGCAGAAACAATCAATGAAGCCGTCTTCAATGTCTTCGATCTTTGGCTGATACCGGATCTTTTCGATTCAAGACTTGAGTTTGCGGTTCGGAACTGGGCTCACGTTGACGCCGTCCTGGCCAGGCAACTTGAGGAAGCTGACCAGATCCGGGTGGAAGCACTTCAAGCCATGTTTGAGCGGTACGGCTTTGACACTCTTTATGCGAACATTCGGGCCAATACCGTTTATCAGACCCAGATCGGCTACATCTCGATGATGAAAGACAGACCGTCCGAGCCGTTTCTACCGCGTCTCGAACGCATGCCTTATTATGCCGAGATTTTCAGCGGACAGCACGTAACCGAAGCAGAGTGTTCTCGTTTTTTCGCAAGGCACTCGTCCGGGCACCATGCGACTGGTGCAATACCAGCCTAATTGTCCGCGCGCGGCTTTTCAGCCGCAACATAGGCCAAAGGCAATGCCGTCGTATTCTTGATCTGCTCCATCGCGAACGTTGTCGAAACGTCCGATATCTCGATCTTGGCAATCAGTTTCTTGTAAAAAGCGTCATAGGCTTCAATGTCCGGAACGGCCACCCGCAGGAGGTAGTCCACCTGCCCGGCCATACGGTAAAATTCCACGACTTCCGGAAACTCCTGGATCACATCGGCAAACTTCTTCAGCCAGTCCTCAGAATGCTGGCTCGTCGTTATGGCGACAAACGCGGTTACCTTTGCGTTGACTTTCGTCGGATCAAGCAAGGCGACACGGCCAGTGATGACACCATCTTCTTCCATCTTCTGGATGCGCCGCCAGCAAGGTGTGGTCGACAAGCCGACACGGCGGCCGATTTCGGCAACCGGCACGGTGCAATCTTCCTGCAGGATTGAAAGAATACGGCGGTCAATGCGGTCAATCATTGTTTTTCGTTTCGTCTAGCTGCGGCGCGTTGCTCAGATCTTGGGAAATGATTTCAATTCCAAGCCAATCCTCGTAACGGAATTTCAACATGAATGTCAAATCCGCTCTTATTGAGAAAAAAATTCGAAATTGCGACCAATCCCTTTAATGGGATGTGAGGCGTGCGACTTCGCTTTGCAGAACTGGCACCAGATCCTTATCGAACCAGGGATTTTTCTTGAGCCACGCGTTGTTGCGCCAGGACGGATGTGGCAAGGGCAACACTTTTGGCTGGTCCTGCTCCGGTGGTTCCTCAAAATAGAACTGCCATCTGGATACGGTATCAGTAAGCGTTTTTCCGCGGCGGGCACCCAGATGGTAAGCCTGCGCATATTGTCCAATTACCAGAACAAGCTCCAGCTGAGGCATCGCTGCAAACAACTGATCATGCCAGGTTTTCCGGCATTCGTTGCGCGGCGGTAAGTCGCCTCCTTTTGCATCAAGACCGGGAAAACAAAATCCCATTGGTATGATGGCAAGCCGGTCTGCATTATAAAACACATCCTCCCCGATCCCCATCCAGTTTCTGAGACGATCTCCCGATGGATCCGTGAAAGGTCTGCCGCTTTTGTGAACTCTGGTTCCAGGAGCCTGACCGCAAATACAAAGCCTTGCAGAAGAAGACACTTGAAGGACCGGTCGCGGCGCGTGTGGCAGCGCAGATTTCTCTGGATTTTCAATGCATATACGGCATGCACGAATGTCGGCCGCAATGGACTTCAGGCTTTCGGAAATCTTCTTTTCAGACAATGAGTTGCACCTTGGCACAGCCGGTTAACACTTCTCTTACCACGCTCCTGAGGACGATCTTAAGGAATGGTGAGTCACCTTCAATAAACACGCAGTATCCAAATAACCAAATCAAAACCGTGCGGGCGGCAAATGGGCATCCTTGCGCCAGAAACCGGCGACGAAAAAGTCGCCATCAACCAGCAGCGAGCGAAACGTCGCCGCGAGCTGGCGCGCACAATGAACAATGTCCGCAGCAAACTGGGCACCCCAACCGGTCTGCACACAACTTTCGACCTTGAACGGCAGCATCTCTTTGCCGATACGCGCATCAATGCCGCCTATGCGGTTCCGCTACTGGCGCTCATCGTTGCCGCGATCTCGGTTCTATGGGTTGAACCGGTCTCGATTGGCGCATGGTTTGCCGTTGTCCTTTGCACCCATCTTTTGATGGTCGTTACCAGCCATTCCTACGAAAGAGCGCCGTCGGACCAGAAGGTGCGCTCTATCTGGCGTCGCCGTTTCACTATCGGCGAACTCATTTATGGCTGTAGCTGGGCTCTTTTCTTTATTCTTCCGCTCAAGAACGATGCCGGCGAAGGCTTCGTCATCTTTCAGTTCGCAGCTCTCTTGATCGTCGTGGCCATGAACACCATGCAGGCCGCAACGCTGCCGAAATGTCTTTTGGTGAGCACCATGCCGATCACGCTGGTGGTCACGATCAGCTTTCTGCAAAAAGTCGATCCAATCCACTATACACTGGCTGCAATGGCCATCGGAGCTCAGGGGTTCTTTCTCATCCTTGGCAACCAGCTCTTGAAAAACGCCAATACGATGCTGGAGTATCGCGCCGACAAGGATCACCTGATTGCGGAACTTGAAACAGCCAATGCGATGTCAGACGAAGCGCGGCGCCGCGCAGAGGCAGCCAACATGGCCAAGTCACGCTTCCTGGCAACGATGAGCCATGAGCTGCGCACACCGCTCAATGCGATCCTAGGATTTTCGGAAATCATGAAGGATGAAGTTCTGGGCGAGATGCACAACAAGACCTATCGGTCCTATTCAGAGGATATTCACGGGTCCGGTCAGCACCTGCTCAACCTGATCAATGAAATTCTGGATCTGTCACGCATCGAAGCCGGACGGCATGAATTGCACGAGGCACCTTTGTTGCTCGACGACGTCGTTGAAGAGTGCGGCACAATGATGAAAGTGCGCGCCAAGGCGAAATCGATCTCGATTTATCATACGCACGAACCAAACCTGCCAACCGTATGGGCAGACGAACGTGCGCTGCGCCAGGTGGTACTCAACCTACTCTCCAATGCCCTTAAATTCACTCCGGTTGGCGGAGAAGTCAGGATCATGGTCGGTCCGACATCAGAGGGCGGTCAATACGTTTCCATCAAGGACAGTGGACCTGGAATTCCTGAAGATGAAATCCCGACCGTTCTGGAGGCATTTGGCCAGGGGTCTCATGCCATCAAGAGTGCTGAACCGGGGACCGGACTTGGATTGTCGATCGTACAAGCGCTTATCGGCATGCATGACGGCAAGTTTTCTCTGAAATCGAACCCTGGAAACGGCACCGAGGTTACCGTCACACTGCCGCGCACCCGCATCATGAACTATTCGCCGGAAGTTCAGTGGGCACCGAGGAACGAAAAGGACAATGACGCCAAGTCGGCCTGAGACTGACCAGAACCGCGTCAGCTTTCTTCGTCGTCCGATTTTTCCGAAACGCCAGCATCCGCGAAAGTTGCCATGCCGGAATGCATTTCTGCGGCAGCCTTTGCAATACCGGCAGCAAGCGCTGCGCCCGAGCCTTCACCAAGCCGCATTCCAAAATCAAACAGGGCTTCCTTGCCCATGTGTTCAAGGGTCTTGGCATGCGCCTGCTCTGCGGAAAGATGAGCGAACAGGCAATGATCAAGGCCGTCGGGGTCCATTGCATAAACAACGGCTGCTGCCGCAGTCGTGACAAATCCATCGACGATGACGGGCACTCTTTGCAAGCGAGCAGCGATGATCAATCCGGCCATTGCCGCGATCTCCCGACCACCGACTTTGCGCAAGACTTCCAGCGGGTCTTTCTCGCCGCCAAGGCGGGCAACAGCTTTCTCAACAGCGTCACGTTTGCGCTTCAGGCCTTCATCATCAACACCGGTGCCGCGCCCGATCCAATCCTCTGCCTTTCCGCCGAAGAGACCATTGATGACCGCAGCTGCAACCGTCGTGTTGCCGATCCCCATTTCACCAAGACAAATCAGGTCAATACCGCCGGCAAGCGCTTCCATGCCGTAGGCCATGGTCGCAGCGCAGTTGGCTTCATCGAGTGCATCTTCCTGTGTGATGCTTGGCGTTGGCATGTCGACGGCAAGGTCAAACACTTTCAATCCGACATCATATGCGCGGCAGATCTGATTGATCGCGGCACCACCGGCGGCAAAGTTCTCTACCATTTGCCGGTTGACCGCGCTTGGAAATGCGGACACCCCTTCATCGGCAACACCATGAGCCGTGGCGAAAATCGCCACAAGAGGACGCGTCACCTTGGGCGGCGCATTGCCGGACCAAGCTGCCAGCCACTCTGCAATCTCTTCAAGTTGACCGAGCGAGCCGGCAGGCTTGGTCAGTTGTGCGTCCCGCTCCTTGACCTTGCGAACCGCTTCATCATCCGGTCCAGGCATGGATTTCACCAGATTGCGGATGTCATCAAAGGGAAGCGCGGTCTCGGAAAGGGACATGGATTTCAGGTTCCGGTTCTCAGGCCGGATCATGCCAGCCACTTGGTCTCGCTAAGGCGCTGATCTATAACGGCGCACACGCAAAACTCAAGCACAGGACCGGCCTGATGAGCCCTGAAACCGACCAACCTGCTGATTCAGGTGCAAAAACCGGAACCGACAAAACCCGGGATCACTTCAATCGGCTCACCAAGGGTTTCCCGGCACTGATGGCTGACACTGCAGCCTGCATTCGATTCTTTTCTCGTTTGCCCCTTCCAAAGGTCAACGCTCAAGACGATCCGGCAGCCGCGCCAGACTTTGCAAGGATCAGTCGGGCTGCGCCCATTGCCGGCGTGGCCGTTGCCTTGCCTGCCGCTGGACTTGGCATGCTTCTGGGCTATACGGCGCTTCCGGTTCTTGCCATTGCGGCTCTGATTGTCGTCATGCTGGCTGTGACGACAGGCGCCCTTCACGAAGATGGTCTCAGCGATGTTGCGGACGGCTTTTTTGGCGGTTCAACCCCTCAAAAGCGGCTGGAAATCATGAAAGACAGTCGCATCGGTGCTTTCGGGGCGTTGGCTCTGGTGCTCTCCGTCGTCTTGAAGATCGCGCTGCTTGCCGAACTTTGGCAGCGCTTCGACCCTGCGGATGCTGCCTTGCTTCTGCTTGGCGGAGAAGCGGCCAGTCGCGCTTTCATTGTCTGGCAGTGGCAACAACACCCCCTCGCCCGTCCAGACGGTCTGGCAGCCCGGTTCGGAAAACCCGACAAAACCTGTGTCCGGCAGGCGTTCTTGTTCACCGTTCCATTCCTGCTGCCCGCAGCCTTCCTGCTCTCGTTACCGGGCTTCCTGCTGGCCTGTCTGCTACCGGCGGCCCTGGCATTTGGCATTGGACAACTCGCAGACCAGAAGATTGGTGGTGTTTCAGGCGATATTCTGGGCGCAATTCAGCAAATTTGTGCACTTGGTTTTTTGCTTGGGATGCTTATGGTGCCCTGAGTTACTGAGTAAAGGCTGCCAAACAGATGACCGCCACTTTTCCGCGAGATCCGTTCTTCAAGCACCAGGCAGCATGCCTCAAGGCTTTCGCGATTGTTTTTTTGTGTCTCGGTCTCGGTGCCTGCGGCGGACGGCCTGACCTTGGCGCTTTGGCGCTGAACGACGCGCCCGCGCCGGGTGCAGAGGTCACCGACATCATGATCGTCACGACCCGCGACAAGGATGCGACCCCGGACACCTATTTCGGCGGTGAACGCGGACAGGCAATCGGCTATGCCGAAGCCTCCATTTCCGTTCCTCCGGATCATGAGCCGGGACAGATTGAATGGCCAAACAGTTTTCCCGGAGATCCAGAAAAGAACTTTGTAACCCGCAAGGCAGGCTATATCGCTGACAAGGCCTCCTTCACGAACGAGATCAACCGCAGACTTGCCTCAAAACCACGTGACGAACGAGAAATTTTTGTCTTCATTCACGGCTACAATACCCGCTTTCCCGAAGCCCTCTACCGGTTCACGCAGATCATTCATGATTCTGAGTTTGCAGGCGTACCGGTTCTGTTCACATGGGCTTCGCGAGGTAAGGTTCAGGACTATGTCTATGACCTGAACAGCGCTGCGATTGCGCGGCAAGCGCTGGAACAAACACTTATTCAGTTGTCAAACACACGCGCAGAGAAGATCACCATTCTCGCGCACTCCATGGGTAACTGGCTGTTGATGGAAACAGCGGTGCAGGCGTCTGTTAGCGACCGGCGCAAAATGACGCGCAAGATTGACGAGGTCATACTTGCAGCACCCGATATCGACATCGACCTCTTCAAGGCACAACTGAAAAAACTCGGCCGCCCGCCGAAACCATATATCGTCATTGTTTCTCGTGACGACCGGGCCTTGCGCCTTTCACGGGCCATTGCCGGTGGCAAAGAGCGAGTTGGCGCTTATTCCGATGACAAAGAGCTAACCGAACTTGGAGCCGTCGTCGTGGATCTAACGGAATTGGATGCCCAGGACGGGTCGCATCACTCGAAATTCGCTCAGTTGGCCCAGTTTCAACCGCAATTGCGCAAAACCCTCGGACAATCGAGCTTGACCAGGTCGGTAAACCGCGGAAACGCGGGGACGGTTGGCGATGATCTGGGCAATTTGGTGGGCAATACAATTGCGCTGCCCGTGCGCATCATTGCCGCCCCGTTCAATTATGCCGGCGGTGGAACTTGATGGTTCATTGCAATTGATTGAGGCCTGACGTCTTGGCAAAGCCATATTCCAGCGCCATATGCGCCACATGAATTCGCCATGTATAAAAATCTGCCAGATCGACCGAAACAGCGGCCTTTGCACGGGCTGCTGGCGTTCGCTCGACGAAATTGCCGGCTGGTCGAGCTATAGCGAAGAAACCCGCTCCCAGATCATGTCCGGGCTGGATAGCCGCAGGGTCGCACACGAAACGCGTGGTGGCGGCATTTCCGGAGCTCGCTGATGGGTGGCCCCAAGCAACTGCGCGGCCTCATCGTTGCCGTCCTGATCGTGGTCATGGGCATCGCCGTTTTCTACGCCGTATTCGGTGATCCGACAGACCCGGCCAACGCCAACTTCGATGACAGGGGCCCGCGCGTCGTGGCCTTGTCGGCACTGGCGTTTGTTTTCATCGCCAGCTTCATTTTCGGCCAACCGAAAGTGCGGGAAATCATCCAGGGAACGCTGTTCTGGGGCGGACTTTGCGCTCTTCTTGTGATCGGCTACACGTTTCGTACCGATCTTGTGCAGGCAGGCTACCGGGTTCTGGGTGCCTTGTCGCCGGGTCTTGCTGTCAGCCAACCTGATGGGTCGCTCCTGATTGTGCGCGATGCCGGGGGCCATTTTGTCCTTGATGGCCGTGTCAACGGTACACGGACCAGTTTCCTGCTTGATACCGGCGCCAGCGCAGTTGTTCTGAGCTATCAGGACGCCCTCCGCGCCGGCTTTGAGGATCGGGATCTTTCTTTCACAGTCCCGGTTTCAACGGCCAATGGAAGAACTCTGGTCGCGCCCGTGCGGATCGAAAGCCTAACCATCGGCGATCATACCTTGCGCAATATTCGTGCGTTCGTCGGAAGACAAGGCAATCTCGAAGCAAGCCTTTTTGGAATGACGGCACTGGACCGGCTGAGAAGCTGGCGGATCGAAGGCGACCGCCTGATCATGACCCCTTGAAGCAGCGCTATTCGGCAGCCTCGGCGTCATAGTCCGTCGGACTGACGGCAGCCAGAGCCTTCTCGACAACTTCGAGCCCTGCCCCCGGTTTGATCGCCCCGACAGTCAAAATGCGCCGCCAGGACCGTGCGCCTGGTCGTCCGTGAAAAAGCCCCAACATGTGACGGGTCATGTGAGCGAGTTTGACACCCTTGCCAAGCTGGACTTCAAGATAGGTCATATGCGCCCGCACAGCATCCCAGGGTGAAACATCACCCTCCTGGCTGCCATAGAGCCTGCGGTCGACCTCGCCGAGGAGTTGAGGCGTGTGATAGGCCGCGCGCCCGAACATCAAGCCATCAAGGTTTTCCAGAAAGGGCTCGGCCTGATCGAGCGTTTCAAGACCGCCGTTCAGGCCAATGAACCGCTCAGGCAATCGCTTCTTCAAACGGACGACACGGTCATAGTCGAGCGGTGGGATGTCCCGGTTTTCCTTGGGGCTGAGACCTTGAAGCCATGCCTTTCGGGCATGCACCCAGAGTGCATCCGCTCCGGCTGCAAAGACTTTGTCAGCCATGTCATCCAGGGCTTTCTCAGTGTCCTGATCATCGACGCCCAGCCGACACTTGACCGTCACCGGTATATCGACCGCGTCTTTCATTGCCGACACGCACTTGGCGACCAGGTCCGGCTCCTGCATCAAGCAAGCGCCGAAGCGGCCGGACTGTACCCGGTCGGATGGACAACCGACATTGATATTGACCTCGTCATACCCGAAGTCGGCCACAATTTTCGCAGCCTTTGCCATTTCATCCGGATCTGATCCGCCCAGTTGGCAGGCAATCGGGTGTTCAATCTCGGAAAAGCCAATCAGATGCTGCCGGTCCCCATGGATCACGGCACCAGTCGTCACCATTTCAGTATAGAGCAAGCCATGCGCCGTCAGCTGCCGGTGAAACGCGCGGCAGTGCCGGTCCGTCCACTCCATCATCGGTGCGACGGAGAAACGGTGCTGATCAGTCTTTGCAGCGTCCGCATCATAGCCTTTGATTTTATTCATTTTTCAAAACCTACAACGAAAACCAGCGCTTCTTCAGAGCACAGTCATCCGCGTCCTTCATGACCGTTGCCAGCAAACGAATACCATCCGCTGGATCAATCCCAAGCATGTGCTCTCGCTTCGAATGAGTTGCATATATCAAGACTCATCCAATGCGGAAAGATGCGATCTGAGGTCTGTCAGCGCTGCAATACTTGACCACGTCCCGGTTAGCATTCCGAGACAGGGCGGCTAGGTCGTTCGGATTTCAAGCCACAAACCAGGGCAGGAGATATCAGCTCCGGCTCCCTTTTACTTGATCCGTTACTCCGGCCAAAGCGCTGTACCGGGGTGAAATTGCGACCAGGCGAACCAGAAGGCCTGGTGACTGCCGAGATCGGAGCCATCGGCGTCTTGTGCGCGGATGCCTCCGGCGTCCAGTTTGAGACGCACGTTTTCAAAGGCGATTTCTTCTCCGCTTTGAAGCGCGGCCATTGCCTTGCTGCGCTGAAAGGCAACCGGTTTGCCTGAAGCAGTCAACGCGCCGATGATGTCCTCGTGAACGGGCAAGCGCGGATCGATGTCGCCGATGGGGAAAATCGGCCCATTTGCGTCGCGGGTATTGCGGAAATCCGGATCACGGCCGAGGGCGTAACGCTCTTTCAGCACCGTGGTGTCGGGATGCTCCTTTTTCCACCGGCCCCAGTCGGTCGTCACCACTGTTGCCTGCTCCAGTTTCAGGTTCTTCTCAGAAAGCGGGCCTGTCACCGCGTGGCCAAGAAATGTGTCAAAGACGGAATAAGTATTGAGGTCGTACATCACTTTGTTGGACCGGATCAGAAGACCTGAAGTGCGCAGGATCGGACGGTCAATGCCTTCCGGCATGCGATCCGTGAAGTATGCCTGGGCCGCCCCGCACAAGGTGCAATAGGGAATGCCCAGATCACGACCACCAAGCGTGTCGTTGACCATTTCGCGCACTTCCATGATCTGGCGCGGGTAAGCACGAGATTCGCCATTCACTGTAATTCCGAAAACGATATCGTCGTCTTTCAGCCAGCTTGCTTCTTGAGCGCTGATCACTTCCGGATTGTCGGCCGCCGGTATGCAATTGCACAACTCATCGGTTTTGTCGTGCGGACGATTGTCAATCAGAACACCTCCCCAGGACACCATTCGCCAGTCTATATCGCCTTCAATGAATATCTTGTCCCAGCCCGGGATGATGCTCGTGAAAATTTCGCGTTTGACCTGCAGATAGCCGGGTGGCGCTGGGATGTCCCATGCAATGAGATGATCCGTCAGGACGCCCCAGGCGTTTTGCTTTCGCAGGTCCTTGCCCAAAAGATCGGAAGCCGCTGTTGAGAGAGCCACATTCAGCTGAGGCGACGTGATGAAACGCATCAGATCACTAATGATCCAGGCAATGCGCGGGTCCTTCGACGCGGCAATTTCCGACAAGGCGACCACCTGGTCCCTGCCCCAAGCTGATTGCGTGACACTGTCGATGAACGCTGAACGGATTGCTTTTTGAAGGTCTTCGGGAAGCGGGCCATCCGGCACCGACGGGCGTTCGCCATAGGTCTCAATCACATAGTCTGGCAGCTTGCCGGCGTCTTGAGCGCGCAAGTCGTCGATACAGAAAAGACAAACCAGCGCAGTTATGAAAGCTGCAAGTTTCAAACGGGACCGTAAGCTGATTGCCACTGCCATTCTGTCGCCTTTCCAAGGTTGCCCACGCCATCAGTGCTTCCGCATGCGATGGGTCTTTCAACGCATGAGACACGGTAGAGCGCTGTTGCAGTGACCTGCCAATCACAAACTCATTAGGGAGCTGTGAGCTTCCAACGTTTGTCAGGCCTTGTGTTTGACTTCGTTACAGTTTCAAAGGTCCGATCAAACCGAAGTGATTGGTTGCCAATGTTTCTTGTCGCTATCCATTTTCCATGCGCACGGCCTTTCTGATCGCTTTACTGACAATGCTGGTGTTGCCCGCTGGTGCTGGGGAACACCGAAGCTTTTTCGGGACCTGGGGAACTGCAAAACAATGCGCGCGAGTACCACTGAAGTCCGGCGGAACCGTGCTCTCAGAACCCTTTGAGATCGGACCAGAGTGGCTCAGGCAGGGCCAATTGTGGTGCATGCTCAGCTGGGGCCCGGTTGAAAGGCGTGAAAACGGGCTCTTTTCAGCAGCCTATGCGCGTTGCGGAGAAGACAGCGTTCGTCAGTATTTTCTGGGCGTGAAACTGGAACAGGATGAACTCACACTCCGGTGGGATTTTCCGGTCAAGAACGGCCCATTGAGACGTTGCCCGGTGCATTAGTGGACTGCGCCTAACCACTTAAAAGTCGACGACTTGTCTGGGACAAAGCACGCATGCTCTCGCTTGCCGGAATGGAACTCACATCCTTCTCAGTCAGAGGAAATGTCAGACGTTCCCCGGGGCTAAAGGTCGAAACTCCAACTAGTTCGTTATCCGCTCCAGCGTGATTGTGTTTTCCAAACGCGCCCTGATGTCTTTCCTGATGACATCGGAAATCTCGTCGCAGTTTGCGACGCGTCTGCCGTATGAGATGACGACTTCTGCGTTTCCATCACCAGACGTCAGCAAGTGTTGTGTCAGCAAGAAAGGTAGCCGGAGCTCAAAACCATTGTCTTTGACAAAATTCGCTTCCGGATTGTTGGCCAATGCCGCTTCCGCCTCTTCTGGAACGCACTGCTCTCTGAATGCAACAGAGACATCGTCAATCATCACCTGATCGAGATGACCATAATCCAGAATGCCGGTTGGTTCCTCGAGCGTTTCGGCATGGATCAGGACAATGTCCGAGCCTTTTGAAAAGGCTGCGAAGGAAACCTTAAACATCCGCCCATTGCTCTCCTGACGATGATGCAATTCCCCAAGCGGCACAAAGCTTTCGCCGATACCGATCCGGTAAGCTGCCTGATGTGTCGTCGTGACGGTGTTGGAGTTACGATCAAGATAGTCATGGAACGCAGCGCTTGGCCCAGTTGAAAAGAGAAACGCGGCAAGGAGCGTCAGTCCTCTTGGCAGCATGCTTGTCCTCCGATTGTGCTTGCCTCAACGGCTAGGTCTATTTCCTTTACCTCACCAATTGCGGCAGCAACGTCCTCAAAGACATCGAGAGATAGCCCATCAAGCGTCTCCGGCAGCGAGCGCTTCCAGAACGTTGACGTAGCTGTCAGCGAAGGCATGCGCGGTTTCACCCGTCTGTAAAGGTTCCGAGTAGCCGAAGGACAAACATACCCCGGCCGCTGTCGAGACAATGGCAACCAGCACCGGATGGATGCCATGGTTCTGCGAAGGCATTAATAGAAGCTCAGAATAGCCCACAGCACGACCGGAAAGCTGTTCAAGGTCGCCTACATCGGTAACGCAAATCCCGCCAACAAAGGCAGTGTTTGCCGCCGACATCTGGTCGACCGTTGCCAGAGTGACAGCAAGAGGCACGTCTGCATCCATCAACAGGGACGGTGGACGATGCTCCGTGAACTGGGTCTGCAGAGCGCGAGCAATCTCAAGTGTATCTGCTTTACGATATTCCGGTCCCAGGAGCAGAGTGATACCGGCTACATATTCCCCGACTGCATCATGCGAAATGGCGGGGAGGCAATCGTCGCGAACATCTGTCGGGGCAACGATGCCGGTCCAACCCGTCCCCCCTGGCAAAACTGACGCCGCCTTGACTGCCGCGGCGCCAAAAGCCGAAGCAAGATGCAATCCGTTTTGTTTCAGACAGGCATGAAGCGCACTCAAGGTCTCAGGCCTCAGGATACGTAAAAAGCCATATGGTACGCGTTGGCTGCTGTCGGCCGGTTGGTTGACGGGCCAATTGGTTTCTTTCGGCCAGGACGAGAGTATTGATCGATCCCCGGAAAAACCTCTTGCGGCGAGCCCTTCTTCCACTGGCGCAGTCATCGGCAACGTTGACGTCTGCCAGGTTTCCGGTTCCTGCAGCAGGTGGTCAAGATCATTGAGAATGACCAGCGCCGAGCGTCCGTCGATCCCACCGTGATTGGTTACCAATGCAATCCAGGTAACCTCATCGTTTTGGCCGGTCACCAGATAGGCACGCCAGGATACGGTTGAAATGTCCAGGACCTGTTTGGCAATTTCGGTATAGAACGCTTCGACGTCAAACGCTTCTCCTGCTTGGTGAACCGCTATCTCAGTTTTTTCAAATGGAACGTCCACAACCCAGTCCCGGGAAGTTTGCCCTTCTATTCGAGCGCGCATCATAGGGTGACGGTTGTGGATCTGTCTCAGCGCCGATCGAAGCCTTGAAACAGTTGGCGGGACGTCAAACTTCGCCATCGCAACCAGCTGTATTCCGCCATTGCTTCGGCGTATGAGTTCAGAAAATAGAGTTTCTTGAGGTCCGAGGGATCGTTTCAATGAAGACACTCTGTGTTGCAGGTTTCCATTGAAAGTTAGGTTGTGCTGACCGTTTTCACAACAGCACGCCCAGATTCATTGCGACCCCGCAAGACCTCACCAAACGCTCAAGCCGATCTCGGTGAGAGGCTGAATTCATGCAAAGCCTGACAATCGATTTCTCAGCCTTGAGCGTTCGATATCGCAGAACCCGCTCCCTTAGAGCGGGTTCTGAAGCAGATCAGACGATCGCAAAATCGTCCGGCTGAAGGATAGTTCCGTCGGCAAAAACGAACTGGTCGAGATGCGCGCCCTGGTCATTGATCGTGATTTCACCTGGACTATCATCCCATGACAGGACCATGTTGTTGTCGCTGTCGCGCGAGGCATCAATGTCGGAGCGATTGAGATCTTTGAAGACCAGCTTGTCCGCGCCATTTCCCGCCAGTTCGACGATCTCTATTTTTCCGCCTTTGGATGTGACGACATAGGTGTCATTGCCGGAGCCACCGATAAGCTTCTGCAAGCCTCCTGCGGACGCTCCTGGCTCCAGTGTATCGTTGCCAGAACCACCTTTGAGGGTATCGTTTCCGGCATTGCCCTTGAGAATATCATTGCCACCACCGCCGTTCAGGAAATAGGCAACCTTGGCATCATCACCAACAACGCGGTCATCCTTGTCTGCGCCCTGAAATCTCTCAAAGCCGTACTTGGAGAGGGCTGCCGTGTTGAATTTCGATCCGGCCTCAACGACAAGCGTGTCGATGCCTGCGCCGCCGATGTCTCTTGGCGTGCCGTTGTCCCAGAACTTGTCGCCGCTGCCATAGAAGATGATGTCGTTTCCGGCACCACCTGCGACATCATCACGACCTGTGCCGCCTCTGATGTAATCATTGCCGGAATTTCCGCGGAGTATGTCGTTTCCAGCTCCACCGACAAGCCGATAATCGACATCGCTCTCGTTGCCGATGACGCGATCATTCTTCTCCGCGCCTACGAACCTTTCAAAACCATACCAGGACAGGCCTGAAGTGTTGAAAACCGAGCCCTTGTTGACGATCAACGTGTCGATGCCTGCGCCGCCAATGTCCTTCGGAACCCCATTCGTCCAAAAGTCATCGCCGTTGGTATAGTAGATTGTGTCGTTGCCGTTGGTTCCGACCGGAGGCGGTGTGGTGCTCCCGCCGCCTTCCGATCCGTCCTTGACGTCCAGCTTGACGTTCTTGCCCGAGATCGAGACAGTCTTTTCAATGGTACCGTCGATGCCGGAACCAGTAAACTTGGCTGTGTAGGAACCATCTGCCAATGCAATACTGTATCCACCGCCGGGATCTGTGGCTCGAGAGGCGACAGTTGCACCAGAGGAGTTGACAATCGTGACCGTAACGGAACCGAGCCCCTCACCCAGATCATAGGACTTGTCGCTGTCAGCATCATCAAAGACAACGCCCGTCACATAGTTTTTCTCTGTCCCAGCAAAGTTTTGTGTGGCGTAGCTGGTAGAATGGTCTGGCGAGTTCGGGTGGCCACCAATGGCATCACCAACACCGAGCACTGAATAATTCGCGCTCAGAATGTTGGCTCTATGGCCAGATGAATTCATCCAGCCTTCATGCATGTCCTCAATGATCTTTTGAGGCACATACTCGCCGGATATCGGCTTGGATTGATTAAAGGGATTGTAGGCGATGTTTTCGCCCATTGGATACTCGGTCCAGCCTTCAGCTTTCATCCTGTCCCATGGCTGGGATCCGCCTGCGCCCGTATGATCAAGAACGCGACCGGATGCCATCCAGTCGGAGTGCTTTTGAGCTGCCGAGTTAAGCTGTGCTTCGGATGCAAGTGGCTCGAGGCCTGCTGCCAGGCGTTCCTTGTTCACGAGTTCCAAAATCAGCTGTTCGCTCGAACTCAGTCTGTTCACCGGATTGTCGGCCATGATCTACCCTTTCCCGTTTCACGTAACGGGCCGCAGGCTCATGGCGAATTCTGGCAAAACAACCGCGGGATTGCGGAAGGTTTGGGCAATGCTGTGTCAGAAAAAATATCTCGCACAGCGTGTAGTTGGTGTTGTCAATGAAGATTGTCGACAGAACTGGATTGGTTGGCGGATTTCTGCCCTTCATTGGTGTACCAAAAGTCGGCAGTCGACCGAAACACCAGCCTGAAAAACGCTCAAACAAGCCTACAATTTAAGCAGGTTGCATAGATCAAAGAAGTTCGATTTTTCATTGAATTTCCAATTATTTACGCGTTTCTAGCCGGAACAATACAGGTCTGACTGTCTTCGCGACCACTGTTGAACGGACGCTTCATGCGCAAAGTGGCCTTGTCGCGGTTCATTGCCGGTGATTAGGTGCTTGCTCAGTCTGAGGGCAGCCCATGTCAACGGTCACAACACACTCCCAATCGCAAGTCAGCACCGGCATCTTGATGATGAGTGTCGGGGTTGCAAGTCTCTGTGTCAGCGACGCAATCGCGAAGGCCTTGACGGCGGATTATTCCCCAATCCAGATCATTTTCATCCGAAACATCATTGCACTTCCCTTTGCGGCACTCATCGCCCTACAGCTGGGCGGTCGCTCCGCGCTTGTGTCTCACCGGCCGATGGCTCATCTGTTGCGAGGCGTCCTCTGGCTCCTTGCTGCCGGGCTCTTTTTCACCAGCTTCATCTACCTTGGCCTTGCCGAAGCCACGACGCTCATATTTGCCATGCCAGTATTTGTGACAGCAATTTCGGCATTGCTTCTCAAGGAGCAAGTCGGGTGGCGCCGATGGACAGCGGTTCTTGCAGGATTTTTAGGCGTCCTGGTGGTCATCAGGCCAGGTTTCGGAACGTTTCAGGCAGCGTCGTTGCTGCCTCTTACTACCGCGTTCTTCTATGCCTTGCTGATGCTGAGCGCTCGCTGGGTTGATCCGCGCGAAAGCGTCTGGACGCTTATGCTTTATCTTGTTGGTGCAGGTGCGCTCCTGAGTGCATTGCTTCTGCCATTTGTGTGGGTACCACCGCGTCTTGAGGATATCTGGTTGTTCCTGGGCATCGCATTGTTCGGCACAGCCGGCATCACGTTGATGACACAAGCCTTCCGGTTTGCGCCGGCAGCGGTCGTTGCGCCGTTTGATTACACAGCCCTTCTTTGGGCAACGCTGCTCGGATGGTTGCTCTGGGAGGAGATACCTGATGTTGCGACATATGTTGGCGCTGTCATCATCATTGCCAGCGGCATTTATATCGTGTTGCGCGAGCGGCAACAGGAAGCATAACCTGAACTGTTGCTAGTGGAACTGTCCGGGCACAAACAGACAGGGACGATCGATTGACCGTCCCTGTCTGTGTTGTTCTTTGCCAATATGGATCAGATAAAATCCGTATCCGGAACAGAGACCTGAACCGCATTCGAGCCGTGTGCAAGTGCAGTTGTCAGGTCAGAGGCTACAGCCTCACCTTCAGCGCCCCCGAAGGAACCGAGAGTGTCGGCAGCTCCGTCAAGGAGGTTCATAATGTCCGCAGATGCAAACATCTCAGAGCCGATCGAGACACTGTCAGCACTCACGGCAACACCATCGTCCAAGTCCGGCTGGTCATAAATCGCCTTCAGGTCAAAGGCGAAACTGTCAGCTCCTTGAACAACCTTCAGCCATTCAACTGCGGTCGTGTCATCATCCATGCCGTAGACTGTAGCGACCGTCTTGTCCTCAACATGGATTGCCAGTTTGTCGGCCGTTTTCGTGAAGCTGAACGTATCCTCTTCAAATCCCAGGATTGTGAAGCTGCGCAATTCGATGACATCGTTGCCATCAGGTGCCTGGCTGATTTCATCGATTTGCGGGATGTCGACACCGAAGGATTCAAGGAAAGACTGGACACCATCGGTGGCGCGTTCGGCAATCTTTGCTTCGCCATCAGCCCAAATCGCATAGACATCGTCTCCGGCTTCACCTGACAGGAAACCCGTGCCGCCAAGAACGTCATCTCCGGCACCGCCCAAGGTGACATTGGCTTTGACTTCATAAGAACCGAAACCGTTAACACCAAATTCCGGGCTAAAGGCGGCAGCCACGTCGAGCACGCCTGAAACCGGTTCTGTGATGTCCTTGATAGCGCTTACCGTGCTTGTGAGTGCGGAACGGAAATCCTGAACCAGCGGTACATCGGAAAGCATGTCGTGGATCATGATCTTTGTGAAATCGACCACATCGAGAATAACGTCCGAACCAGCACCACCGGAATACAAGTTGCCGGCACTAATGGCTGCAATCTCGACAGGAGCGTCGTCATTGACTTCTTCGTTTAGCTCCAGGGAGTCAATCAGATCATCGAGGCTCTCGCCCGTGAGGATCAAATCGTCGCCGGCACCTCCCATTACCAGAGAGTTGGTATCGGCTGTCGCAAAGGCGATATCGTTGTCGTCGCCGCCATGGACAATCGTGCCGGGACCGCCTGCGATCATCAAATCTGCTCCGTCGCCACCAAGCTGTGCAGTCACGACCAATTCGTCCGGCAAGGCACCGGTCACGCTGGCCTTGCGGTTGCCGTTCGCATCCTTGTCGTTGCTGAATTCGAGTGTGGCCGCAGCTTCGTCGCCCAGGGAAACGCCAAGCATTATGTCGGTCCCTGCCCCGCCATACTGGAAGGAGACAGCTCCCTTAAATTGTGGAGCAATAACGGTGGCTGCCGACACCATGACATCTGAGCCGTCGCCACCGAACTGTGCCACGCCTTGACCGCCGCCAACGATGATATCATTACCGGCATCAGCGTATTGCAGCACACCGACACCACCGCCGATCATGACATCATTGCCTTGACCCATAACCTGTGTCGTCATGGCTCCAGCGCCAAAGGCAAAATCCTTGCCGGATCCGCCGAATTGGAGATTGTTGGTACCACCGCCGATCAGAACGTTGGTGCCGCCGCCTTCTGTTTCGAAATGCTCATCGAAATTCTCGATAACTTCAGCGAACTTGCCATCGTCAAAACCAAGATCTGACGGGATCGCGCTCCACAAATGGTCTCCAAACTGGATGTTGTTCGCGCCACCTGCCATCAGGAAGTCATGGCCGGAACCGCCAATCTGGATATTGGCACCACCAACCGCGAACAGTGCATCATCGCCGGCACCGCCATGTTGCAGGTTCAAGCCTGCCACGCCGACAAGAATGTCTTCACCATCGCCGCCGAACTGTCCGACATTGGTTCCAAGACCGAATATCTTGTCATCGCCGCCATCACCGAATTGCAGATTGCCGGCACCAGCGGCAGCCAACAGGTCTTCACCTTCACCGCCAAACTGAATGTTAGCCGCACCGAGCGCTTTCAGCTTGTCATCGCCCGCACCGCCGAACATTGTGTTGACGCCGCCCAGCGCGAACAAATCATCTTCGCCGTCACCGCCGTGAACAACATTCACACCACCAATCGCGGTTATCGTGTCGTTGCCATCATCACCGTGAAGAACATTGACGCCACCTGCAGCCTTGATTGTGTCGTTCCCTGTGCCGCCATTGGCAACGGTCGCACCCGCCACCGCTTCGATCAGATCGTCACCGGCATCGCCATGAATGACATTTGAAATGCCATATCCGTAGATGGCGTCATCATCCGCTCCACCGCTCATGACATTCGATGCGCCACGGCCTTCCATATGGTCTTCGCCATCTTCCCCATGCATCACATTGGATGCACCGCGACCATAGACTTCATCGTTGCCGTCACCGCCGCGCATGACATTGGAAAGGCCTTTGCCCTCCATCACGTCGGCGCCGTCGCCGCCATGCATGATATTGGAAGCGCCACGACCTTCCATGTGATCATTGCCAGCGTCGCCGTGCATCACATTGGAGGTGCCGTAACCAAACATCTCATCGTCGTGATTGCCACCGCGCATGATGTTCGATGCGCCACGGCCTTCCATATGATCTTCGCCGTCATTTCCGTTCATGACATTGGAGGCGCCATAGCCAAACATGTCGTCATTGCCGGTTCCACCGTGCATCACATTCGAAAGACCGTGGCCTTCAATGTGGTCATCGCCGCTGTCGCCGTGCATGACGTTTGAAGCGCCGTAGCCGTACATGTCATCGTCGTGATTGCCTCCGCGCATTTCATTCGATGCACCGCGGCCTTCCATATGGTCTTCACCGTCATTGCCGTTCATGACATTGGAAGCGCCATAGCCAAACATGTCATCGTTGCCGGTTCCGCCGTGCATCACATTTGAAAGACCATGGCCTTCCATGTGGTCGTCGCCGCTGTCGCCGTGCATGACGTTCGAAGCACCGTAACCGTACATCTTGTCATCATGAGCACCGCCATACATGACATTGGAAGCGCCACGACCTTCCATATGGTCGTTGCCGTCCTCCCCTTTCATCACATTGGAGGCTCCGTAACCCTTCATGGTGTCATTGCCGGTTCCACCGTACATCTTGTTGGAAGCGCCATAACCGTAAAGGCCGTCGTGGCCGGAGCCGCCTTTCATGATGTTGGTTGCGCCATATCCATAAAGACGGTCGTTGTAGCTGCCGCCGTCCATATCGTTCCAGATGCCGCGGCCGTACATATAGTCCGTGCCGGATTCGCCGCGCATGACGTTCTTGGCGCCATAACCGTAGAGATAATCCGTACCGGTTCCGCCATACATGCCATTGTAGCCGCCATAGCCATAAAGCTTGTCGGTGCCGCTTCCGCCATAAAGGTAATTTGTTGCGCCGTAGGCCTTGATCTTGTCGGTTCCGGAACCGCCATAGAGATAATTCAGTGGCGCCCAGCCTTCGATGTAATCATTGCCGGAACCGCCATAAAGCTTGTTGCGGATAGCTGAGTATCCATAAAGCTTGTCATTGCCGGAGCCGCCGTCCTTGTTGCCGTAAAGACCGTACAATTTGTATGTCTGATGAATGCTTTTTGAAGAAGAGCCCATTTTGAAAGTTCCTTAAAATAGAGAAATGAATGGATCACGCCGCAAAGGCGCGGGCTTTTACAGAACGGCCGTTTTGATCCAGTCCGGGATGCTGGACGATGCGCAGAACGCGGCCTTTTGCATCACGCCGGACCGAACGAAGCGCACGTTCGGGAAATACGGTCCGTTTCAGATCTCGCGCGGTCGCAAAACCGTCGCCAAAGGGCGCGATGAAATCGATCACCACCGGGTTGGAACCGTTGTTCCATTCCTCAGGGTCTGGGACGTGATTTTCGTGAAGAACAGCCCGTTCCGTTTTCTCGTCGAGCCAGGCCCAGGTTGCCAGTGCAACGGGCAGTCCGCCACGCCGCCAGATGCGAACCTGACCAAGCATAAGCGGCGGCAAGATGAGGCCTCCGACTTCGGCAATGGTACGGTCCTTGTGCAAGGCGCTTTCAGCCATTAGGGCCGTCGCCTCGCCAAGCATGGCAAACGTCACTTCCGGGGTGGGTTGCAATTGGGCCATTGTTTCAGCTCCTGACAGCGTTTCCGTTGTCAGAAAGCTAAGATCGGCCGGAATTACCCGGTATGGGGTAGATCCCCCAATCGCAGCCTTCGCATATGGATTTTGCAGCGATCGGGCTCAGTCACGCCGCGACCATGAGCGTCTCAGAAGCAGGCAACCCTTTTGCGGTTGCGATCCAGTTTCATTGTCAGCTCACGTCTACTGACGGAATTCGCAGCGAAAACACTGTCCCTCGCCCGGGTTCGGAAGACACATCAAGCACAAGACCGTTTTGCGCGGCCAAGTCCATGCAAATGGCAAGACCAAGGCCATGACCTTCGCTCTCTTCTCCCGATTGCCAGGCTCGTCTGAACTGTGCCAGTTCTACTTCACTCATGCCGGGTCCTGTGTCGACAACCTGCAAAAGCACGTGATCAGCCCGGCGTCTGATACCGGCGAGCACCCTGCCTCTTTCGGTATATTTGATAGCGTTCGACACCAGGTTCGAAGCAATGCGCATCAAGGCCAAAGGCTGAACTGAAATCATGGCACTGGATTCAACAATAACGAGGTCGAGGCCCTTTGAAGCGGCTTCGTCCCGAAACATTTGACCAACGGTCTCGAGGACCAGCGAAATCCCGTATGGTTCCGGATCTGGCTGCTCTCGCTCGTGGTCTCTTTCTGTGCTCTCTTCCATGACCTTCGGGCGAGCATCCTCAAGATGCTCCAAGGCAAGATTCTGAATATAGTCGAAAGCTTCGTGCAGACGCTCGCGTGTGGCACTTGTTTCATCGCGCGTCATTGCCTCAACCGTCATGCGAAGCGCGCTCAAGGGTTGCTTGATATCGTGTGACATGGTCGCCAACTGGAGCTGGCGCTTCTCGGCCAATTCGCGAATACGCGAATAGTTCTGTTCGGCTTTCAGCAGTTCCCGCGCGGCATCCGCTTCCTTGCGGACGGCTTCAATTTCCCTGTCCAGCGCTCTTGCATGTTCGCGCCGCAATTCGACGAGCCCGGTGGAAAGACCTGCCATAACGCCAAATGCCAATGTGGCGTAGACACCCTTTATGAACCAAGGAATGGAGATCTCCGCGATGCCCATACGAAAAATCGCCAGAACAATCACCAGGGTGAAACCCGCAATTGTGACTGAAGTGACCCAGCGAACCACCCGCTTGCGTGCGCCATTGAAAGCGTCCCAGTGAAAAACGGCATAGACCTGCGCAAGCAGCATGCCTGCAAGGAGAACATATGAAAATTGCGCCATGAATTCGGCTGGAAGGATGAATACAAGGATGATCGCACCAAGTGCTCCAGCACCCGCCCAGGACAATTGCATGTGGAAGCGTTGCCGGCTGGAATACCGCTGCAGCGACAACCCTGCACAATAGTAGCCCTGAGCGATCACCAGGAGCAGCAGGACAAGCCCCACTGACAGATGAATGTCAGGTAGATCAGGATGGAGCCAACGGTAGGGAAAATTGTCCAGATAAGCGACAAACCCGAGACCCAGCATCAGGAGCAACGCATAGGAAAATTCCACAACGCTCTTCATTGCGATGCTGAAGACGAAAAAGAATATCAGGCAAGAGCCGAGAAAGGCATAAAAGCCAGCAAGCTTCAGTCCACTCGCGAATGCATTTTCCTGATGAAAGGCTGGCGGCTCCAGGACGAAATCGACTTCCTCAATAGCGCCGTGAACCATTCGTGTGGCGAGCACTGCTTCTTCACCCGGGCCAAGAACAATCGAAAGGCTGCGAAGGCGAGACATGCTGTAGTCGTCTGGATTGAACGCGCGGCGAATGTCGTGTTCGAGGAGCTGTTCGACAGTTCCATCCGGCCTGATGAGGTGAACGTCGAGCGCAATCAAGCCGTAGATATCGGAAGCCAGGACCCAGCTAGAGTGGGCCTGATCAGGGATCCGTTCAGGGCCCTTCAGAGCAAGTAGTCCCCAGATCCCCTGATAAGGAACGACCTTCGCTGCAACGCCTTCGAAGCTGACCGACAAACCGCCATCTTTGAATTGGGCTGCAAGCTCGGCAAGCGCCTGCTTCCTGTCTTCCGCAAAGCCCATGAATTCACCGACATTTTCGACAGGCCGGTTGTGTTTGAGTTCCAGTGTTTGCGGTGCGGCTGACGCTGCAACGGTTGCGAAAACAACACTCAAGCAGACAAGGAAATATGCTATGACTGCTCTCACACCGTCCCCTTCACCTTTTTGGTCGAGCATACATTGTCGCAGTCCCGCTTTCATGCCGTAATTGCTGATGACCATGCAATTGTCCGAGCCGGATTGCGCAGTGCCCTTGAAACTCCAGGCACCGTCGAGCCAGACGGTATAGAAGTCGTTGCTGAAGCCAGCGACGGATTGCAGGCGATTGCAGCGCTTCGGCAGCACCGTCCTACATTGCTAATTCTGGATGTCCAGATGCCGCATGCTGGCGGGTTGGAAGTACTTGTGGAGGCAAGGCGCTGGTCGCCGGAGACAAAAGTCGTTGTGCTGACCGGCGTTTCAGCCATCGGCAAGATTGGTGAGTTGGTGGCCAGCGGCGTTGATGGGCTTTTTTCTAAAAGCGAAGACCATGATGAGCTAATCCGTAAGCTGCCGAACATCTTGCGCGGGCATCGCCACATTGCAACGCGTTTTGAAACTTTGCTTGAGGATGCTCCGGATGTGCCGATACTGTCTGATCGCGAACGGCAAACTCTCAATTTGATTGTCTCAGGCCGATCCAACAAGGAAATTGCCGATACACTTGGCATCAGTGCCAAAACAGTCGACCGCCACCGCACCAATCTCATGAAGAAACTTGATGTTCATTCCGTTGCGCAGCTGATTGCCTATGCCCTGCGCGAAGGCCTGATTGACCCTTCTGTCGAGCTGTAACGCCCAATATGCGCACTGGCTATTGGGTCAAACGCGAACGACCCCGCGCGTCCGTATCGCGGGATCGTTTCCTTCCGGGATGCGTTATCAGACTCGTTGAGTAAACGTCGCGGCCTTGACCTCAATCGCGTAGTCCTTTGCCAGAGCAAGGAACGCGTCATAGCTTTCTTGTACTTCGGCAAATTTCGGGTTGGCAGCAGCATTTTCGGCCATGACCTCTGAGACAGCCGGTTTGAGCGCTGCCATCACATCCTCAGGGAATGCGGCAAAAGTCACGCCATCGTCCTTGAGTTTTTTCATGGCGACGGCGTTGAAATAATCAAACTGCGCCGTGGTTTCGACCGAAACGGCCTCCGCAGCGTTGGCAATCACTGCCTGCAGATGCGCCGGCAGACCATCATAGGCATCTTGGTTGACAACGATTTCCAAGGCAGCAGACGGCTCGTGGAAGGCCGGGACATAACAGTATTTGGCAACCTTCTGCAGACCAAAGGCCTGATCGAGCATGGGCCCGACCCATTCTGCCGCATCAATGGCGCCCGACTGGAAAGACGGAAAAATTTCCGGAGGCGGCAAGAGCACCGCATTGACACCAAGCTTGCGCATAGCTTCACCGCCGAGACCAGCGATACGCATGTTGAGGCCTGAGAGATCGTCGAGGCTTTCCACCGGGTTCTTGAACCAGCCTGCGGCCTGTACTCCGGAACTGCCGGAATAGAAGGGTTTCAGACCACGTTCCGCATAAATGCTATCCCAAAGATCCTGACCACCGCCGTATCGCAGCCAAGCAGTGGTTTCCACTGCAGTCATGCCGAAAGGTACCGCTGAGAAGAAGTGCAAGGCCGAGTTTTTCGATGCCGCATAATAAGGCGTTGAATGGCCGATTTCAGCGGTTCCCTGCTCCACCGCATCTTCAACACCAAACGGTGGCACCAGCTCACCACCGGAAAAGACCTTCAGGGTTAACTGACCATCTGACATTGCCGCAACGCGTTCAGCAAAAGATGTCACATTGGTGCCAACACCGGGTGCCTTTGCAGGAAAGGAGGTCGGTAATTTCCACTCGACCTTGCCCTGTGCAATCGCCGGGGCAGACAGCATGGTTGCGGGCGCAGCAACGGCACCGACCTTCAGGAAATCGCGTCTTTTCATTTCAACTTCTCCTCAAAACAAAACAGCGGGCAGCCAGGTGGCAAGCACCGGAAACGCAACGACTACGGCAAGCGCCAGCAATTGAATTGCGACAAACGGAATAACCGCAACGTAAATGTCAGACGTTCGGATTTCCGCCGGGGCCACAGATCTAAAGTAAAAGAGCGCAAAACCGAAGGGCGGCGTCAAGAAGGATGTTTGCAGGTTGAGCGCAATCAGCACAGCAAACCAGACCGGGCTTATGTCCGATTGCAGGATGATCGGCCCGACAATTGGCACGACAATGAAGATGATTTCGACAAATTCCAGGATGAATCCCAGGAGGAATATGACCAGAAGCGTCAAAACAAGCATGCCATAAGCGCCGCCGGGCAATGCCTGCAAAACTTCGGCGACGTGCTCATCTCCGTCAAAACCGCGAAAGACCAGCGACAGAATGCTGGCAGCGATCACGATGCCGAAGATCATGCCCGTAATCGACACAGTTTCACGCAGTGCAGGTATCAAAACATCTTTCTTCAGAAGCGAATTTGCAGCAGCCAACAACAGACAGAAAGCCAACAACATCAAGGCAACGGAAACAATCGTTGTGCCCGACCACACGATCTTGCCGCCGGCAAATTCAAGGCCAAAGACGCCTGCTCTGCGCAAAACCAAAAGCAGAAGGGCCAATATTGCACACGCAATTGCAAGACGTGCGGCGGGACCTCCCCGGCCTGAGGCGGCGATCAATACGGCGCCAGCCACCCCAACAGATGCGGCTTCGGTGGGCGTTGCAACGCCAACAAGAATGCTACCAAGAACTGCGACGATCAATCCGAGTGTCGGAGCAATGCTTCCAATCAATTCAAGGACCGAGACTTTGTTTTCGTCCGCATTCGACCGGTCTGCCGCAGGAGTGCCGCGTAAGCGAAAAAGGACATAAGCGGCGTAAAGCAAGACAAGTAAAAGCCCGGGCAGCAGCGCGCCAGCGAACAGATCCCCAACTGTAACGGGGTCCGGAGCAAAATTTCCGGCCTCCTGCTGCGCCTCGAAATAGGCATTGGAAATCTGGTCACCCAAAAGAATGAGGACAATTGAAGGCGGGATGATCTGGCCCAATGTGCCGCTTGCACAGATCAACCCGGCACTCATGTGCTTGTTGATGCCCGACGACAGAAGCGCCGGGAGTGTGATTGTGCCCAGCATAACAATAGTCGCGCCGATGATGCCCGTAGACGCTGCAATCAACGCACTCACCAAAATGACGGCGAGAGCAAGCGACCCTTGATTGCCACCCAACGCATTCGTCAGGCTCTTGAGCATTTTCTCGGCCTGCCGCGATTTCTCCAACAAGAGGCCCATGAACACGAAGAGTGGCACAGCAAGCAGCAACGGATTGGACATGACCCCGAAGACACGCTGCGGCGCAGCTTGAAAAAAAACGAGATCGAATTGGCCGAAAGCGGCAGCAAGCAATGCGACAAGGGTGGGTGCTCCGGCAATGGCCAGCAGAACCGGGACACCGGACAAAATGCAGCCGAAAACGGCCATGGCCATTATGAGCAACCAGACAACATCCATGCTCATTTGAAGGCCTGCCGGACAGCGCCGATCAGTCTCTGAAGGCAATGGAGGATCACAAGCGCCGGCAAAATCAGCAAGCAGGTCTTGACCAGAAACAATCCTGGGAGCCCTCCTGTTTCCGGCGAGCCCTCCAGAATGACCCAGGAGCTCTTCACCAGCGGGAATGCCGCCCAAAGCATGATGCCGAAAACCGGAAGCGCAAGAAGAAGATCTCCGAGCCAGTCTATGCGTCGATTGACGGCGTCGTCCCATTTTTGGCGAAAGACATCAACACGCACGTGATTTCCCCCGTCAAATGCAACGATAACCGACAAGGCAACCAGAGACGCAAAGGCATAATTGACCGCATCCTGTATTTCCAAAAAACCGAAACCCAAGAGGTAACGCATCAAGACAATCAGCAGCTGTCCCAGAAAAACAGTTGCGGTGAGCACCATGCAAATCCATCGGACGGTATTGAAAATCCCTCGCATCAAAAGTCCGTTCCAATAACTTCCGTCCAACAATGCACTCGATTGACTCTTTTGATCCGGCGCTCAAATCGGGTGCAGATTAGTCGCCTGATTTGGTCATGTATAGAAGCATTTACTTTCGCAGCCACGATAACCCCCAGGCGAAAATAGGCTCCTGCGGCGTGAAAATCCTACACACCGTTATATCTCTTTTGTTCACACACCCGGGCTTCATGAGATCAGGTCCCGGCAATCCAGTCTGAAACCAACGTCGCATTCGACTGTCGCCTGACTGAATTTCTATTTGGTCACCGAAAGGAGAAAGTTTGCGTCGCAAAAACTCAACAACCAATCTTAGCTGCTTGAATGGTCTGAAGATTGTGACACGCATTCAGGCGCAGGAATTTTTTTGGATAGATTTCAGAATCTTAAAAAGAAATTTGACGCTCTATTTCCACAACTTTGACTATCATGAACTCACTTTGACTCCTTGCTGCGCCGCAGCAATTACGATAACCAAATTGGCAAGGTGCCGTCATCACCGCGCGGCCACTGCGCTCCTTTCTCCTCCTAAAGCAAAGTGGCTTCCTCCCAGCGGAAATCCGGCATCTTCCGGTTTTTGAATTCATTCAGGAGTCCCTTCAATGCTCGGCAAAAAAATTCCTTTCGTTACATTTCGCACCCGTGTTCGCGACGATTCAATCGATGGACCTAACCCCTTTCGTTGGGAAGACAAAACCAGCGAGGACTATTTCAAGGGCAAAAGGGTCGTCCTGTTTTCCCTTCCAGGTGCATTCACGCCAACCTGCTCCACGTTTCAGCTCCCCGATTTTGAGAAACTCTATGCCGACTTCCAAGCCGAAGGTGTCGACGAAATCTACTGTGTATCGGTGAACGACGCGTTCGTTATGAATGCCTGGGCCAAGGCGCAGGGCGTGAACAGCGTCAAAGTTATTCCTGATGGATCCGGCGAGTTCACGCGCAAGATGGGCATGCTCGTCGCCAAAGACAATCTTGGCTTTGGAATGCGTTCGTGGAGGTATGGCGCCATTGTCAACGATGGTGTTGTCGAACAATGGTTTGAAGAAGAAGGCTTCTCCGACAATTGCGAGAGCGACCCCTACGGTCTGTCTTCCCCGCAAAACATTCTTGAATCCTTGCGCGCCGACAAAGTCAAAGCCGCATAAATCAGAACAGGCTTCTATCTGCTTGTTCAAAGCCCCGGATTGAGAGATCCGGGGCTTTTTTGTCTATCGTCTCAGGTCTTCCTGTCGCCGACGCTCGTCTTCACTTCGCAGTTCCAGCCACATGGCATTCAGGATTGCGAGGCAACACGCCAACGGCATCCCGAGGATCCAGGCAAAATACCACATCAGGTCATCTCCTCAGTAGGCCGTGTGATTGTCGCGTTCGATGGTTTCCTCATCCACCTTGCCCCACAGGACCTTGTAGACCCAGGCCGTGTACACGAGGATCATAGGCAGGAAGATCAAGGTCGCCACCAACATGTTGAACAGTGTTCGATGTGTCGACGACGCATCCCAGACCGTCAGGCTGGCTTCAGGTTGAACCGAAGATGGCAGTATGAAGGGAAACATGGATACACCGACGGTGGATATGATCCCGACGACCGCTGACTTGGAAAACAGAAAGATCGGCATTTCCAGTCGTGTCTGCAGGAGCAACATTGTGCCCAGCATGCCGACAAAACCGAGCCCTGGTGCAAGCCAGAGGATGGGATGCGCCGCGTAGTTGATCATCCATGCACCGCTTTCCGTGACGGCTTGTTTGGCCAGCGGGTTGGCCTGCATGTTCGGGTCAACCTCCGAGGTGATCCGGAAGCCTTCGACATAACCGCTGGCGATGAGATAACCACCGAGCGCAAACAGAACGATACCCAAAGCAGATGCAAGCGTGCCGAACCGCCGAGCGCGTGCCGCAATGTCTCCCGAGGCCCGCATTACGAGCCAAACCGAACCGTGCATCACGAGCATCGCGACAGACAACAAGCCACAAAGAAGGGAGAATGGTGAAAACAGGCCAAAGAACGACCCTTCATAAGTCATGCGCAGGTCAGAATCGAGGCTGAACGGAACACCCAGCAACACATTGCCAACGGCAACGCCGAAGACCAGCGCAGGCACGAATGAACCGGTAAACAGCGCCCAATCCCAGGCAGTGCGCCATGAGGGGTCCGGCCGTTTCGACCGGTATTTGAAGGCGACAGGCCTGAGGATCATGGCTGCAAGCACGATGAACATCGCGAGATAGAAACCTGAGAAGCTGATCGCATAAAGCGGCGGCCAGGCAGCGAAGATCGCACCGCCTCCCAGGATAAACCAGACCTGATTGCCTTCCCAGGTCGGGCCAATCGTATTGATTACGACACGCCGTTCGATGTCGCTCTCAGCGATAAAGGGCAGCAAGGCTCCAACACCCATGTCAAAACCGTCCGTGACGGCAAAGCCGATCAGCAGAATGCCGAGAAGCAGCCACCAGATCATCTTTAGTACCGAGTAATCGATCAATTCATAAAGGATCATCGTGTCTTACTCCGCAGGAACGGTGGCTGAAGACGGAACCGGTTGTAGGGATGGCGGCGGAGCCACAGCCTCCTCCCCGTCTTCAGGTCCGATCTTGATATATTTGATCATCAGGCTGATCTCAATCACCAGAAGTGTGGTGTAGAGGAGGATGAACCCTGCCAACGTCAGTAGAACTTCGGTTACCGAAAGACTGGAAACACCCGCCGACGTCGGCAGCATACTTTCGATGATCCACGGTTGGCGGCCATATTCGGCAACAAACCAGCCCATTTCACACGCGATCCAGGGCAATGGGATCGACCAGACTGCAACATGCAGCAGCCAGCGGCGCTTTTCACGCAGCGTGTCCAGTTTCCCAGACGACGAATAGTAAAAGAACACAGCCGTCAGCAAGATGAAGAAAAAGCCACACGCGACCATGATGCGGAATGCATAGAACATCGGCAGCACATTTGGCACTGTCGACCAGGCAGCAGCGTCAACCTGCTCCGTCGTTGCCTCCATCGGATTGTCCGTGAAAGGCAGAAGCAAATAGGCATAACCAAGTGAGTTTGCGTTCTGGCTGAAAGTTTCGCGCAGTTCCTCGCTCGCCTCAGCCGGATTTTCACGTATCTTCTGAAGCGCATCCCAGGCAATTGCCCCCTGCCGGATCCGATCCTTGGAGCGATCCACCAGATCGTTGATACCCGGAATGACAGTGTCGAGTGACCGCGTTGCAATCAGACCCATCACGTAAGGCACTTCGATAGCGAAAATATTCTCCCGCTTTTCCATGTCGGGCCAGGCAACCACATTGAATGCTGCAGGAGCCGGCTCCGTTTCCCACATGGCCTCAATGGTGGCGAGTTTCATTTGCTGGTTCAGGTTGGCCTCATAGCCGCTTTCGTCACCCAGGACGACGACTGACAATGCGGAGGCAAAGCCGAAGGCCGAGGCAATGGCGAGTGAGCGTTTGGCGATCTGCAAATGCCGCCCTCGAAGCATGTACCAGCATGAAATGCCGATCATGAACATGGCAGCGGTTACATAACCTGCCGAAACCGTGTGAACGAACTTCGCCTGTGCAACGGGATTGAACAGCACGTCGAAGAAACTGCTGACCTCCATGCGCATGGTATCTGGGTTGAAGATTGCCCCAACGGGATGCTGCATCCAGCCATTGGCGATCAAGATCCAAAGCGCCGAAAAGTTCGTCCCAAAGGCGACAGCCCAGGTGGCGGCAAGGTGTTGGCGCTTGGAGAGCCTGTCCCAACCAAAGAAGAACAGGCCGACGAAAGTTGCCTCCAAGAAGAAGGCCATCAGCCCTTCGATGGCAAGTGGTGCGCCGAATACATCGCCAACGTACTGACTGAAATAGGCCCAGTTCATTCCGAACTGGAATTCCATGGTCAGGCCCGTTGCAACGCCAAGGACAAAATTGATTCCGAAGAGCGTTCCCCAGAATTTGACCATGCGTTTCCAGATCTCGCGCCCGGTCATGACATAGACCGTTTCCATGGTCGCGAGCAGTATGGAAAGGCCAATCGTCAAAGGAACGAACAAAAAGTGGTAGAGCGCTGTCATGGCGAACTGAAGCCGGGACAGGTCAACGACGCTTAGTTCCATCGTATTCCCCCTTTTCGGGCCCTAGCGGCCCGAGCACGAAGCTTAGGATGAAAACTCACGTCACAAGCCGGTGCGGCAAGGCATCCCTGTCGAAGTCGAATGAAATCGCGCCTGCCAATCCCGTCAAAGAACCGACTTGTCAAATGAGTCTTCACATGAAGCAATCGTGCCTCGGCGATCTTGCAAGGTCAATGCGACAGATCGTAAACAACAACCTGAAATAGCAGAAAAGCTGGAGGTAATCCTTTGAAATTTGGAAAGAATTATCGCATCGCGCCGCCTGAAGCGGCCTGAAGTGCACGCAAATCGATACTGCGGTCCGCCAGGTCAAGTTCGCATTTTTTGTGTGCAACAATCAGAACGGCTGCCGCTCCCCGGTGAGAATGGAACCGATCCAGCACCTCCTTGGACGTCCTTTCGTCCAATCCTTCTGTCATCTCGTCCAGAATGAACAAACCGGGGTGCGTCAGAAACGCCCTTGCCAATGCGAGCCTTCGCTGCTCACCGCCGGAAAGTCCCACACCTCCTTCGCCCAGAATTGTTTGAAGGCCTTCGGCATTTCGGGAAATACGGTCACCAAGCGCGGCCATTTCAAGAGCAGCCCAGAGCTCCCCGTCGCTGGCAAGCGGCGCTGCAATTCGTAAATTTGCAGCAACAGTGTCATTGAAAAGATAAGCACGCTGGGACAAGACCGTGACAGACCGGCGTAACGTTTCTTCAGAAAGACCGTTCAGCGCTTGGCCAGCCAGGGTTATCTGCCCTTGGTCCGGTGTCAGCAATCGTGATGCTAGGGCTGCGACAGTGCTTTTGCCGCAACCGCTTCGCCCTGAGAGCGCGACCACTTCTCCCGGACGTATTTCGAAGGACACGCCGTCAATGACGTTACCTGTAGCGCCCGGGTACCGAAAAGAGACCTTGTCGAAGGCAATTGCATCTGCACTGACATTGTGAGCCGTGTCGTTTCCCCGCACCTGGTCGACTGGCAGACTGCTATTTCCTGCCCTTAGTCGATCGACCGTTCTCCTGGCCGCCAAAGCAATTCGCGGCAGACCAGCAAGACCCGGGAGCATCATCGAAAAGATCTCCGGAAGCGCCATGACAACGAGGACCAATCCAACGGCTGCTGAAATTCCGAACTCAGCAGATGCCGCGCCAAAAATTGTAGCCATCAACACGGTCGCCAAGAAAAGCTGTCCTATCAGGGTTGAAACTGCCGTAAGCCAAGTTGAACGCACCTCCAACGCTTCATGCGCCTGTGCCTGGCGGTCGTCCGCGTTTGATACTCGGCGCGCTGCTTCGATCAAACCGCCATAAATTGCGAGATCCCGCCGCCCTGCAATCAAGTCCGTGGCACGCAGGCCAATCGCATCCGACGCCGCATCCTCTCGGCGCGCATTTTTGTTGTCCGCCTTTGCAAAGGAAACCCAGGCGAGAGCTGCCCAACTCAACAAAAAGACAGAACCGACCAGAAAGAGCTGAAAAGAAAGCGTCCACCAGATTAGTGCCAACAGCAGTGCCAGTATGGTGGCAACCAGCAATGGAACGACAAGACGCAGATAGACGGTATCCAGCGCAGCGATATCCAGAGTAAGCCTGTTAAGCACGAGGCCTGAACGTTGACCGCGTTCATTGCCAAGAGCGATTGCTGAAAAGACACGGTCTCGCAAACCGGTCAAAAATCGAAAGGTGGCATCGTGTGTCAGAACACGTTCGCCATATCTGCCGGCGGTTCTTATGATCGCAAGTGCGCGAATGATTGCGCTTGGTACAAAGATGTTGAGGAATGCGCCGGTTGTTCCTGCAATAGCTGCCGCAGTGATGAACCAACCCGAGACCCCGAGCAGGAGAGCTCCAGCAAGGGCCGGCAGGAGAGCGACCAAAATACCAATGCCGAAATGAAACCGGCTGTATCGGTATTGCTCTAGAATGATTTGCCACACTGTCTTCATGTCGCGGCCAACTCAGCTGGGCAACGCAACACTGCAACGTCAAGCTGCCTGCCCTGCAAGCCAAGGACAAGCGGGTCATGGGTTGCGATAAGGCTGGTGCGTCCATTGGAAAGAACTGTGAGGCCGTTGATGACATCGGTGGCGGTTTGCGGGTCAAGTCCTGCTGTCGGTTCGTCGGCCAAGAGCAAAACTGCTTCCTTTCGCATTGCTGCCCTTGCCAGCGCAACACGTCGAATTTCACCAACAGACAGGCCGAACCCATCCTCACCCAATTGTGTCGCCAAACCATGCGGCAATCGCTCGACCAACTCACCTGCTCCCGCCAGACGCAAAGCAGCATGGAGTTCTTGGTCGGTAACCTCATTCCCGTTTCGGATACCCTTGATCAAGTTGGCCTTCAACGATCCGTGGAACAGGCGGGGCGACTGGCTCAGCCACATCACATTTTCGCGCAAAGGCACCAAGACATCCGAAAGGCGCTGGTCCCCAATTCTGACCTCTCCCTCGGCGGGCTGATGAAAGCCCAGAATGCAATCAAGCAAGGTCGTTTTCCCGCTTCCGCTTTCACCTTTGAGAAAGAGCATCTCTCCAGAAAGGATCTCAAGGTTCAGATCCTTGAATATGGGATAGTCGGAATGGGTCACCGAAACCCCGACAAAGCGAATTCTTGGCGGCACTAAAAAGAACTTGTCAGGCCGCATTTCACTCGATGAGTTTACCTGAGAGCAATCAGCCGTTGCGCTTGTTTCATTGATAAGGTCAGTCAACTTTTGCTGGGCTGCCAAGCCAGCGGCCCGGTCATGGTAAGCGACGGCGAATGCCCTGAGCGGAGCAAAAAACTCCGGTGCCAACAACAACACAAAGAGGCCCTGTGCATAGCTTAGTGGAGCGCCCCATGTTCCTACCTGAAACTCGCCAAGCAAAGAGAACCCCACATAAACCGCGCAAAACGCAATCCCAAGCGCAGAAAAGAGCTCCAAAACTGTCGACGATAGAAAAGCGATTTTCAGGACGCGCATCGTGCCGACTCGGAATGTGTCCCCCGCCCTTCGAATGTCTTCCCGTGTTCGATCGACAGCACCGAAAAGCCGGAGCGTTTCCATACCCTTGATGCGGTCAAGCAAACTACCGCTCAGCCGGGTGAGTTCTTCTTGCCGCTCAGCACTTGCCGCCTTAGCGCGAGAGCCTATCAGTGCCATGAAGATTGGTATCATCGGTCCACTGACGACCAGTATCAATGCGGCCAACCAACTGAACCATAGCGTCACAAGAACAATAGCCAGAGGTACGAGTTTCAACCGCGTCTCTTGTGGCTTAAAATTCTGGTAGTAAGGTCCGAGTAAATCTACCTGTTCACCGATGTGAACTGCAAAGGCTCCCGAACTTGGGAACGGCAATGCCGGCGAGCGCGAGACTGCAACGTTTAACAATTCACTCCGTGTCCGGCTCTTGATGTGACGTGCAGCGAAACGGGACTTTTTTTGTGCCGCGACCTGAAGCAGAACACGAACAATTGCAATCAGGCCAACCAACAGAGCCATGAGCATGAGAAAGCCAACTGGAAGCTGAACGTCCAGAGGGTTGGAGACGTTGAGAGAAGACAATGCGGAAGCAAGCGCGCTCGCGATCAGGCCTGCCTGCGCAATCCAAAGTACATCTGACAAAACAAGCAAATGACCGGCTCTTTGCAGCACTTTGTCTTCTTGTGCTGTCGATTGTCCGATTCCCGGTTCCGTCCCTGCGCTAATTCCAGCCTCCCCATTCAAAGCCGCTTTTTAAAGGCCAGTAATTGACGGCCCGTTGTTTGGACTAACGCAATGCTCGCTCAAGACAACATTTGTCAGCCGATTTTGACCTCATAGGTAAAGGTACTTTAGGCGGAATACCACACGCTCTTTTTCCAACTCCGAAACTGGATTTTTTCCAGTCCTGAAACGTCCTGACGCAATGGTGTCAGGAGGCCTGTGTCATGTAGAGGCGTGTTGAATATTCCAATCAGACGACGGAGATCTGAAATGTCAGAACCTTGCCTCGAACTCGTTGTTTTCAAAATCAAAGATCCCGAAAAGGCACGTACAGCCAGACGCATGGCACAGGATGTTGTCAAGAAGTACGACGGTTTCATATCCTGGTCCGCCTACGAAGCTCATGATGAACAAAACCTCTTTGCAGATGTCGTCATGTGGCGCGATCTGGAGGCCGCCAAAGCGGCGGCGGAACAGGTTGTCAAAGAGCCCGGTTTCGCCGCCATCATGGCGGAAATGGATGGACTGGTGTCCATGGCCCACTTTCGTCTCGACCGTATGGTCGACGCTCTTTCTGAAGCGGCCTGACGCTTGATTTCTATAAAGAAAAACCACCCCCGAAACTCGGGGGTGGTCTGATTGTGACCCATGAAGCTACGCTTACTTCATGGTGGGAATGACAAACTCCGCACCATCTTTCAGACCGGAAGGCCAGCGAGAAGTGACGGTTTTCGTGCGGGTGTAGAACTTGAACCCGTCCGGACCATGCTGGTTCAGATCGCCAAACCCGGACTTTTTCCAGCCACCAAACGTGTGGTAGGCAAGCGGCACCGGAATCGGCACGTTGATACCAACCATGCCAATGTTGATGCGGGACGCGAAGTCGCGTGCGGTATCACCATCTCGAGTGAAGATCGCAGTACCATTTCCGTACTCATGGCTGAGTGGCAGGTCGAGCGCTTCTTCGTAAGATTCTGCACGGACAACTGACAAAACTGGCCCGAAGATTTCAGTCTTGTAGATGTCCATGTCCTTGGTGACATTATCGAACAGGCAGCCGCCCATGAAGAAACCGTCCTCATAGCCCTGCATGGAGAAGCCGCGTCCATCAACAACAAGGTTGGCACCTTCCTTAACGCCTTGGTCCACCAGACCCTTGACGCGTGTCAGTGCTTCCTTGGTGACAAGCGGGCCGAAATCAACGTCGTTGCCGGCGGTGTACGGCCCAATCTTGAGCGCTTCGACTTTCGGCGCCAGTTTTTCGATCAAAGCGTTGGCGGTGCTTTCCCCAACAGGAACAGCAACCGAAACCGCCATGCAACGCTCGCCCGCTGCGCCGTAGCCAGCACCGACCAGGGCGTCTGCCGCCTGATCGAGATCGGCGTCCGGCATGATGATCATATGGTTTTTCGCACCACCGAAGCACTGGGCACGTTTGCCCGCCGCGGTTGCCCGAGAATAGACGTATTGAGCGATAGGTGTGGACCCCACAAAGCCGACGGCCTGAATGGTTTCATCGTCCAAGATTGCGTCAACGGCAGACTTGTCACCGTTGACTACATTCAAAAGGCCCTCTGGCAGTCCGGCTTCAATCATCAGTTCAGCCAGCATGATCGGCACGGAAGGATCACGTTCAGAAGGCTTCAAAATGAAAGCGTTGCCGCATGCGAGCGCCGGGCAAAATTTCCACATCGGGATCATGGCGGGAAAGTTGAACGGCGTGATACCGGCAACAACACCCAGCGGCTGACGCATGGAGTACATGTCGATGCCCGGCCCTGCACCTTCGGTGAATTCACCCTTCAGAAGATGTGGCGCACCAATACAGAATTCTGCGACTTCGAGACCGCGAATGACATCGCCCTTGGCATCCGGCAAGGTCTTGCCATGCTCACGCGACAATGCTTCGGCGAGCTTGTCCATATCACGATTGAGCAGATCGACGAATTTCATCATGACACGCGCACGGCGCTGCGGGTTGGTCGCCGCCCATGCCGGCTGAGCCGCAGCTGCATTGGCGATTGCTGCGTCCATTTCCTCCTGGCTTGCGAGCGCTACCTGAGCCTGCACTTCGCCGGTCGCTGGATTAAAGACATCGGCATATCGGCCTGACGTTCCTTCGACCCGCTTGCCGCCGATAAAATGACCGATCTTTTCCATGTGCGTATCTCCCAAATTGACCTGACTGGTGCCGGTCGAATTTCAATTTTCCGGCGCTTAGTTTCTTTTGACTTTTATTTTTGCAACAAACAAGATCCAGTATAGCGTATCTGTTGTGCAAAAATTATAGTTACGCCAACAACCACTATTTCTCGAGCTCACGCCGGAGAGGATAGGCCTACTGAACAATGATTGTCATCACGAAGCTGGCGCTCCTCCCTAGGCACAGAAGCAGTCATTGGTGCAGCGTGGTAAGTCGGCACTTTGCTAGGCTTTGATAGGCTGATTTCACTGCCCGACCACAGAACTGGCAAGGACCAAACGATACATGAATTGGGACGACATCCGCATTTTCCTCAGCGTTGCGCGTACGGGTCAAATCCTGGCGGCAGCACGCCGGCTTGGTCTGAACCATGCAACGGTTGCACGCCGGCTGTCTGCGCTTGAAGAAAGTCTCAGTGTCCGTCTGTTCGATCGTTCAACGTCGGGCTGCGCACTGACAGATGCAGGCAGCCGCTTCTTTGAAAAAGCCGAACGAATGGAAGCCGAAGCCCTGTCCGCGCAGGCTGACATTGAAAACAACACGCCAGAGATCAACGGCACCGTCCGCATCGGAGCGCCGGACGGGTTCGGTGTTGCCTTTCTTGCTCCTCGACTGGGCAAACTCACAGAAAAACACCCCGGCCTGACCATTCAACTGGTTCCGGTACCGCGCTCCTTTTCGCTCTCAAGACGAGAAGCTGACATCGCCGTTACGATTGACCGGCCGGAAACAGGCCGCCTTGTCGCCAGCAAGCTGGTGGACTACGCACTTGGTCTTTATGCGTCGAAAGCTTACGCAGCAATCAACGAACTTCCCAACGCGCCAGCCGATTTGACCGCCCACGATTTGATCGGATATGTCGAGGACTTGCTCTACACACCGTCGCTGAACTACGGCTCGGAGTTTTCTGGCGATTGGACATCTCGTTTTGAAATTGCTTCGGCGCTCGGGCAAACCGAAGCTGTCAAGGCTGGAGCCGGCATTGGTATATTGCACGATTTTATCGCACGTGAGGATCCCAATCTGGTACCGGTATTGCCGGAGCTGAAACTTCGCCGAGCATACTGGATGGTTACGCATGAAAGCTCGCGCCCATTGCGCCATATCGCGGCTGTTCAAAGCTTTTTACGCGACCAAGTCGCGCACGATAAAAATATCTTCGGTTAGGTTCATCGCTGTATTCAAAGGCGGGTCTAGTTCCGCCAGCTCGCTGTTGCCGAAATCCAATCGCCTACACGGGTTTCCGGATCCTGGCTATTGGTAATATCGGAAATCACCGCGGCACTGTCGGCACCGTTTTCAAAGATGCCGGGCAGGCGCTCAAGCGAAATGCCTCCAATGGCAACCAACGGCAAGCCACCGATCTGCTGCTTCCAGCCGGAGATTTTTTCCAAACCCTGAGGAGCCCATTTCAGCTCTTTTGTGGTTGTTGAAAATACCGGACCTAGTGCGATGTAGTCCGGCTCCACAGCGAGAGCGGTGTCGAGCTCTGCGCCGTCATGCGTGGACACACCAAGGCGCAAACCCGCATTGCGAATGGCATTTATATCGGCAATCGCCAGATCTTCCTGTCCGAGATGCACGAAGTCACAGCCTGTTTCGATCGCGAGTTTCCAATGATCGTTGACGATCAATTGACATCCATATTCGGCACAAATCGCTTTGGACCAAGCGATTTGTGATCTCAATAGATCACCATCGGCGTCCTTGATCCTGAGCTGAACTAGTTTCACGCCCAGTGGCACCAAACGCGAGATCCAACTGGCACTGTCGACGATGAGATAGAACGGATCGAGTTTCATGAAAGCTGCCAAAGAGACTGAGACGATTTTCTCAATAGCGTCAGTGATATGGATTGAACAGACTTTTGTGTCGAGAAGCCTGTCAGGTTGTAGGCAGACAGCCAGCTCAGCTGGTTGTTTCTATCTTCTTCAAATACGCATTGATTTCGGCCAATGAGGTCAATCTGATGACTTTCAGGTGCGGCGGCGGCTGATTATAGACAGCTTCCAGTTTGGCACGAGCGGTCTTTCGGGTACGCCAGATATATTGCAGGAACTCCGCGGTTTGAGCGTTAAACTGCTCTGGGCAGCCCTCGGGCAGGTCTGGTCTGTTGCGACCGAAATAGACCGCAGAGCGTTTCAGAACCCTGAACATCCTTAGCCCAACGGGCACATCCAGCCAAATGAATGTATCTGCCCGCGCCACCCGTTCTGAATACGTACTGGAATGACCTCCTTCGAAGATCCAAGCGTCAGCTGCATGAACCTGATGAGACAGAATATCTTTTTCCTCTCGCGGACGCTCGACCCATCCTGGTTTCCAATGGATGTGATCCATGTGAAAGACAGGAAGTCCGGTCTTTTCACCCAATAGCCGGGCAAGAGTGCTTTTGCCCGAACCGGGACCGCCGACAATCATGACACGTTTCATGTGTGCACCTGCTGAGCTCGGGAGAGCTCGCGGTTATACACATTGTGCAGGAGATTGAAACCGCGAAACAGACTGTTCAATGGACACTTTTGCCATAGCAACCCTATCTAAGCCTCAGACACATTCACCAGATCTGAGGAGAGGAATATGAGCTGGTTGAACTGCCCTGACCCCGTTCCCGGCGACAGCGCAAGCTGCGATCCGATTGACACCATCATCGTTCCCCGGACATCGGATCTGGGCGGCTTTTCTGTTCGACGTGCACTGCCCTCCGCCAAGCGCCGCATGGTCGGCCCCTTCATCTTCTTCGATCAGATGGGGCCTGCGGAACTTCTCGTGGGGGGCGGCATTGACGTTCGCCCCCATCCGCATATCGGTTTGGCAACTGTCACTTATCTGTTCGAAGGTGAAATGTATCACCGCGACAGTCTGGGTACGGAAATTGCCATTTCGCCCGGCGCGTTGAACTGGATGAGTGCCGGCAAAGGTATTGTTCATTCAGAACGTGAGCGTCCTGAACGACTGCAGCAAAAGCGGCCTTTGTTTGGATTGCAAAGTTGGGTGGCCCTGCCAAAGGATTCAGAAGAAAGCGATCCCGACTTTCAGCACTTCGGCAGTACTGAACAGCCGGAGTTTGCTGACAAGGGAGCTTCTGTGAAACTGATTGCAGGAGAACTCTACGGCCACAAGGCACCGGTAAAGACGGCATCGGACATGTTTTACGCTGACATTTCGCTGGAGCCGGGTGCCAAAATACCGCTCGATGCAGGGTGGGAAGAACGTGGGCTCTATACAATCGCGGGGCAGATTTCCATCGCGGGACAAAGCTTCGATCCGGCGCAGCTCCTGGTTTTCAGGGCAGGTGACCATCTTGTCGTTGAAAACAACTCACATGCCCCTGCCCGATTTGTCGTTCTTGGCGGGGAGCCCATGGACGGACGACGCTACATCTGGTGGAACTTCGTATCGTCCTCCAAAGAGAGAATTGAACAGGCAAAAGAAGATTGGCGGCTTGGGCGTTTCGACACCGTGCCCGGCGATGCGGAAGAATTTATTCCGCTTCCGGATCGCCCAGGTCCCTGACACTCCAGCCGCTTTCCAGCGGTGGTGCCTGTTCAAAGCGATCGGCGGGCCGGATCAGATCCGGCTCCCCGAAATTCATGATTATGTTCAGGCGCTGATCTGCCAGGGGATCGCCTGTGAGGTTAGGGTCTTCCGGCGCGACGGAAAGCTGAACACCGCGATGGGTCGTCTCGATCTGACCGAAATTAGCAATCGCTTGCCTGAACGAGCTTGGTACGGTCCACCCGTAGCGGCGGGACAAAGCGTCAATCACCAACCAGACCGCGTCCAGACCAATCTGCTTCTGTTTTGGATCTTCGACCACGAGTTTGAGACGCAAATAGTCGATCTGCTCCTCAGATGGGCCTCGCAAAAGGAAAAATAGGGTCGTTGACCCGAAATCCACACTAGGCGTCGTCAAAGGAACGAGGTCGGACGCGCATTGCCAACGCTCCCGCTGAAACGGAGCTTTTTTCCAACCTGGATTTTCAAGGCCCAGCGCCTTCAATTCCGCGCAGAGTGCGTCGGGCTTGCCGAGAAAACTTCGTTTCAACTCCGCAGCCAGTTCCGGAGATCTGTTGAGCAACACAGACCTCATGTCCGGGTCAAAGGGTTGAAGTGGGTCACCGAACGCCAGCGCATGTTCATTCAATTCAATGACCTCACGATCGCTGGAACTCAAAAACAGCGCGCCGACCGCAAACCCGGCGGTCAATAGGGCCAACGTGCCCCAGATATAGTATGGCGTCACAAAGGGTCGACTTACTTGCCGTGATCGCCGTTTGGGTTTCTGGGGGGGCTTATCTTCTTCAAAGAGGTTGCCGGCCGGTTCAGCCCATCGCGGTCCCGTAGCAACGGGATGCCCACCTCGGCCGGATGAGTTCTTTGGCCGGACTTTTTCGCTGTTTGATCGGCCAATCAGAAGTTGCCTTATCTTGTTTCCAACGTCAGACATTCAATCCTGCACGTGTCGTCCACTACAAAACCGGCACAAAACCACGCTTTTATTCAACCAAAGTCTTGAAAACACAACTGGATCCCTGTCATTTAAGGTCCAACTTCACGATTTTGCATTCATGATCCGTCCATGAGTCCTGCAATCCAACCATCAGACCGATGCGACGAGACAATAATGCAATCCTTTCCAGGCGAAGAGCATGATCCACGTCATGAGACTATTGCAACAGACAAACGATTGGCACTGACGAATGTGACTTCGAATGATGCCAGTGCACACATCCATTCCGGTTTTTTGGTGACACAGTCCATTAAAGCAAACTGGAAACAGCAAATACGCTGCTCGAATTACAAAGCAGCGGCAACCAGACAAATAAAATGAAAACTGGCCAAACGGCTGACTTCAAACTATCGAAACGGACGGACTGACATGCGGCTTGGGATCGACTGGGGTGGCACCAAAATTGAAATTATCGCCCTTTCCAATGACGGCGAAGAAATTTTCCGCAAGCGGGTCGACACACCTCGCGATGACTACCAAGGGTGTCTTGACGCTGTAAAATTCCTGGTTGATGCCGCCGAGGGAGAAACGGGACAGACAGGCACTCTTGGTCTTGGCATACCTGGGTCGCTTTCTCCAAAGACGGGTCTTGTAAAGAATGCCAATTCCACATGGATGAATGGCATGCCGCTGGACAAGGACCTCGAACGGCATCTTGAACGAAAGGTCCGCATTCAAAACGACGCCAATTGCCTTGCCGTTTCAGAGGCGACCGATGGTGCAGGTGCAGGAGCACATGTTGTCCACGCCATCATCATCGGAACAGGATGCGGCTCTGGAATCGCCATAGATCGAACCGCCCATCGCGGCGCAAACGGTATTGGCGGTGAATGGGGTGGCATCACGGTTCCATGGTTGAAACCTGACGAGTTCCCGGGGCCGGACAGCTGGATCGGGCACAAGGGCGTTATCGATCGCTGGTGTTCCGGAACCGGATTCCAACTCGACTACAAGGAAAAAACCGGCAAGGGCCTAAAAGGTCACCAAATCATGGATTTGAAGCGTCAGGGAGACGAAACCGCACGCACTGTCTATACCGACTATGTCAGCCGCCTGGCGCGGAGCCTTGCTATGTCCGCCAATTTACTGGACCCGGATGTATTTGTTCTGGGAGGCGGCATGTCAAATATCAGCGAACTCTATGAAGATCTGCCGCCGGCAATGGCGCCTTACATCTTCTCCGACACTTTTGACACTCCAATCCGCAAAGCGGTTCATGGAGACAGTTCGGGTGTCCGGGGCGCTGCCTGGTTGTGGGGTTGAGGCCGCCAGAACCGTAGCAATTGCATGATCTTGGATTTTGTCGGCCTCAATTCCTTTTCGACGGCTTCCTGAACCTTCCTGGAACTGTCGTTGAAGTGTTTCTCGATGAGGTTCCGGTCAACCTTGCGACCAACTTTGAACAGGAAGCCATCATTGTTGTTGTGTTTGATGAGTTCACAGCCAAGGCCTGCCATCAAGCCTATAAAGGAATCGTGCGTGAAATAGTATTTATGCGCGATGTGGAAGTGCTGAAGCCATTGGCGCGCGCGCTGCCGGTCGATTATGGGCGTAGCAACATAAAGAAGGCCGTCGGGCTTACAGCAGTCCTGAATGATTGTCTTCATTTCCGCAAACGGGTCGATCATGTGTTCAATAACGTGTGAGACGACCACGAGGTCATATTTTATCGCATTGTCATACGGAAGAATGCCGTTGTCGTAGGCAAATTGGCTGTAGTTTCCCTCTACCTCATGCAGCGAAACCACCTTGCCTTCGGCAAGGAAGCCGGCAGTGCGCCCGCCGGCCCCCCCACCAAAATCGAGAACGCTATCGAACTCGGGCATCAGGTCCTTAAAAAAGGGCACGATGGTTCTGTCATTCTGGTCATTGAAAAGCTGCGCAGGCGTCTTGTCGCTGCGCTTCACGTCACCATAAACCTGGCCATAGTAGTAAGCCGCTGTCTCGCGCGTGAAGTAAGGGTTTGCACGCAATGTACCGCATCTGGTGCAAGCCACGATCGGCAAGAAGTTTCGATGCCTGGAAACCGTCGAGACCACAATGGATTCGCTGCTGCCACAAATACACTTCGTGAACTCGAACGTATGCTTTTCGATGTCGGGAAATTCGTTGAATTCTTCCCGGAACTTGTAGTTCGTATTGTTGATATCGAAAAGCATTTACCGAGGCTCTTTGATTGGTGAAAAGAGGGCCGCTGGTATCGGAGGATAGAAGCGCCTGTCAACCTAGATGGCGCTTCTATCCTGCTTTGACAATTGCGACCACAACATTGCAGTTGTGACTTGTCAGTGTCTGTTTCGGCCACGTGTGACAAGCACGATCCCTGCCCCGACAGCGGCCACGGCAGCCAGTTTTGCGGCATTCGGAATTTCTCCAAAAACGAGAAATCCAAGACCAAGCCCCACAACGGCTGCAACAGACCCGATCTGGCTGAGATAAACAGGCCCTGCGGTCTGCTGTAACCGGAAATAGAGCCCGTATTGAAGCGAAAAGATGGCGGCTTGCGCGGCAAGCAGCGCACCTGCGTTTTCGTTCCAGCTCCCCGGCGCAAAAGGAACGCCGAAAAAGAGGTTGAAAACCGCTAGTGCAACAAAACCGACTGCCATCATGCCGAGCGCGAGGTCGACTGGTTTGGCACCGGCTGGCCACTTCAGTGTTCTATAAATATTGCCGGTTGCCAGAAAGACCGGGATGGTCAGCGCAAACAGAGACCAAAAGGAGGCTTCGACGTTCAGATCCCTGCCAGATACGGCCAGGAGAACACCGCCAGCCAAACCAAAGAGAACACCCGTTGCCCGAAGCTTCTGGAAATGCTCAATCCGCAGAACCACGGCGAATGCGTATGTCAGCACCAGTGGAAAGGCAAAACTCAAGGACACGAAACCCGCACCTACCTTGGGCGCCGCCACCACTGCGATCATGTTCGGAATGATGAACAAAACTCCGCTCACAAGGAGATAGAACGCCAACTGAGCAAGCCCAGCGCTACTTCGCGCACGCTCTGGGCCAGACCTGGAGCCTGCAAACAATCTGGTCAATGCAAAAAGACCGATGGCGCCGCCAAGAATAGACCATTGCAGCAATGCCAAAGGATGCCATCCAAACTCAGGTGCCGCCTTGGCAATGATTGTCGAAACAGCAAGAAAGCTTCCGACGATCAAAAGCAGCACGAGTGGTTGCTCAGGGCTTTTGATCTGAAAGCGGCCTCGGGACCGTTCGTTTGTTTCGACATTTGGTCCGGCCGAGATCGGCTCCGAACTCAGCACCTTTGTCATTTGGATATCCCTTCTTGATCTTTCGCCGGCGGCAAGCCTGCTGCCTGACCAAGAAGTAGCAACATTTATCTTGATTTCAAGATACTTGTCTTCAAGATTCTTGGCTTTTGTTGACTTCCCTCTGATAACGCTGGAGAATTTCAATCCTACAAACCGGACAGTGTGCACCCGCCAGCCATTGTTCATTCGCGCGCAGATAACAAAATGGTCCGCCAAACAAGGTTCTTCCGATGACGTCTCAATCAGACACACCGTCAAAATCGAATTCTCACTTGTTTGGCGATCCTGCAGACCTGCTGGTTGACAGAGCCGAACGCGCCCAAAGACAATGGCAAAAGGAAATGCCTGAAGTCGCAGACCGCTTGTCTCCGATGGTACTGCTTGGCAGGCTCAGCGAATCTGCACAGCTCATGAGCCAAAACTATCTCGCGCCCGCCTATGCAGATATTGGCCTCAAAACCGGCGAGTTTGACGTTCTGGCAACCCTGGTGCGCTCTGGACCGCCTTATAAACTGACACCAACAGAACTCTACCGCACCACAATGATGAGCTCTGGTGGCATGACGGCTCGAATAGACAAGTTGGAAAAAGGTGGACTTGTTGAAAGGTGCCCTCACCCGGAAGATAGGCGAGCTCTTACGGTTTGCCTGACGGAAAAGGGCCTCAACTTGATCAAAGGCAAGATCCCCGACTATGTCGACATGCAACATCAAGCTGTAGACGGTCTATCCAAACAGGAACAGCAGCAACTATCGGGATTGCTGGAAAAGCTGATACGAACAGCCAACGAAAAGAAGGTGCCCTGACTTGCCATTCAGAGACGGAACCCGCCAGATCATAAAAGCAACCTGTCACTTGGATCCGCGTCCAAACTTGAATTCAAGAACCGTTGAATTGCAATTCAGGTTCTAATCACCGACTTTCATGATCTTCAATTCCCGGAAGAATGGAAACAAAATGGTAAAATGGCTCGCTGGTATTCTAACCTCAATGTTGCTGGTCTTCCCGGCAACGGCACAGGAAGAAATTCAGATCCGTGATATCGAAAAGGGAACCGGCGAAGAAGCCAATGTCGGAGAGACGGTGGTGGTGCATTACACCGGCTGGCTCATGGACGGAACAAAGTTCGATTCCAGTCTTGATAGAGGTACTCCTTTTTCCTTCACCCTCGGTGAAAGACGCGTGATCCCTGGATGGGAAAAGGGCGTTGAAGGTATGCAGGTCGGTGGCAAGCGGGAGCTGATCATTCCGCCTGAAATGGGTTATGGCGCTCAGGGGGCCGGCGGTGTCATTCCGCCAAATGCGACGTTGAAATTTGAAATTGAGCTGCTTGAAGTCAAAGCAAAGAAGTTCTCCGACCTCAACAATGAAGACCTGAAAGGCAAACTGGCCGCTGGCACCACGGTTATTGATATCCGCAGGCCTGACGAATGGCAGCAAACAGGCGTTATTCCCGGGAGTCATTTGCTGACGTTTTTCGATGCAAATGGCAACGTGAACCCAACTTTTGGAGCCGAACTTCAAAAACTGGTTGCAGGACCTTCGGAGGAAGTCGTTTTCATCTGCCGCACCGGTCGACGCAGCCAAGTGCTGTCGGAGTATTTAAGCGGTCAGGCAGGCTTTACGCAGGTCGCCAATGTCAAGGATGGGATCCTGAGCTGGATAGATCAAGGCGGTGAAATTACGCAAGCCTCCATGCCGGAAAATTGCTGGCTCTGCTGACAGTATTCTGGTCAGCCCAAGCCTCTTTTCGCCCCCCATTCAGATAGAACCGCCACAGAACGCTGTAGAGCGACCACCATCGTCTGAACGCTGCCTCATCAGAGATCAGATGCCAGTTCCAGGCTCAAGCGATTGTGTTGATTGATGACGGGCGCCATATCCATCGTCACCACAGCGCCGTCCTCCACCACTGTTCTGCCATTGATCACTGTTGTTCTGGCAGACTGGGGAGCACAGAAGACGACCGCTGCCACCGGGTCATGTAGAGCACCAGCAAACTGTATGGAATTCAGGTCCAGAGTGAAGAAATCCGCGCATTTGCCAACCTGCAGCGAACCGATTTCGTCCCGCCCCAGAACGGAAGCGCCACCGATGGTCGCAAGTTCAAGTGCTTCACGCGCAGTCATCCACTCATTGGCACGCAGTGGATGAGCAACCGGCAACAGGGTGTGTTTGCGTGGACCTTCCGGCGGCATAAGGCCCAGTTGCAGTCGTGCCAGAAGCATGGCCTGCCGAACTTCCATCAGCATATTGGATCCATCGTTGCTTGCGGATCCGTCGACACCAAGTCCAACCCGAACCCCGGCGGCCATGTACTTCTTGATGGGTGCTATTCCGGAAGCAAGGCGCATATTGGAACAAGGGCAATGAGCGGCGCCACAGCCCGTTGCTGCGAATAGCCGGATTTCATCGTCGTCAACATGAATGGCATGCGCGAACCAGACATCTGGTCCTGTCCAATCAAGTCCTTCCATCCATTCAACGGGGCGTTTGCCGAAGCGTTCGAGTGTGTAACGCTCCTCATCCAGTGTTTCACAAAGGTGGGTGTGCAACATCACGCCTTTGTCTCTGGCGAGGCTGGCACTTTCGCGCAAAAGATTTTCAGATACGGAAAACGGTGAACATGGTGCCACAACAATGCGTGTCATCGCACCATGCGACGCATCATGGTACCTGTCGATTACCCGAACCGTGTCGGTAAGGATGTCGTCTTCATTTTCAACACACTCATCTGGCGGGAGCCCGCCCTGGCTTTCACCCAGCGACATGGACCCTCGGCTTGCATGGAAGCGCACGCCAAGATCTTTCGCTGCTTCAATCTGGTAATCGACCTTGTTGCCGCTTTGGAAAAGATAGGTGTGGTCGAATACTGTCGTACACCCCGACAATGCCAACTCCGCCAGACCGACCAGCGTACTGGCTCTTGACGCCTCCGGATTTGTTTTTGCCCAAATCCGGTAATGTGCCTGAAGCCAGGGAAACAGATTGTTGTTTTGAGCCGCCGGTAGATTGCGTGTCAGCGTCTGATTCAAGTGGTGATGTGTATTCACAAACCCGGGCAGAACAATCTGACCTGTCGCATCAATAACCTTTTCCGCTGTTTCCGGAAGGTTTTCGGTCGGGCCGACTGCTTTCAGGATGCCATTTTCAGCATATAAGCCGCCGCCTCTAATTTCACGGCGCTCGCCATCCATGGTCACGAGCATGTCGGCGTTTTTCAAAAGCAGTGTTCGGACCATTGGGATTGACCGGCTCGAATCGTTGTTGTCGTACAATTACGTAAAGCTTATGTGTCCAGCCGTTCCAAAGCTATTGACGAAATTGCGGCCGTCACCTGCTTTTCAAGACAGCTTTTATTCCTCAAGAGGCGGCATGCGGTTCCAGGCATCCAGCGCAGCTATCTTGTAGGCTTCAGCAAGGGTGGGATAGTTGAATGTGTTTTCAACGAAATACTCCAGTGTACCGCGCAGGTTCAGCACAGCCTGACCGATGTGCACCAGTTCAGTGGCGCCTTCGCCGACGATATGACAACCGAGCAATCGCCGGGTCTTGAGCGAGAAGATCAATTTCAACATCCCGGTGTCCAGTCCCATGATGTGCCCACGAGACGTTTCCCGGAACCGGGCTACTCCGCACTCATAAGCAATGCCCCGCTCTCGTATTTCTTCCTCAGTCATGCCCACAGTCGAAATTTCCGGGACAGCATAAATGCCATATGGGAAGTATTCCGGTGGATCGTAGGCGGTCTCTCCCAGCGCGTGACAAGCGGCAATGCGCCCCTGCTCCATGGAAGTCGACGCAAGGCTTGGAAAGCCGATGACGTCGCCGGCGGCAAAGATATGCGGTACCGATGTCTGGAACGTCATCGGATCGACTTTCAATCGCCCCCTGTGGTCGGTCTCAAGTCCACACTTGTCCAGGGCCAAGGCGGGCGTGGCCCCCATGCGGCCGGCTGCAAACAATATGACATTTGATCGGATGCAACGCCCCCCTTCCAAGGTGATCTCGCAGTCCGCAGCCCCGTGCTTTTCAATTTTCTGAACAGTCGCACCAAAGCGCAGTGCAATGCCACGATCACGCAGCTGATGCGTGAAATCGGCGACAAGTTCCTTGTCCAGGAAATCGAGCATTGTTTCCCGGGGCTCCACAAGGGTGACATGCACATCCAGAGCCGAGAAGATTGATGCGTATTCAACACCGATCACACCGGCACCGATCACCGCGATTGATCTCGGCAGTTCATTCAGTTCAAGAATTTCGTCGCTATCGAGCACATATTCGCCGTCGAAGGGCACGTAGTCAGGTCGGAAAGGCTTTGTGCCCACCGAAATGATGAATTTCTCGGCCTCAAAGGTGTGGACTTCACCAGCTTCTCCAGTGACTTCGATTGTGTGCGGACCAAGGAAGCGCGCTTCGCCGCCAATAGTATCAACTTTGTTGCGGGCGAACTGATGTTCCAGAACTTCAACTTCATGGTCGAGTGTGATGTGAAGTCTGGCCCTGAGATCATCTGCTGTCAGGTCTTCTTTCACACGGTATGAACGACCGTAGAAACCACGTTCTCTCCAGCCTGTCAGATTGAGCACTGTTTCACGCAAGGTCTTGGATGGAATTGTGCCCGTATGCACAGAAACACCGCCGACCCTGCGACCGCGTTCGACGACCATTACGTTGCGGCCAAATTTTGCCGCCTGGATCGCTGCCCTGCGTCCCGCGGGTCCGCTGCCGATCACGATAAGATCATACTTGTCCATTGTGCCCCTCATTGCTCCCACCACACATTGCAGCGCAACAACAGCATCTGCAAGAAGGCGTCAAGATCCGATACCGGAAAGTCGTGAATTGAGTGTTTGCTGCGGTTCGCTCAGTTGTTGATCTGCTTGTTTGTTGAGCAAAATTGAAGAATTTGAGCACCGGTTGGTTGCCAATCCGGTCCAGCTCTTTGTCAGATTACGACAATGGTCACATGCAAACGATTGCTTCCATGGCGAAGTTTGATTCCATCAGACAGACGAGGCAACAAAGCCGTTGCCAACCTCTGCACCTTCCGCTATGGCTGTCTGCATGTTGATGAACCTGAAAGCAGCTTGGTGGTGGCGCGGCGCAAAATAGGCGGCCGACGATCACTCATGCTCTGAACGGATCATATTTTCACCAAGGCCGCCGCGGGACACCGCTGGCGGCCTTGGTGCATTTAAGAGGCTGCTGGTAACTCTAGGCAGCCATCAATACGGGAACAGACCAATGCCGGCGCTGGCAGATCAGACCTATGAAACAAAAGGCGGGATCACAATCCTGCGCACCTCGCGTCCTTCCGACTATGAGACTGGGACTTCGGACTGGATCGACAGGTTGGATTCCGAGTTGGGAGCTGTCCTTGCCTCGTCCTATGAGTATCCGGGCAGATACACCCGTTGGGACATGGCTCTGGTCAACCCTCCATTGGTGATGGAAGCAGCTGATCGTAAAGTTGAGATCCGGACACTCAACGAGCGCGGCATGGTTATCCTTCCCGCCATTCGCGATCTTTTGAAATCTCATCCGGACGTGGAAACTTTCGAGGCCAGCGATACCAAGATCGAGCTGACGGTGAAAGCGCCGGACCGCTTGTTCAACGAAGAAGAAAGATCCCGGCAGCCATCGACATTCTCGATTGTTCGGGAGTTGAAAAATATCTTCGCCTGCGATGACGATCAGCTCGGCCTGTATGGCGCTTTTGGCTACGACGTTGCCTTTCAGTTCGAGCCGATCGATCTGAAACTGCAAAGGCCAGACGATCAGCGTGATGTGGTTCTGTTTTTGCCCGATGAAATCCTGATCGTCGATCACCACGGCAAGCGGGCCTATGTTCTGGAATACGATTTCGTCGTGAACGGACGAAGCACCAAGGGGTTGGAACGAACTGGCGAAAAACGTCAATATACACCAGCAAATATTGATCCTGGCCGCGGCGATCACGAGCCCGGTGAGTATTCGAAACTTGTTGAAAAGGCCAAGGACTACTTCAGGCGTGGCGACCTGTTTGAAACTGTGCCCGGCCAGACATTCTATGAACCTTGCGCCAACCCACCGTCTGCTGTTTCGAGACGTCTGGCTCAGATCAACCCCTCCCCTTATTCCTTCTTCTTCAATCTTGGCAACAACGAGTATCTGGTCGGTGCATCACCGGAAATGTACGTGCGCGTAACCGGTGGGCGCCGCGTGGAGACTTGCCCGATCTCCGGCACGATCAGGCGCGGAAAAAACGCAATTGAAGACGAGGCGCAGATCCGCAAACTGCTGAATTCCGAAAAGGACGAAGCGGAGCTCACAATGTGTTCCGATGTCGACCGGAATGACAAAAGCCGGGTGTGCGTCCCCGGCTCCGTCAAGGTGATCGGACGCCGTCAGATCGAAATGTATTCCCGCCTCATTCACACGGTGGATCACATCGAAGGCATTCTTCGCGAAGATATGGATGCGCTTGATGCGTTCCTGTCTCATACTTGGGCTGTCACCGTCACCGGAGCACCAAAACGGTGGGCGATGCAGTTTATTGAGGATCACGAAAAGTCCTCGCGTGCCTGGTATGGCGGCGCCATTGGAGCGGTTCTCTTCAACGGCGACATGAACACCGGTCTGACGCTGCGCACGGTGCGCATCAAGGATGGCATGGCTCAGATCCGTGCCGGTGCAACCCTGCTCTATGATAGCGTCCCGGAAGATGAAGAAGCCGAGACGGAACTGAAGGCGGAAGCCATGCGCGCTGCGGTCAGGGAAGCGGGTCTTGCTTCCAAGTCGGCAGAAAAACCTGAAGAAGCAAAACCCGGCAAGGGCATGAAAATCCTGCTGGTCGACCACGAGGACAGTTTCGTCCACACATTGGCGAACTATTTCCGCCAAACAGGTGCGGATGTTGTCACCTACCGCACCCCTGTTGCAGACCATGTATTCCACGACGTGGCACCGGATCTGGTCGTTCTATCGCCCGGCCCCGGAAACCCCAAAGACTTTGACTGCGCCGCAACCATCGGCCGTGCTCGTTCCCGTGCCTTGCCAATATTTGGCGTTTGCCTTGGTCTGCAGGCACTTTCAGAATATTTCGGCGCTGAGCTTGGTCAGTTGGAAACACCCATGCACGGAAAACCTTCGCCGATCAGCTTGTCCGGCAACTCCATGTTGTTTGATGGTCTTGAGGCACCGGTTACAGTCGGACGTTACCATTCTCTTTTCGCCAACCGCGACACACTGCCGACGGATCTGCGTGTCACTGCAGAAACTGAGGACGGAGTGGTCATGGCCGTCGAGCACCAAAAAGAACCGATCGCCGCCGTCCAGTTTCATCCTGAGTCCATTATGTCTCTTGACCAGGACGCGGGGCACAAGATTATTGAGAATGTCGTCAGCCGACTGGTGTCTGCAAAAGCGCAGGACGTCGCAGCGGCATCGTGATGCTTGTCACGGCGGTTCCATACCAATCGCCGTGTGCTGCCTGCCACTGCATTTAGAAGAGGTTTCCTTTGCACATCCTGCTCGCAGCGCTCGCACTTGTTGCCATCATAGCCTACTGGATCTTTCGAACCGGCCAGACCACACAGTCCTCGGGCACTGCCCTTGAAGCACCTCAGGACGTCAAAGCGGCGGCCAATCGGTTTGGATACAAAGCACTTCTGAACCAGCACCCGACTGAAAGCGTTGATGATCCGCGTGTGACGGGCGCTGCGTTGCTGATACTGGTCGCGGAAATTGATGGCGGCATTTCCAGGGCAGAAAAGGAGAGCATAGAGGAACAGTTGCGGAAGGTCTTTGAGCTTTCTGAATCGGATTCCAAAGAGCTCTATGTTTTCGCTAAATGGATCGCCAGCCAGAGCAGCAATCAGGATGACATGATCCGCAGACTGATCATGCGAACCGTGAAGCTCGGCGGACGGGACACAATTCCAGACATGATGCAGATGGTGAACGCGGTAGGGCGCGCCGATACGGGAACTTTGACCGATGACACGCAACAGGTGATAGAGCGATTGAAGCAACTCCTGAACTGACAAAGAGACAGTACAGACTAGCAGCTCAAAACAAGAGTTTGGCCATGACGTGTTTTGCCTGTTTGAAGACGAGCCATTTCGGTGTTTAATCCCTTAGAACATAATCTATAATCGGCAACAGACACGTTTGGTTTTCAAGGTCATTGTCATTGAATTCAGCCGCTCGCTGGCCTTCAACGGAAGAAGCCTCTGACGTCAGAAACTGCGAGAATAGGCACCGGGGAGAAAACATGTTCGAGGCCTTCCGCCGGATAGGTTCAAAGTTCCTGCGGTCATCTCTGATGTCTATCTACGCCATTGTTTTGGCCAGTGGACCTAGCCTCGTCGCAAGCGCACAAGAAAGTGGGAATGCGGAGAACCAGGACGTTCAAAACCACATTCTCGGCATTGGCATTTGCCCGCCTTGGAACCCACAGTCGCCGGAAATGTGCAAGAACAGCTTGGACAAGGTTATGTCCGCACTCGCACCACGACTTGATGCAAGTCCCAGCCAGACGCATTTGCTCGTGAACGAAGGAGCCAGTGCATCCGCGCTGAAGCTAAAAGCAACAGAACTTTCCAACAATCTCGGCCCGGATGACCGTCTGATCATCTACGCGAACCTTCCCTTAAGCAGCGCAGAGGTGGCCGACGCAGATACAGCCTTCGGCCATGTTTTGGAACTCTGGGCCGATCAGTCCCCCGAAACAGCCGGCGAAGCAATAGCTGAAGGCATCTGGATGTCTGCGCCGGCCTTCGCGGCCATGATACATACCATTCGCGCCGGTGAAGTTGTGCTGATCCTCGACACCAACAATTCCTATGCGGTTAATCTGGACCTTCTGGATGAGCATTCAGTCGATCTTGAAAACCGGCCGGAAGCGCTCGTCACATCATCCGGCCAGGGCCAGATGGCCAACTATAGCGCTGACAGAACGATATCCCTGTTCGCGAAGCACTTGTCCCTGGCTCTCGGTGAAACAGAGGGAACGCTCCTCGATGTGATGACCGCTGCCTCGCAAGGTACGAGACAAGCGGCAATTCCGATCTGCGCCTCCTTGAAGGAACATCAAGGCGCTGACAGCGACCACTCGCCTGATTGCACACAAGTGCCCGAAGTCCACGATCCGGACAGTCTGCTCAGTCAAACGCTCCTGGCCCCGTTGCCGGAGAGCTGACGAGAGACCACTGCATCGCACGGACTAGGGGCGTGCAACTTCACAGAAAATCACTGCAACTTTCACCTAGCCAGCAGTAGTAGGCTCCTGGCCGCAAAAATTCTGCGCCGCTACCTCTATGGGTTTCACAAGCCGGGCTTCCGCGGTTCGTTGGCGTGGTTCACCTTTTAACCGCGCTCCCAACCATGCCCAGTCGTCTTCTTCCACACGAACCTGGTCCACAACACGTTCCGGTTCGATCGGTTGCAACTTGTCACCCTTTTGCTCCGCGATGGCAAAACGAAAAGCATAGCCTGGCGTCAATCCCATGCGCAGGTCCGATACAACAACTTTCCCATCGACCAGATCAGCCTTGTAAAAACCTCTGCTAAACCATTCCAGTTTGTTGAATGCGGGCGTGTCCTCAATACAGGCAACAAGTTCCGGGTGACGCGGATGCGCATAGATTTCCGGATCTCCATCCCCATCAAAGAGAGAAACATAAAGGTTTTGGTATTGGTCATCCTTGAGGCCGATAACCTTCCATAGAAGAATATTGAACGGCGCGGCAATGGCATAAATCGTGTCAGGAGGAGTGCCCACTTCAGCAAACAATTGCTCGGCTTTACCCTCGACAACTTTCTGGACGACCATCGAGAGCCCCAAATATCCGGTCGAAAAAATCAGGGCTGCAGCTACTCCATTTCGAAAGCGTGTTGTCCAGGATTTCTTGAAAAGTGCCCAGATGACGATTGCAAGCAGTGGAAGCGAATATGTCGGATCGATGATGAACACTGAGCCAACCCCAACAGGATCGGGGTACAACGGCCAGAATATTCTGGTTCCGTAAACGGTCATCGCATCGATAACGGCGTGGGTCGACAGACACAGAAACACGGTTGCCCAGACGAGCCATCTGCTTTCCCGCAGTCCCTTGAACAATCGCAGCAGAATTTCTCCGATCACTGGCGCTGCAAGCGCGTGGACAAAAACAGAATGCGTCCAGCCGCGATGATACACAAAGCTGTCTATGGGGTCGTCAAAGGGGATAAAAACATCCAGATCCGGCAAGGTGCCCAGCACACCTCCTATGAGCACCGCCTTCCGCGGACCTACCTTGCTCCCCAGACAAGCAGTGGAGACGACCGCGCCAAGGGCAAATTGTGTCAAAGAATCCATGAAAACAACCGGTGGGATAAGAAACGACAAAGTTAGCCGGTTATGTGAGGCACGCACCAGCAGAAGACAATGGTCAGAAATTGAAAAGGCGGAAGTTTTCCGCCTCTCTCCAGCTCAACTGTCTGCTTAGTCCACTTCTCTGATAGCGCCTTTGGCAGCGCTCGTTGTCATTTTGGCGTATGCCTTGAGTGCTTTGGTAACCTTGCGTTTGCGTTTTTCAAGTGGCTTCCAGGCTTCCTCGCCCTTGGCATTCATGGCAGCACGGCGATCTGCAAGTTCCTCGTCTGTGAGGTCGACTCGCAAGACACGGTTCGGAATGTCGATGACAATCGTGTCGCCTTCTTCCACGAGGCCAACTGCGCCGCCTTCAGCGGCTTCCGGCGACATGTGACCGATTGAGAGGCCGGATGTACCGCCGGAAAAACGCCCATCCGTGATCAGTGCACATTCCTTGCCAAGCCCTTTCGACTTCAAATAGCTGGTCGGATAGAGCATTTCCTGCATGCCAGGACCACCGCGCGGACCTTCATACCGGATTAAAACGACATCGCCCGCTTTGACCTTGTTGGTGAGAATTGCTGAAACGGCGCTGTCCTGACTTTCAAAAATACGGGCCGGGCCAACAAATTTCAGGATGCTATCGTCCACTCCAGCTGTTTTCACAACACAGCCGTCTTCAGCAATATTGCCGTAAAGCACGGCAAGTCCGCCATCTGTGCTGTAGGCATGATCCAGTTCGCGAATTACCCCCGACTGGCGATCAAGATCAAGATCGCCCCAACGGCGGTCCTGGCTAAAGGCCGTCTGAGTGGGCACTCCACCTGGAGCGGCTTTGTAAAACTCGTGCACGCTTTCAGAGTTTGTCTGGCAAATGTCCCACCTGGCCAATGCCTTTTTCATGCTGGAGGTGTGAACGGTCGGAATGTCCGAGTGCAGCAACCCTGCCCGATCGAGCTCGCCCAAGATCCCCATGATGCCCCCTGCCCGATGGACATCTTCCATATGGATATTTTCAACCGCAGGCGCGACCTTGCAGAGCACCGGCACCTTTCTGGACAAGCGGTCGATATCATCCATGGTGAAGCCGATTTCACCTTCATATGACGCGGCCAAGAGGTGCAGAATTGTGTTGGTGGACCCCCCCATTGAAATGTCGAGGCTCATGGCATTTTCAAAGGCCTGGAAATTGGCGATCTTGCGCGGAAGAACGCTCTCGTCATCCTGCTCGTAGTATCTTTTGGCAAGATCCACAATCAAATGTCCGGCTTCGACGAAAAGGCGCTCTCGGTCAGCATGCGTGGCGAGGGTTGAACCGTTTCCAGGCAGAGAAAGTCCCAACGCTTCCGTCAAACAATTCATGGAGTTGGCCGTGAACATCCCCGAACACGAGCCGCAGGTTGGGCATGCATTTTGTTCCATGGACAACACGTCCGCGTCAGACATGTTTTCGTCTGCGGCCGCAACCATTGCATCAATGAGATCGATTGCCTTCTCAACCCCGTTTTCGAGCACAACCTTACCGGCTTCCATCGGTCCACCAGAAACAAAAACGGCAGGAATGTTCAGCCGCATGACGGCATTCAACATACCTGGGGTGATCTTGTCGCAATTGGAAATACAAACAATCGCGTCCGCGCAGTGGCCGTTGACCATGTATTCAATGGCATCGGAGATCACTTCGCGCGAGGGAAGCGAATAGAGCATGCCGTCATGGCCCATGGCGATGCCATCATCGACCGCAATCGTATTGAACTCCTTTGCAACTCCGCCAGCCTTTTCCACTTCACGGGCCACAAGCTGACCGAGGTCCTTCAAATGAACATGACCCGGCACGAACTGAGTGAACGAGTTGGCAATCGCGATGATGGGTTTGCCGAAATCGTCTTCCTTCATCCCTGTAGCACGCCAAAGGCCGCGTGCACCGGCCATGTTACGGCCATGGGTTGAGGTTCTTGAACGATAGGGAGGCATTTCACTTATCCGTCTTGCTGGCGGGCATCTTCATCGCCTCAACGGCTGAAACCCGTCAATCCGGATCCAGATAAATGCCCATTTGTCATTGATCAGGGTGTGACAGGTTTTTGAAATTCGGGAAAGGACAGATCCTCGAAAAAGAGTACGCTCCGGTACGGTTGGCGATTTAAAGGTCATGAATTCGCACAATCGACATATGGTTGCATGAAAGATGCTGCCCATTCAGGGCTTGCATCCGGCCGCTACAAGCGCAATGGTTTTGGACCGGTTTCAAGCTTCAGAAAAATCACAAAGATAGAGCCAAACCGGAAAGCTGCGTTATTTGGGAGGCATGCAGTGCTCATTTTGCTGGCCGTTCTGGCCGCCATGTTCGGTTTCCTGTTTGGCACGGACCAAGGCGTCATCTCAGGCGCTTTGCCACTTTTGAAAAAGGAATACGCCTTCACGGTTCAAAGTGAAGGCTTCATGACGGGCGCTGTTCCCTTTGGAGCAATTTTCGGGGCAATCGCCGCGCTCCTTCTCGTCGATCGCTTCGGTCGCAGACCCATGCTGATCTTCAGCTCAATCCTGTTTGCCGCCGGATCGCTTGCAGCCGCCTCTGCTTTTGGTGTCTGGTCGCTAACGGCAGCCCGCGTGATCATCGGGGCCGCTATCGGTGTTTCCTCTCTGGTTGCCCCCATGTATCTGGCAGAGATCGCGCCAGCGCGTATTCGCGGCGCTGTCGTTTCCGCGTTCCAGCTTATGATCACCGTCGGCATCCTTGCCGCCTTTGTTGTTGATTGGGCTTTCTCGTTTTCAGGGTCCTGGCGGCTGATGCTCGGGTTCAGTCTTGTGCCAGCTTGCATTTGCCTGACTGGTATCCTGCGCGCTCCGGAAAGCCCACGCTGGCTTGTTCTGGCAGGCCGGGAGAAAGATGCGCGGCAGGTTCTGCAAACCGTTCAGCCTGACATCACGCCGGGACGGGTCGACAAGATCGTCAATGAGATTGAAGCCAGCCGTCCGTCCGACCCGGCTCAGGAAAGCTGGAGTAACTTCAAAAATCCACGCCTGCGATTTCTGCTGATCTTCTGTGTGGCCGCATTCTTCCTGCAGCAATTCAGCGGAATTAACGTCATCCTGTCGTATGCACCTCAAATCCTTGAAAAAGCAGGCCTCAGCGGTCTGGCCAACGAATTGATTGCCACTGCTGGCATCGGCGCATTGAACGTGGCAGTGACCATCTTATCAATGCTCATGGTCGATCGCCTCGGTCGCCGCCCCTTGTTCATCTTCGGCTTTGCTGGTGCCTTCCTAAGTCTTACGCTGATTGCGGTTCTCTTCCAGATCGACAACCCAGGCTTTGCATGGCTCACTCTTGTCGGGCTCTTCGCTTTCGTTTTCTTCTTTGCTGTCAGCCTCGGACCACTCCCCTGGCTTTATATGTCCGAGTTGTTCCCGCTCGCCCTCAGAGGCAAGGGAATGGCGATCGCCTCGCTTTCAAACTGGATTTGCAACTTCCTTGTCGTCTTTCTGTTTCCTGCGCTCGCGGCCGGTCTGGGAGAAGCCATGACCTTTACGCTGTTCGCTCTTTGCTGTGCGTTCGGGCTTTGGTTTTCCTGGGCATATGCACCTGAGACACGCGGGATTTCGCTGGAGGAAATCGACCAGTCGATTGCAGAAAAGTAGTCTTCAGAGTTTGCGGAATGAAGCAGGCGTCTGACCGACGACACGCTTAAAGGCGCGTGCAAATGCCGCTTCGGATTCATAACCAACGGAAGAAGCAATCTCGGCCAGGGAACTGCCGCTGTTCTTCAATTCGCTGCAAGCCAGCTGCATTCTCCATCGGGTTACGTAATTCATGACCCCGTCACCGGTTAATTCCTTGAACCGAGCAGCAAACGCCGATCTGGACATGCCGGCATGTTGGGCAAGACGCTCTATCGTCCAGGAGGCGTCAGGCTCTTTGTGAAAGACCTGCAGGGCTTTGCCCACCTTCAGATCACGGAGCGCCGCAATCCATCCGGTTTGTTGATCCGGTGACCGCTTCAACCAACTTCGAATGGCCTGAACAACCAAGATGTCCGTGAGACGCGTGAGCACCGTTTCACCGCCGGGCTGTGGGTTCCGGGCTTCTTCTGCAAGGTATTGAAGCGTACCTTCGAGCCACCTGCCCGCCTGCAAGTCAAATTCGTCCAGAAATATCACCTGAGGCAGAAGCTCGATCAGTCTTTCGGCTGCTACATGGTCCACTTTCAGCACACCGCAGGTCATGCGTGTCATGGCGCCGCCGCCTCCGAAACTCATGGTTTCGAAATTTGGGCTGTGTCTTTTGGCGGGAATGTCAAAGAGAGGTGTCAACGGGCTGCCTGCGTTATCCCGCAGGTCTACCGCGCGTCCATGCGGAAGCAGGGCCAATTGGCCGTGCCCCAGCTCAAGCACGTCTCCGTTCTTGAGGTCCAAGATACACTTGCCTTCGGTCACGACGATCAGAACCAGTCGCTTCGCAAGCTCCGGAACCGCAATACCCCAAGGCGCCGTCAGTTCCGGCACGCAATAAAATGTCCCACTGAGATTGAGCAGGTGAAGCACTTCGCTCAACGGATCACGCTTGTCGGTGCTCACAGGCGCGGGATTATTCTCTTCAGCAACGATATCGGACAAGGATGTGTTTCTGAGCCTGATTCTGGACGATCTGCTGACTTTTTAACACTTTCAAGCATGGAAAATCCAGACCAGCCCCGTCACCTTTACGCCAGACCAAACCACAACCGGAGAATTGGAATGGCCAGCATTCAAACAAAAATCGCCCTATCCCTATCAGCTTTGACACTGGGTACCGTCGGCAGTCTCGTCGTTTTTGCGCCTGCGTCTTTATTTGAGCTGAACAAAGTCGTTCTTGATCCGTCTGCGGCCATGATGAGTGAAATCAGAGCTCCCGGCGTGCTGGTCCTCGTCGGTTTCGCCCTGGCAATGGCCGGCTTGAAAGACGATAGACTGCTGAGACCAGCACTCACCTTGTCGGCTGTGCTGCTGCTATCCTATGGCGTTGGACGCCTGATCAGCCTGCCGATAGACGGAATTCCACCTGTGTCGCTTCTTGCGGCATTGGCAATAGAGCTTGTTCTTGGCGCATGGTGCGCGCTCCTTGTGGTCAACGCGCGCGCGCCAACGCAGCAAACAGGCTAAAAAAAGCCGGTGCAGGCAAATGCACTGCACCGGCTAAGCTTCAGACCGCCTCAGAAGGGGTGGATGTCAGACAGCCTGAATCTTGTCCCGTCTATTCGGCGGCAATTGTCGCTTCATCCAATGAAGGATAGTCGATGTAGCCCTTTTCATTGCCACCATAGAGTGTCTCGGGATCGAGCTGGTTCAACGGAGCGTCAGCTCTCAGACGATCCACCAGATCGGGGTTGGAGATGAACGGCCTTCCAAAAGCCACGAGATCAAGTCTCCCGCTCTCAATGGCATCGATCGCCGAAGCCCGTTCATAGCCATTGTTGCCCATTCTGACGCCGTTGAAGAGCCCATACAGCGCAGCCAGGTCGCCCCCTTCGGGGATGTCGCGCGGCCCGCCGGTCTGGCCTTCAACAAGGTGAAGGTACGCAAGGTCGTATTCGTTCAACAAACGTATCACGTGTGAGAAGGTTTGTTGCGGGTCGCTGTCGGCAATGTCGTTCGCGTTGGAAAATGGACTAAGACGGATACCGACCCTTGCGCCGCCCCAGACACTTACGACAGCATCCATGACTTCCTTCAAGAAACGTGACCGGTTTTCGACAGATCCACCATAAGCGTCTTCTCGCTTGTTTGACCCGTCTCGCAGGAACTGGTCGATCAGATAACCGTTGGCCGCATGCACTTCGACCCCGTCAAAGCCTGCATCAAGGGCATTTGCCGCAGCCTTGCGGTAGTCTTCGACAATTCCAGGAATTTCACTGACTTCAAGCGCTCGTGGTGTCGGGGTATCTACAAATTGCTCGCCGTCGAAGGTTTTCGATTGAGCGGCAATCGCGCTTGGAGCAACGGGATCGACACCATCCGGCTGCAAAACAGGATGCGAGATCCGGCCGACATGCCAGAGTTGAAGCACAATCTTGCCACCCTTGGCATGAACCGCGCTGGTTACCTTTTTCCATCCATCAACCTGGGACGTGGAATAGATGCCCGGTGTCCACGCATACCCCTTGCCTTGCGGCGATATCTGTGAGGCTTCAGTAATGATCAGGCCTGCCCCTGCTCGCTGGCCATAATATTCGGCCTGCAATTCTGTTGGGGCATCGTCCTCGGCACGGGCGCGGTTCCGCGTCAGCGGTGCCATGACCACACGGTTCTTCAGTTCAATCGCACCTGCATGTGAGGCTTGGAAAAGCTTGCTGTCCGACATCTTGCTATCCTTTGCAGTCTTGTGGTCGGGTTGGCATAAAATTGGAATGATCAGTCCAATAATAGTCGTGAAACTTGTCTGCGGTGTTCCGATCAGGTTGGCTTAAGGTGAAAGCACCTCTTTGGCTTGCTGAATCGTTCGCGTGATCCGTTCGGCAGGTATCCCAGCTTTTCTGAGCGCCAGCGTGCCAATGGCCAGTGACGAGTAGGCACTGGCCTTGTCTCGGGCGGCATCCGGATTTGCGGGATCTAGTGCCTTGGCGAACAGATCTTCGATGCTTTCAAGATGGCGCCGACCAAGTTCGGCGACTTTCTCGTCATGCGGGGCAAGCTCGGTAATGCAGTTGATCAAAAGGCACCCGCGCGGTCCGCCCTTGGGGTCCGACAAGGCCTGCATCATGGCATCGACAACATTTGCATCGCTCGCCTCAGCCGCCCGTGCGGTTTCCGCCAGGCCGCGTATCCCATTGCGGGAATAGTATCCAACGGCCCTTAGAAACAGGTCCTGCTTGCTGCCGAAAGTTGCATAAAAACTCGATCGGCTCAGCCCCATGGCACTGGTCAGGTCATCAAGTGAGGTTGCCTCGAAACCCTTCTGCCAAAAGACATTCATCGCCGCTTCCAGCGCTGCTGCCTCATCGAATGCACGAGGACGCCCAGGCCCTGAAGCCCGTTTTTGCTCTGATGTCGATTTGCTCGCAGCGTTGCTCATGACACTGATATGGACTGGCCAGTTCAGAATACAAGAAGGCCGCAGATATTTTTTGGACTGACCAATTCAATACTCGTGCAATGCGGTACCGAATTGAGCCAAACTACATGCGGCAAGAACCGGCATACGCGTCGCCGACATCGTCAAAAACCCGCGCAATGGCTTCCATTTCATAAAGCCTGCTGGTTCTGCGCACGCCTTCGACGAGATAGAAATCCTGAATTGGAAACTGGTTCGAATTGAACCGGAAGTCACCGCGAACGCTTTCGAACGGAGCAGCACTGATTGCCGAAATAAGAGCTTCCTGCTCCTTCACCCCACCTGTCAGTTCGAGCGCAAAATGAATGAGCTTGGCGGCATCATATCCTTGTGCTGCATAGACTGACGGCGCGTATTTGTACTTTCGGGAAAATTCCCGAACGAACCTTTTGTTCGCGGGGTTGTCGAGATTGGGTGCCCAGTGAGATGCCGAGAAAAGCCCCTCACCCATCTCTGACGTGATTGGAAGCGTAATTGCATTGATCGTGTTCGATGACAGGAAAGGGACAATGCCCTTCAGTCCAGAGGTGTGAAACTGTTTCACCAGCTCGACACCCATACCACCCGGCATAAAGGCATAAATGGCATCGGGTTCAATTTCGGCGATCTGGTTGAATTCCTCGGCAAAATCGGTCTGACCAAGTCTTGGGAAAAGCTCGCGCGCAATCTGACCCTTGAAGTGCCGCCTGAATGCAGACACAGCATCTCGCGCAGCTTCATAGTCTGGGGCGATTGTGACAACCTGTTGATATCCCTTGAGGCTGGCATATCGCCCCATGGTCTCGTGGACCTGATCATCCTGGGATGCGGTTGAGAAAAAGTACCGGTTGCACTTGCCGCCTGCGATGGGAGCGGGTCCGGAATTCGTTCCAATGAACAGTGTCTTCGACCGAACGACAGGATCGTGTACCGCAAGCATCACTCTGGAGAAATTGACGCCGACGAGCACGTCGACACCATTTTCATCTATCAGTTTGGTGACCTGTTTTACCGCGTGTTCGGGATCGAGCTTGTCGTCAACGACCAACACGTTTGTCGCCAGACCTCCAAGTGCACCATTTGATTGCGCGACCGCCAGCATGAAGCCGTCCCGCATGTGTTCACCGAAGATCGCAGCCGGTCCTGACAAAGTTGCCAGGAGCCCGACCCTCAGTTCCTTGGCTTCCTGAGCGACAGAAACACTCATCGCAAAGGCCGATGCCACAGCGACACCCATTGCCTTGATGAAGAATTGAGATAACCAGCGCGCCATAATATTCACTTGCCCATTTTTCTAAACGACGGCGCGACCCACATTTCGCATCCGAACGTTCGACTCGCACATATTGTGGACGAGACTCGTTAGGCATTTGCAAACAAGGCCGTGATGCCCGGCATTCACCACAAGCCCGTCACATTTTCCGTAAAATTCCCCAGTGCTGCCCCAATCCGGCCTGTGAACCGACGCATTAACAAAGGTTAATGCTTCAGGTCGTGGTCAGTGCCTGATGCCGTTTTGAACTTGTTGAAGACGGCAGGAACAGGAGTGTTCAGCAAGAAATACCGACCGGGACCAATGTCACCGCTCTGAGCGTACCCGTAGCGCAAACCCGGGAGGGCCAAATGTATTCCGTAATCGCGCCTGCCAATTCTTGCGATATCAGCACCAGCTACAGAACGGACAATGTAACAGCTAAACCACCAAAAAAAGACCTTAAACTCGTCCATACAACCGATACGGCTGCAATTGCTCTTCAAGATCCCGAACCACTGGATGCCAGCAAGATTGCAGCAAAGATCCTACACATGCATGCAACGTCTGAGGATGCGGACATCAAGGAAGCACGGAAACCAAAACTGCTCGATGGGCATGAGGAAGCGGATTTGGAAATTCCAGGCGTGTTTCGCCGGCCGCGAGAAAGTTTTGATGCACCGCCTCAGGAACCGACTGCAGCTCCCCTGTCTGACGCTATCAAATTGAAAGCCCGGTCCGGTCTACAGGACCCGAAATCCAAAATGTTTCTGATCAGCGCCATACTCATTGCCGCGATAGGTTCCGCGGGCTTTGCGATCGGAATGGCAGCTGCCAACAAACCGGTTGAGGAAGATTCCCGACTGGTGACAACCGAAGCGATCTCCGCCGAACCGACCATTGAAGGGCTCATCGCCGAAGACGCGGCATCCCCGGTTGGTGCACCTGCCCTCCATTACAGCGGGGCGACAACTGCACAACTTGAAAATGCGAAGGAGCGCATCCGGCTTGCTTTCGCGGAACGCGGCACCCTGAGCACACCACAAGTTGCACCACTCTACCCGCAGACAAACGACACAATGCCCTCAGGTTCCGAGCAGCCGACGCTCACCTTGGGCGACAATGCAACTGGTATTGATGCAATCGCCGGAAGCAATGCTCAAGCGGTTACTGCCGGCACCACGGCTACTCTTGCACCGTCAATCACGGAACCTGCATCTCAGTCCGAAGCACCGTTGCAAAAGGAAACAACCTTACAATCAGCGTCTGGCGACTCTCCTGAAACCGCCAGTGTGACACCTGCAACGACGGATGCTCCGGCAAGCGCTGGCAGTACCGACTATCCCAACAAGGGGACCATCACTGCATCGGTCAATCTAAGGAAATCGGAAGACAAGGACGGAACGATCCTTGCTGTAATTCCTGCCGGTACCGACATCAGTTTCAACACATGCGGCACGTGGTGGTGCGGTGTCGACTTCGATGGACAGACCGGCTTTGTCGGCAAGAAGTTTATAGAACAGAAACCTGCTAGCGAATGAGTCATCTATCCAGGTAGAAGCTTGTTAAGCCCTACTCCGTATCTTTCTCCAGGGCTCATCGTCCATCTCTTGATGGGCTGTCCTTGACACACTGGAAACGCTCCGGTGGATGACTTAAAAAGCCTGAAAGCAGCTACGGAGACAGATCATGGCTTGCCGCCGATCGTTCGCACTTGCCGCCACACTGTTCGCCCTGTCCGGCCTGAGCTTCAGCCAACCGGCGCTCGCAGACGGAACGGACTGCGTCGTTTATGCCACCGACTATGCAAATGCACATGTGGGAAGCGGAGACGTTGTGGGAGACGCCGTTTCCGGCGGCATGGCAGGAGCTGTTGTTGGAGGCGAATGGCGCGGCCCGCGCGGTGCGCGCCGAGGCGCCCGTGCAGGCGGTGCGCTTGGCGTGTTGGACAATCTCGGATCGATGCCAGGCGGATGGGAAGCACTTTACGATATGGCCTACCAAATGTGTCAGCAGCAGACTTCCGGCGTGAATGCTGACAGTTACCCGCAATCCGGGTTGGCAGGTCCGCGCTCCGATTGCCGGTCTTCAGCGACCGTCAACGGTCATCTGAAACGCTCGCCAGATGGTGCGATTATGGCAGGGTCTGATTTCGGCAATTGCCAGTAAACCTTCTTGCGCCCGAAATCCTGTGCGCGACACATTTCAGCGCGCTTGACCTGTTGACCTTGCCCGCGAAGCACAGTCAACTAGGCTGGTTTTTTTAGGCTCCGCCGTCTCCATTGCGCCAGAATACGACAGGACTGTTCATGAACCGCCGTGCCAAATTCGCTTCAAAGCTCGCCCTTACTGCCCTGACCGGACTTTGCCTGACAACTGCACCAAGCCTTGCTCAGCAATGCGGCGGAGACTTTCGTCAGTTTCTGGCAGGGGTGAAGCAGGAAGCCGTCGCCAAGGGCCTGTCCGCCAACGCCGCGGACAAAACGCTGGCAGGTGCCCAGATCGACCGAAAGGTGCTTTCCCGAGATCGGGCGCAGGGCGTCTTCAAGATGACATTTCTGGATTTTTCCAAGAGAGTTATCTCCGGCTACCGCATGAAAAATGGCGCGGCCAATATGAAGAAATACGCCGCCATTTTTCAGCGCACCGAGCAAGAATATGGCGTTCCGGCACCCGTCATCACTGCGTTCTGGGCGCTGGAGACCGATTTCGGGGCAGTCCAGGGCGACTTCAACACAGTCAATGCACTCGCAACACTTGCCCATGACTGCCGGCGGCCCGAGCTCTTTCGGCCGCAACTCATCGCTGCCATCGAAATGGTCCAGCACGGGGACCTTGACCCACAGCGCACAACGGGTGCCTGGGCAGGCGAAATCGGCATGGTCCAGATGTTGCCCGAAGACATCATCAAGTTCGGCAAGGACGGAAACGGCGACGGCCATGTCCGCCTGAAGCAGAGTGCCGAAGACGCAATCCTGACAGCAGGTGCGTTCATTCAAAATCTTGGCTGGCGACGCGGCGAACCCTGGCTTCAGGAAGTGGCTGTGCCGCAGAACCTCAACTGGGCCGAGACCGGGCTTGGAAAAACCAAGACCGGTGCGCAATGGGCGGCACTTGGGGTCCAGCCCCGCTGGGGTCAGATCTCCGGCAACCTGCCGGCTTCACTCTTGCTGCCACAGGGCCGCAAGGGTCCGGCATTTCTCGCCTATCCGAACTACAACATTTACCTGGAATGGAACCAGTCCTTCATCTACACGACAACGGCGGCCTATTTCGCGACACGGCTTGCCGGTGCCCCGCGTTATACCCCGGGCAATCCTGATCCAGGCCTGAATGATGCTCAGATGAAACAGCTGCAAACCAAGCTTCAGAGCATGGGATTCAATGTCGGCAAAATCGACGGTATTCTTGGAGCTGGAACTCGTGCGGCCGTCCAGGCAGTTCAGGAACGACTTGGCATGCCAGCAGATGCCTGGCCCACCCCTGCATTGCTCAATCGACTTTGACGCAGGCGCATTTGAAACGGCGCGAGCGACGCGTTTAGAGAAACGGTAGTTCGGTCACCCAGCGAATTGGAAGATTGGAACCGCATCGCCAGCTGCTATGATGTGCCATATTCGTTGAAATGGCAGGACTGTGTTTGAGCATGGGTTCCGAAATTCTGACGGTAGCCGCACGGCCAAACCCGGACCTGGGAAAGCCCTGCTTGTTCTTGAGCTTCTGGTAATTGTTGCCGGTCCGATTGCCCTTACCGGTCTGAGCGCTCAATTGCTCCGGTTCTCGACGATCTTCCTAGTCGCCGGTTACTGCTTTTGGCGCTTAAAGGCCAATGGCGTCGAGATGATCTATCTCGCAATCAATTGGGAAGGCTGCACCCGAGCGTTGCCTGGCCTTCTTGCCAGATGGCTCCTGGGCACTGGAGCGATTGCGCTTATCGTTCTTCTGGTCAGTCCGGACAGGCTCTTTTGCATTCCACGCGCAGACCCTCTTGCAATGGCAGCGATCGTGGTCTTTTACGGGCTTGTTTCTGTTCTGCCGCAGGAAATTGCCTTCCGGGCGTATGTTTCCTGGCGGATGGACACTTTCAATGTTCCCTATGTGCCAGCACTGTTGGTCTCTGCCACGCTTTTCGGATGGGTACACATCATCTTCGGCACCTGGCTATCGGTCTTTCTTGCCGCTGTCGCTGGTCTTTCCTTTTATCGCACATACAGGAAATACAGATCTCTCGCGGCCGTGTGGTTGGAACACACACTGATCGGCGTTTCGGTGTTTGCGATCGGGCTCGATAACTACTTCTATCTTGGTCCAACTTCGCCCGCGCTCGCCATCACTTGCGGCGTCGCGACGTAGCGGCTATCAGCCTCGAAAGCTCACTCGACCTTGACCCCGTTAGAACCGGGCGCGGCCTCATCAACCGTCGCTTTGCCATCATCGCCCAACAGAAAGACAGCCAGGATCTTGGCAGGAACGCTTCCTGTGTTTTCACCGCGATGGGTTACATTCATCGCTTCGAGAATACCCTCACCTTCCCGATAGACCTTCTTGCCGATTTCCTCGTAGGTCACCGTTACTTCGCCTTCCAGAATATAAGCGAACAAAGGCGCGTGGTGCTGATGCCAACCAGTTACCTCACCCGGTTCCATGGTGACGATCAAAGCCTTCACCGATGGATTGTCCTGCGGAAAAGTAACCTTCTCGCCTGCAACCGTCAGATCGCCGGAAAACACTTCCTGGACTTTTTCATAAGGCGTCTTGGCGGCACTTTCGGCCTCGATCGCGGCCTTGGAGCCGGGCTTTGCCAGAGGTTGCGACGGAGCCGGTTTTCCGTCCGGCGTAATGGATTTGTCAGCAGCAACAACCGGATTTGCAACAAGTGCCAGCGTCAAACATAAACATGCCGGCAATCCCAGCAGCGACTTCACGGTGATGTTCACTTTCACTTCTCTCCAAATACCGGTTAGAGGCTTATCCCGGAACCGGGCTCCATGCTTTTTACTTTGCCTGAGTCGGCCCCGAGAGCCGAAACAAATGTCTCTGCCGTCTGATCAATAATCGGAAAGGTGCCATAGTGGCACGGGACGATAGCATCGAAATCAAAGAACCTCTGGCAAGCCATTGCGGCCACCTTGCCGCCCATGGTGAACCGGTCACCAATCGGCACGAGCCCGATCTTCGGCTGATAAATTTCGTTAATCAGTGCCATGTCGGAAAAAATATCCGTATCGCCCATATGATAGAGAACCGGTTCATTTGGCGCATCGATAATCACGCCATGCGGATTTCCAAGATAGATCGCTTCACCGTCACCTTGTTTGGATGAGGAATGCAAAGCCGATGTCAACGCAACTTTGAATTCGCCGGTATCCACCAATCCACCACTGTTCATCGGGTTGATGTTCTCGACGCCTTGTCGACCGGCCCACATGCAAATCTCGAAGTTTGTGGTCAGCAGCGCACCGGTCTTCTTCAGGATCGCGACTGCATCTCCAATATGATCGTCGTGACCGTGGGTCAGAATAACGTGGTTCACGCCCTCACAAACCTGATCAATCGCGAGCGTTTCCGGAAACGAAGGATTTCCTGTCAGGAACGGGTCGATGAGGATGGACGCATCACCGACTTCGACCTTGAATGCGGAATGGCCGTACCACGTCAATTTCATCTGCGCCGCCTCTTTGTCTGCTCGTTTTCCGGGCACTCTGCTTGAGTGCCGCGCGTGGTCATCACGCCCCTATGAAACTTCTTTTGGCGTGATTGCACAATGTCCGGCCAACGGAATTTGAGCGCCTGTTGCGCAATGGAACCACTCGAATTTGACCTGAATTAGATGACCAGACGCAATGGTGGTCCCAGCCAAGCTTTCAGCTTTGCGGACCCTTTTCACGCTGGATCAGAGGCACCTGTCCTGTTAAAGGCTCCGCATGGCAAATGATCCCGCGCTTTCACTTGAAGATTTTGTGTCCACTCTTCCTGCAAACACCAGGTTGATTGGCCTCGATCTCGGCACCAAGACAATTGGTCTTGCACTTTCTGACCTTGGCCGCGGCATAGCTACGCCAATGGAGACAATAAAGCGCAAAAAATTCACCATTGATGCGGAGCATCTGCTGAGCTTGTGTGCCAGTCAGAATGTCGCTGGCATCGTCCTCGGTCTTCCTCTGAACATGGATGGCAGCGAAGGCCCGCGTGCGCAAGCGACGAGAGCGTTTGCGCGCAATCTGTCGCAGAAAACCGACTTGCCGATAACTTATTGGGACGAACGCCTCTCTACCGCTGCCGTGACACGGACACTTCTGGAAGCCGATTCCAGTCGCGCAAAAAGAGCAGAGGCAGTCGACAAAATGGCCGCAGCTTTCATTCTTCAGGGATTTCTGGACCGACTGGGGTTTATGGGATTAGATAGCTGACAACCTGCCCTGCCGTTTGTTGAATAGCTTTCCCGCTATTGAGCGAGCCGGGCGTATCCAATTCGCGACCATCACAATATGCTGACGACCCTTGCCGCGCTGACGCCGGTTATTCTTGTTATTGCCTCTGGCTACCTTCTTGCACGCATTGGCCTGATTACGGGTGAACAATGGCGCGGCGTTGAAAAGCTCGCCTTTTATGCGCTCTTTCCAGCCGTTCTCTTCCGGACAATTTCACAGGCAGACTTTTCCAGCTTTCCGACATTGGATCTCGGCCTTGCTCTGCTTGTCGCAATTCTTGTCATGGCCGGTATTTTGTTGCTGCTTCAACCGGTTATCGAACGCATCTGGGGCATAGCCGCGACCCGCTTCACCTCCATCTTTCAAGGCACGCTGCGATGGAACGTCATGATAGCGCTCGCGATCGCAGACAATATCCTGGGAGACACAGGCCTTGCGCTGATGGCCGTTGCAATGGTGTTCATGATCCTGCCATTGAACATCATGAGCATTATAGTGCTGTCCCGCTATGCAAGCGGTCCTGCTCCGAGCGCTGCCAAGGTCCTCAAGGATCTCTATTCAAATCCGTTCATCATTTCTATCGCTGCCGGTATTGTCTTTAACATCAGCGGATTGACCCTTCCCTTCGTAATCAACGACACGCTTGAAATCTTCTCAAGAGCTGCGTTGCCGATCGGTATAATCTGTGTCGGTGCCGGTCTCGATCTGAGTTCACTGAGAAGACCCGGTCCGGCCCTGACCATGGGAACATTTCTGAGACCTGTCCTGATGCCATTCCTTGGCTTTGGTTTTGCCATGTTGTTCGGTGTTTCCGGTCCGGCGATGGTTGTTGTCATCATTGCCTGTTCCGTGCCATGCGCGAGCAATTCCTATCTATTGGCCAAGCAACTTGGCGGCGATGCCAAACTCATGGCGGAAATCATCACACTGCAGACATTGGCCGCCACCGTGACTATTCCCATCGCCTTGCTGATCTTCACGTGACGCTGCAGACAGGAATGCGCAACGCATTTAATATTTGTCCATTTGTTCAAATCCTTAGCTGACATGTGGACAGCGGGCACGATGCGAATTGTGTCTTGTACAGGAGAGCGATTCCCCATATAGGGATGGTCTCGATGACAGCGACAGATACCCATCGAGACCATCCCTATCCCCATCGTCACCTGCTGGGCATAGAGGGTCTTCACCCGCACGAAATTCTGGGCCTTCTGGACAGAGCCGAGGAAGCTGTTGAAGTTTCCCGCCAGATCCACAAACGCAAGCATGTGCTGGCGGGACGAACCCAGATCAATCTCTTCTTCGAGAACTCAACACGCACCCAAAGCTCCTTTGAGTTGGCCGGCAAGCGACTTGGGGCAGATGTCATGAACATGGCGGTGTCTCAATCCTCGGTGAAGAAGGGCGAAACGCTGATCGACACGGCGGCCACGCTGAATGCGATGCATCCGGACCTGCTGGTTGTGCGCCATCATGCAGCTGGTGCCGTTCACTTGCTGGCCCGAAAGGTCGGCTGTTCAGTTGTCAATGCCGGAGACGGTCCGCATGAGCACCCGACACAAGCGCTTCTCGACGCTCTGACAATCCGGCGGCACAAAGGCAAAATTGCCCGGCTTACCGTGGCCATCTGCGGTGATATTGCCCACTCGCGTGTCGCCCGTTCGAACATCATCTTGCTGAATGCTCTCGGTGCTCGGGTCCGGGCAATCGCACCGTCGACCTTGCTGCCTTCGGGCATCGCCAAAATGGGTGTCGAGGTCTTCAACGACATGCGCGAGGGTCTCAAGGGAGCTGACATCGTCATGATGCTCCGTCTTCAGCGCGAACGCATGAACGGAGCCTTCATACCTTCCGTTCGCGAGTACTATCGCTACTACGGACTTGATGCGGAGAAGCTCGGCTTTGCGCGTGACGACGCACTGGTCATGCATCCCGGCCCGATGAACCGCGGCGTCGAAATAGACGCTTCCATTGCCGATGGTGCTCAAAGCCTGATCCGAGAACAGGTCGAAATGGGTGTGGCCGTGCGCATGGCCGTTCTGGAAGCACTCGCCGCCAACTTGCCGAACAACTGAACCGGGGACAGACACCGTGGCACTCGACACACCAAAACCTCTGGTTCTTTCCAACGCCAGAGTGATCGACCCTGTACGGGATCTGGATGCACCGGGATCGGTCATCATTGCCGATGGCACGATCCTGGCTGCCGGACCGGAAGCAGCCAACCAGGGAACGCCTTACGGGGCTGAGATCATCGATTGCAAGGGGGCGATTGCCTGCCCCGGCCTGATTGACATGTGCGTCTCAGTGGGGGAACCAGGCGCTGAGCACCGTGAAACCCTGGCCAGCGCGTCACAGGCAGCCGCAGCAGGTGGCGTCACCACCATCTGCACCATGCCCGATACGGATCCGGTAATTGACGATCCGGCTCTGGTCGACTTCATCTTGAGGCGCGCCCGCGACACGGCAATTGTCAATGTGCATCCGCTTGCTGCCCTGACCAAAGGGCTCGCGGGCAAGGAAATGGCCGAAATCGGCCTGCTCAAGGAAGCAGGTGCCGTTGCTTTCACAAACGGGCACCTTTCCCTGAAAAATGCTCAGGTCATGCGACGCATCATGACCTATGCCCGCGATTTCGACGCTCTTGTTATCCATCACGCCGAAGATCCTGATCTTGCAGGAGGTGTCATGAATGCCGGTCTCAACGCAAGCTGGAAAGGCCTATCAGGTGTCCCCCGTGAAGCGGAAATCATCATGCTGGAACGGGATTTACGCCTGGTCGGCATGTCGAAAGGCAAATACCATGCGAACCTGATCTCGACTTCCGACAGCGCTGATGTCATTCGGACAGGGAAAAAGCGGGGGTTGGACATAACGGCCGGCATTTCGATCAACAACCTCACCCACAACGAGAACGACATCGGGGACTACAGGACCTTCTTCAAGATGTCCCCGCCTCTCAGAGATGAAGACGACCGGCAGGCGATGATCGAAGCAGTTGCAGATGGAACCATCGACATCATCTGTTCAAATCACGATCCTCAGGACGTGGAAACGAAGCGCCATCCGTGGGCGGAAGCTGAAGACGGAGCCATTGGTCTGGAAACCCTGCTTGCGGCGGCATTGCGGCTCTATCATGCAGAACAGGTTGATCTGAAAACTCTTCTGAAGACCATGACCTGCCACCCTGCCGACAGACTGGGTCTTGAAACAGGACGGCTGACAAAAGGTGCTCCGGCGGATGTCACGGTTTTCGACCCGGAACGGCCATGGGTGCTGGAAAAGAACGCCATCAGATCCCGGTCCAAGAATTCGCCTTTTGAAGATGCAAGGTTCTCAGGCCGCGTTCTGACCACCGTCGTCGCGGGCAAAACAGTTTATCGCTACTCCTAGACTGATAGCCCCGAAAACACCGGCCCTCGCCATGCGCAAGGTTCCTCAGTTTCCAAGGCGCCTTGAGCGCACAAAGATGCGCTTTGCCTTTTCCCTATTCGGTTAAGGCCAATCGCTCGGCCACCCATGGGAATGCCGTTCTTTCCAGACGCTCCTCAACGAGCTCACGATGGTCTCCGTCATAGACATCCAGTCTGTGGGGAACCCGTTCTTTGCCCAGTTCTTGCGAAAATTCCAATGTCCCTGAAGGGATATGAAGAAACTGATCATCCAGCCCGACACTCATTCCCAAACCGCGAAGACCGCGAAGACTTTCGCGAGAACCTCTTATCTGACGCACAGGGAACTGATCCAGGTACCGGTCGAGGACCTCACCATCGAGTGCTATTTCACCGCGAACGATATCGAATGGAAAGTCCCCGTATATCGGAGCGGCATGAAGATCGGGACTGAAAGCTGTCACGATCCCCAAGAGAGCGATCGGATAAAAATCCCGATCTTCCAGTAGCTTTCGAAGGTCTTCGGTGTTCTCAATTGCCGCCGCACGCCGCCAGGCATCGTTGCCGAAACTCAAATCTTCTTCGGGCACCAGGCAACAAGGGCTGAGTGCCCAAACGACCGAAAAAACATCTGATCGCTTGATTGCCAGATTGAGCGCACCGTAGCCGCCCATCGAATGGCCCATGATGGCGCGAGCTGCGGTGTTTGCTACCGTGCGAAATTCCTTATCAACATAGGCAACCAGGTCATCTGCAATATAATCGGCCCAATTGCCGGTCACTGGTGAATTTCGGTAAAAGCCCCCACCATATCTGTTGCCGCCATTGGGCATTACGACAATCAGTTCAGGGATCTCGTCACTGGCGATCAGCCGGTCCAGGATCTTCGGGACGTCAAAATTTTCAACCCAGACGCCATAGTCATCAAATATGCCGTGCAGAAGATAGATGACCGGGTACCGGCTGTCCTTTGACAGGTCATAGCTGGGAGGCAGATAAATCGCGATGTTCTGGACGCTGAGCGTCCCGACCAGATTGCCTTTCAAAGCGGGCGCAGGCACTTTAACTTCCAGCACGCGGCCATGATCTGGAAAAGCGGTCTGTGCCAATGCGAAATTGGGGCTCAGAATCAGGATGAGAGCCGAGATCATCCAACTGAAAATCGACTTTCGCATCCTCACCAACCTCCTCGTGATTATCATTGAGATCTAAGTGTGATTTTCTCCAACACAAGCGGTTGTCAGGGTCTCAGGTCTGCTGAACCGACCCAATCGAGGTGCTCTCAATCTGTTCTTTTACCCTCTTCATCTGCCGTACTCATTGGCGGACACGCGTCCAGACCAGACTGCAATCAAGGCTCAGGATGTTCCAACGACCTGTTTGGCGCCACAATTCTCCAGGATCTTGTGGTCAACGACGAACCGGACTGGATAGCCCCATGCGCTTGTTGGCGTTTTTCTTCTCACTTCAGCTTCTAGGCCTCACACCGGCGGCAGGAGCGGATCTTTATCTGAAATACAAGCTTTACGCGCTTGGACTCCCCGTCGGGTCGGGCATCCTTCTGCTGGATGTGAACGACAAAAACTATTCGCTGAGCGCAAAAGGCCAGACTGCCGCGTTTGGTCGATTGGTTTCCGATGGTAAGGGATCAGCCGATGTACGCGGTGGCGTGCGAAATCTCGGTTTCCAGCCTGAAACCTATTCACTTGACATCAAGAGTGAGGACGACAGCGGCACGGTTGCCATGACAATGCGATCCGGAAACGTCAAGGACGTTGAAGTCATCCCTCCTCAGGATCGAATGAAAGAACGAATAAAGGTGTCAGCTGGTCATCTGAAAAACGTTCTAGATCCCTTGTCTGCAGCAATCATGCCTGCACCCAACGGGCTGGAGAAAGATAGCTGCAACAGAACTCTGCGTATCTACGATGGCAAAGAGCGATACGACGCGCATCTTAGCTACAAGAGCACGAGGACCACAAAGACAGCTGACCGCCGGTTCAAGGGAAAGGTGCTCGTCTGCCGCGTCCGCTATGAGCCCGTTTCAGGTCACCGGCCGAAGCGTAAGGCTATTCAGGAGCTGGCTGCCAACAAGTCCATGGAGGTCTGGCTCGCACCAGTTGGCAACAAACCCTATCTGGTGCCTCTCCGGGCCGCTATTTCGCTTCCCTTTGGCTCCCTTGTGGTCGAAGCTGAAAAATACAAACTGTCAGATTGAGTGCAGGATCCGATTTCTGTTGGTGATCAACACCCTATTCCACCTGGCAGGCTGTTTTGACCACGATCTCCTTGATCCGGTAAGCGATACCGTTACAGTGCCGGTGCAAATTGCTTCGCGCACTACCTGAAGGAAAACAGCGTGCCTGATCCGATCAGCTGGGAATTCGCCTGGCCCTATTTTGTTGCCGCGCTTGTCTTCGGCTATCTGCTCGGGTCAATACCGTTTGGCCTGATATTCACGCGCATGGCGGGCCTTGGAGACATTCGCAAGATCGGCTCCGGCAACATCGGGACGACCAACGTCCTGCGTACAGGCAACAAGGCCGTTGCAGCTGCGACGCTGTTGGGGGATGGGCTGAAGGGAACTGTAGCGGTTCTGGTCGCTGGTTCGTTCTATGGTCAGGATATGGCTGTTGTTGCAGGCCTCGGAGCGTTTCTCGGGCACCTTTTCCCCGTCTGGCTGAAATTCAAAGGTGGTAAAGGTGTCGCCACCTATCTGGGCATTTTGCTCGGTCTTTATTGGCCGATGTTTCTACTGGCTGCCGCGATCTGGGTCGGGATGGCCTTCGTTTTCCGCTATTCATCCTTGTCCGCGTTGTCGATGACCCTATTAACGCCAGTCCTGCTCTTTCTGGTTTTCCAACAGGCACAGATCGCTGAACTTTTTCTGCTGCTTTCAGTCCTGCTCTGGCTAAAGCACCATGAAAATATTGGCCGTCTTCTCAAGGGACAGGAGAGCAAAATCGGCGCAACTTCCAAACCGGCAGCAGAAACGGCACTCGAGCCGGACAATGGAGGCTCGTGAGCAGCTCAGCTCAATATAAAAGCAAGGGTCTCCCGGAGGCCGAGAAACTTGCGTGGCTTCGGCTTATACGATCTGAGAATATCGGTCCGGCAACGTTCCACGATCTGCTGGATCATGCAGGATCTGCCATAACTGCTTTGGAGATGCTGCCGGCACTGTCCCGTCGCGGCGGCAAGAAGGCGATCAAGATCTGTTCGCCCGAAGAAGCTGAAGCCGAGTATTCTTCTCACCACTCCAAAGGTGCCCGGCTTGTCGCATATGGCGAAGAAGGCTATCCGCAGCATCTGATGCATATTGATGCGCCGCCGCCCCTTTTGTCAGTGAAGGGCGGGAATGCACTCAGTCAGCCTCGCATGATCGCAATAGTCGGCGCACGGAACGCTTCGCTTTCGGGTCGCAAGCTCGCGGCAAGATTTGCAAAAGAACTTGGCGAAGAGGGATTTGTCATAGCTTCGGGGCTGGCCAGAGGCATTGACGCGGCAGCCCACGAAGCTGCGACCCGGTCCGGTACGATTGCCGCCTTTGCCGGTGGCATCGACGTTCTCTATCCACCGGAACATGACCGGCTGCTTGCCGCCATATTGGATGCTGGCGGAACCGCCATCAGTGAAATGCCTTTAGGGTGGAAGCCGCGCGGGCGTGATTTTCCAAGGCGAAACCGGCTGATATCAGGAGTTTCCCTCGGTGTGATCGTGATCGAAGCGGCCAAGGCGTCCGGTTCACTTCACACAGCGCGCTATGCCCTGGAACAGAACCGAGACATTTTTGCCGTTCCCGGCTCGCCTCTCGACCCGAGATCAGCAGGAACGAACGGACTGATACGGCAAGGCGCAGCACTAATAACCTGTGTCGAGGACATACTGGAGGGCTTGTCGGGGCGTCTTGAACCCATTCTGCCTCTTCAGCCAAGACTGCTGGAACCGAACAGGCCTTCCCCGGGCGGGGCGGAGCCGAGTGGAAAACTTAGGGACAAGCTTCTTTCGGCACTCGGCCCGACACCGATCGATGTCGACGAACTCATTCGCTTTGCCGAAGTCGATGCCCGTACACTTCACGTCCTGCTTCTTGAGTTGGAGCTTGGCGGACGCCTGGAGAGGCATCCGGGCAACAAAATCTCACTCCTGATGTGATTGGAAGAAATCTCTTGAATCTCAGTGGATAACTCGTATCAGCAGCGAACAACTTGACCGATGTGTCTCAAAGGTCCATTTGACAGGCGACGCATGATCCTTGATCGTCTGCGCCAACACAGTATCTGAAAGATCCCCTTCTCCACCGGGCGGCAGCCCCGTTTCCGGCAAAAATTATTTGGGTAAGAATGAACGTCGTCATTGTGGAATCGCCGGCGAAAGCCAAGACGATCAATAAATATCTAGGCTCCGATTACACTGTTCTGGCTTCCTATGGCCACGTGCGCGACCTGCCGGCGAAAGACGGCTCGGTGCTGCCGGACGACAATTTTTCCATGAGCTGGCAGGTGGACTCCAAGTCCCAGAAACGCCTGACCGAGATTGCAAATGCAGTCAAGGAAGCAGATCGCCTTATTCTCGCAACCGACCCCGACCGGGAAGGCGAAGCGATCTCGTGGCATGTGCTTGAAGTGTTGCAGAAGAAACGTGTCCTGAAGGACAAGCAGGTGGAACGGGTGGTCTTTAACGCGATCACCAAGAAGGCCATCCTGGAAGCAATGGACAATCCGCGCGAGTTGGATGCCCCCCTTGTCGATGCCTATCTTGCCCGCCGCGCGCTCGACTATCTGGTCGGTTTCACCCTGTCTCCGGTCTTGTGGCGCAAATTGCCGGGTGCGCGTTCAGCCGGGCGGGTTCAATCCGTTGCCCTGAGACTGATCTGCGACCGGGAAATGGAGATCGAAACCTTCGAGCCGCAGGAATACTGGTCGATCTTCGCCAATATGAAGACACCTGCCGGCGATATGTTTCAGGCGGGACTGACCGGGTTCGACGGCCGGAAGATCGGCCGTCTCGATGTCAAAAACGAGACGGAAGCCACCACGATCAAGACCATGCTGGAAAGCGCCAGTTTCAAGGTCGACAGTGTTGCTTCCAAGCCCGCCAAACGGAACCCGGCCGCCCCGTTCACAACGTCCACTCTGCAACAGGAAGCTTCGCGCAAACTCGGATTTGCAGCATCCCGTACAATGCAGGTGGCGCAGAAGCTTTATGAGGGCATTTCCATTGGCGGTGAGACCTCAGGTCTGATCACCTATATGCGTACCGATGGCGTGCAGATTGCCGGAGAAGCAATTGCTGCTGCGCGCTCGGTGATCGGCAAGGATTTCGGTGACAAATACGTGCCCGAAAAGCCGCGTGTTTATTCCTCCAAGGCAAAGAATGCTCAGGAAGCGCACGAGGCAATCCGACCGACCGACCTCTCGCGTCGACCCAAGGATGTTGCCCAGTTTCTCGACCCCGACCAGGCCAGACTTTACGAACTGATCTGGAAACGCACCATGGCGTCGCAGATGGAATCTGCGGTCCTGGAGCGCACGACCATTGAAATTGTCGCCGACGGCTCGGGCAAGCGCGCTAACTTGCGCGCAACAGGGTCCGTCGTGCGCTTCGACGGTTTTCTGGCGCTTTACCAGGAAGGCCGCGACGATGACGACGACGAAAATTCCAAACGTCTTCCACCGGTCGATCAAGGCGCTTCATTAAGCGCGACTTCCGTCGACGGAACGACAGAAGCGATCGAATCAAGCCAGCACTTTACGACGCCTCCGCCGCGCTACACCGAGGCAAGTCTCGTCAAGAAGATGGAAGAACTTGGCATTGGCCGGCCATCGACTTACGCTTCGACGCTGCAAACGCTGCGCGACCGCGATTATGTCGAACTCGAAAAGAAGCAGCTGGTCCCGCAAGACAAGGGCCGGATCGTCATTGCGTTCCTTGAAAGTTTCTTCCAGCGCTATGTCGAATTCGATTTCACCGCGAGTCTTGAAGAAAAACTCGACAAGATTTCAGCGGGTGAGCTGTCCTGGCTCGATGTTTTGCGAGACTTCTGGACCGGTTTTTCCGGCGCTGTCGATGAAATCAAGGATCTGCGCGTTGCGCAGGTCATCGACGCACTGAACGAACTGCTTGGTCCGCATATCTTCCCACCCAAGGAAGACGGCACCGATCCGCGCAAATGTCCGTCATGCGACACCGGGCAACTGTCACTGAAAGTCAGCCGCTGGGGCGCATTTATCGGATGTTCCAATTATCCCGAATGCGGTTTCACCCGTCAGCTGGGCAAACCGAGCGGCGAAGACGGCGATGCAGATGAAGGTCCGAAAGTCTTGGGTGTCGACCCCGAAACCGGACAGGAAGTCTCCCTAAGAACCGGTCGTTTCGGCCCCTACGTTCAACTTGGCACAGAAGCCAAGCCAAAACGCTCCTCCCTGCCCAAGGGATGGTCCGCGCCTGATATGGACCTGGACAAGGCTCTGCAGCTTTTGTCCTTGCCGCGCGAAGTTGGACCGCACCCGGAAGACGGGAAGATGATAAGTGCCGGTATCGGCCGATATGGTCCATTCGTCCTTCATGAAGGCACCTACGCCAATCTATCCACACCGGATGAGGTCTTTTCCGTCGGCATCAACCGTGCCGTCGATGCGCTTGCCGAAAAACGTGCCAAAGGGGGCGGTCGGCGTGGGGCGGCGGCCACGCCTCTGAAGGAACTCGGCGAACACCCCGACGAGGGTGGTCCCATAAATGTCTATGACGGACGGTATGGGCCTTACGTCAAACACGGTAAAATCAACGCCACGTTGCCAAAGGATTCAGATCCAAAAGCAGTCACCTTGGAACAAGCGCTTGAATTGATCGCTGCCAAGGCCGCCAAGGGCGGCGGAAAGAAAAAGGCGGCTGCAAAGAAAAGCACGGCCAAAAAAACCACGACCAAGAAGACAGCCCCAAAGAAAACCGCGACCAAGGCCAAAGTGGATGCTTCTTCCGACGAGGTACCCTGGGATGACGCCTCTTGAGCGCAAAACGCATTAACACGCGCAAACATACCAAACGCAAGCACGCCAAAGTTCCCGGCGAAATGCCCTCCCGTGAGGACATTCTCGCTTTTGTTGCCGACAATCCGGGACGCGCAGGCAAACGGGAAATTGCGCGTCACTTCGGGATCATCGGCGGCGCGCGCATTCATCTCAAGAAAATGCTCAAGGATCTTGCAGATGACGGTCTGATTGAAAAACGCAACAAGCGCATGATCAGGCCAGGCGACCTGCCTCCCGTCTTTGTCGTCAGTTTGAACGCACGTGACCGGGATGGCGAGCTTCTGGGAACCCCGGTTGATTGGGACGAGGAAGCGGGTGCGCCACCAAAAATTCTTGTCCTGACCGGCAAGACCAAAAACACGCAGGCCGGGGTTGGAGACAGGGCGCTGATCCGCCTGACCGAAGCAGAGACCGGTCCGGAAGCGGAGCATGTGGGCCGTGTCATCAGGGTTCTGGAAAAGCGACAGAGCGCCATCCTCGGCATTCTTCGCAAACGCAACGGCAATCGTCCCGCGTATTTGGAGCCGATAGACCGAAAACAACGGGAACTGGATGTTGACCCGGCAGAGATGAAGGAAGCTGACGACGGCGACCTCGTCAGTGTCCAGGTGACAAGGTCCGGTCGATATGGTCAGCCGCGGGCATCCATTGTCGAGCGGTTCGGTTCCATGAACTCGGAAAAGGCTGTTTCTGAGATTGCGCTACAGTCTCATGGCATTCCGCACGTCTTTCCGTCCTCGGTAACTGAGCAGGCAGACAGTGCGAAACCCGTTGAAAAACTGGGAACACGTGAAGACTGGCGCCAGGTACCATTGATCACCATCGACCCGCCCGATGCCAAGGACCACGACGACGCCGTCTATGCAGAACCGGACAACGATCCGCAGAATGCAGGCGGACACGTCGTTTATGTCGCGATTGCCGATGTTGCTTACTATGTGACACCAGGATCGCCGATGGACCGCGAAGCGCACTTGCGCGGAAATTCGGTCTATTTCCCGGATCGCGTCATCCCAATGTTGCCGGAGCGCATTTCAAATCAGCTTTGCTCCCTCAGGGAAAAAGAAGACAAGCCGGCAATGGGCGCGCGCATGGTCTTTGACAAGACCGGGCGCAAGATCAGCCACACTTTTCACCGGGTCCTGATGCGCTCGGCCGCAAAGCTGTCCTATCTGCAGGCTCAAAAGGCCATAGACGGTGTCACCGACGAAAAGACCGAAACGCTCCTTGAAGGCGTTCTGAAGCCTCTTTGGGCAGCTTACCAGGTCTTGAAGAAGGGCCGCACAGCCAGAGAGCCACTGGAACTCGATTTGCCTGAGCGCAAGATCAAACTGAAGCCTGACGGCACTGTTGACCATGTCTACGTGCCTGAGCGTCTCGACGCACACAAACTCATCGAAGAGTTCATGATCCAGGCGAATGTCGCGGCGGCAGAGACACTGGAAAAAAAGAAGACGCCCCTGCTCTACCGGGTGCACGACGCATCAACCCCGGAAAAGCTTGAAAGCCTCAAGGACTTTCTGTCGACTTTGAACATGAAGCTTCCATCCTCCGGTGGATTGAGGCCTGCCGTGTTCAATGGAATTCTGGCGAAGGTCAAGGACACGCCGCAGGCGCATCTGGTCAACGAGGTGATCCTGCGCAGTCAGGCGCAAGCCGAATACACGCCGCAAAATATCGGGCATTTCGGACTGAACCTGCGTCGGTACGCTCACTTCACCTCTCCCATTCGTCGCTACGCGGATCTGATCGTCCATCGCGGCCTCATTTCGGCCCTGGAGCTTGGCAATGACGGCCTGCAAGACGGCATTGAAGCCAAACTCGAAGCAATCGGTGCAGAAATATCATCGGCCGAACGCCGGGCCATGCTTGCCGAGCGCGATACCATCGATCGCCTGATCGCACTTTGGATGAGCGATCAGATCGGTGCGACGTTTCAAGGGCGTATTGCCGGTGTCGTAAAGTCCGGACTGTTCGTGCGCCTTGAAGAGACAGGTGCAGATGGATTTGTTCCGGCATCGACTATTGGTGTCGACTATTATCGCTACGACGAAGGGTCGCATGCCTTGATAGGTGACAAAACCGGCGAGACTTATCAACTTGGCGATCAGGTGGAAGTCAGGCTTGTTGAAGCTGCGCCCTTTGCCGGAGCTCTCACATTCGAGATTCTCAGCCATGGACGGATGGCCGGGAAACGTATTCGCAAAGCAGCACCCAAGGTGCGGCGCGGTCCGCCCAAAGGCGGACGCAACAAGACCTCCACACGGAAGCAAAGCCGAAGGAGGGCCTAGTGACGGTTCGCTATGAGTTGAATGAAAACCTTTCTGCGCCACCTGAGAAGGCAGCAAAGCCGCGGCGCGCGGTCATGCCGGCCATGATGCGGGGCGCGTTCAATCGTTGCATGGCCTGCGGCGAAGGAAAGGTCTTTGACGGTTTCCTGACAACGCGCCATGCCTGTTCGAAATGTGGTGAGGAGTTTCATCATCATCGCGCTGACGATGCACCGCCCTATTTCACGATCACGATTGTCGGCCACATCATTATTCCTGCCCTGCTGGTTGTCGAAGTCATGTGGCGCCCGGCAATCTGGATCCATATGTCGATCTGGTTACCACTCACCGTTTTCCTGGCACTCGCTCTCATGCGACCCGTGAAAGGGGCGCTGGTCGGTTTGCAATGGGCCCTCTACATGCACGGTTTCGATCCGGAAGCCGAAGACGACATGCCCGTTGTTGACATGCCGGCAAGGCACGAAGGCACCCAATGACCGGTTCTTTTGAAAAGCAATTGGCAAAAGACGAAAAAGCCGGCGATTACCCATACATTCGACCGAAGGATGCCGCCACACTGCTTATCCTCGACAGGGACGGATCAGGTGACGTCAGACTGCTGATGGGCCGTCGGCACATGCGCCACACATTTATGCCCGGAAAATTCGTTTTCCCCGGCGGGCGGGTAGATCCGGCAGATTCCAGAGTGGCGAATGTGCTTCCCTATCATCCGGACGTTCAGGCGCGTCTTTCGAAAGGTTTGAAGAAGGTCAAAACCGAAGCACGCGTCCGCGCCTTCGCGCTGGCGGCAATCCGAGAGACCTATGAAGAAGCGGGACTTTTCATCGGCCAAAAAGGCAACGGAACCTCTCAACGGCTAGGCACCGGTTTCGAAGCCTTCATGGAACGTGGCATTCAGCCGGACCTTGGTGGCCTGCGTATGATCGCCAGAGCCGTCACACCGACAAAACGCCCTCGCCGCTTCGACACGCGTTTCTTTTCGGTCTGGGCCGATGCGATCGCCGACCGACTGCCAGATGGGAAAGGTCCTTCAGGGGAGTTGGAAGACTGCGCCTGGCTCACGCTTGAAGAGGCACGGGAAAAAGAACTGCCGCTGATCACAACGAAGATACTGGCCGATCTGGAGAGCCGTCTGGAAACGGATCCAGACCTGTCTCCAGACACCCCCGTCCCCTACTATTACTTTAGGAACGGCGCATTTGTACGTGACCTTTTGTAGGTGTTTGAAATTCCGGGCAACGGATCTCCCGATGCAATGCTATAATTGAACAGCTGCAACAAATGGAGCCTTGTTCCATGAAAGACCGCGCTATCGTTCCGGACGAGTTGGAGGGTTATTACAGCGACTGGAAGATGTCGCCCGGGCTGGCCTGTGGGGATTTCCTGTTCTTTTCGGGATTTACCGGCGCCGACGCTGACGGAAACCTTTCCGATGATCCTGAAACACAGATTCGCATGGCCTTCCGTAAGGTGGGACTGGTGCTTGCAAAAGCGGGCCTGAGCTATAATGCGCTAGTGGAAATGACGTCCTATCACGTTGGCCTGAAAGAGCATCTTGAACTTTTCAAGCAGATACGCGCGGAATATGTCGAGGAACCCTATCCGGCCTGGACCGCAATTGAAGTGGCTGGATTTGTGCGAGATGGGGCCGTGATTGAAATCAAGGCCGTCGCCAACCGAGTACCGAAATCCGACTAGGATTTCCAGCCATGACAACACACATCCCCATGTATCGACGCGCGCGCATTGCCATTGCCCATTAAAAATCGTCCGGGACGGCACGCAGCGCTTGACTTTGGCAACCTGATGAGTACTTTGCGCGCTGATTTCAGACATTGGGGTAGATTCACCGCCAGCCAATCTGGCCGCGAGAATTGTTTGCCCGACACAAGAGAACAGGATCCAAGGCCATGGCCAAGGCGACAACAATCAAAATCAAGCTCCTCTCCACGGCGGACACCGGCTTCTTCTATGTCACCAAGAAGAATTCCCGCACGATGACCGAAAAGATGGTCAAGAAGAAATACGACCCGGTTGCGAAAAAACACGTCGAGTTCAAGGAAGCCAAGATCAAGTAATTTGGTTTTGAATGATGGAACGACCGGAACCCGCCAATTCGGCGGGTTTTGTTTTTTGGGCACGCCCGCGCACACGGCAAAAGGCGCACAAAGTCATAAGCCTGATATTCTGAGAGAATTTGTGGTCGGCGGGAACACGGCATTCGAGGAGGCCACTCATCGGCCGGTTCCCAACCGACCTGCCCCACGGACCCAGGAGATGCGGCGGACCTGAGCACTCCGAGGGGAAACTAATTGCCAGATTAACGTCGCGGCAATCACAACCGCGCCAACAAGGCCATCAGGGAAATCCCTAATCTTCGGCCACAGTACCGTATTGTTGCCTGATTGCAATAAATTCCGCAAAATATACACAGAAACAATGCGGTTTTAGTAAATTCGTAACCTTAATGTGAGCTCGAATTTCGTTTTCATTGACCAAAGTCGTAGCTCATGATCGGGTTTCGACAACTGGTGATTGCTCGAAGTCTTTGCGAAATCTTTCGCTGACGCAGTATTTTTCGATGCGCTGATCAGGCTTCGCCCAGATAGGTGCGCACAGTCTCCAGAAACTTGGCAACCGAGATAGGCTTCGAGATATAAGCCTCACACCCGCCCTGCCGAATACGCTCTTCGTCACCCTTCATTGCGAATGCAGTCACCGCAATCACGGGAATAGACGAGATGTCTTCGTCTTCCTTGATCCACTTGGTGACCTCAAGCCCGGAAACTTCCGGAAGCTGAATGTCCATCAGGATAAGGTCTGGATGATGTTCCCGCGCAAGCTTGAGAGCTTCAATTCCGGTCCGTGTCTGCAAAGTGTCGTAACCGTGCGCCTCAAGCAGATCATGAAACAATTTCATGTTCAGCTCGTTGTCTTCGACGATTAACACCGATTTTGCCATAAGTCCGGCCCTTCACCCGGCTCAGGGCCGGTCCCATCTTTCAATTTGCGGCATTTCTGATCCGCTATGGAACCCTTCCCTGGTCCGCATTAGGTTTCTTCTAACCCGGAATCGTTTCAGAAAGGCAAAAAAACACAATGAAAAATGTACACGGAAAGTCATTATCCGTTGAAGAAGCACAAGGAATTGCCACTGAAGCACTGCTGCAGTTGAGCCGGGAGCCAGAACAGATAGGCCGTTTTCTGGCTTTTTCAGGTATTGGCCCAGAAATGATTCGGGAAGCTGCAGGAGAACCAGGATTTCTTGCAGGCGTTCTGGAGTTCTACATGATGGACGAGGCACTTTTGCTTGCCTTTTGCGAGAACGCCGGCATCCGCCCGACCATGATCGCAGCCGCCCGGTATGCCTTGACCGGAGGCATGGAAGATCATGCCTGAACCAACACCGGTACTTCCAGAGGTTTTGAGCCAGATCCGCGCCTTGCCGGCGTCAGGCAGGCCGCTGATTATCTGTGATGTCGATGAAGTCATTTTGCATCTGACAACGCATCTGGAAGACTATCTTCATTCCAACGGTCTGATGTTTTTAAAATACGAATACCGTCTGACCGGAAATATCGGTAGCAAGAAGACCGGCACGTCGCTGAATGCGACCGAGGTGAAGAAGCTTCTCATGAGTTTCTTTGATGAAGTCAGCCCACATCAGGACCTTGTCCCCGGCGCTGATACGGCGCTTCACAGCCTTTCCGATGATTGGGACGTTGTGTTGCTGACAAATCTTCCAGGGGCACACAACAAACCGGTTCGAGAGAACCTTCTGGCAGCCAAGGGTCTCAACTACCCGGTGCTCACAAACTCCGGACCCAAGGGCGGCGCTGTCGCAGCCCTGGCCTCGGGCCGACCCTCACCCGTCGTCTTCATCGACGACAGCCCGACCAACCATAATTCGGTGAATGCCTCCCTGCCCTCGTCCATTCAGATCCAATTTATTGCCGACCCTAGGTTCCTGACGTCAATGACGCGCGAGCAGCATGTTGATCTGTTGACTGGAGATTGGCAGGAGACGGAAACCTTTATCAGCAGTATTCTGTCGGCGGCGAAAACCAGCTAGCTTGGAACACAGCTTCCGCACCAGAGATATCCATGTCGACGGACATCACCCATTCAGCCAACCTGGCTCCCGCGCTTTGCAGAGACTGCGGCACGCGCCTGCCTGCAGATATGAACCGGTGCCCGGCTTGTGGAAGTCCGAGGCTGGTCAAGCATGGGGAGCTCGACGTCTTGTCCATAGCGCATATCGATTGCGACGCCTTCTATGCGTCTATCGAAAAGCGTGACAACCCGGACCTTCTCGACAAGCCGGTGATCGTGGGCGGTGGGCAACGCGGCGTCGTCTCCACCTGTTGTTACATTGCACGGATCTACGGTGTTCGCTCCGCCATGCCGATGTTCAAGGCTCTTGAGGCCTGCCCGGACGCGATTGTTATAAAGCCGAACATGGAGAAGTACTCCAGAATTGGAAAAGAAATGCGAGAGCGCATGCGTGCGCTTACCCCGTTGGTGGAGCCGCTATCCATCGATGAAGCCTTTCTCGATCTTACTGGAACGGAGCGCTTGCATCGGGCAACACCTGCTGAAACACTCGCCAAATTCATTCGGGAAATTGAGGAAGATATCGGTATCAGCGCTTCGGTCGGCCTGGCACCGAACAAATTTCTGGCGAAACTTGCTTCAGATCTTGAAAAACCGCGCGGGTTTTCGGTGATCGGCGCTGCGGAGGCCAAGTCCGTTCTGGCGGGCATGCCAGTGGGCCGGATCTGGGGCGTTGGAAAGGTTTTTCAAAAGAAACTGGAAAAGGATGGCATTCGGACGATCGGTCAGCTGCAAACGATGGATTCTGCAGATCTCGCGCGCAAATACGGCTCAATCGGACTGCGCCTGGCTCACTTGTCTCAGGGTGACGACAGCAGACTGGTGAAGCCGCAGCGGGGAGCCAAAAGCGTATCGACCGAAACCACATTCAGAACAGATATCTCCAGCTTCGAAACCCTACGCCCGATCCTGCGCGATCTGTCCGAAAAGGTCTCGGCGCGTCTCAAGAAATCAGACCTCTCCGGTCGAGGCATAACCCTGAAACTCAAGACGGCGAACTTCAAGACCATCACAAGAGCCCGACATCTGACAGATCCGACACAGTTGGCTGACAGAATTTACTCTGCCGGTGTTTCGTTGCTTGAAAACGAGACAGACGGCAGACGCTTCCGCCTGATCGGCATTGGTGTCAGTGATTTGGAAACAGCCGAAAGAGCCGACCCCCAGGACCTTCTGGACGAGTCCGCCGAGCGGCGAAAAAGCGCTGAACGCGCTGTCGACAGGCTAAGGGACAAGTTCGGCAATTCGGCTGTTGAACTGGGTCTGACGCATGCTGCCAAGGCGGCAAAGGATGACAAGTAACCCACCGACAGAGCTCTCTTGCACTTATTGGCAATCCGTCTCGTCGTAGAGTTCCAGAGACGTCATGGTGCCCTGAATTGTGAAATCACCGTAGTCCAGTTTCAGATGGCCGCTGATACCGTTCTCATAAAGCCAGAAGGAGAGCTGGTAGACAGGAAGAAGTTCGCCGGATGCATCGTCCGTGCTGGGATCGAAATAGGCAACCGTCACCGGCCAATAATTCATGCCCGACAAGGGCGCATCGGCGCTGCTGGAATTCGATTTGACAGAATTGACCGCCTTCGTTCCGATCACGGATGTCGTGGCGTAGACCTTTTCGCCAGTTTCCGCGCCATCATAAATATCAGCTGCGACGAAACGGATACCATCCTTGGCAGACTTCATGATCGACAGCAGGTGTTCAGTCGGGAACAGCACTTCATTGCTTATTTCGAGTGACTTTTCCGAAGGCTCCTTCAGCTCAACCTTTTTCGCCTCCGCGCCGGAATGCGCAGTGCCACGTGTTTCTTCAACAAGCTTCTGGTCGACATAAGTCTTGGACAGGAACTGGTAGCTCTCTGCTTCCGGCTCTTCGAAAGAAGTTGTTTGCAGATCGGTGATTTGAGATCCACCGCTGGTATCTTGAAATTCGGTCACAAACCGGAAATTGACGCTGTAGCCTTCACAGGCATTTCCGGAAAAATCATAGACCATGCGGCCCGAGAGCCCTGCGATACCAGATTGCTCCTCCGTGTCGCCAAGTTTCATGTCGTAGACGGCCCTGTGAGGGACCAGCTTTGTCCCGACCGGTGCCGCACCGGCCGCAGCTACGGGCGTTGCGCCAATGACCCCTGACAAGAGCAGAAACGTGGCGGCACAGAACGAAAATTTCACGACAGTCTGCATCAAGAACCTCATGTTTCACCGACGGTTCGCTGGCCGCCAATGCGTTTGGACTATCATATTCGGGAAAAGGTGCATTTCGCTACAGCGAATGCGCAAATCGATAGGAAACTTGTGTGCTGCATATCCTGTTCTCACAGGATTAATCCGCTCTGTGACTGCAATTGCAGTTTGTTTCCTTGCATTTTGCCACCATTCTCATCGTGGAAATTTGATCTTGTGCCGGTCGCCAAATTGAGCGAAGACACCGCGACCAACAATCGGATCGAATTCCTGCGGAGACCATACATGAGCAGCACCATCGAAACCCGGCTCGCAGACCTTGGCGTTACGCTTCCAGAAGCAGCTGCGCCTGCCGCCAACTACGTGCCTTTCGTGAAAACGGGCAATCAGCTGTTTGTGTCCGGGCAGTTGCCAATGAGCGGCGGCAAGATAGAAGTTACCGGCAAGCTTGGCGACGGACTGGGTGTTGATGAAGGCAAACATGCTGCAAAACTTTGCGCCATCAATTTGCTTGCTCAGGCAAAAGCAGCCACTGGTGACCTTGAGAAAGTCGTTCGACTTGTCAAAATCGTCGGCTTCGTCAATTCGACCGGAGAGTTTGCTGATCAACCGCAGGTCATCAACGGTGCCTCGGATTTCCTGGTGGAAGCCATGGGCGACAAGGGCCGCCACGCCCGATCTGCAGTTAGCGCAGCCTCCCTGCCCTTTGGCGCCGCCGTCGAGATCGAAGCCATCTTCGAGATTGCCGACTAAGTTACAGTTTCCACCAAAACGCCGAATCGGTATTTCATTTTATGTCTCCCGACCTTGAGGCTATCTTTGCCCGTCCAATTGCGCATCGTGGACTTCACGATGCGGATAACGGGATTATGGAAAACTCACCCTCTGCGGTGCGGGAAGCTATCGACAGGTCTTTCGGAATCGAAGTCGATATTCAAGAGACTGCTGACGGCGAAGCACTGGTTTTTCATGACTACACGCTTGACCGGTTGGCCGAAGGATCTGGAAAGGTCATCGACTACAGTTCGAAGGCACTCGAAAAGATCCATATGAAAACGGGGACCGACAAGCTTTGGTTGCTTCAGGACCTTTTTTCACTTGTCGAAGGCAAGGTTCCGCTTGTTATTGAGATCAAATCGCTGATGCGCCGCGATGCGCAGGGCGACTTTGTGCGCCATGTTGTCGATCAGGTTGCCGCATACAATGGCCCGGTTTGCATCAAAACCTTCGATCCGGACATGCTTTCGATTGCAAGAGACCACAATCGAGAGGTCTTGCGCGGCATTGTTGCAGATGGCGCGGAACCAGGCCGCACCTATGTAAGCTTCAGCCGTGTTGACCGGTTCATTCTTCGTCATCTTCTTCACGCGCCGCGCACACGCCCGAATTTCGTGTCCTATGGTGTCAAGGACCTGCCGAAAGCAGGCCCCAGCCTGTTGCGCTCGGTCTTCAAACTTCCACTCATGTGCTGGACCGTGCGCACACGCGAACAACGCGAAATCGCCGCGCGCTATGCAGATCAAGTGGTCTTCGAAGGGTTTGATCCTGATAAAAGCCCCGGGGTTTGACGTCACTCTGCGTTCCGCTCTTGCACCGCAAAAAGCCAGCGCTACATTTTGATAGTGGTTTCAAACTGTGGTCTTTATGAACGTATGAGCTTCACTTCATCCCAAGGCAGCGACAGTCCTGCGGACGCCGGACAAGCCATTACCTTGCGTATCTTGTCTTCATTGAAGAATGTCTCCCGAGAGGCCTGGGATCAGGTTGCAAATCCAGGCTGGAAGCTTTCCGGGCGCGGATTGCTGACGCCAGAAGACGACTGCAAATCGCTCAAGGACCTGTCTGGCGCCCTGGCAAAAGAATTTGAACCAACTTCTGAAGAAACTTCATTTAACCCTTTTCTTTCTTACGATTTTCTTGAAGCGCTTGAGAGTTCAGGGTGCGCTACGAATGCGACCGGCTGGATGCCACGGCACATGTTGCTTCAAGATGAGAACGAGACAGTGCTCGGCGCCGTGCCAGCTTATCTGAAGAGCCATTCACAAGGTGAATATGTGTTCGATCACGGTTGGGCGGACGCATTCTACCGGGCCGGTGGCGACTATTATCCCAAGCTCCAGATTTCCGTTCCCTTCACGCCGGCAACGGGAAGACGGTTTTTGACCGGGCCTGGCGTCAACCGGGAAGCCGGGCTTCAAGCCCTGGCGGCAGGCCTGGTACAGGTCTGCCAGAAAACCGGAGCTTCATCTGTTCATGCGACCTTCCTCTCGAAGGGAGAATGGGACACCTTGGGCGACCTTGGTTATCTTCGACGCACCGACCAGCAGTTTCACTGGGAAAATCACGGATACGAAAACTTTGACGGCTTCCTTGCCGACCTGGCATCTCGCAAACGCAAGGCGATCAAAAAGGAGCGAAGAGAAGCCCTTTCCGCCGACGGTATCGAGGTGGAATGGGTCACAGGGTCAGACCTCACCGAAGCCCATTGGGACGCCTTTTATGAATTCTATCTGGATACCGGCTCTCGCAAATGGGGCCGGCCTTATCTCAACCGAGACTTCTTTTCACTGATCAACGAAAGGCTGGCGGAGCGGACATTGCTGGTGCTAGCCAAACGTCACGACCGATATATTGCAGGCGCTCTGAATTTCATCGGCTCGGAAACCTTGTTCGGCAGACACTGGGGATGCACAGAACATCATCCGTTCCTGCATTTCGAGCTTTGCTACTATCAAGCCATCGACTTTGCGATTGCCAAAGGCTTGAAACGGGTAGAAGCCGGCGCCCAAGGGGCACACAAACTCGCGCGCGGCTACCTGCCGGCAACCACCTATTCAGCTCACTGGATCGCACACGAAGGTCTTCATGATGCGGTCGCGGATTTTCTGGAACACGAACGACGGGCAGTCGAACGGGAAAACGAAGCGCTTGCTGGCCATGCCCCGTTTAAAAACCGGGATGCGACCTGAAGAAAACAAGCAAGCACTCAGCCGGCTTTCAGAACGTCAGGCGCATTTCCTGCTGTTCCAGAATGTCTTCAGCTTCGAACCGATCCAACAGCGCATTCGTTGACATGTCTGACTTGTCTACATTGACGAACACCAATTGTTCGCCGTCCACACTTTCGGCAGCGGCGGCGAGCAAGGCGCTGCCAATGCCCTTTCTGCGGTGATCTTTCCTGACAGCAATCTGCGCGACCGAACCATCGTGATAAACAGCAACCCATCCCAAGATCTCTCCACCAGAGCGAGCGGCGATTGCGTTGATCTTTCCGGCCAGTGCAATCAGGGCATTCTTGCTGTTTTGAGGTGTCGGTTGCCAGTCGAAATAAGCGGTCTCATCCGAGGGAAGCTCACCAATCTCTATTGGCTGCAAGCCCCATTCTGCAGATGATCTCTCAAGCCCATCTTTTGGCAGCTTGCAAACGCGAAGTCCTCTGCTTGCTTGAAAGCCCGCATTTTCGTAGGCGGCGACGGCTTTGTCGTTGCTTGTGATCACTTCAAGCTGCATTCCGGTGGCACCATCGGCTGCAAGCTGACCGGAAACCACTTTCAGAAGCTGACCAAACAGGCCGCTCCGCCGATATTGCGGGTGTGTTCCGACGGACAACGTATAAGCGCTCCCTCCCCAATCCGGGTTTGGGGCAGCGGAATACCAGAATGCTGCAATCTCACCATCTGTCCTCGCAACAAAAGAGTGTCTGGATGAAAACCCGCGCTGTTTTTGAAAGTCCGTGAATTTCTCAATGCTCATATGCAGCGGGACGACATAATCGGAAAACGCCATGTTCATGGCTCCACAAAGCAACGTGGGCTCAATTCCGGCGCAGTTTGCTATTTCAAATGACATTTTGTGGAACTGGTACCTTTTTCAGCGGTCCCTGACTACGGAGCCCGGTTTCGACCAGGTGGCAATATTGTGCGTAATCCGGCCCTTTCTGGCCCTCCAAGTTGGGCGCATAGAGCCCATACATCCTGGTCACCAAAACACGCTTCGACTGCTGGAATTGCTCCTCGAATCCAATCGCAGCGCTTCATGCTCTGATTGATTAAAGTTTTTCCCGGTCAAGCAGGTCGCATTTTAAACGGCGATTTGAGCTAGTCGAAGCTTTCTGCAACGTCATACATGACCGGCTCAAAGCTCTTGCAAAGTGCGCTTATTCTGCGGTTACGCTCCCGCATTTCCTGCGTGCGTAACATGGCGAGAAAGTCCTCGCGTTTGCGCCACTGGGAGTAATTGGCAATGCGTGTTTGAGCATCATTGACATGAAGACCGGCGCCAATGAAACCCGGTTGGTGACGAATGAAATTCTCGTAGGCTTCCTTCAACTCATCCAGAAGATCGAAACAGGTCCCGGGCGTCATTTCAAACGTGGTGATCACGGTCTGGCAGTCTTTGCCACTAGAAATCTCTGGCATCGTTTTTCTCCCGTATTCGCGTCGCTGAAAAGGCTGGCATGTTTTGCATGGCCCGGCAACAAGGAGAACGTTATTTGCCAGGCACCTCCACCCCTTTCACGTTCATTGCCTCAACCGCCATGAGCGCAAGCTCCAGAAGCGTTTCGAAATGAGCTGTTCTCGAACTTCCGCGCCTCCAGACAAGATACATGTGCCTGAGCATCGGAAGATCCTCGACTTTCTTCAGGAGCAGATCCGGTTCCTTGCCGAACTCCGAAGCAATGTAGGCCGCCGGAAACAGAGCCAGGCCCATACCCATGGATGTCATTTGCCTCAGGGCATCGAGGCTCGTTCCCTCGTACTCTTGTCGGAAATCCGCGCCTGCTGCACGCGCCAGCGCCTGAACATCGTCGTGGAGACGAAATCCCTGACTGAGAGACAACAGCTTTTCGTCGCGGAGCATTGCTGTCGGAACAACATCAAGCCCAGCCAATGGGTGTGACTTTGGAACCGCCAACGAAACGTCTTCGTGACAAAGAACCCGTTCCACCAGCTGGTTGCTGGGCGAAATGTCCGGTGTGATGACGCAATCCAGTGCACCGGAGGCGATCCCCTCCTCCAAAAGGTTGGGCCTGTCCTCGCGAATATAGAGTTCAAGCCCCGGGTAATTTCGTTTTAGAATCGGCAGGAAGTGCGGCATGAAGTACGGACCGAAGGTCGGTGACACACCCAATCGGATCAATCCGCCAAGATTGGATTGGCCGGCCTGCGCCGCCGTCACAATTTCGTCTAGGTTTTCCAAGGCCTGACGGGCAAGTGGCAGGAGGTTCTCGCCAGCAGCCGTAAGGCTGATATCGCCGCCTCCCCGCTCAAGCAGTATTGCCCCCAGTTGATCCTCCAAGAGCTTGAATTGTGACGACAAAGTGGGCTGAGAGACATTGCATTTCTCCGCAGCCTTGCCGAAATGCATCGTCTCAGCCAGCGCGATGAAATACTCCAGTTGACGCGGTGATGGGCGGAAGCTCATCCGATCCTCGCATGTTATAGATTATTTCTATCAATATAATACAAACAATGTATTTCTTCTATTCCGCCCTGTCACCATATCATTGTTGTCAACGAAGCAATCGAAGCGAAGTGGAGATAGGCGATGTACAACCGGTTGAAATCCTTGCGCAGCCAACACAACACTCTTGATTCCCTGATCCGCCGCGAAGAGTTGCATCCCTACCCGGATACCCAGCACATTCGATCATTGAAGAAATTCAAGCTCCGTCTGCGCGACGAGATTAGCCGCATCGAGGGCGCTCTCAACGCAAACCGTCTCGTTTACTAGTTTGTAAAAACCGCATCACGTTCAAGGAAATACGACGATGAACCCGTTCTGGCCGTTCATGACTTTACCTGCAACGCAACCGCCTCTCTCCAGACAGAGCCGGTTGCAGGACCTCAACGCTCGGATGACGTCCTTCCTATCGGAAAAGCAGGCGTCGGGCACCTCATGCCCCCAGGTGCTCGACAACATCAAGACCGCACGGTCTGAAGTCCAGCGCGAGATGGCCTCACGCACCTAAAGCCCCCCCGGACTTCCGCGGTCCGGATAGAGTGCCCCAATAGCTGGACCAACCCGCCCGCACCGGCCTCGCGGGCGGGTTTTTATTTGCAAGACTTTGCGGCACCCGCACTGAAGCCGCGTAGTTCGATCACCAATGATCGGCTCGCGCCTGAAATGCCAATTTTCCAAAAACAACAAATTGGTCGCGGCTCACTTCCGTTGAGGAATTGATTCGGATTTCGAACGCAACCTACTGAAAAATATATTCTAAGGCGAACTTCTTCGCCTTAGAAAAGATGTGGTTCACGCTATTCTGCGGGCTGTGCACCGACCGTTGCGTGGTCCGTATCCTTGTCAGGCAAAGACCCTTGCTGTCCTTCCTTCGAAGGTTTTATACGGAAGAACAGCGCGTAGAGAACTGGAGCAGCGATCAGCGTCAGGACCGTTGCAAATGCCAGCCCACCCATGATCGTCACTGCCATGCCTCTGAAAAAAGCGTCCGACAGAAGCGGCGCCATTCCCAAGATGGTCGTGATCGCCGCCAGCATGACCGGGCGCATACGTGAGACGCTGGCTTCAACTATTGCCGCATATTTCTCTTTGCCCTCGCGGATCAACAGGTCGATCTCTTCCAACAACACAATTGCATTCTTGATCAGCATGCCCGACAGGGACAGACACCCCAGCAATGACATGAACCCGAAGGGCGTATCGGTTGCGAGCAGCGCAATGGCAACGCCATTGATCGACATGGGCACCATCAACCAGATGATCAGAGGCTGACGGACCGATCCGAAAAGAAGGATCGAGATGATCAGCATGACCAGAAAGCCGAGTGGTAATTGAGCGCCCAATGAAGCCTGGGCATCGTTGGTGCTCTCATATTCGCCGCCCCACTCCAGACTGTAGCCGGGAGGCAAGGCCATGGCCTCGATCTGGGGTCGAACCCGGGCCAGTGCTGCCGAGGCCGTCTCACCGGCAGTGGTTTCCGCCTTGACCGTAAGCGTGCGAACTCTGTCGCGGCGGTGGATCACCGTGTCCTGAGGTTCCATAAGGAACTCCTGAACCACCTGATCAATGGGAATGTACCGGCGTTGACTGCTGCTCCAGATCAGCGAATCCGAAACGCTTTCGTTGACCGAAATACCATCAGGGCCGGCCTTTCGCGCGACGATCGGAATTGATTCATCAACGTCGCGATAAGCACCGACCCGAACCCCCTCTGTTGCAAACTGCAGAGACAGCGAAAGCTCTTCACGGGTGGCACCGGAAATCCGAGCACGGTCTTCGTCAAAGATCGGCCTGACCACGAGTTCCCGCTGGCGCCAATCCGTGTTGACGTCAGCCAGGCCGTTGTCCGGCAGATTGAAAATGGACTGCGCTTCATCACCAAGACGCTTGAGCACGTTTGCATCGGGACCGGTAAACCGTGCCTCGATTTTCGCACCTCCCCCAGGCCCGAATACGAGCCTTTTGGTGATAACCTGGGCTGCCGGAAAACTTTCGGCAAACTGTCGCCGAAGGTCCAGTGCCAGCTCATCGATGGCCTCCCGATCCGTGGTACGGACAATCATGTGTCCATAAGCCGGATTTGCATCCTCCGGAGCATAGGTGAGCATGAACCGTGTGGCGCCGCCGCCGGCGAAACTCGTAACGGCTTCGACCCGCTTGTCTGCCAGAACAACCTTTTCCATCTCGGTCAGATCTGCTTCCGTTGCGCGGATATCGGTGCCTTGCGGAGCCCAATAATGGACATAGAAGATAGGCGTGTTGCTGTCCGGGAAGAAGGCCTGCTTCACATTTCCAAAGGCCATGACACACGCCACAGTGATTCCCAAGAGTGCGGCGACAGTCAACAATCGGACATGCAGCGTTCCAATGAGAAAACGGCGATAGATCGTATAGATCAGCCCTTTATAGGGATCATGATCATCCAGATTTCCGCTTGCTGTGCGGAAGAAGTACTTGCCAAAGAGCGGCGTGACGGTAATCGCGAACACCCAGGAGAGGATCAAGGATATGCCGATTACTGCAAACAGCGAGAACAGGAACTCACCAGTTGCGTCCGGCGACAGCCCGATGCCTGAAAACGCCATGATGCCGATCACGGTCGCGCCAAGCAGCGGCCACATGGTTTGCCGGACAACCTTGCTGGCAGCATCAATCGCTTTTTGACCGCGCTGCATGTTGATCATCATGCCTTCGGCGACAACGATGGCATTGTCAACCAGCATGCCCATCGCGATGATCAATGCGCCCAGAGAAATGCGCTCCATTTCGATGGCGAATATGCGCATGAACAGAACAGTCGCCATGACCGTAAGCAGCAGTACCGTCCCGACCACGAGGGCTGCCCGCCAGCCCATGAACAGAGCCAAGACGCCAATCACGATCACGACCGAGGCGGCAAGGTTCAAAATGAAGCCGTTGACGGATTCATCGACGACCACATTCTGCTCGTAGATCGGGTGGATTTGCATACCGACAGGCAATTGCGTTTCGATTTGCGCCAATTTCTCAATGACGCCCGTGCCGACTTCAACAATGTTGGTGCCGTCAACCTGCGAAACGCCGATTGTCACCGCCTCATGACCGTCATGCCGTATCAGGCGGTCAGGCCGTTCTGGGTCTCCCAGTTCCAAAGTCGCAATGTCGGACAGGCGGATCATGGCCGTCGAACCCGGCCTGCCTATCACCAGATCCTGAATGCCTCTGAAGTCGTCGAATGCGGATGCCGTCATCAATCGGATGCGTTTTTGACCCGATACGCCGGATCCGTTGGTCTGAATTCGGTTTTCCGCGTCCAGAACACCAATGATGTCGGTCATGGATATGCCCAGACCGGCCATCTTGTCCTGATCGACGTTCAGATAAATGACATCTTCAGGCTCTCCTGCGACCTCAACCTTGCCGACACCGGGCACCGTCAAAAGCTCCCGCCGGATGCGTTTCACCGTGTCGCGAATATCGCGATTGGTATAACCGTCCGCAGTGAAGGCATAGAAAAGTCCGTAAACGTCTCCAAAATCGTCATAGACAAGCGGCGCTCCTGCCCCTGCCGGCAGGTTTCGCACTTCGTCAGAGACCTTGCGTCTCAATTCATCCCAGACCTGGGGCAACTCGCTGCCATCGTAGGTTGGTTTGATTTCAACGCCGATGCGAGACAGGCCCGGCTCGGAGACCGACGTAATCAGATCCAGCTGAGGCATCTGCTGGATCGCCGTTTCCAGAACTTCCGTGACCTCGTTTTCAACTTCAGCCGCGGTTGCCCCGGGATATCCGGTGATCACCTGTGCTTCCTTGATCGTAAAGGCCGGATCTTCCAGCCTGCCGACGGTGGAAAGGCCCCACAGTCCGCCCAGAAACGCCATGATGACGATCATCCAGGTGTTGACCGGTTTTTGTATGGAATAGCGTGCGATATCCACGTGTCTGATCCTCTTCCTGAACCCGTTCGGATCAGCGCAACCGGCGCACGACCTGTCCGTCACTCAAATAGGCAACGCCCGCGGACACAATTTCGTCTCCGGCCGCGAGACCTTGGCTGACTGGTATGAAGTCGCCCATGACGGTCCCCACTTCGATCACCTGTTTCGACACTGCTTCGGTGCCGTCATCGAATTTCCAGACAAAGGATTTTCCATCACCGTCCACGGCAACAGCACCGGTCGGCACCAGGAACTGTTCGCCCAGTTCCAGGCCCTGTGGCAGAAACTTCACGATGACCGACGCCGTCATGCCCGGGAAAAGCTGTTCAGCCCCTTCCCTCGGCATCGCAAGCGTAATTCGGTAGGTCTGGGCGACTTCGTCAACTTGGCTGGAATGTTCACGGTAGTTCAGCGGGAAGACTTTCTCGCTGTATGCTGGAAACTTCGCCTCGATGGATGCGACTTCAGATTCTGTCACCCGTCCGAAGAGCGCTTCTGCAACATTGATATCGACCTGAACCTCAGAAACGTCATGCATACGCACGACTGGAGTGCCGACATTGACGGTTGTGAAGTTGTCAACCAGCCGGACTGAGACGACCCCGTCAAATGGTGCTTCAAGTGAAGTGTATTCGAGGTTTTGTTTTGCCTCTTTCAAACGCTCGACGGCCAGATCATAGGTGTTTTGCTGTTCATCCAATGCTGATTGCGAAATGACTGATCGATCCAGAAGCGTCTTCAGACGGTCCAGCTCACGTTTTTCCTGTTCGGTATTGATAGTCGCTTCACGGACGGCTCTGTCGTAGTCGGCGGTGTCCAGTCTGGCGATCAGATCCCCTTTCTTGACCTGCTGACTTTCAAGCACCGGCAATTCGAGCAGTTTGCCACGAACCTGGAAGGACAAATCGACCGTTTGGACTGCCGCAACCCGACCGGCAAATCGGCGCTCAAGCAAACCTATCTGATCGGTGACCGTGAAGATCTTTGCAGGTCTGGGCGCTGCATGAAGTTCCGCTTCGGCCTGTGCGACCGGGTCCATTGCATCGTCCTGACAAGCAGAAACAATGGCCGCCAGCACCAAAACGCCTGCCCAACGAACGAGAGTAGTTTTTTCAAACACCAACATTTTTTGTCCGTTCCAAATCTCAAGTTTCAACAAGACGCCGGCGAAGCTCGGCAAGGACCGCAGCCCGTTCATCATCAGACAGGATCGACACGCCGTGAGCCTCTGAGAAGTGAAGGCCCTCCAGGCTCGCCCAAATTGCCCAGGCTTTTGCAAGCTCGTCCGTTTCTTGTGTGATGGCATTTTTCAGGCGCTTTTTTACGACCATGAAAGGCTCGGCGAGTTCCGGCCTGTCGGCCTTGGTTGCCAGCATGGCGCGCGCGACGTCGCGATTGGCCAGCAGCCAGCCTTCGGTCACGTCGATCATGGCATGCAAGGTCGGTGCTTTCGAGCTTTCGTGCGATGTCCGTGCAGTGCTGACTTCTGTCTCGAATTGGCCCGCCAGAAACTCGACCATCCCAATGATCAAGGCGTCCTTGGTCGGAAAATTGTAGAGCACTCCCCCCTTTGAGAAACCGCTCCTTTCTGCGACAGCGTCAATCGTCAGGCTGGCAGCGCCAGACTGCCGAATGAGATCAAGTGCTGCCTGCAGAATTTCGGACTTGGAGTCCTGTGCTTGCCGTAACGCGCGCGCCGCCATTTTATACCGTCCAGTCAGTACAGTTGAACGGGGCATATAAACCGTCCAGTCGGTACAGACAAGAGGCTTCAATTCATCACGCTCAGGCGAAACCCGAACCTCAACGCCTAAACGTTTGGGGAACCAACAGTAATTTCCATTGGGGAAATTTTAGGCAGCAGATGCTGTCATCGCCGCTTCTGATGCAGCTTGCTCTGCCGCAGCTGCTTCAGCGGCCAGGCGTGCACGCTCGCGGGCTTCTTCCTCGGTCTTTTCTGCGAAGGCAATAAAGTCTTCGGCAGACATGGGCTTCGCGAAGAAATAGCCCTGCGCCGCGGTGACACCAAGTTCGAGGAGGCGTTCGATCTGTTCCTCCTTCTCAACGCCTTCCGCAATGATGCCCATGCCGAGATTGTCGGCCAGCTCGACCATGGAATCGACAATCGTCGTTGAATTGTCGTCCGAGCCGATTGTGTCGATGAACATCTTGTCGATCTTGATGATATCGACGCCGAGTTTTTGCAGATAGGCCATGCCGCCATGACCCGTTCCAACGTCGTCCAGCGCCACGCGCACACCAAGAGCCTGAAGTTCGGCCATGATCTTGCGAGCCAATTCCATGTCCTCAAGCGGGTGGCGCTCGGTCACTTCAACGACAATCTGCTGATAGGAAATCTTGGAGTTTTCAAAGATAGACCGGATATCTGAAATGATTTCACGGTCAAGGAAGTGGCCTGCAAACAGGTTGACCGACATCTTCAGATCCGGGTTCTCGCCGTAAAGGTCGCCAACTTCCTCTGAAGAGATACGCATCATCTGACGCGTCATGTCGAAGATATGTCCGTTGTTCTCAGCATAGGCCATGAACTGTCCCGGCGAGACAATATTGCCGTTTGGACGGCGCCACGCATCAGGATCTCACAGCCACGCAGACGCCCGCTCTCGATATCCATGACCGGCTGATAATACGGAATGAACTCACCGTTGCGAATTGCCGCAACAAACTCGTCATTGGCTTCGCTCTCGGGACGCCAGGACAGCCAGACACCGATTGCAACGAAAAGAACCGCGATGCCTGCGCAGGCCGCCGCTGCCACGACCTTCAGATCCTGAACCACAAATGCCGCAGCTGACACAGGCGCGGTCACGGTTGCAACGAGAGGATACAGCTCGGAGGCAACTTCAACGTTGAGCTGTTCTTCAGGCGTCGTTGCCTCGGAATTATAACCGCCAACATCATACCAGAGCAGATTATCGCCCAGGCGCAGTTCCGTGCGGCGATAGGACCGCAGGTATTCAGGTCCCGGATCCAGAGCGATAACGGCCGGCGTAACTTCGGCAAACAGTCGTGTCTGATTTTTCAAATCCCAGCTGATCACGGCGGCACGCGCACCGAGATAGGCACGGTCAAGCATGCCAATGCCAACCAGCGGACCATCAACGCGCAGCGGCGGGAGCACGACTTTGCCTGCCAGATCCCGGTCCGGAATGATACACATGCGTTGACCGATGGCATCCACCAGACCGATGGCATCGATCATGCCGTGCTCGACAATCTGCTTTTCAAAGATGACGCGATCTTCAGCACTGCAGGTTTCAATCTTGTCCCGGTCCAGTCTCTGCAGCACGGCGACCGTGGCACTGATGACTTCTTCGGCGCGCTGGATCGAAGCTTTGCCCATCGCCTCCATTTCGGTGATGGCACGACGTTCGGCGTATTGGTCCAGTATGATGTTGCCTGCAAACAGCGGAGCGGTCGCCAACGCGAGGGCGATCATCACCGTCTTAGCAAAACCCATATACCGGAAGGACAACGCTGGAACCTGTTCGCGAATAAACTCTTTCTGACAATCGCTGATCTGGGTAAACAAGGACTGAATGTGATGGAATTTCATCCAGATCAAAGCTGTCCGCCAGGCTGTTGTGTTTAGGTGCGGTTTGAACGCGGAACCTGATGAATGGAGGTTTGCATGCAGGCGTTGTTTATTGGACAGGCCTATATCGACGTCACTTTTCTGACCGACTGTCTGCCAACCGGCGACGAAAAGGCAATCGCAGAGGACTATGCCATCAGTTTTGGCGGCAATGCGGTGACGGCAGCTTTTTGTTGCGCGAAGCTGGGCGGAAAACCGGATGTCCTGTGCTCGCAGGCGGACGATTGGCTGGCAAGGATGTTTCTGGATATGGCAGCAGCTTATGGCATCTCCATTCATGGCCGGAAGGTGCGTGAGTCTTCCCTGTCCTTCATCATGCCTCACGGCGGAAAACGCGCGATTGTGCGCTGTCGCGACAATGAATTTCTGCACCCCTTCCCACCGCTGACGCTCACAGGGATGAAGGCTCTTCATCTGGACGGCCATATGCCGGATGCCGCCTTGCACTACGCCAAGACCTGCAAGGGTCTCGGCATATTGACGTCTCTTGACGGGGGCGCCGTTCGAGAAAACACAGACGAGCTTCTTGAGCACATAGATGTGCCGGTCGTTTCAGAGCGTTTCTGCCAACAGCTCGGAAAGACAACTGGAGAAACCCTGCAATACCTGAGGTCCAAGAACTGTCCTGTCGGTGCTGTCACGCTCGGTGAACATGGGACGGTCTGGTATGAAGCTGGTGGCCCTGACAAGATCCTGCCTGCCTTGGCGGTGCCTTTGGAAAAGGTGGTCGATTCCAACGGCGCCGGCGATGTCTTCCACGGTGCCTATATCGCCTCATATCTGCGTTGGCCGGAAAACAGCTGGGACCAGCATTTCAAGTTCGCACGCGGCGCATCAACCCACGCCATCCAGCATCTTGGAAATGAAGCCAGTTTGCCAACACTTGAGGATATCGAACGCGCCAACGGAACCTTTCAGGAAAAGGTTGCCGCGTGACGGCAAACAAGCCTGTGTAAGAGCATAGGCGAAGCATTGTCAGATCTGCTTACGCCTTGTTTCAAGACAGAACTTGGAGCAGAGTGTGGCCGCCCTAGTTTGGTGGAGTATAAAAAGATGTTTTCGCGTTCAAACCGTTTGGTTGTCGGTCTATCGACAGCAGTTAGCCTTATTGCCCTGCAGGCCTCGCCTGCACTCGCATTCGACCCAACCGGCAACGACGTTGCCGACGCCTTTCTGACACTGATTGATTCAGAAGAAGGAACCGTTGAAAGCTACGGTTCCGTTGACGTTTCTGGCGATACGGTCGTGATCAAAGACATTGTCGTTTCCAACGATGCCGATGAAAACGCAAAGGCGACTATCGGCGCAACAACGCTTGCCGGTGGCAGCGTACAAGGAGACGGACGGCTGAAGCTATCAGGTCTCGATCTTGAAAAGCTGGAGCTTACAGCTGATGACGGTGGCATGTCCCTGAGCTCACTGACTGTCACTGACCTTCTTCTGCCATCTCCTGATGAAGTCAAAGCCGGCACACCACCTGTTGGCCCTGGCTACAAGACCTTCGAAGCCAACGCTATTGAGATACGCGATGAAGACGGCAAGGTCGCAGACATTGCCAAAATCGCTTCTTCCATTGACGGAATGGATGGTGACCTTCCAACCAGCGGCAGCTTTGCGGTCACGGGAGCGACAATCGACGTCAAACAGCTGGAGGCCAAAGAAACCAAGGCACTGGCTGACCTTGGCTATGAAACACTTTCCATGGATATCTCCGGCCAAGGTAAGTGGGATCCGGACGCAGCAACGCTCATGATCCCCGAACTCAAGATCGACGCCAAGGATGCGGCAAGCCTCACGCTTTCCCTGTCTCTGGGCGGTGTCACGCGAGATGTCGTCAATCAGCTTGATGAAACATCTGACAAGCCGGAAGAAGCAATGGCGCTTCTGCAGAATGTCACAATCGAAAATGCCAAGATCCGTCTGGACGATGCTTCCCTGACCGGACGCATTCTCACGCAGGAAGCGCAGAAGGCTGGTGTCGAGACCCCGCAATACGTTGCCGGACTGACCGGTACCCTGCCACTCATGCTCGGTATGCTTCAGAACAAGGAACTGGAAGCACAGGTTACCGAAGCGGTCACGGAGTTCTTGAATACGCCTGGTTCTCTTGAGGTGACCGCTGCGCCTGGCGCTCCCGTACCAGTTTCCCAGATCATGGGAACGGCCATGCTGGCGCCGCAGATGATCCCGCAGATCCTCTCAGTTGGAATTACTGCCAACCAGTGATCGGGATCAGCCGATTGAACAAAAAAATGCCCGGGCATCTGTCCGGGCATTTCTTATTCTGGAATCCCGCTATTCGGCGGCCTGATTGCGGCTCTGGAACTGCAATTCGCACAAACGCCGGTAGGTACCATCATGCTCATAGAGCTCATCGTGCGTGCCACTTTCGATGACTTTTCCCTGATCCATGACGTGGATCTTGTATGCGTGGCGCACTGTGCTGAGGCGATGGGCGATCACAAGTGTGGTGCGCCCCTGCATCAGTTTTTCCAAAGCCGACTGTATCTTTGCCTCTGATTCAGCATCGAGCGCTGATGTCGCTTCATCGAGCAGCAATATGGGAGCGTCCCTCAGCATTGCCCTGGCAATCGCAATACGCTGGCGCTGACCGCCGGACAGATTGCTGCCCGCCTCACCGCAGCGTGTTTCATAGCCTTCCGGAAGACGGGCGATGAAGTCATGTGCGTTCGCCGAACGTGCTGCTTCTTCAATTTCTGCCTGAGTTGCGCCGGGCTTACCAACGGCAATGTTTTCTCGAACGCTGATATTGAATAGAAACGAATCCTGTCCGACATAGGCAACCTGGGAGCGCAAGGAGGCGATCTTGAACGATCGAATGTCTTCGCCGTCAACCTGAATTGCGCCTGACGCAGGGTCGTAAAACCTTTCAATCAACGCAAACACAGTGGATTTGCCAGCGCCAGAAGCGCCGACAAGAGCGGTCATTTTTCCTGGCTCAGCAACGAAGCTCGTTCCGGACAAGGCCGCGCTTTCGCCATAGGTGAACACAACGTCCTTGAGTTCGATCCGTCCGCCCCGCACCTCAAGGTCCCGAGAAGCTTCGGTGTCCTTCATTGCCGGCTCGCGGTCAACGAGTTCATACATGAGCCGCAGGCCAACAATCTGCTTGCCAAGATTGACGTTCAATCTGGCAAGCCGCCTTGCCGGGTCATAGGCAAGCAGCAGCGCCGTAATGAAGGAAAACAGCGCACCCGGATCCTGGTCGAGCTCAATCACCGAATATCCGCCGTAGAAAATCACCAAAGCAATGGCGAAGCCACCGAGCGTGTCCATGAGCGGTGATGTTCGTGCCGTCAGCGAAGCAATCTTGTTCGATTGCCTTTGAACTTCCAGAACACCGACTTCCATGCGCTTTCGCATCGCCGGTTCCATGCCAAAGGCCTTGACGATGCGCACACCAAGCACCGTTTCCTGAAGTGTCGCCTGGATCTTTGCGCTCGAGACAACCTGGCGCTTCACATAGAGCTTGACCCGGCGCACCAGGACAGCGACGCCGACGACGGCGGGCGGCATGATGATCAGGGCAAAGACACTCAGCAGCGGGTTCTGCACGACCATCACGAATACAAGGCCGATCAAAGTCAGGACATCACGGCCAATCGTGACGATTATCAGGTCAAGGGTAGTTCTTGCTGCCCCAACTCCCTGTGCGACCCGTACACCAATTTCCGCAAGAGACATCTTGTCGAAATAGGTCTGATCCTGTCGCACGAGGTGGTCAAACATCCGTCTTTGCAGGTCTGCGACAATAGAATTTCCCACGCGTGCCAGCACAACCATCTGGCCAAATGTCGATGCGCCTTTGAGCGTGAAAATCAACAAGACAGCCAAGGCGATGACATAGACCATACCTGCGTCTTTGTTGACGAAGACCTCGTTGACGACATCGCGCATGATCCAGGCGCTTGCCGCGGTTGTCGCCGCAATCATGGCCATGAATACGAACGCAAGCATGTATTTGGGAATGTAAGTTCTGAAATTCTCGCTGAACAAACGCTTGATCAGCTGAACCGTGCCATTCGGGTCCGTCCAGGTCTTCGATTTAAACGGGTTTCGCACGCCGCCTTGCCTTTTCAAGTGGGCTTTCGCCCCGAATGAAGCGAGGCCGGCCCAGCCGGCCTCGACGTCCCTCACAGTGCTAGAGGGGTACTCTTAAAGTGCGGTCGCCCGCAAGTGGCCCTTTTACTTAAGCTTCGGGCAGATTCAGGCGCAAATGCAAGTCCCGAAGCTGGGCTGAAGTTACATCGCTCGGAGCACCCATCATCAGATCTTCGGCTTTCTGGTTCATCGGGAAGAGCATGACTTCACGAATATTGGCCTCGTCTGCCAGCAGCATCACGATACGATCTATGCCGGCAGCGCAACCACCGTGCGGCGGCGCTCCATATTGGAAGGCATTGACCATACCGCCGAAGCGATTGTTGACTTCCTCTGCAGGATACCCGGCAATCTCAAAAGCCTTGTACATGATTTCCGGCTTGTGGTTCCGGATAGCACCGGAAACAAGTTCATGTCCGTTGCAAGACAGATCGTATTGCCAGCCAAGAACTTCCAGCGGGTCACCTTCCAGCGCTTCCATGCCACCTTGAGGCATTGAGAATGGGTTGTGCTCAAAGTCGATCTCGCCGGTTTCCTCGTCCCGTTCATAGATCGGGAAGTCGACAATCCAGGCAAACTCAAACCGCTCCTTGTCGGTATGACCGAGTTCCTCGCCAATGATCACGCGCGCTTTTGCGGCAACGGCCGTGAACTGCTTCGGTTTTCCACCCAGGAAGAAGGCGGCATCACCGACCTCAAGACCGAGCTGAACACGAATGGCTTCCGTGCGTTCCGGACCAATGTTCTTGGCAAGCGGGCCGGCAGCCTCCGTGGAACCGTCTTCTGCCTTGCGCCAGAAGATATATCCCATGCCTGGAAGACCTTCGCCCTGTGCGAACTTGTTCATGCGGTCACAGAACTTGCGGCTGCCGCCTTTCGGTGCCGGAATAGCGCGAATTTCGGTACCAGGCTGCTCCAGGAGATTTGCAAAGATTGCAAAGCCCGATCCGGCAAAATGTTCCGAAACGATCTGCATCTTGATCGGGTTTCTCAGATCCGGCTTGTCGGTGCCGTACCAGAGCGCGGAATCCTTATAGGAGATCTGCGGCCAACTGCGGTTGACCGGACGTCCTTTTCCAAAACGCTCGAAGCACCCTGCAATCACCGGTTCGATCGTGTCGAAGACTTCCTGCTGGGTGACGAAGGACATTTCCATGTCGAGCTGATAAAAGTCTGTGGGCGAGCGGTCAGCGCGCGGATCCTCGTCGCGGAAACACGGGGCGATCTGAAAATACTTGTCAAAGCCGGAAACCATCAGCAGCTGCTTGAACTGCTGAGGAGCTTGCGGGAGTGCATAGAACTTTCCAGGATGCAGACGCGACGGCACCAGGAAGTCTCGCGCACCTTCCGGTGAAGACGCAGTGATGATCGGTGTCTGAAATTCGTTGAAGCCGATGTCCCACATGCGATCCCGCAGATCGCGGACGACGTTTGACCGCAGGATCATGTTGTCGTGCAGCTTTTCGCGGCGCAAGTCGAGGAACCGGTACTTCAGGCGAACTTCTTCCGGGTAGTCCAGCTCACCAAAGACAGGCAGCGGCAGCTCCTTGGCAGAACCAAGCACTTCCATTTCGCGGATAAAGACTTCAATTTCACCTGTCGGCAGATCAGGATTAATGGTTTCGTCCGTCCGCTTTTTCACATTCCCGTCGATGCGTATGCACCATTCAGAGCGCACCGTCTCGGCGAGCCCGAAGGCATCCGAATCGGGATCGACAACACATTGTGTCACGCCGTAATGATCGCGCAAATCGATGAACAGCACCCCGCCATGATCTCGGACCCGGTGAACCCAGCCGGAAAGACGGATGGTCTGGCCTTCGTCGGTCAGACGGAGATCACCGCACGTGTGACTACGGTAGGGGTGCATTCTTGTTCCTCGACATTATTCTTGGCATGGAAAATCATTACGGCCCGCCGGAGGCAGGCCGTGTCGGGCTGCACAAGCCATGTTGCGAGGCGAAAGTCAAGGGAGACGCCGCCATGCGCCCCGGGAGTTCCTGATCGTTTCCCTCCCTCCCCGGTCCATTCCCGTCTCTTCAGTCTTGCTGACGCTGCTCCAGGTATTCACGGGACCAGTCTTCCAACTGGTCCAGAATTGGTTTCAGCTTTTGTCCGTGTGAACTCAGACTGTATTCCACCTTGGGCGGGACTTGGGCGTAAACCTCTCGCTCGATAATACCGCTCTCTTCGAGTTCCCTCAGCTGTTTGGTCAGCATGCGCTGTGAGATTGATGGAATCATCCTGTGTAACTCATTGAAACGCATTGTTTTCCGGCAAATACACCAGAGAATCATGCCTTTCCACTTTCCACCGATTACACCAAGACCGGTTTCGGTTGGGCAGAACATTGGATCGATCAGCGTTCCCATAACAAATCCCAATAGTTACTTTTTTGTATGTATATACCAAAATATTGCGTACTTGTCAGAAAATCATGTGTTTTCTACCTCTTGGCCATCGCGTTCAACAGATGGAAAAACCATGTCCAACCAAACTGCACTCCTGCGTCCGGCAACTATCGGGTCAAAATCATTTTCAAACCGACTGGTGCTTGCACCCATGTCGCGTACATCGGCTGAACCAGACGGTACTCCCACTGCTGAAATGGCGAGCTACTATGCTGGCTTTGCGCGTGGCGGCTTTGGTCTGCTGATCGCTGAAGGGGCCTTTGTCGACGCCAACTATTCGCAATGCTACGGCAATCAGCCTGGCCTTGTTACAGATAGCCACGAGGCAGGCTGGCGGACCGTAGTCGAAGCGGTCAAACGGGAAAACGGCAAGATCATACTGCAACTCATTCATGCCGGCGCGGTGTCACAATTTGTGGAGAGGGCCTTTGCGCCGTCGCCTGTGCGCCCCATGGGTGAAATGCTTCAGGGATATGGGCCACGCCAGGGACCTTATGACACGCCCGGGGAGCTGTCGGTGAACGACATTCGCGCCATATGTTCCGCTTTTGTGGATGCAGCCAAGCGAGCTGAAGCCGCAGGCTTCGATGGCGTGGAGATCCACTGTGCCAACGGGTATCTGCTCGATCAGTTCCTCACACCGGAAACCAACCTGCGCAACGATACTTATGGAGGGACCCTTGAAGACCGGCTGCGCCTGACAACCGATATTTTATCAATGTGCCAACAAAAAACCTCTCCGGATTTCCTCGTTGGTGTGCGCCTTTCCCAGGCCAAGGCAACTGTTCAGGACTATTTCTGGCCAAACGGCCTTGAAGATGCCCGAGTGATATTCAGCGCGGTTGCCGAAGCTGGGGCCAACTTCATCCACCTTGCAAGCGATAAAGGAGGTTACACCTACCACAGTACAGCAAAAACAGGTGAGAACCTCACTGCTTTTGCACGCAGTCTTACGGGCCTGCAGGTGATTGCCAATGGCGGGCTTCAGGACATTGGCTTGGCGAACCAGGTCATTGCAGACCAGCTCGCGGACTTTGTTTCCATCGGCAAGGCTGCCATGCTCAATCCGGACCTCCCTAAAAAGATTGCCTCAGGCGCACCTCTTCGTGATTTCACATTCGAGATGTTCAAGTACGGGGTCTCGGTCAATGCACAGCTCAAATGGGAAGCTGAGCAACGCGCATAAAGTCGTCCGCAAGCATGCTGAAACCCGTTTTCGGCGTGCCGCTCAAGATAAAATCTGCCCCGGATTTGTCCGGGGCAATGCCGTCATCCTTAATATCTGTGTGATAAACTTGGCAGCAATGCCGATAGGCTTGCAGTCTTTGGCTCATTCATCGCCCGCTCCCACCGGGAAAAGACCATCAGGTATCCACCGCCTGAAGCAGCGGATGCCATTGGCCACGGATTTCGTGAGACTTGTTGTCCATCACATCAAAGACCCCTGTTCCCGCGGCTGCGTGACGCGCATAAAGAACACGATCGGAAATTCTGGCCAACAGCGGGTAGCCCTTCTTCGACAGCGTCTGTTCAAGGTCAGCGACCTGCGTTGACCGCCTGTTGATTCGATTGGCCACCACGAATATCTCGGCTTTGCCTTTGCGAACACGTTTGATGTCTGAAATTCCGTCCAGGAATTTCAACGTCGCATTCCAGTCAAAAGCGCTTGCCAGAACCGGGACCACGATGTCGGATGCTTCTGCGATGAGGTTCTTGGCCAGTTCTGATCTCAGGCCTCCCGGTCCGTCGATTACGATCGCGTCCAAGTTCTTGTCCTTTTCACCAATCGCGCTTTCCTTTGTCCAGTTCAAAGCCTCGATTTTGTTGAGATGCTTGGGACGACGCTTCACCCATGCAAGCGCAGACTTCTGACGATCGGCATCGGCGAGAGCCACGTCTTCTCCTCGGGCGGCGAGAGCAACGGCGAGATTCGTGGCCACGGTTGTCTTCCCGCAGCCCCCTTTGGAATTCACCACAAGTATCTTGCGCATATACACTTCCCAGTCCCGACAGGTTTCGCTTCAGCTCATTTCAACATAGGCGCACATTTTGCGCCTTTACAAGTAGAGTGCTGTCCAAAAATGCCATTTCGTGGCGACAAAGCGGCAGAACTCAGGTATAGCTGAACATCACCATGCATGTGATTACAAAAACAAAAGACCTCGCCGCTGCCTGTCAGCGCCTTGCAGCAAATGACTACGTTACGGTCGACACGGAATTTCTCCGTGAAACCACTTTCTGGCCGAAGCTCTGCGTGATTCAAATGGCAGGGCCAGACATGGCTTTCATCGTCGACGCGCTCTCCGAAGGGCTTGACCTGGAACCCTTTTTCGAGCTCATGCGTGACGCAAGTGTGACCAAGGTGTTCCACGCGGCGCGTCAGGATATCGAAATCATCTACCATTTGGGCGAACTCATCCCGGCCCCGCTTTTTGACACTCAGGTCGCGGCGATGGTCTGTGGTTTTGGCGACTCAATTTCCTACGATCAACTTATCTACAAGGTCACCGGTGCCCGAATTGACAAGTCGTCCCGGTTTACCGACTGGGCCCGACGTCCGCTTACCAACAAGCAGCTCGACTACGCGCTTGCCGACGTTACCCATCTTCGGGACGCCTATCAGTTCCTGAAGGCGAACCTGGCCGAACAGAACCGCAGTCACTGGGTTCAGGACGAGATGGAAGTGCTGACGTCTGTCACCACTTACAGAACGGTTCCCGAGCAAGCCTGGAAACGGCTGAAGCTTCGGGTGCGCAAACCCATCGAACTGGCCGTGATGATGGAAGTCGCGGCCTGGCGCGAAAGGGAAGCTCAATCCCGAAATGTGCCGCGCAGCCGTGTTGTGAAGGACGATGCAATCTATGAGCTTGCCGCACAACAACCACAGGACACGGAAGCCCTCGGACGGCTTAGGACCATTCCCAGAGGTTTCGAGCGTTCCAAATCGGCCGACGAAATCCTGAAGTCGGTTCGCAAAGCGCTAGCCCTTCCAAAAGAAAAACTGCCGAAACTGCCAAAGGGTCGCCAGGCACCTGACGGATCAGCGGCCGCCGTCGATCTCCTGAAAGTTCTCCTAAAGCTTGTCAGCGAAGCCAATGGCGTTGCGGCAAAGGTGATCGCGACAGTCGACGATCTGGAAAAGATCGCAGCGGACGATGCTGCTGACGTTGCCGCCATGAAAGGATGGCGCCGGGAGCTCTTCGGAGAAACTGCTTTGAAACTGAAGCGCGGCGAAGTCGCCCTTGCTTTCCAGAACCGGCAGATAGTCGCTCTCGATCAACCAGCTCCGGCTGAGCCCAAAAGGCAAGCGGCGGAATAAGCGGACGAACACCATGCCGTCTCGCAAGAGGCTCAGGACCTAGCCGGCGTTGATCTCAACCGTCGCGCTGATTGCCTTGCCCAGTTGTGCCGCCCGCTTGCGCATGCGTTCGCCTTCGAGATCCGCCAGCTTTTTGCCGAGATCGAGCGAAATTCCTCCCTCGACCGATGAGATGCCCACATGCGGTAGCGTACCAGCCATGGAGGCGCTCAGGAGCGATGCAACACGCAGAGTTGCACCCAGTACCTTGGCTCGAATACGCAGTCGGTCCGTGAACAGCTGCCGGATCACCGTGGACAGAGCCCCTTCTCTCAAGCCCTGGTGCCGGTAAAAGACCGCAGCTGCAAGATAAGCCCGGCTCGCATGGTCCAGACCGACGAACGAGGCGTTGGAAATAATGTTCAAGCTCTGTTCGCCACGATAGTCCGGATGTGCGCGCCATCCGATGTCGGACAACAGGCAGGCGGCATGTCGCAAGCGTGTTTCGTTGGCGGTTTCCTCGATTTCCAGAACCTTGAACAACTTGTCCGTCCAGGCAATCAGTTCCTCTGCATGCTCTGGAGAACGGGCACGCAACACACATAGCTCACGTGCAGCTTCAATGACGGGATCCTGAGCCTGCATGTCTGCGGGCAAGGTTTCGTGCAAGAGCCCCTCGCGCACTCCGGTTGCCGAGAAAATCACGCGCTCAGCCTTCATGGCAGTCAATACCTGTTCCAGCACCACCGCGCCGATCGGAACAAGCGGTCGGCGCTGTTTGGAGATAATCTCTCCCTTGTCGACGCCTTCCAGATTAGGCACCGCAACCTTGCGACAGAATTCGATCGCCTCGTCCGCAGCAATTTCGTAGTTGTGCATCACGTGCAATGGGTAATCGTTCTGCAAAAGATGCAGGCGACCTAAGGATCGCCAAGTTCCGCCAACAGCGTAGAAAGTCCGTTCGCCAGGGGCGAGATCCGGCCAGTCGTAGTCACTCAACGCTGCCTCGGCAATCTTCACCGCCTTGGGTATCTTGCCATCCGCTTCTTCGGAAAGACGCAATCCGCCAAGCGGAAAGGTGGACCCTTTTCCCGGCAGGTTCTTGTCGATTTCAACAAGTTCCAGACTGCCGCCACCCATATCGCCGACAAGCCCACGAGGCTGCCAGAAGCCAGCGATCACACCAAGGGCCGAATAGTAAGCTTCTTCATTCCCGTCAAGAATGCGCACGGGTGACTTCAGAAAGGCTTCAACTTCGCCGACAAACTCAGCACCATTGGCCGCATCCCGCGCCGCAGCGGTTGCAACGACATAGGTCTCCTGACACCCGGTGTGTTCGATCAACGCTTTGAAGCGAGCCAGTTCGTTCAAGGCGAGGTTTACTGAATCGTCCGCCATACGCCCTGTTGCAGCGACCCCTCGTCCCAACCCCGCGAGCAGCTTTTCGTTGAAAAGCATAGTAGGGGTGCGGGCCTTGCGTTCGTAAATCACGAGACGCACGGAGTTTGAGCCGATGTCCACAACCGCAATCGGTCCGGACCCGTTAAGCCGACCTCGTGCCGGCTGAAACTGGGCTTTCATACTATCCTCGTTTTTGCCGTTCATTGAACGGCTTTGGACGATCGCTCTTCAACGACTTGCCGCGCCCCGACAGGGACGGATTGGTCATGAAATACTGGTGGGCATTGAAAGGGTCTTCGTTTGCGCCTGGCACGATGCGTTCGTGCCGTCCGTTCGAAAGAATCCGCCAGCTTTGCTGGTTGTCTTTCAGATTGGCAACCATGATCTGGTCAAGCACCTGTTCATGAACGGTTGCCGTCAACAAAGGCGTCAACACCTCGACACGCCGGTCGATATTGCGCGGCATGAGATCCGCAGATCCGATATAGACATGTGCTTCTGGCGAAGGCAGTCCCTGACCGTTGCCGAAACAGAAAATACGCGAATGCTCCAGAAAGCGCCCGACGATTGACTTGACCCGGATATTTTCAGACAGGCCCTCAATGCCTGGCCGCAGGCAGCAGATGCCACGAATGATCAGATCGATCTGAACGCCTGCCTGACTTGCACGGTAGAGGGCATCGATAATTTCCGGATCGACCAGAGAATTCATCTTCATCCAGATTTGTGCCGGACGGCCCGCTCTGGCGTGTTCAATTTCCGCCTCGGTCATTTCCAGCATGCGCTCGCGCAAATTCACGGGCGAGACCATCAGGTGGTTCAGTTCGGCGGGCTGGGCATACCCTGTGATGAAATTAAAAACCCTTGCCGCGTCCTCGGCAATTCCGGGATCATCGGTGAAGAAGGACAGATCCTCGTATATGCGTGCGGTGATCGGATGATAGTTGCCTGTCCCGATATGGCAGTAGGTCTTCAGCTGTCCATGTTCACGCTTGATGACCATTGAGAGTTTCGAGTGTGTCTTCAGCTCGATAAAGCCGAACACGACCTGCACCCCTGCCCGTTCCAGATCCCGCGCCCATTTGATATTGGCCGCTTCGTCAAAACGCGCCTTCAGCTCCACCAAAGCCGTCACGGACTTTCCGGCCTCAGCAGCTTCCGCCAGGGCTTTGACAATCGGCGAATTGTTGGACGTTCGGTAGAGCGTCTGCTTGATGGCGACAACGTCCGGGTCCCGCGCGGCCTGACGCAGATATTGCACGACAACGTCAAAGGACTCATACGGGTGGTGAACGATGATGTCCTTTTGGTGGATTGCAGCAAGACAATCGCCACCATGCTCCCGAATGCGTTCCGGGAAACGCGCTGTATAGGGCTGAAACTTCAGGTCAGAACGCTCCAGGTCGACGATCTGCGACAGGTTGTTCAGTGCGAGCAACCCATTGGCCAGAAAAATCTCGCTTTCACCGACATCAAGTGCATCGGCCACAAACTCACGCAAGGCCGGCGGCGTTGTCTCCTGAATCTCAAGCCGGATCACAGATCCGCGTCGGCGACGCTTCAGAGCGCTCTCGAAAAGCCGCACCAGATCTTCTGCTTCTTCCTCGATCTCAAGGTCGCTGTCACGGATGACACGAAAGGCACCCTTGCCACGAATTTCGTAGCCAGGGAAAAGCCGGCCGATGAAAAGGCTAACGACTTTTTCGATAGCGATAAACCGGGCCGCTCCGTCCTCGCCACCCGGCAGCTTGACGAACCTGTCCACCTGATTGGGAATTCTGAGAAGCGCGATCATGCCGCGGCCGCCCGAAACTGGGACCAGCTCGAAGACGATGGAGAAACCGAGGTTGGGAATGAATGGAAACGGGTGCGCCGGATCGATGGCCAGTGGTGTGAGAACCGGAAACACGAACTTCAGGAAATAGTCCTGCAACCATGCCCGTTCGCTTTCGCCGAGCGTATCTCCTTGAAGGATTTCGATGCCTTTTTCAGCGATCTCACGGCCCAATTCACCCCAGATCTTTTGCTGTGACGCCTGAAGTTCCCGAACAGCTTCGCTGATTTTCTCAAGTTGTTCAGTGGGGGTCAGGCCGTCATCGGACAGGTTGGTGACCTCGGCCCGTTGCTGTCCACGCAGCCCGGCAACGCGCACCATGAAGAATTCGTCGAGATTGTTGGCTGATATCGACAGAAAACGCACCCGTTCAAGCAACGGGTGATTGGGATTCATGGCTTCTTCTAGAACCCTCAGGTTAAACTGCAACCAGGACAATTCGCGGTTCATGAACCTTGCAGGAGAAAGCGCCAGATCTTGCCCGCTTCCAGGTCCGTCCGACTTGATACGCGGATCGGGAACGACTTGAGATGAGGGTAGAATGTCCGAAAGATCCGTGGCTTCGTTCATGTCATCTTCCATCGTAAGGCATTGGGACACCTACATCCAACATGGGGCGCTTGCCTCTCGTAGCCGTGACTAACATGGACTGCTCCGCTCGCAAATGACAGTTCTTTGTGCTGCCCTCAGATTATTGGCCTTTATGCACATTTTCCAAAACCCTGCCCGCAAGAGGCTTCGTGATCTTGACCCGGCCTGCCAACGCTTCCCGATCGATGGCCTCAACCGCGCGCAAGGCCACCTCAAGCGATCGCTCCATGCGCACAACCAAATAGTCGATCACGCCGATTTCCACTGCGATCTGACGGTCGGCAAACAATTTCACCAGGACCCTGCGGAGCAAATCATCGTCAGGTTCCTGAATTTCCACGGGTGTTGCCGCGCGCAGACGGGAAAGAAGATCAGGCAACACTATTTTCCAGCTCGCAGGCCAGGTTCGGCTGGTGATCAATACCGAATTTCCTGCCTGTCTGGCTGAATTGAGAAGATGAAAAAGCGCGGTGTTATCGACGCCCAGATGAGCGTCCTCAACGACTGCTGCCGGCGCTGACGCAAGCAATTCCACGTCGTCTTCCTTGAGATCAGACGCCTGGACGACAGCTGCTCCCGTTTCGTCCCGAAACGCATTGACCAAGTGGGTTTTGCCGGCACCGACCGGACCGGCCAAAACAACGACCGGCGATGGCCAGTCAGGCCAGCGTTCCAAAAGCTCGAACGCAGCTCGGTTAGAACCGCCGACCAGGTAGTCGTCGCGGCTCAAGGCTGCTTCGTGCGGCAGATCTAGCGGCAGCTGGCGCGGAGGTTCCGCCATGTTCGGTTACTCTGATACCTTGTCGTCACCAACCGGGGTCGCCCGGCCGATGCCCTTGTACACCGGGCTAGCGAGATACTGCTTCAATCCGAAGCGCGCAAGCACGCCGATCATCGCTGCTGCAGGGACTGCGACCAGCATCCCCACAAATCCAAAGAGATATCCAAAGGCAAAAAGTGCGAACATCAGCGTGACAGGGTGCAATCCGGTGCTGTCTCCCACCAATTTCGGCTGCAAGATGTTGCCTTCCAGAAACTGTCCGACGCCGAAGATAGCGGCAACCGCAATGATCCATGGCCATTCCGGCCAGAACTGTACCAGCGCAACACCAATTGAAAGAACAAGACCAAGTCCTGCGCCAACAAAAGGAATGAAACTCACAAGACCGGCGGCCATGCCGATCAGAAGACCGAAGTTCAGGCCGACAACGGCAAGTGCGATCGCATAAAATGCACCAAGGATAAGGCAGACGGACACCTGCCCCCTGACGAAACCGGCAACCGCACCGTCCATTTCTGCTGCAAGACCGCGGATCTCGCCCAGATGATCTCGCGGTATCCAGCCATCAATGCGCTCCACCATTCTGTCCCAGTCGAGCAGAAGATAAAATGCGACCACCGGCGTGATGACGAAAAGCGAGAGGATCGACAGCAGAGCCTGACCACCGCTCCACAGGGACTGTGCCAGTTTGCCGACAAAACTCGCGCCCTGTCCGATGAGATCCGACATGGAGGACTGCAGATCTTCCGGATTGATCCCGGCCACGGTCGCCAAATCTGCCGGAAAATACTCCGAAAGCAGCGTCTGCAGTTTGCGCACAAGATCCGGAAACCGCTCCAGAAAAAGTGCGAGCTGATTGCCGAGCAAAGGCAGGATCAAAATGAAGAAAAGCACCAGAAGGAAGACGAACGCGAACAAGATCGTCAAGGTGGCCCACATTCTGGCCATGCCGAGTTTCTCAAGCCGGTCGCACACCGGATCCAACAGGTAGGCGACCGCCATGCCTGCCACGAACGGCAGCAACACACCGGAAAAGACATAGAGAAACAGGCAGAATACAGCGAGGGATATCAACCAGAACTGAACCTGACGGCGAAGGGTCATGAATGGCGCTCCTCAAACGGCACAATAGAAACGGATCAAAGCCAACTCAGATGGGATTATACGCCAGCAACGGTCAAGTCCAGTGGTGAGACCAGACGCTCTGGTTGTGCAATCTTGCCCAAGCCTTGGGGCAAAGCGTGGAGCAATGCCCCCTCACCACTTGTGTTCCGCGGCGCCAGAGGGTAAGCCGCGTTAGCATAGCCACCTGCCTGAAATGTCTTGGAGCGCCTTATGAGCCAATCCTCTGGGTCCAACGGTCTGACCTATGCCGATGCCGGGGTCGATATCGATGCCGGAAACGAACTGGTGAACCGCATCAAGCCCTTGGTCAAAGCGACTTCCAGGCCAGGCGCGGACAGCGATATTGGCGGTTTCGGTGGCCTGTTTGACCTGAAGGGCGCTGGCTTTACGGATCCGATCCTGGTTGCGGCCAACGACGGTGTCGGCACCAAACTCAAGATCGCCATTGAAACCGGACAACACCGTACAGTCGGTATCGACCTCGTTGCCATGTGCGTCAACGATCTCGTTGTTCAGGGCGCAGAGCCGCTCTTCTTTCTCGACTATTTCGCAACCGGTGCACTTGACGTTGAAACGGCAAGCGATGTCGTTGCCGGTATCGCCGATGGCTGCAAACTGGCAGGCGCAGCATTGATCGGCGGCGAAACCGCTGAAATGCCCGGTATGTATGTCGAAGGCGACTATGACCTTGCCGGCTTTTCAGTCGGGGCGGTTGAGCGCGGCGCTATCCTGCCGCGCAAGGACGTTGCCCCAGGCGATGTTCTCCTTGGACTGACCTCTTCCGGCGTTCATTCCAACGGGTACAGCATGGTGCGCAAGATCATCGAACTTGCCGGCCTGACCTGGTCTGATGCAGCACCTTTTGCCGACGGCAAGACCCTTGGCGAAACGCTGATGGAACCGACAAAGATCTACGTCAAACCGCTGCTGGCAGCCCTGAAAGCTACGACAGGCATCAAGGCTCTGGCTCATATTACGGGCGGCGGTTTGCCGGAAAATCTGCCACGCGTTCTGCCAGAGAATTCTTCCGCACGTATTGATCTTTCGGCCATCAGTGCTCCTGCAGTTTTCAATTGGCTGGCCAACACCGGCGGTGTGGCTGAAAAGGAAATGCTGCGGACATTCAATTGCGGGATAGGAATGGTTCTTGTTGTGGCCGAAACCGAAGCCGATGAAGTTACACGCGTTCTGCAAAGCGAAGGCGAACAGGTAGTCCGGATCGGCAGGATAGAAGCAGCAGGCAGTGCGCCAGTGGTATTCGACGGTAGCCTGGGCTTTTCAACATGACCCGCAAGAAAACAGCCGTTTTGATTTCCGGTCGCGGCAGCAATATGAGTGCCCTGATTTCGGCGGCAATGGCTCCAGACTACCCGGCGGAAATCGCACTGGTTTTGTCAAACCGCCCAGATGCGAAAGGGCTGGAGCACGCGAAAGAGCTTGGCATTGCGACCGGGGTGGTCGATCACAAGGATTTTTCAGGCGACCGGGAAGCCTTTGAAAAAGACGTTGATGCGGTATTGAAGCAGCACAAGATTGAGCTCGTCGCCCTGGCAGGCTTCATGAGGATCCTGACCCCCTTCCTGGTCAATGCCTGGTCCAACCGCATGATCAACATACACCCAGCTCTTCTGCCGTCCTTTAAAGGACTTGCAACCCACGAACGTGCATTGGAAGAAGGCGTCAAATTACACGGCGCAACCGTGCATTACGTTTCAGCCGAAATGGATGATGGACCGATCATTGCGCAGGGCGCTGTGCCCGTCCTGGACGACGACACACCCGATGTGCTTGCCGCGCGCGTGCTGGAAATCGAGCACCGGATCTATCCCAGAGCGTTGGAACTTGTGGCTTCAGGAAAAGCGAAGGTCGCAGGTGCCCGCGTCACAACGGGAAGCGTGGAAGGTTCACTGTCAGACAACCTGGTCTGGCCCTAAACAACTTTCCCTCAATAGCTTCTTGAGTTTTGTCTCCGGGACCGACGCACCTCGACGGCCGTCTGGCAAGGCGTTCATGTCCGGTCCAAATGCAGGTTTGCCTTCTGCTCCTCACAACCCAAGGCTCCGTACCTCTTGTGATTCAAGGTAATGCTTGATCGAATAACCTTTGAAAAGAGCGTTTGGCTTTAATCCCAGGGAGACGGACATTGCCATTTCTTGAAGACCTGCTTCCCACGGATCTGAAACCGGCCTTATTGATCGGCAACGGCATAAACCGTTATGGCGGCTCGCAAAACGCAAGCTGGGAAGGCCTCTTGAAGAAGCTCTCCAATCAGCAGGGACTTTCCCTTACCGATGACGAGATGAAGGAGATGTCAAACACTGAGTTTTTTGACATCCTGGATCTCGGCCGGCCGCTCGAAGAAAAGGTGTCTTTGCAAAAAGCGTTTTGCGACCTGATGACGGATTGGCGACACAGTTCACATCATTCAAAGATCGTGACCTGGGCGAAATCCAAGCGCACGCCTATTATCACGGTCAATTTCGATGAAAACCTTTCCAGATCAATCGACGCCAAGTTCATTCGGTCGAAAGAGGGTTTTACCGACTACTATCCCTGGAGTTCCTATTTTTCGGACCAGGCAATCGACACACCTCGGAACAGTTTCGCGATTTGGCATGCTCACGGGATGATGCGGTATCGCAGAAGCATTCGCCTCGGTCTTACGCATTACATGGGTGCTGTTCAGCGCGCGCGCCATTGGGTCTATGCAGGAAACGGACTTCGGCGCAGCGCCAAAGATCACACTTCGACATGGCGCGGTTCAGACACTTGGCTTGATATCCTTTTTCATTCACCGCTGCTCATTTTCGGTTTCGGTTTTGGCAAAGACGAAAATTTCTTCAGATGGCTGTTTCTGGAACGCGCCCGGCTACAGCGACTAGATGAGAGCTTCCGGCAACCCGCCTGGTTCATTGATGTTGAAAATGCAAGCAGCAAGCACCGACGTCCATTCTTTGAGCGCCTCGGCATGCAGTTTGTAACGGTGCCGTCCTATTCTGATATTTATGAAGCGTCCTTCTGGAGCACTCCAACACCTTGAGGGCAACAAGATCGCTCAAGGTTGACCCGAGCCAAGAATACTTTTGAGAACCGGTTGAAACCGACCAAACGTCATCGTGTCCCGACGAGATCGGTCGTCACTTCCCGCCCGAATACGCGTTCAGCATTTTTATACGCAATCTTTTCGGCAACCGATTTCGGTAGCATCGCAAGCCATTGTCGGTTGGATGCCATGACGTCGGAATATTTGTCCCATTGCGCATTCACCCAGGTGTCGCTTCCGATCATCAAACGGTCTTGAAAATCAAAAACGATCTCTGCCCATTCCGGGTCAAGACTGCTCCCTGAGCCTGCAATTTCCCATTCACGCAAGGACGTGTCGGCGAGCAATGTCGGAAAGTCCGACATCAACTTGTGTACATCAGATGCCGGCGTGCTCAGGCCTGCGTGTGCCCAAATTATTTTCACATCGGGATCAAGCGAAAACAGCCATCGAACCGGTTCGGCTCCCGAGTGAACATGCAGGTAAATGTCCCTCTCCCGCGCCATCCCGATAACCTTGCGAAACAGCGCTTCATCGGACGTATCGAGCCGATGGATATGAAACTCACCGATCCCTTCGTGCGGGTACTGTTCCAACCGGCGCTCGAGATAGGCATCCATACCCTTCATTTTGGTCCAGTTCCCGGACCCGGCGCTGCCGTGATAGGGCCTCAGCTCCGGCACAATGCGGTTAGGAGCATGTTCCCAGAGCATGATCGTGCCCTCGTCAGGCGTTGAAGAAACCAAGGCCATCGCGACACCGTTTTCGTCCATCAGTTCAATCACGCTTTCAACCGGATACCGCTCCCAGGCCGGTTCCTTGTAGTGCATATGCGCATCGAAAAGCGGAAGGTCGTTGACCCCATCCCCAATGGGTTCATCGGCGCGCGCGAGCAGGCCCGCGGCAATCAGAAAGGCAAGAAACGCGAAAACGGGAAAAACACTGCGAACCAGTTTCAAACACATCAGCTCAACTCTCGTGCACCTATGCTCTAAGGGAACCAGCGTAAACACAAAGATCACCTAAGGTCACGTTACAGAAGCTTCTTTCAAAGACCCAAGGCCAGAAGTTGCGACCACTCCGCGTCATCTTTTTCAGGTTTGGAGCACAGGCGTTGTGGAAAAAATTCAAGCTGTCGGCTAAATGCTGCTAAACACGGTATCTAGTAAGAACACTTTTCAAAATTGCACATTTGGAGCTGACATGAGCGGATTGCTTGCCCTTCTGGATGATGTCGCCGGAATTGCCAAAGTTGCCGCAGCATCGGTTGATGACGTTGTCGGTCAGGCAGCCAAAGCCGGGGCAAAAGCGGCAGGCGCGGTCATCGACGACGCAGCGGTTACGCCGAAATATGTTGCCGGGTTCTCTCCGGCCCGCGAGCTCCCGATCGTCTGGCGTATTGCCAAAGGATCGATGAAGAACAAATTGATTTTTCTTCTGCCTGTCGGCCTTTTGCTCAACACCTTCCTGCCATGGATCATCACTCCCCTATTGATGATTGGTGGAGCGTATTTGTGTTTCGAAGGAGCAGAAAAAGTCTATCACCTGTTCCAGCCCAAGCATCACGACGCAGATGAGCCGGAAGGATATGTGCCTGATCCCGTCCACCTGGAAGAACAGAAAGTGTCGGGCGCAATCAAGACCGATTTCATCCTCTCTGCAGAGATCATGACGATTGCGCTTTCGGAAATCCCGGACAGCAATATCTGGATGGAAGCCGCAACACTCGCCGTCGTCGCCATTGGCATCACGGTGCTCGTCTATGGTTCCGTCGCGCTGATTGTCAAAGCTGATGATGTCGGCCTTCACATGTCCAAAGAAGGCAGCCTGGCGCTCACCCGGGCTCTTGGTCTAGGTATTGTCAAAGCGATGCCGGGTTTCATGAAATTACTGATGATCGTCGGCACCGCGGCCATGTTGTGGGTTGGAGGCTCGATCGTGCTGCATGGAACCGAAGTCCTCGGGTTTGGAGGGCTCTATCATATCATCCACGATATCAGTCATGGTGCAGCCCATGCGGTTCAGGTTGCACAAGGTTTCGTAACCTGGGCAGTCACAGCCGCTCTCGACGGCGTTTTCGGACTTGCGCTAGGTCTGGCGCTAATCCCCGTAACAGACAAGATTATTCTGCCGCTTTTGAAGCTCTTCAAAAAACCGGCGAAAGTCGAAAATCATTGAAGGGTTTACAGCTTTAGCTAGCTTCCCGGTTGCTCAGATGACCGCTCTGGATGTCTATTGCTCAGTGGTGGAAATGCAACCGCAGTGAAAGACTATTCGCCTTGCAGCGCCTGGCTAAGCGACAGACCCTGATCTGATTTTGACCTGAGGTCCAGGCCTGAATGCAGGTCGATGATGTGGCTTTTCTGGATACTCTCAGCAGCTTCAGCATCGCGTTTTTCCAAAGCGTCCATCAGGGCATGGTGAGAGTGGCTTTCACATGCCGTGTCAGACCGTTTCCAATAGAGCGCAATCACCAGCGAGGAACGTGAGATCAGGGACCTGACCATTCCGGCAAAGACCCTGTGATCGGCGACATCCGCAATTTCTGTATGAAAATTGCCCGAGAGCAACAATGCCTTTCCCATATCTCCGTCATGAAGCGCTTTGTGTTCAGCTTCCAGATGTGCGTAAAGGCGTTTGATCTGCGCATCAGTGATCATGTCTGCGGCTAAGCGGGCAACCGCAGGTTCGATCAAAGCGCGGGCCTGAAAGACCTCGTGCGCCTCCTGGACGGAGGGTTTCGCGACAAAGGCGCCCCTGTTCTTTTCGATGCTGACCAAACCGGAATGGGCCAGCGCCTGCAATGCCGCCCTGACCACCGTACGACTGGCACCATAGATTTCTCCGACCTCGTCTTCAGACAACTTCAAACCCGGCACCAACTTGTGCTCCAGGATAGCCGAATGCAGGCTGCGACAGATCTCCAGCGCGCGTCCCGGAGGCAAGGCGATCACCTCGTGCAGATGGCTGCTATCGCTGAGAGCGGCGTTGGTCATGGTCTTCGTCGTTGTCTGATTGGCAAGAAGGATCAAGCAATGGCCTGATCCTACTCTTCATGCACATTCACCACAATGAAATATCGTATACAATTTTTGAGCAATGTGTATTCTATTTGCCAATTTATTGTGCACTTAAACTCGTGGCTTACGAAAGCACCTGTCACACACCCCTACTTTTCGGCTGAATTCCGCCACTCCTTGAGTTTGGCACGACGCTTGCTGACTTCCAGTCCGAACATGGCATTCACATGGAGAAGCCCGGACATGGCAACATCCCTTGATCTGGAACTTGTGGCGGCAACCAAACAGTATGGGGATACAGTTGCGGTCGACGCCCTCGATCACAAGTTCGAAGCGGGATCATATTCCTGTCTGCTTGGCCCTTCCGGCTGCGGTAAATCCTCCACACTGCGCATGATTGCCGGGCATGAAAGCGTCTCGTCAGGCGACATTCTTTTGGCCGGCACCAACATCACCGACTTGCCGCCGGCGCGTCGCGGCACAGCGATGATGTTCCAGAACTACGCGCTGTTTCCGCATCTCAGCGTCATCGACAACGTGGCCTTTTCCCAGAAGATGAAAGGTATCGATAAGCCGGTGCGGCTTAAAAAGGCACTTGAACTGCTCGAGCTGGTGGATATGGAAGCCTATGCGGAGCGCCTGCCCGCGCAACTTTCAGGCGGTCAGCAACAGCGTGTCGCACTTGCCCGAGCACTCATAACCGAGCCGACGGTTTTGCTGCTTGATGAACCGCTGTCCGCGCTCGATCCATTCTTGCGCATCAAGATGCGCCTCGAACTCAAACGGCTTCAACGCGAGCTGAATATCTCATTCATTCATGTGACACACAGCCAGGATGAAGCTCTGGCACTCGCCGACGACATCATCGTAATGAACGGCGGAAAGATTGAGCAAGCCGGACCGCCCCAAGTCGTTTTCAATACGCCGGCGACAGAGTTTGTCGCACGCTTTATTGGTGGCCACAACGTACTGAAACAGCAAGGCAAACCAATAGCCCTGCGTGCTGACAGGCTGCTGGTAAACAGGTCAGCCGAGAGCGAAAGCACGCTCCTTAGCGCATTTGTCAAGGATGTCGAGTACCTGGGTTCAAGCGTGAACCTTGCTCTGGACGCAGGCGGTGCGGGTGAGCTGACGGCTGCGCTCAGCGACGACACTTTTTTCAAAGATCCAATTGAAATCGGCACAACCGTCTTTCTGACCTGGAAGCCGGAAGATGCTCACGAGCTGGCGGCGTAAGGCCACCAATCACGGCTCTTTTAGACGGAGCCGAACAAAACTCCAGAGGGGAACAGGAGTAGGACAGATGACTAAGAAACTGACGGAAAAAGGCATTAGCCGGCGTAGCATATTGAAAGGTGGGGCGGCTGCGACCGGTGCAGCTCTTGGCTCCGGAGCCATCACAGGTTTTCCGACCATTTGGGCGCAGAACATCAAAGACGTGACGCTGCGCCAGTTTGGCACCGGGGTCTCCAACCTCAACGAGGTTGCCCAGAAAGTGAAAGAAGATCTCGGCTTCACGCTGGAAATGACCGCGCTCGATTCAGACGCGGTCACACAGCGCGCAGCCACCCAGCCGGACAGTTTCGATATTGCCGACATCGAATACTGGATCTGCAAAAAGGTTTGGCCGACGGGCAACCTCCAAGCCATGGATACCACCAAGATCAAGAACTACGACAAGATCGTCGGCATCTTCAAAAGCGGCAAGCTGACGCCGGAATCGACCATTGCACAAGGCACTGCCCCGCATACGGTCGGATTCGTCGATGGTCCGGACGGCAAGACCTTTGCCACTGAAGAAACGGGATGGATGACCCTCATCCCGACGATCTACAATGCTGACACGCTCGGCATTCGGCCCGATCTGATCGGACGCCCGATCGAAAGCTGGACTGAACTGCTCAACCCGGAATTCAAGGGCAAGGCGTCGATCCTGGACATCTCGTCCATCGGCATCATGGACGCTGCGATGGTTTGCGAAGCCATGGGTGAAATCCAGTACGGCGACAAGGGCAACATGACGCGTGAAGAGATCGACAAGACCATGGCGATCTTCACCGAAGCCAAGAAGAACGGCCAGTTCCGTGCATTCTGGAAAACATTTGACGAAAGCGTCAACCTAATGGCGTCAGGCGAAGTGATCATTCAATCCATGTGGTCGCCTGCAATAACAGCCGTGAAATCACGCGGTATTCCATGTGTCTACCAACCGCTGAAGGAAGGCTACCGTTCCTGGGGTGGCGGCATCGGACTTTCCAAGAGCCTGTCCGGCCTCGAGCTGGAAGCTGCTTATGAATATATCAACTGGTACCTGGATGGCTGGGTTGGCGGCTTCCTCATGCGCCAAGGCTATTATTCCGCTGTTCCGGAAACCTCCAAGAACCACATGGACGAAAACGAGTGGGGCTACTGGTTCGAGGGCAAGGAAGCCACAGGCGACATTACCAATCCCTTCGGCGATGTTCTGGCAAAAGCCGGCGAAACCCGCGATGGCGGCTCCTTCCTTGAGCGTATGGGAGCGGTTGCCTGCTGGAACGCGGTCATGGACGAGAACCAGTACATGGTTCGCAAGTGGAACGAATTCATTGCTGCTTGACATCGAACCGGCAAATGCGCGCGGGGCTACGGCCCCGGCGCAATCTCCCACAATCGGAACTGGGCTTTAATGACAGACCAGACGCATCTCTTCATTCCCGCTGACAACACCGACAAGACGTTGCCCAAGAGCACCGGCCGGCTGAAAGGTCTGCCTGATGCGGTATCCGGCTGGCTATTGTCCTTGCCCCTTGCGCTGGTCCTTCTGTTTTTCCTTGTACTGCCTATCGCAATGATCGTGGTGGTCAGTTTCTGGGGTGCTACCGAGTTTTCAATCTACCCGGCTTTCCAGTTTGACAATTACCAGTTTCTGCTGACCTCGCCCGTCACCTACCAGGTTTTCCTCAACACCGTGAAATACGCTCTGATCACCTGGGCCATAACACTGGTTTTGGGGTTCACGATTGCCTATTTCCTGGCCTTCCATGTCCGCTCACTGACATGGCAGATCGTGTTGTTTCTGCTCTGCACAATCCCGTTTTGGACCTCCAACATCATTCGCATGATCTCCTGGATCCCGTTTCTGGGCCGGAATGGCATTGCGAATTCCACACTGATTTCCATGGGGGTCATCGATGAGCCGCTTGAATGGCTTTTGTTCTCCGATTTTTCGGTAATCCTGGCCTTCGTGCATCTCTACACGCTTTTCATGGTGGTGCCGATTTTCAACACGATGATGCGCATCGACAAATCCCTGATCGAAGCTGCCTATGACAATGGCGCAAGCGGATTTCAAACACTCACCAATGTTATCATTCCTCTGACCAAACCAGGCATCATGATCGGGTCGATCTTCGTGGTCACTCTTGTCATGGGTGATTTCATAACCGTTCGCTTCATGTCTGGCAGCCAGAAGGCCAATGTCGGACGCTTGATTTCGAACGACATCGCGCTGCTTCAGTACCCTTCGGCGGCAGCTACCGCCGTGATCCTGCTGATCACGGTGATACTCGTGATCGCAATTCTCCTGAGGTTCGTCGACATTCGGAAGGAGCTATAAAGAGATGGAAAAACGCTCCCGGACCTTCTATGTGCTTGCAACCGTCTTCGCAGTTTTTCTGGTGTTCCTTTATGGGCCAACCATCACGATTGCGATCCTCTCTTTCCAGGGACCGCAGGGTGGACTGACATTTCCGATGCGCGGTGTCTCGTTTCACTGGTTTGAGGATCTCTTCCGGCAACAGGCTGTCGGCGACATCTGGGGGAGCTTTGCTCGCTCGCTCACGCTCGGTCTGATGGTAATGATCACGACAGTCGTCGTGTCGGTAATGGGTGGTCTCGCCTTTCGCAAACGGTTTCCCTGCTCAAGTGTGATCTTTTACCTGATCATCACCTCACTCGTGATCCCATCGATCCTGATATCGCTTGGTGTCGGACTGATATTTTCGCAATCGGGCCTGTCGGTACATTGGTCGACATCCGGTTTTGGTGCGCAGCTGACCTGGACCCTTCCCTTTGGTCTGTTGATCATGTTTGCCGTCTTCAATCGCTTCGATAAATCCTATGAAGAAGCCGCGCGCGACCAAGGTGCGAGTGCATGGCAAACCATTCGATATGTTGTCTTGCCGATTATTGCACCGATGCTGATCGGCGTCGCCCTATTCGGCTTCACCCTGTCTTATGACGAGTTCGCGCGCACACTTCTGACGTCCGGCAGCTACAACACCCTGCCCCTTGAAATTTACGGCATGACCACGAATGTCACGACGCCCGTCATCTTCGCCCTTGGAACACTGACAACCGCATTTTCCTTTCTGATCATCGGTCTGTTTCTGGCAATTGTCATCACACTGAACCGGCGACGCTCCAAACATGGATCGGATGCCGGACAGGGTCTCGTTTGAGGCGGATATGACAGACACGCATATTCTCGTCATCAATCCGAACTCGACCGCATCCATGACGGAGAAAATCGCGATAGCAGCAAAAAAGGCTGCAGGTTCCGCCAGTCGGATAACAGCTGTAAACCCAACCGGCAGCCCTGCCGCCATCCAGGGTCCTGAGGATGGAGCAGCCGCACTTCCTGGTCTTTTTGAAGTGTTTGACCAACACTTGAACAACGACGCGAGCATCGACGCAGTCATCGTCGCCTGCTTCGACGATACGGGCCTGTTTGAGCTGAAGGAAAGATCACCGATCCCGGTGATCGGCATCGGCGAAGCGGCGTATCACATCGCATCGGTCGCAGCGCCCAAATTTTCGGTGGTGACGACATTGTCCGTTTCAGTGCCTGTGCTGGAGCACAATCTGGTCCTGAACGGTCTGGCGACGCGCTGTGCCAGGGTTCGTGCATCTGACGTACCTGTGTTGGAGCTTGAAGATCCCAAAAGCAACGCGCGTCACAAAATAGAAAAAGAGATTGAAGCAGCCCTAACGGAAGACGGCATCGGCGCTGTCTCTCTGGGATGCGCTGGCATGGCGGATCTGGCGGATGACCTCTCCAGAAAATTTCAGATACCGGTCATAGACGGTGTCGCATCGGCCGTGCGCCTTGCGCACGCACTGCCTTTGAGAAACCACTGAGGCCAAATCTGCGTCAGTTTCAGCTGACGGACTGCTCCCACTCTGAAAGCGTCACGTCATAGAGCGCGTTAAAGCCAGCTTGGGGAACGGCTCTTTGGGCGAGTGTCACATAAGGAGCCACTGTTAGAGCTGTTCCGACAAAACCTGGCTCCATGATTGTGTAGGCATAGGCCATGAAAGTCCGGTCGTAGAGCACTGACTGGTCCTTGCCGCAGGCAACGATGCTCCAGGCAACCGATCTCTGGTGCTGATCAAGAAATGCCTGAAGATCCTGCGGATTGTCATTTTCAGTCCAGGTTCCGGCATCTTCGATGAAAAGGTCAGCTGAGTTCTCTCTGTCCCGCGTGATCGACAACGCGATGTAACACCAGACGCCGTAGGCTTCGCCTTTGACCGGGTCCGGCACACCGGCCCTGGGGCGAAGGTTTGTTGTGCTCTTGTTGGCACAGATCACATGTGCGCCTGGCGCTGGTGGAAAGCGCCTTGATTGCTCGGTACCGAAGAGTGCAATGCCAGCATCAATCAAGGGGCCGGCATCGTAGACCGGCAGGTCAGATCCGTCATATTGCTGCGCATTGAACATCGGCTGAAGCGTGTCGATGGCTGAATTGTATGCAAGATCATATCCCCAGACATTGCCGGCAATGCCGCAAAACGAGGATGCCGTTTCCATGTTGATCTGGCCGATATAGGCATCATTGGCCTCAGCACGGTCATATGCGACGATCCCGTCCAGAAGAAAATCGTCTGTTTTTTCAACGACACCCGTTGCAACCTTCACAACCGAGACATACCCATTGCCGTTGTTCCCGGGGCGGGCATATCCGTCGCAATAGGTCGGGTAGCCGCTGATAGCGGTCCGGTCGATCATGGAAACTGTCTTGCGCATTTGCCCCTCCAAAAAAGCCACCGATACACCCTTGAGGTGACATCATCTCGGTTTCGACATTTAACACCCGCAATTCCTCATCTGCAATTTATTGTTTATTTTTTTCATGATGCCACTTTTAAGTTAGCCGCCATATAGGCCGCGCACGCACTTCACGCCCTTTGCATGATAGAATTGCCAGTAAGCCAGGGAGGTCGGGTGATGACGACGAACGAATTGACTGTTCTGGTTGGCACAACAAAGGGAGCGTTTCTTTTGAACGGGGGCTCGACCAGATCCGGCTGGTCGGTCAAAGGTCCCTATTGCGATGGCTGGCCCATCAACCATGTGATTGGCCGGGCAGATACCGGAACAATCTGGGCTGGTGGTGGTGGGGACTGGACTGGGGCTGGTGTTTGGAAATCACAGGACGGTGGTGAAACGTGGTCCTGCACCAAGCTGACCAAGGGCACGGTAGATGAGTGGGCGGCAAACGATCCGGACACTGCGCAATTCCTCAACTGGACACCCCAAGACGCCCCATTCGAAGAAGACTTTACCCAAATATGGTCATTGGATTTCGCGCATGGCGTGCTTTACGCAGGAACCAAGCCTGCAAGGCTGCTCAGGAGTACGGATGACGGCGGCAGTTTTGAGCATCTTGAGGGCCTTTCGGAGCACCCATCCGCAAAGGACTGGTCCCCCGGTGCTGCTGGACTTGTTCTACACACGATCGTTTCCGATCCAGCGGAGCCAAACAAGCTCTGGATCGGCATTTCCGCTGCAGGTGTCTTTGCCAGCGAAAATGGCGGCAAGACATGGGAGCGCAGAAACCGTTTGTCCAACGCTGCTACCTGTGAGGACCGCCCTCACCCGGCCGCGCCGCGTGACGGAGAAACAGGACACTGTGTGCATAACATGATGCTGGCACCTGGCAGTGGCGATGTTCTTTATCAACAAAACCACCACGGAGTGTGGCGTTCTTCAGATGGTGGGCGCAGCTGGGACGACATCAACGAAGGTCTGCCATCAACTTTCGGCTTTCCGATCAGGGTTCATCCGCGAGATCCCAACACAATCTGGACGCTGCCCCTCAATAGCGACACTGGCGGCCGCTTTCCACCCGATGCCGCAGCAGCCGTCTGGAAGTCCTCAGATGGGGGCAAGAGCTGGCACGCGAAACGTCGGGGCCTGCCTCAGGAGGCTTGTTTTTTCACCGTTCTCAGGCAAGCCATGGCAGGTGACGACAGAGACCCGGCAGGGCTTTATTTCGGCACAAATACTGGCTCGATCTTTGCCAGTCTTGATGAAGGAGAGAGTTGGCAGGAAATCGCAAGACATTTGCCAACCGTCTTGTCCGTCGAAGTGATGGACCGGACCTGATCCTTTCGCCAAGAAGCAGTAATGTCGGGCCTTTTTTAATTGGCCGTTTTCTGCTCGCTCTGGAAACGTGCTTGCCTTGCTGCCCACCACTTCTCGAACATCGCGTTGGTGCGATCTTCCAGAACACCGCTGATGATTTCACCGCTGTAAAACGGAGCGGCACCGGCAACTGTCGGGGACTCAAGACCGATCTGGTTTAGACCGATGTTTTTCAGTTTCCTGATCGAAGTCGCATAGACGACTTTGGGAATACGGTTCCAAACGATTGCGCTCATGCACATTGGGCAAGGTTCACCGGTCGTATAAAGCGCCATCTTGGACCAATCTATATCCGGATGCAGGTTGGTGCAGTTGATCATGGCGTCCATTTCGCCGTGATAAATTCGGTTGACGCTGCCCCGATTCACGCCGTGGCACATCACTTCACCGCTTTCCTGATCGACAATGACGGCACCAAATGGCGCGCCCCCACCAAGGGCGTCTATGGCCATTTGCATGTAACGCTCGTGACTCGCTCTCGCTTCAGTAGTCAGGTCGTCTGCCGATATCACCTTTATCTCTCGACTTGAGGCTGACACGTGTTTTGGCCTGAAAAACAGGGCGGCCAGCGATGCGGTCAATACATGCCTACGTCCACAGATCATGGTCAGCTCCTCACCTGTCGATACCTCATGACGTAAGCCTAGGCGCACCGATTGAGGTGATCAAGCTGAGCAAGCGCGAAAGGCATCCATGATTCCCGACCAAATCCCGGGCTAAAACATCAAGGGGACTCCATTTACTGAATGACTACATTTTTCAAATCGTATATACAGTCATTATGCAGTCATTTTAGAAGTGCACGATCGTGACAAACTGGATCCCAGACCTTTCGACCACAAATACACCACGCTACATGGCCATTGCTGACGCAATTGCAGCTGATCTTGCTGCTGGAAGGCTGACACCTGGAGACCGATTGCCGGCGCAGCGCCGGCTCGCAGGTGAACTTGGGCTCGATTTCACCACCGTTGCCAGAGGATATGCGGAAGCGCAACGTCGCGGTCTTTTGGCTTCACAAGTCGGAAGCGGAACCTACGTCACGGAACCAGGAAATACCGAAGGTACCCGGCCTGTGAAGTTGGACATGCGCCGCAACGGCCCGGCTGACTTTTCAATGAACCTGCCCCCGGAGCCCGATGATGAAACTCTGCTGGCCCGTCTGCGCGCCGGTACTGATGCCTTGTCTCAAGATCTTTTGTCCTTGTTGCGCTACCAAACATTTCCCCCTGACGGCCCTGATCGGGAAACGGCTTTGCTTTGGCTCAAAGGTGTCGGACTTACGCCTGCCGCGGACCGGATTCAGTTTGCAGCCGGGGCACAGGCTGCGCTCGCAGGCATCTTGTCGACACTCTCAACACCTGACGACACGATTGCGTGCGAAGCCCTGACCTACCCTGGCATCCGCTCGCTTTGCAGCCAGCTCAATCTCGGGCTCATAGGGCTTGAAGAAGATGAACACGGGCTCGACCCCGCGGCCTTTGAAGGTGCCTGCAAAGACAGCAAGATCAAGGCGCTATATCTCAACCCGACACTTCACAATCCGACAACACGCACCCTTTCGCTGCAACGGCGGAAGGAACTTGCTGCGATCTCAACCCGGCACGGTGTTCCCATTCTGGAAGACGATGCCTACGGTCAGCTTTGCCAAACGAAACCGCAGCCCTTTGCATCGCTTGCGCCCGAGACGACTTGGTATGTCGGGTCTCTATCCAAATGCGTTGGGGCCGGTCTTCGCCTTGCTCATGTTGTTGCACCGGAGCGAAACGCATCCATGCGATTGTCCCGCGTCCTGCGCTCGCAAAGCGTAATGGTCTCCCCACTCATGATGGCGCTTGCGAGCCGTTGGATCGAAGACGGCACCGCCAATGAAATGCTTTGGCATATTCGAAACGAGAGCGCCGCACGCCAGAGACTTGCCGCACAGCATCTGAAAGATTTGTCCTACCAAGCCGGTCCGGACGGGTTTCACCTATGGCTGCAACTCGGCAATGGCTGGACCTCCGCTGCATTTGTCAGCCAGGTTCGAAACCAGGCAATCGGTTTGGCAGAGAGCGATGCCTTTGTTGTATCGGGTCAATCACCCGAAGCCGTGCGGCTTTGTCTGGGTGGCCCGCACACGCGCTCACAAATTGATACGGCGCTCAGCGTCATTGCCGAAACGCTGTCCAATGAACCCAAAGACGTCACCACCTATTTCTAACCTGCGCCCCATGGCAATCCGTCGCAGGCAAACATCTTGCAATCGTGTGAAATTGGCATATCTTTGACTGCATTCACTTGCAGTCAAATTTGCAAAGTGACTGGTTTTAGTGGCAGGGCAGATACGCACAAGGATGCGCCTGCAGAAAGAGCACCCGATGAGCACGTCAGAGAGTTGGCCGAAACTTCCTCCGATCCAGACCGGCATCAAGGGCAGATGTCCACGATGTGGTGAAGGCAGCATTTTCGACGGTTTCTTGAAGCTGAAAAGCGGCTGTACCCATTGTGGCCTTGACTACAGCTTTGCCGACCCGGCCGACGGCCCGGCATTCTTTGTCATCTGCTTTGGCTGCGTTCCGGCTGTTGCCTTTGCCATCTGGCTGGAAATCGCCTTTACCGCCCCCTATTGGGTCCATCTTGTGACAACTCTGCCTCTAATCCTTCTAACCTGCATTCCCATATTGCGGCCACTTAAGGGATGGCTGGTTGCCAGCCAATATTTTTACAAGGCTGAAGAAGGCAAGCTCGTCACGTCGGAAACCACAAGTTCAGAAAGCCAGACCTGATTACCGGGAGCCCCAAACCTGACTTGGGTTTGGCTTTTTGCAAGAGGGCGGCGCCATCGCAAGACCGATGCGCCGCTTTTCTCTTTAAACTCTTTTCACCCAGACCGCTGTGTCGTGAAAGGCTGCGCCGCCATAGGGGGCAACCGGGTCTGCACTGGTCAGCGTGTTAATGCCTCTGCCGTCTTCAAAGGCATCGTTGGGCCAAAGCCCCTCCGAGACAACCGTGCCGGGTGCAATGCTGTCCTTCAGGCGAACGTGAAGCGTGACAGCACCTCTGCCATTGCCCATCTTCACCTTGGCACCATCCTCGATCCCGAGCCTTGCTGCGTCGTCCGGTCTTAGCCAGACTTCGGGCCGCCCTTCTTTTTTGCGTGAACTGTCGGTTTCGTTGAATGTCGAGTTCAGGAAGGACCTCGCCGGAGCGGTCACAAGCCGTAATGGATGTTCCTCATCAGCTCGCTCGATGATGTCCCATTGATCCGGCAGTTCAGGCATCTCCGCCACCGGTCCGAAAACCGTGTTCCCGTCCGGTTTGTTAGGTGCTGCAAACCGGCCCCAATCGGGTTTGAACCGGAACTTACCGTCTGCATATGCGAACCCGTTCAAATAGTGCGCGGTTTCAAAATCCGGCTGCAGGTCCCGCCACTTTCCAGCTTCCAGTTCATCCAGGGTGCCATAGCCTGAATGCTGCAGCATCCAGTCAATATGATCGCGCGCGCTCATATCGAATCCGGCGTGAGGTTTTGAGTCAACGCGCTTTGCGATCTCACTGATAACAAAGAGGTTTTCTTTTGGCCCCAAGGGCGGATCGACCGCCTTTGGACCAAACATGAGATACTGATGACCACCACCTTTATAGATGTCGTCATGTTCCAGGAACTGGGTGGCCGGCAGGACGATATCCGCCATCTGCGCCGTCTCGGTCAAAAACTGCTCGTGCACGACGGTAAACAGATCTTCGCGTGCGAAGCCTTGTTTCACCAGTTCCTGTTCAGGTGCAACCGACACCGGGTTGGTGTTTTGAACAAGCAATGCCTTGACGGGTGGCCCACCTTGCAGCGCCTCTTTATCACCCGTCAGGATGCGACCGATCAGGCTTTGGTCGAGCACGCGAACCGAAGGGTCCTTCAATGATCCGGCTTCGATCATTTCCTTGTTGAGTTGATAAATCGCGCCGTTGTTGTGAAAGGCGCCGCCACCTTCCAACTGCCAGGCCCCTGTAACCGATGCAATCGAGCAAGCCGCATGCATTCCGACAACACCGTTCCGAGAGCGGGTAAAGCCGTAACCAAGGCGGAAATAGGTTCTTTTCACCTGTCCGATCAGCTGGGCAACTTCTTCGATCTGCGCTGTTTTGAGACCTGTAATGCCCGAAGCCCATTCCGGAGATCTGTCTTTCAGATGTGTTTCCAGCTCGCCCGGACAGTCGGTGTATTTTTCCAGATATGCCCGATCTGCCAGGCCATCGCGAAAGAGCACGTGCATGATAGCGCAAGCCAATGCTGCGTCTGTTCCAGGTTTCAAGATCAAACCCAGGTCTGCCTGCTTCATCGTTTCCGTCTCATAGACATCCACAACAATGATGCGCGCACCGCGTTTCTTTCGGGCAGCTACGGCATGGGTCATCACGTTGACCTGTGTTGCGACCGGGTTCGTTCCCCAGATGACAACCTGGTCTGACGATGCCATTTCGCGTGGATCCGGTCCGGCGAGACGCCCGGTTCCGGCAATATATCCTGTCCAGGCCATATTGGTGCAGAACGTGTCGAACTGGCGCGAATACCCTTTCGCGTGCCGAAGACGATGAATGCTGTCTCGCTGAACCAGGCCCATGGTGCCCGCATAATGATACGGCCAGACGCTTTGCGCTCCGAACTCAGCTTCCGCTTTTAGAAACCTTTCGGCAGTGAGATCAAGGGCTTCGTCCCAAGACACTTCCCTGAAACGGCCTTCCCCTTTTTTGCCGTCGCGCAGCAAGGGTTTGGTCAGGCGGTCGGGATGATAAAGGCGTTCCGCATATCGGGCGACCTTTGCGCAGATAACACCCGCAGTATAAGCGTTGTCCCTGGCTCCGTTCAGCCGCCGAACATCTCCATGCGGATCAAAATGAACGTCCAGCGCACATGTCGACGGACAATCGTGCGGACACACAGAGTAGGTGCTTTTGGGTGGTTGCTGGTTCATATGGACCTATTTGGCGCGCAGGTTTCGCAAAGGCGAACTAGCCTTATGAAAAACAAAAAGAGGCGCCGTCAAGCGCCTCTTCCGGGAATTGAACCTGTCTGATCAGCTGCCGCTGCAGGGCCCTCTGCCACCTGGCCGTCCACCGGGTGGTGGCACTCCGCCCTGTCGCGGTCCCCGGCCCTCCCGCGGACCCAGCCCGGGAGGCGGCGTTCGTCCGCCACGGCGCAATCGGGGTGGATGTCCCCCCTGAGCCTGGATGAGCGTCAGAGCCGTGTCAAAGTTGTCAGTCATCGCTGCAAAATCGACCGTCGGCTCCACCCCTTGCGTCTCAAGGTCACCGCGCCGTCCCTTCAGGCGCAAGAAACTGCCATCCGGTGTTCCCATCCAGCAGCGCGGAATGAATGGAAACGCGTCCGTGAGAACATAATGGTAGATGCCTTGCGGGTGTTCCGGCGTTATCGCAAATCTTCCGTTGCACCGATCCAGATCACCTGAACCTGATACAAATGCCCAGTCCTGCGTGAATTTTCCATTGTAACGTCCGCCCGGGCCGTCTGGTCTCGTCCCGTTTTTGATACGAAAACTGGACTTCAATCTACGGACGGCAGTCTCCTCCCCGGGATCGGAATATCCGAATGGCCCATAGATCGGAAAACCATCGGCAGCGTAGCCGATCATTGCCGGAACAGCATCACCGCCATTGGCGGCCAGAACACCAGTCGGTATGCCGTGGTAGTGGTAGGTGCCGTTGGGTTGAACATGCGCATTGTAACGATCCAGGCCAAGCTTGCACGCGCCGCCCAGCGCTTCATAGTTCCATCCTGAACTCCGATCGTTTTGCCAAAATTCTGCAGTGCCCGGATCCATCACGACACCGTTGATTGCAATGCCGAAAACTGCTCCCTGAGCAAATGTTGCCTTTCCGGTCCGGTGCGGTTTGAGAGGAATTTTCAGATTGTAATTCTTTTTTGAAATCGAATGCGGGTTGTTGCGATTGGGAAACTGGCCAGGAGCCTTGTCGGGGTAACCGTTTGCGCGAATGCGCCGATAGGTACCGTCGATAGTGATATCCGCGTGCGCTTCGGCTTCAGGTAACAGCAGGTCCCAGATCTCATCGCCAATGTGGGTGTGTTCAACTGCTTCTTCACCGTGAAGTGGCGTGGTGCTGTCATGGGCGGTTGCCGGCACGGTTATCAGCACACCGGCCAACGCAAGACATAGTCGCATGTTTGTCTCCAAGTTGTCGCCCAGACAGGACAACTATGAGTCATTCGTGCTTTGGACGCTGTCTTCACTTCGTATGAATGTGTAACGGGATGTATCATAATACACTTGGCAGACGTAAAAAGGGCCGGCGCAATGAGCCGGCCCTTTCAGATCTCAACGAGATTTATTGCTCTTTTCAGCCAACAATTTCAGTGCCGGAGAACCAGTAGGCAATTTCCTCAGCAGCTGTTTCAGGTGCGTCAGAACCGTGTACGGAGTTTTCGCCGATGGAAAGCGCAAATTCCTTGCGGATGGTGCCTTCGGCTGCTTCAGCTGGGTTGGTTGCGCCCATGACTTCACGGTTCTTCGCAATCGCGCCTTCACCTTCAAGTACCTGAACAACGGTCGGGCCGGACGACATGAATTCGGTGAGTTCACCAAAGAAGGGGCGCTCTTTGTGGACGGCGTAGAAGGCTTCAGCTTCGCGCAAGGACATCCATACGCGACGGGAAGCAACCACGCGCAGGCCGGCTTCTTCCAGCTTGGCGGTGATGGCACCGGTCAGGTTGCGCTTGGTGGCGTCCGGTTTGATCATGGAAAACGTGCGTTCAATCGCCATTGTGTCGTCTTTCTTGTTCAATTGCAGACCGGCAAAATGCCAGGTCCCGAATATCTGAATTTCGCGGCCTTAATAACGGGGCGCTGCCTCGCCCGCAAGGGGGCGGGTGTATGACATTTCCAAGTCAAACACTTGCCGCAGCGCGAAAGACGCTGGAAAAGGACTTTGTTCAAGCTTACTCTGCCCAGTTCAAAGAACTCAACGGCTGTCCAGGGACCCGGCAAAGGCTATTCTCCAATGTCATTCATCGCATCAGCGGCCGCTGCACTACCGTCCCTTTTGAGCACTGCCATTGCTGCCTTCGGTTTCAGCACGTTCCTGGGAGACGCGCCGACACTCCGGAACGTCAGCGATGTGGCCGCCAGCTCCCTTGAACAGGAAATCGCCGCCCTTTCCCCCGAGGATCGGGAAGAACTGTTCGTCTTCGTAGCGGGCAATGTCCTTCATACGCTGTATCACGAGGGCGGACACATGCTCGTTTCCGAACTCGAGCTGCCCGTTCTTGCACAGGAAGAAAACGCGGTCGACAATCTGGCCACGGTCTCCATGCTGGCGGACGATACCGAAGACACCGACATTCTGCTGATCAGTGCGATGGTTGGGTGGTTCATGATCGCCGAGCAAGATGTTGAGAGCATGGTTTTCTACGATGAACATGATCTCAATGTTCAGCGCGGCTACCAGATGCTTTGCCTCATGGTTGGGGCGGATGAAGAAACGTTTCTGGAACTCGCCGACGATCTTGGTATGCCCGAAGACCGCATTGAAACCTGCGTCGACGAATATGAGCAAGTTGCCGATTCCTGGGAATATTCGACAGAACCGTTTTGGCGCGATGAAAATGCTGGGCCCGGTGGCAAAATCTCGGTCGTTCATGAAAAGGCTCCTGATGAGTTAAAGCCTTTTGCGCTTTTTCTGAAGGAAACCGAGTTGATGGAAAGGGTCGCCAAGGAACTCGATAGTCTTTATGAACTCCCGGAAAACGTAACGTTTCGGGCTGCCATCTGTGAAGAGGAAAACGCCTTCTGGGATCCTGGGAGCCGGGAAGTCATTCTTTGTCATGAGTTGGTCGCGGGATTTGCGGCCGTATATCTCGCCGATCTTGCCTATGAAGAAGATCGGGCTGACCTCGACAGCTCGGACTGAGCCTTTTTTCGAAATGTTCCTGGTGCTTCACCGTATTGGTTTTGAAATTCGCGATAGAAATTGGAGCGTGTCAGAAAACCGACCTCTTCCAGTATGGAAGACACAGGCTCATCTGATACCTTCAGCCGGTCGGCAGCTTCCTCCAGCCTGATACTGTTGACGAACTGACTTACATTCATGCCAAGCGTGCGATTGACTGCTTGGGACAGATCCCGTTCAGGAACTCCCAATCGCCTGGCGAGGCGTGTCAGAGACAACTGTGGATCCTTTGCAAATCCGCGGCCCTTGAGCAGGCCGCGAGCTTCGTCAACGAGCGCACGGCTTTTTGCCTCATCTGCAACATAAGGGTCGTCTGACCTTGATCGTCCAGGTTTCCACTTTGCGCCAACTGCAATCAGTGCGACCGACGCAATCAGGAAGAAAAGACTGGCAAACGAAATTGCAATGGCTGCTGCATCCGGCCTGTTTTGGGCAAAAAGGATCGCGACCAGACCATCGATAATCAGCGTTGCGATCATCACTGCGATTGCGGCCAAGAGGAGTTTTGACAGCAACGCGCCAAGTTCTATCGGAGATTGGGTAAAGACATCCCTTCCCTGACTCCACAAACGTATTAAAGCCACCGCATAGACAGTGAAGCTCAGCGCGATCACCGCGTCGATATAGCCAACAAAGGGAACCGGCAAAAACAAGGCAACGGACAAGCCAGCCGAAATCACGCCATTGACCAGTAGCCATTTACCAAGTGTTGCTTGGGAGACTGCCAGCGAGGCAAACGACAAGAATACGAGTGGCGCAATCCAAACCGGGAGAACACGCTGTAGCGGCAGGAAAGTGTAGTTTGCAAACGCAAACCGCAAGCCGACCAGCACCGCCTCCAGGGACATCACGCAAAAAAGCGCAAGGAAAAGGCACCTGGTGAGCGTTGGAAAAACTCTCCAGGAAAAAGTCAGGACGCCCAGACCGAGAAAGACACTGGCGAGTAAAAACGAGATGGGAATGCTAATCATAGGCACCCAGGAGCGCTTTCAATAAACTTTGGGTGTTTGATGCCGGAAAGCAGTTCATTCGGCAAGTCGTGTCGCGTAAGGCCGAACTTGTCCTTCCACCGACAGCGTTTTTTGCACGCTTGTCGCTGGCTATCGGTGAAGCTCAGACTGCCTGAGCACCAAAAGATGCCCACCGGACAAACAGCCCATCATTCGATGCATGTGCTCTAGACAGCAGTTCACGGCGTCAATCCTGTCCTTTATCGCGATCAAGGACAGCACAAGTACCCCTGACCGATTGTCAACACGCAGGGAGCAGCGCCAACTGACTGCTATTGCAATCAACCAGCGGACCCCAAATGTTCCAGAATAGACCCGCCCCACGGAAGACAGTCACGAGCCTTCTTTCGGCATCCTTTGCAGCGGCCGCACTCTTGGCGGTGACCACCACCCTAAGCCGATCCGAAACGGCATCCCAACTGCCATTTGGACCCGGCGTCACCAAATTGGAGGTTCAGGACAATCGAGATGATCGACAGCTCGGGGGCGATCTATGGTATCCGACACGAACCCCCAACATTTTTCAGCGGTCTGACAAGAGCAAAGTCTGGAAAATGGCGAATGCCGATCCGGAAGGTGCGCCTGCGGAAGGTCCCTTCCCTCTGCTCGTCATTTCTCATGGAATGTACGGCAACACATTCAATCAAGCCTGGCTGGCGTCGGATATGGCGCGGCGAGGCTACATCGTCGCCATGGTCAATCATCCTGGAACCAGTACATTCAAACGTGACGCTGATCAGGCCAGAGAGCTCTGGGAGCGTCCCGTCGACCTGAGCCGCCTGATCAGCTATCTGATTGGAACCAGCCCTTTCAAGTCACGCATCGACGCCGATCGCATCTATGCGGCTGGCCACTCGCTCGGCGGTTTCACGACAATGCTACTCGCCGGCGCCCAGTTCGATACCGCCCAATACCGTTCGGTCTGTGCGGATGACGCCACACCCGTTGCCTGCAGCGTCCTCAAGGGTTGGTCCATTGCAGAGACACAAAGAGATCAGCAGGAAATGGAAACGCGGCGCAAGGACGAACGTGTTGCCAAGTTCATCAGCCTGGACCTTGGAGGAACACCTGTCCTTTCTCGCGACAGCCTCGCGGCCATCGATAAGCCGGTTCTTGTCCTTGGTTCCGGAAGAGCGGACATGCTCGATCAAACCATCGAGTCGCGCGCCCTTTCGTCGGCACTACCGAAGAACCTCCATCGTCATGTCGAATTGAAGGATGCCGGTCACTTCGACTTCATGGGCGTCTGTAAACCGTCGGGGTTTGACATATTGAAAGAACATGAGCCCGGCGATGAAATGGTATGTATCAAAGGCGGTGCCGAGCGGGAAAAGCAGCATCGACGCATTGTCCGGGAAATTGTCAATTTCCTGGAACAATGATCGGCTGGCTGGCCTTGTCATGTGCATCTCGGCCACAGGCGGATATTCGTTGCTAAAAAGGCTCGCTTTCTCCTTGCATCCGGGACACAGGTTCGCCAAACATCCGGCCCATGTTGCTAATTTCTGATCTTACTTACCGGATCGGGGACCGTCTCCTGATCGACAAGGCCAGCGTAACCCTGCCCGGCAAGGCCAAGACCGGCCTCGTCGGGCGCAATGGTGCGGGCAAGTCAACGCTCTTCAAGATCATTACCGGAGACCTTTCCACCGAGACAGGCCATGTGAAGGTTCCCAAGCGGGCCCGGATCGGCCAGGTGGCACAGGAAGCGCCCGGAACCGAAGATACTCTGATGGACGTCGTGCTCGCGGCCGACACAGAACGCACAAAATTGCTTGAAGATGCCGAGAGCGAAACGTCACCTGACAAGATCGCGGAAATTCACACCAGGCTCGCTGATATTGGTGCACACACCGCGGAAGCGCGCGCTGGCGCTATCCTGTCCGGTCTTGGCTTCAATGCGGAAGCGCAGCTGAGGCCGTGTTCATCCTTTTCCGGCGGTTGGCGCATGCGCGTTGCCCTTGCTGCCGTTCTATTTTCTGAACCGGATTTGTTGCTGCTCGATGAACCGACCAACTACCTGGATCTGGAAGGCACCTTGTGGCTCGAAAACTATGTCTCCAGGTATCCGCATCAGGTTCTCCTGATCTCCCATGACCGGGACCTTCTCAACAATTCAGTCGACAGTATCGTGCATTTGGATCGCGGCAAGCTGACCTTTTATTCAGGTGGCTACGACAGTTTTGACCGCCAGCGACGCGAAGCCATGATTCTTGCCGAAAAGGCAAAGGAAAAACAGGATGCGCAACGAAAGCACATGCAGGCGTTTGTGGATCGGTTCCGCTACAAGGCAAGCAAGGCACGGCAGGCTCAATCGCGGCTGAAAATGCTTGAAAAGATGCAACCGATCGCCGCCCTGACGGAAGAAAGCAGCAGACCGATCCAATTTCCTGACCCGGAAAACCAATTGGCCCCTCCAATCCTTAAACTTGAGGATGTTGCGACGGGCTATGGTGAAACCAAAATCCTCCGGCAACTGACGTTGAATATCGACACGGACGACAGGATTGCGCTTCTTGGAGCCAACGGCAACGGCAAGTCTACTTTTGCGAAACTGATTTCAGGACGCTTGGCTGCGATGGCCGGTGACGTGACCAAGGCTTCAAAACTGAAGATTGCCTTTTTTGCTCAGCACCAGCTGGATGAATTGAAACCAGCGGAGAACGCCGTCGCACACGTGCGCACGCTCATGCCGGACGCTCCTGAAGCTAAAGTACGGGCACGAGTGGCCAGGTTCGGGTTGCCGACCGATCGAATGGACACGCCTGCAAAAGACCTTTCAGGCGGTGAAAAGGCTCGCCTGCTGCTCGGGTTGGCAACGTTCGACGGTCCTCACCTGCTTATCCTCGACGAACCGACCAACCACCTGGACATCGACAGCCGTGAAGCCCTGGTGATGGCATTGAATGACTTCGAAGGTGCGGTGGTGCTGATCAGTCACGACCGGCACCTGATAGAAGCTTGCGCCGACCGGCTTTGGCTTGTCGCAGGTGGCAAGGTCGAACCCTATGACGGCGATATGGATGATTACCGCCGCCTCATTCTACAGGGCCCGGAAGCAGCGCAAAAAGCCAGGGACAGGGCAATTGCCTCAGAAGCCGAAAAAGCGTCCGCACAGGACAAACGCCGAGAGGCTGCTCAAAAACGCAGCCAGCTGAAACCGCTGAAGCAGAAAATCGATGCTGCTGAAAAGGAGATGGCACGGCTGCAGGACAAGATTGGCAAGCTGGACGAGGCCCTTGCCGATCCCGCATTTTTTACCAAAGAGCCTGAGCGTGCTGCCAAATTCGCCAAGGAGCGAGCCTACTGCGAAAAGAAGCTGGTCAAGACCGAAGAAGACTGGTTGGAACTTTCCGCAGAATACGAGGAAGCAAGCTGATGGCCGGCATCACCACGCTCGGCTTTGATGCCGACGACACGCTTTGGCACAACGAACGTGTGTTTCGTTTGACGCAAGACCGTTTCGCTGCGCTGCTTGCCGAGTTCACGGAAAAGACCCACCTCTCCGACCGATTGCTGGCTGCCGAACGACGCAATGTGTTGCATTACGGCTACGGCGTGAAAGGCTTCACGTTGTCCATGATTGAAACAGCGATCGAAGTCACCGACGGACGGGTCCATGCCGACGTGATTTCTGAAATCCTTGAAGCCGGCAGGGATATGTTGAAACACCCTGTGGATCCCTTGCCTCATGTCGAAGAAACTTTGAAGGCTCTGAAAGGTCAATATCGGCTGGTGCTGATCACCAAGGGCGACCTGTTCGATCAGGAGCGCAAAGTCACAGCGTCGGGCCTGGATGTCTTTTTCGATGCCGTCGAAATTGTATCGGAGAAGTCGGCGGCGACCTACCGAACGCTCTTTGCCCGACACGGGTCTGGTTCTGAAAATGCCATGATGATCGGCAACTCTTTAAAGTCGGACGTTGTTCCTGCATTGGAAGCAGGCTCCTACGGGGTCCATGTGCCTTACCAGATCACCTGGGCTCTGGAGGAAGCGGAAGCACCTCTTGGAAACGATCGCTACCATCGGCTCGATCACATCGGCAAGGTACCTTTGCTCCTGGCCAGAATTGCATAAACTGCAAGTTACCGCGCCAGATGCGGAAACACTTCCCTAAGCCTTGCGCTCCCAGCCCCCGGCTGGGGTTTGCTGCCAATAGGCAATTTCAAAACCCTCCGCCTTGGCTTCCTTCCACCGGTTTCGAGCTTCCTGAACTGCATCGCCGTCATTGCCGTCAAACATGTAGATTGCACGTTTATAAGCAGCCAGTGGAGGTGGTTCCGCTCTATCGACCAGGAAGCGAACATCTGCTTCATTTGGATTGTCCGGTCCTGAAGTCAGGAAGATCGGCTGATGTTCAGCATACCCATCAGCCTTCGTACCATGTGGCAGAAAGCTGTCGTCTGCGAACGTCCACAGATGAGCGTCAAGTGCATTGCAGCGCTCATCGCTTCCGGTTTGCACCACAACTTTCCAGTCTCTCTCCAGGCATTTTAAAAGCAACTGCGGCAAGGCCACTTCAAGCGGCTTGTGCAACAGGTGATAAAAGACAACTTCAACGCTCATAGGGCATTCCACTGCTACGCCACATTGATTGTGCGGCTCATATTCCAGCGACCCAGGGTATTGCCGTCGCAGGAGTGATGCAGCCTTGCAACAGCATCGCCTTCAAATTGCCAGAACAACAAAACCGACATAGACAGGCCACAAGACTCGTATCATTAACCCTTCGCAAATGTCGATTGACTAGGGTTCGTCCCCGGGGACGATCCAATGATCATTTTTGATTTGGCTGGTGAACGGTTTTCCCGAACCAGCTCACATAGGGGTTTGGTGAATGCTTGCACGAGTAGTTGTGTTTTTTGCGTTGGTAGCAGTAGTCGCAGGTGCCACAGTTGGAATGGGGCTTTTGGTTGAACCGGCTACGGCCTGCCAAGCTTACAAGACCTGCTAAAGCAAACGCCAGGAATTAAAAAAACCCGCCGATTGGCGGGTTTTTCTTTTTCTGGACAGTGCGCTCAGTTTTCGTAGTGATCGGCTACCAACTGGTTCAAAAGCCGGACACCGTAGCCTGAGGCCCAGCTCTGACAGATTTCGTCCTTGGGAGCCCCGAACGCCGTGCCGGCAATATCCAGGTGCGCCCATGGCACATCATTGGCAAAGCGCTGTAAAAACTGTGCGGCGGTAATGGAGCCAGCCCAGCGGCCGCCAATGTTTTTTACGTCGGCGTTAGGCGTATCGATCATCTTGTCATAGCCTTTGGAAAGCGGCAGCCGCCAGAGCGGCTCACCGCTGGCCTTGCCAGCCGCCAGAAGATTGTCTGCAAGTTCATCGCTGTTGGAAAAAAGTCCCGCATTCAGATTGCCAAGTGCGACCAGAACAGCGCCTGTCAATGTCGCGAGGTCGATCATGATCGAAGGCTTGTATTTTTCCTGTGTGTACCAGAGCGCATCGGCCAACACCAGACGTCCTTCGGCGTCCGTGTTCAAGACCTCGATCGTGGTACCGGACATGGCTGTAACAATGTCTCCCGGCCGCTGAGCGTTGCCATCTGGCATGTTTTCAACAAGACCGATAACACCGATCACATTGGCTTTGGCTTTCCGGCCCGCGACGGCATGCATAGCGCCAACGACAGCAGCAGCGCCACCCATGTCGCCCTTCATGTCTTCCATGCCGCCTGCCGGTTTGATCGAGATGCCGCCAGTGTCGAAAACAACACCCTTGCCGATCAAAGCAACCGGTGCAGTCCCCTTCTTGCCGCCGTTCCAGCGCATTACGGCCAGTTGCGGGGGCCGGACAGAGCCTTGAGCCACACCAAGAAGAGCGCCCATCTTCAGCTTTTTCATTTCTTTTTCGCCAAGGACTTCAACTTCAACTCCGAGCTTTTCAAGCTCCTGGGCCTTCTTGGCGAATTCAACCGGACCAAGCACATTGGCAGGTTCATTGACGAGATTGCGGGCGAGGATCACACCATCAGCGATTGCTTCGGCCGATCCCCAAGCTTTTTTGGCGGCCTTCTGATCAGCAACTGACAGCGCGAGTTTCAGGTCCTTTGCCTTTTCGCCGTCTTTTTTAGCGGTCTTATAGACATCGAACGCATAGTCACGCAGCTTTGCACCCATGGCAAATTCAGCTTCCAGGTCCGCCGTAAGGTCACTGCCCTCAGGTGCGTCCAAAAGCACAGTTGCAGCGCTCGCTTTTGCAGTTCGAAGGCTCGCCAGAACCGTACCTCCAAACGCACGCCAATCATCCCGGGTCAGGTCGTCAGGTTTGCCGATACCGAGGACGATCAGTCGATCAACGGCAAGGCCGGCAGGCGCGACAAGATCCAATGTGGTTTTTTTCTTGCCTTCAAAGCCGGCTATCTCCGCGACACGAGCAAAGCCTCCCTCAAGACCGGACAGGAGTTCACAGGCGATCTGTCCAAAGCTCAGATCTTCGCCGGCAAGGACAACGGCCACTCCACCCTTTGGGGCGGCTGCTTTTGTAAAGGTGATTTTTGCAAGTTTTCTCATGCGACGGTCCTGTAAATTATTTGTTTTGCTGCGGATTGATAAGGAGGCATATCTGGAGTTGCCATCGACTGAAGGCACCCTATCCCCTGGATTGCTAAATTCTCTCCAAATCATGGGGTTTCAACAGCTTTTCGGCAAGTGCTGCAAAAATTAATGTATATTTACCATTCTTCTTCATGGGCCGTTCACCACATTTCGTGTTATTCGGACGTGGGCTGAAAGATCGTCAATTTTACAAGGGACAAGCTCCGGCAGCTATGAAGACGCTTGAACGGTACATTATCCGCCGGACGGTCTATGCTTTCACCCTGACCATTGCGGCCATGACAGGTGTTGTCTGGGCAACGCAGGCACTGCGCCAGCTCGATCTCGTCACGTCCAAAGGCCAGACCATCGTGCAGTTTATCGGCATCACCATGCTGGCCCTGCCCTTCCTGATCGTGATCGTTGCTCCCTTTGCACTCATGATCGCGCTGATCCTTGTTCTCAACGCGCTTTCCGGCGACAGCGAACTGATCGTGATCGACGCAAGCGGCGGCTCGCGGTTTCTTGTGCTCAAGCCCGTCATGATTTTTTCCGTCGTTGTTTTGGCGCTGACGGGCACGATGGCGCTCTACGTCGCACCCTTGGGCCTGGCCCAACTCAGAACGGAAATTACCCGCGTTCGTGCCGACCTAGTTGCCAACATCGTCAAACCGGGCCGTTTCATCACCGTCGAAAACGGGCTCACATTTCACATACGAAACCGTTCGGGCAACGGCACCCTGGATGGCCTTCTGCTGCACGACACGCGCGATGAAGAAACTGCCTTCACCTACCAGGCTGAAACGGGTCAGATCGTTGAAGCGTCCGAGCGAACGCTTCTGGTGATGCAGAACGGCACTATTCAGCGGCGTCCGAAACAGGACGGTGACATATCTATCGTGCGCTTTCAGTCCTATGCGTTCGACCTTTCCAATCTTATTCCTGAAGCCGGTGAGCCGGTGTTCAAGGCAAGCGAGCGCACAACGGCCAACCTGATGGTGCCTGGCCGAAACGACGCTTATGCCCTCAAAAACCCCGACAAGCTGGCCCAGGAGCTGCACGAACGTTTCAGCCAGCCGCTCTATTGCATCGCATTCGGTCTCATTGTGTTTGCGTTCCTCGGCAAGGCACGCACAACCCGGCAAGGGCGCGGTGCGGCTGTGCTCGGTGCAATCTGCTCCTGTGTGCTGCTCAGAACGACAGGCTTCGGTGTCACGGCCATTGCCGGTGCTTCTTCCGCAGTTCTGGCGCTGCTCTATGTCGTGCCGATCACCGGGGCTGCTCTTGCCTTGATATCGATCTTCAGGGAACAGACTTCGGCAGAGCCGAAATGGCTCACCAATCTGCAGCTGAAGATCCAGGATCTGATCGATGGCCTTAGTGACCGCCTCAATGGCCGGCGGACGGGAGGCGCAGCATGATCCTGGGCCACACTCTTTCGCTCTATTTTTCAGGCAGATTCCTGAAGGCCATTCTCGGACTTTTCCTGTTTGCAGCAGTTCTGATCTTCCTGTTTGACGTTTTGGAACTGGTCCGGCGCGGCGGTGACCGGGAAGGTTTTTCCGTCCTGCGGGTTGCGCTGATTTCGCTTTTGCGAGTGCCGCTTCTGCTGGAACAAGTTATCCCCTTCACTGTGCTGTTCGGTGCGATTGCTGCCTTCGTGACTTTGAGCCGTGCACTTGAACTGGTTGTTGCCCGCGCTTCGGGTATCAGTGTCTGGCAGTTTTCCATGCCTGCAATCGTCGTTGGTATCGTGCTCGGCATTCTTTCCATCACGGTCTACAATCCGGCGGCCGTCTGGTTTCAGCAAAAGTCCGATGAAGTCGCCACGGGCCTCTTTGGGTCCGAACAAAACTTTCTATTGCAAACGTCTTCAGACGTCTGGGTCCGCCAGGACGGGCTTGACGGGGAATCAGTGCTTCTGGCCAAAAAGCTTCTTGAAGGCGGGACTTTGCTCGTAGGTGTCACGATTTTCACTTTTGACAAAGACGGCACATTCAGAGAACGGATTGAGGCCGATGAAGCCCGTCTTGGTGATGAAATTTGGTATTTGAGCGACGCGATCGTTTACACCACCGAGCAGGATCCGCAGACTTATGGACGTTACGAAGTCAGCACCTTCCTGACTGCCACCGAAGTTCGCGAAAGCATCGGCTCGCCCGAATCAATTTCGTTCTGGAATTTGCCGCGCTTCATCGAATTGGCAAGAAATGCAGGATTACCGGCCTATCGGTACAATTTGCAGTACCAGACTCTTCTTGCCCGCCCGCTTCTTCTTGTCGCTATGATTCTGATTGCAGCCGCAGTTTCCCTTAAAGTTTCGCGGTTTGGTGGATTGGGAAGTATGATTCTGGGTGGAATCCTGTCCGGGTTCGTGCTTTACGTTCTAACCGAGCTTGCGAAAGACTTTGGAGGTGCGGGAATCGTCCCGCCCCTTCTTGCTGCGTGGGCGCCTGGAATATTTGGAGTACTTATGGGGTTGACTATTCTCTTGCATCAGGAAGATGGCTAAAGCGATGTCTTTTGCAGCATTCCTGAACACAGAGATTTGGTCCAAGAAGGGCAACCTGCTGGCGGCGGTAAGCGCAGTCGCCATAACCGTTGCTGTCTCTTTTCCGATAACTGATACTGCCAAGGCGCAGGATCTCGTGTCCGGGCTTGCCGACGATGTGAATCCGGATGCAGATCTTCTGCTTGAATCCAGTGAGATCACCTACGACTTCGACCGTGACCTGATCGTCGCGACAGGAAACGTTCAGGTTTATTACGACGGCAACACCGTTCAGGCACAGCAGATTGTGTTCGACCGCAAAAGTCAGCAACTGCGCGCGGCAGGCAATGTTATTTTCATCGAAGCGAACGGTACAGTTGTTCGCACTGAAGAAATGGTGTTGTCGGAAGATTTCTCAGAGGGCTTTGCCAGAGCGCTGCAGATCGACACGACCAAGCGCACGCGTTTCATTGCCGAACAGGCGCGGCGCGAAGGCAGCAACGTCACAACGATCGATAACGGCCTCTATACGGTTTATACGAAACCAACCAACCCGCCGAACAAGCCACCTCTGTGGCGCGTGAGAGCTGAAAAGATCATCCACAACCAGCAGGAAAAGGTGATCCGGTTCGAGAACGCAGCCTTTGAAGTGTATGGCCAACCGATTGCATATCTGCCCTACCTGTCAATGCCGGATCCGACGGTCAAGAGAAAATCGGGCTTCCTGATGCCGGAAGGTGTCATCAACGACAAGCTCGGCTACGGCGTTACGATTCCCTATTACTGGGCCCTCGCCCCGAATTATGACGTCACCACCATTTTGACCCCTTTGACCAAACAGGGTGTCTTTGGTGACGTTGAAGCACGCTATCGGTTTTCATCGGGCCAAATCAGTGTGTCGGGTGCTGGACTTTATCAGGCGCAGCCGAACAACTTCACCACGTCTCGCGCAGACGAGCGCTGGCGTGGTGCGATCAACTCAAAGGGTTCTTTCAGTCTTGCGAAAGACTGGACCCTTGGTTGGAACCTGACCTACAAAAGCGATCGCCAGTTCTTCCAGGATTATTCCTTCACAAGCTTTAGCGGAAACGGCGACACGTCGGAGATCTATCTGGAAGGCAGAACAGACAGCAATGCGCTGACCGTCAGGGGCTATGCCTACCAAATCTCCCAGGAGGACTATACCGACAGTCAGTTCAATGCGAACGGCTTCTCTCCTGTCGGCAGTTCACTTCAGGACAAGCAACCGCTGGTTCTTCCGGTGATCGATTATGATTATGTATTCGCCGATCCAATCCTTGCCGGCGAACTGGCGCTTACGGCGAACTTCACGTCGCTAACACGCGATGAAACCGATGCGTTCTCGGTGGACGGTGGCACAACGCCCAAGTTCCGCGGCGTTGACGGAACCTTCTCGCGTCTGTCCTTAAAAGGAAACTGGCGCAAGACGTTTATCGACCCCCTCGGGCAGACCTTTACGCCATTTGCCTATATGCGCGGCGACCTGTTCTTCCTTGCTTCGCCTGATTCAGATGTGACGGCGTTGAGCGGCGAGAGTTTTGTCGGTCGTGCCATGCCTGCGGTCGGCATGGAATACCGATATCCATTTGTCGCAACCTTTAACGGCGGCAATCAGATACTTGAGCCGGTTGCCCAAATCGTCGCGCGCCCGAATGAACAGCGGATCGGAGAATTGCCGAACGATGATGCTCAAAGCATCGTCTTCGACACCACGACTCTGTTCGACTACGATAAATTCTCTGGCTTCGACCGTGCTGAAGGTGGTACGCGCGTGAATGTTGGCCTGAATTACAAACTGCAGCTTGATAGCGGCTACTACGTCAGCGGTCTCTTCGGCCGGTCCTATCACATTGCCGGCGAAAACTCTTACGCGACACCTGACATCCTTGGCGCTACGCAGGATTCCGGCCTTGAGACAGACCTGTCCGACTATGTCGGCAGTCTTTATATCGATACACGCTATGGCGTGAAGGTCGGTGCCCAGGCTCGGCTCGACAAGGAAGACCTGACCATCAACCGCATGCAGGCTCAGGCAAGCGCGATCTATGGTCCCGTCGTTTCGTCTCTGGCCTATGCGTTCCTGAATGCGCAACCCGACATCGGTATCGACGATCCTCGAGAAGAATTACTTGGTTCGGCCAGCTTGCGCCTTGAGGAAAACTGGCGCGTTTTCGGCTCCGTGCGCTATGATCTTCAGAACAGCAATATCGTTCAGGACGGATTCGGCATTGGCTATGACGATGAAGGGTTCTCCTTCTCGGTTTCCTACGCAGAAGACCGAAGCCGGAATGATGGCGATGAAGTGAACAGAACACTTTATTTCCGGATTGGGTTGAGAACCATCGGCAATACACAAGTATCAAGCGGTGCTCTTAACTGATACACGTTTCACGCTAGAAACGGTTGAGTTTTGACCATCACAAATGCGTTGGGTCATCTTACCGCCACGAATTTTGACCACATTTGCTGAAATTTTGAAATTAAAGTCATGATGTGCGAAACATCATGACACTAGAAAACAAAGCGATAGGCGGTTTGTTGAAATCGTCGAAATGCTTAAAACTTCGGTTTGGCCAAAGGCCAGCACGGATGGTTCATCAATGCGACTTCGTCTTGCCCCAATTTTCCTCAGTCTAGGTCTGATCCTGGCAACGCCGTTGGCGATGCCAGCACATGCAGCTATCAAGGTAATCGTCAACGACGTTCCGATTACCGACTACGACATTACGCAGCGTGCGCGCCTGATTACGCTCACACAGCGGAAATCGGCTTCTGTCGCTAAGCGTCAGGCCGCTGAAGAGCTCGTAGACGATCAAGTCAAGCTGGCTGAAGCAGATCGTGTCGGCATCGAAGTCTCGCAAAGCGAAGTCGACGGTGCATTCAACAACATCGCTCGCGGTGTCAAAATGACACCATCAAAGCTGTCTTCGGCCCTGCGTCAGGGTGGTGTTCAACCCGACACACTGAAAAAACGCCTGAAGGCACAGTTGGCCTGGAATCAGCTGTTGCGGCGTAAATTCAGTGGACGTGTTGAGGTCGATGAATCCGACATTATCGCAGCACTCCAGAAAACCGATGAGGAAGAGCGCAGGACGTCTGTCGAATATGATCTCAAGCGCGTCATCGTTGTCGTTCCGAAGAGCTCTTCCGGTGGATTTAAATCCAAACGCAAACGCGAAAGCTATCAGATCCGCGCCTCCTTCGACGGCTGCGACAATGCCGGCGCCCTGCTCGGGAAATACAGCGAAGTCGTTGTGCAACCCATTGGCCGCAGGTTGGAAACAGAATTGCCGGAAGGTCTCAAGGATGAAATCTCGGCTCTGAAACCGGGTAAATTGACGAAACCGTCGAACTCACCCGTTGGCTACGAAATGATTGCGGTCTGCGGAAAACGAGAAATAGCTTCCGACATTGCGGTCAGAACCAAACTCGAAAACGAAATCCGCAGCGAAGAAAGCCAACGTCAGTCCCGTCGGTATCTGCTTGAAGTCCGCCGCCGCGCGACAATCATTTATCGTTGATCTGACATGAAACCCACGCCTTTACCGCTTGCGGTCAGCATGGGTGAACCTGCTGGCATCGGCCCGGATTTGGTCCTGCTTGCCTGGAAAAACCGGAAGTCGCTCCAGCTGCCACCATTCTACATTCGTGGTGATCGCGCCCTTTTTGAGAGCCGCGCGGCGCGACTGGGTCTGAATGTGCGCATGGCCGATATCAGTCCTGAAGAGGCTGTACAGGTTTTCACCAAGTCTCTTCCAATCGTGCAGACTGGTCCCATAATTGAAGACAAGCCAGGTGAAGAGCAGGAAGCAACCGCACGCTCGGTTGTGATGTCAATCGAGAAGTGCGTGGAAGACATTGCCAACGGTCTGGCAGCAGCAATTGTTACCAACCCGATCAACAAGGCAGCGCTCTATAAAACCGGCTTCAGCTTTCCAGGACACACCGAATTTCTCGGGGACCTGGCGAAGAAACACTGGCCGGACCAACATGCAAATCCAGTGATGATGATTGCCGGACCGGAACTCATGGTGGTCCCAGTCACCATTCATATCCCGTTGAAAGACGTTCCGGACACGCTCAAAACCGACTTGATCATCGAAACTGCGCGCATTACCGCTGACGACCTCAAAACCAGATTTGGCTATTCAGATCCGCGCTTGGCGGTTTGCGGTCTTAATCCACATGCAGGCGAAAATGCGACAATGGGAACCGAGGACCGCGACGTCGTCGAACCGGCAATTAAAAAACTGATCGAGATGGGCATCACCGCCACTGGGCCCCATTCAGCGGACACCCTGTTTCACGCGGCAGCGCGCAAGACCTATGACTGTGTCCTGGGCATGTATCACGACCAGGTTCTGGTTCCCGCCAAAACAATTGGCTTTGATGACAGCGTCAATATAACGCTTGGACTGCCTTTTGTTCGTACCTCCCCGGACCACGGCACTGCCTACAGCCTGGCCGGCACAGGTTCGGTTCGGATCGACAGCTTTGCGGCCTCGCTGCGCATGGCATCGGTGCTTGCCAATCCAGAACGCCTCTAAATCGCTGACAGGATCTGATGGCTCAAATCGACGACCTGCCGCCGCTTCGCGAAGTGATCGCTAATCACGGTCTCAATGCCAAAAAGTCATTGGGTCAGAACTTTTTGCTCGACCTCAACCTGACATCGCGAATTGCACGCTCTGCAGGAAGCCTCGAGGACTGCACGGTCCTTGAAATTGGACCCGGCCCAGGCGGACTGACACGAGCTCTGCTTGCATCAGGCGCAAAAAAGGTTGTTGCAATCGAAAAAGACAGCCGTTGTCTACCGGCCCTCGCGCAGATAGCCGATCATTATCCCGGACGACTTGAAGTGATAGAAGGTGACGCACTTCAGATAGACCCGGTTTCAATAACTGGTGGCGACAAAGTCCGCATTGCGGCCAATCTTCCCTATAACGTTGGTACTCAGCTTCTGATCAACTGGATTACCACTGAGACCTGGCCCCCCTTCTGGTCTTCACTGACTTTGATGTTTCAAAAGGAAGTGGGAGAACGGATTGCCGCCGTACCCGGATCCAAGGCATATGGCCGCCTTGGTGTATTGGCTGGATGGCGCTGCAAGGGCGGTATCCTCTTTGACATCAGCCCCAAAGCTTTTACACCTCCGCCAAAGGTGACGTCGGCAGTTGTGCATCTCACACCAAACAATAAACCCCTGCCCTGCGATCTGAAATCTCTGGAGAGAGTGACGGCCGCTGCATTCGGACAGAGGCGGAAAATGCTGCGTGCTAGCCTTAAGTCCCTTGCACCAAACACTGAGAGCCTTATCGAAGACGCTGGTTTGAGGCCAACCGCCCGGGCCGAAGAAATCGACATTGAAGGTTTTGTTGTACTCAGCAATGTCTTTAGGGACGCCGCCACTTCCGCATGAGCCAGCCAGCCGACCTGGAAATTGGAGAGCGGTCAACTGGCTGCAATTGAGAGCCGCATTCAAGCCTCTTTCTGAACGTTTCAGGGTCGTTCAGGCCAATATCTTTTTGCAAATGGGCCGACAGACCGTTCCCAAATCTGTGCAGCGCATACGAGGCGCGAAGTTTCCTGGGTTGCCGGTGTCCAAGCGATGCGAGCCAAGTGTAAAGCATGAGTGGCCTCCATTGCGACAATGGCAAAGTGTCAGACAATGAAGCCAATGTAATTGAATGATATTGTATGCTATCATTCAAATATGAATGACTTCGATTTCGACTGGGATACCATTCGTGTATTTCTGGCAGTTGCTGAGAACGAGAGCCTCAGCCGTGCAGCGGAAACGCTTGCGTTATCGCAACCAACCGTTGGACGGCACATTGCACGACTGGAAGATCGGCTCGGAGTGCAACTGTTTGACAGACGGCAAACAGGTTATGTGCTGACAGAAGGCGGAATGCGGCTCGTCAAGGTTGCCAGGTCCATGGCGCGGGGCGCTGCTGACTTCCAAAGAGCTGTGGATTTTGAAAAGGCCGGAAGTGTTGAGCAAGTTTGCCGGATCACTTTGGGAGAATGGGGTCAACACTTTCTGTCACATCATGTTCCAGTGCTCGTCGACGGCCTTGGAAATGTCCGCATCGAACTTTATGCAGATGACACCTTTTGGGATCTCAGTCGAAACTCCGCAGACATCGCGGTCGGAAACCAGGCCCCTACCCAATCTCATCTGATTGCGCAAAAGCTGGGTGAGCGCGGCTTTTATGTCTACGCATCTTCCGACTATCTCAAAAAGCACGCAGATGCCTACGACCCTACATCCTGGTCAACTCAGATCTGGGCCGGATACTGCGGAGCAAGAGCCAAGCTGCGTTCTTCCCAATTGCTGGCTGGCATTTTGGATGGATCGCCCTGCAGATATGCCGTCAACAATTCTAGAGCCTTGTTGGATATTCTGCGAACAGGTGAAGCGATGGGGATCTTGCCGGACTGGATTGGCGAGCATGAAGACTTGCGACGCTTGAACCAAGAGCCACTCGCGCTTGGAAACTCCTGGATGAGCTTCCATGAAAGATTGCGACTACACCCCGATCTTGCCAAAGTCAAAGACCGGGTCGCAGCTCTGTATCGACAACGATATGCCGAAACCTCTCAAAGCCTTAAGGCATCCCGTGAACAAGAATGATAGAGAGACGCTTCAGGCTTTGTTTTCGCCGAGTTCCGTCTCCAGATCATCGACCATGCCTTGAATGAGCGGGCCGATTTTGGGCGACCGGAACTGCTTCAGTCGTTCTGCTTTCAAGATGGCGCGGACATTCTCATAGGCGCGCTCCAGATCGTCATTGACAACCACATAGTCGTATTTCGACCAGTGGCGCATTTCTCCGACCGCTGTTTTCATGCGTTTAGCGATAATCTCGTCAGAATCTTCTGCACGCCGCTTCAATCGCGACTTCATCTCGGCAATCGACGGCGGCAGAATGAAAACTGAAACGACATCGTTGCGCATTTTGTCGAACAGCTGAAATGTTCCCTGAATATCGATATCGAAGAGAATATCACGCCCGTTCTCAATCGCGTTTTCAACCGGTCCTCTTGGCGTGGCGTAGTGGTTCCCGTGTACCTCGGCCCACTCCAGCAGCTCATCGGCATCACGCATTTGCTCAAAACGCTTGCCGTCCAGAAAGTGGTAGTGAACACCGTCAACTTCGCTTGAACGCCGCGCACGCGTCGTTACGGAGATCGACAGGGCAAGATTATCCTCTTTCTCCAAAAGCAGGCGGGCAATCGTCGATTTGCCAGCGCCGGAAGGAGACGACAAAACAAGCATCAGGCCCCGGCGCTGTTGCTCCGCCTGTTCAGCACTGACGGTGGTCCCGCTGGTCGTACCAACAGCTGCGTCGGTCATTTGGCTCACTCCAGGTTTTGTATCTGCTCGCGCATCTGATCGATGACCGCTTTCAAGTCCAGTCCGATTGCGGTCAGATCAACGTCGTTCGACTTGGAACACAGAGTGTTCGCTTCGCGATTAAATTCTTGCGCCAGGAAATCCAGGCGTCTGCCGATGGCGCCCCCGCTATCCATGAGTTCTCTGACGGCAGTCACATGAGCATGCAACCTGTCGAGTTCTTCGCGTATGTCCGCTTTGGTGGCAAGAAAGACTGCTTCTTGATGAAGTCGCTGCGGATCCAGTTGACCGTCGGCCGCCTCCAGCAAATCGGTCAGCTGCTTTTTCAGCCTCGCCTTGATTGCCTCAGGCTTGCGTGCCGGCAAAACTTCGGCTGCCTGCGTCAGGTCTGCGATCCTGTCGATCTGGTCACGAACAACAGACCCGATTGCCTTTCCTTCCGTGTGGCGCATGTCCACAAGGTCGATCAAGGCAGCGTCCAGTGAAGTCAAAAGCGCGTTGTGCAAGGCCAACTGCGCAACTTCGTCGTCCTCCGGCTCCTTGAGTTCGAACACACCTTTCTGAGACAGAATTCCATCGACCGACGGAGGTGCCAGTTCAGGAACGCGATTTTTTAACAACTCGATGGTTACCAGAACCGCTTCCAACGCGGATTCGTTCACCTGCAACTGTTGCTCGGACTGGTCCCGGTTCATGGACAGACCAATAGAGACGTTGCCTCGTCTCAGCACCTTCGCGCAACGTTCTCTGATCTTTGGTTCGAGAGTTTCCAGACCGGTTGGGATTCTGATCCGAAGATCCAGAGACTTGCCGTTGACGGATCTGAGTTCCCAGGTCCAACGAACCGGACCGGATTCTCCAATCGACCTGGCAAACCCTGTCATGCTGGCTAGCGCCATTACCCCCTCCGGATCTGTTGTGATCGGGCCCGCACTCCCGGTTAATTCGATGTTTCCGGCTGAGTCGTCTGTTCTTGTTCTGCCTGCCGGCGTTCACGCTCGATCTCTCGCCATTTGCGAACATTCGCCTGATGCTGCTCATACGTCTCGGCAAAAACATGTCCGCCTGTACCATCGGCCACAAAGAAGAGATCCTGCGTTCGCGATGGATTTGCCACCGCTTCCATGGCAGCGCGACCGGGATTGCCGATCGGACCAGGCGGCAGACCGTCGATCTGATAGGTGTTGTAGTCGTTCTCGGCACGCAATTCTGATTGCTTGATTGCCGAACGATCCTTCAACCATGCCTCACCGCCATAAAGGCCATAAAGTATCGTCGGGTCGGACTGCAAACGCATGTTTTTGTTCAGGCGGTTTACAAAGACACCTGCCACGCGCGGACGCTCATCCGCCAAGGCTGTTTCCTTCTCAACGATAGAAGCAAGGATCACCAGTTCTTCAGGTGTTTCGACGGGAAGGCCTTCGGTTCTGCGTTCCCAAACCTCGGCAAGCAGTTTTTCCTGTGCCGCCTTCATCTGATTCAATACGTCCTGACGGGCAGCTCCACGAGCAAATGTGTAGGTATTGGGAAGCAATTCGCCTTCGATGGGCACTTCCGTGATTTCGCCGGTGAGGATCGGATGTTCACGCACTCGCTCAAGGATCTGCGCCGTTGTCCAGCCTTCCGGAATGGTCACCGAGTGAACAACCGCGTTGCCTTCGACAAGATCTGTCATCACCTTCTGCATCGACACGCCTGGTGCAAATGCATATTCGCCGGCCTTCAACTTGGTCGCGTTCTTGTAAAACCGAATTCCGAGATTGAAGATCCATTCATCGATGAGGCTGTCCCCGATGACACCCTGGCCGGAAAGTCGGTTGGTGATGCCCGTGAGGCCAGCACCGGAGGATATGACGACGGTGGCTTCCTGTTGAAGTGGGCCATCCTCTTCAAACTTTTCTTTTCCGAAGTACAGGGCACCACCAACCGCTGCGAGACCGAAGACCGCCAGCGTGATCACGAGATTGATCAAGATTACCAGAGGGTTGCGGACATGCCTTGAGCGCTGCGGCGGCTCTGGCGCAGGTTCAGGCTGCAGGGCTTCACGCGGGCTTTTCGGCTTAATGCGCATGTTTAGCGGCACCTCCAGGATTGAGCCTCACATCCGGGATAATGAGCCCAATCGGATCAGTTGTCACAGTCAATTTCCCGAGCCGGACTTTTAACGAATCGTGCCCGGCTGGAGAGAAATTGAATGAGTTATGCGGCAACTTTGCGGAAGACGAGGGAAGCATTTGTGCCACCAAAGCCGAATGAATTCGACAAGGCAACATTGATGTCCAACTTCTTCGGCTTGTGCGCAACCAGATCGATTTCCGTTTCAACGGACGGATTGTCAAGGTTGATCGTTGGCGGAGCCATTCCGTCACGAATGGCCAGCACAGAGAATATGGATTCCACAGCGCCAGCGGCCCCCAGCAAATGGCCTATTGAAGACTTGGTCGACGACATGGTCAGACCCGAAGCATGTTCGCCTGCAAGGCGTGTGACGGCGCCGAGCTCAATTTCATCGCCGAGCGGCGTTGAAGTCCCATGAGCATTCACATAGTCTACATCCGCAGGAGTTACCTCGGCACGCTTCAGCGCAGCTTCCATGCAGCGGTAGGCACCATCACCATCCGAAGAAGGCGCCGTTATGTGGTAGGCGTCTCCGGAGAGGCCATATCCAATGACCTCGGCATAGATGTTTGCGCCGCGTTTGACCGCATGTTCGTATTCTTCCAGAACGACAACACCGGCTCCTTCACCCATGACGAACCCGTCACGGGCTACATCATATGGCCGCGAGCCTTTTTCCGGAGTGTCGTTAAATGCGGTGGACAACGCACGGCAAGCTGCAAAACCGGCGAGAGCCAATCGGCAAACCGGAGACTCAGTGCCACCGGCAACCATCACATCGGCATCACCGAAGGCAATCAAGCGTGAAGCATCGCCAATAGCATGAGCACCCGTCGAACAAGCAGTCACAACTGCATGGTTCGGGCCTTTCAGGCTGTGGCGAATTGAAACGTAACCGCCGGCCAGGTTGATCAGTCGACCGGGAATAAAGAACGGGCTAACCCTGCGCGGGCCTTTTTCGGCCAGCAGATGGGCACCTTGTTCAATTCCCTGAAGCCCCCCGATACCGGACCCGATCAACACGCCTGATCTGGCTTGTTGCTCATACGTTTCGGCCTTGAAACCGGAGTCCGCCATGGCTTGATCGGCAGCGGCCATTGCGTAGACAATGAAGTCGTCGACTTTGCGCTGTTCCTTGACGTCCATCCAGTCATCCGGATTGAACGCGCCTTCTTCAGCAGAATCACGCGGGATCTGACAGGCAATCTGGCAGGCCAGATCGTCAACCTTGAAATTGTCGACCTTGTTGGCCCCGCTTTTACCTTCGAGGATCTTTTTCCAAGTGACATCGACACCGCTGCCAAGCGGCGTGACCATGCCCAACCCAGTTACGACTACTCGCCTCATACACCCGCACTTACTGTTGAAGGGCCTGGCGGAGCATATCCCCGCCGGCCCGATCTTCATACACTCACAAAAAGAAGGGCAATGCCCTTACTTGTTGGCTTCCAGGAATTTGACAGCGTCGCCCACAGTGAGAATGGTTTCTGCCGCTGTGTCCGGGATTTCTACGCCGAATTCTTCTTCGAAGGCCATGACCAGCTCAACGGTGTCAAGGCTGTCCGCACCCAGGTCGTCGATGAAGCTTGCGCCTTCGACAACTTTTTCTGCGTCAACACCGAGGTGTTCCACGACGATCTTCTTTACCCGATCCGCGATATCGCTCATCTTTCACTTCCTTAGTTTTCTTCTAATCATATCTCGCGACCTGCCCCTGACCGGTTTTCCAAAAAGCGGAGGCGCGACATCGCGGTCTTCAAGATGCCAATACGCATCCAAACCGGAAAACCGGACTTGAATGCGCATTTCGTAACAATCGGCGGGTTGGTAACACACTTTGTTGACCTTTACCAGCCGGTCCAGAACGCTTGTCAACGGCCCGGATTCGTTTTGCCTTCCCGGCAAATTTTCCTTTTAAATCATTGCCATGCCACCATTTACGTGCAGGGTCTGTCCTGTCACATAGGCGGCTTCGTCACTGGCAAGATAAAGGGCGGCTGAAGCGATTTCAGCCGAAGTGCCCAAACGCCCGGCAGGGACGCTGGTCAAAATCGATTCTTTTTGCTTATCATTCAGCGCGTCGGTCATAGCCGTTTCGATGAAACCAGGGGCGATCGTATTGACGGTGATGTTCCGGCTGGCAACTTCTCTGGCAAGAGATTTGTACATGCCAATCATGCCGGCCTTTGCCGCAGCGTAGTTCACCTGGCCCGGATTTCCGGTCACTCCGACAACCGACGTGATACCAACAATGCGCCCAGAACGGCGTTTCATCATGCCCTTGATCGCTGCACGACAGAGACGGAAACCGGACGTCAAATTGACTTCCAGAACCTGGTCCCACTCGTCATCCTTCATACGCATGAAGATATTGTCCCGGGTAATACCTGCGTTGTTGACCAGAATGTCGACCGAACCCATCTTTTCTTCCGCCTGGGGAAGAAGAGCATCTACGGCCTCGCGGTCAGACAGGTTGGCTGGAGTTACGAACGCACGTTCGCCGAGGTCGGCGGCAAGTGCCTCCAGTTTTTCGGCCCTTGTTCCAGACAGAGAAACCGTCGCACCTTGAGCATGCAGCGCACGGGCGATTGCCTCACCGATGCCGCCGGTCGCACCCGTGACAAGTGCGTTTTTCCCTTCCAAACTGAACATTAGGGGTCCTTCCCTCGTCGGTCCTTACCCCGTTCGGGGCATTTGATGGTGAAACCTACAGAAAAAGCGGCCTATCCGGAAAGCTTTTCCAGAAGCGCATCGATGTCTTCAGGTGTGTTGACGGCAATACCGGTTGCTTCCTTTGCGATCCGACGGACCATTCCCGTCAGAACCTTGCCGGTCCCGGCTTCCACAAAGGTCTCAACTCCGTTTTCAGCTAGCCAGGTGATGCTCTCACGCCAGCGGACGGTTCCGGTTACCTGCTCAACGAGGCGATCGCGAATATCAGCCGGATCTGAAACAGGTGCAGCAAGAACATTGGCCACCAGCGGTACTGTTGGCGCCTTGATGTCGGCACTCGCAAGCGCTGCTGCCATAGCATCTGCTGCCGGCGCCATCAGGGAACAATGAAACGGTGCACTGACCGGCAACATCACCGCACGACGCGCGCCCTTGGCCTTGGCAATCTCCACTGCGCGCTCAACAGCTGCGAGATGACCGGAGACGACCACTTGTCCAGGTGCGTTGTCATTCGCTGCCTGGCAAACTTCGCCCTGGGCGGCATCTTCAGCAACTTCCACAGCGGTTTCGAAATCAAGACCGAGAAGAGCCGCCATAGCCCCCTGTCCCACAGGAACGGCGTTTTGCATGGCATCGCCTCTTACCCGCAAAAGCCTTGCCGCGGTAGCAACATCGAAGCTGCCGGCTGCCGCAAGCGCCGAATACTCTCCCAGTGAGTGACCAGCGACAAAAGCAGCGGTCGATTTGAGATCAAGACCTTTTGCTTCCAGAACGCGCATTGTTGCCAGACTGACCGCCATCAACGCAGGCTGGGCGTTCGCGGTGAGTGTCAGGGCATCCTCAGGCCCATTCCACATAATGTCGGACAGTTTCTGGCCCAAGGCCTCATCGACTTCGTCAAAGACTGCTCTTGCTTCCGGAAAGGCATCCGCAAGTGCCTTGCCCATGCCTACACTCTGGCTGCCCTGACCGGGAAATGTGAATGCAATCGTCATCTGAAATCGCCTCCGAGACACGTGCGCGGGACCGGAATGCTTTCGCGTTCTGCGCCCGGCTTTAATAAGAAAGCGGCATACCAACCCGGGGATGGGCTGAAGTCGAACTTGGCGCGAGGCTATGATACGCTCTTGACCTAACTGTCAAGGCCCTGCGCCAGGATTTCTCAATTTCAGTCGGTTTTGCGCGACTTGTTAGCCCTATACACATGCGCCGTCCTACCAAGCATGCCGAACAAGCTAGAAGCCAGCGCTATCGTTGCCAAGGACTGTTGCGCGCTGTGGAGGATCAACTGTCCGCAGATTTCGCTCACCAAGTCTTGCATTTTCTCCCGAAAGGAGTATAGAGCGCGCTTCATCCGAGGTTTGGCCGGGGGCTGAACGGAAGGGCGCTAGCCAGGGTTTTCTCAAATAACCCGACTTCCCGTGTTCCCGCTCTCGTTAGATTTCTCGTGCCTTTCCGGGGTTGCGAGGAGGCTCTGCGCCAGATCTCGTGTTGTCAACTTGAGGAAAGGCTTGTTTCCATGCCTCTTTATGAGCACGTGTTCCTGGCACGCCAGGACGTTTCGGCCCAACAGGTCGAACAACTTGTCGAACAGTACAAGGGCCTGATCGAAGGCGCCGGCGGTAAAGTCGGAAAAATCGAAAACTGGGGTCTTCGGACTCTCGCTTACCGCATCAAGAAGAACCGCAAGGCTCACTACACTCTGATGAACATCGAGGCACCGCACGCCGCTGTTGCCGAGATGGAACGCCAGATGGGTCTGAGCGAAGACGTCCTGCGTCACATGACATTCCGTGTCGACGAACTGGATGAAGAGCTTTCCGCAATGATGCAGAAGCGCGACCGTGACGATCGCCGTGGTGGCGGACGTGGCGACCGCGGTGACCGAGGTGAGCGTTCTGGTGGTGGCCGTCCGCCGCGCCGGACCGAAGAGGAGTAAGAGACAATGGTTGATATTGCACAGCTTCCGAGCCGCCGTCCCTTCTTCCGTCGTCGGAAGACTTGCCCGTTCTCCGGTTCAAACGCACCGAAGATCGACTACAAGGACATCCGTCTGCTGCAGCGCTATATTTCCGAGCGCGGCAAGATCGTCCCGAGCCGTATCACCGCAGTTTCGGCGAAGAAGCAGCGTGAACTGGCCCGCGCAATCAAACGCGCCCGCCTTCTCGGCCTGCTGCCTTTCGTGATCAGCTAAGCGTTTCTGGCTTTCAGAAACACCCCTCTCCCGGGTTCTTCCCGGGAGACCCGTATTGGGACTGCGGGCAAACGGTCTCTAACCATTGGGCTTACCAATGGGACAGTAGGAGATAAACATGCAAGTTATCCTTCTTGAGCGTATCGCCAGGCTCGGCCAGATGGGCGACAAGGTTCGTGTACGCGACGGCTACGCCCGCAACTACCTTCTGCCGCAAGGCAAGGCACTGCGCGCCAACAAAGCCAATCTTGAGCGTTTCGAACGTGAACGCGCCCAGCTCGAAGCACGTAACCTTGAGCGCAAGTCCGAGGCAGAAGCAGTTGCTTCCAAACTCGACGGCGAATCCCTTGTCATGATCCGCTCTGCGGGTGAGACCGGACAGCTTTACGGTTCCGTGTCTACGCGCGACATTGCTGAAGGCCTCACCGAAAGCGGCTTCAGCGTTGCTCGCAGCCAGGTTGAATTGCGCACACCGATCAAAACCATCGGCCTGCACTCGGTGCTGATTCAGCTTCATCCGGAAGTCGAGGTCAGCATCTCTGTAAATGTTGCCCGTTCTGAAGACGAAGCTGTCCGCCAGGCTGCTGGTGAAGACCTCACCACTCCTGAACAGGATGTCTTCGAATTTGAAGAAGACGAAGAAGCAGAAGAAGAAAGCGCTGAAGAAGGCGCTGAAGCAACCGAAGAAGCTGCTGCTGAAGAAGAAGCCTAAGGGCCTGAATTCAACTTCACCGGCTAAAGATCAACGGCGCTGTTTTCAGCGCCGTTTTTCTTTTGCCAGTTATTTATTTCCGATCATCTACGAGGCACTTCATTCGGTGAATTCAGAGTCTCATTCAAGGCCTTGAAACTCATGACAAATTTATTAAGCTTCCATTTACCTCTACAAAAAATTGTTTGATTTCAAACACTAAGAGCTACAGCCTTGAGTCTTCAATCGACTTTAGAGTCAAGCGAGATTCGATTCTTTCCCCGTTGATCTGTGGATCTCAGCAAGAATCAAAAACTGCTCTTGTTGGTGCTTGAGCGGCCCTTCAACAGAGAGTATTCCGAATGAACTTGGGTCATCGGGGGACGAAATGAAGGGCACGTTGCAGAAGGTCGAAACAGAAGAAGACATCCAACGCCTGGCGCCGCATAACGCGGAAGCCGAACGGCAGCTGCTGGGTGCAATTCTCGTGAACAACGAAACCTTCTACAGGGTTTCCGACTTTCTGGAACCGCACCACTTCTTTGTCCCGTCACATCAGGATATCTACGAAAAGATCGGCCACCTTATCAGAGCCGGCAAAACCGCCTCTCCGATAACGCTCAAGACCTTCTATCCTGCAGACGCCAAAATCGCGGATCTGTCTGCCACGCAGTTTTTGCTGAGGCTTGCCGGAGACGCAGCCTCTATCATCAATGCCGAAGACTATGGTCGCACGATTTATGACCTTGCCATTCGCCGGAACCTGATCCGAATCGGCGAAGACATGGTCAACATCGCTTTTGACGCTCCGATCGACGTACCGCCTGGGCAGCAAATCGACGACGCCGAGCGCCGATTGTTCGAACTGGCGGAAACCGGACGCTCAGAAGGTGGCTTCGTCGCCTTTGGCGATGCGTTGTCTGAAACCATTGAAATGGCGCATGCGGCCTATAATCGTGAGGGTGCACTCTCGGGCATTTCCACCGGCATGCGTGAACTCGACCGACTGATGGGCGGTTTGCAGCATTCGGATCTCATTGTTCTTGCCGGCCGGCCAGCCATGGGCAAAACATCGCTTGCCACCAACATCGCGTACAACATTGCTCAGTCCTATAAGTCGGAAGAGCAGCAGGATGGTTCGATCAAAACCGTGAATGGCGGTGTGGTCGGCTTCTTCTCGCTTGAAATGTCGGCCGAACAGCTCGCAACGCGTATTATTTCCGAGCAAGCTGAAATATCGTCTTCCAAAATCCGACGAGGGGATATCACGGAAGCGGAGTTTGAAAAGCTCGCCGCTTGTGCTCAGACAATGCAAGCTGTGCCACTTCACGTCGACCAGACCGGCGGCATTTCCATCGCGTCACTCGTTGCCAAGGCGCGGCGCCTGAAACGCCAGCGCGGACTGGATCTTCTGGTAGTCGACTATATCCAGCTTCTTTCGGGATCCGCCAAGAACTCCGGTAACCGCGTTCAGGAGATCACCGAGATCACCACGGGATTGAAGGCGCTGGCAAAGGAACTCAATGTACCGATCATCGCGCTGTCACAGCTGTCCCGTCAGGTTGAATCGCGAGACGATAAACGTCCGATGATGTCGGATCTGCGTGAATCGGGATCCATCGAGCAGGACGCCGATGTGGTGCTGTTCGTGTATCGTGAAGAATACTACCTTTCGAAGACCGAACCAGAGGTCGGATCACCGGAATATGCCGCCTGGGAAGCCAAGCACGATGCGGCCAAAGGCAAGGCTGAAGTGATCATCGCCAAGCAGCGTCACGGACCGACAGGCACAGCCAACCTGCACTTCCAGGGCGAATTCACCCGTTTCTCCGATCTTGCAGAGGACGATCACTTGCCGCAAAGGTACGAATAGCCGCGACGCAAATGCCAAAGTCGACGGGTAGTTGGCACCTGAAAACCATCACCTTTGCAACAAGAAACGGTGCAATTAGGCCTCCCCTGGAAATATCCGCAACTAGAAAGAGCGAGTAGCGAACTTAAAGCGCTGTTAAACAACTTTAGATATGGTTTGACCCTGACTATTTCTAACAATGCATTTCAGGCAAAACCACTTGTATTCTTCGAAACAAAAACTCCTGGAAGAAGCGAGGATTTTCCCGCGAAAAAGGTGCAAGTGGCCCGGGTTGCTCAAGCAGGAAGGAGCGCATCGTCCTTGCGTTGTGGAAGATATCAGCGTTGGTGGGTGCCGCCTTGCCACGAATACCAAGGGGCTGGAGCCAGGGCAGCGGGTCACAATTGAGGTTGAAAGCCGCAGACTGCGTTTCTACGCTGAAATTCGCTGGATTCGAAGCGGCGAGACCGGGGTCGAATTCCTCTATATGGATTGATCTCAATTTCGTCATCCGCCGATCTCAGCATTGGCATTCCCTGTCTTTGATGCGCTAAACTCCCGCCCATTGAGCACTCACCGATTCTGGCTGGAGACCAAAGCGCATCGTGTCGCCGTATCAGCATTCAACATTCCCAGCCGAACTTTATGGCGGCCGGTTGACAATCGATCTGAATGCCATTGCGGCTAACTGGTCAGATCTCAACAATAGGCTCATCGGCGAAACGGAATGTGCAGCCGCCATCAAGGCCGACGCTTATGGCGCTGGCCAGGCAAAAGTCGGTCCTCGTCTCTTTGAAGCCGGTTGTCGAACTTTTTTTACCGCCGTTCCAACCGAAGCGGTTGAGCTTCGGCAGATCTTGCCTGAGGCAACCATATACGTCCTCGACGGGTTGCTTCCCGGCACTGCTGAGCATTTTCTGGGCCAGAATATTCGTCCGGTTCTCGGGTCCCTGGAAGAGCTGGAAGAATGGGCCGGGATCTGCCGCTCAGCAGGCAAAAGTCTTGCTGCCGCGGTTCACGTTGACACAGGTATTCATCGCCTCGGTCTCTCGCCGCAAGAGTTTCAAGCCTCCATGCAGAACAAGGAACTGCTTGGTCCGTTCGTGCCATCGCTCATCATGAGCCATCTGGCCTGCGGTTCGGTGCCAGACCATCCCATGAACCGGGAACAGCTGGATCGATTTCGTGAGCTCACCGCCTCTTTCCCGTCCATTCCAAAGTCTTTGGCAAACTCTGCCGGCATCTTGATGAGTTCGGAATATCACTTCGATCTCGTCCGGCCCGGCATCGCGCTTTACGGTGGGATGGCGATCGAAACGGCTCCCAATCCGATGAAGCCAGTTGCCAAGGTTGAAGCGAAGATCATGATCGTGCGCGATGTGCCCCAAGGCGACACAATAGGCTATGGAGCGAAACAGACGGCACATCGCCCCTTGAAGAATGCCGTCATCGCCGCCGGATATGCAGATGGCATGCTGCGGCGCGCCAGCTCCAGCGATGATCGACCGGGTGGGTTCGGCATGATCGGCGGCCACAAGGCACCGATCCTCGGGCGTATTTCCATGGACATGATTACTCTGGATGTCACGGATGTGCCTGAACACCTTCTGCGACGCGGTGCCTTTGTGGAAATGCTCGGTCCCAATGTTGCGGCGGCGGAGATTGCAGCTTATGCGGAGACCATCGATTACGAATACCTGACCAGCCTTGGGCGTCGTTTTGAACGCGTCTACGGGCCTCTCTCCTGATCGGAGCTTGATAAACGGCAATGGCGCGTCGCTCGACTTCCTTTGTTTGCCAATCCTGCGGCGCAGTTACCGCAAAGTGGGTCGGTCGCTGCGAATCCTGCGGGGATTGGAACACGATTGTTGAAGAACAGACCGGAGGCGGAGTGGGCGGCGGACCCGGACGAGCCTCCCGGAGCAAAGGCCGGGTGGTTCCGCTGGTCGGTCTGTCCGGAGACAGCAAGGAAGCGCCACGATGCGAGACCAAGGTTGCGGAACTTGACCGGGTCACTGGTGGCGGATTTGTGCGCGGGTCGGCACTGCTTGTCGGGGGTGATCCGGGCATCGGAAAATCGACACTCCTGATCCAGGCAGCAGCCCAACTGGCGCATCTCGGTCACAAGACAATCTATATTTCCGGCGAAGAAGCCATTGGTCAGGTAAGGCTCAGAGCCGAAAGACTTGGTCTGGCCGATGCTCCTGTCGCTCTGGCTGCAGAGACAAGTGTTGAAGATATTCTTGCAACGCTTGAAGCCGATACCGCTCCCGCTCTTCTGATTCTGGATTCCGTACAAACGCTCTGGACCGACCAGGTTGATTCTCCTCCCGGCACGGTCACCCAGGTGCGCGCATCGGCTCAGGCCATGGTTCGTTACGCCAAAAAGAACGGAACGACACTGGTGCTGGTCGGTCACGTGACCAAGGACGGTCAGATTGCTGGCCCGAGGGTCGTGGAACACATGGTCGACGCGGTCCTCTATTTCGAAGGCGATGGTGCGCACCAATACCGGATATTGCGTTCTGTGAAGAACCGCTTCGGCGCTACAGACGAAATCGGCGTCTTCGAAATGACCGGCAAAGGTCTGGTGGAAGTGCCAAATCCTTCTGCCTTGTTCCTTGGAGACCGCAACACTTCAGCCCCGGGAGCAGCGGTTTTTGCGGGTTTAGAAGGCTCACGTCCCCTGCTGATCGAAATCCAAGCGCTTGTCGCACAATCCTCACTTGGAACACCGCGCAGAGCGGTTATCGGTTGGGACAGCGCGCGCTTGTCGATGATCCTTGCAGTGCTGGAGGCACGATGCGGCGTGCGTTTTTCGCAGCATGACGTTTACCTGAATGTTGCAGGCGGACTTAAAATCAGTGAGCCCGGTGCTGACCTGGCTGTCGCGGCAGCTCTGATCTCTTCACTCAGCGGGCTTGCCCTTCCGGCCAATTGCGTCTATTTCGGCGAAGTCAGCCTGTCAGGAGCCATCCGGCCAGTCGCCCAGGCCCAATCCAGGCTGAAAGAAGCGGAAAAACTCGGCTTCGATCAGGCTTATTGTCCGGAAGGAAACCTGAAGGACAACGCCGCATCGGCTTTCAAAGCCACAGGACTGCCGGAACTTGGGGACTTTGTTGCCAAACTTTCGGCAGAGGCTAGTGCTTCAGGGCGGACCTGACGCATTATGCGCCGGGTTTGAGAAAAGGTTTAGGCTCTTGCCGGAGCGCCAGACAGAGGAATTTCAAGGATCATGCCGATAACGCTGCTGGACGGACTGCTTTTGGCCATCATGTTCATTTCGGCGATCCTCGCGATGATCCGCGGATTTGTTCGGGAAGTTCTTTCCATCGTGTCTTGGGTGGCAGCCGCAGCAGCGGCATTCCTGCTTTACGAGCGGGTCGTGCCTTACGCCAAGCAGTATATCTCCCATGACATCGTCGCCATGGGTGTTTCCGCTGCCGCTGTCTTCCTCGTGACGCTTCTCGTTGTCAGCTACATAACAATGCGGATTTCGGACTTCGTTCTGGACAGTCGCATTGGCGCGCTCGACCGCACGCTTGGCTTTGTCTTTGGTGCTGTTCGCGGCTTGTTGTTGGTGGTCGTCGCAATGATGTTCTTCAACTGGTTTGTCCAGCCGGACCAGCAGCCGCAATGGGTGCTTGATGCGAAATCGAGACCTATTCTCTTGTCGATCGGAGAACGCCTGGTAGCCGTGCTGCCGGAGGATCCCGAGAAGGCAATTCTCGACAAGATCCGCGAGAACAATCTGAGTGGCGGCGGCAATGCCAGCACGCCTTCAGAAGAACCGACTTACAGCGAGTCCGAGACCCAAGGTCTCGAACAGCTGACTACGGACAGTAACAACTGACGCCGCCGGACGGCGCCGATCTTGACCATAGACGGACCGGTTTCGACAAACCGGCCGAACTCAAGGAGAGTTCGCCATGACTGGCGGAACTGAGATTCACGAGCCGTTTGACATCAATGACGACACACTGCGCGAAGAGTGCGGTGTGTTTGGCATTTTGGGACATGAGGATGCCAGTGCTCTGACAGCCCTCGGCCTTCATGCCCTTCAGCATCGCGGTCAAGAGGCCGCCGGCATCGTCACCTTCGACAATGACCAGTTCCGGGCAGAACGGCATCTGGGGCTTGTTGGTGACCACTTTTCCGACGCGGACACGATTGGACGGCTGACCGGCAAGGCTGCCATCGGTCACGTCCGCTACTCAACGACCGGTGAAACAATCCTCCGTAATGTCCAGCCACTCTTTGCCGAGCTCGACGGCGGCGGTATTGCGGTCTGTCATAACGGCAACTTCACCAATGCACTGACTTTGCGCGCTCAACTGATCCGCGATGGGGCGATTTGTCAGTCCACGTCGGATTCAGAAGTGGTGCTGCAGCTTGTCGCCCGGTCTCGGAAGGGAAAGATCGTCGATCGTTTCATCGAGGCCATCACGCAAATGGAAGGGGCTTATTCCCTCGTTGCCCTGACGTCCAAAAAACTGATCGGCGCACGCGACCCTCTCGGTATCCGCCCACTCGTTCTGGGAGACCTGAACGGAGCGCCCATCCTGGCATCGGAAACATGTGCACTTGATATCATCGGTGCCAAGTTCATTCGTGAAGTCGAAAACGGCGAAGTGATTGTGTGCACGTCCACCGGCATCCAATCCTACTTTCCTTTCGGCAAGTGCCCGGCCCGCCCCTGTATTTTTGAATACATCTACTTCTCCAGGCCGGATTCGGTTGTCGGCGGGCGGAGTGTTTATGACGTTCGCCGGGAAATGGGCAAGCAGCTTGCCAAGGAAACGCCGGCCGATGCGGATGTGATTGTACCCGTACCCGACAGCGGTGTTCCGGCGGCGATCGGCTATAGCCAGGAAAGCGGCATTCCGTTCGAGCTTGGAATTATCCGAAACCACTATGTCGGGCGAACATTCATCGAACCGACCCAACAGATCCGGGCGCTTGGCGTGAAAATGAAACATTCCGCCAACCGGTCCCAGATCGAAGGGAAGCGGGTCGTTCTGGTTGACGACAGCCTTGTCCGGGGCACCACCTCAGTCAAAATCGTTCAGATGATCCGTGAAGCGGGAGCGCGCGAAGTGCATTTCCGTCTCGCCAGCCCGCCCATCAAATACTCGGACTACTACGGGATTGATACGCCAGTGCGCGAAAAACTGCTGGCGGCCAAATATGGTCTTGAGGAAATGCGCGCATATATCGGTGCGGACAGCCTGGCCTTCCTGTCAGTTGACGGCATCTACAAGTCCATGGGCTTTGACGGAAGAGACGACGCGAACCCGCAGTTCACCGACCATTGCTTCACCGGTGACTACCCGACGCCTTTGACAGACCTGTCCGAAGACCAGGACTTCGTGTCAGCCCCTCGCCTGGTAGAAGTCGGCTAAGAGTACATTATGGAAAAAGACTTCGACGGCCGGGTAGCGCTTGTAACCGGCGCATCCCGCGGTATTGGCTATCAGATCGCAAAGAAGCTTGGCGAACGCGGAGCCCACGTGATTGCCCTTGCCCGCACAGTGGGTGGCCTGGAGGATCTGGACGACGAAATCAAATCAGCTGGCGGGCAAACCACTCTCGTGCCGCTCGATCTGATGGATTTTGACGCTCTCGACAGGCTCGGTGCTGCTCTGTTCGAACGCTGGAAGAAACTCGACATTCTGATCGGCAATGCCGGCATGCTGGGTGTCTTGTCCCCAATCGGACACATCAGTCCAAAGGACTTTGAGAAAGTCATGTCGACGAACGTCACTGCGAACTGGCGTTTGATCAGGTCGCTGGATCCGTTGCTGCGTCAATCCGATGCCGGACGTGCGCTTTTCCTGACGGCGGTACAGGCCCAGACCTGCACTGCATTTTGGGGTCTTCACGCCATTAGCAAGGCTGCCGTTGAAGCCATGACAAAGACCTGGGCCAATGAGAGCCTGCAAACTTCTATGAAGATCAACATGGCTGACCCGGGTCCGACACGCACAGGGCTTCGCGCCAAGGCGATGCCGGGAGAAATTCCCGACAATCTCGCAACACCTGATCTTGTCGCGGAAGACCTTCTTGCGCTGGTCAAACCAGATGTCTTGGAAACAGGCAGACTTTACGATCGCGTCAGTCAAGAGTGGGTGTAGTCTGGCTGCATGGATCCGTCCCATCCGACAGACTTCGAAAACCTTGCTCCAGACTGATCATCGAACTTTGAAACAATGCATCACAAGCTCAAAGCGATTGCCTGGGACTTCGACGGTGTTTTGAACCGAAACATCATTGATGGCCGCTTTGTCTGGGCTGATAACCTTCAAAACGATTTCGGCATTTCGTTGCACGATCTTCAAAAGGGCGTTTTTGATGACACATTCCCGGATGTGATTTCGGGCAAGATCGATCTCAAAACTCACGTTCAGCGCTGGCTGGAAGCGAGCAATCACGAACTCAGCGTCGAGGCACTGCTGGAATACTGGTTTCGGAAAGACGATTTGAAAGACCCTTTTACCTGCGAATTGCTGGACAGATTGACCGCTGAAGGATTGCAGCAAGTGATTGCAACCAACAATGAACATCACCGTGCCAACTATATCGAGCATGTGTCGGGTTTTGGCGATCGGGTCAGTCAGGTCTTTTCATCCGGCCGCATCGGTCACGCCAAACCTGAAACCGCGTTTTTCGAGCATGTAAGCGACACGCTCGACCTTGCGCCGCAGCAGTTGCTATTGATCGACGACAGCGCGGCCAATGTGGCAGCTGCGAAAGCGATCGGCTGGCATGCCTATCACTTTACAGATGCATCACGAGCGGGTCTTGCAACCTTTCTCGGCCTTTGACAGCATCACGGCTGCCCCAAAATGTGGGCTAGGAGGACGAGCGGATGAAACTTGGTGCATTTTCAATCAGCCTGACCGTGAAGGACATCAAAAAATCGAAGGCCTTTTATGAAGGTCTTGGATTTTCAGATCTTGGTGGATCCGGTGCCGACAACTGGCTCATCATGAAAAACGGCGATACTGTCATCGGGCTGTTTCAGGGCATGTTCGACAAGAACATTCTGACATTCAATCCCGGTTGGGATCAGAACGCGCAGAAGCTGGACAGTTTTCAGGATATTCGCGAACTTCAGAAAGAACTCAAAGGCAAGGGCTATACCTTTGTGACTGAGGCAGATGAGACAACGTCCGGGCCGACCAGTTTCACCCTTGTCGACCCGGACGGAAACCCAGTGCTTGTTGATCAGCACGTTTGAACGAGACTTTCCGACCGTATGAAAGTCTAAGACGACGGCATGCGCAAAATCATGCCGTCACTCTTTTTGACCCACTGTTAGGCGGCTTCCAGTGGAGCGAATGAGCTCTCTGCGATTGCCCGCAAATCTTCAAAGACGCCAGGAGCCCCGACAACGACCCGAGCTCCGTGGTGGAGCGCGTGGTTGATGTCCTGCTCCATTACAACACCGCCAGCTTCAATTGTCAGGAGCATACCTGCGAGGCAATCCCAGGCGTTCATGTGCGATTCCACATAGCCGATCAGCCTTCCCGAGGCTGCATAGGCAAGCATCAAGCCGCCTGAGGCATTGCGAAAGAAAACGCCGCCCTTGGACACAACGGCACCAACAACATTGACCGCATCGGTTATTGCAGTTCTGCCATTAAAGCCAACACCGACGGAACCAACGGAAAGGCTTTGGCTGTCGGAAATTTTGATCGGCTTGTCATTCAAAAATGCCCCGCCTCCGGCAGTAGCCTTGAATGTTTCCTTCGCCACGGGGTCGTGAATAACACCCACGATCACCTTGCCCTGATACACACAGGCAATAATGACGCACCATTGTGGGATACCGGTTACGAAATTTGCTGTTCCATCGATCGGATCCGTCACCCAAGTGTATCCGGACGACCCTTCTTCCATGCCGTGCTCTTCACCCAGGATGGCATCGTCGGGATATGCCTTTGCGAGCTCGTCACGGATAAGCGTTTCCACATTCCGGTCTGCCTCGGAAACGAGATCCTGGTGCCCTTTCTGAGTAATCGTCAGAGTGTCCAGCTTGCGAAAATAATCCAGCCCCAGGACACCTGCCTTCTCAGCTAGCGCCACGGCAAAATCAAGCCGCTCATTCGACATCAACACGTCTCCTTCAAAAATAAGGCACCACACCTGCCCTTCATTTCCAGGGCAAGGCATGCTGGAAATGGCCGGAGCACACCCCGGCTACTGAATCTTTCGCTTTTTCTTGGTCGCGTATGGATTTTCGCCTTTGCGGTAAGAAAGGCGAATAGGTGTACCGTGAATGTTGAACTTTTCGCGCAACGAATTCACCAGGTACCGGGTGTAGCTTTCGGGAAGCTGTTCGGGCCGCGAACAAAATGCGATGAAATGCGGCGGCCTTGTTTTGGGTTGCGTCATGTAACGCAACCGGACCCGTCGCCCCGCAACAGCAGGAGGCGGGTGATTGATCGTCACACGGTCAAGCCAGCGGTTCAGCATGGATGTCGACACGCGCGAGTTCCAGGCCTCATAAGCGGTAAAGACGCTCTCAACCAGCCGATCGATGCCCTGTCCCTGCAGCCCTGAGAGTGTCGCGATCTGCACGCCACGGATCTGGTTAAAGTAGCGCTCATTGGCGTCGCGGATCTTTTTCCAAGCCGCTTCTCGGTCTTCGACAAGATCCCATTTGTTGATCGCGATGACGAGGGCCCGGCCCTCTCTTGCGACCAGATCAATGATCTGCAGATCCTGCTTTTCAAAGGACATCGTTGCATCGAGGGTCACAACGACCACTTCGGCAAACTTGATCGCTCGAAGTGCATCGGCAACCGAGAGTTTTTCAAGTTTCTCCTGAACACGCGCCTTCTTGCGAATGCCAGCCGTGTCGAACAACTTGATGTGCCGATCGCGCCAACTCCAATCAACCGAGATGGAATCCCGCGTGATACCAGCCTCAGGCCCGGTCAACATCCGGTCTTCACCGAGCATCTTGTTTATCAAGGTGGACTTGCCGGCATTCGGCCTGCCGACTATGGCAACCCGAAGAGGTCTCTCAATGGTGCCGACAGGATCTTCCTCGTCGACGATTTCTCCGTCTTCATCGACATCGACGTTGGTAACCGCTTCCTCGCGCCGGGCTTCCTCTTCCTCGGTGACCCGATCAACATGAGGTTTCAGCGCGTCATAAAGATCGGCAAGGCCTTCGCCGTGCTCGGCGGAAATGGCGATTGGATCCCCAAGGCCGAGCGAAAAGGACTCGTAAAGTCCACTTTCACCTGCTCTGCCTTCCGCCTTGTTGGCCAGAAGAATAACAGGTCGCGTGGTCTTGCGGGCGACTTCGGCAAAATGAGAATCAAGTGGAGTGATGCCGGCTCTGGCATCTATGACAAAGAGTACGGCATCCGCGGTTTCGATCGCCTCTTCCGTTTGTCGGCGCATGCGTCCTTCAAGCGAACGGCGATCTGCGTCCTCCAGACCGGCAGTGTCGATAATCGTAAAGCGCAAATCACCGAGTCGTGCGTCACCCGGACGCCGGTCGCGTGTGACACCGGGTGTGTCGTCGACCAGCGCCAGCCGCTTGCCGACCAGGCGATTGAATAGCGTGGACTTACCGACATTCGGCCGTCCAATAATGGCGACAGTTGCGCCCACAGCAGTAACTCCTGACGGGTGGGCCTCTTCGTGAGCCCATCCCTTAATTGCTAGTTGTAGGCAGCAACGCCGTCATTTCCGGTCAGCACCACAACGCGGCCACCTGCAACAATGGGTGTCACGTAGACATCCGCGTTTGTGCGTTGCGTCAGCATGGTATTCCCGGATGCCGCGTCAACAACGGCAATCTGACCATCGCTGGAGAACGCCACAAGCGCACCGTTTGCCAGAATCGGCCCAGCCCAATTGCGACGGCGCTTCTTCTTCTCCGGACGTGGCAGCGATGTTGCCCAAAGCGGTTCGCCACTTTTGAGATCCAGCGCCACCATGCGATCGTCGAGATCCACCATGAAGAGCGCGTTCCCAGAAACGACAGGTGTATGCACACTGCCAAGATCCTGTTCCCAGCGGCGTTGCCCTGAGCGGGCATCAACAGCCACAGTGCGTCCGGCAACGCCGGTCGCATAAACAGTATTGCCTGCGATTACCGGGCTTGCCGAAACATCGGCAAGGCCGGACAACGCGAGTGTCCTGAACCCTCGGGAAACCCCGTCGATCCACTCTGGTTCACCGCTCTTGATATCAATTGCCATGATCTCGCCCGATGAGAACGGGACGATGACCTTGTTTCCGGAGATTGCGGGATTTGCTGCAGACAACAAGCCTGCTGTTTCCTCCACCCCGGCATAGCTCCACGCAACCGAACCGTCGGACTGAGACAGCGCATAGACTTCGTTTGACTGGGAAACGACAAAGACGTGTCCTGCCCCCGCAACGGGAGCACCACGTGCCGGTGTATCCAGATCCGCACGCCAGATTTCGCGGCCCGAGCCGGCTTCCAGTGCAACCAGCTGGCGGTAACTCGTAGCGGCATAAACAATGCCGCCGGCAACCGTCACGCCACCACCGGGTCCAACGTCACGCTCACCCTCCGGGCGCAGATTCGCTGTCCACTGCCGGCCGCCCCCGGTTGAGAGCGCAACGACCTCGCCGTTCGGCTTATAAAGATAGATTCTGCTGCCATCGCTCACAGGTCTTGAAGAGATCCTGAGGGCAGACGAGGTGAGTCCGCGACCTGAAGTGCCGACTTGCGTCCGCCAGGCTCTGTTTCCGGAAACGGAAATAGCGATGTTGCCCGGATCATTTGTCAGCCCGCCACCAGCGGTGGTCCAGCTCTGCCCGCCGGTTGCAGGCCCGACTTTCGCAGATTGTCCAAGGGCTTCAGATGCAGGATCAGCACCGTCAAACACCGGCTGACGGTCGCCAGACAGAATTTTCTCGCGGTTGAACGGGTTTACGTTCTGCGTGAAATCGCTCACCGAACCGCATCCTGTCAACGCAAGAGACAGTGCGATAACAGCCAGCGGCCCGCGCCCCATTGAAGAAACGACTGCTCGTGTCACTGGCCAGTTCCTTCACTTTCAGGGGATACAGCGCCACCGCTGGCACGAATGACATCGCTCAACAAAGAAACCCGCTGACTGACTTCAGCCGGTGTCTCCGGGTCGTCCTCAAGCGCAGAAATCCATTGTTGTGCTGTTTCAACCTCGCCGCTTTTCCAGGCGCTTAGCGCGAGAAGTTCGCGTGCGGCAGCTCGAAAAGGGCCCGTGTCGGATGTGAGTCTCTCAACCCTATCTGCGACACCGGTATAATCTTCGCTGTCGACGGCAAGGTAACCTGCTCGCAGAGCAGCAACATCCTTCAAGGCATTGGTCAGGCCGGCATCTCTGGAAAGCGCATCAAATTGCGCCAGAGCATCAGCAGCCTGTCCGGAATTTGCCAAGTCGGTCGCCTTACGCAGTTTTGCAAGAGCCGGATACCCGCCAAGCGCCGATTCCAGTTCTCCATAGAGCGCTGCGGCTTCCTGGTAATTTTCGGCCTCGGACAACCGAACGGCTTCAAAGAACTTGTCGCCAGCACTTTGGGCCTGCGTTTCCTGCCAATAGAGCCAACCGCGATAGCCACCAGTACCAACAACAATCAGAACTGCGACACCGATTACCCACGGGCCAAACCGATCCCAAAGCCGACGGTATTTCTCCTGGCGGATATCTTCATCGACTTCACGAAAAATATCAGACATACGTGTCGTGTTCCTGCATTCACTCTACCGGCCCGGCGCCATGACCGGATCAACACCCCATTGCGCGGGGCGCACATTATCCATTTGATCCGTCTCGGGCAATTCCCAGGACGCGCTTAACATTCTTTTCGTGGCGCAAGTGGGGCAAACCTCGATGAATTGACAAATCCGCAGAGGTTTTTCATCAGCTGCCCGCGTTTATCAGACTATCGGGACGCCGAAAAGCCAACCGTGCAACTTCCAGACAAAAAGTCCGTAGAGAACAATGCCGATCAGAATCACCACGATGTCGGTGTGTCTACCCGGCTCGGCCGTCGCACCGGCAATTTGCCCCGCACCAGGCCCGCGACGTTTCACGGAGATCCGGTCTGCGACTGCCCAGAGAAAGAAAGTGCCAAACAAAAGAACCGAGGCCAGATCACCATTTGCGAGTAGGTGTGAGAGCGCCCAGAGTTTGATCGCAACAAGCATCGGGTGTTTCAAGGCGCGTCTGATCCTGCACGGCACGTACGCTGCCACCAGAAAAATGAAGACCGGCACCATGAGCAGCATGGTCACATGACGCAACCAGAGCGGCGGATCATATAGCAGCGGCGGACCTTCAAACCTGGCAACGCCATAGCCGTAAATTATCAGTGCGAAGCCGGCAATCGAGATTAGCGTGAAGAGGCCCTTGTAGGCATTTTCGCCGAGTTTCGAGATCAATCCCGCCCGCGTGGCAGGAACCATTGGCAACACGTGTATTGCGAAAAACAGGACGAGTCCTGTTATCAAGATCGCCATAAATTCTCTCCCTCGAACCACCGGCAATTGGCTGGTCCGATCGGCAAAAGTGACAGGACCTCTGGCGGAACATAAGAGCCCCGCATAGCCACTGCAACCGCCGCTATTGCAAGAGTTGGTTTGCGGCGACCGCGGACAGAGGTTCGGGACGTTTGGCCGAGTGCTCAATGTCAACGAAAGCGGCCGTTTCGCCAGATTTTAGAATTGAGGCCATGACATCGACCGCGTGCAAAGCACGGTCTAAGGAGCAACGGAAGTCACCCCCGTGAAGAATGGATTGAACCATGTCGGCAAGGCCGGCTGACCGATAATTGGCATATGCGGTTCTGTTTTGCTGCACGTTGGCCACTGCGAATGGATGTCCGGTTTGGTCCAGACGTTTGATCTGGCCATCGGGCCCTGCCCATTCAACTTCTCCGCCAAAACGGTTTGGATCCGGCAAAAAGAGTGAACCCTTTGTGCCATATATTTCGATGGGAGGGTGACGGTGGGCCCAGACATCCCAACTGGCCGACAGTGTCACCGATGCTTCATTTTCAAATTCGAGAAGAGAATGGACAGTGGTGGGTGTTTCCACTCGAATGCGTTCGCCAGACCTCGGTCCGGTTTCGATGGTTCGCATGTTGAAGGCGGAGGACGAAAGTGCCCCGACACGCTTCACGGGTCCGATTAGATTGACCAGTGCCGCAATATAATAGGGCCCGAGATCAACTAAGGGTCCACTACCAGATTTATAGAAAAAGTCAGGATTGGGATGCCAGCTTTCCTTGCCATGACTGAGAACATGACAAGTGCCGCCAATCACATCTCCGATCAACCCGTCGTCCAGTGCCTTTCTGGCTATTTGTTGCGCCCCGCCAAGGAATGTGTCGGGTGCACATCCGACTTTCAGGCGCTTCTTTTTTGCCAAGTCTCCCAAAGCCTTTCCATCCTTGATGGTCAGCGCCAAGGGCTTTTCGGAATAAACGTGTTTGTCGTGAACCAGTATCTCATGAGAGACAAGATAATGTGCGTCGGGCACGGTGAGATTGACTATCAGATCGATGTCGTCAGCCAGCAACAAATCGTGCACCGTCAAAGCACGTATACCGTAATCGTCTGCCTTGATCTCGGCAGCTTCCCTGCTCAGATCGGCACATGCCCGTATATCGAGCCCGGTAAATTTAGGAGCCAACTCAAAATAGGTTTTTGAGATAGTTCCGCAGCCGATGATGCCAATACCAATTCGGTCAGTCACAGGTACCTCTCAATTTCCGCGATTGACTGTCGCGAAAGAGAGTATGACGTGTATCTGACAAGCATCAACCGTTTAAGTTGAAATTTCGACTAATCCGGTTGACCATTCTTCTGATTGAAAACCAAAGGTGCGTTTCAATTGTTTGAAGCGCATCCTTTGCAGGTGCCGCGCAGTTCAATCGTGGTTCGAGACAATTGGAACCCCTGCTGCTCCGTCCAGGTGCGCAGCAGGTCCATTGCCTTTTCCGGTGTAAATTCAGACACATCACCACAGTTTTCGCAAATAGCGAACGCTGCAGCCCCGTGGGTCGCGCAACCTGTATGAGCACAGGCCACAAATGCGTTGAGGCTTTCCAGCCTGTGTACCATGCCGTATTCGACCAGCTTGTCCAGCGCTCTGTAAACCTGAAGCGGTGCGCGGAACCCGTCGCCGCGCAGCTGATCCAGAATGGCATAAGCTGTCAACGGACCGCCTGCGTCCGATAGAGATCCAAAGACCAGTGCCTGGTTCTTGGTCAAGTCAGGATGCGTTTCAGCACTCACGGCCGGTCTCCACTTCTATTTGTTCTCATCCACCTAACAAGAAGCCCGCCAGGAACAAGGCTTAGTGTAAACAGGACCACTGCTGCCACCACGATCGAAGGGCCGGAAGGTGTGTCATAATTAAGGGAGGCATAAAGCCCCCCCACAACCGATGCGCTTCCGATAATGGCCGCAAGTGCCGCCATTTGCTCCGGCGACGTAGAGAGCCTGCGCGCTGCTGCCGCAGGAATGATCAACAGCGCCGTAATCAGCAACGCTCCGATGATCTTGAGAGAAATAGCGATAACGATTGCAGTCAGGATCATGAAGATCAATTCCGTACGCTCGGGCCGCAGCCCCTCACCGGCAGCAAGATCCGGGCTTACGGTCGCAGCAAATAGTTGCCTCCAGATAAGTGCCAGAACCAAGAGCACAATGCCGCCCCCTGCATAGATCAGTGCAATGTCGATGCGTGTAACAGCCAGAATATCGCCAAACAGCAATCCAAGCAGATCGACCCTGACCCAGGTCATGAATGCTAGGCAAACCAGTCCGAGTGCCAAGGCTGAATGTGAGAGCAAACCCAGCAGGGCGTCCGATGAAAAGGTGTCGTTTCGGCGCAATAATACCAGGAGCGTTGCGATCACAACAGAAACCGCCCCCACCGCAAGTGTTGTGTTGATATTGAGCAACAACGACAGGGCCACACCCAGAAGAGCTGCATGTGAGAGCGTATCGCCAAAATAGGCCATCCGGCGCCAGACTATGAAACAGCCAAGCGGGCCAGCAACAAGGGCGACACCTATTCCGGCCACAAGCGCTCTTGTGAAAAAATCATCGAGCATTTTGATGCTCCAACTGCACTTCAGCACCATCGCTGCCATGATCGTGTTCATGATGCTCACCCAGACAGTCAGAGCAAAGTGAGCCGTCGTCGTGCTGCACCTTGCCGTCTGGCAGATGCACGTGATCATGATGATGTTCGTAGACGGCCAGCGCCGTTCCGGCACGCGCCCCGAAGAGGGCCTGGTAATTGACATTCTGACTGACATCGGAAGGCGTTCCGCGGCAACAGACATGCCCGTTCAGACAAATGACCTGGTCTGCCGCCGCCATGACCACATGGAGATCGTGCGAGATCATCAAGATGCCGCACCCCAGTGCGCTTCGGATTTCGGATATCAGATCATAGATTGCAATTTCGCCGACATAGTCGACGCCTTGTACGGGTTCATCGAGAACAAGCAGACCGGGCGCCCGGGCGATGGCGCGAGCCAGCATAACTCGTTGCAACTCCCCGCCTGACAATGAGCGCATCTCTGCATTGATGAGCCGTTTCGCTCCAGTTTTTTCAAGAGCTTCATCGCATTCTGCGTCAGTTAAAGGGTTCGTCAGGCGCAGAAAACGCCGAACGCTCAATGGCAACGTCCAGTCAATCGAAAGCTTCTGCGGAACATACCCTACCGTGAGCCCGCGGTTTCGCACTGCGCTGCCTTCGCTCGGCTTCATGATGCCAAGCGCCATTTTGGCAGTCGTTGACTTGCCTGACCCGTTTGGCCCGATCAGGGTCACGATCTCGCCTGGCTCAACAGACAGATCAACACCCCTTACCAGCCAATCAGTGCCCTTCCGGATCCCCGCACGGTCTAGCCTCACAAGACTGGTTGCTGATTTTGTCATGTTTTGAAGGCCAGTTCATCTCAATAGGTGCATCGCCCTCGGGCGTTACTTTATAACACAATTACCCGTCAACCCCATTGCTTGCAACTTCAACCTCCGCTGTTTAACAATCCAGTCAAATTGATGATTTGCCGTGATTAGCCAAGGCATGGCCAGCTTCAGGATCAACCGATGATTTATCCATGCATTCTATCAGGAGGCGTTGGAACGCGCCTTTGGCCCTTGTCGCGCAAGGACAGGCCCAAACAGTTTTTGACCATATTCGATGGTGACAGCCTGTTTCAGAAAACCTGCAAACGGGTTCAGGCGCCCGGCTTTGCAGACCCAATTGTCATCGGGAGCAACAGTCACCGCTTCCTGATCGGAGAACAGCTTGCGGAACTTGGCATTGAAGCCCAGTCCATTCTGCTAGAGCCTGTCGGTCGCAACACCGCCCCCCCTGCCTTAATGGCGGCGATGACTGCGGCGGAAGCCGACCCGGATGCCCTTGTTCTTCTATTGCCATCAGACCACCTGATCCGAAAGGAAGATGACTTTATTGCTGCTGTTCTGAACGCTGGGAGTGCCGCAAGAAACGGTGCAATCGTTACCTTCGGCATTACTCCGACGGAGCCCAATACCGGATACGGTTACATAAAGGTCGCCTCGGGCAATGACCCTGTACGACCAGTGGACGCATTCGTTGAGAAACCCGACCACGCCCGAGCCGAAGAATTCCTGCAGGCTGGCGACTATTTCTGGAACGCGGGTATCTTTCTTTATTCGGCCAAGACGATGATTGATGCGTTCAAGTCGCTGCAGCCAGAGCTTTTTGAAGACGTTAGCGCGGTCATGAAAACACGGCATGCCGACCTTGACTTCACCCGGCTGGACACCGCCACGTTCGAAAAACTCGACAACATTTCGATCGACTACGCGATCATGGAAAAGGCAAGCAATGTCGTTTGCGCTCCTGTTGCACCGGAATGGGATGATCTGGGTTCTTGGTCTGCCATCTGGACAGTTCTGGACAAAGATGCCGATGGCAACTCCGCATTGGGCGACGCAAGGTTTCTCGGTTCCAAGGATTGCCTTGCCTTTGCCGACAAGGGCCTTGTTTCGGTCATCGGCCTTGAAAATGTGATGGTGATTGCAACTGCCGACAGTGTACTTGTTGCACACAAGGACCGCGCTCAAGACGTCAAGGATGTGGTTGAGCAGTTGAAGGCCGAAGGCCGTGAAGAAGCTGAAAAGCACCCTCGCGCTTATAAACCGTGGGGTTATACGGAGCGGATCAACGCGGGAGACAGGTTTTCCGTACAATCAATGCTCATCAAGCCAGGCAAACAACTGAGCCTTCAGAGCCATTTGCACAGAGCAGAGCACTGGATTGTTGTTTCAGGTACGGTGGAAGTCACAATCAATGGCGATAAAAGACTTTTGACGGAAAACCAGTCTGCCTATGTGCCTCTCGGTGCCCGCCACACGCTCACAAATCCGGGCAAAATTCCGGTGCGCATGATCGAAGTGCAGTCTGGAACGTATCTCAGCGAAGACGACATAATTCGCCACGATCAAACATCACAAACTTGATCATTTTCGAGGAAATTTGTGACGCTTTCTTGCCATCAATGCGGAAATCCGGCAAGACTTGACCCAACCATCGCGCACTTTCCAATCACTGTGCGCCCAGAATGCGCCACTGCGGGAACTTGCCTATGCATCATGTCTATATCTGTGATTTCGTCAGGACACCGATCGGTCGGTTCGGTGGGATGCTGTCCTCAGTGCGGGCCGACAATCTTGGCGCAATCCCGATACAGGCCCTGATGGAAAGAAACTCGGATACAGACTGGACAGAAGTTGACGACGTTTTTTTCGGCTGCGCAAACCAGGCCGGCGAAGACAATCGCAATGTTGCTCGAATGTCGTCGTTGCTTGCAGGCCTGCCGGAGACAGTCCCGGGCATGACGCTGAACAGGCTCTGCGGGTCCGGCATGGACGCGGTCATGACCGCCGCACGGGCCATCAAGGCGGGCGAGATGGATCTTGCGATTGCAGGCGGTGTCGAAAGCATGTCCAGGGCACCTTTTGTGATGCCAAAGGCGGAGAGTGCCTATTCGCGAAACGCCGAAATCTTCGACACGACCATTGGCTGGCGGTTCGTCAATCCGTTGATGAAAAACCAGTACGGTATCGATTCCATGCCGGAAACGGCCGAAAACGTAGCTGAGGACTTCCGGATCTCCCGGCACGACCAGGATGCGTTTGCGCTACGGAGCCAGCAGCGAGCCGAAGCCGCCAAGTTGTCCGGCCGCTTCGCAGAGGAAATCGTTCCGGTCATGATCCCCCAGCGCAAAGGCGACCCCATCCTCGTGGACACGGACGAACATCCGCGAGCAGGAACCACGCTTGAGTCGTTGTCGGCTCTCAAAGCGCCTTTTCGTGACGGAGGTACGGTGACGGCCGGAAATGCTTCGGGTGTCAACGACGGGGCTGCGGCGCTTTTGATTGCATCAGAAGCAGCCGTTGCCAAGCACAAACTCACCCCGATTGCGCGCGTTGTCGGTGGTGCAACGGCAGGTGTCCCGCCAAGGATCATGGGGATCGGACCAGCCCCAGCCACCCGCAAACTCTGCGCCCGGCTCGGACTTTCACTGTCGGAGTTTGATGTTATCGAGCTGAATGAGGCATTTGCTGCTCAGGCAATCGCGGTGATGCGAGACCTTGGCCTTCCTGAAGACAGTGATGTATTGAACCCGAACGGCGGCGCTATTGCTCTTGGCCATCCCTTGGGCATGTCGGGCGCAAGGATCATCGGTTCAGCAGCGCTAGAGTTGCGTAAGCGGGGTGGCAAACTGGCGCTCGCCACCATGTGCATCGGCGTCGGTCAGGGAATTGCCCTTTCCCTTACCTCTGTGTGAGGCCTCCCACCCTAACGGATGAGTGCGCAACAAATATTCTGTCTCGACCACCGGCTCATTGGCTTCGGTCCGCGTTGACGCGCGTTTGCGCTTGAGGTCTGCCTCCACGTTTCCAAGACGGTCCGACAGTCTTTCAAACAGCGTTGTCGGCAGTCTCATCGTGTCCACATATATCGAGACAAATTCGTCCGCGATTTCACTCAAACTGACGGATTTGATCTCGTGATAAGCCCCTTCTGCAACGTCGCTCAATTCAATAGCATCCTCAACCAATGGTCGAATTCCCGCAGTTGTCCGGTCCGTATTTTGAGCCACCCAGAGCGCCACAAAGACGGATAAGAACGTAAAAACAAATATATGCAGATTTTTGAAGAAATATCGCATTGCAACCCCAAGCACTCATTAACAAATCGTTAACTTACCAGACTCGTAGCTGCCATAGCCTTGGGGTGCAACCTGATACATTCAGTTTTAAGTTGTATTTTAACGATCATAGTTAATGGGTGCGAATTGCCGTTCCAGGGGTACGAGGCAGTCATTTTTTACCCCTTGACCGCAAGAACCCAGCCGCGGCCAGGTCAACCGAACAGAGTTTTCCTGGCCCAAAATCAGTTCCTGTAAAATTTTACAGGACCTATTACCGGGACCTTAGATGCTGGGCGCTTATAAGACGGTTGAGAATTGGGAGGGCACGATGATCGACAGGACCGGAGAGATGAGGCTTTCATCTGCAGGATTGCTGCTTCTTCTTGCTGCTGCCGCCATGACCCTTTTTGCCGATTTCGGACCCCGTCCTTCAGGCGGTGCACAGGCAGAAAGTTCTTTCTATGGCTTGCACAGATAAGCCTGAACTTGTCAGACTATCAGCCGTGATCGGCACTAATCGCGATCTTTGCGAATGCCTTGCCCCGCTACCGTCACCGGAATGGGATTCAATGGAGCGCTGAAGTGCAGAGCTTTTCGCTTTCCACCTCCGCCTCCTTCTCGTGATTTATCGCCAAGCAACATGATTGCAGATCCCATAACCACCGATACGAGGGTAATTATCAGACCAAATGCGAGCATGATCACGGGAAGGAATGGATCGTCGGCAGCAAGCACAAGTTCACGAAGATTTCCGATGTTTGCAAGAAAGATGCCCCCCAGAACGAGTGCCGCAATACCCAGACCCGCAGCGCCGTTTATTACAAGCAAACGAAACAGGGGATCTTTAGGCAGCTTAAGGTACCGAGAAAACGGGCCGGTCATACCTGACTCTTTCAAATGACAACGATGACGTCCTAACGTTATGTCGCCACGACTTGTGTCAGCAAGGTGTCAATTCCGCCAAGTCGGGCGCATCTGCCTTAATTTGTGCTTTTTCGCTTCAAAAAATTGTGCAACGCACTCTTGATTAGTTTCGAATTGATATATAACTAGTCGATATATCGAACCAGCATATGATACTTTTTACAGGCTACAAGCAGTCATCCGGAATGTCTTGCCAGTCGTAATGTGGTGGTTCGTCTCACAACCGTCAGACCGGGAGGACGCTTCCGGGTACGGAGAAATCAATGAGTGTGCGCAGCCTCTGTCTTGCGATCCTGTCATTCGGCGATGCCACCGGATATGAAATTCGGAAGGAATCGACCGAGGGGCGGTTCAGCTATTTTGACGATGCGAGTTTCGGGTCGATATATCCTGCACTCGCCCGGCTGGAGTCAGATGGCCTCGTGACTGTGCGCGAAGAACCCCAAGCAGGCAAACCGGCCCGGAAAGTGTACTCAATAACCGAGGCTGGCAGAACAGAGTTCATTAATTCTCTATGTGAACCGCAAGCTGCAGACACTTTCAAATCACCGTTTCTCCTCATTGCCTTGAACGCAGCGCAACTGCCTCCAGAGGTCATTCGTCGCGCTTTGGAGCGCCGCAAGGCCCAGGTGCATGAAGAATTGAGACTTTTGACGGAATGCGAAAATGAGGAATGCCGCCATCCCGGTTCTGATTGGACCCGGAACTATGGCATTGCCTGCATGAATGTCACCCTCGCCTACCTGGAAGAGCATGGCGAGGCCTTGATCAAGATAGCTGAAGACAGCGCCGAGCAGCTTGCGGCTGCCGAGTGAGCGAATATCGCGGAGTTTAAGAATGCGTGTGAAGCTTTCATACATCCTTGCAGTCGCATTGGCGGCTGGTATCGGGATCTGGATGTCGAGTGGCTCTGTAGTGGTCGGAGGTGTCGGCGACGGTGAAAACGCGACACCAGCCCCCGCTGAGAGAGTCGCCGCCACTACCGGCGACACGTTCCGTGTTCAGGTCGCGCGGCTGAAAGCTCAAGACCGGCAGGCCGTCCTTGAAGTTCGTGGCCGGACAGAGGCTGAAGCCAAGGTCGCTGTCAGGTCGGCGACGACGGACGATGTTGTCAAGCGGCCGGCACGCGAAGGCGCGCGAGTTTCTGCTGGCGATATCCTATGCGAGCTGGACAGCGGCACACGCGAAGCACGCGTTCTTGAAGCCAAAGCCGCCCTCGCACAGGCAGAACTGGACCACAGCGCAGCAACGCAATTGGCAACAAAGGGCTTCACGGCGCAGACCCGGGCTGCTGCGACCCAGGCCCTTCAGGACGCAGCGACCGCAAGATTGAAGGAAGCCAAGCTCGAGCTGGAGCGCACGATCATCCGTTCGCCAATTGATGGTGTTATTGAGAGCCCCATGGCTGAAGTTGGTGCGCAGCTTGAAAGTGGAGGCATCTGTGCCACCGTTGTGAATTCCGACCCGATGATCGCGATTGGCCAGGTTTCGGAGGTCAACATCGGCAAGATTACCGTCGACATGGAAGCCGAAGTGGAGTTGGTCACCGGCGAGACGATCAACGGCGTCGTGCGCTACGTCTCTCCGTCTGCCGACCCTGACACCCGGACTTTCCGGATCGAAATCGAGCTTCCCAACAAGGACGGCAAGGCCCGTGACGGTGTCACTGCTGTCAGCCGCCTTCCGCTTCCGGTGGAAAAAGCTCACAAGATTTCACCTGCAATCCTGACCTTAAATGACGATGGGCAGGTCGGTGTGCGTACGGTTGGTGAAGACAACAAAACTGCTTTTTACCCAGTCAAAGTGCTCGGGGGCGAAACTGACGGCCTGTGGGTCGGCGGATTGCCAGGAGACGTTACGGTGATTGTCGTCGGACAGGAATATGTCGGCGATGGTGAAACTGTCGAACCAGTGTTTGAAACTGCGGAGGTCAGCCAGTGATTGACATGCTCGAAGGCGTCCTCCGACGTCCCAAAACGGTTTTCGTACTCATGGTCGCCCTGCTCGTAGCAGGTGTGTTCAGCTATATCAGCATTCCAAAGGAAGACAGTCCGGACATCGATGTTCCGGTGTTCTACGTCTCCATTTCCCAGCAGGGCATTTCACCGGAAGACGCGGAGCGCCTGCTCGTCAGGCCCATGGAAACAGAACTCCGCGGCCTGGACGGACTTAAGGAAATCACGGCAATTGCGTCTGAAGGCCATGCCGGTATCGTCCTGGAATTCGACATCTCATTCGACAAGGACGAAGCGCTTGCCGATGTCCGCGACAAGGTCGATGCCGCAAAGGGTGAATTGCCTGCGGATGCTGAAGAGCCGACGATCTCTGAAACAAACTTTGCGCTTATCCCGACGATTACAATCGCCTTGTCCGGAAACGTGCCGGAACGCACGCTGTATCAGCATGCGCGGCGGTTGAAGGATCAAGTCGAGGCAATCGATACGGTTCGCTCCGCCGACTTGAAGGGCCACAGGGAGGAACTCCTTGAGGTCCTGATCGATTCTGAAAAGCTGGAATCCTATTCGGTCACGCAGCAGGAACTCCTGACATCGCTGTCCAACAACAACCAGCTTGTACCTGCCGGATACATTGATGGTGGCCAGGGACGCTTCAACGTCAAGGTTCCGGGTCTGATCGAAAACTCCCTCGACGTATATTCACTGCCGATCAAGCAGTCCGGAGAAGGCGTCGTCACACTCAGCGATCTTGCCGAGATCCGTCGAACCTTCAAGGACGCAGACTCCTATACCCGAGTTAACGGCAAGCCAGCCATTGCCCTGGATGTGACCAAGCGGATCGGCACCAACATCATCGAGAACAATCTGGCAATCCGGGCTGTTGTCGATGAAGCCACCAAGGATTGGCCCGAAACCATCCAGGTCGACTACATGCTCGACATGTCTTCGAATATCTTCGAAGTGCTGGGCTCATTGCAGTCTTCGATCCTGACAGCGATCTTTCTCGTGATGATCCTTGTTCTGGCTGCTCTCGGCTTGCGATCCGCCCTCCTCGTCGGTCTGGCCATCCCGACCTCCTTCATGGTCGGCTTCCTGATCCTGTCCGGTCTGGGTTACACGGTGAACATCATGGTGATGTTCGGCCTCGTACTAACGGTTGGTATGCTCGTCGATGGCGCGATCGTCATGGTCGAATATGCGGACCGCAAGGTTCACGAAGGCATGGAAGACCGGGAGGCCTATATCCGTGCCGCCAGGCTGATGTTCTGGCCAATCGTTTCCTCGACCGCCACAACCCTGGTGGCCTTCCTACCGATGTTGCTCTGGCCGGGTGTTGCCGGTGAATTCATGAGCTACCTGCCGATCATGGTCATCATCGTTCTGACCGCAGCCCTGCTGACGGCAATGGTGTTCCTACCTGTGACCGGCGGCGTCTTTGCGATTACCACGCATTGGGTCGAGCGGAACGCTGCCATTGTGCTTGCATTCCTGTTCGGCGTCATCTCGGCTGTATCGGCCCTTGCCATGTTCGGTGCCATGATCGGGTCGCCCGATTTTGCCGCGCGAATTGGAGAAGCTCCGCTGGCTGTCCCAGTGGCCGCCCTGTCGTTCATTGTCGTAGGTGTGCTTTCCTTCCTGGTATTGCGCCCCTTCGTTCGCTGGCGCCGGCAGCGCGCTGCGAAGCAAGTTGAGCTTGAAAACGAAAAGCCGTCCAAAAGCTTCCGGCCTGTTACATTCGTCTCTTTGATGTTTGAGATGGTGGCTGTTGGTTTTGCGGCGTATTTCGCTTTTTTCCTGGTCACATCAAGACCGGAAATTATCACCGGTTCCATCGAAACGGTGTTCACATACCTTTCCGGGCTGGCTCAACCATTTGCAATCTTCTCGCACCCGATTGCCCTTGATGTCGGTTTCTACCTGACAGTTTGCGGTCTGGCAGTTGTTGCCGTCTGGGCGGGTTACAAGACAATCTCCCCGCTTGTTCACTTGCTTGAGTGGGTTTTTGACGGCGTGCGCAAGCGTCTTGGTTTCGGCACCCGCAATGGCGGTGGTCAGAGCGAAAAACCTGCGGAGCTCACGTTCGACGCGACAACAGTCAAGGGGTTCACCGGTCTCTATGTCCGCCATTTGAAGCTCCTGGCAGGCAATCCGATCGGCAACATTTTAACGATTGTGGTCGTTCTTGGAACATGTGGTCTTATCTTCACGTCGTTTTCGTCCAATCCGACTGGGGTCGAGTTCTTCGTTGATGAAGAACCTGATCAGGCTGTTGTCATGGTTTCGGCGCGCGGCAACATGTCTGCTGCCGAGTCGCTGACCATCGTTCAGCAGGTTGAGGCTGAAGTTCTTCAGACAGCCGGTATCCAGAATGTCATCACGTCTGCCTTCCCTCCGGGCGGCGGCAGCGGCCCTCAGTTCATTGGCGGGGTGCAAGACAAGCCTGCTGACGTGATCGGTGAAATGTCGCTGGAACTGGCGAAGTATTGCTGTCGGCGCAATGCTGCCGAGATCTTTGAGGAGATCCGTCAGCGCACGGCCTCGATCCCGGGCATTAAAGTAGAAACCCGCAAGATCGAAGGCGGTCCCCCGACCGGCAAGGATCTGCAGCTGGAAGTCAAGTCGACCGATTACGACACAATGGTTGAACAGGTTGCCAGGATCCGGTCCAAACTGGACCAGATGGAAAACCTGCTTGATCAGGAAGACGGTCGCCCCCTGCCCGGCATCGAATGGCAGATCACCATCGACCGCGAACAGGCAGGCCGTTATCAGGCAGGTATCGGCTCTGTCGGCAACATGGTTCAGCTCGTGACCAACGGTGTTCTGATCGGCAATTATCGTCCGACAGATTCAGAAGACGAAGTTGATATTCGTGTTCGATTGCCAGCCGATGAGCGCACGCTTGACCGGTTTGACCAGTTGCGTCTGCAAACCGATCTCGGTTTGGTGCCGATTGCCAACTTCATTGACCGGGCACCGGAACAGAAGGTTTCGGCAATCACACGCCGGGACGGCCTTTATTCCATGATGCTGAAGGCAACCGTCGACCAGACAGCGCTTGATGCAGAAGGCAAGCCGGTGACGGTTGACGCGAAGGTTCAAGAGCTGAGTGAATGGCTGGATGCACAGACTTTCCCTGACAACGTCTTCCTGCAGTTCCGTGGGGCTGATGAAGATCAGAAGGAGTCTGGTGAGTTCCTGATGAAGGCAATGGTTGCTTCGCTCTTCCTGATGTTCCTCATTTTGCTCACGCAGTTCAATTCGTTCTACCAAACGTTCCTGACGCTCTCGACCGTTGTCATGTCGGTCATGGGTGTTCTGCTGGGCATGATGCTGACGGGGCAGAAATTCTCGATCATCATGACCGGGACGGGAATTGTCGCGCTCGCGGGTATCGTGGTGAACAATGCGATTGTTCTCATAGACACCTATAACCGCTTCAGGCACGACGGGTTTGAACCGCTGGATGCTATCCTGAAGACCTCAAGCCAGCGTCTGCGTCCGATCCTGTTGACGACTGTGACGACGATTGTCGGCCTCATTCCGATGGCAACAGCCGTCAATCTCGACTTCTTTACGCAGACTGTCGCGGTTGGGGGTATTACGGCTATCTGGTGGATTCAGCTCTCGACAGCGGTCATCTCCGGCCTCGCGTTCTCGACGATCCTGACACTGGTCATGATCCCGGTGATGATCGCCTTGCCGAGCACATTTGTCCGCTCCGCCAAAGCCGTCTGGGTCTGGCCTGCGGAAATTATGGCTCGCCGAAGAGCGCGCAAGGAACTTCAGCAAACGGTTGAGGTGGAAACGGAAGCGGATCAGGATGTCGAATGGACAGATCCGCAGCAGGAAAAGGAACGTCCGGCCGCCAAGGTCGTGTCGATGCCCAAACCGGCTCCCCCCAAAGTCCCCCCGCAAGAGGAACTGCCGCACGCGGCGGAGTGACCTCCAAGCAAGACGAAAGGCCGCCACTTTGGCGGCCTTTCCTTTGTCGACCGCAAGACCAAAAAGCACTTGCTGTTTGCATCTCTTCCAATATAGTTGCTCTATACAACTATATTGGAATTCGCGTATGACACTTGTTTCCCCTTCCGTTGTTCAGTCCGTTCGTGCCGCTTCCCGTCAACTCGTGCGTGAATTCGGTTTCCTGGACAAGGCAATCGCCGGCACTGACCTTTCCGGCTCCGGCGTTCATGCGATTCTAGAGATCGGGCTGAACCCTGGACTCACTGCAAAAGACCTCTCTGCCCGGCTCAAACTTGAAAAATCTACGATCAGCAGGCTTCTCAAGTCTTTGGAGCGACGTGGAGACATTGAACAAACCCGTTCAACATCCGATGGCAGGGCCTTCGGCCTGAGCCTTACTGAGAAGGGCCAGCTTACCTATTCTGAAATTGACCGCTTCGGAAACAATCAAGCGCAAGACGCCCTCTCCCGTCTTAGTGGTGAAAACCCTGAAAATGTCGCAAAGGCCATGTCTTCGTATGCTGAGGCTCTGCAAGGATCAGACGCAGATCGTGAGGCGGTGCAAACAAAATACCCGATTGTCGAGGGATATCAGACTGGAATGATCGGTGACATTGCGGCAATGCACGCTCGGACCCACGGTCCGATAGTCGGAATGGGTGCAACTTTCGAAAGCGTAGTTTCAGCGTCTATGGCCGAGTTCATGCCCAGGATCGGCAACCCGCTTAACAACAGCTGGAGCGTGCTCGACGGCAGCGAAGTAATTGGTTCCATCAGCATTGATGGAGAGCATCTTGGAAACAACACCGCACATCTACGCTGGTTCATTTTGTCCGAACGTCTTCGCGGGAAAGGACTTGGAAAATCTCTCCTGAAATGCGCTCTGGAGCATTGTGATCGTCACGCCTTCGATGAAATACATCTCTGGACACTCAAAGGGCTCGAAGCAGCACGGGCCCTCTATGAAACCAACGGCTTCGACCTTGCCGAGGAATATGTGGGTGACCAATGGGGCAAGGCAGTCACCGAGCAAAAGTTCATTCGAAAGCGCCAGTGAGGGACGCTGAACCTTCAGCGTGCGCGGACTGGCAACAGACACGACGGTTTCTTGACATCGCCATTGCGGCTCACCTTGCGGGAACTCAGCACGACCCTGTCTTTACCTAATGCCTGTTGCCGAATTCCCTTATGCCTTGGTGATTGAATTGCCGCCATCACACAGCATCGCGGAGCCGGTTACGAAGGAACCGGCATCGGATAAAAGAAACAAAGCTGCGTTGGCAATCTCTTCAGGCTCAGCCATGCGTTTCAGCGCGTGCAAACCGGCGACATAGTCGTGAAATGCCGGATCATCTCCTGCCATTTCGGTGCGTGTTCCGCCAGGCAGAAGCGCGTTTACCCGAATGTTGTCGGGGCCATGCTCAACACTAAGAACCTGTGTCAACCCGACCAGCCCTGCTTTCGATGCCGCATATGCGGCCATGCCCGGCAATCCGATCGTTTGGCCCACAAACGATGATGTGAAGACAATTGCGCCGCCACCGCGTGCCTTCAAGGCCGGCACCTGATGTTTGGCAAGCAAGAATGCGCTGGTGAGATTTGTGTCCATCACCTGCCGCCAGCTGCCGAGGCTCATTTCCGAAACCGGCCCCATGTCACCAAGCATTCCGGCATTGTTGAAGGCACCGTCCAGACCGCCGAACCTTTCAATGGCCATTGACACCGCTGCTTTCGCGAAATCCGGGTCAGTCACGTCTCCAACCAAAACTTCCACCTTGCGGGCAGCATCAGGTATCGACGCCCTCACTTCTTCCAACATTTCCTGGCGACGTGCCGTCAGAATCAGGTTCGCACCAGAGCCGGCAAACAGGCGTGCCGCGGAAGCGCCAATTCCGCTGCTGGCACCAGTGATGATTATTGTTTTTTCATGCAACATTTTCAGCTCCTCAGTTGAAAGAGGCGCTTTAAGTGAACCGGATTTTGAGGTGTTGAAACCCGATTTGCGAGATCAGATGCCGACAGCTGACCATTGGTCGTCAGCCGCCATGATCCTTGTCTCGGTCTGCGATATTGTCGAGGTCAGTGTCGCACTCGTCTCCATCGTCATCGAGATGGATCGATGCATCTGCAAGGGCCAGCTTTCTGTGAGCGCGCCAGGAAAACGGGATCGTGAGGAGATAAAGAACTGCCCCACCAGCAAGCATGCGGAATGGATAGCTAACGGTCAGAGCCACGATCAGGACGGCGAAAACGAACAGGGGCAAGACGTAGTCGCGCCGGACGCGCGTGCCGAGCGTTTTACCGGAATAGGTCGGCAACCTGCTGATCAGCAGAAATCCAATGCAGATCGTATATGCGGCGACGAACGCGGCGTCGGCAAACCAATGCGGAAACAGGCCGAGAAAGTCCAGATAAAGCGGCAGAAGGACCGTCAGCGCCCCAGCTGGAGCTGGAACGCCTGTAAAGAAACGTGAGGCCCATGCAGGCTTATCGGGATCGTCAAGCGCGACATTGAACCTTGCCAGCCGCAGCGCGGCTGAAATCGCGAAAATGAGCGCAGAGATCCAACCCAGGTTTCCTGCATCTTTGAGGATCCAAAGATAGAGCATCAGCGCGGGCGTCACACCGAAATTGACGAAATCGGAAAGTGAATCCAGTTCCGCACCAAAGCGGCTGGTTCCCTTCATCATGCGTGCAACACGCCCATCCAGCCCGTCAAGCACAGCTGCCACCAGTACGGCCCCGACAGCAAACTCCCAACGGCCTTCAAAAGCCATACGCACCGCTGTCAGCCCGGAACATAGCGCAAGCAGCGTCACCATGTTCGGCACAATCAGCCGCAAAGGAACGCGGCGGAAACGCGGCGCCGAGCGGTTCTGGTCAGTGTCTGTTTCAGGGGCCTCGGTCACATCTGGCCTCAGCTTACTCTGGTCAGCGTTTGTGCGGTTTCCTGGGGAGCATTCAAATCCGCCAGCACCGTTTCACCGGCTATCATTGTCTGCCCAAGTGCCACTTTCGGCTGTGTATCCGCCGGGAAATAAACATCCAGACGAGAGCCAAAGCGGATCAGGCCGAAACGCTCACCCGTGTTGAGCGTTTCCCCTTCGCGCACGAAACACACGATCCGGCGTGCAACAAGTCCTGCAATCTGAACCACGCCAATCCGGGTGTCTCCCGTCTCAATGACAAGCCCGTTTCTCTCATTGTCTTCACTGGCTTTGTCCAGTTCGGCATTCAAGAACTTGCCTGCACGATAGGCCACGCGCGTGATTTTGCCACCGATCGGTGCGCGGTTCACATGGCAATTGAAGACATTCATGAAGATGGAGACCCGCATCAAAGGTTCGTTGCCGAGCTCCAGTTCAGCCGGTGGACGCACCAGGCCAACAAGACTCACGACGCCATCCGCCGGGGATATGACCAATCCTTCACTGACAGGGGTGACCCGCTTCGGATCGCGAAAAAAGTAACAGACCCATCCTGTGAAAAAGAGCCCAATCCAGAACAGCGGATCGATGAACCACCCAACCACCAGAGTTGCAACCAGTGCGATGGCAACAAACGGCCACCCTTCCCGGTGGATCGGGACCATGGACTTGGTAACGCTATCAACAATCGACATTTTTCATCCGCTTCACTGAACAGGCTTTTAAGGGCCCGGCGTTGCCGGTTCTCGTCCCAAATTGAAATGCACCTGTTGCGCTTGTCTTTCCCCGCTTCTAGAGGCTTTTTACTATCAAGAGAACCGGCAAATCCCGTTATTCATTCGAATCTTGCCGGTCTCTCCCCAAGACTTGCGGCCGAGGGAAGCTTGTAGTCGGTCTCCCAATAAGGCGGCTTGCCATATTTACTGATCAGGAAGTCCACAAATGCCGTCACTTTCGGCGGAACGAACTGACTGGGCGGATAGACCGCCCAGATAGCCCCGGTTCGGGCGATGGCGTAGTCTTCCATGACCGCAACCAGCCGTCCGTCGCGCAAGTCCTCCCAAACGTGTGCAAGCGATTTCAGACTGAGGCCGAGGCCATGGATAGCGGCATCATAAGTCAGATCGCCGCTGTCTCCCTTGATAACCGGCTTCTTCAGTTCGAATGTCGTTTCACCTTCAGGACCGTTGAAATACCAGATGGGTACGGACGCCATGCTGATGCAGTCGTGATTGGCCAGATCTTCCGGGGTACTGGGCACGCCCTTGCGGGCCAGATAGTCCGGCGATGCGCAAAGAGCCCTCGGATTGCCGCCGAGTCGCCTTGCAAGAAGAGATGAATCGGCAAGTGGCGCCCCGCGGACCGCAATGTCATAGCCTTCGTCGACGACACTCACCATCCGGTCCGAGATGTCCATTTCCAGTTGGATGTCCGGATAAAGGGCACGAAACTCTACCAGATGAGGCAGAATATGCTTTCTGCCAAAAAACGTGTTGCAGGAGATCCGCAATGACCCGCGTGGTGCTTCGTTGGATGCCTCGAGGATTGTTTTGGCCTGATCAATTTCTCCGACGGCAGCGCGCGCGTGGTCCAACAAGACGCGGCCGGCTTCCGTTAAAGTCGTCTTTCGCGTAGTTCTTGCAAACAACTGAGCACCAAAGGCTTTTTCAAGTCCGGTTAGCCTTGTACTGGCAGCAGATGGTGACAAACCGATTTCCCGGCCCGCACTTGCCATGCTGCCCAGTTCAGCAATGCGAATAAAGAACTTCAGATCTTCCAGTCTCATTCTTCGACTTTCTAGAATAATAATTTCTATTCAAGCCACATTCTTCCAAGGATCGCAATATGAAATAACGTCTCTACCAACACGAAGGAGACCACCATGTTGCATACAGGCGATATCTACGAAATCAGAGCCCGCGCCGCACGGAACGAAGGACTGCGGCAGTTGGTAAGCGCGCTGACCGGATTCCTGGTTCGTTCGACAAGCAGGGCAACACACCGGGCCGACAGGTCTTTCAAATTCGAGAATGCCAATGACAGCGTAGTTGAGATCAAGCGCGTTGCATAAGCACTCGAATTGGGTCTCGCACCAGCATTCAACAGCTCGCTTCGGCGCAACAGACCATTGGGAAGACGTGGCGTACCTGAAGCAGGCCCGGCCACCCAACCAGGAGCACCAATCTTCAGAAGATACACTCAATTATTCGACTTTTTGGAACAAAACCTTCCAAATAAGCCTAATTCTCCCAACTTTCTCAATATGAGATACAGGGGTCAGTAACACAAAGGAGATCATCATGTTGCACACCGGCGATAGTTACGAACTCCGCGCTCGTTCGCTCCGCAACCAGGAACTGCGCCGTTTGACAGACGTTTTCTCGCGCTTCTTGTTCCGCTCCACCTCTTCGAAACGCGCCCACAAGCGGTTCGAAGAATTGCAAGGCGCAAACGACCTTAGCGTTGAAGTTCACCGCGCAGCCTGATCGCTGCGCGGTGGCTCTCGCCAAGTGTTTCCAATGTATCCTTATTTTGCTGGAATATAGTCCGCAGTCTTGCCACGCGTCACCACGCCAAGATCGTCGTGCTCTCGCGCAGCGCGCAGTCGCTCCTCAGCTTCGTCCGCTTCTCTCTGACGTGCCCACATGGAAGCGTAGAGGCCTCCCCTATCCAAAAGCTCCATGTGGGTGCCACGTTCTGCGATCTCTCCGGCCTCAAGCACAATGATCTGATCTGCATTGACGACCGTTGACAGACGGTGCGCAATCACAAGCGTGGTCCTGTTTTTCGAAACCTGATCCAACGCCGACTGGATCTCCCGTTCCGTGTGGGTGTCGAGCGCGGATGTCGCCTCATCCAGGATCAGAATTGGAGGTGACTTCAAAATTGTCCGGGCAATTGCAACACGTTGTTTTTCGCCGCCGGACAGTTTCAATCCACGCTCGCCAACCTCTGTGTCAAACCCCTTCGGCAGGTTCTCGATAAAGTCATGGATCTGCGCCATGCGTGCAGCCTCCCTGACGTCTTCTTCACTCGCGCCCGGTCTGCCGTACCGTATGTTGTACGCAATCGTGTCGTTGAAAAGCACGGTGTCCTGAGGAACCATGCCTATCGCGTGGCGAACACTTTCCTGAGTCACGTTGCGAACGTCTTGCCCATCGATCTCTACAGCGCCCCCAGTTACGTCATAGAAACGGAATAGCAACCGGGAAATCGTCGATTTCCCGGCCCCGGATGGACCGACAATGGCAACGCTCTTGCCGGCAGGTACTTCGAAATCAATTCCCTTCAGGATCGGCCTGTCCTCGTCATAGTGGAACCTGACATCCTTGAAGACAATTTGGCCCGCAACGGCTGAAAGCGGTGCGGCTCCAGGTAAGTCTTTGATCTCAGCCGGCACCAGCAGAAGGTCGAACATGGTTTCGATATCCGCCAATCCTTGCCGAATTTCGCGATAGAGAAATCCTATGAAATTGAGCGGGATGGAAATCTGCATCAAAAGGGCGTTGATGAGAACGAAGTCGCCTATGTTCTGTTCGCCCGCCAGAACAGCCTGGGCCGAGAGCGCCATACAGACGGCCATCCCGATCCCAAGAATGACTGTTTGTCCGAGGTTGAGCCAGGCAAGCGATGTCCAGGTTTTTGTTGCCGCGGATTCGTATCTTGCCATGGAAACATCAAAGCGTTCGGTTTCCATCTTCTCATTGCCGAAATACTTCACTGTTTCGAAATTCAACAGGCTGTCGATCGCCTTGGAATTGGCTTCCGTGTCGCTCTCATTCATTTCGCGTCGAATACCGATGCGCCAGTTGGTGCATTTGATCGTGAACCAGACATAGCCTGCGATCATGACTGCCACGACGACCACATAAAAAAAGCCGAACTGATACCAGATCACCGCCGCCATAATGGCGAATTCGAGAATGGTTGGCAGTCCGTTCAAGATCGTGAAACGGACTATGGACTCAATGCCCTTCACCCCACGCTCGATGACACGGCTGAGCCCGCCGGTCCTGCGCGCAAGGTGATAACGCAGTGAAAGCTGGTGTAAATGGCGAAACGTCAGGATCGCAAGCTCTCGCACAGCATGCTGACCCACCCGCGCAAACAGTGCGTCCCGAAGCTGATTGAAGGCGACCGACAGAATTCTCGCAGCATTATAGGCAAGGACAAGCATGACCGGCGCGACCAGGAATGCCGGAAGGTCCGCCACCTCACCCGTCAATGCGTCGGTCGCCCAGGCGAAGAAATAAGGTGAGAGCACCGTAACGAATTTTGCGATGATCAACGCAAAGATCGCCAACAAAACGCGCTTTTTCAGATCCGGCCGATCCGAAGGCCAGATAAAAGGCCAGAGATTGGCCAGTGTTGTGAGCGTGCTGCCTTCATCGGCATTAACTGCCTTGCGTATCTTGGGTCGGTCTGACTGGCTGCCTGCGTCCGCACCAGACGTGTGCGGCGAGGTGGCTGATTGATCTGTCACAAATTCTCTCCGGGCCGCGGCTGCGACCGTTCTTTATTTATTCGCCGGTGGCGGTCGCCGGTTTCTTGATGACCTGCCCCTGATCGGGCTGAGCGGCATTGAGGCACGTCCAAAAGTCCTGAGAACACCTTTCGGCCTGTGCAAGCTTGTCCCAATCCAAAATGTAATGACAGTTTCTGCCACGGGTGTCACAAGTCAGCAGGCCGGCATCCTTCAGGACCTGCAAGTGCTGGGATACGGTTGATTGCGCCAGAGGCAGATGATCTACGATTTCGCCGCAGCAGGCCTCGTTGCGAACAGCAAGCTGCTTGATAATCGCAAGGCGCGCAGGATGCCCCAGCGCGCGAAAAATTCCAGCAAGATCCTCACAGCTTTGCAAGCACGCACGCGACGCTTCAAGGCAGGTTTTGGTTTTCACATCCGTTTCGCTCATCGAGCATATCCCGGCTCACATCCGCGTGTTCCATCGTGAATATGCGATGAATCAATTCAAAAACAAGACGGGAAACGAAAAAAGGCGGGAGAGTGCATTCCTCTCCCGCCTTCTTTGCGTTGACTAAAGTTGACCCACTTATCCGTTGCGTCCGTCGTCATCCGATCCATCGGACCAGTTGAGATCTCCCTCAGGTGTCAAGAAAACCTGGCCAGGATAAATAAGGTCGGGATTGCGGATCTGGTCGGTGTTTGCCTTGTAAATCGTGGTGTAGCGAACACCATCGCCGTAGAGCCTGCGCGAAATCCGCCAAAGGTTGTCCCCCTTGCGGATGATCACCACAGGCAGCGACTTCTTCACTTCAGCACCCTGCCCGTCACCCGTGTCGCCGCTGCCCGTGGCAACAACCTTTGTCAGGACGATCTGCTTGTCTTCTTCCTTTTCGAAGGTCACCGCTGCACGGGCATCCACGGAACTGCCGTCACCGGCAATCAGGTCCGCCCGAACTTCCACGTCACCCTCGGCGATATTTTTGCTGCCCTGTACCAGCCACTTTCCACTGGAGTTGACCTGCGTTTCGCCCTGGTATTCGTCGCCAACATAAACACGCACTGATGACCCGGGTTCGCCGGTGCCCGCGACAAAGACCTTGTCTTTTTCGGACTCAACCGCTTCCACAGTTACAGTCGGGGCTGCCTCGGACGACGGCTCGGGGCCCGTTGATGCGGCGACACCTGTTTCCGCAGGAGCCTTTTCCGCTTTGCTCGCATCTGCACTTTGCGGCTCGGTGGTGCCCTGGCTGTCTCTCTGAGCAGTTGCTGTTTGCGTTTCCCCAGTTGTCACGTCGGGTGTCGCATCATTGCTGTTTTCAACAACAGCCGATGTTTCTCCATTCGGTGCATTGGAGCTTTGAGCGACAACTTGTGCCTCGCCAGCCTCTTGAGCGGGAGTTGTGTCCTCTGATGCAGCAGCAGTCTGTTCTTCGGCAGTCTGCGACGGTGTCTCCTGTGCAGCGGGCGAAGCAGCGGCAACCTCGGCGGCTGGTTTTGCAACTTCAGAAGAGTTGGCGGCAACCTCCTCGCCCGTCGTTTCGGCCGCAGCTTTTGCTGTTTCCGCTGGCGGAGTCTGGGCCGTATCGGCGGAAGCCCCATCGCCAGCAACTTGCGTGTTTTCACTGGACTGCGGCGCCGCGGCAACCACGGTTTCCGTCGCTGGCTTTTGAAGAACGTCAGAGGGACCATCCGGCGTATTCAACACGACCAGCGGCTGTTCCTTTCCGCCTTCAGGAATGGACACAGCCAACCTTTCAGTCGATTGCTCGACGGGCTGACCTTTCTCGTCATGGACCTCGAGGCCGACGTCATAATCGCCCGGCTTCAAGGGTTCATCGAGAATGATTGTCCATTCTCCGGCTTCGTTTGCAATGCTTGTTCCGACAACCTTGCCATTGGCCAGGAGCGCGACAATCGCACCGGCATCGGAACGACCCGCAACAACTGTTTCACCTGTGGGCTCTACGCCGACAACATCAAAGCTGGGACCCTTTGGCGGTGTTCCACCTTCAACTTCCACGCTCTCTTCGGCTGCCTTGGTCTCAACCGGACCATCTGATGCAGAGGGTTGCTGAAGCGACGAGACAGATTGTTCGTCCGATTTCTGCGTGGCAGGTGCAGATACAACCTCTGCAGGTTGCTGAAACGGCAACCGTCCAGTCGTGTTGTAAGTGTACCCTGTCACGACCGCAGCAACCCCGACCGGTACACCCACAATCAAAGTCCAGATCAATGTCAGCTTGTTCATTTTTTTTCCTGTCGGAAACGCGAATTCTTGTTCGCGGCATTTCCGTGTCTGTTCCCTGCCACAGGCCCCGCAGCTTCAACCACAGTCAGAAAAGTCCTGTCAGGGTTCATGCATAGCTGTTCTTTCCAAGCGCGGCAAGAAATCCCGCTTCAGAACCAAGGCCTTTCAAACAGAATGCTTGACCACATGGCAATCTGAATGCCACATCTTTGCGTCATGAATACGGTTTCTCAAAATCAGCTTAAAAGCGTCTGCGTTTATTGTGGTTCCAGCTTTGGTTCGGACCCGACTCACGAAGCAGCAGCAACCCGTCTTGGTCAACTTATTGCCGACGCGGGGCTGCGTCTTGTCTACGGCGGCGGTTCGGTTGGCCTTATGGGCACGGTTGCAAAATCTGCGCTGGAGTCCGGCGGCGACGTTACCGGGATCATTCCGAAGTTCCTGGAAAAACGTGAAGTGATGCTGGACACGCTGGAAGACCTTGTCATCACCAACGACATGCACGAACGCAAGCATCTGATGTTCGAAAAATCGGATGCGTTCATCGCGCTTCCCGGCGGCATCGGCACCTTGGAGGAGGCCGTGGAGATGATGACCTGGGCCCAGCTTGGTCAGCACCGCAAACCTGTCGTCCTTGCAAACATCAACGGGTTCTGGTCGCCGCTTCTGGAACTGCTGGACCATATGCGTGCTCAAGGCTACATCCGCCCAGATACCGAAGTCCCTTATCTGGTTGCCAAGAAGATAGAAGACATCTTGCCGTTGCTGCGCCAACAAGTCTCCGGCACTACGCATCAGGTTTCAGATCACCTGGCGGATGTCAGAGAGCTGTGAACAGAGCACTCAGGTAGAACGTTCATTCTCTCTAGGTCACCGAAAAAACAACAACAGTATAAATTGCAGTTGGTGCCATTGAATAGTACCGTCTCGTAAGATTCGGTAGCAGTAGGTCCCTCCATGCAAACGACCCTTTTGGTTGAAGACGCGTCGTTTTTTGAAAAAGCGATCGTTAAAAAACTGCATGAGGTCGGCAGAAACCAGATCATGGTGGCCCGAAACTATGCGGAAGCCGAGAGCTGCCTTAATCTGCCCATCGGCGAGCCGGATCTTGCCCTGGTCGATCTGACCTTGCCCGACGCACCCGATGGCGAGATCGTCGACCTTTGTGAAAAATGGAAAATTCCGACAATCGTCTTTACCAGCCGTTTCGACGCCAAAACCCGAAGCAAAATGCTGGAAAAGGGTGTGATCGACTATGTCTTGAAGGATTCACCGGGCAGTCTGAACTACGTTGCCGACCTGATCCGCAAACTCGCGAAGAATCCGAGCATCGGCATTCTGGTTCTTGATGATGCTGCAGTCGAACGCGACGCGATTTCCAAGATAATCTCCAAACACCTTTACAAGGTCTATCAGGCCGGTTCCACGGATGAAGCTCTGGAATGTCTCGCGGCCAATCCGGATATCAAACTGGTGCTGGCCGACTATTTCATGCCGGACAAAGATGGATTTGCCTTTTTGAAAGCCTGCAGGCGATTGCACGACGCTGAAAAGGTTGGCGTCATCGGCATGTCCTCCTTTGCAAACCCGGACAATCGGGTTCGGTTTTTGAAGTATGGTGCCGCGGACTTTGTCGACAAAAACTGTTCGCCGGAGGAACTGCTTCTCAGAGTATCGCAGAACCTGGACTACATTTATCGCATTGAAGAACTGAACAACATGGCAATGCGTGATGCTCTGACAGGACTATACAATCGGCGCTATCTTCTCGACGAGACGGCAAAGGTCATGAAGGGCTGGGCTGTAACCGAAGGCCGCAACCACTGGCTGGCTTTGCTGGATCTGGATTCCTTCAAGGACATAAATGATACGCTCGGCCACGATTTCGGGGACGCGGTCCTCAAGAGCTTTGCAAGGCACCTGGCCGGACTGACCAAAGAAAACGACATTGTTGCCAGACTGGGAGGAGATGAATTCTGCATAGTCTATTGCAACAGGTCGGAGGACGAGGTCGCTCAAAGTCTGCAGGGATTGCTTGAAACCCTTCAAGCCTCACCCGTCAAATTCGATGGTCAGGAACACAACATTCAAACAAGCATCGGGGCGTCCGTGCTTGAAGAGGACAAGTTCGATACGGCCCTCAAAACCGCTGATTTAAGACTTTACACGGCCAAAAGAACCGGACGCGGCCAGCTGGTAGCCGCAGACTAAGCGAAAACCAGTCTGGCCTTCTCTCAATGCGCCTTTCTGTAGCGATGCCAACTGTCAAACGTGAAGACCACGAGCGCCAGCCAAATAAGTGCAAAAGCCATCAGCTTTGTTGGGTCGAGGGGTTCGCCCCAGACATAGACCGCCATCAGAAAGTGCATGGAAGGTGCCATATATTGCATCAAGCCAAGCATGAAGAGCGGCAAACGCCGCGCCGCAGAAGAAAAGAAGATCAGCGGCAAAGCGGTGACGATACCAGTCCCGGCGAGTGCCAGGAGAACCGGCAAATCATTCAGCACCAAGGCATCTTCACCCCAACTGATGCACAAAATTACATAGAGGCTTGCCAGCGGCATCAGCAAAAGTGTTTCGACGAACATTCCCGGCGTCGCCTTAACGGGCGTCACTTTGCGGACATAGCCATAGCCGGCAAAGGAAAAAGCCAGTACCAGGGACACCCAGGGCAATCCGCCGGCAAGCACTGCCTGCATCAACACAGCAAGGGCAGCAATCCCGACCGCAATGCCCTGCCCTATCGACAGGCGCTCATGCAGCACCACCAGGCCGACGACAATGCTCACAAGGGGATTGATGAAATACCCAAGTGAAACGTCGAGCACCTGTTCGTTGGCAATCGCCCACACGAACACGAGCCAGTTGACAGCAATAAAGCTTGCCGAGGCGCACAGGCCCTTTAGCACATTGGGTTGTCTGAAGACCTCGCGCACTTCAGGCCAACGGCCCCGCAGGTACAAATACAGCCCAACGAACAGAACCGACCAGAGGATGCGGTGGGAGACAACTATGTCGGCTGGAACCGTGTCGGTCAGCTTGTAGTAAGCGGGAAAAAACCCCCACATGCCATAAGCTGCGAAACCGAACATCAGTCCCCTGCGGAACTCCGCATGCGCTTCGGCGTCAGACACCGTCTGCGACATCAGATTGCCTTTCTGGCGCTTTCCCGCGGACGGTGCTTAGTCAGACCCGTTTGCCTTCAAAAGCGCGAATGTGATGGAGTCGACCAGAGCCTGGAAAGAAGCGTCGACAATGTTTGAAGAAACACCGATCGTGAACCAGCGGCGGTGGGATTTGGTATCATGGCTTTCAATGAGAACGCGCGTTACAGCGCCCGTTCCACCATTGAGGATCCTCACCTTGTAATCAATCAGCTCCAGACCTGCAATGTCCGACTGATACTTGCCGAGATCTTTGCGCAGAGCCATGTCGAGTGCATTGACCGGACCGTTTCCTTCCGCCACCGACATGCGGGTTTCACCTTCAACATCCACTTTGACGACCGCTTCCGACACCGTGACCAGATCGCCGATGGCGTTGAAGCGGCGTTCGACCATCACCCGGAAGGAATTCACGTCAAAAAAGCGCGGGACTTCTCCAAGTTCGCGCCGGGCCAGAAGTTCGAAGGAAGCATCCGCTGCCTCATAAGCGTAGCCTTCCGCTTCCCGTTCCTTGACCAGTGCAAGCAGCCGATCAAGCTTTGGGTCGGCCTTGTCGACTTCAATGCCGACCCGACTAAGTTCTCCAAGCAAATTGCTTTTGCCAGCCTGGTCAGACACCAGAACGCGACGCTGGTTACCAACATTTTCAGGCGCAACATGTTCATAGGTCTGCGGATCTTTCAAAATAGCAGACGCGTGGATACCGGCCTTCGTGGCAAATGCCGTTTCACCGACATAAGGAGCCTGACGATCCGGGGACCGGTTCAGGATCTCGTCAAAGGCATGAGAGATCGCCGTAATGTCCTTCAACTGATCATCGTTGACACCTAGTTCAAAACGCTCATTGAAAGCGGGCTTGAGCTTCAAAGTCGGGATCAGAGTGATCAGATTTGCGTTGCCGCAGCGTTCTCCAAGCCCATTGAGCGTACCCTGAACCTGACGGACGCCCGCATCAACGGCCGCCAGCGAATTGGCAACGGCGTGGCCCGTGTCATCATGGGTGTGGATGCCGAGGTGTGAACCCGGCACGACTTCCTGAACACGTGTCACGATATCGTAGATCTCGTCCGGCAGCGTGCCGCCATTGGTGTCGCAGAGCACTATCCAACGGGCACCGGCTTGATAAGCGGTCCGGGCGCAGTCGACAGCATAGTCCGGGTTGGCCTTGTATCCATCGAAAAAGTGCTCGCAGTCGATCATGGCCTCTTTTCCGGCGGCCACTGCAGCGGTCACTGTTTCATGGATCGAATCCAGGTTTTCCTCATTGGTGCACCCAAGTGCAATCTTGACGTGATAGTCCCAGGCCTTGGCGACAAAGCAGCATGCGTCTGACTTTGACGACAGGATCTGCTGCAGACCCGGGTCATTGGCAGCGGAACGACCTGCCCGCTTGGTCATACCAAACGCTGTAAAAATCGCCTTTTCCGTGCGCTTTTCGCTGAAGAATTCTGTGTCGGTCGGATTGGCCCCCGGATAACCGCCTTCCAGATAGTCGACACCGAGGCGTTCAAGAAGTCCGGCAATTACAATCTTTTCGTTGACCGAAAAATCAATCCCGCTCGTCTGCGCGCCGTCACGCAATGTTGTGTCGAATAGATAAAGGCGATCCTTGGTCATATGCATTTCCTACCCAGCGCGTTCGCTGCTTATTATGTGTTTTCCGTTTGTCCGGACTTAACCGGCGGCCAGGTCTCAGTGTCGTGATCAGGGTGTTGGTTCGAAACAATCGAGGCCAGAAAGGCAAGTGCCTCAAAATCATCTTCAGTCGAGCGCGCCGGAATGTCCGCCATATGGTCCGTGAACGGCAATTTGCCCTCGATCCCGTATTGAATGACGGGCGCTATTGCGCTCGGGTCATCAAATGCACCAATCGCCAACGCGATGCCATCGGGGGCTTCATAAGTCAGAGGCGTACCACATTCACTACAAAACCCACGTTTCACCGCGTTTGAGCTCTGGAACCGTTTCGGTTCCTGCCGCGTCCAGCTGAGGTCCTTTTCATCCAGCACGCTGACGAGTGGACCATAGAGACCACCGAAAGCCTTTTGACACATGCGGCAATGACAAATCGACGCCTTGCCCAGCTTGCTGGTAACGCGAAATCGAACCGCACCGCATTGGCAACCACCGCTGTACCCGGTCATGGATGTTCCTCCGGCCAGTGTGTGGTGTCATGATCCGGATGCTGGCAATTGGTCGACGCGACGTCGCTTATGCCCCCAGGGAGATCGTCGCGATTTGACCACGTTTCAGTGAGCGCGAAGAGTTTGTCATAGAAGGGAACGCGCCCCTCCACTCCGGATTGCTCAACAGGTGTGATGGCCCCGACATCGTCCAGGCTGCCATGGGTAAAGGAAATGACAGTATCTCCGACTGTATCAAAGGCTAGCGGAGTGCCGCAGGTGCTGCAAAACGCGCGCCGGACAGGCTTGGACGAATGAAACCAGGTCGGTTCTCCCCGGGTCCATTCGAAATCCTTTTTCTCTGCCCCGATCAAAGGCAGAAAGAAATTGCCCGACGCTTTTTGGCACATTCGGCAGTGGCACAGATGCGGATAGTCGACTTTACCAGTGACACGATAACGCACAGCTCCGCACTGGCACCCGCCGGTCAAAGAACGCTGTTCAACCACGCTCACCGCTTAACCTCCCAGGTCGTGACCCGTTCGCCTGTTTCTGAGTCTTTTGAATCCTTTAGAAGAATTCCCTGAGACGTCAGTTCATCGCGTATCTGGTCGGCTTCTGCCCAGTTTTTGGCGTTTAGCGCCTCCAAACGACGACTTATGGAAGACAGGATTGAGGTTTCATCAATTCCAGAGAGATCAACCTTGACCGGCGAAACACCAAGCAGGACCGCAGAGGCAGAATATACCTGCAGTTTTTCAGGATCCTTTGAGGCTTCCTGCGCAAGCACATGAAGGGCCTGAATGGCAGAGGCCGTATTCAGATCGTCCAGCAGTGCATCGACAACCTCTGCGGCAGGTAGAGCATCCGTCTCGACAGGCTCTGGCCACTTGGACAACAGGTTCTCAGCTTCCTCGAGCTTACGTTTCGAGAAATCGATCGGCTCGCGGTAATTGGTCATCAGCATGGCAAGACGCAGAACTTCACCCGGCCAAGTTCGGTCGCCAAAACTCTCCGTTTCCAGAAGTTCCTGGATTGTGAAGAAGTTTCCTTCCGATTTGGACATCTTGCGACCTTCGACCTGAAGGAAGCCATTGTGCATCCAGTAGTTGGCCATCAGCTCAGTGCCATGCGCGCAGCATGACTGTGCGATCTCGTTTTCGTGGTGGGGGAAGATCAGGTCTAGACCGCCACCATGAATGTCGAAGACCTTGCCCAGGTGATGCTCGCTCATCACAGAGCATTCGATATGCCAGCCAGGCCGCCCCCTGCCCCAAGGGCTCTCCCAGCCAGGCTCTTCCTCGCTGGACAGTTTCCAGAGAACGAAGTCGCCCGGGTTCTTCTTGTGCTCATCAACGGCGATGCGGGCACCAGCCATCTGTTCGTCCAGCTTGCGCTTGGAGAGGCCGCCATAACCGTCCATTGAAGACGTATCAAACAGGACTTCACCACCGGCCTGATAGGCGTGACCCTTGTCGATCAGAACGCCGATCATTTCGACCATTCCGTCGATATGCTCGGTGGCGCGAGGCTCAAAGGTGGGTTCAAGAACGCAGAGCGCCTCAATATCCTTGTGATACTGATCCGTTGTTTTCTTTGTCACCTTCGCGATGGCTTCGTTCAAGGGTAGATCGGGATAGTCCCGCAGTGCCCTGGCGTTGATCTTGTCATCCACGTCGGTGATGTTGCGGACATATGTGACATGGTTCTCGCCATACAGATGGCGCAGCAGACGATAAAGCACGTCGAACACGATGGCCGGACGCGCGTTGCCGATATGAGCGAAGTCGTAAACCGTCGGGCCACAGACATAGAGCCGCACGTTGCCGTCATCGATCGCCCGGAAGTCCTCCTTCTGGCGCGTCAATGTATTGGTGAGCTTCAAGCCCTTGAAAGTGCCGGATATCGCTGTTTCAGCGGCGCTCATGTCAAACGGTCTCCTGGCCGGCTGGCCGGGCGATCCGTCTCAGAGGAATTTTTGCCAAGAGGGAACGGCCACAGCCAGCGGTGTCGCTAGCTGCAAATAATGGTGATCGAAATGATGTTCCGTGTGGCCGTCATCATGGCCAGCTTTATGGACCGGAAATCGCGAGCCGGTCAAGGCAGCAAATATCGCGGACCTCCAAAACGTGACTACCGTGACGTTGGCGCATCACCTGACTTGTTTTAGACTGAACCTACCGGGAATCAGAGGGGGTATTCCTTTGGAAAGCTTTTCATCATTTCGATTTGACTTCAAAGTCCTGATATTGGTTCTGGGACTGGGCTTGCCGCACGGCGTTCAAGAGGCTCTTGCAAATGCCGAGGCACCGGCAACCGAAGAGACGCAGATTGTCCCGCAGCCTCAGATGCTTGATCCTCAAACGCTGATTGCCAAGGCCATCCAGGCCGCCATGGTGGATGATGATGAAAGTGGTCTGTTTTTCTACTACGGAGAACGTGCGTTCGCTCCCGTCTGGTTCACCGAAAACGGGCTGACCGAGAATGCGCATCTCGTCATCGCCGCGATGGCCGAGGCCAATGACCATGCGCTCAATCCAAACAATTACGGCCCTATTGAGCTCATTGAACGATCTGAAACCTCTCAGACTGCAGATGAATGGGCCGCGTTCGACTTGGACCTTTCCCGTCAGTTTCTGCGATATGCCACCCACTTGTCCTCGGGCAGAGTGCAGCCCAATGCAATCAACAAGGCGCTGAACCTGTTTCCGGACAAACCGGATTCAAAAAACCTTTTTGAAAATGCCGAGAAGGCAGTCGACTTCAGCGCTTTTCTGGAGAGCCTTGCGCCCCAGTCAGATAATTATGCCCGATTGAAACGCCGGCTCGCTCAATACAGGGAAAAAGCCGCAAATGGAGGCTTCACGCAGATACCGGATGGTGAAGTCCTGAAGCCGGGAATGACTGACCCTCGTCTCGAAGCTCTTCGTCAAAGGTTGATCGAAGAGGATGTTCCCGGCGCTGAAGAGCATACTGGAGATCTTTACGAAGGGGTGCTGGTCGACGCAGTCAAAACCTTTCAGGAATATCACGGCCTCGATACGGATGGCGTCATCGGCAAGAACACGCTTGCCAGGCTCAACACGCCAATTCAGGAAAAGCTGATCCAGATGGAGCTCAACATGGAGCGCCGTCGCTGGATGCGGGACGATCTTGGCGAGTTCTATGTCTTTTCAAACCTCGCCGACCAGAATCTGAAAGTGGTGCGCAATGGAAAGACAATCCACACCGCCAGGGTGGTCGTCGGCAAGCCCTATCACGCAACGCCGGTCTTTTCCGACCAGCTGGAATATATCGAGATCAACCCGTTCTGGAATGTGCCTTATTCCATCGCAACGAAGGAATACCTCCCCAAGCTGAAGCAGAACCCCTCTGCCCTGACCAGCAAGAAAATCAGAATATTTCGGGATGGTACTGAAATAGCCCCGACGCAAATTGCCTGGAATGGTTATTCGCGCGGCAACTTTCCATTCCGGCTGCGGCAGGACCCAGGCGATGGAAACGCCCTTGGCCGGATCAAGTTCATGTTCCCGAACCGGTTCAACATCTATATCCACGACACGCCGTCCAAGTCCTTGTTCTCACGATCCGAGCGCGCGTTCAGTCACGGCTGCATCCGGGTCTCCAACCCCTTCGGACTAGCCGATGTGCTGCTCGTCGACAGCGCCGTCAATCCGGGACACTGGGAAACCGTGAGAGACAGTGAAAAACGAACTGTCATCAAGCCGAAGGTGCCCATAGAAGTGCATCTGACCTATCTGACGGCCTGGATGAACAAAGACGGGTCAACGCATTTCAGAAAGGACATCTACGACCGCGACAAGGTTCTGCTGGAAGCGCTTCGAACAGCGATGACAAAGAACCTCTAAGCGCTTAAGCCACTGAAAAGAAAAATCTAATTCAGTGTTTACGAAACTGAACGGTAGCTGAATGTGACACTCAGCATGGGTTCAAGGCCACACGCCTAATCTCCAGTCAATCGATACGGATTGCCATCAGGAGATACCCATGTTGAACCGCCTCTTTGTCATCATCTTTCTGGCCATTGTTTTTGGCGGCCCATTTGCAGCCATCGTTGTAATCACTGACGGCACCAAAGCATTCGGTCAGGAAATGCAGCAGAAAAGCATGTGCTGGATGACGGGCACAGGTTGCGGCAACGGCAATATCATTGTCACGGTAGCCAGCCGCATATAAAAAGCACCTGCACTGCTTTGGCCGAGCTCCTCGCTTGCAGTGCGATCCTTTGTTTGGCAAGGTTATCTCATGGAATACAAGGCACTAGAAGACAAAGCGGAATCTGCGGCGGAATTTCTAAAGATGATGGCATCCGCGCCGCGCCTGCTGCTGATGTGCCTGGTCCTGGAAGAGGAACGTTGCGTCAGCGAGTTGGCGGAAAGAACCGGGTTGCGAATGCCAACGGTCTCACAACAACTGGCCTTGCTGCGCACACAAGGATTGGTAACCACCCGGCGCGAAGGCACTACGATTTACTATCGGCTGGCAAGCGAACCGGTCAAAGACATCATGGCCATGCTCTACAAGCATTTTTGCGCCGATGCCGACCTTCCGGTCGCCAAGCATCTTGAAACGCTTGACGCAGACTGATCCGCGCCAAAGCCAACTGTTGTCAATGTCAGTCGTTCAGGTAATCACCGCAGTTTGGCGGCGTTTGATCCCCCCAGGGCATGAGCGGCACCGTCGATGTGGAATTTTTCGGGCTGCCTTCAATCAGCTTGTCTGAGTAGACCAGATAGACCAGAACGTTTCTCTTTGTGTCACACCCTCGAACGATACGCATCTTCTTGAACATGAATGATCGACGCTGACGGAACATTTCCTCGCCCTGCTCGAAGTTTTCCTTGATCGTTACCGGTCCAACCTGACGACAGGCCAGAGAAACATCGGAAACCTCTTCCGCAACACCCAGCCAGCCTGACACGCCGCCCTTCTCCGGCACCGTGAAGTGGCAGGCAACGCCATCCACCAAAGGATCGTCGATTGCATAGGTCGCAAGCTTGTGATCCGGGGTCAGAAATTTCCAGACGGTCGATTTCTTGAAGATCAAATCGGGGTCGTCGTCAGCGAACGCCGAGCCCGCGCCGTAGACACAAACGGCAAGTGCAAACGCGGCGGCTGTCAAAAAACGCATTGATATTCTCCAGATCCTAGGAACGCCTCACATGTGGGTGTCTCACAAACATGATCAAGCGCTAAACAGAGAAAACGCGCGCTTGGCCAAGCGCGCGTCACACTCAATGAGACTATTTCTCTTGCCGGTATCAGCGCACGTTTTCCAGAACCTTTTCCTGGTTTTCGCCATCGCCTTGCTGTGAGACAGCTGGTGCCTCATCGTTTTCTTCAACAATGTCGTCCGCAGAAAGGTCCAGATCTTCGCCATCGGTGTCTTCGGCAGCTTCAAGAACCAGAGACGCCGCAAACTCATTGTCGGTCACAAGCTCGGACTGCCCCTCTTCGGCTGCTTGGTCTTCCAAAGGCCGTTCGGTGGTCTGATCCTCGTCAGCAGCATCAGACTGCTCAGTGGCCGTCGCCTGCTCATCGGAAGCAGCGGCACCCTCTGCCGGTTGCGTGCCACCCAAAGCATCGACCAGATCCGCACAACGCTCAAGTGTCCAGATTTGCGGCTGATCGAGCCCCAACGCCTCGTCATAGGCGCGCGCAACATTGAATGGCAGGTGAAACTCAAAGTTCTCACGCGACCCGAACTGAGGCGCCAGCGCGTCTTTGACGGCGAGATATGTGTCCCGAAGGCCCAGGCTTTGCTCAACGCATGCGGACGCTGCATCGCGAAGTGTTATAACGAAATCCCTCGTCATTTCTACGGCGGTTGCAACAGCAGGACCACCCTTGGCAGATTTTCCTCGTCCGGGCATCAGTGCATTCGGTCGGAACGCCGTCACACGATCGAGCGCACGTGGCCAATCCGTCAGGTGGGCATCCCCGCAATACGGCACGCTTGTTTTCTGGACCAAATCGCCTGCAAAAATGACTGAACTCTGCGGGACCCAGGCGACCATGTCGCCCATGGTATGACCGCGGCCAAGATGCATAAGGCGAACTTCCATACCGCCAAGGTCGATCGTCATTGAAGACGCAATCGTCATACTGGGTTGGATGACCGTGCTGTCTTTTGGCAAGTCTGAAAACAGAGCAGCGTCGCGGTCGCGCAATACGCGGATATCATCTGATCCCCGCGTATCGATCATACGTCTTGTCAGGTCGGATGCAACAACATCCGCCGGCTCGAAAGCTGTTGCCCCAAGCGTGCTATCGGCGTGAAAATGGGTCAGAACAACCTGCTTGATAGGCTTGTCCGTCAGCTCCCGAATTTTCTGAAGTACCTTCTCGGCAAGTGCAGGTGTCGCCTGTGGGTCCACGACAAGAACACCGCGTTCACCAATGATCACACCCGTGTTGGAACAACCGTCGGCGCTAAATGCATAGCAGCCTTTTCCGAGCTCTTCGAACCGGTCATTGTTCCCCGGAACAGCCTCGGAAGGGTTCCTGATTTCCACCATAGCGGCCTCGCTTTCCTGCCAGCTGAGTGTCGGCGCTTGCGGACTTCCCGCATCCGATCATGCGCTTTAACTATTGACTGTAGCGTCTCAGCTTACGTCTCTGATTCGCAATTTCGCCCCCACCGAATCCTTAACTATTCCCTCTTTATCAACAGATAGCTCCACGCATTTGCCGCATTTTCACTTCGTTCGCGCAAGCTCTCCGCCACACTTGCTTACGCAACTTGTAATTTTCTGAAGAAGCTTCGACTGTCTTTGCCGAAAACTTCAATTGATTATACTTGCTAGACACAGAAAATGGCCGGATCACGGCAGACCAATTCTGGCCGCAAAACAGGCTTAACGAATTTCGCAGGGCGATATCGCGATCATGTCAGACCAATCAAAGCAACCGCAGCATGATCCGGCTTCACCTGATGAGGATCACCCGGTTCTGAAGCTGCGTCAGTTTATGCCTTATCGTCTCAATCACCTTGCCGAGACGGTCAGTCGATCCTTTTCGAAGATTTATGCGGACAAGTATGGGATCGGAATCCCCGAATGGCGCGTGCTTGCCACACTGGGCGAACACGGATCCATGGCGGCCCGGGATATCGGCCGCGAAACCTCAATGCACAAGACCAAGGTCAGCAGGGCCGTTTCCGCGCTTGCGGAAAAAGGCTTCCTGGAACGCAACCGAAGCAGCGGCGACCAAAGGGAACACCCATTGCAATTGAGCAAAAAGGGGTTGGCACTTTATGAAGACATCGTCCCCAAAGCACTTTCCTATTCAAAAGGTCTCCTAGATGCGCTGACTGCGGACCAGAAAGCGATGCTTGAGGATATTCTCGACCGGCTCGCGCTCGCTGCCGATCCAACTTCAATGGACTGAGGATCGATCAAAAACCGTCTCAAGCATTAACCTAACGTGAGAGCTTTCGTTGCTATTGATTGGTGTTGCAGCAATAGTGTTGCCGTAGGCAATAGCTGACACGGCGTGAGGTTGAACGCTGCTGGGGATGGGTCATGAGACTTTGCCGAAACGCCAAGTCCGGAAACGTTTTGCGCACGCTGATTGTGTGCGCAGCCTTCGTCCTGCCAGCACATGATGCAATAGCCGCCAGTTGCGCAAGCCTGAAATCGGAACTGCGGCGTCTGGAGTCCGGCTCGGGCAACCAGAGCGCTGCCGCACGGAAATGGAGCGCGGCGAAGCAGCAACAGCAAAGTGCAATTTCCGCAGCCGAACGCGATGCCCGATATTTCAACTGCGCCCGGGGCAACAACCCCAATTGCGCTGGTTTGAACAGCAAGATCAAACGTATGAAATCCAACCTGGCCAAGATCGAAAGGCAACTGTCCAGGTCCGGTGGTGGTTCGGTGAAGAACACAAAACGCATTCGGCAAATCAAGGCCGCACTCACCAAGTGCAATCGACCCGCCAATTCTCGCGAAGCCAACAGAAATACGAATGCTGGTGAAAACAAGCCCAGGAACCTGTTTTCGCGTTTGTTCAATCCACAGACACGAGCAGAACCTGTCGCGGCCCATTCGGGCGACCGTGACATCCGTGCCGTGCGCCGCAAAGCGAGCACCAACTTGAGCCGCTCGCGCATTCCAACCGGCGGCACATTCCGGACGTTGTGTGTGCGAACCTGCGACGGTTATTTCTTTCCGGTCAGTTTTTCGACAGGAAAGAACCAGTTTGTGAATGATCAGGCCCGATGCTCTGAGATCTGTCCTGCGGCCGAAACCGAACTTTACGTCTACCGAAACCCGGGCGGCGATCAGGCGCAAATGATGTCATTGGCCGGCGATCTTTATGCCGAACAGCCTTTTGCCTACCGTTACAAGTCCGAATATGTCGAGGGCTGCAGTTGCCGTGCGACCGGACAAGCCAAAACGCCATCTTCCTGGACAGAGTTGTCTACCGGGTCTGGCAACCGCATATTTTTGTCCGACATCAGTGCGGGTCTTCCACGCCGTACCTTACAGCCGAGCCGTGGCGGAACCTATGAGGAAGACGCAAACGCCCCCTCTCCGCTTGCCCGTACGCCGCTGCGCAGAGCCCACCTGCCTCGCTTTGAGGATCCGGATACGCTTTTCAATCTGGAAAAGGGCTTTGACGTCACCGTTTCTCTAAACCGTCTGTCTGACGCACAAGGCACGGCTGGCGAGCAACTGGCCAACGCCATCCAAACCAAAGACGGGCTGCCGGTGCTCTCCATCCGGGCCCGTTTGGGCGAAGACGATGAAGATGACGGCACGTCGCCTGTGTTCAGAACACATGACGACGGTTTCAGGCCGGTTCAGGACAGTCGCAAGGAAGCTGTCAGGGTAGTCGGTCCAGAATATTTTGTCGCCCAATAAGCGGCAGCAATGCCTTCATGTCTGGACCGTGATCCATCCCCGTCAGCACGCGGCGGAGCGGCATAAAAAGTCCACGCCCCTTTCGGCCCGTTTCCGCCTTCAGGGCTGACGTCCATGCGCCCCAGCTGTCTTCCGTGATGTCGCCGTCCGGCAAGAACTCCTTCGCTTTCGCAACGAATTCAGCATCATCGTCTTCGACCCGGCTTTCAACGGGACCGACAACGACCTGCCAATAGTGACGGGCATCCCCAACAGTTTCACAGTTTCCGCGCACAGTTTCCCAAAAGACCGCGCTTGGGCGAATACCCAGGTTTACCAATCGATCCTTCACAGCCTCAAACGGCAGCTCATGGACCAGTCTGGCATTCAGTCCCTTTAGCTCCTCGGGATCGAATTTCGCAGAAGACTTAGACACACTGGTAAGATCGAACTTCTCAACAAGCACTTCCATTGTCGGGACCGGTTCAACGGCTTGGCTGGTGCCGGTCAGAACAGCAAGAGAGGCCACTGCCATTGGTTCCAGGCCCTCTTCCCGCAAAGACCCGATAGAGAGTGCACCTTTTCGCTTGGACAGGCCTTCCCCATCCTGCGTGGTCAATAGATTGTGGTGACCGAATATTGGTGGTTCGGCTTTCAAAGCCCTGAAAATCGCAATCTGAACGGCAGTGTTCGAGATATGGTCCTCGCCTCTGAGTATGTGAGAGACGCCCATTTCGATATCGTCGACAATGGATGTGAACGTATAAAGGTAAGAGCCGTCTGCACGGATCAGAACCGGATCGGACATGGATGCAAGATCAACAGCCTGGTCACCTCTGCACAAGTCCTTCCAGGCAACATCGGTCCGCTTGGTTGAGAACGGGTCACCATCGTAATTTGGCAACAGGAAGCGCCAGTGCGGCTTGCGTCCTTCCGCTTCCAGGGCTGCCCGTTCTTCAGCACTCTGTTTCAGTCCAGAACGGTCATAAACCGGCGGTCTTCCAAGCGCGCGCTGCCGCGAACGCCTGCGTTCCAGCTCGTCTGGAGTTTCGTAACAGGGATAGAGTAGGCCCGCGTCTTTCAGCGTTTGCGCAGAAACATCATAGGTCGACAGGCGATCGGATTGCCGCTCGATGCGGTCCGGATCTATACCGAGCCACCGAAGGTCCTTTTCGATCGACTCCGCATATTCCTGCTTTGATCGCACCGTATCGGTATCGTCAAATCGCAGTATGAACTGGCCACCCATCTTTTGGGCAAAGAGCCAATTGTAAAGGGCGGGACGGCTGTTGCCGATGTGAATGTGGCCCGTCGGGGACGGCGCAAAACGAACAGTTACAGTCATGCGGACTGAGTTAACTTGGCAGCTTCCCGGCGGCAACCCCTAACTGGTGCAAGCCACATAAATGAGGCCCTTGCCGCATCGTGTTGTGGCAACCAAATCCGCAACTTTCGTGCAAGATTTGCTTTGTTGAACCGATCACAGGACCGCTCCAGAAGGCCGTTGAGGTTCTTTGGCCCATCAAGTTTAGATCGCCCTGCGCTCCGGCCGGTAGGCCTTCGCCATGGTGGCCAGAACACCGCAAAAGACTATGCAGTAGAGCCCTGCCGCCATGATCTGCAGATCGAAGGAAATCCCTCGATCGATCAACCATCCCATCAGCCCGGGACCGGCAGCCGATGCAAACACCATAAAGGCGAACGCCACAGACCTGATCGCACCCATGTGAGTGGTTCCATAGACTTCGGGCCATAGTGCCCCTACCAACGTGCCGTTGAAGCCGTTGGAGATCCCGACCAGACCCAAAAAGACAAAGGCTGCTGCTGGCGCATGAAAGAACGCAAGCACAGCACAGGCAATTGTCAGCGGCATAAGCGTGAATGGCAAAAGCTGGCGTGCGGAATAGCGGTCTATCAGCGGACCGATGACGAGCGCCGCGCAGACAACGCCCAAAGCCATGATGACGAAGGCACTGGCGAACACCTCAAGAGACCAGCCACGCAGCTCCACTAGATAGACCTGGTGAAAGAAAATTGCCGTGCCAATAAACGCGGGTGCGTTGACACCGAAAGAAACCAACCAAAACCTGAGATCGCGAAGGACTTCAGGCCGTGTCCACTGCCGCCCTTCCGGCCCCTTTTCGGCAACTTCCTTGGCGCTCGGCACTCTGTCCTTTGCAAGCAGTGTCAGTATCACCGGCATGGACACTACGATCAGCACGAGCGCGGAAACAGTCCATGCACCGCGCCAACCGAACAGACCGCTCAAGGCAACAAAACAGATCGGAAAGAGCGCTTCTGCCGTCGGGAACCCCATCGTGGCGATTGAAACAGCCCTGCCTCTTTGTGCGGAGAACCAGCGTCCCGACGCTGTGATCGCCGTGTGCGTCATCATTCCCTGCCCGCAAAGGCGAAGCCCGTAGAACGCAACAAAGATCATCCAGACAGTCGCTGTGTTGGCCATCAGGACACAAAAAAGCGCAAGACCAACCATCACGACGGCGGCAATCCGCTGAACCGGGAAATGATCGAGGCTCTTGCCCACATAAGGCAGTGTCAGAGCACTGCCCAATGTTGCAAACATGTACAAAAGACCGATGTCACCGTGGCTGAGACTGAATTCTTCCCGCAAGGAACCGGCTGACAGGGAAATGAAAAACGTCTGCCCAAAACCGGAAAACACAGCCAGCAAATAGGAAGCCGAGAGCCAACGCGCGTTGTCACGCAGGAAACTGAAATAGCTCATGAAGCCTGCCAGGCAGAAAGGTGCGGAACCGGCCTCAGGTGCGGTCCCGGAACCTGTTGGTAATTGGGTAGCGGCGGTCCTTGCCGAAATTCCGCTCCGTGATCTTGACGCCGGGAGGCGCCTGACGCCGTTTGTATTCGGCGATATAAAGCAAGTGCTCGATCCGGTGGATCAACGCTCTGTCATGACCGCGTTTTTCAATGTCGCTAACAGACATTTCCTCTTCGACCAGACACTCCAGAATGTCATCCAGGACGTCATAAGGCGGCAAGGAATCCTGATCGGTCTGGTTTTCACGAAGTTCAGCGGTTGGAACCTTGGTGATGATATTGGAGGGAATGACCTCCCCGCCGGGGCCCTGCAGCCCTTTCGGCAGGTGCGCATTGCGCCAGGCCGACAAATGATAAACCTGCGTTTTATAAAGGTCCTTGATCGGATTGTAGCCGCCATTCATGTCGCCATAAAGGGTCGCATAGCCGACCGACATTTCCGACTTGTTTCCAGTCGTCATGACCATGTTGCCGAATTTGTTGGAGACGGCCATCAAGATGACGCCACGCGCCCGTGACTGTAGATTTTCTTCTGTCGTGTCTTCACGGGTTCCGCTGAAAAGGCCGGAAAGAGCAGACGTGAACCCTTCCACGGGTTCTGCAATCGGGACGGTGTCATAGCGGATGCCAAGTGCTTTGGCACATGCGGCTGCGTCCTCGATGCTTTCCTCGGACGTATACCGATAAGGCAGCATGATCGCGTGCACCCTGTCAGCCCCCAGCGCATCCACCGCCATGGCTGCACAAATGGCGGAATCAATACCGCCTGACAGTCCCAGAACGACGCCCGGGAAGCCATTCTTGTTCACGTAGTCACCAAGACCCATCACGCAGGCACGCCAATTGGCCTCATCCAGATCCGGCAATTTGGCAAATTCGCCTTTTTCACAAGCCCAGGTGTTACCGGTCCTCGTCCAGTCGCTGATGCCGATGCCGGGTTCAAACTGTGGCATTTGAAACGCAAGACTTCTGTCCGCCGCCAAAGCAAAAGATCCGCCGTCGAAAACAAGTTCGTCCTGCCCACCGAGTTGATTGCAATAGATCAGTGGCAAATTAGTCTCGACAACGCGGGCAACGACTACCTGCATACGCTCTTCGGCACGATTCTCCCAATATGGAGACCCGTTTGGCACCATCAAAAGCTCAGCGCCCGTTTCTTCGAGGCATTCGCAGACTTCGTCGTTCCAGATATCTTCACAGATCGGCAAGCCGATGCGAACACCTCTAAAATCGACCGGGCCCGGCAATGGACCTGCTGCGAAGACGCGTTTTTCGTCAAAAACGCTATAGTTCGGCAGGTCGTACTTGTAACGGACGGCCTTGATTTCACCCGCATCCAGAAGCGCGACTGCGTTGTAAACCTTACCGTCGTCAGCTCTCCAGGGTGTACCAACCACAAGCGCTGGCCCACCGTCAGCTGTTTCCTTTGCCAGCGCCTCCGCAGATTCCATGCACCGGCTGACAAATGCAGGCTTCAACACAAGGTCTTCAGGCAAATAACCGGCAAGAACCAACTCGGAGGTCAGAACGATATCCGCCTTGTTTGCAGCGGCCTCGGCTCGAGCCTTTCGAACAAGGTCCGTATTTCCGGCCACATCGCCAACGGTCGGGTTCAGCTGCGCGACAGCCAGTCTAAAACGATCAGATATCATGGGAGCAATGCCAGGAAGTGTCATTCACCCAAGATGTAGCCTGAAGAACGCCACCTGTCTATCTGATCTCGCGAACCTTTATATGTTCTTTGGTCCTGAGACGTCCGACAAGCAGATCACTCTTGCAGATGCATTGAAAGAGTTCTGACCTTTGCATCCTCGGCGTGAAACAAAGAGAATGACGTTTTCCGCAGGCCTCTTGGCTTGCTCGCGTCACGTCTGATCGGTCTTGATTTCGACACACCACCATTTCGGCCGACCGCTTCGAAACGAATGGCCGGTTGGAACGAGGTCTTGTTTGGCGGGTTTGTCAAAGGCCCCGAGGAGCAGAGCTATTGTCGGCGCGTCATCGATAGCACCTAATGTGCTGCCGCACTTTTGGCAAAATGCCCGGGAAGAAATCTCTGATGATCGATACGTGGCCGGTTGACCACCCGGTCCTGTCCAAGCGACTGCCTTACTTGGAAATTCGACCCACGCCGCGGTGAGAGCTCCAGTGTGCTTGCGGCACATTTGGCAAGAACAGGTATGAGGGTTCAAGGCCGGACCAGTGACTTTGAAACGGATATTGCCGCACAGGCAGCCCCCGGTATACACAATTGCCCTTGCCATCTACTTTTTCCTTTCCGGCCCATATCAAACTCCAGGGGCTACATTCGGATGTAGATTTTCCGGAACTCAGCGCAAGAACGCATGCTCCGTTGGCACCGGATTTCTCGAACCTAATACGAGGTGATTGCGAGAAGATGGTTGCGTTTTGCTATGTGAGGAAAGGATGTCGGTTTCTGCTTAAAGCAGTGCCAAGCCAGAGGCGTCAAAATCCTCATAGGGCTGTGCCGGCGGCGCTTCGGCTTCAGGAGTATCTGACAGATTGAGTTTCCGATGGAGTTTTTGGTGACCCGGTCCAAGAACTCCTTTGGATCGACCGTTCAGATCCTGGCGTTCCAGTGTTTCGCCAATATGATTGTACAGAACGGCGGGTGAAACCGGCTTGGCAACAAATCCATGAATACCGATACCAACCGCCTCCAGGATCGTAGCGCGTTTGGCATGGGCGGTCACAATCAAAACCGGTGTTGTGCTGATGAGCGGATCTCTGTCACCTCTCAGGATGCGCAAAAATTCATTGCCGCCAAAGGGGCACATGACCCAATCGCACAGAACAATGTCGGGCTTCCGATCCACGACCAGTTCCAAGGCCTCTGCACCGTCACTTGCTTCGAAGGTGGCGCGAATTCCAAACCCAGTCAGGATTGAACGCATGATTGCACGCATGTGGGCATTGTCTTCAGCAATCAGACAGGAAATCTTTGAAAGATCCCACCGTTCGCGCAAAGCCATCTCCCCCACAACTCGACAATCAACCCAACCGGCAATCAAAATCCACCCGGTTGTACTCAATCCCTGAAGCGCCCTGTCTCCTCGCCGGAACGTGGCAACGAGAGAAACGCCTCAAATGCAGGTATGCCCCTGGAGCGTTAAATGAGGCTTACCAAATCTGTGCCCTGCCGCGTTTTTTGTGCTTTGGAAACGAAAAGAGGCGGCCGAAGCCGCCTCTTGATAACGTTGCGTTAAGGAACAGGTCCGATCAGGCGCTTGCCGCCATCGGTTCGGCTTGCTTGTCGTCGCGTTCCTTCTTCAGGTTTTCCGCAATGAGGAAAGCCAATTCCAGAGCCTGATCAGCATTCAGCCGCGGGTCGCAATGTGTGTGATAGCGATCGCCAAGCTGTTCTTCGGTCAACGCTCTTGCTCCGCCGGTACACTCGGTCACATTCCGGCCTGTCATCTCGACATGGACACCGCCTGCGTGGGTGCCTTCAGCGCGGTGAACAGCAAAGAACGCTTCCACCTCTTTCAGAATCCGGTCGAATGGACGGGTTTTGTAGCCGCCAGCGGACACAGTGTTGCCGTGCATCGGGTCACACGACCAGACAACGGATTTGCCTTCGCGTTCCACTGCCCGCACCAGCTGAGGCAGGTGGTCGAACACCTTGTCGGCACCGAAGCGGGCGATCAGCGTGAGACGGCCAGGTTCATTGTCCGGGTTCAGAACGTCGATCAGTTCCAGCAATCCATCCGGCGTCAGGGACGGGCCGCATTTCAGGCCAATCGGATTTTTGATGCCGCGGAAGAATTCCACATGGGCATGATCCGGCTGGCGGGTCCTGTCACCAATCCAGATCATGTGACCGGATGTTGCGTACCAATCGCCAGATGTGGAATCGACACGGGTCAGCGCTTCTTCGTAACCAAGCAGCAGAGCCTCATGACTGGTGAAGAAATCCGTTCCACGCATTTGAGGAACCGTATCGCCGCTGATACCGCAAGCGCGAATGAACGCGAGCGATTCCGCAATCCGGTCAGCCAATTCCTTGTAACGGTGCCCTTGCGGACTGTCGGAGACAAAGCCCAGCGTCCATTGGTGCACTTGATCCAGGTTGGCAAAGCCACCCTGCGCGAATGCGCGCAGCAAATTCAGCGTAGCAGCTGACTGCCGGTAGGCCATGGCCATACGCGTCGGGTCCGGGATCCGGCTTTCGGACGTGAAGTTGATATCGTTGATGATATCTCCACGGTAGCTCGGCAACTCTATGTCGTTCTTCTTCTCGATATTCGACGAGCGCGGCTTTGCGAACTGTCCTGCAATACGTCCAACCTTCACGACAGGTTGAGCGGCGGCATAGGTCAGAACAACTGCCATCTGCAGAAAAACGCGGAAGAAGTCACGGATGTGATCTGGATGATGCTCAGCAAAGCTCTCCGCACAGTCTCCGCCCTGAAGAAGAAAACCATTACCGGCCGCGACATCTGCGAGCTGTTGCTTCAGTGCACGCGCTTCACCTGCAAAAACGAGCGGCGGATAAGTCGACAGGCGCTGTTCAACATCCGCCAAAGCCTCTTGATCCGGGTATTCCGGCACCTGCAAGATCGGCTTCGATCTCCAGCTGTCCGGGCTCCACTTCTCCGCCATCATTCCTACTCCTCATTGGACCTGCAGGTTCTTTCCATTTGGCCAACCTGACAGTCCACGACAAATTCGTTCGTTTTCGCTTGCCCAAATCGTGCAAACGTGCGGCCTTATACACGCCAAGTGCCGATTATGCCACAGGGCATTCCGCCAAATTTCAATGGAATTCCGGTTCGATTTTCCAAGAAATCCTGGCCTGAATTATCGCGAGCCTTGAGGCGGATCATGGCGCGGCACCCAAATAGCGCAGAACCTGAGCAAAATTCAGGACACTTCCATGCCGCAGCCAAGTCTCGAACACAGCCACCGGCCCTCAGATATCTCCGTCCGCCTCGCAGCCGGTCCAGACACCAGCTATTTGCGGGATTGGATCTATGGCGGGATTGATGGTGCCGTAACGACCTTTGCAATCGTTGCCGGATCCGTTGGCGCGAACCTCTCAACGAAAGTCATCCTTATCCTTGGAATTGCAAATCTGCTTGCAGACGGGTTTTCCATGGCCGCTGCCAATTACAGTGGTTCCAAGTCCGAAAACGAGGACTTTCAGCGCTTGAAAGCCATCGAGGAAAAACACATCGAGTTTGAACCGGACGGTGAAAGGGAAGAACTGCGACAGATCTTTTCCGGCAAGGGGTTTTCCGGTGATGACCTTGAAGAGATCGTGCGACTAATCTCCTCAAACCGGACCACATGGATCGAAACCATGATGCAGGCCGAATACGGAATGTCGGACGCCATGCGCAACCCGCTCAAGGCAGCCCTTTATACCTTTGCGGCGTTTGTTCTCTTTGGTTCGATCCCGCTGGTTCCCTTTGTCCTGCCGTTTCCAGCCGATGCCGTTTCAGCAACGATCCTAACGGCGATAGCTTTCTTCGCGATCGGGTCTTTCCGGGCGAAGTGGTCTCAAAGGCACTGGATGTCCTGTGGAGTGGAAACAATGGCAATCGGCATGTTGGCGGCTGGTATCGCCTACCTTGCAGGTCATGGTCTGCAGACCTGGCTTGGCTAGGCCGGGCGCATAAGGTGTTTAACAGGCCCGTTTCAGGACTGCATATATTCAACGCCCTTGTTGGTCAGCTTCTCGTCCACGAGAAGCGCAAGGTCCTTCTCAAGCCGGATGCTACGCGGATAATGCGGTTTGTGCCGGTCGTAGAGCACAGGGGCCTGCCATCCGTCAGTCGTTTCCAGGAAGTGGTCGATCCCCTCTTCACCCCAGATCCCGTAGTAGCCTGCCAGCACACAATCCAGGTAGCTCTGCAGAATGGGATGAGTGTCGTTCCCCCACCTCAGATGCTCCGGTGTCGCCTTGAAGAGAAAAAGATCGGCAGGGCCAGGCTCGTTCTTTGCCTCACAGGCAAAAGCGGTTCCGATTGCCTCGACCTTTTCGTAGCGGCGTTCGCGATGCTCCAGTTGAGCTAGGCCCGCTTTTGCCTCACGCGCCATTACGCCCCAGATTTCGCTACCTTCCTTTTTGCGAACGCTCAAGGCACATCGACCTTGGCCGTCTTCACCAATGCCGCAAACCCGCCATTCGCGGACCCAGCCGCTCAGACGACCAGGCGTCACCTCCATTGCAGCGGGAATGGTGTCAACATTGACGAGAGAGCCATAACCAAAATAAGTGATTGTCATGATGAACCGGTCTTGAGTCTACAGATTACTCTTAGTGCTGCATGAGGGTTGCCATGATTGTCCCTTCCCTGTCTCAACAAGATGTCGAGCTCTTGCGGGCAGACACACCCGGTGTAGGCCAGCTGATCCACTTTAACAATGCCGGTACGGGTCTGGCCCTGCAAACTTCGCTGCATGCTGTCAAACAGCATCTCGACCTTGAGGCTAAGATCGGTGGCTATGAAGCTGCGGCTTCGGCAAAGGCTGAACTTGACGGTTTTTATACGGCACTTGCCGCGCTGATCGGCAGCAAGCCGCATGAAATTGCCTATGTCGAAAACGCAACCCGCGCCTGGGACATGGCCTTTTATGCCATAGACTTCCGGGAAGGCGATCGCATCGTGACCGGGCGTGCGGAATATGTGTCCAACTACGTTGCCTTTCTCCAGATGAAGCGCCGCAAAGGTATCAAGATCGACATTGTAGAAGATGACGCAGACGGGCAGATCGACCTCAAGCAGCTTCAGTCTGCCATCACGCCGAGAACCCGGTTGATCGCTTTGACTCATATCCCGACCTTTTCCGGCCTGATCAATCCAGCCGAAGACGTTGGCGAGATCGCGCGCAAGGCCGGTGTCCTGTATCTGCTGGACGCGTGCCAGTCGGCTGGCCAGATACCGCTCAGCGTCAGTGAAATCGGATGTCAGATGTTGTCCGGTACCGGTCGAAAGTATCTGCGAGGGCCTCGAGGCACAGGATTTCTCTACGTCAGCGACCAGGTGCTTGATCAACTCGACCCACCTTTCGTCGACCTGCAATCGGCTGAATGGATCGACGAAAAAACGTACCGGCTCGTACCTGGTGCTCGAAGGTTCGAAACCTGGGAAAGATATGTCGCAGGGCAAATCGGTCTGGGAGTTGCCACCACATATGCCATTGGGTTCGGCATGGAGCGTATTGGCAATCGCATCTGTGCTTTAGGCGCACAATTGCGCTCTGAACTTAAAGGCATCACCGGGTCCAACCTCCATGACAAAGGCGCCAGAAAGGGCGGTATTGTGACCTTCACGCTTGAAGGCGAACCAGCGGAGCAAACCAAATCCCGACTGTCTGAATCATCGATCAACGTCTCGGTCAGCACCGCGAGTTCGGCACGCATAGACCTGCCCGAACGAGGGCTGGATTCGGTCGTGCGCGCCTCCCTGCATGCTTATAATACTGAAGATGAAATCGAACTCTTTGTTAAGGCTCTTCGAAGAATTGGGGAGAAGTCTCCCAGAAAATAACCTCAAGGGCAGACAGTTTTAAGTCTTGGAGGCTAGTGTTGTTTCGTTTTTAACGTAACAGGTGACCTGCCTTTGCTTGGCAAACGCAAAAATGACAGCGCTCCGCACAGCCTTTCTTCCACCGGATTAAATGCCGGGCGGAAAATAACTGTCTGGATTTACGGGTTAGCAGCACTGCTCATCGTGTTGTCTGCAGCCTCGCTGACATTTATTGCCCACATGGCCTGGCGTGAAGCCGATCGTAAGGCGCTGGAAAGCGAGCAAATGCGCATGGACGCAATGCTCAAGGACATTCACTGGCAGATTGGGCGCGATCAACTGTCTTTGGCGCAGTGGGACAAGACCTTCAACGCCGTGCAGGCCCCACTCGACAAGGAATTCATCAAAGACGAACTCGTCGAATACCTTTGGGAAGACTATGTGCTGGATCGTACGTTTATCGTCCGCAAAGACGGGATGTTGATTGCAGAGGCTGTTGAACTGGAAACCAGGTTCGAACCCAAACAGCTGCCCCCCGACAACCTTATAAGAAAGCTGGCAGATCAAACACGAGCTGCCTTTGAGGCCAAGCGCGGTGAGTCAGGATCCGTCTTTTCAGACTGGTACATGCCGCAATCGGTTCTTCTGGACCTTTCAGCTGCAACATTTGCCCTTGTGGACGGCACGCCCGCGTTCCTGAGCGCCATGCCCATTCTACCAGATGACGGCCAGGTGCAGCTGAATGAGGACTATCCACTCGTTTTGGTGAATGCCGCCTATTTCGATGAAGACTGGATCGCGGAAATCAACGACCAGCTCTCTTTCAAGGATCTGCATTTTCAGCTTGGGATGCCGTCACAGGATGATGTGCGCAATCATCTGGTAGTGGCAGCCGACGGTTCGGTGTTCGGATACTTTCGATGGGATCATGCCAAGCCGGGTCGCGAGATATGGGCGGCTGCCCTCCCCTTGATTTTCGTTCTTGCAACTCTGATCGCCGTTGTCGCTTTCGCTGCGGCGAGCAAGATCAGCCGATTGTCGACGTCGCTGGAGGAAAGCGAGCGGAAAAACCATTATTTTGCCAGGCATGACGCCTTGACCGGCCTGCCGAACCGACATCATTTTTCCGATTGCCTTGCCTTTGCCCTAGACAACTTGCCCGACCGACCGTTCGCGATATTCACGTGCGACTTGGATCGCTTCAAACCGGTCAATGACACTTACGGCCATGAGGCCGGCGACAAAGTGATCTGTGCCGTCGCAGACCGCCTTCAAGGTCTCGTCGCAGACAAAGGTGTTGTCAGCCGGATCGGCGGTGATGAATTCATCATTCTGGTGACGAGCCTCTCTGACAAACACCCGCTGCAGCTCTTGGCAAATCAGCTCAGATCCGCCGTTGCGCAACCGTTTGATATCGGCAATGGACAGCAAGTGGAAATCGGCATCTCTATCGGTATTGCGACGGCACCAGACTGCGGCGCTACGGAAAAAGACCTGATCCGTCTCGCGGACATGGCTCTCTATCGCGCGAAAGACAACGGCCGAAATGCCTTTGAGTTTGCCATGGCTCCATCCGCGCCTGACGCGGGAGACATGTCGGGTTTCACCACCCAATCAAAGCTGCACTAAGTTCAATCCTTTCACCTTTATCCGTAATACTGGCAATGTGATCAGAACTGAAAATTGCATAAACTCATTGATACTACTTGTAAATTTCAATTTTTCCGCACGTCTTATTAAGCAATCTCTGCTTAGAATTTCATCACATACAGCAACCCATGGCGTTCATCTTGGTTGATGGTGCCAAACAGGATCAAGGTGTGAGCGAGCCTGCCAATAGATACAGCGACCGGACCTGGAAAGTTCCGCGGCAGCAGATATCGCGACTGGCCTTCCTGCTGGCCGGGCTGCTTATCGCTGTGACTGCGGCGTCGCTCGTGTTCGTAGGGCTGGTCGCGTCTCACGCATCGAACCGGCAGGCCATAGACAATGAACAGCAATTGTTCGACGGCGCTCTTGCTTACCAATTGCGGACAATTGTACGGGAACAGATCAGTGTTGCCTCATCGGACGAAGCTGTGGCGCGTCTCGTCAACTCTCTGGATCCGGTTCATATTCAGCGTAGCTTCGATACGCTTTGGACCGACTATCGGCACAACAAGGTGGTGCTGATCTCCGGTGGCGGTGAGGTTCTGGCAGAGTCCTTTGATGACTACATCCACATTATCCGGCGCCCCGTTGCAGAAACGCCAGAACTCCAAACTGTTCATGAAAAGCTGAAACTGCTTTATCAGCGAAACCGTGTCCGTGTCCCTGGCGGTTTCGGACACAGATCCTTGCAAGGTGTTGACACGAGCGAATATGCGCTAATGGGTTTCACACGGATCGACGGCAAACCGGCCATTTTTGGAGCCATGCCGATTGTTCCGGACAAACATGCGCAAACTCTGCCGGACGGCCCTCCAACGATCCTCTTCTCTGCCCGCTATCTGGACAGTTTGCTGTTAAAACAGCTGAATGCCCAACTCCGGTTTGAATCCTTTTCCTTCGTTGAAGGCAGTGACCCGGGCGCTCGGGAACCTTTTCACCTGGTCTCAGACCCTAACGGTGAACCAGTCGGCACCTTCAAGTGGGCTAGCCAGACCGAAGGAACGTCCATTTGGCCAACGGTCATTCCGGTGATTGCTGTTCTGAGCGTTGCTCTTGCCGCACTTGCATTTGGAATCGCGTGGCGCATCGGACAGCTGACGAGCTCCCTTCAAGCCAGTGAGCAGCAGAACCGGTTTCTTGCCTTGCATGACACGTTGACCGGGCTTGGGAACAGACTGCAGTTCAACCGATCGCTCGAAGCGTCTGTCGAGGCCTTACCGGATCAACCCTTTGCCGTTGTCCATTGTGACCTCGACAAGTTCAAGGCGGTCAACGACACCTTCGGTCATGCCGCGGGTGACAAGGTCATCAGAACCATTGCAGAGCGTCTGCAGGACATCATTGCAGAACGTGGACTTGCCTGCCGCATCGGCGGAGACGAGTTCATGTTGCTCTACAAGGGAACGCTCACTCGCGCTGGGTTGACGCGTTGTGCGCAGGCAATGATCAGGGCTGGAAATGAGCCGATTTCCCTGGACGCCACAACATCTGCTCAGATCGGCATGAGTGTTGGGATTGCGATTGCGCCTGAAGATGGCGCGACATTTGAGCAGCTCGTCGCAAGGTCCGATGCCGCACTTTATCATTCCAAGAAACTGGGACGCGGCAGATACTCGTTCTTTGAAGAAACTTTCCTCAAGGAAGAAGAGACCAGTCAAGTGACAGGTCAGGAGCGTGCACGCCGTCAGGTTCGACGATCCGGAACCGGCCCGGCGGCGTGAAGACCGCCGGGACTTCTCTTTTCAAAACTATGACAGAACGCGATCAGCCCCGGAGCTGTTCTGTCGGCTCACGCATGGTGACCAACTCTTCCGCTGCGGTTGGATGTACGGCAATAGTCCGATCGAAATCAGCCTTTGTCGCCCCCATTTGCAGTGTAACGCCGAGAATCTGAGCCAGTTCTCCGGCGTCCGGTCCAACCACATGCACTCCCAACACTTTCTGTGTCTTTGCATCGACGATCATCTTCATGAGCATCTTCTCGTCGCGCCCGGACAAAGTGTGCTTCATCGGCCGGAAACTGGATTTGTAGATATCAAGATCTGGCGTTTTCTCGAGCGCCTGTTCCTGTGTCAGTCCAACGGTTCCCATTTCGGGTTGGGAGAACACGGCTGTCGCGATCAGGCTGTGGTCGACCGTCCAGGCATTGCCGCCGAAAACGGTGTCTGCAAAAGCATGACCTTCCCGGATAGCGACCGGCGTCAGGTTGGCCCGGTTGGTAACGTCGCCGACAGCGTAAATCGACGGGACGCTTGTCTGCGAGTCATCACTCACCTTGATGGCGCCAATCTTGTCCATTTCAACGCCAGCCTTTTCAAGGCCTAGGTCGCTGGTGTGCGGACGACGTCCGATTGCAAACATGATCTGACCGGCCTGGAGGCTGCGCCCGCCCTTGGTTTCGCCGACCAGCGAGCCGTCAGCCTGTTTTTCGATCTTGGAAAAGGTGTCATTCAAAATGACGTTGATACCTTTCTTTTCCATCTCTTCACGAACAGTCGTTCTCAAGTCACGATCAAATCCACGAAGGATCTCCTCACCGCGGTAGATCAATGTGGTGTCGACACCAAGACCATTGAAAATGCCGGCAAATTCGACCGCAATATAGCCACCACCCGCAACCACGATCTGGTCCGGCAATTCACTCAGGTGAAAGGCTTCATTGGACGTGATGACATGTTCCACACCCGGAAGGCTGGTATCAACATTGGGTGATGCCCCAACGGCGATCAGAATATACTTGGCCGTGATGGTCTGACCGGTTGAGAGCAGACGAACCGTGTGAGCATCTTCGACAACCGCGCGGCTGTCGTGTATGTCCACATCGGTTCTTTCCAGATTGCGCCGATAAATGCCTTCAAGCCGGGAAATTTCCTGGTCCTTCGCGGCAATCAACTTGGTCCAGTCAAAACTGCGCTCGCCAACCGACCAACCGAAGCCTTCCGCGTCTTCAAACTCCTCAGAGAACTTCGAGGCATAGACAAAGAGTTTCTTCGGGACACAGCCGCGGATAACGCATGTGCCGCCGTAGCGATACTCTTCTGCGATCCCGACACGGGCACCATGGGTCGCCGCGATGCGCGCCGCGCGCACACCGCCGGACCCGCCCCCGATGACAAACAGATCGTAGTTGTATTCAGTCATCACAGCCTCTTCATTCTCAGCCTTGTCGGCTTTTGCTCTTTTGTTTCATTCGGTGCGCAGATAAGCGGTCGGATTTTTCAAACAAGGCCCGGCGCAGAAACGGACAAATGCCAACGAAGAGAGTTGCACGCAAACCCAAACGATTTGGGCCGCGTTCGCGGCCCTTCACGTCAGCCAGAAGGCAGACGTCAAATCATCGTGTAGTTCATGTGTCCGCTCGATACCGGCCGGCACTCGAGGGCACACGGGCTCACTGAGCGCTGTCGATACGCTCGAGCTCTTGCTGGACCAGTGTCACCATTTCGGTGGACAGGGCATCCTGCCATTCGCGAGCAGAAGCAACCGACTTGGACGTGACAACCGGGATCGAACGGGTCAGTTTCTGTCCAAGATCAGTGCTGTAGAATTCAGCAAGCTGATTGAGTTCTTCTTCCGTGAAACTCTCGGCCCACAGCGTATAAACTCTCTCGTTCAACAGAGCGCGTTTTGGTGCCAGTTGCAGTGCGATCTTCTGGGTAACGTCGATGACGTCCTCTGCACGCGTCGGCTGCGCCTGAATGAAGGCAGTTCGGGTCTGCTCCGCCAGCAACGGCAGGATGTCATCAAACGGCTCCAGCATCCTGGTGGCGATTGTCACCTTTTTTGCCGCTGCCAGATGGCTCTCTGACGGACCATCCTGTGCAAGCGCGGCCGTCGACAGGCAACCGGTAGCCATCATGACTGCGCCCAGAACAGCTGCCCGCGGGAATGATTTGATTAGCTTCATTTTTTTACTCCTAGGCGGCTTCCTCATGAGCCTGGAAAGCCATTTCCATACTACTTAGATGGGCAAGACGGTCTTTACCCCATCTGTGCCTGCCACGTAAGCCTTTGTTGCAAGATCGATGAAAAGACCATGTTCGACCACGCCTGGTATGGCAACCAGGCGCGTGGCGAGAGCCTTCACATCGGAGATTTTTTCAAGGTGCGCATCTAGGATAAAATGGCCTCCGTCGGTCACGAACGGTTGTGAAGCACCTCCTCGCAGCACCAATACGTCCGGAAGTCCCAGATCGCTCAGCACCGTGACAATTGCCCGCCGCGTTGCTTCCAGTCCAAACGGAACCACTTCTATCGGCAACGGAAAACGCCCAAGTGCGTCAACTTCCTTGCTGCCATCGGCTATCACAATCATGCGCTCGGATGCTGCCGCCACGATTTTCTCACGCAGCAATGCGCCTCCCCCGCCCTTGATCAGCGCGAGTTCCGGATCGAATTCATCAGCACCGTCAACGGTCAGATCGAGCTGAGGCATTTCATCCAGAGTGGTCAGTTTGATGCCCAGCTCGGTTGCAAGATCTCGCGTGCGTTCGGACGTGGGGACACCGACAATGTTGAGTCCGCCAGCCACACGCTTTGCAAGCGCTTGAACAAAAAACTCGGCCGTTGAGCCCGTTCCAATACCAAGCCGCATTCCCTCGGTAACGTCTTCTGCCGCGCGTTCGGCAGCTTCCTGTTTAAACTGATCGCTCATTACCTGTTCCTCCGGTCAACGCCCGTTGCGGTGCATGTCGACCGGCCGTCTCTTTTCTGGCCGCCGGGTGCTTAACATGGCCAGCCTCCGCCGGTCCAGTGACATTCCCCTTTTCAAAGGGAAACTGCCGCCGACCACGAACAGTTCCGTATGGTTAATTTGTTAACCATCATTTTAGACCGACACTCGATAATACTTGAAATTATTCAGTGTTCGGGAAGCACAGAATCAGATGAACATCTTTCGACTGAAACCGCGACGCGATCAGGACAATATTGCTTTGTCGGACGACTTAGCTCGCGATGAGACCACTGAAATTGAACTTTCGGCTGAAAAAAATGATCCTTCTCACGCCGACCAGATGGGTTTTGTGCTCGACAGCCTTGAGGACGATCTACAAGTCGCAGCCAAGTCGATCGATTCATCAGCACAAAAGGTGCAGAGCCGCCTCGACAGCCAGATGGAAACGCTCGCGACAATTCGCAGCGGCAGTCAGTCGCTCGCCGACCAATCAGCAATTGCCGAGGAAAACGCCACCGGGCTTGCAGCTTCCATCGAAGAGCTGACGGCATCCAGCGGAGAAATCGGCAACCAGGTCGGCGTTTCCAATGAGCTTGCCAATGAAGCCCGGGATGTTGCCGACGAAGTCAATCAAGGCGTTATGGATCTGAAGCAGGCGATTGATGACATTGCGAATGTTGTCAGCCTGATCTCGGACATCGCCAAGCAAACCAACCTTCTGGCTCTCAATGCGACGATTGAGGCTGCCCGGGCCGGTGAAGCAGGAAAAGGCTTCTCCGTTGTGGCAAGCGAGGTCAAAGCCCTGTCGGTTGAAACACAATCGGCGACCGAACAGATCGTTGCCAATATCGATCGGCTCAATCAGTCTGCAGAGCAGAGCTTGGGATCTGTCGGACAGATCATCGACGTGATCGGCAAAATTCGTCCGAGCTTTGCAGCCGTTGAGGAAGCCGTTCAGACCCAGATCGAAACAACAAACGTTATTGGTGGTCAGGCGCACAAGACCGCCGACTTCGTGCAGGAAGTTGTCCACACGGCACAATCCATCACCAATTCCGCGGCGAAGGCAGAGGAAGGTGGTACGCTGGCGCGCGAAACCGGCGTTGAGATGAGTGCTGCAACCCGTTCTCTGCAATCTCGTTTCACAATGATGATCCGTCAAACCGGGATGGGTGACCGCCGACAATCCGACCGATTGCCCGTCAAGATTTCGGGTGCGGTATCAAGTGGCTCAAAGAACGTCCGTATTGAAACGCTTGATATTTCCGAAGGTGGGTTGCTGTTCAAGCCGGATGAAAACAGCAATTTCTCCAAAGGCTTCACGCTACACTTGGACCTGAATGGCATTGGCCAGACCGAAATGAAAATTGTTGCGGTTTCGGAAAGCGGCTGTCATTGCGCATTCAGTGATCCAAATGACGCATTCAAGGCTGGTTTGGCGCGAAAGATCGCGGCCATACATGAAAGTCATGCAGCCGAAGTCGAACGCGCACAATCCGGTGCTGCAAGGATCGCCGCCGCAATGGAAAACCTGCTTGCTGCGCGCACACTTACTCAAGACGATCTTTTTGACACGGTCTACAAACCGATTGCCGGAACCAATCCGCAACAGGTCTCGACACGCGCGCTCGCCAAACTGGAAGACATATTGCCCGAGATCCAGGAAGACATTCTTGAGAGCTGTAAAGGACTGGCCTTTTGCGCCACCGTTGACCGGAATGGCTACCTGCCGGTTCACAACCTTGTCTATTCGAAACCCCAGAACCCGGATGATCCCGTCTGGAACGCGGCCAACTGCAGAAACAAACGCATTTTCGACGATCGTGCCGGTCTGAGCGCTGCGCGCAACACCCGCCCTTTCCTGATCCAGTCCTACGCAAGGGACATGGGTGGCGGCAACATCGTCTGGATGAAGGAAGTCGATGCTCCCATTATCGTGCAAGGTCGACATTGGGGCGGTTTCCGCACTGCCTACAAGCTCTGACACCAATGAGCCCCAAAACGATGTCTCCCATGCCGGTTGATTGGCTTGCAGCATACATGCGAAGCCGTTAGGCATTGGCGTTCTGTAAATCAGCTGAGGGTCTCATGTCTGTTCTGGTGTTTGATTTGGATGGCACATTGGTGTCTTCCATGGAAGATCTTGTTGTCACGCTCAATGTTGTCATGACAGCTGCCGGACATTCAGCCATTCCCCAGGACGATGTCGCACATATGGTTGGTATGGGCGCAAAGGTGCTGATCCAACGGGGTCTGGAGTTTAATGGCGTTGACTGGACGGACGCAGACATCGAACCGCTCTTCGAACACTTCCTGGAACACTATGCGGCGAATATCGCTGTGCACACGCGCCCCTTCGTTGGTGTCGTCACCGCACTTGAGGCCTTTCGGAAGGACGGATGGAAGCTGGCAGTCTGCACCAACAAGGCAGAGCGCCTGACGCTGCCGCTGCTGACAGAGCTGGATCTGTCGCAATATTTCGATGCTGTTGTCGGCGGCGACACCTTTTCCGTTTCAAAGCCGGATGCTGAACCGGTCCACGGTGCAATCAGCAGAGCTGGCGGTACGGTGACCGGCTCGATCATGATCGGAGACAGCGTTACCGACATCAATGCAGCCCGCAATGCCGGTATTCCGGTCATTGCCGTTGATTTCGGCTACACGCCTGTCCCTGTCGAGCAGCTCGGACCCGACAGGATCATTTCCCATTTTGACGAATTGGCGGGCGCTGTTGCGGCCTTGGCCGACACGCCGCCTAGAACGTCCTGATCGCCTCACCTAGCGTTGCTCTGATTTCTTCGCCCCGTTCTTTCAGGGCGGCAATTTCCGTGTCGACCGCCTCGATGCGGGTCTCCGACTCGGCAAGCTTGCGGGCCGTGCGCTTATAAAGATCAGCACCTGTCTGAACGGCAGACAAGTTGGCACGAAGCCGGTCCTGATCTGATGTCTCTTCGTCCTTGCGCGCGCGCAGCAGACTGATCTGTCGCTCGACCTGGGTGATCTCGGACTGCAGTTTCGCCAGTTCCCTCAATTTGGTTGCTGTCTGCCTTTCAGGGGCACGTGAAGCAAGACTGACAAGGGTTTGAGCATCGGTCGTGATCAGCGAATATGTTTCTGAAAGCGTGCGTTGTTCCAACACGGCTGCGGTTTGGGTAGCTCCTTCCAGAACTTCGATCTTTAGCCGATTGTGAGTGGCGGTATCGTCCATATGTTCAGATGAGGAGAACTCCCAGCCCGGTCGTCTGGGGTGTTCGATGACAACCGTGCGCGCATCATCAGGCGCACCTTTGATCGCATAGCGCGTTTCAGCCCGCTGGAGCACAGATGCCGTTAGCAGACCGTTTGCTACCCTGATTGTCGTGATCTGATTGTCGGATTTGGCCGACTGCGCAATTCTGACCTTTTTGTCGGTCGCAAAGCTCGCCATACGGCTCTCACCAGACGGCATGCCATTGATCTGGGCATCGCCGACATATCCTTCGCTTTCGTCATAGACTGTCAAGATGCCTCTGGGCAGACTGGTGTCGGTTTCGTTCTTGATCAAGATTGCGGCAACTGGATGCGGCAATCCGCTTTCGGGCCGAAAAACGGAGACAGTTTCTGCGGAAACGACCTTGTCAACAATCGGAGCTGATAGTGTTTCACCGCTCTCAAGGCTCACAGGCCACGGCAGCGTGAAAGAGGCTGTCACAGCACCTTCACTTGCCTCGCCAACATTGGCGTTGGCCATCTTGCGCGCCATGGGTGCCGTTGCAGGAGCTGCCGCCGACAACGCGGCAATCCTTGAGCGACCGTCAAACATGGCCTCACTTTCCGCCACTTCAATTCTTGGTTCAGCGCCGGTGTCCGCCGGTGGAACATATCCAGCAGAAACGTCGATCGGAACTTCACGTCGCTGTTTCCAATAAAGATCGTGCAAACGCTGTTTGAGAGTGACCGGTGCACCTGAAGACAAGGTGACCGTGACATCCTGCCAATCCTCACCACTGGCGTTCTCCAAAACCGCCCAGGCTTGCAGGCGGGCCGTGTCGTCAGCAAGCGTTACAACGCGGTAGGCCGTTTTCCAGATTGGGGTTGGCACCACATAGGAAACCGCAACTTCGCGAGCCCCCTCACCCGCAACTTTCAGCGCGACAGCGCGTGCGCCGTCGGACTTGCCTCTGCCAACGGCTCCGAGTGCCTTGGCAACTTTCTGCTGTATGTCTTCGTCCAGGAACTGAATTTCCGTGTCGGCTGTCAGATCGACACTTTTGATGCCGCCTATGCTCAGGACAGAAACGACATTGCGCTGCCCGCTGTCTCCTTCGTCCCTTGTGGAAACGCCCAATACCAATCCTTCAACACTGGATCCCGCCTTTTCGATGAGCACATTGGTCCCTTGCAGAGCGGCCAACAAACGGGCTGGTGACTGAAGGTCATCAACCGAAAAGGGAAGGTTTTTAAACGTCTCCGCCAGAGGATTGGGCCCCGGTAACGTGATGCCTTCCACGACTCCCTTCTCATCGAAAACAACAATACTCTTCAGAACATCGTTCACCTGATCGAGCGGCACCGTCATGTTGATCAGACCTGTGCTATCGATATCCGCCTTGCGAACGACTTCCGCCAGGCCACCGGAAGACAGTGTTATGCTGGTAATCGGACCGTTTTCTGCACCAAGGACAACACCTGGAATAGCAATAAAAAAAGCGACAGTTGAAGTAAGTCGAGACAACATGATTGAAAAACTCCGGTCAGACGGCAAGAGGCAAAATCGATAGGCAGACAATACGGCCATTGTGGGAAATCCATGTGCCGCAGATCACCAAATGACACTTACCAAAGCTTGAGTAGCTTCAAGGACGAAGTTCGGTTCAAACACGAGATTTCAAGCTGATCATTCAACGGAAAAATCCTGAAATATCCCAGAAGGGTCATGGTTCACTCGCAACACTGACGACCGATCCTCCTTTCGGGTTATTGTCATATCTGACAATATCACAGAGCAATCAGATGCCGTTTTCCATCTTCGATCAGGCAAATGCTGTCAGAAAATCAACCATGACGCGCATTTTAAGCCAATTCTTCAAGCTTTAAATCGCCGGTACATGGCAAATCTCCAAATGAAAAATTTCAATAATGCTGTTCGTTGCTATTTCTTTTAAACAAGTCCTTTGGATTAACTATGGCCGAAACAGACGAAACAGCAGTACCTGCGGGCACTCAGCTTTCGGATTGCTGCCAGGTGCTGGACGCCAAATTAAACAACTTTATCGCAAACCTGCGCCGCGAAGGTTACGCGTCGGCCGATTTGCCGGAACTGGTTTTTGATCAATTCGGAGACACTTTGGTGAACAAGCCGCATCTGGCGAGCATCGAAGATGAACTGATCCAGGAGTTTCACAATCCGAAAAAGGGTGCATCCGGTCGCAAGTGTGAGCTGGATGTCAAGAATTCAAAATACAATGGCGCAAAAGGCACGGTTACGCTTCTGTCGCCGGTGATCAATTGCAACGGGATCGTAATCGGCATCGACAAGGTTGGGCACTTCTTTCAACTCGGATACACCATTTATAGCCGACTGAATGGGTCAACCAGCGGCGTCGTTTTTGAACACGTTGCAGACGGGGCCGTGAAGGTCTTCAACAACTGGCTGCATTCGCGCACGGGCAAAAGATACAAGGATCCGAGGGGGCACTTTGCGAAGGCAATTCTGACGGCGAAATATCCAAACGCGTTCAAGTTCACTCAGAAGGGCTACAATCAGAACTCCGAGATGAACAGCTTCGGCGCAGCAAACACTGGTGTCTATTCGCAGGCAGATATTTGCGCCAACAATGCGGGAGCCCAGTTTTACAAGGACCTAGAAAAAAGCGTTCCCGGCCAACGCTTCAGCTTCAGCAAATTCGTCACCAAGGACTGGAGCGAAACATACAATCCCAGCCTCTACACTCAAGAACTTGCCGCAACCGTCTGGCCGAATATCCTCGTCATGCGCAACTGGAAAATGACGCTCTTTGATCAGGGGAAAGTGAAATCACAGCTCGTTGAAAACTGTCAGTTTTCCGGAACCGGTACCAGATTCAAAGTTTCTGTCGGTCCCGCTGCCAAAGCCATGGCGAGTGGCTCTTTCGATCTCTCAACCCGCAGAGATTCAAAAGTTGCCAGACAGACCGGCCTGGTGAACGGCATCACGCTCAAGGGAAACATTCAGTTTCAGGGTGAAATGCGCCAGTTCCTGCTCAACTCCATCACGGAAAACAAAATCGAGGGTACTTGGGGACACGGCGCTAACTCGGCCAATGGCGGCGCATGTACAATCGAAACATAGCATTGCGGCGCTGGCCGCGGATCTCTCGGATTTCAAGAAAACTGGGCATAATTTCTTAATCAAATCGTTAAGAAAGACCGCGACTGTAAGCGATCTGTTAAGTTGAAACTTACAGGAAGAACGACTCAGTCACCGGTAGAGCTGAGTGATTGGCGAAATGCCTTTCACAGTCACCGGCCAAGAACCGGCATCACATGTTCATAACCTTCCTCAAATCCATCACGCTGGCGACATGCCTGATAGCGACGCTCGCAATTGTGTTTCCCGCTGAAGCCCGTCAACAGACCGACGCAACTTCAATGGACAAAACGCATGCCGACACGCTTCGTGAGATCTTGCCCATTTGGCCAAACCGCTCTCAGTCTGAAACACCCTTGAGATTTGCGCAAAGCGAAGAACTAAAGCGGCAAAAAGAGCTGCTTGAGCTGCAGCGTCAATGGATACAGCAGGAACGGCAGCGCCTCGAACAACAACGAGCCAACCAGAGAGCACGCGAGCAAAGCCTGCAACAGCGTGAGCTTCAACAGCGTCAAAGGCAAGGCCGGGCGGCGCAGAACCGTCAAAGCTACCAACGCCAGCAATACCGCTCTCAACAATACCGCCGCGTCCGCAACCGCCCCCAACAGTATCGCCGGCAACAATTCCAGAACCAGGGATTTGTGAGGCAGTAAGTCACTGTCTCAGTCAGCACTCATGGCTACAAACAGCCGTGACTTGAGTCGACATCCTATTGCTTTGTCGACAAGTTTGCTCGGCCGTCCCCAAGCCATTTCTCAAAACGCGTCGTTGAATTTTTTCCGACGGAACCTGTCTGGTATTGTCAAAGAGTGATTCCAATCCGGCAGGAAAAATATGGCTACACAAACCGCAAACAACCCCGCTCGGGAAAAGATGCTGAAAGGTTTGTCCTACCAGAAATCAGGTGAAATCGAGAAAGCGCAACGCTGCTATAAGCAGGTCCTAAAGAAGTCCCCAAATCATCCCGACGCCCTTCATTTGCTCGGAGTAACCTACCGTCAACAGGGCTATCCCAAGCGAGCGGTCGAGTACATCCAAAAAGCCATTAAAGCGAACAGCAATCAGGCCCCCTTTTACGCCAACCTGGCACGGGCCATGATGGACATTGGCACGGACCCTGAAAGCCTTCTGGCGGTATGCAACAAAGCATTGTTGCTAAATCCCAAGGAGCGAGAAGCGCGCAACATAAAAGGTATTGCACTCACTCAGCTCAAAGAATTCAACGAAGCAGAAATGATCTTTCAGGAGCTGGTAGTCGAGTATCCCAATTTTTCCGACGTCTACCACAATTTTGGGAACTTGTTGATGGAGGCTGACAAAGCTGAGCACGCCATTAATTTTTTCACGAAAGCTTGCTTACTGGATCCTGACAATTCGAATAATTTCATTCAACGCTCCAGATGTCGAATGAAATTGAAACAGTATGAACCCTCTCAGCTAGAACTATCCGAAGCTCTTGAGAGGTTTCCGGGCGACAGTGAAGTTGAGCATGAAGCTGCGAGGCTGTTGTTTTGCATGAACGAGTCTCGGAAAAGCGTTGAATATGCCCGCAAATCGCTCAACTCTGATCCGAAAAACTATCACAAAGCCATTACATTAGGTGTGAGCCTTTTGATGCTCGGAGAAGAAAAAGAGTCTCTTGAGACGATGAAAATGGCCCAAAGATTGGGGCCCCAGGGTAGCAAAACAATCGAGTGGAACCTTTCGCTGGCGTATCTGGCGAACGGAGATCTTGAAAATGGTTGGGCTCTTCACAAAGCAAGATTTGGCGACCCGTCGTTACAGGTTGCAGATCGGAAATTCGAAGTACCGGAATGGACTGGAGAAGACATCTCAGACAAGACAGTATTGGTCTGGGCGGATCAGGGTCTCGGAGATGCCCTAAGAGCAGGAACTATGCTGCCAGAACTCATTGAAAAGTCTGGCAAAGTGATCATAGAACTTTCTGAAAAAGCCGCCAAGTTCTTCAAATACTCTTTTCCGAGTACTATTTGCCGCATAGCTCAAGTGGACAAAGACCTGAATGCCACTGCATCTGATTTCGATGTGCATACCAACATCAGTGACCTGGTAGAGTTTTTCCGACCGGATTTGGTGTCATTCAAGAATGCAAAGTGCCCAGTTTATTCGTTCGAGAAAGAACGCGCGATTGGCTACTTAAAAAGACTACAAGGTCATGAAAAAAAACCTATAATCGGGTTTTCCTGGAGATCGAGAAATCTTGCTGTAAATCGTGCCCGATTTTACTTGTCAGCGCCAGGGATCGCGCCAGTTCTTGAGTCTCGTGACGCGATTTTCGTCAACTTACAATACCTTCCCGTAGCAAAAGAACTTGAGTTTTTTCGAAGCAAGTTCGGCGACAGGTTTCACAACCTGGAGGATATAGACCTGTTCAACGACCTTCTCGGTGCTGCAGCATTAACTGCTTGCTGTGACCTGGTTGTTTCTGCGAACACAAGTGTTGCTGATATGGCCGGTCTTTTGAACGTTCCATGTATTCGCTTTGGACAACAAGAAGCCAGCTTGCTCCTTGGACAGCAGAATCCGCCATGGTACCCATCCATGACATACATGCACCCCTTCCTAGATCGGCCGTGCGCGGAATTTGTACCGGAAATTATTGCCGCGATGAACCAACACCTGGAAGGCTGGTCGCCAGCCCCTAGAAATGCTCGGCTCGGCCTTTAGAGTAACTCCAGGGTCCATCATCGAAAATTGTCTCAGCCTGGTTTGCGAGCGATCGCAACCAGAGTGTCCGTTCTGTCGATCCTGTTTAATGCAGCCTCATAAGTCGCCGATAGCTCCGGCGTATCAATTAGCGCCAACGGAGACTTGTGCCCTCCTGGTTTTCCAAAGGACAACCAAGTGAGGTGGTTTGAAACTGGATACCTCTGAACGCCTTCGACAGTGATATCGACGAACCCGGAATATGCCAGCAACCTCCTAAGACTTTCTCGGGTGTGAAGAACGAGGTGTTGGCTCCAAAGGGTAAATAACTGAAACGCGTCATTTTGCAGATCTTCCAGGAGGAAATCCCGTGCGTGAGGAACTTCGACAACGACAAGGCCTCCAGGTTTTAACAACCGAAAAATGTCATTCAGAACCAACATGGGTTCTGGCAGGTGTTCCAAAACATGAAAGCTTACTACGGTATCCATGCTGTTTTCGGAGAAGAACTCCAATGACCGTTGGCATGGAATCCCTTCGTTGTTCAGCGCCTCTACATAAGTCTTTTGGAGTTCCACACCTGTGACTGATGCGGCCTCATGTTCAACGCGTCTCAGAAATGCGCCATCACCGCACCCAAAGTCTACTATGTCTCGCCCGCAGATGTATTTTCTGTATGCTTCAGAACGGCGCATAGCGTCCCGCGAGACTTCAAAATCGCGATTTCCTGATTCCGCTAGATTTACGGACCTGTACTTGCCTTCTTCATAGATCTCATCACCACCATAAAAATTATCTATGTAGATCACGCCAGAGTGCCGATCCCTATAGACTGTAATGTCGCTCCGGTCCCTTGTACCATGAGCAAAAACCTCTTTGTTAGCCTCGCTGGCGACCCCAATTTTACTGAGGGTTTGGAAAATACTTGCCGTCATGACACGCCTATCTGAATTTGACATTTGCCGTGATAATCAATTGTGCGTACTGGTTCCGTATTCAACAGCATTGGCGTAGGTTTCTAGTGTGAGCCAATCCCTATGCGTGTCCAAATCGATTTCCGGTGCATCCGGCAAAACAACCGGAACGCTTTTGCCAAAAAACCGTTGCCCAGAGCTCACGAAGCCGTTCATGTCGAGTGCATAAATCGCTCCAGTCTCCCTGTATTCCTTCGACCGGTCCTGGCGCCTCTGGCGCGGCTTCGAGGTGTCATGATTTACACCGACACCGGTCCCGTCTGGATTGATCTTCCAAAGAAATGCATGAACCTCGACCACGGAAAATGCCGTGTCAGCATTACGTTCGTTCCGCTCAATTACTACTTTGTCTATTTCCGCAGGAGTAGTCAGCGGAGAGGTGCATTGAAGAAATACGACTGTTTCTACTTTGGACTGCAAGTCCAGTGCCCTTATTGCATGCAACAGTGCGGCTTCAGATGAAGCCTCATCGCCTGAAATTTCTGCCGGCCTTTTGACGGTTTTTGCGCCGTACTTCTCGGCGATCGACAAGATTGCATCATCGTCGCTAGAAACGATGACATCCGAAATTGACTGCGCTTCCATCGCTGCTCGAATGGAGTGCCCTATTAGGGGTTCCCCAAGAAAAGGTTTGATATTTTTTCCCGGAATTCCCTTGGAACCGCCACGAGCTGGGATTATTGCGACAGCGCGCTTCATTATATTCCCTGTTTTCGTCAATTGGTCGACTCGTGAATAGTTCTAAAGACCTTGCGTGTTCACAGCTGCCTTTTTCAGGTCGTAGATTGCCATACGTCTTGCAATTTCAGGAGCAAGAACTTCAGGTTTCCAGCCAAGAACTTCCTGCGCTTTAGAATTATCACCACGCAAATAGACCACGTCAGACGCTCTGAAATATCTCTGATCGACAAAAGCTATCATTTTACCGGTTTTGCGATCATAACACTTTTCTTCAATGCCTTCTCCTTCGGAGTAAAGATCGAAGCCAAATTCCTGAGCCGCCAAAAATAGAAACTCTCTGACGGTGTATTCCGTGTTTGTTGAGATTACAAAATCGTCCGGACTGCCGTGATCAAGCATTTTGATCATCATGTCGGTGTATTCCGGTGCATATCCCCAATCCCGCACACTGCTCAGATTGCCTAGTGGCATGGCTTCCGCGTTCTGAAGTTTGATACGGGCGAGCCAACTTGTGATCTTGCGCGTCACAAATTCGTATCCACGCAGTTCTGATTCATGGTTGAAGAGAATCCCGGAAGTGGCAAACATATCATAGGCTTGCCGATAATTTACGACAATCGAATGTGCAGCAAGTTTTGACACTGCATATGGGCTCAAAGGATTAAAGGGCGTTTTTTCTGTCTGAGGTTTCTCAAGAACATCCCCATACATTTCTGAAGTCGAAGCCTGATAGAGTTTAGCGTCCAGTTTCAAAAGGCGCATGGCTTCCAGGATATTTAACACGCCCATGTAATTCACATCGGAAGTATAGTGGGGGAACTGGAAGCTGTCGGCGACGAAACTCTGCGCAGCCAAATTGAAAATCAAATCGGGTCGAATTTCATTTAAAATGTTCTGAACGTTGGCAAACTCTGTCACCTCCAAGGTACAGAATTTGATTTTGTCCCTTATCCCCAGTTCCTTGAGACGGCCGGTCTTGGAGGTGCTTCCTCGACGCATTGCCCCCCAAACTTCATCACCGCGGTTCAACAGAGAACGAGCCAAAAAGGCCCCATCTTGTCCAGAAATTCCGGTGATTAGCACTTTAGCCATGCTTCTCTCCTAGCTGCCGAATAGCATTTTCAAATCCATCTCCTTCGGACAAATGACCTTGCCAGACTTCAAGTACTTTACGTCCTGGACCATTGATAAACGAAGTCGGGTCTCCCAGATCACCCTGACCAAACTTTATTCCCTCGCCATCTATCCCGATCGCGTCCGCAATATGAATGTGTTTCGCAAGCGGAATGAGTTCGTCATACCAGTCGCGCCAACTGGCCTTGGCGTAGTTCGCCGATAAAATCAAATGAGACAGATCGAGGCATAGCTCCATTCCAATCTCTTGCAAAATCGCTATGTCGCCTTCATCGCAAAACATGTCCAGAACGTCTGCGCCGCCAAAGTACCATGCAATTTTTGGCAGCCATTGCGGGTAAATTGGAGCACCGCGATTCTGGCCCGCATTGAGCAAAAATGTCTGCAATCTCTCGTATGTCTGGAACTTGCCTTCAGGCCTTAGTCGAGAAAAGCTACCAACAATCGGTACGTTTTCTCCTGTCCGATTTGCTAATTCTATTGCGAGATCAACGCAAGTATCGACAACAGACCGACTCCCCTCTCTGATTCTTACATCTTCACTGAGAGGGTCGATCAGTGTTTTGCTGTCAATGTAATCGGGTATGTGAATAGAATAGTGTCTAGACAAATTGAGTTTCGACAAGCCATCTACCATCGAAAGACGAAATCTCTCAACTTCTTCATATGATAGATGCAGCTCGTTGTTTTTTATTGGAAACCGTTCTTGCAATGCTTGCGCATCATGCAGTCTCAATGGGATCGAAATTTGTTTTTCGTCGCAAAACAATACTAGACTTCTCTGAAGCGGAGGCTTCAGTTCAGTGAAATGCTGCTCTGCAATCGCGCTACCGGCGGCAATCGACCTTTTGACGGTGCCAAGTTCTCGCTGTATCACGCCATCCCAGGTCAGTCCCTTGCGAGGTGCTCGAGTGATCGTATTTTGCAAACTCAATTGTTCGCCAACTTCGATGGCACGAGAAGCATATAGTGATGATCCCAGGTTTTGCATGTTTATGCGTTCACCTTGATTCAGTTCACGTGCCCCTTCCCCCTGCACAGCTTTGAAGAAGTTCAATAGTCGGCACAGTCTGGCAAACTCATCTGGATCAGAACTTGAACTGTCATCAATGCCTCGTCCCTCTTTGTCCAGGGTCAAGTGACGCTCAAACACTGTTGCACCATTTGCTGCGGCTATGAGGCACACTTCCCAATCCAAGTCGTGGCTGGAGTAGCCCACGACTGAATTCGATTTTTCCTTCAAGCTTTTGACAAATGCCATTTGCTGGTTTCCCAGCAACACCGGATAGTTGGAAATGCAGTGAAGATAAATGATGTCGGGGATATTTTTCGTTGCATCGACTGCGCGAAAAATATCCTCTTCGCTATGGCCACCTGTGCTCAGAATTAGAGGCTTGCCTAATGCGGCAAGAGATTTGACCAAGTTTTCGTTGAGTAGCTCTGCAGAGGGAACTTTGAAAAAATCAAACTCAGAAATATTATTGCCAAAATCAAAAGTGTCTTCGAATTTAAAAAAACTAATTCCGGCAGCCATTCCGCTTTGTTTTATTCTAGCTGTAAGCTCAAGAACAACTGATGGAGGCATGTAACATTCGTCGATTTCTCGACTAAGGATCTCGTCGCCTATTTCGTCTGTCGCTTGATAGAACCCATGTTTGCTGCGGTATTGGAACTTCGCTCCCCAAGCACCTGCTTCGCTGGCTATCTTAATTAGTTGCTCTGCGACTTCGGTCGAACCGCGGTGATTGATGCCGAGTTCAGCAATAACTTTCATAAGGTGAAACCCAATTGCGGATGGATCCAGCAAGCGGGCCAGAACCTATCGTGTGAGGCTATTAGAGTATTGCATGGTGTCGACAGTTGAAATTCTTGCAACGTACTTCAATGCTGCCTTCCACAGATATGCGAAAGACATTGCTTGATTTTTTAACTTATTCTGAACCGTTCTGTCTGATCGCGGCTTTTCGCTTCCAGAAGCAAAAAAGGGTCGGAAGACCCGACCCTTAGAAGATTTGCTGATTTTCCAGAGACGTCTATCCCACAAATGCGCGTTCGACGACAAACTCGGCGGGTTTGTTGTTGGCGCCTTCGGTGAGGCCGGCGGCTTCGAGCAGTTGTTTGGTGTCGCGGATCATGTCCATGGAGCCGCAAATCATGCCGCGGTCGACCGCGGGGTCGAGTGCAGGCACGCCGAGATCTTCAAACAGTTTACCTGACTGGATCAGATCGGTAATGCGGCCCTGACGCGGGAAGTCTTCGCGGGTGACAGAGGTGTAATGCACCAGCTTGTCTTTCGCATATTCCCCGATCAGCGGATCGTTGATTGTTTCCTGCACCAGCTCTTCACCGTATTTCAGCTCCGCCACTTCCCGGCAGGTATGGGTCAGAATGACCTGATCGAACTTTTCATATGTATCTGGGTCCCGGATCAGGCTCGCGAAAGGCGCGATCCCCGTGCCGGTGGAAAACATATAGACCCTTTTGCCTGGTACGAGCGCGTCATTGACGAGAGTGCCGGTCGGCTTCTTTTTCATCAACACCGCATCACCCGGCTGAATCTTCTGGAGATGCGAAGTCAGCGGACCGTCCGGAACCTTGATTGAGAAGAACTCCAGTTCTTCGTCCCAGGCAGGGCTGGCAATCGAATAGGCCCGGTAAAGGGGTTTGCCGTCGATCATAAGGCCAATCATGACGAACTCGCCGGAACGAAAGCGAAAGCTCGCCGGGCGGGTCATGCGGAACCGGAAAAGGCGGTCCGTATAATGTTGTACGGTTTTCACTTCCTCAACGAAGACACCCGCCGGAGCGGCAGCTTCAAGGTCAGCGGGTTTGGCAAGTACATTCATTTGAATTGAGGTCCGTAGGTCATCGCACTGGTGGATTTGTGCCCCATGTAGCACCACTCCTACATTGACTTGAAGCAACCCGCATCCACGAAACAGCCAAAATTCAAAAAAAACATTCTAATTTCGTTCAACTTTCAGGGTCCGTGTCCCCTTTTTGAAGAGGTGCAGCCATTTTCGGCTGTGCCAGACATTTCATGATGCCTGCAATGGCACCCCTTCAAGAGACTGTGCCGAGGGGACGGAAGCTGTCGCCCTGCCCTCAAAGCGGCCGGAGAATTTCAACGCCTGAAAAACGGAAAACGTCGCCCCTGCCATCTCCATCTGGCGATCACGTAGTCGATCACAATTTGCAATCATTTGTGACAATTCAACGAATCCGACAGTCAATGTCGTTTTTTATTTGACAGATCAAGACAAATTGAAAAATCTATAGATAAACAAAGATAAACCTCAATAATACCTTCCAACGAGGTGAAGTAAATGTCCGGACGCACACACGAAGAAACAGGTCAGACGATAGCATTCGTTCTGCTGGACCGGTTCTCCATGAACGCATTCGCAAGCGTCATTGAACCACTGCGTATAGCAAATCGGTTGCTTGGTCGGGAGTTTTACGCATGGACGACTTATTCCCTTGACGGGAATTCAGTCGTGGCAAGCAACGGATGCGAGGTTGCAGTAAAAAAATCTATTCGTGAGCTTCACGACGCTGATATTACACTATTGTGTACTGGCATTGACGTGGAACGCTTGCCGCTCGATCCGGATCTCGGCAACAAGCTCAGACGCTTGAATGCCATGGGCCGCACGTTCGGTGCCATCTGCACAGGCGCTTATCTCCTCGCCAGATACAATCTGCTCGATGGCCGGCGCTGCACCATCCATTGGGAGAACCTGCGTTCGCTGCGTGAGGAGTTCCCTGATGTTGAAGTGACATCGGATATCTTTGCAATTGATCGCAATTGCATCACCTGTGCCGGAGGCATGGCATCGCTCGACATGATCCTGAGGCTACTTGCCATCCAGCACGGAGCATATCTTGCTCATGAGGTTGCCGAAGTCGCACTTTACCAGAACATGCGCTCAGGCGAATCTGCGCAGCGCCATGACATTGAGGCACGGACCGGCATCTCCAATGCCAAGATCCTCGACGCCATTCGCATCATGGATCTGCACATCGAAGATCCGCTGAGCTGCCAGCAACTGGCGATGACCGTGAGCCTGTCGCCCCGTCAGCTGGAGCGCCTGTTCCGTCGTCATTTCAATTGCACTCCCGGCCAGTATTATCTGCGTCTGCGTCTGGAAACCGCGCGGGACCTTTTGCGCCGGACAAGCCGTCCGGTGCTGGATGTTGCCCTTGCCTGTGGTTTTGCCTCCACGTCACACTTCACCAAATGCTATCGGGAACGTTTCCTGTGCACACCGACGGAGGAGCGGCAGTCTTATCAATGGGCCAATACCAAATCCACATCCGGTGTCGGAACAGCAACACCCATGAGGCTCGTCGCAAAGTCCTGATGCATGCACATACCGTCTGAACATGAACGCCGCGAAATCGCGGCGTTTTTTGTTACTGCACCAGTCGCCAGACACCGATTGGGATCAGATAGAGGCCAAGCGCCAGAATCGCTGCCAGGACCAAGCGTCTGAATGCTGCCTCGGAGACCTTTTTGCGCACTTTCTGGCCTGCCCAGACCGCAAGCAGCGTCGGTATCACAAGAACTATGGACGCCAGGGTTTCGCGCCCGCTCACCAGTCCAAAGCTGCCGAGAGAGATACCGAGTGCAACCGTTGAAAACAGAAACAAGAGCCCCATAGCCTGGATCAGCTGATCTCTCGGCAACCCAATCGCCTGAAGATACATGACGCCCGGAACAGTGTAGGATCCGGTCAGACCTGAAAAGACCCCGTTGACCAGACCAAGCCCGACACCGGTTGGCACCTCAAGGCGTGCCGGTATTGTCAGAACAACTCCCGCCAGCAATGGCACGGCATAAGCCACCATCAAAATACCCAAGACCAGATCGGCAGCCCCTACCGGAAGACGGGTCAGAACCAGAGTGCCTGCACCGAGAACAAGGACGGCGGCACTCAAAAACGGCCACAAACGCTGGAGCAAAGCCCGCAGGTGACCACCCAAAAGCCCCTGCCAGAGATTTGTCAAAAACGCCGGCCACAGGACCAACACCATCGCCTTTTCAACGCCGACAAAAACGGTCATCAGACCCAGCCCGATTGTCGGCAGGCCAAACCCAACAAGACCTTTGACGAAACCGGCAACCAGGAACGCCGTGATTGAGACCAGTATCAATTCCGGGCTTGCATTCGCCAGTCCGGTCAAGACAAGTCTCCCCGTGTCATTCCTGCCCGCTTGTAGATGTGTTGAAGGCTTTCATCATGTTGGCAGCCTCTCCTGCCTCGACACGTTTTTCCAGCTCCTTTTGAAAGGCACTGATGTGCTTCAGGCAAGGTGACTTCTTTGAAAACATGTAGTGCAAAGAGTTTTCGAGTGCCGGCCATGGCAGCGCTTCGACCTGACCTTCCACCCCGAGATCTTTCAACATCATATCGCCGGCGTGACGGGCTATGACCAGATAATCCGCCTTGCGATCAACAAGGAGTTCCATGTTGGTCGAAAAATCATCAAAGGACTGACGGTTGATGGTCAGGTGTTCTTTTGCAAAATTGTCGAACTCTTCTCCGAAGGTCGCACCAAAAGGTGCCAACCCTTGCAAACCAATCAGCTCATCAAGTGACCCCGGGCGATCTGTCATGTCGGCGCGCACAAAAATTGCTACCGGCTCCTTGATGACAGGAGAGCTAAGAACATAGTTACGAGCCCGATCCTTGGTGTGGTAAGCACCGGCGACCATGTCGATTTCACCGCTCTCGAGTTGAACGAAAACACGTTTCCAGGGCACTTCAGCGCCAAACGCAACATCAACCTGCATCGATCGAAAGATTTCTTGCGCAAGGTCTGGAAAGACACCGCTCAGATTCTCAGCTCCCTCGTGCCTGATCGAGATCGGGAACCAGACATTTGACCCGTTTATTCTGATTTGATCGCAGCTTCGCGTACCTGCAAAACCATTCGGTGTGACCGCCAGGACCGAAACCAAAACCAACGACATACAAGCAGCAGCCCTGCTGCAAAAATTCAGATACATTCGACCACAGCTTTGAAATGTTTGCCCTTAAACATACCAACCAATCAAGCCGCTAGCGGTCCTGCGGTCAATGCAAAAGCGGTAAACGCGGACCCGGTTGCCCAACCAATTGGCGTTGCGTGGCAGGATTGCATAAAAACCATTGTCATAAACACCAATTCAAGCACCCATGTCTGGTCATGGTGTGCTGCGTGATGCTAACCTTTCTCCATGACGTCTTCCTCGATTTTCAAGATGCCGAACCCGGTGGCTCGACATCTCTTTCTGCAAAAACATGGACTTAGCGAACCACCCAGAGGCAGTGGCAAGGGTGAAGACCTGGCTGCATTGATCACGAAACTCGGGTTTACCCAGGTCGACAGCATCAACACCGTCGCACGTGCGCACCACATGATCCTGGCAGCGCGTAGACCCGCTTACAAAGAGAAGAATCTCAAACTTCTGTTGGAACGGGACAGGCTTCTTTTTGAACATTGGACCCATGATGCATCCGTCGTTCCGACACAGTTCTTTCCGCATTGGCGACTGCGCTTCCAGCGAGATCGGGAGGCTTTGATCGGGCGTTGGCGCAACTGGCATGCAAACGGATTTGAAGCCAAGGTCGAGAGCGTTCTCAAGCAAATCAGCGATCACGGTCCGGCAACCTCGGCAACTGTCGGCGAGGATGAAAAACGCAGCAGCGGTGGCTGGTGGGAGTGGCACCCTTCCAAAACCGCTCTGGAATTTCTCTGGCGAACGGGTGAGCTATCAGTCTGCCACCGCGCAGGCTTCCAGAAGGTCTATGATTTGACCGAACGCGTCATACCACATGACAACCTGAACACCCGGTTCGATGCCGAGGAAACCATTGACTGGGCCGCGCGCTCGGCCATGGAACGTCTTGGCTTTGCAACCTCGGGTGAAATTGCGGCTTTCTGGGACCTGATTACTTCTCAAGAAGCCAAGAACTGGTGTCAGAGGGCACATAGCAGTGGCGTTCTGACTGAAGTAGAAGTTGAATGTGCCGACGGGTCCTTCCGGCGTGTGTATGCCTTTCCGGAAACGATTGAGACGCTCGACAGTCTCGAAACACCGCCTTCCCGTGTGCGCGTCCTATCGCCCTTTGACCCGGCGCTCAGAGACCGGAAGCGAAGCGAACGGCTGTTCGGCTTCAACTACAGGATTGAAATTTTCGTTCCGGAAGCCAAGCGCGAATATGGTTATTACGTCTTTCCGGTGCTCGAAGGCTCTCGCCTTATCGGGCGCATTGATATGAAAGCGCTTCGGAACGAAGACAGGCTGCATGTTCGTGCCTATTGGCCGGAGAAAGGTGTTCGCGCCTCAAAGGCTCGAACGGAAAAACTTGCGGCAGAACTCAATCGCATCGCCCGCTTTGCGGGGTGTTCGGAAATCAGCTACGAAACCGACTGGCAAAGGACACGCTAACGGCTCGTCGCGGTCCGATGCTTGCAAGACATTGCTGATTAAGATCTCCCTGCTTTTTGTTGCGTTTTCAGTATTTTCCCTGACAAGAAAGTTAAAAATAAACTAACCAATAAAGTGCATCATTTGCCATCGAGCCACGAGGTTGATGATGCGTTTGCCAGACAAGAAATCGGCTGTGACATGGCCCAAACTCAGTGGACCGCACATCTGTGTGGGGGCTGGACAAAAGGCGATGGATCTTGCGCGCAAAAGCCTTGTTAGTGCCGCGGAGCTTCGTGACGGCAAGCTCAGCAAAGCTGACATCGAGGCCGTGTTTGATTTTCTGTCAGCCTCGCAGGACCTCTTCGACATCTATCGTTCAAATTATGAGGCTTGCGGCCGCATTCACAAGAAGCAGCCATTTGTCGGCGCAAACAAGGACTTCTTCGCAATGTCGGTGCTGAGGTTCCTGTGCTTTGATGTCGTCAGAAAAGTTTTCGAACCACAGATCAAGCGCGCGGATCCTTCTTGGGAAATCGAATTTCTTCAGGCTTTCGCGGCTTATATCTGCCGAACGTCGGATGCTCAATTCATTGACGAATTGTCTGAAGCCTATCGCAAACTTGCCAAGTCTCATGGCAACGAAATTACGGCCATTACCATTGCCAACGACAAGCTCATCAGAGAAATCGTCGGCAGGGCTTCAAAGCAGTTTCCATCAGAACACATTGACTTTGTGAACTTCTCGAATGCCGTGAACAAAGCCCTGTCGGACAAATATGAGACCTACGGACCTTCGCCGATCAAAGTGTCAGAACCTGTGATTGAGCAGTTTTTCAACACATTGAGAGACCCAGAAAAGTCCAATTTCTTTCGTAAGTCGGTCATGTCGTAAGGACAGCTGCTTAAGTTGAAACTCCGAAAACGCAAGTCGCCGACGCATCGTTCTCGAGCGGTTTTGAAAAGAGAACACATTTACTTTAGATTGCATTTTTTTCTTGATCGCCTTTAGCGCGAAATGCATGCTGCATCGCAAAAAGCTGATCGAGTCGAAACATGTCCCGTTTCTTTAACAGTCACCTGCCTGTGCTTGCCATTGTCCTGTTGGCGTTCTGGACCTCAGCCCAGACCGTTTCGTTCGCCTTGTCGGTCGGCAACGTAACGCTCACCTACTCAACAGCTGAAACATCGTCGCTTCCGGGTGCTTCTCGTGACTCGGCCGCAATGCACATGACGTCAGGAACTTCAGAACAGCAAGACAACAGGGCCTGTTTTCTGACCTGCTTTTCCGATACTGACTTTTGTTCAAGCCACTGTTCGGCGACACTGACCATATACCCTGCGGACACGGTTCGCGACTGGAGAATTCAGCGCGCTGTCAGAGACCTGCCGAATGTGCTCGACGGTGTTGAAGTGCCTGTCGACCCCGCACCACCCAAAGCTTTCATCTAACTCCGCCCCCCGGCCAAACCGGGATCTTGTTTAATGAACTCCGGAGTAAGACGAATGTCTTCCAATTCTAAACATGCAAGCGGTTTTGCCGCGCAAATTAAACCTGCCTTTTTCGCCGGACCTGATCATTTGACTGTCCGTCAAAGTGACCAAGTCGCCTTGTTTCTCAGGCTCGGGCTTGGATCCGTTTTTGTTGTCGGTGGCTGGTGGAAACTTCAACGGGCGATCGACGCCAGCAGAGCGAGCGATCTCGTTGAAAAATATACCGCTTCAAACGGCTACATAAATGACTTTTTCCAGTCGTACCTGTTCAGTGGTAACTGGCTGTCCGCCTGGGGGTTCCTGACAGCACTCTCTGCCTTTGAACTCGTCGCGGGAGCAGCGCTTGTAGCCGGCTTTCTTGTCCGGCCCCTTGCTATTGTCTTTGGCCTGATGATGTGGTCGTTCGTTGCCGCCCTTCCCGTTGCAACAGTACCTGGTCAAGACACTTCGGCCAGCACCTTCTTTACCCCGGCGATGATTGTCCAAATCCGTGACATCGGTCTGTCCGGAATGTGTTTCACACTTGCAGTTCTCGGGTCTGGCAGCTGGAGCCTCGATGAACGTTTGACCGGACGGGGAGCCGGCGCACAAGAGGCCGACTGGTCGTCACTTGGCCTGCTGCTTCGTCTCTCGGTCGCCATAGCCTTTCTGGCAGGTGGATTTTTCTATGGCCTAGACCATGTCAAAAGCTGGTCCGGCATGCCCTTGCTGCTCATTCTTGTCGGTTTGATGCTTGCCTCAGGACACGGGGTTCGGATCGCGGCGACTGCAGCATTTTTGATCCTCGTGGTTTATTGCGTCGGCAAGATCAGTTTCGACAAGACGCTTTGGGACAATTTGAACGCCATCAAACGTGAGTTTGCCTTTTTGGCGGCCTCTTTGGTCCTGATCCGCTACGCAGGTGGCGCAGGCTTCAGAGTTTCTGACTTGCTGTCAGCACCGCGAGAAGTGTTTTTCGGAAAACTGCGCAACTGATCATCAGCACACCGAGTGGTTTCAGGATGCTGAAAAGCTTGGGTTTCGCTTCAGAAACAGATGATAAAAAAGGAGACGCCGTCAGTCGGCGTCTCCTCAGATTTGATGCAGACTCCCAGGTTGCACGGCCGAACGAGAACTCAGTTCGAGACATCGGCTCGTTTCGGCTATCCTGAGGACAGACTTTGTTTCAGACCGTCATTCGCGCGTGCACGCACGTCATCAAAACTTGACGATTCATGCAGCTTCCCGTCCCGGTAGACCACTTTCAACTGGTCATCCGCCGGGTCCACTTCGTCAAATTTTCTGGCAACGAGCTGACCGTTTTGGAAGACTACCGCTTGGCGCCCGGCCTTGGAGGCCTTGTTCGGATCGGAAACCGGCATCTTGAAAACGTCCTTCCATTGGCCGTCCTCAGTTTTCATCGCATTTGCTTTCATGGCAAAACGCATCGTGTCCCGATTGACGTGCTGCAGCAGTCCGCCGCCCATGCCAAAGGCGATGTTGTCGAGAGACCAGCGTTTACGGACCATTTCGGCGACAAGCTGTTCGATCGTCGCCAGTGTCATTCCATCACCCTGAATGACCCTGACAGCAGGATTGAGCAACCGTGCTCCCTTGGCGTTTTCCGTACCGCCGTAGCTTTGCCAAAGCGTCTCAAGAACCTTCAGGGGTGTTTCAACAGGACTGCCGGAATCCGGCCTGATGACAACCGTTGCACCAGATGCCAGTACCTGATCCTTCAGGGTACCGCACCAAATATTCCTTACGGCGTTGTGGATGTCATAACTGTCAGAGACAACCGCGACCAACTTGTCCTTTCGCGCAAACTGATCGAGCACGTTGGCGTAAGCAGCCGTCTCCCGCTCAGGGCCCCAGCTTGTCATTGTCGAGTGCTCGGCAGCTGGAATGGAAAAGCCGGCAACCTCTGCATCATAGTATTCCGAGGCAGCCTCCAGGGCTTCCATCGTGTCGGTGCCGGCAAAATTCACAAGATGTGCCATCCCTCCAAGAGCGGCACTTTCGGACGACGAAACACCGCGAGCGCCAAAATCGTGCAACTTGAATGGAATTTGCTGGTCCGGTTCTTCGGATGTCGCCAGCAATCCGCGATAGATGACCTGTTTGCATTTGAAGGACATTGTAGCGACCGTTGAGGGATACCAGACTGCGCGGAGCAGCGCGGTTTCGACCCACGTGGTCAACCAGGGCATGCGGTCATCGGTGTTTTCCAACTGGACCAGCGGCACACCACTTGGCACCAGAGAACCTTCAGGCAGTGCCTTGATTTCCAATGGCAGCAGGCCAGCGTGATCGTCAACGATCTGCTGCCAGCCTTCCCGGTTGAACGGGACGCCGTGTGCCGAACAGATTTGAGCAGCCCGCTCAATGTCCTTGTCCGATATCGGTCGTTGAAGCGCCTTCCTCAAATAGGCCTGTAGGCCGAAGAACAACACATCATCCGAAAATGGATTGGTGCGCGCCTCGACATAGGCCGAGATCTGACGTGCTTCAGGCGGATACTGTCTGAAGTGAGATTGCTTGTAGCTGTCGGTTGCCAACAGTGGATTTGTCATTGTGAACTCCTCACGCGACAAGGTGAACGTGCCAGAGGGGCTCCCCCTCAGGCTTGTGAACGGTCTCGCGTCACAGATCTGCCATCAGATCGATGATGGACCAGTGATCTTCGAAGAACTGCTCGGGTTTCAGATCCCCCAGGCGATGCCAATTCGCCGTTCTGGCGTCATCTCCGCCCGTGACCGAGAACAGCTCACGCCGCTCGGGCAGCCTGAATAGATAGGCATGGGTGATGATGCGGCCACGCAAAGATCTTTCGGGATGGTCGAATACCCGCGTTTTCGCACCATCGATGAAAGAGGCCAGCATCGCGGGTGGTATCTCGCCCTTGTGGTCGCTGATCCTGGTTTCTTCCTTCAGCTCCCGAATAGCCGCGTCGCGAATGCTTTCTCGCGGATCGAGAAAACCTCCAGGCAAAGCCAGCAGCCCCTTGCCAGGCGCTTCACCACGCTCCACCAGCAGAATATTGCCAGACTGTATGACCACAGCATCGACGGTCACAAAGGGACCTCGTCCCCACTCGTCCGGGTAGGCATCCAGAAATTCGGCTTCTTCCAGCAGTTCTCGGAAAGGATCTGACAGAGCAAAGGCTTTCAGCCATTCCGCTACTTCCTCCGACAGGACAGATTGCGAAATCACGGGAATGCGCTGGAAGAGCTGTTTCCTGACAACTGTTGAGGAAAACGTGCCGTATTGGCTCGCAAGCTGAACATTGCCCCACTCGGGAAACAGTTTCAGATAGTAGCTGCTCCGATCCTTGCCATAGCCGGCCAAGGCGATCCGGAGGTCCTGCAATCCATGCAAAACGACCCCGCCCTTGTTGTAGTGCTCAAGAACGGTTTCGTTAACAACGCGTTGCACCTCCGTGCACCACGCTGTGTCGGAATAGGGATGATCCTGAACAGGTTTCAGGACAAGTCGCCCGGTCGTCAATTCGTGTTTGAAGACCTTTGCGAACATGTCTTCGCGCTCGGAATACGTGAACGGATTGCGGGGGGTGCGTGCCTGTCGTGCGGAGCCGATCAGCACGATCAAGGTATCGACCTTTTCAAGCGCCGAGCGGATCACAGCCTCATGGCCGATATGCAGCGGCTGAAAACGGCCGATAAATACACCGTAGTCAAATTTGGACATTCGAGTCTCCCTCGAATTGATGGATGGTCAGTCGAACTCCTCGACTGATCCGATAGTAATACTCATTTTGAGTATATTCAAGATGCAATAAGAATTTTTGGGTAGATTGTCAAAGGAGAGAGAGTTTCAGGCCCAGCTCCAGCGCAACTCGCGAATTGAGCTCCGACTCAGGTCCAGCTCAAGACGACCTTCCCGGCCTCCCCCGATTTCATTGCCGCAAAGCCTTGCTGAAACTCATCAACCGTGAACCGGTGAGTGATGACATTCCTGACGTCGAGACCGTTTTGAAGCATGGCAATCATCTTATACCAGGTCTCGAAAATCTCGCGGCCATAGACACCCTTGATCGTGATCGCCTTGAAGACAATGCGAGACCAGTCCACTGGAGACTTTCCCGGCGGTATTCCCAGAAGCGCAATGCGCCCGCCCATCACAAGGTTTTCTACCATCTGGTCGAGGGCTATCTGGTTGCCGGACATTTCCAGACCGACATCGAAGCCCTCTTTCATACCGAGTTTATGTTCGATGCCCTTGAGATCTTCCTCGGCAACATTCACCGGAACCACGTCGGCTACCCGTGTCGCGAGGTCCAGGCGCGCCTGATTGATGTCCGTGATCACCACATTGCGGGCACCGACATGGCGCGCAACGGCGGCAGCCATGATGCCAATGGGTCCTGCGCCCGTGATAAGCACGTCTTCGCCGACAAGGTCGAAACTCAGCGCCGTATGCACGGCATTGCCAAGCGGGTCTAAGATAGCGCCAATTTCATCGTCTATCTCGTCAGGAAGAGGCACCACATTGAAAGCCGGCAGACGCAGGTATTCCGCAAAGGCACCCTGTTCGTTGACCCCTATGCCACGGGTTTCGGGATCAAGGTGAAACTTGCCAGCCCGCGATTGCCGAGAGTGTTTGCCGATCAAGTGTCCCTCACCTGAACAGCGTTGGCCAATTTCAAGATCCGTTACAGCGCTGCCGATCTCGACGATTTCGCCGGCAAATTCGTGTCCGGTGATCAGCGGCACGGGAACAGTCTTAGATGCCCAGTCATCCCAATTCCAGATATGGATATCCGTTCCGCAAATGCCTGTCTTGTTAATGCGGATCAGAACATCATCAGGGCCGATTTCGGGAACGGGTGCTCGGGTCATCCAGAGCCCTTCCCTCTGCTCGGCCTTGCACAACGCCTTCATCTGATTGCTGTTCATGACAAAACCCCTGTTGCCTTGCCAGCCTTGGCAAAGGCCTCCAGCGCCCGATCAAGGTCGGAGCGGGACAAAGCGGCATTCATCTGGGTTCTGATGCGCGCTTGTCCCCGTGGAACGACCGGAAAGAAGAAACCGGAAACAAAAACTCCCTCTTCAAAGAGTTCTGCGGCCATAGCCTGAGCAAGCTTCGCGTCACCCAGCATGACCGGCACAATTGGATGCTCGCCCGGGAGCAGCCTGAAGCCGAGACCTTCAAGGCCCGCTCGCCAATAGCTGGTATTGTCAAAAAGAGCCTGGCGCAGATCATCCCCTTCTTCGACAAGGCGGATGGCTTCCAGTCCGCTCATTACGACCGCCGGCAGCAATGAGTTGGAAAACAGGTAAGGCCGCGCCCGCTGACGCAGCAAGTCAATAACGGGCTGCGGTCCGGCAATATATCCGCCAATGCCACCGCCCAGCGCTTTTCCTAGCGTTCCGGTCAGAATGTCGACATCCACGCCGAAATGAGCTGGGGTGCCCTCGCCCTTTGGACCCATGAAACCAGTTGCATGGCAATCGTCCACCATGACGACAGCGCCATATTTTTTCGCCAAAGCAGTGATTTCGGGAAGCTTGGCCAGATAGCCATCCATAGAGAAGACACCGTCAGTGGCGACCATGAGGTGCCGCGCGCCACCCTCGCGAGCTTCCTGAAGCTTCGCTTCCAGATCCGCCATATCGGAATTTGCATAACGGAAGCGACTGGCCTTGCAAAGGCGGATGCCGTCAATGATCGACGCATGATTTAGCGCGTCCGATATAATCGCATCCTCAGGCCCGAGAAGAGGCTCAAACAAGCCGCCATTCGCGTCAAAACAGGCTGCGAACAAGATGGCGTCATCTTTACCCAAAAACCCGGCCAGGCGCTGTTCGAGTTGACGGTGGATGTCCTGAGTTCCGCAAATGAAGCGCACCGATGCCATGCCATACCCCTTGGGTTCCAGCGCTTTTCTGGCAGCTTCTTCGAGTGCTGGATGGTCAGCCAGGCCAAGATAGTTGTTGGCGCACAGGTTGATCACATCGCGACCGCCAACCGTTATCAAACCGCCCTGCGGCGACGTGATCTGGCGCTCGCGCTTATAAAACCCTTCTGCTTCAATTTCTTTCAAGGTCTCACGGATATGTAACAGGAAGGCCTCGGACACGGCATTTCTCCGGCAAAATGGATATTTCATCCACTATGCCGGATTTTTATTCGAAATAGAAGAGGCTGCCTCCGATATCACGGAAATTTTGACGTTCGTACGAGTATTCCAACTCACCGGGGCGTGCTTACGCTGGCCATTCGAATGCCTGCGTAAATCAACGCACCTCCAGTACATTTGTTGAAAAGAGAGACAATCCAGTTTTGAACACCGCCCCTTGTCAGCCTGTCTCCGAGGAAGGCGTAAGCGGTGTAGGATGTCAGGTCGATAAGGAAGGTCATACTACCCATGATCAGGATTTGGGGCAGAAGAGGCTGATCGACGTTAAGAAACTGGGGCAGTATCGCTGCGAAATACAAGAGCGCTTTCGGATTGGCGAACTCGATGACAAAGCCTTTTGCAAACAAGCTCTTCAAACTCGACATTTGTCCGTCGCGCTTTACGCTCAGAGCACCAGAAGGAGCCAGAAGCGACGTCAGTCCGAGCCATACCAGATAAGTAACCCCAGCCCATTTGATAATTGAAAACACAAGGTTGGATGCGACGAGCAAGGATGCGATCCCGGTCGCCGAAAGTACGAAGTAAAGTGCATTGGCAAAGGCGATCCCGAAAACACCTGCAAGCGCCCTTTTGCCGCCGTTTGCCGCGCCTTGCGAGGCAACGGCTATCGCTGCAGCACCTGGTGTGAAAACGACCACGACCGTGGTGATGAAAAAAACCAAAAAGACATCGAATTGCATTTCGGTCTCCGATTTCTGCAATGGAATGCGTGTTGAATGCCGTCAGGCAGCTGCCACGATTTCGATCTCAACCAACCATTCAGGTGTGAGGGTCTTCACAACGATGGCAGTTGTCGGCACACGCCGATCTCCGAGGGCCTTGAGCCTCGCGTTCTGGTTCTTTTCTGCAAAGTCGACGCTTGTCAGATAGCTCGTGACGCGCACGATATTGTCGCTTGTCATGTCGGCAGTGTTCAGGATGTGCCGAAGATTGTTCCAGATCAGCTCAAGCTGCTCGTCCAGTCCCTCAGGAGCGTGGCCGGAAGTGTCGAGCCCCATCGTGCCGCTGACAAATAGCAGACGGCCTGTTTGCTGAACTTCCAGCGCATGAATGTAGTCTGGCGTTGCCGGATAAACTCCGGTTGCCGGATTGATCATTCGCTCATGCATGGCAAACTCTCCTTGCCGAACTTCTTCTTCCATGAGAGCATGATGCTGAATATTCTTTTGATCAATCCATGAAGAGCCGAATGATATCAAATAGAGAAGACATTCAGAAAAACAGGCTGCCGAAGAAGCCATTGGACGCCTTCGACCGAAAGATATTAGGCAAACTGGTCGGCAACGCGCGCCAGACCTATGCTGAAATCGGTAGTGAAGTCGGCTTGTCGGCACCAGCGGTGCATGAACGTGTCAAACGCATGACCGCCTCGGGGATCATCAAAGGCACAAACGCCGATATTGACGCTATGGCCGTCGGCAAGCCTTTCCTGGCCTTCGTTCATGTTGATGCAAGCGGCTGGGGCAAAAGCGAGCGAATGATGCGCCTCAGGGACTTTCCAGAAGTGGAAGAGCTCCATTCCGTCACAGGCGACACCTGCGTGATCTTAAAGGTCAGGACGGCCAACGCGGACGCAATGGAAAACTTCCTGGCCCAGGTCTATGCCCTCCCCGGCGTCAGGGCGACGCGAAGCTACGTTGTGTTGACGACATATCTGGACCGTCCTGTTCAGGCCGAAGTGACCGAAGAATGGCCAGACGTCCCGATGCCAAAGGAGTAGGCGCGCAAAATATGTGTATGTCTGGAATGATGGATTATGCTGACGGGGCTTCCATTGCGGACTAACACCGTGCTCATTTCCGATAGGGGCGCTTCGTATCGTCATGCATTTGCCGAGGTTAAGCCATGTGAACATCGTCGCGCGAGATGCTGATGCATTGGCGGCGTTTTATGTGGAAGCGTTTGGCTTGGTCTTTCTGAGACCTCCTCGTCTGCTCTCGGGTGAAAGAGTTTCAAAAGGCAATGGTCTTCCCTCGTCCGAAATAAGATCCATCTGGCTGCAGTTTCCCGGCGACGATGGACCGTTCTTGGAAATTCATGAATACAGCAATGGCCTAGAGCGGCAGGTCCCAAGAGTGAATGAACCCGGACTTGGGCACCTCGCCTTTAAAATAGCTGATATCCATTCGGCGATGGACACAATTATCCGGGCTGGCGGCACGCGCCTTGGCGAAGTGACGAATTTCGGATCAACTGAAGAACCAATTCTCTTGGTCTATATGCGCGATCTGGAAGGCAACATATTGGAGCTTGAGCAGCGCCGTCCGTGACAGGTCGACACGCGTTATCGCTGCTGATCGTCAAACCTCAGAACTTCACGACCATCAAAATTGCACGGGCCGGACCTGAAATCGCTTCTATGCAATGGGGAACGTCGGCGGCATAGCGTGCAGTATCACCCTTGTCGATGACTCCCTTGGCAACGCCAGATGTTACCTCCAGCCGTCCTTCCTCCGCGATCAACTGCTCGCGGGTTCCGCGTTCGTGAGGCTTGCTTTCCAGTTTGCCGCCTTTGGCGAAAATAAGCTCATAGACTTCAAACCGGCCGGTGTCCTGCGGCGGCGACAGTATTCGGATCTTGCACCCGTCGCCTGCTCTATCAAGCGCGGGTGTCTGATGCTCGTGCAGAATTTCCACCCGATCTTCTGGCGTGTCCTCGCCCAAAAGCCCTGCAAAATCGACATTCAAGGCCCTGGTCAGGTTGAGCAATGTCGCAACGGTTGGATTTGATTCTCCGCGTTCAATTTGACTGACCATGGATCGAGAAACACCCGAGATTTTTTCAACAGCCTCAAGCGAAAGTCCTTGCGCGCGGCGCGCTTTTTTCAGGCGTTCCGGCAAACGTGAGAGAATTTCTGAATCAGTCATGGTGTTGAGAGGATCTACCGAAAATACAGCCTTGTCACGTCTGGTTTTGGAGCAGGAGGAGATTGAGCGAGCATTGCCTCTGGAAGTGAGACGCTCCTGACCTACCTAACCGAGTGGAAGCGGTTCAACGCGAAAACACCGGACGTGCAGCAAGTGCTAAGAGAGAAGCGGATTGACCTTGATTCAGTCAAACGCAAGAAGCTGATCGAACGACTGCTTCTCGAGATCAGCCGTTCGCACGGTGATTTATACTACCAGTCAACCAGCACAATCGCTCTTCAGATCAAGGACTACATCCAAGGCGATGCCAAGCTGAACACTGAAGAAAGAGCCTTGCTGGAACCTCTCTCTCAAACAGACATTGAAGTTCTGTTGAGTTTGCACTGACGCCCTGCCCTCAAAGGCGGTCTATGCCGCATCAGCGCAGCTCCATTACCCAAGCGCTCGCCTTCGACACAATGGTTCTGACTGGACCGCCTTTCGCTGAACCGACTTGAAGTAACCCAATGCCGGGCGAATAGCCTCGTGAGCCGGCTTGTGTTCCAGATAGTCAAGAATTCGGTAGAGATTGATTGGCTGTTTCTGAACTAGTGAAATCACCTTTTCGACGGCAAGATCATAAGGATAGGTATCAATGAACTGGCAAGCTGTCTGCGTTGGCGTGAGGATGTAGAAATCTTTGTCCCTTTTGGGCGTATAGCGCGTCACATCGAAGGGAGAGGCCCCCAGCACCTGGGGCTTTGGAATGTAGCAAGAAACGTCCGTTGCCTTGTTGTGCAACACAGAACCAGACGTCTGCCTGAAGCCCAGATTTGCCAGTTTTGCAACAGCGTGGCGCCGCATTGCGGGACTCATAATCTCGGCATCTGAGCGGTCGTATCGCAGATCATCGAATACGGAGTAGATTTTGAGATCGGCATCAGCAAGAAGGAAATAGGGGCCGAAATCCGTTGTGGCGGCCGCGCTTTCATCAAAAGTCCTGTCTGCCCTTTGCACACTAGTGGCCTTTCAAAAAGTAGAGGCCCGACTGGCCTTTGTCCGTGTTTCCCTGCTGGCGTTGACCGGATAGCACCCTGCAATTACTTGCTGAGTTGTTAGTGCTGACCTGGCGCTCGACTTCTCGCAGTCAATAGCAAGCGGCGGTAGCACGTGCGCCGAGAGCGTCGCCATTGCCGACAATCGTTGCTCAGTTTCTGCTGTTTTTCCACTCTCGTGCCCTCCTGTTCAAAGGGACTGAATGTGTCGTCGCTTCCGGGGCGCATCCTGTCGTATTCGGAACAGTTCAGGTACCGCGCTCTCAAATAGCGTTCCCTCAACGACTTGAGCAGCAACCGTCTGCTTGAGCAGACCCCAATATTGGACACGCCCCGGAGACATAAAGATGGCCAGCGATATTGAGATTGCCCGCGCAGCCAAGATGAAACCTATTCAGGACATCGGCGAGCGACTGAGCATTCCAGACGAATCCCTGCTGCCCTATGGCCGCACCAAGGCCAAGATCGCAGCTGACTATATCGACAGTCTGGATGGGCGCGACAGCGGCAAGTTGATCCTGGTCACGGCCATCAACCCGACGCCGGCCGGTGAAGGCAAGACAACAACGACTGTTGGTCTCGGCGACGGTCTGAACCGGATCGGCAAGAATGCCATGATCTGCCTGCGCGAACCTTCGCTTGGCCCATGCTTCGGCATGAAAGGCGGCGCAGCAGGCGGTGGTTACGCACAGGTCGTGCCGATGGAAGACATCAACCTGCATTTCACAGGTGACTTTCACGCCATCACCTCAGCTCACAACCTGCTGGCTGCCCTGATTGAAAATCACATTTACTGGGGCAATGAGCTCGGCATCGACCAGCGCCGTGTCACCTGGCGCCGGGTGCTTGATATGAACGATCGTGCGCTGCGCTCCATCGTCTGTTCGCTCGGCGGCGTCGCCAATGGCTTTCCTCGGGAAGGTGGTTTCGACATCACCGTTGCTTCCGAGATCATGGCGATCCTCTGTCTGGCAACTGACCTGGACGACCTGCAAAAGCGCCTTGGCGACATCATCGTGGCCTATCGCCGTGACCGCACGGCAATCCGGGCACGCGACCTTGAAGCGGACGGCGCGATGACCGTGCTGCTGAAAGAGGCGATGCAGCCGAACCTGGTTCAGACACTGGAAAACAACCCGGCCTTCATCCATGGCGGTCCGTTCGCCAATATCGCGCATGGCTGTAACTCAGTGGTTGCCACACAGACAGCTCTCAAACTTGCCGACTACGTTGTGACCGAAGCCGGTTTCGGTGCGGATCTCGGTGCAGAAAAATTCTTCGACATCAAATGCCGCAAAGCCGGTCTTTCCCCTGATGCAGTCGTCATCGTCGCCACGATCAAGGCCCTGAAGATGAATGGCGGCGTCGCCAAGGAAGACCTGGGCGCCGAGAATGTCGATGCCGTCGCCAAGGGTTGCGCAAACCTTGGCCGGCACATTGAGAACGTGAAGCAGTTCGGCGTTCCAGCGGTTGTTGCGATCAATCACTTCACTGCTGATACAGACGCGGAAGTTCAGGCGGTCAGAGACTACTGCGCAGACCTCGGTGTCGATGCCATCCTGGCTACGCACTGGGCCAATGGTTCTGCCGGAACGGAAGAACTGGCAAACCGTGTGGTTGAACTGGCTGAAAGCGGTGCGGCACAGTTTGCCCCGCTCTATGACGATAACCTGTCGCTTTTTGAAAAGATCGAAACCATCGCCAAGCGGATCTACCGCGCTGATGAAGTACTCGCCGACAAATCCGTGCGCGACCAGTTGAAGCGCTGGGAGGCCGACGGTTTCGGTGATCTGCCGGTCTGCATGGCCAAGACACAGTATTCCTTCACAACGGATCCGCAAATGCGCGGTGCACCGACCGGTCACAGTCTGCCGGTTCGTGAAGTCAGATTGTCCGCTGGTGCCGGCTTCATTGTCGTTATCTGCGGCGAGATCATGACAATGCCGGGTCTGCCACGCGTGCCGTCGGCCAACCATATCCGCCTTGATGACAACGGACAGATTGAAGGGTTGTTCTGACCACGTCCGGATCGGAACGACAAACTGAAGGCGGATCATTCGATCCGCCTTTTCTTTTTGCAGCGACACATGGGGTAAACTGCGGTGGCTAAAGGCTAATCCGGTATGCAAAACAACTCGAGATGCGCCCTTCCAAGCACAGCTGTCGCGTAAACGACTTGCCGTGTCGCATTGGAGATATCGACGATTCCACCTTGGGGCATAAGGTTTTTCACTAAGTTGTTGGCCCTTAGCGCCAGGTTGGAGCTGCCTTATGTCCGATGAAGACGATATCGATCTCGCCTCCCTGTCCGACGACGAACTTGTCGAACAGATGCATGATGATCTCTATGACGGTCTGCAGGAAGAGATCGAAGAAGGAGTGAACATCCTTCTTGGTCGCGGCTGGACACCCTACGACGTCCTGACGAAAGCCCTCGTTGAAGGCATGCGTATCGTCGGCATAGATTTCCGGGACGGCATCCTTTTCGTGCCGGAAGTGCTTTTGTCCGCCAACGCCATGAAAGCCGGCATGGGCATTTTACGCCCGTTGCTCGCCGAAACAGGCGCTCCAAAGGTTGGCAAGATGGTGATCGGCACGGTGAAGGGCGACATCCACGATATCGGCAAGAACCTCGTTTCCATGATGATGGAAGGTGCCGGTTTTGAGGTAATCGATATCGGTATCAACAATCCGGTCGAAAACTACCTGGCTGCCCTCGAAGAGCATCAACCGGATATTCTCGGCATGTCAGCACTGCTGACGACCACGATGCCTTACATGAAAGTCGTGATCGACGAGATGAAGGAAAAGGGCATTCGGGACGATTACATCGTGCTCGTCGGCGGCGCGCCTCTCAACGAGGAATTCGGCGAGGCGGTCGGAGCTGACGGCTATTGCCGGGACGCAGCCGTTGCCGTGGAAATGGCAAAGGACCTGATCGCCCGGCGCCACAACCAGCTGGCCAAAGGCTGAGGCTGAGACATGTTCAAGGAGGCTGCCGATATGCAGGCGGGCGAGCCTCTCTTCCCAATCGAGACGGAAGGCGACGCGGGCGACAAGATCGGCCGCGTGCTCGTTATTGCCTGCGGAGCTCTGGCACGTGAAATCATAGCGATCAGAGACCAGAACAATCTCGATCATATCGATCTTACTTGCTTACCCGCCAAGCTGCACAATACGCCGGACAAGATTCCTGAGGAGGTTCGCAGGACCATCCTCATGAACAACGATGTCTATTCCGAGATTCTGGTCGCCTATGGCGATTGTGGAACCGGCGGCCTTTTGGACAAAGTACTAAAAGAAACGGGTGCCCGTCGTATCGAAGGCGCGCATTGCTATGCCTTCTTTTCCGGTCTGGAGGCCTTTGATCAGATGGAGGAGGACCAGTTGGGCACATTCTACCTGACTGACTTTCTTGCAAGACACTTCCAGACAATGGTTATCGAACCGCTTGGCCTCGACTGGCATCCGCATTTGAGAGACATGTATTTCGCGCACTATACGCGCCTGCTTTACCTTGCTCAGACCGACGATCCGGACCTGGAAGCAGCCGCTAGGCGCGCCGCGGAACGCCTGGACCTACCGTTCGAAATCAAAAAGACCGGCTATGGAATGCTGGCACCTTTTGTCGGCAAAGATCTTCCAAAATGAATTCCGTCGTTCCCACCGTGGGATAAGTCGGTTTTTCACGTGATGATGCCGCTATCAGGCGGCCTGAAGATCAGCCCTTCCTTCAAAGATAGATTGTCAGGTGGAGAAAGAGGCCATGGCGCAGAAGATCATCGTATTTTGGCGGGATATCCCGGCACAGATCCTGGTGAAAAAGGGACGGAAATCTGCCCGCAGGGAACTGCCAGCCATGTTCATGGAGGCAATCGACGCCTGCGCCATGAGGGTCGGGGCCAAAGACAGCGAGGCCTATATGGCCGAGTGGCGCCGTGCAGACCCGGTTGAGGTTTCTGACGACCTGGAATCTGAAGCAGAGACAGCCTTGAGTGAGCTGGTAACGGCCTATCCGAAGGACCGTCTGAAAACCCTTTTGGCAAGTGGAGGCAGCGAGAATGACTGAACAGCGTCTTTTGGCGAATGGGCGGCTTCCCGCCTCGACCGAAATGTCACCCAAACAGGTGATCGAAAAAACGGAGTTGCTTGCCAGCATTCCCACCGGAACACAGGTCTATGTGACAGACCTCGGCAATGCATCGGAAGACACCATTGTTGCCGCTGCCCGCACACTGACCAGCCACAAGCTGACGCCAGTTCCGCATATGGCGGCACGCCGGTACCCCTCCTATGAAGCCTTTGAGCGACGCATCCACCGGCTCACGCAAGAGGCAGGCGTCACCGAAGTCTTGGCGATTGCGGGTGAAGCCGAAAAGTCCGGCCCGTTGACTTCATCAGTCTCCCTTCTGGAAACCGGTCTTTTCGACAAGCTTGGCATAAAAAAAATTGCCGTCGCGGGTCACCCGGAAGGCGCTCCCGACATCTCACCTGATGTCATCCGGGAATTTTTGAACCGCAAGCATGAACTTGCTGCTCAAAGCGATGCGGAATTCCGCATCGTCACCCAGTTCGGTTTCGACCCTCACCGGGTCAGCCTCTGGCTTGACGAGTTGCGCGACTGGGGCAACCTCTTTCCGGTACATATAGGGGTGGCCGGCCCTGCAAAGATGACGACGCTTTTGAAATACGCAGCCTTTGCCGGTGTCGAGAATTCACTCAATTTCCTGAAAAAACGCGGTGGTGCAGTCGTCTCCATGCTCTCCGGCTATGACCCGGACACCATGGTTGAGCCGCTTGAGAACCGTGTTGTCAGTCAGCCCTCCTGTCAGCTCGTTCAAATCCATGTTTATCCGTTTGGCGGGGTCCAGAAAACCGCGGATTGGCTCCACAACCGCGGGAGCTGGTCCTTTCAATCCCCCTCCTCCACACTGACAGCCAACGAAAGCGCCTAAATGACCCGCACTGTTGTCGCCTCCGCCACCAAGGAAATCATCATAGGCTTCGACCAGCCGTTTTGTGTGATCGGTGAACGGATCAACCCGACCGGCCGCAAGAAACTGGCCGCGGAAATGATCGAAGGCAATTTCGAAACCGTCAAGGCCGATGCACTGGCGCAGGTTGCAGCCGGTGCAACGATGCTCGATGTCAATGCTGGCGTTACCGCAGTTAACCCGAACGAGACCGAGCCTCCGCTTCTTGTTAAAACTCTTGAGATTGTTCAAGAGCTTACGAACGTTCCTTTGTCAATTGATTCATCTGTAACCGCGGCAATCGAAGCCGGGCTGGAGGTCGCCAAGGGCCGTCCGCTTGTCAACTCGGTAACAGGTGAAGAAGAAAAGCTTGAAGCGATCCTGCCGCTAATCAAGAAGTACGACGTCCCGGTTGTTGCAATCTCAAACGACGAAAGCGGGATATCCGAAGACCCGGATGTGCGCTTTGCCGTTGCCAAGAAGATCGTGGAACGGGCGGCTGATTTCGGCATCCCGTCACATGACATTGTCGTCGATCCTCTGGTCATGCCAATCGGTGCAATGGGAACTGCCGGTCAGCAAGTGTTCAAACTCCTACGCCGCTTGCGCGACGAGCTGAAGGTGAACACGACCTGCGGCCTTTCCAACATTTCCTTTGGTCTGCCACACAGACACGGCATCAATGCAGGTTTCATTCCGATGGTGATCGGCGCCGGCATGACTTCAGCAATCATGAACCCCTGCCGCCCACAGGAAATGGAAGCCGTGCGCGCCGCCAATGTTCTGAATGGAACGGATCCTAACTGCCAGGAATGGATCATGACTTACAGGGACCATCAGCCGGCGGCAGCGAGCGCTGCATCTTCAACTCCAGCGGATGGCGGAGCATCTGCCGGCGGCGGACGTCGCCGTGGAGGTCGCGCGGCTCGGCGGTCTGCAGGCTGAGGGATCAGAAAGACCAGATGAGGTCAGTGACCGGGTCGAATCGCTGCGTCAGTCCCCTCCCGCTAACGGGAGGGGTTTTGTGCATCGCGGAGCCGTTGAAATACGCGCAGCCGCTCAAGACCGTGGCGAAGAATTGCTGCTACTGATATGCGTTCCCTCTCCCGCAGTGAGTGGATAGGCAAAACGATTACTGAGAATTGAGAAATCCCTGTGGTGACTGAACCAAAGCCATGACCGAGACACCTCAAAACGCCAAAGTTGTTTTTCAGCCCAGCGGGCGACGCGGCACTTTTCCCGTCGGCACCCCCCTGCTTGATGCAGCTCGCTCACTTGGCGTCTATGTGGAATCTGTATGTGGAGGACGTGGCATTTGCGGGCGGTGCCAGGTGACCGTGTCCGAAGGGCAATTTGCCAAGGAAAACGTCATCAGCTCGGCTGAACACCTGGAAGGTGCGACTGAGGCCGAAACCCGCTATGCCACCTTGCGCAAACTGCCCGAGGATCGGCGTCTTTCCTGCCAGGCGAAAATTCTCGGGGACCTGGTGGTCGACATTCCGACCGACGCGCAAACGAACCGGCAGGTGGTCCGTAAGCGCGCCGAAGCCAAACAGATCGAGGCGGATAGCGCAATTTCGCTCGTGAGCGTTTCCATTGACGAACCAGACATGGAAACACCACGAGGAGACATCGACCGCCTTCGCGATGCCCTGATCGCTGCAACTGGCCTTGCTGACCTCGTCTTTGATCCTGCCCTGCTTCCTGGCGTTCAAGTCATGTTGCGCAAGGCAAACTGGAACGTAACGGCAGCCATTCATCAGGATCTTGGAACATTACCAACACTGATTGCCCTTTGGCCGGGTGAAAAGAAAGCTGTCTACGGTCTCGCGGTCGACATCGGCTCCACGACCATTGCAGCTCATTTGTGCAATCTGCAAAACGGTCGAACAGTTTCTTCAGCCGGCACATCAAATCCGCAGATCCGCTTTGGTGAAGATCTGATGTCCCGGGTGTCCTATGTTCAGATGAACCCGGCGAAACTACCCGACCTTACGAAGGCGGTTCGTGAGGCGGTCAACGCGCTTGTTGGCAAACTTGTTGGCGATGTCGGCGCTGACCGTTCCGACGTGCTTGATGCGACCTTTGTCGGCAACCCTGTGATGCATCACCTGTTTCTTGGAATTGATCCGGTGGAGCTTGGTGGAGCCCCCTTCGCACTCGCCGCCTCCGATGCGATGAACCTGGTTGCGCGTGATCTGGATCTGGAACTCAATCCAGGGGCGCGTGTCTACATGCTGCCATGTATCGCCGGGCACGTTGGCGCTGATGCTGCGGCAGCGACCCTGTCTGAAAGCCCTTATTCACACGACGAGATCACTCTGCTGGTCGACGTCGGCACCAATGCGGAAATCGTCCTTGGAAACAAGGATCGCCTGCTTGCAGCCTCCTCCCCGACGGGACCGGCCTTTGAAGGAGCAGAAATCTCGTCCGGCCAACGCGCTGCTCCCGGCGCGATCGAGCGCATTCGGATCGACAAGGAGACGCTGGAACCGCGCTTCAAGGTCATTGGCGTCGACGAGTGGTCCGACGAGGAAGGGTTTGCCGAGAAAATCGATAGTGTCGGCGTCACTGGCATTTGCGGCTCGGGTATCATCGAGGCCGTTGCGGAAATGTTTCTTGCCGGTTTGATCACCGAAGACGGCGTCATCAACGGCAATATGGCTGCACGAACAACGCGCATTCGGTCGCAAGGCCGCACCTTTTCCTATTCGATCGCCGAAGATGGTGTCGAAATTTCAATCCTTCAGACCGACATTCGCGCGATACAGCTTGCCAAGGGCGCTCTATATGCCGGCGTAAAGCTGCTGCAGGACAAACTCGGTACCTATCACCTTGACCGTATTCGCCTGGCGGGTGCTTTCGGCAGCTATATCGATCCCAAATATGCGATGATCCTCGGACTGATACCCGACTGCTCTCTTGAAGGTGTGACCGGCGTCGGCAACGCCGCAGGCACCGGGGCACGCATGGCGTTGCTCAACCGCGGCTATCGTCGGGAAATCGAACAGACGGTGCGCGATATCGAGAAAATTGAAACCGCACTGGAACCGAAATTTCAGGAGCATTTCGTCAACGCAATGGCATTGCCGAACAAGGCAGACAGCTTCCCGCACCTGCGCTCCGCTGTCGAACTGCCTGAGCCGTTGCAAACCTCGTCACCAGAGACCGGAACCGGCGAGCGGCGCAGACGCCGTCGAAGAGGATAGTCGGCAACGCGTGTTGGAACAGGTTTATCCTGCGCCTGCCAGACGGACGTCCCAGGCTGGAGCCTCTGTCATCGTCATGTTCAGGCGATCGGCAACGTCCTTGCCAATGGCAAAGCCGTTTTTACCGGCAACTGCACTCAGATGATTGCCCCGTACGCTTGACCACTCTGCCTTCGGCAAAAATCGATGCCAAGTGTCCCATGGATCGCAGCTTTGCGGTTTGAGGCCGCTTGCCCTGTAGAAGACGAGATGCTCACCATAGGCTTCTGGTTGATAAAGACCGCGCATTCGCAGCAATTGCTTTCCGGCGTTTTCATATTTTGGTGTGTGACCGTAGACCCACTCCGGCGCCATTTCCGGGTACCTGAGAGATGTCGGCCTGTAAAACCTGAAAAGTATCGGGCTCAGCCGCCGCGCCAGGACTTTTCTGGGCAATGACACCGTTGTGGAAACGGCTGGGCTCGTTTTGCGTTGGCTTGACGTCAAGGCGGCTTTGATTTTTCCCAGACGGCTGAGAATTTTCCTGCCGACAACGCGCGCCCAGATCCCGAGTGGCCACGCATGTTCACTTTGATGTGTATCGATCAGCCCGAGAAAACTGACTTCCGAGCCTGCAGCCTTTAGCTTTCGCGCCAGCTCAAGTGCAACAACACCTCCAAACGAATAGCCGAGCAAACGAACCGGCACGCCCTTGAACCTTTGTTCAATGACGTGACAGCAGGCTTCCACTTCGTCTTCAACAACAGCAGGCGCAGTATGATGCCTTCCGAATTGTGTCTGGCGGACACCGTAGATGGCACCTCTGAAATCGAGACCCGCCAAGATGTTTTTCAACTCCAGAAAGCAGCTTGCCCCTCCGGCGAAGACAAAAAGCGGCACACTTTCGTCGCCTTCCTTGAGCAAAATCAGCTTGGGAATGTCCTGGTATTGTCTTTGCCGAACGGCCCTGGCGAGAGACTTGATGTTCGGCCAGACATAAAAACAATTCACATCGAGTTCGATGCCGGTGCTCTTGTAAACACCTTGAACGAACTTCAGAACTTTATTGATGTTGAAATGATCATTGAGGTCTTCACGAGACGTGACAATGCGCCCAAGTACGTTGGACGCTTCTCTGGTCAATATTTTTTCGATGTCGAGCGACACCCTTCCCCCTGAAACCGATACGACCTGCTGGACCCCTTTGATGCATACATAACACAACCCCCGCGTGAAACGACGCTCGAATTTCCGTTATGGTAAACGAATGGCAAGCAAGCACTGCTTGCAGGCAACTGGCGTGAAACGAAGACAACTCTCAGCACGCCATTTGTGAAGTTTGTTCGCTGTTGTTTGCGTAAATCCAGTCTTCACGGATCCCAAAAATACTGCTCGCGCAACCGTCGCCAGATCTTTTCGCCAATAAGACAATCATAGGGTTCCTCAAAGCGGATCTGCGCCTTGAGAACCTTGGGCGCTTCAGCTGGCACCCGCCCACCGATTTCCAGGATAAGCTTGCGGCGCACGGCATCCGGAAACTGTGCCCATTCGATTACCGGGATCACAAAGCTTGCCGGCCCGCCTGTTACACACCGGCGATAATACTCATCAAGATCCGGAATATTGAACTGAAACCCAATGCCGCCCTTGGTCATCAATGGGAGCCCGTTGATGACAAGCCCCGCCTCCACCGCGGCATCTCTCACAGGTGTCACTGGAAGCCCCTGATTGTTCGGTCCGTCGCCTGAGATATCGATGACCTTGCGATCCGTTTCGAAAGGCACGTCGGCAAGTATTGAGGCTGCATGCCGAATTGCACCCGAAATGGACGTACGGCGTTGTCCGAAAGACCTGTCATTCAGAATCTTGTCGGCGAAGGTCAACGCATCTTCCTGCGTTTCGATGACAGACCAGCCGACGATTTCGCGGGCGTGATTTTCGTTGGCCCATTCGAACATCATCAGTGCGATCCGACCGTGAGCTCCAAGCTCGATTGCGCGAACGACTTCAGGACTAGAGATTGCCGCTGCGTAGCCTTTGCGCTGGATCTCAAGTTCTTCCGGAGACATGGAGCGGGAGACGTCGACCGCCAAAACAAGCGCAACATCGACTTTTTCCTGCCCAGAAGCTGGAGCAAGAAGGGCAAGAAGTCCCAGCAATGCGCCGGTCCAGGACCGGAATGGGGCAATCTTCCACATCGACCGAGGATAACCGATCCGGCGCAAACCGTCAGCTGCCTGCTTCAGGGACCTGATAAACGATCTGTGATCGGAAACCTCGCAAGCCGGCCCTATTGAACACACCACTATGGAAGCCGGGATTGGATCAGGTATAAGACCAACAACGGATCAGTTCACGGAGTGCCCCATGTCCGAAGCCGCAGCGAATGACGACGCCCAAAAGCCCCTGCTTTCCACACTTCTTCACGAAGGTGTCTATCGCATTGTCATGCAGCGTCCAGAACGTATGAATGCGCTCTCGCGAGAGATGATGAGCGCTTTATCGGATGAGCTGACAAAAGCAGAAGCCGATCCGAATGTTCGTGTTGTTCTGCTTGGAGCGGAAGGCAAGGTGTTCTGTGCTGGTCACGATTTGAAGGAACTGACCGCGGCACGGGCCGAAAGCGACGGCGGAAAAGAAACTTACCAGGTGATCATGCGGCAGTGTTCGGACCTGATGCAGCAGATCGTCCGACATCCAAAACCCGTGATAGCGGTGGTAACCGGCGTTGCAACGGCCGCCGGATGTCAGCTGGTTGCTTCGTGCGATCTTGCAATTGCGACCGACACGGCGACCTTCTGCACGCCGGGTGTCAATATCGGTCTGTTCTGCTCTACGCCCATGGTTGCCCTGTCGAGAAATGTGGCTCCGAAACAGGCTATGGAAATGCTTTTAACAGGAGAAAGCATAGACGCATCGACCGCCAAGGACTTCGGCCTGATCAACCGCATCGTTCCTGGTGACTATCTGGAGCAGGTTGTCCAGAAATACGCCGAAGTCATCGCATCCAAGTCTGCAAAGACTCTCAAGATCGGGAAAGAAGCCTTCTACCGCCAGCTGGAGATGCCGCTTGCCGAGGCTTACGACTTTGCTGCCGAAACCATGGTGGAAAATATGATGGCCAAAGATGCAGAGGAAGGAATTTCAGCCTTTCTGCAAAAGCGTAAACCCGAATGGACCGACACCTGAGGTGACAGTTGTTTCAGCGAGGTGGGAACGACCATGACACAAGCTGGCTATTCCGGTCGCCCCCTCTCGGCAAAGCTCGGACTGAAGCCCGGAATGACTTGCTGGCGACAGGGCATGCCTCAGGAAATTGCCGAGCTACTGAAGGCGCAGGAGCCAGCTCTAACTCTGCTCACAAGCGCTGAACCAGGACTGGATTGTGCCCATGTCTTCGTGACCGAACGAGATGACCTGGAAACTCAACTTCTGCACCTCAGAGACTCCCTTGCACCGAACGGCATGATCTGGATCTCCTGGCCCAAGAAAGCCAGCAAGGTGCCGACGACCGTCACAGAAGATGTCATTCGTGATGTCTGCTTGCCGATCGGTTTTGTCGACATAAAAGTCTGCGCCGTCGATGCAACCTGGTCAGGATTGAAGTTGGTAATCCGCAAGGAACTGCGCGCTCAACAGGCAGAAAAACTCTCTTGAAGAGGTGAAAGTCCGGTTCACTGCTGAAGCGGCAAATAGATATCTGTTATCGCCTCATGCTCGGCTACATCCGGAAAAAAGCTGACGCGTTCGACAAAGAGTGGAAAATCTCGAAGGGTTTCCCCGCTTGCCGGAAGCCAGTCCTTATAGAATTCGCGAATTGCATCATCGGCATTTTCAAGCGGCCCTCTATGCCGGAACACCGCACAACGCCCACCGGGAATGATACCGGTTTCGACCCCAAAAGTGTTTTTCTCAACAGGCCTTTCGACCTTGCAGCAAATGCCGAACCGAAAGGCCTCGGCTGGCGCTGTCTTTGGATCATCGTAAAAAAGGTTATACGTCGCACTCTTTGAGGGCGGTGTGCCGAAGTCCTTGCGCCAGGCAATGAACTTTCGAACGGATGCCGGAATTTGTGCTGGCGGTCCACGGTGCTCCAGACTCGCGACCAAGGTTTCTTCAAATGTGACGATGCGCACCTCTTCGGCACTGAGTTCGACGTTCCGCATAATCTCTCCTTTCAAATCCAATATCGGTTGATAAGTTTCTTGCCAGCGTGACCAGTCGGGCAACTTTCGGAACGCGCTCGGGCTCTGACCGAAGACACGTTTGAAGGCACGGGAAAAGCTCTCCAGGTTTTCGTAGTGGGCGTTGAAAGCAACCTCGGTGATGGGTGTCTCATGTCGGAAGGCAAGTTGCAGACCAGCGCGCCTGAACCGCATAAGACGCTGATAATCGGCAACCCCCATACCGACAAATGCAGAAAACTGCCGCTGAAAGTGGAACCTTGAACAGGCTGCAGCGGTCGCCAATGCAGCAATATCCAAGGGCGCATCGAGTGTTGTATCGATTTTTTCCAGCGTGTCTTCTAAACGCTTCTTGATTGCGTTCATCTGGTGTTTCCCAAGCCTGTCTCTTGCCTCTGACTCAACTTGTCTAGACGCTGTCCAACAGATTTGCCTGACCGTACGTGCGCTTTTTCAAAGTTGTGACCTTTTGTGCTCTCTGCCACCCTTGCAGCATCCTCCGGTTTCGCATTGGATGGCGCCAGACACAAAAGGGATACTTTGACGATGAACCACGACGGATATTCCGATGCCTACATCAAAGGCATTCTGGACGAGGTCAAAACTGTTGCCATGATCGGGGCGAGTGCCAACTCCGTACGTCCGTCCTTTTTTGTGCTCAAATATCTGCTGTCTAAAGGCTATGACGTTTGGCCGATCAACCCTGGCCAGGCTGGCAAAGAAATTCTTGGCCAGAAGGTGTACGCGTCGATGGATGACCTGCCAGCCATTCCCGACATGATCGACATCTTCAGAAATTCAGAAGCGGCGGGACAAATTATCGACCAGGTGATCTCGAACCAGAAGTTGCCGAAGGTAATCTGGATGCAATTGATGGTTCGCCATGATGAGGCCGCAAAACGAGCTGAAGATGCCGGGATAAAGGTGGTTATGAACCGCTGTCCCAAGATCGAATATGGTCGGTTGTCCGGTGAGATCGGTTGGGCGGGTGTCAACTCGAGGACTCTGTCCTCGAAGCGCCCATCCCTGAAATCTGGGTTCCAACACCGTGGACTATCCGGGGACAAAGACGGTTAGAAAAATGCCGCCAGCTTCGACATTGCATGTGACTGGTTTGGATGGCGTCTCGTCGACCAAACCCTTTCAACCGGACATCAAGTCCGGAAACATGTTCGAAGAGGGGGACAGAATGCAGGAACCGACCCTGTTTACGGCGTTTGAACTGGTTTTGATGGCGATGGCTGGCTTGGTGTCATTCGTTTTGTTTGTGATCTCAAACCGCGCAAAACCCGGATCGCCTTTCGCCGACCGTGACGAAAGCTGGTCTGAAAAAGGGTTCCAAAGGCAGGGCAAAGGGTCGAATAGGCGTTCATCGCAAACCAAACGCGCTTAAAGATTTAAGCTTTTTTGATGAGATGTTTCGTTGATCTTTGCACAAATGCAGAGAACTGATTTTCCTGTTTCTCCATATTGGCGGGTCAACACTCGCAGTTGCAGGTCCGCATTCATAAGCACAGGAGGTGCTCATGTTTACTATGGTAAGTGATACAGTCCTCTTGGCGCTGTGCCTCCCCATTTTGGCGATCGCCCTGGTGTTCGGTGTCTATTTTCTGATGAGACTGAACCAAGGAGATGACATCTCTAATCAGTAGTCCGCATTGCGCATTGTTCGCGTTTTCAGAACTACAATTTTTGCTCCCGTCCGGAAATCGGAAAATCCTGCTTTGACCTCCCTGAGGCCTTCGGTCAAACTGGCCGCCAATCCAAAAGGGAGGTTAATTAATGAGCGAAAACATTCCGGGCTTTTCCACGCTTGCCATTCACGCCGGCGCTGCACCCGACCCTTCGAGCGGTGCCAGGGCGACACCGATTTATCAGACAACATCCTTTGTCTTTGATGATGTTGACCACGCGGCCTCCCTGTTCGGTCTGCAGGCCTTCGGCAACATCTATACGCGTATCACCAACCCGACCACCGCTGTGCTTGAGGAACGTGTCGCCGCCCTTGAGGGCGGAACTGCCGCGCTGGCGACCGCGTCCGGCCACTCCGCTCAGCTTCTGTGCTTCCACTCGCTGATGCAACCCGGCGACAACATCGTTGCGGCCAACAAACTGTATGGCGGTTCAATCAACCAGCTCAATCACTCCTTCAAAAGCTTCGGCTGGGGCGTAAAGTGGGCCGATCCTGCCGATATCAACTCATTCGAGGCTGCAATTGACGATCGGACCCGCGCGATCTTCATCGAAAGCCTGGCCAATCCGGGTGGCATCGTCGTCGATATCGAAGCCATTGCGGCCCTTGCAAAGGCAAAAGGCATTCCGCTCGTCGTCGACAATACGATGGCAAGTCCCTATCTCTGCCGTCCGATCGAGCATGGTGCCGATATTGTGCTGCATTCCCTGACCAAATTCATGGGCGGTCATGGTAACTCCATGGGTGGTATTATCGTGGATGGCGGCAGCTTTGATTGGTCTGCCAGCGGCAACTATCCCCTGCTCTCGCAGCCTCGTCCGGAGTATCAGGGCATCGTGCTGCATGAGACATTCGGCAACTTCGCCTTTGCCATCGCTTGTCGCGTTCTTGGACTGCGTGATCTCGGCCCTGCGATCTCGCCGTTCAACGCGTTCATGATCCTGACCGGTATCGAAACCTTGCCATTGCGCATGCAGAGACACTCCGACAACGCCAAGAAGGTTGCGCTTCATCTGTCGGGTCACGACAAGGTCAACTGGGTGTCCTATGCAGCCTTACCCGAAGACAAGCACCACTCTTTGCAGCAGAAATATCTGCCCAAGGGTGCTGGCGCCGTGTTCACCTTCGGCGTTGAGGGCGGCTATGATGCGGGTGTGAATCTCGTATCAAAGGTGGAACTGTTCTCGCACCTGGCCAATATTGGCGACACCCGTAGCCTGATCATCCACCCGGCATCGACAACACACCGTCAGCTGTCAGATGATCAGAAGGTCGCAGCCGGAGCTGGGCCTGACGTGGTTCGTATTTCTGTGGGACTGGAAGATGTCGATGACATCATTGCAGATCTCGACCAGGCACTTTCCGGATAGATTTTCCTACCGGGTCATGAAAAGCCCGCCGGTTGGCGGGCTTTTTTGTTGTCTTTCTAAGGTTTGACCTGAAACTCCTGAAACAGGTAACCGCCATCGTAAATGCGCGTTGTCGTGTTGATCATTTCACGACCGTCACCAAAATCCCCGAACAACCTGACGCCGCTGCCCAGAAGGATCGGGGCCCGCTTCAAACGAAGGATATCAATCAAGCGATTGCTCATGAGATGGCCTGCGAACTCCCCTCCCCCGCACACATAAATCGGACCGTCCGCGTTGGCCTTCAGATCCTTGATTTTGGAGAGCTCGTTTTTGTCGATCACTTCAACCGCGCTTTCTCCCGGAAGCTCCAATGATCTGGAAAAAACGAAGGTTTTCATGTTCTCATACGGGTTGGCGCCCGGCTCGAGCCCAAATCGGTAGCCAAATTCATATGTTTTCCGCCCCATGATTGCGATGGCATATGTGTTGAGGCGCTCGAAATAGTCCTCAACAACCTGACCCTCGTGAGCGAATTTCGTGATGTCGTCGCCTGCACCGGCAATGAAGCCGTCAATTGAGACAGCCACGTCATAGATGATGGGTTGCATGATGTGCTCCGCAAGTAAGTCCAAATTGCCCGAAGGCGTTTTTTCAGTTGGCCTCTACTTGATCACTGTCGGAGCACTCCTCTTTGATGGGCAAGTCTGGGTTGCACTGCACTCGATTGTCAAACCGTCAGCGCAAGTGTTCTACTCTTTGCAGACTAGGCCTTGCTTTGCAACGGGTAAGGCCCTTTCAACAGGGCCATGTGATCAACAATGGCCGCAAGCACGATGACTGCAAACCCTTGGTGGACCAGTGCAATTGAAAGCGGAACCTGCCAGATCAGAGTCAATATTCCGAAAATTGCTTGAAGCAAAATGAAGCCACCAACATTTGCGCCAGCCCGTCGCAAGGCCGGACGGCTGCTGACGCGGAATGTGGCAACTGTTAGCGCCAGGCCAATGAAGACCAGAATATATGCTGTAACCCGGTGCTGGAACTGGACCGTCATGACATTTTCAAAAAAATTGAGCCAGATCGGATCCATCACGAAAAGCCCTTTCGGGATCACTTGACCGTCCATCAATGGCCAGGTGTTGAATGTCAGTCCCGCATTCAGGCCTGCAACCAAACCGCCCAGGAACATTTGCAGGAAAACAAACGCGAACACGAGTTTGCTCAGTCCGGACAAACGTGCCGTTTCTGTTTCGGTTGGTTGCGAAAGTGGCGTCAGTCGTCGTGCAATCCAGAACAGATAGGCAAAGATAATCAAAGCCAGCGTCAGGTGTACTGCCAGCCTGTATTGACTGACGTCAACACGCTCAACCAGACCTGAGGCCACCATCCACCAGCCGACAAACCCCTGCAATCCACCCAGAGCAAGTCCCAACAAGAGCCTCGGCTTCAGCCACGGCTCAATTCTTCCCGCTGCCCAGAACGCAACCATTGGGACAAAGAAAGCGACACCAATGAAGCGGCCCAACAGCCTGTGTCCCCATTCCCACCAGAAGATGAACTTGAATTCCTCCAGGCTCATTCCTTTGTTGATGAGCTGATATTCGGGAATTTGCCGGTATTTTTCTAACTCTTCTTCCCATTCGGCTTCGCTCAAGGGCGGAATGACGCCGTGAATGGGCTTCCACTCGGTGATGGACAGACCCGATTCCGTCAGCCGGGTGGCCCCGCCGACAACAACCATTGCCAGGATCAGCGCGCACACTACATAGAGCCACCACCGGATCATCGCCCGGCTTTGCTGGATCCTCTGTCTTCTGGCTGGAATCAATTGTCCTGTGCTTTCCTTAGCGCTGTCTGCAATGACATTCATAAACCAGCCCCGGCCCGTCGCGTTTCCGAAAAATCCCTTGGTTGCCGAAATATAGGGGTAGCAGCATGTCGGCAAGGAGCCTGAGACACTTTGTGTCAATTCCAATGGTCATATCATTTAGTTCAGACCTGACGCTCAACCGGCACGCGCGCTTAGAGCTTTCTGCAAGCCGAATTTATCCACGGCTGGCGACAGGTTCACCAACCGCTAGCGAATGGCATCGTAGCCAGCTTTGAGCTTCTTGATTGCGTCGTTCACCTCGTCAGCGTTCTTCACCACCTCCTCAACGATTGTCGCAGCATCGCCTTCAGTCAGGGCAACACCTGCCTTCTTGAGGGACAAGACCAGATCCAGAGCGGCCTTTTTCTTTTCGGCAGCCGTGATTTTGACCGCCGCCGGAATAGACGTCAGTGCCTTCATGGCAACAGTCGACAAGATGGTCCAAACCAAACGAAGTGCCGTCATACGCGCGTTAAAGCCGCTCTTGCCGATAGAGCCCAAAAGAGATCCTGCAAGTTTGGTGATCTTTTTGGTGTCCCCTGCCATCGCATCCGGAATGTTGCGTGCGACGTCTTCTCCGAACATGGCAACAGCTGCCTTTGTTCCTTTCCATGCCGCAAAGAGGGCGGCGTCCACGATCTTGTCCCACAAGGTTGGAGCATAGGTTTTCAGTGTTTTTCGCGCGGCAAGAACAAGACTGATAGCCTTTGCCCATTTTGGAAAGTTGTCCTTGTTCTTTGCAGTCCACTCGGCAACCTTGAGCCCGACATCTGCGGCAAAAACGAACGGATTGGCAGAAGCGACCGCAAGCAGAAACTCCATTTCCATCTCGATCAGAACTTGGGTGGACTTCAGTTTCTTCCCGGCATGCGCAATCCCAGCATAAAGAATATCTGTGACGAAACCTTCCCGATTTTGCCGGTAGATCACCCCCTCCTTCGCCGTCGCAATGTCCGATGTGATTTGCTGATAGGTAATGATGCCGTTGGGCTTGAGTTTACCGTCCTCCCGCGTCTCATATTCGATGGCATGAATGATCAGACGTTTGCCTTCCGGTGCCAGCCAGGTTTCACCAGCCTTGACGGTGGCAAACCCACCCGGCGACGCCGCATCTGCAAACCTCAAGAACCCACCTGGCTTGGTCGCGGCAATTTCCTTGTCGGTCAAGGCGCGCGGCACCATTGTCGGGCGCGTTGCCGGTTTTGGATCCACTTTCGGTTTTTCGGAAGAACCGCCACCTGACGGACCGTTGTCGTCCGGCAGATCCGGAATACTCATCCTCTGCCACACCGATGCAGAATTCGGATCATTCATCGCGATTATTGTGCGCCCTGCCGGGTCAACACGGGAATCGGGCTTCCGAAATCCAACCACGCTGATCTGAAAATCAGCGATCATTCCGCGCGTCTTCCTTCCGCTGATACCATCTGGAACGAGGTTTGTGCGCGACCCGCCCATGAGCTCGTTCAGCCGCGTCTGCACCGCGACCACGTCGAGTTGGTCATTCTTTCCCCACCGCCCGACAGAGCCTGTAATGCCTATGGAAGAATTGATCATGTCAAACACCTTGCCGTTCACGACTTGGTCCGGATCGCAAGGCCAAGATCAAATGACCATTGCTTTTGTGCGCAAATCAAAGTGCATCTGCTCCCGCGAAATCGTTTTGCGGGTCAGCGCGCTCGGGCCCAAAATCGCCCTTCGCCAAGTCAGAAATTTCAATTGTCTCAATGTGACGGCGAGCGATCCGGTCAAACACAAGGGGCCGCTTGCCGCAAAAAGCAGATCCGGGCTATAAGCTGCGCCGGATGTCTTCCGTTATGAAACAAGATTTACGGGACACTCGCTGGACGTGTCTGTGACAGCCATCACAATCCATCGAAAGAAAATGGAAACCCTTGCAAATGGTCCCCTCGTTCAGAAAATTCGTTGGCATGGTGCTGCTGGTCGTGTTCGTTGTGATCTACGCACTCGTCGCGATGGTGATTGGTGACATCACGCTGCAGAACGCCTCATCCGTTGTACGACTGATTTACTTTGCGATTGCCGGTCTGGTCTGGGTGGTTCCGGCCGGTGCCATCATCTGGTGGATGGAAAAAGGCGGGAAAAACCGGACCTGACGCCAAATCCAGAGGCAGCCCATCGCGCAGCCCGATAAAGCGCGAATGGCGCTCCCGTCAGATACTGATCCACGATACCCGGATCCTGGAACCGGCCATTGAGCGACACCCGTGGCAACATCATGGGGTCACGTGCATTGGCGGACTGAAGAACCCCGGGCAATGTGGTCACCGAAGACGCAAAGCCTATTTCCCTGACGATTTCGGCGTCCCGCAGACTGACCGCGTGCGATTTGCCATATGGGTAGGCGAAGTGTTTCGGACGCCGGCCAAGCTCTTCTTCGAGCCGGCTCAAACCTTTGAGAACATCTGCGCGCGCGACAGAAGCCTCAAGTCTGGCCATTGCGTAGTGCTCATGCGTGTGTGCGCCAATCGAAACCAGTGGATCAGAAGAGAGTTCTCGCACCTGATCCCATGTCATCACCAGCTCATCGGCTATCGCGGCGAGGTCCAGTCCGTATTTCTCAGCCAGGGCACGAATGATTTTTCGCTGATCGTACTCACCTATTTCCAAGGTGAGGTAGTCGACGATCTTGTCGAAACAAGCGATCTTGTCGTCAAGACTTGCGCAGGGAAGGCCGCTGGCTTCACCAGCCTGGGTGAAAATCACCTCATCGTTCTCAGCGATGATCCGCTCAAGCGCCAACCACCATAACTCGCAAGTCCGATCAATCAGACCGCTGGTGATGAAGACAGTAAACGGTGCCCCCAACTCTTTGAGGATCGGATAGGCAACCTCAAGATTGTCCTTGTATCCATCATCAAATGTCAAAACGGCGTAGCGATGGTTGCCGTAGCCTGATTTCAAAAGATCGACAGCCTCGTCCAGCGCGATGATTTCATATCCGTTGGCCCTGATCCGCTCCACAGCCTGGCGCAGAAACTCCGGTGTGATCTCCAGATGCCGATTTGGTTGAAAAGCATTCGTGCGGGCAGGTCTGACATGGTGCATCATGAAGACTGCACCGCAGCCCTGCGTGAACGGCGCCAACACACGGTCAAGTCCGGTCCCTTTCAGGACCCGGAACGCGCGTGAAACTGACTTGTGCCGAACTTTCATCTGGCGTGATGCCCATTTGTGAAGAAGGTGCCACTTAGGCACGGTTTCTTTAACAATTATTGCTAAATCTATCGAGACTTAATCTGATCTTCTAGCGTGCGATACGGTCTAGGCTCCATGATCGTTCAAAATGGTTTATCCGAGTGTAACAATCCTGTTCAAACGATCTTTGATGAGGTCGAGGAAAAGCCTGTGACCTCAGCTCCCTGCCCTTGGCGCCTCACTGTTCTCAATAGCCTTAGCGAAGCGCTACCATACTGGCAACACTTAAGAACTGCAGGTTGTAGAAACCCGTATCAGTCTTCCGAGTGGCTTTCCTCATGGTTTGAAACCATTGGCAAAGAACGGAAGATCGAGGTCGCCATCGCGGTGGTTCAGATAGAGGAAAAGCCTGTCGCGATCCTGCCCTTTGCGCTGGAACGTGGTGGACTTGCCAGCACGCTTACGTTTCTGGGTCATCAAAATGGCAATCAAAACACAGGTTTATGGGATCTGAGCTTTTATGGTGAAGTGACCAAGACCCAGATCGAAGACATTTTGCGAAACGTCCAGAAACAGACTGGTGCGGACGTATTCAGTCTTTCGAACATTCCCGAACACTGGCACGGACGGCCACACCCATTTTTGAGCGCAGCTGCGACACAAAGTCCGAGCCCCATCTTCGTTCAGGATCTTCCTGAGACCTTCGACACCTTCTTTCGGGAAACGCACAGCAAATCGTCGCGCAAGAACCTGCTCCGCAAGCAAAGGCATCTGCAGGCAACCGGCGACTATCGCGTTGGAAAGGCCGTCGAGCCTGACGAGATCAATCGTGCCTTTCGCGCCTTTTTGGACCAGCGTGAGAAACGGGCTGGCGAAGCAGGAATTCCAAATGCGTTTTCAAATCCCGTAGCACAGGATTTTCTGGCGCAGCTTCTGGGATTGAAACCATTCGCGTCCGGTGAAGCGACAAAATCGATGGACATCTGGTTCCTGGAAACAGGGGGGGCCATTCGCGCGACTTATCTGTGTGTGGAACAGGACAGCACGCTTTACGCCTACAGCAACAGCGTTGCACATGATGATATGCTGCCGAACAGCCCTGGTCTGGTGCTGATCAAGGAAATCATTGAATATGCCTGCGGATCGCCGCAAATAGAGGTTCTCGACCTTGGCCTCGGCGAGGAACGATACAAGACAGCCTGGACCAAGGCTGTTCCGCTCAAAGACCTCGCGTTGGCGTTTACCTGGAAAGGGATCTTGCGGCAAAAGCAGAATGCGCTCCGGCTGCGCATCAAAACGGGCATCCGAAACTCAGACGCTCTCTGGCCTCTGGTCAGGCGGCTAAGAAAACTGAAAGCCGGACTGGGCAATCGCGGGTAGGCCGCTCCCTCGGAACCATATTATCCTCAGGCCGCGTGGCCGTCTCCATTCCGGCGTGGTCCCTTGCCACCTGCAATCACCACTTCCACCTTTGCCCCGGTATTGTGCGCCAGGAGATTGGCAGCGCTTTGCAATTCGTGCCCCTGGTCAGGAGCACTGGCGGCGATCAGAACCCTGTCCGCAAAACTCAGCATCCGCGCACTGGCCAGGGTTCCGTCAATGGCGCCCAGGTCAACGACGATGGTTTCGTAAGTAGAATCAATCGCTTCCAGAGCAAGCTTAAACCGCTCAGCGTTGACCATGTCGTCGGTGATGACTTCTCGTCCCGCTTCAATGATATGGGCCTTGGATCCCGCGTCCCGGTAGACGACCTTTGCGAACGGTGCATGGCCGGCAACAATATCGGCAAAGCCTTCAGCAGCTTTCGGATTGGACTGTTCCGGAAAGACTTCCATGATCAATGCGGACCGACTGGAGCCTGCAGCTTTGCGAACAAGATCAAACGCCAGGTCGTGAGACAACGCGTCATCGTCGACGCTCAGAACGACAATACGGCCACTTGGTTCGACTTCGTCTGCATAGGTTGCCGTAATGTCGTCTTCTTCGTTTTTCAGGCGGCGCTTTTTCCCAAGCGCTGCAGCTGCAATCGCACCCTTCGCCGTATCGAAGGCAGATTTCGAATCGCGCGGTGGAACATCGTCAGTGACTGGTTTCGGGTCTTCATCCACCTCGTTGCCACGCATGCTCCCGATCCAGTCAGGCGCGACGTCATGATCATAGCTGTTACGGTCACGAAGGCTGCGCCTCTTGCGCTTATTCTCACGGCCTGTCTGTGCTGACGTTTCGCCCTTGCCATCGAAACGATCGTGTGCGGCGCCAGCAGCGCTGTCGTCATTGTCGCCGAACGCGCCGGATCGCTGAGGCTCACGGAAACCGGTGTCCATCCGATAGTTGGAAATGGTTTGGCCGTAGCCTCGCTCCCAACCAAAACTGTCGTCCGGTCCGGGGCCGATGTTTCTCGCGCGATCGGCTTCTGAAGAGGCAGACGCAACATGTCCGCCGGACTGGTCCTGCGAAGCGCCGGCAAATGCCGGTTCCACCTGGTTCATCCGGTAGAGCGCATTGCCACTCAAAAATTCACGCATCAGGACAAAGGCGCAACCGAGGATGAAAGTAACGAGTGCTGCGATTATCGTGCTGGACATGATTTTCGGGGAATCGGGCTCAACCGGAACAGCGGCCTGGGAGATGACCCTTGCATCGGCCGGGAGTACCTGTGCCCGCAATCGCGAGTCTGCTTCCTGATAGCTTAGCAGCAGTTGATCAAGCTGCATCGCCTTGGCATTCGCTTCTCGCTCCAGCTCGGCCAGACGCGCCTGATCCGCATTGGATTTTGCGGCAGCTGTCTTCAGACTGTCCAAACGCGTTTCCAGTGCCCTGGCCTGCTGCTCTGCGACCTTGGCGTCGTTTTCCAGGCCCTGCAGGATCTTGCGTGCCTCCGACCTGATCTGCCGGTCATAGTCGCCCAGTTGCGACTGAAGCGCTTTCAGCTGCGGATGGCTTGGCAAAAGAGTGATGGACAGTTCGGCAATGTTGGACTGGATTTCCACCTGCCGTTCGCGCAAACGCTGGATCAATGGAGAATTGAGAACATCGCTAGCGGTTTCAAGCGACCCACCTGAATTCAAAAGTTCGCGGATAAGATCTGCTTTGGCTTGCGATTCTGCCTTGGCAGCCTGAGCTGCGGAATAATCGCTGCTGGTCTCTGCCAGCTGCTGCTGGTTCAAAGGAATGTTGTCGGCACCGATGAGAAGGTCCGCCCGGGCCCTGAAGTCGGCCACAGCCTGCCTGGCAGCCTGCACTTCCTTGCGCAACTCGACAATCTGGGGCTCAAGCGCGGCTGAAGCCTGTTCCGTAGTCTGGCGCTTGGCGTTTGACTGCAGCAAAAGGTACTGGTCGATGATGGTGTTGGCGACTTTCGCTGCGAGCACAGGATTTTCAGCCGTATAATCAACGGCGATCACGCGTGACCCATCGAGGCGATAGATATCCAGGTTCTCATAATAGTGCTTGAGCACCCTCTCCTCTTCGCTGTTGCCAGCTGAGGTAGTGCCCAGACCAATCATCGACAGCAGACCCTTGACCAGGCCGCCTGACCGTTGGGCTTCGAATTCGGGTATTGCAGCGAGGTTGAGTTTGCTGGCGACACGGCGAGCCAGATCAGCGGACATGAGGAGCTGCGCCTGGCTGGCGACACCTTCTGCGTCAAGCAGCGCTCGTTCTTCTTCCGCACCGCGCGCGGCGCCTGGAAAATTGTTGTCCGTGCTCTCGATAATGATACGCGCTTCGCCTTTGTATTTCGGCGCAACGAACTGAAGTCCCAAGAAGACTGCAGCGGCAACGATCAGTGTCAGCGGCACGAGCCAGCTCAGGGACCGTCCAATGGCGCGCAAAAGACCGCCCAGGTCCAGCGCCATGTCGTCGTCAGGAAGGGTCTGCCGCTCAGCATTCATCGTTAGAAACTCCAAAGTTCCGGCAAACTATGTCGAATTAGGGTAAGCGATCGGTTAAACTGTCCCAAATCCGGTCAGATCAGCTGTTAATTTTTTTCCGAGGGTTTCTTTCATCCCTCCATTCAGTGTTTTTTCCTCTTCACCCTCAATTAACCATAACACGCGATGCTATCTCCGAATTGTAGGAGAGTCGTTGATGCGAATGAGAGCGCTACTTGTCCTGGGCATCTGCCTGGGCCTTGCTGCTTGCAGCGGGTACAGGCAGCCGCCGACAGCATTTCATGAAACACTGACACAGCCTTATCTCTTGGATTCAAGCGACAGGCTGCGCATCATCGTGTTTGGTCAGGATGACCTGTCCAACACCTATGTCGTTGATCAAGCTGGATATATTTCCTTTCCATTGGTTGGCAGCGTCGCGGCTCGCGGCAAGACTCAGCAAGGACTTGCTTCAGAGATTGCCGGTAAATTGCGGCAAGGTTTTATCCGCGACCCGGATGTCTCCGTGGAGATCGATACCTATCGTCCGATCTTTTTGATGGGAGAGGTGCAAAATGCAGGCCAGTATAACTACGTGGCCGGCATGACAGTGCAAAATGCCATTGCCACAGCCGGTGGATTTTCGGCCAGGGCACAACAATCGAACGTCGATGTGACCCGTCAGATCAATGGTGAAATCCTAAACGGACGTGTGCCCATTTCGGACCCTGTCCGTCCCGGAGACACAATTTACGTCCGCGAACGCTATTTTTAGAGATCCACGAAGTTAACCGCGGACTCACCTCCCTTTGCTAGTGTGCAGTTTCAGAGCTCCACAGGTTCAATAAGAAACCTGGGGGCGAGAACAGGGAAACTGCACCATGACAACGACTCCCATGCGGATCGTGCATTGTGTTCGCTCGCCTATCGGCGGGATCTTCCGTCATATCCGCGATCTGGCAACAGCCCAGGCGGAAGCGGGACACGATGTCGGCTTAATTTGCGATAGCACTACGGGCAGCGCTTTCGACAATCGAGGCGTGGAAGAGCTTGAACCGAAGCTGGCTCTCGGCCTGGCTCGCTTTCCAATGCAGCGTCAGCTGACCTTCAAGGACCTTACCGCGACGCTTGCGCTTTATCGTCATATCCGTGACCTGAAACCGGATATCCTGCACGGCCATGGCGCCAAGGGCGGCGCATACGTGCGCCTGATCGGCAGCATTTTGAAGCTCCGCGGTCAGAAGGTGTCCCGCGTTTACTGTCCGCATGGCGGCAGCCTTCATTACGATCCGAACCGCTTCGAAGGCCGGATCTATCATACGATTGAAGGCATGCTTGGCCGTTTGACCGATGGGCTGGTTTTTGTCTCCGACTACGAAGCTGCGGCTTACGAAAGCAAGGTCGGACAACCCCGCGCGCTGTCCCGGATTGTCTATAACGGGCTGACGCCTGCCGAATTTGCACCGGTCAGCGTCGACGAGAGCGCCGGCGACTTCCTCTATATCGGTATGCTGCGTGATTTGAAGGGACCGGATCTCTTCATTGAGGCACTCCACAATATCCGCCTGAAGACCGGCCAGGCACCGCGTGCACATATCGTCGGTGAAGGCCCGGATGAAGAGCGCTATCGAAATATGGTCAAAAGGTTCGACCTGGAACGTGCTGTCACGTTCCATGGCGCCCTGCCCGCCCGCGAAGCCTTCAAGCTTGCAAGAAATGTGGTGGTCCCCTCCCGCGCGGAGGCAATGCCTTACATCATCTTGGAAACTGTTGCTGCTGAACGCCCGTTGATCGCAACGCGCGTTGGCGGAATACCGGAGATCTTCGGCAGATATTCCAATCGACTGATCGAACCGGGACACATTGGCAAGCTGACCGTTGCGATGGAAGCGGCCCTTGACAGCCCTGAGCAGATGGCGGGCGAGGCAAAGGAACTTAGAAGCTGTCTGGCTGAGACGTTCTCGACCGAGCTGATGAATGATCGCATCACAACGCTCTACCAGGAGCTGAAAGGCATCAAACCGGCTGATCAGTCGGTTGCTGCTCCGGCAAACGGTCTTTCCGGTGTTGCGCGTGCGCAAACTGCGCTGGCGAGGTCGAGCAACAGATCATGAGCAGCCACGCCCTAAAACCGACGGACCCGATTGAGCCCAAGGCATTTGCTGCACAGACAGGTGCCGGCGCGAGCGCTGACGACCTGGACGACCGGTTGGAAAAGCAATTCCGGGAATCGCTTCAGGGCATCACCGATCCCGACAATATCCAGAAATTGTCCGGAAACAGCTCCAGCTTGAGCGTGGAAGCAGCTGAAATTGCACAAGGTCTCGGTGGCAAGGGGCTTTCCGCGCCCGTTTTGTCCGGGTTTGTGCGCCTGGCCGACATTCTGCTGGTTGCCGGTTCTGCTTTGGTCGCAGCGTTTGCAGGTTCAGAACCTTCCGGTTTCGGGCTGGAAAACGTCTTTGCAATTGCTGCAGCGCTGCTGTTCACGCTGGCCTTTTTTCAGGCAGCGGATGTTTATCAGGTTCAGGTCATGCGCCAGGGCCTGTCCCAGCTTGGCCGCGTTGCTGCCGGCTGGACCCTTGTCTTTGCCATGTTCGCCCTGCTGCGCTCCACGACCGGGGTCGGCATCGGGCTGGCCGAGGCCTGGATCGGCTCGTGGTTTGTATTTGGTCTGACAGGGCTTTGCGTTTCCCGCCTCATCGTCTCCCGGCTGGTGCGCCGCTGGATGTCGTCGGGCCGGCTGGAACGGCGCGCGATCATCGTCGGGGGCGGCACGGCTGCTGCGGAGCTCATTCACGAACTTGAAGCCCAGCCGGGAAACGATATCCGCATTTGCGGCATCTTCGATGACCGGTCGAATGATCGCTCACCACCGGTGGTGGCGGGTTATCAGAAGCTCGGCAACATCAGTGCGCTTGTGGAATTTGCGCGGCTTGCGCGCATCGACATGCTAATTGTGTGCATCCCCTTGCGCGCGGAAAAACGCGTGCTGGAACTTCTCAGAAAGCTTTGGGTTCTGCCCGTCGACATTCGCCTGTCGGCCCATACTGACAAGGTCCGCTTCCGCAATCGCGCCGCGTCCTTTATCGGCACGGTTCCCTTTGTGGATGTTGTCGCCAAACCGATTGCGGACTGGGACATGGTCGCCAAGCGGATCTTCGATCTGGTGTTCGCAACACTTGCCATCGTCACCCTCTTCCCGGTGATGATCGCAGCGGCCGTCGCGATCAAGCTCAACAGCAAGGGACCGGTCCTCTTCCGTCAGAAGCGGTACGGCTTCAACAACGAGGTCATCGATGTCCTGAAGTTCCGGTCGATGTACACCGACATGGCGGACCCCGATGCAAAGACCGTCGTGACCAAGGGTGATCCGCGTGTCACCAGCGTCGGACGCTTCATCAGAAAAACCTCCATCGATGAGCTGCCGCAACTCTTCAACGTTCTGGCAGGCAGCCTGTCGCTGGTCGGTCCGCGTCCGCATGCGGTCAACGCTCATACGGACAACAAGACCTGGGATGACGTCGTCGACGGCTACTTCGCCCGTCACAAGGTCAAGCCGGGCGTCACGGGCTGGGCGCAGATCAACGGCTGGCGCGGTGAAGTCGACACGCCGGAGAAAATTCAGAACCGTGTCGAGTGCGATGTCTACTATATTGAAAACTGGTCCCTGCTTTTCGATCTGCAGATCCTGTTTCTGACACCGTTCCGCCTGCTCAACACGGAGAATGCCTATTGAGCGCCATGGCTGGCACACATGGCGGCCCACCTCTGGTGCGTGCGTCTGTCGGCCTCCCGGCCAAAAGCCTGGGAAATGCAGCACTGTGGCTTGCAGCCTTCCTGTCGGGTTTCGTTATTGAGGAACCGGCCCCTTATGAACTCTACATGGTGCTGCTGTCGGTCATCTGGCTGGCATTCGGACTGAAGCTGCGTCCGGAATTCGGCCCTCTGATCATCTGCATGATGCTTTATGTCGCCGGTGGCGTCGCCTCGATCCCGATGGCGCAGGAGTTCGGCGATGCGGTGATGTATATCGCCGTCTCGGGCTTCCTCGCCATTACGGCGATTTTCTATGCCGCCATCCTTGCCGATGAGCCGGACCGGTTCCGCGTCATTCAGAGCGGTTACACGATCAGCGCGGTCTTTGTGGCGATGATCGGGATTGCCGGCTATTTCAATCTGTTTCCGGGCGCTGAGTATTTCACGCTTTACAGCCGGGCACGCGGCACCTTTCAGGACCCGAACGTCTTCGGGCCGTTTCTGGTGCTGCCGACCATGCTGATCATCCAGAAGCTGCTGCGCGACTCCGTTATCAGGAACTTTGCGCTGTTGTTGCCGCTTGCCATCCTCCTGCTCGGCATCTTTCTCAGCTTCTCACGCGGTGCCTGGGGCGTTCTGGTGGCAGCCGTTCTTGTGGTCTATTTCCTTGCGCTGGTAACAGAGCAGAGCAACCGCCGGCGCGCGCGCCTGGTGTTCCTCGGCTTTGCCGGCATTCTGGCCTGTGCCGGTCTGCTTGCCGCAGCCCTTTCCATCGACACCGTGTCGGACATGTTTTCCCAGCGCGCCCGGCTCGTTCAGGAATATGACGGAGCCCGCCTCGGACGCTTTGCGCGCTATGCGCTCGGTTTCCAGATGGTGATGGAATATCCGCTCGGCCTCGGTCCGCTGGAGTTCAACAAGTACTTTCCAGAAGACGAACACAACGTCTACCTGAAAGGCTTCACCACCTATGGCTGGCTCGGCGGGTTCGTCTATATCGCGATGGCACTCTGGACGGTTTGCGCCCTGGTGCCGCTCCTGTTCAAGTCCCGGCCCTGGACGGCGTTCACCCAGTGTGTCTTTGCGGTCTTCGTGGCGCATCTGATCCTGTCGGTGATTATCGACACCGATCACTGGCGCCACATGTACATGCTCTATGGCCTTGCCTGGGGCATGATCGCGACGGACAAGATCGAGCAAAAGCGCGCCCGCAGACAAAGACTGGCAGCTGCATAAAGTCCCCTTGACCGGTTTCAAAAAACTCGAAGGACGAGCGCAACAAGCTGCTTGCGCTTGCAAAGCGAACAAGCTAGGTAGGGTCCGTTCGGGCAGTAGCGCAGCCTGGTAGCGCACTTCACTGGGGGTGAAGGGGTCGTCGGTTCAAATCCGGCCTGCCCGACCATTTTTCAAAGACATGGATGACATTGAGATCTTGCGCTCGGTTGCCGAGCGAAAGGCCGATGATTGACGCTGAAATTTGGATCGTGGTGTAGCGCGCAATTTTATTTGGCATCCAGATTGAGGGCGAACCAAAGGCGCTTTCGGCCCAGAGCTGTCTTTGGTGTCTCGTGCAACAAACGTCCGCTTTGAGCCCTTCCAGGACCTTTGGTATGCTGCGCTGTACTCGAAATTCGGGCGGGAAGCAGTCATTCGCTGTGCTCCCCGCGATTGACTGCTTTGCGTAGAACGTCATAGTTGTGGTTAGTAGAAGCGCGAAGCGGAAAAGTCAGCCTGCTTCACTTAAGGTTTTTGTCTCAAACTGTGGCTGCGGATGTATGCTTTAGTTTCTTCATCACAGAATGCCATTTCAATTGAATCATCAAATGCTCTCCACTGCTCAGTGTCGGTGAGTTTTAAATGCTGAATTGCAAGGGTCATTTCTTGCTTTGGTGTAGTGCGAAAATATGCCGGGTCGTCAGTAGAAAAAGACAAGGAACACCCTGCATCAAGCATCTTTCTCGCAGGATGTAGTTCATAGCCTTTCGTTGCTCCGAGAATGACATTACTAGACAGACAGACTTCAAACCCAATTTTTCGCTCGGCCAGTTCGGCAAGGACATCTTCATTCTCTGCAATAGAAATACCATGCCCGACCCTACTCAGTTCTAAGGAGTTCACCGCCCGAAGAACAGTTTCCGCAGGCAACCATTCACCAACATGTGCAGTCAATCCAAGGCCCGAGCTTTTGGCGACAAGGAAAGCTCCCTTGAACGCATCAATGTCGTAAAGTCGCTCATTTCCTGTTAGGCCAAATCCCCGAACGTGCCGGCTCTCAATTGACGTGGCTAGCTCGGCAATTTCCAAGGCTTCTTCTGGCCCACGATGTCGCACACAGGTAACGATCATGCATCCAGCGACGCTACATTCACTATTTGCCTGATCGATAGCATCGGAAATCGCCGAAACCTGTGAAGGAAAAGAGATACCATTTTCCATGGAATGGCCTGGCGAGATCATAAACTCGACATATCGAGTCCCACTTTCCGATACATGAGACAAATATTGATAGGCAACATCTCTAAGGTCGTCTGCCGTTCTGATTACATGCCCGATCTGATCATAAAGTGATAGGAATTCCTCAAACCCAGAGAAAGGGTACTCGCACGAGGCCGATGATATTGGCAGATGGATATTGTGCTTTTCTGCGAGTTTGAAGGCTAGGCTTGGATGCATTGTACCTCTGAGGTGACAATGCAAATCTAAGGTCGGAACCAAGATTTCTGCCCTTTGAATGGCACCACCCTCCGTTGTCACGAAATTTCCCTACCTGTAGAATTTCATCAACTAGAGATTGATTCGAGGTTTTCAATGCGTACCCTAAGATTTCTTTCGGGAAACCCCTTCAAGGTCAAGGAGGTGGAAGATATTCTGACCAAAATCGAAATCACAGTTATCCCTGTAGATTACAAAATCAACGAGATCCAAACGATTGATGTACCTGCCCTTGTTCACGACAAATGCATTAAAGCGTTTCAAAAAGTGAGCCGCCCTATCTTTGTTGAGCATACAAGCCTTCATATTTCACCCCTGAATGGGTTTCCCGGGGGGCTTACTCAAGTTTTTTGGGATACCTTGGAAGCCGACAAAGTCGCTGAAATTTTTGGGGAAATGGCAGATTCCTCAGTAAAGGCGACTACAAGGATCGCTTATTGTGACGGGAAGAAGGTTCATCAATTTGAGGGTGAAATACTCGGGAAGATCTCTTCTGAGCCGCGTGGCAATAGAGACTTTCAATGGGATTGCATTTTTATACCGGAAGGTGAGACGCAAACATTCGCTGAGATGGGGGAAAAGAAAAACGAAATCTCCATGCGGCGAAAAGCCTTGGAAGAGTTTGCCTGTTTTCTGGAAGGAAACTCAAGATGATTGACCAACTGAAACAGTCGGTTCGGAACAAGCAGGCGATTCTATTCGCGGGAGCGGGAGTATCAGCCGTACTTGGCGCTCCGACATGGGGGGAGCTGATAAATCAGATAGGGGCCGAACTTGGTTTTGAAGCTGACGTATTTCGTTCTCTCAGCACCAATTATTTGACGCTTGCCGAGTACTACAAGATTGAGCGCGGAAGCATCGGACCGCTGCGTAGCTGGATGGATAAAAATTGGAACTTCCCAGATGAAAAAATCAAAAGTTCACGCGTCCATGAGCTTATCGTCGAATTAGATTTCCCAATAATCTACACGACGAATTACGATAGCAACATCGAACGTGCGTTTGAGTTGCAAGAGAAAAAGGTCCGGAAAATCGTTGATGTGAAAGACTTTCTATTTGTTCAAAGTGACGAGCGCCAAGTAATCAAATTACACGGCGATTTTCAGAATGATGATTCAATTGTTTTAACAGAGACACACTACTTTGACCGCCTTTCATTTGAATCGCCACTTGATATCAGACTTCGTTCAGACGTCTTGGCGCGCCCAGTTCTGTTCATTGGCTATAGCTTGTCCGACATCAATGTCCGGATACTGCTTCACAAACTATGGCAGACATGGAATTCTTCGCCGCATTCAGCTCACCAGCCCAATTCTTATGTTTTCCTTCCCCGGCCTAACGAGATTGAAGAAAAGGTCCTTGCCAGGTGGGGTGTTAAAACGCTGATAGGAGAAGATCCAGATCCAACGAAATCCCTTGAAGACTTTTTGTCAAGACTAGCTAGCTGATGAGCCTCTCTTGGCGTACTTCTTAGTGTTATCCATCGCATTCGGTTGAATGCGGTTATTGATTAGTGCAGCTACGAACGTCTGCTCACGGCTGTGAATACCATTCGGTCGAAGATCCAAAAAGTCCGCAGTGCAGAGCTTCGTTCAAACCGCAACAAAAGACCGCTCCCCGCCCAAAGCTGTCATTTTTCTTTAAATGAAAGCTGCCTTGAGAGTTCGCCACGCATAAGCTCCGACCAGCGGGACAACCCCGTTACCGGCTGCGCGGGATTGCTCCGCCCGATTGGCCAGTCCATCATTCAGTCTGAAAATCCGGATTGAAGGTCCAGATGTCGCGCGACGTTTTCGCAGAACATCCATTCGGGGTCGCGTTCTCCGATGATACGGGCAACGTTCGGAAAAAGGGCTCGCGAGCCAAAGGGAATTCATGTTGCCGCAATGCAGTCATGTCTAAGGACCCGACTGCTCACTCAAGTGAGCTGTCCAAAGACAGCACCGGCGTCTCGAGAACACGTCCCTTGAAGACATCAACGATGCCGACATCGCTCAGGCGTGGTCCCGCATTGCAGACCAAAGATGCGCCGAAGAGTGCCTTGAACACCAGATAGGGCGGCTCCCAGTCGACCAAGGCATCGAGAGCTTGGCGCAGAGCGGCGAAGCGCACGGCGATCTCCGACAGCGGTGCTTCGCTCACCAGGCCCGCCAAGGGAAGTTCTATTTTTTCAATCACTTCGCCTTTGGCGACCACGCACATTCCGCCGTTTGAAGACCGGACAGTATTGGCGGCCAGAGCCATGTCAGAAGGATCACGGCCGAAGACTGTCAGGTTGTGGCTGTCATGGGAAACGGTTGTTGCAAAGGCGCCGCGCCACCTGCCCCACTTTTCCAGAAAGGCGACCCGGACGGGCGCATTTTGCCCGTAGCGGTTCGCAACGGCCATACGGATCATGTCGTCAGGGAGGATCAGCTTGCCCGCCTCCACATCGACCGTTTTTGACCCCCAGACCGGAAAACGCGGTTTTGAAAGAACCGCGATCTGTGCGCTGGAGCCGGGAGCCTGAATTTCAAAATCATCAGCCTGAAATTCGGCGACGGACACGGAATTGCGCAGCGCAGCCGGCGGCTCGGTGCTGCGGCAGGGCGTTGTCAGATTGCCATCTTCAGAGACAGTTTTGCCATCTGCAACAACAAGGCTCGGCTTCACCTGCGCAAGATCGTCAAGGAGAACGATGTCGGCACGTTTGCCCGGCGCGATCAGGCCAAGGTCGGGTCGCCGTATGCGCGTTGCCGCATTGAGAGTTGCTGCGCGGTAAGCCCACTCCGAGGGAAGTCCGAAATGGATCATGAGACGGATGACGTTGTCGAGACCGCCCTGGCGCTGAAGATCGTCCGGGAAGACGTCGTCGGTGCAGAGTGTGAGCGTTTGCGGAAGATGGCCCAAGTCGAGAATGGCCTTGGCAAATTCCGGCAGGAGATGTTCGTGCGAACCGCGCAATTCAACGGTCATACCGGCTTCAAGGCGTGCAATCAGATCTTCGGCTGAAGACAGTTCATGGTCTGTCTCAACACCGGCTGCGGCATAGGCCGACAATGCGCCGTCGTTCAGACCGCGCGCGTGTCCGCACACACGTTTACCGCTTGCCAGACCGGCATTCACGATGCCCTGAACCCTGTCGTTGCCATTCAAAAGCGGCTGCATTGTCATCAACTCCGCAGCGCCATGGATGTCAGGTCTTGCCAGAAGCTCTGTCAGCAGATCCGGGTCAAAGTCGCCTCCGCTCGCCTCGAACCCGGGTGCGGACGGAACGCATGTGGGCGCAAGGGTAAGCAAGCGCAACGGCACCTCCTTGCCGGCGTCAATCGCATAATCAACCCCGGCAAGACCGCATGCGTTGGCGAATTCATGCGGATCCCAGACAATGGTGGTCACGCCGCGCGGAACCACGGCAGCAGCATATTCAGCTGGTGTCACCATCGAGCTTTCAACATGCATGTGCGTGTCGATAAAACCGGGCACCACGTAACGGCCTCCGGCATCGAGACTTGCAATTGCATCGGGCTTTGAGCCTGCTTTTCGAACGCTGGCGATGAGCCCGCCGACAATGCCAATATCGGCGTCCCGTTCCCGGCCCGTGACCATGTCCAACAACCGCGCGTTCGATATGAGGAGATCGAACGGTGCAAGACCCTGGGCAGCTCTCACAGCGCGGGCCCGCAGTTCCGGCGCGTTGATGTTGCTATCTTGGGCCATCCATGGCCTCCCGTTTCAATGCACTCAGACAGAGCCGGGCAAGATTGGTTCCGGCAGTTGTTGCAAGTCTCACTTTGGACGCTGCGACGTGCGAGACGTTCGTTGCGCCGTAACTCTCGTCAGATTTGGTCGACACTTCAACGGCGCATGGCGAAAAGCCTATGCAGTCCGGCTGCGCCGCTGCCAGTGCGGCCAGAGGATCGTAGATCGCCATTGCGGGCCGCCCGCGCTCCAAGGCAATGTCGAGATAACCTCCGAGAAGGTCACCGGTTAGCGGGTCCGTCAGGGGCATGTCCTTTGGTCCAAAGGTCACTTTTCGGCAAAATGACAGATCGACAATGTCGAACCGAATGCCGGTCGACAGCACATAGGCCAATGCGTCTGCGTCCGCAAAGGCATTGTACTCCGCCAGAGGCGTGTGGTTTCCCTTGCCCGCGCTTCCCCCCATCCAGATCAGCCGCGTTATCCGGTCAGCCAGTTCGGGCGACTGCTGCAAAAGCAAAGCAATATTGGTCAGTGGCCCAAGCGCCAAAACCTCGCGTTCAGCACCTGTGTCCTCTAAAAGCCAGTTTGCAAGAGCCTGAACCGCACCTTCAGAAGGCGCGTTGGTATCCGGTTTTGGCAGCACCATTCCCCTGGTTCTGATGCCTGTCGGGCCCAAGATGCGCTCAGCGGTTTCCAACGGACGCTTCAGGGGCTTTGCTGCTCCCTGCCATACCGGCCAGTCGAACCCGTAAGCGGTCTTGGCGCCCATTGCGTTGACTGTTACCTGAGCAAGCGGTGCGTTTCCCGCAACAAGGGAGACGCCAGCCACATTCCGCCCAAGATGCCTCAGCACGAGAAGTGCCCACAGGTCGTCAAACCCGAAATCCGTATCGACCCAAATTGCTGTCACGCTGCCAATTGCCGTGCGGTTGCCTGGGGAAGATCAAATGCAACCTGCTCGCCAAGCGGCACTTCAGGAAGCTCGATTGAGGCATCGGCCTTGATCTGCCCCAGAGGACTGTCGATCACGTATTCCCGGTGGTCGCCGGCAAAACTGCTTGCAATCACCCGGCCGGTGTGTGGCCCCTTCCCGACCGCGACACCGCTCGGGCGCCAGGCGAGCATGGGGGCGGTGACTTCAGAGCCAAGCGGCAATCGACCATGGTCAGAGACAAGATCTGTTCCCTCCATCCGGAAGATATTCTCAAACCCCATGAAGTTTGCTGCAAACGCTGTGCTGGGTTCGGCATAAAGCTCTGACGGCGACCCCAGTTGCTCAATCCTGCCATCCTTCATCAACACGACCCGATCAGCCAGGGCCAGGGCCTCTGATTGGTCGTGAGTCACAAAAACCATTGTAATTCCGGTGTCCTTTTGCACCCGCTGCAATTCATTGCGCATCTCCAGCCGAAGTCGTGCATCCAGGTTGGACAGCGGTTCATCAAGCAGGAGGACCTTGGGTTCCATCACCAGAGATCTGGCGAGCGCCAGGCGCTGTTGCTGTCCGCCGGACATTTCGGCAGGCTTGCGGGCTTCAAAGCCCTTCAGGCCAACCGTTGCCATGCCGGCTTCCGTTTTGGCCCGCACCTGTGCATCCGGCAACTTGCGAAGCCGGAGCCCGAACGCGACGTTCTCAAAGGCACTGAGATGAGGAAAGAGCGCATAGGACTGGAATACAAGACCGATGCCCCGCTTGTTTGCCGGTGTCCGGGTCACGTCCGCACCGTCGATCATGATCTTCCCGCCTGTCGGCGTCAAAAGCCCGGCAATTGCGCGCATGGTGGTTGTCTTGCCACAGCCCGATGGGCCCAACAAGGCGATCAGTTCGCCCTTTCGAATATCCAGATTGAGATCCGGCACCGCAACCGTCTGCCCGTAGGAGAGCGTGAGATCCGACAATGAAACGAATGCGTTAGACATAACGAGAGAACCCCAGAAGTCGTTCGGCGGCAAATACAATGGCGACCGACATGAAGGCCAGCAGAGCCGACAGCGCTGCAACCGACGGATCGAAGGTGATTTCCATATAGGACAGCATGTCGATCGGAAGCGTGCGCACGCCAGGTCCGGACAAGAACAACGAAGCCGGAACCTCGTTGAAGCTGGTGACGAAACCCAGAATGAAGGCTGCCAGAATGCCTCCCCTGATGTTGGGAAGGACAACCCTGGTGAACGCCTGCAGCCGGGTACAGCCGAGAATGACCGCAGCCTCTTCCATATCGGCACGCAGATTGTTCAGGCTCGAGGACACAACACGCACCGCATAGGGCAGCACCAGAGCGGTGTGTGTCGCGAAAAGCGCCATGGTGATCGTGACATCAAGCGGCACAACGAAGTAACGCAGAAGCGCGAGCCCAACGATGATGCCGGGGACGATGATTGGCGCTGCAACAATCGTTCGGATGGTCTCTGCGCCGGGCAGATCATAGCGGTTGAGCGCGTAGGCAGCCGGGATGCCGATCAACAGCGCTGCCAACGTGCCAAAGATCGCAAGGAACATCGACAAGGCAAAGCTGGCTCGAAAGCTCTCCACCGTGAAGACCTTGGCGTACCATTTGAGAGACAGGCCCTGAGGCGGGAAAGACAAAGCCTCTCCAGCTGAAGCGCCTGCGAGAATGACGATCAGGAACGGGCCGATCAGGAATGTGAGCGTTGCACCCAGAATGAGCCAGACAGTTAAACGGGACACGGTCTACCTCCGCACCGAGGCAATGCGCTTCAGGACCAGATTGGCCGAGAAACACATGACGATCAGGATCATGGCAATAACGCTTGCCGACACGAAGTCGTTTGAAACATTGACCTTCTGGTAGAGTAGCGTCTCCAGCATTAGGACCTTCGATCCTCCCAAAATGGCCGGTGTGATGTAGGCCGTAAGCGCGCCGGTAAAGACCAGCGTACCGCCAATGACCAGCCCCTCCTTGGTCAGCGGCAGGATCACCCGGAAAAAGACCTGGAACCAGCTGGCGCCCAGCACACGAGCTGCCGGAACAACGTCGCGGGGGATGTTCTCCATGGCGGAAACCAGGGAAATGATCATGAGCGGCAGAAACAATTGAAGAAGACCAATGAAGACAGCCGTTTCAGTGAACAGCAGACGAATGGGCAACTCCGACAGGCCGAGCCCGACTATCACGTCGTTGACGATGCCGGTACGACCCAGAATGACAATCCAGGCATAAGTCCGGGCAACGGGAGAAATCATCAGCGGCAGAACAACGAGTCCAAATATGCGACCGCGTGAGGTTGCCGGCAGGTTGACGATGCAGAACGCGGCCGCATAACCGATCACAGCAGACGTGCCGGCGACCAGAATTCCGAGTTTGAGCGTGCGGAAAAAGACGCTTTGGTTCAAAGGCTCGGAGAAGAAATCAACATAGCCCTGCAGGCTCCAGGCCCCGCTCTCAGCCTGAAAGGCAACAGACAACAGGATGCCAACCGGCACCAGGAACACAAGAAACGTGAAAAGCGCGGCAGGCAGGGCAAGCGCCAGTCCTTCTGCGCGGTTGAGAAACATGAGGAAGCTCCGGGCGAATGGGCGTGGGAGGGCGGTCGGTCTGACCGCCCCCGATCGTCTTTAACGGATGACCTCATTGTTCCACTGGTCGACCCATGCATCGCGGTTGGCGATGATGACGGCTGGGTCGAGAATGTTGAGCGAGTTAATGAGTTCAGCCCCGTAGGTCAGATTTTCCGCCACTTCATCGCTGACCTTCACGTCCCTATTTGCCGGGCTGTCAATCAGAGCCTCGGCGATCCGGGTCTGAACTTCTGTTGAAAGCCAATAGTCCATGAGCTTATAGGCCAGTTCTTCATTGCCGTTGTTGGCGGTCATGATCATGACATTCATGCCGCCTGCCTGGCCTTCTTTCGGATCAGCCCATGCGAAGGGAAGCGGAGAACTCTTGAAGCGGCTCCAGGCGAAGCGGCCGACAGGCGCAGCGATGACTTCTTCCTGGTTCATGAGCTGCGCGAGCTCGGAAGACCGGGAGTAGAAGGTCACGATGTCATCAGCGTGTTTGCCGATCTCCGAAATCGTCGCACTAAAATCACCCGGATCGCCGCCTTCAGCCTTGTTGAGCATCATCAAGGTGAGCGGCCCTTGTGTCCCGGTGATGTTCGGTAGGGAAACATTGCCGGCCAGCTTTTCGCCCAGCAGGTCGTTCCAGCTCTCAATGCTCACCAGGTCTTTGCGATAAACGATTGAACTTGCATAGAAAGTGTAGCCAACAGCCATGCTGTCGCCAATCGGATCCTGTGCGGCCGGATAAAGCTTGTCGAAGCTTTGAAGCTTTGACGTATCAATTGACTGGAGAAGACCCTTGCGCGCAAGGCTCAGTGCGTCGTGGGAGGAAATCACGGCCATGTCGATCACCGGGTCCGCCGCATTCGCCTCGATCTTGGCCATGCGCTCCACGGAGTTTCCGGTTTCAATCACCAGTTCACAGCCGCACATCTCTTCAAAGGGATCATACAGCGCTTCTTTGTAGGCATCCTGAGCGAAGGAATAGACCGAGATGGTAAGCTTGTCTTGTGCTGCCGCGCCGGTCGCAGTGAGAGCTGCACTCAGCGCAAGGATTGATATGTACTTGGTCATTGAGGTCGTCTCCTTGTTAAAAGCTGGCTCGGGATAGATGTTGATTGCCGTACCACCAATCGCATTGGCACGGTTTCCCCTTCTTGAGCCGGTGTTTCGCCGCTGATTTTGGCTGAGATGATGTCAATCGCGCGGCTGGCGATTTCGTCGACATTCTGGGCAACCGTCGTGAGCGCCGGATGCATGATTGAAGAAAAAGACATGTTGTCGAAGCCTGTCAGGCTGACCTGGTCCGGGACGGAAATCTGCACGCGCATCAGTTCGGTGCGCACCTGCAGCGCAATCAGGTCTGAAGTGGCCATGATCGCTGTTGCGCCTGCCTGAACCTTTTCGACAGACCGTTCAATGCCCGCTTCACCCCAAAATACATCGACATCAATGTCCGAAGGCAAGGCGCTGCGCATCCCGGCAATGCGGTCACGCTGCACTTCGGAGACTTCGTCCCCGCCCAGGATGACGATCTTGCGATGTCCGATATCCAAAATGTGCCGGGCAACCAGCGCACCGCCACCCGCATGATCCGCCGAGACTGAGTTTCCAGGGTCAGAAGCTGTGTTCAACACCGCAATCGGCACAGGCATCGGATCCGGTGTCGTGCCTTTTTGCGGCACGACGATAAGGCCGTCCACGCCCCGATCCAGCAGTCTGCGCAATGCTTCGGTTTGCTCGTCCGCACTGCCCCGCGAATCCGCAATCAGAATGCCAAGTTTTCTCTTGTCGGCTTCCATTGAGAGCGTCTGGGCGATGCGCGGAAACAACGGGTTGGTCAGGTCCGGCATGACCAGACCAAGAATACCGGTCTGCCCCGTCTTGAGAGCGCGGGCCGCTGTGCTGGGACGATATCCAAGTTCATCCGCTCTTGCCCGGATACGCGTGACCAACTCCTCAGAAACACGTCCCTTGCCGGTCAACGCGTTCGAAATCGTTGCGGTCGACACGCCAATGTCGTTGGCAATTTGCTTGATGCTGACCATCACGCCCCCAATGCTTTAACGATTAAGCAAGCTCGCTAACGCAAAGTCAACGCTTAAGTTAATCGATTAATCAGAATCTTGGATCGAGAAATCTTTAAAGCCCTGCCGGCAGGAATTTCCAGTGTTTTGGAGTGTGCAGCGGCTGGCCAAAAGTGCCGGTTGGCATCACTTGAGGACCAAAACGACAGACGAACAAAAGGCGACTTGCGTTTCCAGATCGCAATTGTTCCGTCGCACAGATGGCTGCTATGCGCAGGAGCAAACTCAAGGCCTGGAAGACAACAGCCGCCCTTGCCGGAATTGACGGTCCGCAGGCATCTCTTTTGCGTCAAAGAATGGACACTTTGTGCCAGACTGGCCGGACATCGGACACCTTGGTTGGATGGGAGGCAACAGCTCCTGTCACAGGCCAAACAGCTCTCAAAACAGGGAGTTAGGGCATACAGCGCCGATACTGATCATACTTGAGTCAAGGCAAGCAGTGACAAAGCAAGCTGAAAATAGATCTAAATTAATTCCACAATTTTAGCTCCAAAATTTCAACTTATCGACGAAATCAATTTCTAGAATCGCAAACATAATAACAAAGACGGGGCGGGAACTCTAAACGAACGCACTTGCAAGGATAAATACTTGCAAGCGCAGACTTGAGGAAAGAGATTCCAGATGAAAAGCGCGTTCATGGTTGTTGTTGCTGCGTCACTACTTGGGCTTGCCGCTTGCAATGGCGAAAACTCCAATCAACCCAATGGGGCTTCACAGGGGAATGAGAGTGTTGCTCCCCAGAGCTCTGCACCAAGCGACGGCGCGCCGGCCGTCGGCGATACGGACACCACCCAGTCATCCGCTCCAACGGCGCAATAGTCCATGCACGTTCTTTCAAGGTGGCCGGTACCGGCCACCTTGTTCCGGTAAAACAGTTTTTTAGAGAAGGCACCGCCCGCCGCTGCAAAGCAGGCGCGGCCTATCCGGGATATGCCCGGAGAATTATCCTCTCCTATCCCTTTCAGCAAAACTGCTGGATCTGCTATCGCTCAAGGGATTGCAACCAGCCAGACCGTCCTAAATTTCAGGCAATGGCGGATGACCTGGGGCGTTTTTGTAAAACACACGAAACTTCATAAAGTGGTCTGACGTCGGCTTTCGTGAATTGAATTACCTTGTTCTGACCGCTATCCTTGATGTCCCTCCAAAAGCACGCTCAGAGCAATGCCAGTGTGCCTGACCTTCAAGTTTTAAACTTAAACTCCGATCCGCTTCTGCCGGACCGCGGAACCTGTTCCGGCCATCAGCGGATGCAAATCCTGTCTTCGAGGATGCTGAAAGATGCAATTCAAACTACTCGGCCGCACAGGCGTCAAAGTCTCGCAACTCTGCTTTGGAACCATGTCTTTCGGCGGCGATGCGGACGAAGCCACTTCTGCAGAGCTATACAAGGCGACCCGCGACGCGGGCATCAATTTTTTCGATTGTGCCGATGTCTACAGCAATGGCCTGGCCGAGGAGATCCTCGGCAAGTTGATCTCTCATGAACGCGATGACCTGGTGATCACCTCGAAAGTGTTCGGCAAAATGGGGGATGGCATCAATGACGGCGGCACCAATCGCAGGCACATGACAAAGGCCGTTGAAGCGAGCTTGAAGCGACTGAACACCGACCGCCTTGACGTCTATTTCGTTCATCGCTGGGACGAAAACACTGCGCTTGAAGAAACCCTGCGCGGGCTTGAGGACCTCGTACGATCGGGCAAGGTCCTTTATCTCGGCGTCAGCAACTACGCGGCCTGGCAGATAGCCAAGGCACTCGGTGTGAGCGCAAGGAACGGCTGGTCACGCTTCGAGGTGATTCAACCGATGTATAACCTTGTAAAGCGGCAGGCGGAGGTCGAAATTCTGCCGTTGGCACAATCAGAGGAGTTGGCTGTCATCTCCTATAGCCCGCTTGGCGGCGGTCTCCTGACAGGAAAGTATTCTGGAACGGCACCAAAGAATGCCGGACGCCTGAAAGACAATGACATGTACGCGTCCCGCTATGGTGACGATTGGGTTTACGATGTTGCCGAAGCGTTCACGGCTTATGCGCGCGAAGGCGGCTATGATCCCGTCAGTCTCGCTGTTGCGTGGGCCGGCGCGCATGAAGGCATAACCTGCCCGATCATCGGTGCTCGAAACACGCGTCAGCTTGAGCCCGCACTGCGGTCCATAGACATCGAGATGACGCCATCGACGCGAGAAGAGATTGCTGCCCTCTCCCGCACGCCGCCGCCCGCGACTGATCGCTCGGAGACCTCATGAAAACTTCCAGGTCTTCGGGCCACATCACCACGCAACGGCGACTGGAATGCGCGCAGAAAATGTCGGCGACCCTGAATGGTGTCAGCCTGCATCTTCTTTGCACCACCAAAGGCCCTGGTCAGCGCACCACGTAGACAGAGCATTTTGCGTGGCTGGCGACATACCCCGCATTGGAGGCAAAGATGTGCTCCAGTAACCCGGGAATATGAGATGCCATCACGATCAGATCGACGCCCATGTCTTCTGCCGCCTTGATAAGCACATTGCCAAGATCAACGGCGACATCGTTGTCGATCATCGAGCGTGTCTCGACTGGATGTCCGATGTCTTGAGAGACCTCGCGCGCATATGCCTCAAGGTTTTTTTTAAACTCGACTGGATTGTGTGCAGCTTCGGTTACTGCAGAGCTTGTCACGCCGATCAGGGTGAGTTTCGCGCCGTCGCCGAGTTTTGCAAGATCCCCTGCCACGGAAACGGCTTTTGACAAAGCGTCCTTATGGGCAAGGTCAACAGGAATTAAGATGGATTGAGCCATGTCAGGCCTCCCTTAATTGCAAGACCCTAGACTGGCGGATGTGCGGCCTGTCCGCCTTGATCTAGGACAATGGCCAGAAGCGGTAGGGCTGCGCAAAGGTTACAGAAATCTTGTGAGACTTGTCTGGATGACGGAGGCAAATCAACCAGGATTACGCGTCTCGGGTTCAACCCGATCTGGTAACGTCTCCAATGATATTGACCTGGATGTTCAACTCATGCGCCAGATGCGCGCGCATCCAAAGTGCTCGATCTGCGCCGGATGCTGAATTCGCGTAAACGACCTGGATGTGGTTGGCCTTGTGTCGTCCCATGAGCTTGTCGCGACTGACACCATCAAGAACTCCGTGCATGATCGGCCATTCCGGCGTTGTGTTTTGCCGCCGTCGTTCCGTTTCACTTTCAGGCAGCTCAATGCATCGTCCGCGGCCAATGTCCATATGCAGGGCACCGTCCTGGACATAAATGCGCGACCAGATTATCTCGCCCGGTTTGGCAACGCCGCTGAGTGTGCCGCCACCCGAAGGAAAATACATCGCTGGCTGGCGCAGGCTTTCACTGCCTGTCCAGCCACCGAGATGGTGAGCGGGAGGCGCAGCGCCGGAGATTTCAAAAACCCAGACAAACTGATCAGTCGTGCCGCTGGCGTCCAAATCTCCCCACCTGATATCGTGGAGCGTTGTTTCCAGTGGCTCACCAAGCGCCGAATGGGTTCTGTTTATCAGCAAGGCATCCAAACCGGCGCATTCGTCCACTTCATTGAAATGGATAACCGGTAGACCGGGCCTGATCACGCTGCCATCGGCACGCTTGACGTCCGGCCTTTCAGTGTTGTTCAGCATGCCTTCCACCAGATCGGAGGCTGGCAGCAGATCCTTGAGACCCTGCTGGTATTGTATTCCGATCGTTTCGCAATCAAATGCATCTGCCATCCGCACAGCTGCGACATACATCCGGCATTGCATCAAAACCTGCTCTTCGGTCAGTTCCGTTGCCCCGTCGCGGCCAAGATGGAAGGTCATTCCCCTTGCCCGCATCCAGTCGTAAACAGCACGGGCCTCAACTTCGGAGACCTGGAGCGTTTCATGATAGAGAGCCGATTGCGACAGGCGTTCCTTGAACACTCCTAGCGGCATGAGCAGCTCATCGGGAATGATCGCGTTGTACATGCCCATGCAGCCTTCATCAAAGACCCCCATGATGGACTTGTTCAACCTTAGATCCGAAGCAATCCGGCCAGCCGTTTCCTTGTCGGCATCCGAAGTCAAATCAGGATCATAGTCCGCGACGTGGCTATCCTCGTGACTGATTGTGCCGGTTGAGAGCCATGCCTTTAGATGTTCGCGAAAGAAACCGTCATCAAAATCAGCACTCCAGAGGGTCGAATAGGAGACCCCTGCCTTTGTGAGGGAGCCGTTGAGATTGAGCATCCCAACAAGTCCCGGCCATTGCCCGGACCAGTTTGCCAGTGTGAGGATCGGACCCTTGTGACTGGTGAGGCCAGGAAGAATGTGATGCGAATACTGCCAGACGGCCTCCGCCACCACGATCTTCGCGTTGCTCGGAACAGACGCGACGGCGTCCATGCCCTCGCGCTGCGAGGCAAGAAATCCATGTCCTTTCACCAGATCGACACGGTGCGCACGAATGACGTCAAATCCGAGTTCCCGGCACTCCCGGGCAAACGCCTTTTCCATGGCTTCCTGGGCCGGCCAGCAGGTTCGGTTCGCGCTTTCCCTGCTGTCGCCGCTGGCAAACAGGTAGATGGAGTTCTCGGACATGGTGTCAGGCCTTACTCGGACATGATTTTTCGGTAGGTTTCAAAGTCGTCATGCATGGCGCGGAAGACGCGGTACTTCCTGTCATGGAAGGCCCTTGTCCCGGTGTCCGGCCGCAGAACCTTTGCAGGCCCGCTCATTGCGTCCATAGCGCTGCTCAGGCTTTCAAACTTTCCTGACCCCACAGCCGCTAACATTGCGGTTCCGAGCAGAACAGGCTCCTCCTGATCAGGCAAAAGCACTGGTAATCCGGTGACGTCTGCATGGGTTTGGCAATAGAGACTGTTGCGTCCAAGGCCGCCACTGACAACAATGGCGTCCGGACGCACGCCGTTCTCTGCCAACTGGTCGAGAATATGCCGTGTCCCATAGGCCAGTGACTGGATGCAGGCGAGATAATCACGCGCAAGATCGCCAATATCCGGGATCGCGGTTTGTCCCAAAGTCACTCCCAATCGGCGAGGGTCCGCGAGTGGTGCCCTGTTTCCGTTGAAATCCGGGATAATGTGACGATCATTGGTCAAAAGTGATGGTGGCTCTTCGCTCGCAAGACCGGACAGGAGATCATCCAGATAGTCATAGATGGTCATGCCCTGCTCTAGGGCCGCTGCTTTTGCCCCTTCAAAGGCGCTGTGTCTCTGCAACACTGTGTCGATTGCCGCGCCAGCCATGGATTGACCGGCCTCATTTGCCCAAAGGTCAGGTAACACCGCGCCATAATAAGGTCCCCAGACACCCGGCACGTATGCCGCCTGCTGCGCAACAGTGATGTGACAGGCGGATGTGCCGGCTATCAGAGCCATACGATCCAGGCCGACTGCGTCAGCCGTAACCCCAAGCGTGCCCATGGCACCGGCATGGGCATCAATCATACTTGCCGCGACCAGTGTCGACGTCGTCAATCCGAGTTCTTGCGCCGCCTTTTCGCTCAACGGGCCAAGAGGGGCTGCGGGGCTCAAACACTCGGTGCCGATACGACTGAACCCCTCGTCCGCGAGATCCTTCAGTCCAGCAAGAGCAAAGAATTCGGCATCCCAGCCCTCACCTTTCGTGCCTGCCTCTCCCTGATAGGTCCATTTGCATACGGTGCTGCACAAGGACCGCGTCAGGTTTCCCGTGGCGCGCCAGGTCAGCCAGTCCGGAAGGTCAAAGAAGTGACCAGCTTGCTGCCAAATCGAGGGAAGGTTCTCCTTGATCCACAGCAGCTTCGGCAATTGCATTTCAGGCGAAATCTTGCCGCCTGAAACATTCAATCTCTGGTGACCCGTTTCATCGATCCTGGAAGCTTCTGCGATCGCTCTGTGATCCGCCCACAAAACAGTGTCTTGTTCCTGTTCGCCATCGGGCGAAATGCTGAGAGGATCGCCCTGCCCGTTAATAACAACCAGGGAACAGGTCGCATCGAACCCCAGTCCCGCGATGTCTTCCGGCGCTATGGCGGCCTGGTTTATGACCGTTCGCACTGACGCGCACACCGCACCCCATATGTCGGCGCTGGACTGTTGCGCAAAATGCGGTCTCGGGTGCCAGGTTCTGATGTCCTGACTGGCCTGCCCAAGCAGCTGCCCGTCCTGGCTGAATACACCCGCACGCACACTGCCGGTTCCAACATCCACCGCTAGAAACAGGCTCATTGGTCAATCAATCTGTTCAAGGTCATCTTCAAGCTCACTCATGTCTTCGCCACCAGCCATGAGATTGAGAACTTCTTCACGAGACTTTTCGCCCCGCTTGAATGACGCTGCGACCTCACCCTGAATCAGGACTACGAAAGTGTCGCCAACACTCATGGCATGACGCGCATTATGCGTGATGAAGACAATACCCGCACCGTTTTGCCGGGCAATTCTCATCATTTTGAGGACCATCGCGGCTTCCTTGACGCCCAGTGCGGATGTCGGCTCATCGAGGATCAGCATCTTGGCCCCGAAATACATTGCCCGTCCGATTGCCAGCACCTGGCGTTCGCCACCGGACATCGTTCCAACAAGCTGATCTCCGCTGGTCACCCGGGTGAGGCCGAATTTCTGCATCTGTTCCACGGCAACTTCATTGGCAAGACGTGTGTCTATGCTTTTGAACGGCCAACGGCCCGTCGCGGGTTCAGCACCCAGAAAGAAGTTGCGACCAACACTCATCAACGGAATAGAGCCAACGTCCTGATGAACTGTTGCGATGCCGCGCTGACGTGCTTCACGGGGCGAGGCAAATTTTGTTGGCCTGCCCTCGAACATCAACGTCCCTGATGTTGGCTGGTGATAGCCGGAGAGAACCTTGATCAAGGTTGACTTGCCGGCTCCGTTGTCACCGAGCAGGCAGAGGATCTTGCCAGGTTCGACCTGCATCGACACGTGTTTGAGCGCCTTGGTAGACCCAAAAAACTTGTCGACGTCGCGCAATTCCATAAGTGGCTGAGACATGACGGACCCTATTTGCTTGAGAGCGCCAACCGGCGAACGTAGTTGTTGGCAAGAACGGCCGCAGCAAGCAAAAGCCCGAGGAACAACTGGATCCAGTCCGTGTTCCAGCCGGTGTAGAAAATCCCACTGGAAATGACGCCGAACAACGCCGTGCCGAGAACAATGCCGGTGACACTGCCATACCCGCCGGTGAGCAGAACTCCACCGATGACAACGACAATCGGTGCCTGGAACACAAAGCCCATGCCGTAGGTCGCGTTGCCTGAGTTCCATTGGACGCCCTGGAGGATGCCCACAAGCGCCGCAGCAAGTCCGGTTGCAATAAAAAGACTGATCTTGACCCTTTGAACCGGCACGCCCGCACCTCTGGCAGCATCCAGATTGCCGCCCGTGGCATAAATCCAGTTGCCAAAAATACTGCGGCTCAAAATCCGGTAGCCAATGAACGCGACGAGCAACCACCAGAGAATAGAGATATTGGCCTGACCCCAACGTGCTGCAAAAACGAATTTTGCGCTGTCGGAGGCAACAATCGAACTTGATGTGACATTGGCGATCAGGCGTGAGATGCCCATCGTTGCACCGATCACAATGAAGTTGGTTGCCAGGGTTACAATGAAAGACGGCAGTTTGGTTTTTACGACCGCAAGTCCGTTCGCCAGTCCAATTGCAGCACCGGCAGCCAGCGCCAGAAACACCATTGGCCAGACCGGCAATCCGTATTGGTTGGTGCCAAGCGCGAGGATCATGGACGACGCCCCGACAGTCGAACCGATTGACAGGTCGAACTCACCTGAGATCATCAAAAGCCCCACCGGAATCGCGACAATTCCCAGTTCAGCGGCAAGATTGAGCCATCCGGCGGTTCCGTTCACTGACACAAAACCAGTTCCCGGCGTTGCCAACGCAAAGAAGAGGTAAGTGATGACAAAGGCCGCGAAAGCGCCCGCTTCGGGCCGCTTCATGAAATTCCTGAGCACGTCATTCTCCAGGTGAGCTTGGTTGGATATCCCGACCGGAACCTTGCGGCGCCTAAGAGGCGCCGCGTACTCCTGCGTGTTCCTTGTTTACCTTCAGCGTTTCTTCGACATTGGAGCTGTCGATCACCAATGGTCCGGTTTTGACATGACCGATCGGATGCAGTCCGTAATTCAAGTACTGATGCGCAATCTGAATGGACATGAACCCTTGCAAATACGGCTGCTGGTCCATGGCAAAGGCCAGGTCGCCATTCTTGATCGCAAGCAGCGCCTCGTTGGACAAATCTGCCGTTCCAACCATGATCTCACCTTTGCGCCCGACCTCATCCACAGCGCGCAATGCGGACATTGCCGGAACCGCATTCAGTGTGTAGATCCCGTCAATCTGAGGGTTCGCCTGAAGGCTGCCTTTGATTGCCTGTGTCATCGCCTGTGGGTTTGTCGCGTCGCCCGTACCAATGGTCTGGTAGACAGTTTCCTTGCCAGCTTCCTTCATGGCAGCGACATAGCCGTTACACCGCTCTTCAACCGTCGGATTTCCGGGAACCTGATTGAAGCAGAGGCCTGTGGTCACACCGGCTTCCGCCTGTATCTGACCCGCCTTGTAACCCATCTGATAAGGGTCTTCGCCGACAAACCCGATTGAACCGTTGCCTTCCCAAAGGGTCTGGCCGGAGTTGTGAATGAGGACAGGAATACCGGCCGCAGTCGCCTCCTTGATCAATGGATCCATGCCATCTGGAAAGAACTCCCCTACCAGAAGCATTCTGGGCTCGCGGCTGATTGCCTGCTGCAGAAGCCTCGGGTAATCGCTCGTCATATTCGAGGTGTCTGTGACCGCGATATACTGATAGTCGACTTCGAAAATTTCCGCAGCGTCGTCAAAGCCCTTCTTCACCGCTGCGAAGAACGGCCAGGACAGCGGGCCGCTTACAACCAGGATTGGCCCCTCTTCGTTGGACAATGCCGGCGACGTGGCGCCAAGACCTAATGTGACGGCGGCAGCCGCCAGAACTGATTTCATGAGCTTCATCTGATCCTCCCGTGATCTGACGACACGGACAAGGCAATTTTCGACCGGATCCGTGTGTCTGTTCATCATGATGAGCACGGAAAATATGTCTGTGTCAATAATTATTCACGATGAATTACTATTGACCATTTGAAGATCCGCTTCTAGGCTGGATCACGTTGGCAATCGCGATCAGACTGCCTAAATTATTGAAAAAATTTGTCTTTTGGAGGCGGTATGCGATCAGTGTTGTGCTACGGAGATTCCAATACGTATGGACAAACCACCGCCAACAAACCAGATGACCGATATCCGCATGATGTGCGCTGGCCTGGAGTGTTGCGGAGCCTAGTCGGCAACGAGTGGCTTGTTATCGAAGAAGGTTTGAGCGGGAGAACCACCGTCAGTGATGACGAGATTGAGGGTTCGGAGAAAAATGGCCGGACCTATCTTCGGCCATGCATCATGAGCCACAAGCCGCTTGATCTGGTCATTATCATGCTCGGCACCAACGACTTGAAAGTGCGCTTCAACAAGACGCCGGGTGAAATCGCCATGGGCGTCGGAGCACTCGTCAGCGACATCAAGTCCATGCCTGCCGGCGTCGATGGAAAAATCCCCGAAATTCTGATCGTCGCGCCACCGCCGACAGCCCTTGATCTGAAAGAATGGTCGGATGTGTTTCTCGGAGCGCAGGAAAAATCGCGTGCACTGGCCCGGGAGTATGAACGGGTTGCCGAAGCCCACGAGGTTCATTTCTTCAACGCTGGCCTTGTCGTCAACTCCAGCGACAAGGACGGCTTTCATCTCGATGTGCAGGCCCACAAGGACTTGGGCCATGCAATCGCGGAAGAGATCGCAGCGATTGGCTGGCCGGAACAACGTGACTAAACCATGGGAGGTTCAAGATCGGACAAGTCATAAACGCCGGTCCCTGCCGCCCAAACGTGATAACCCATAACGTGAAGCCCTGCCTCGATCCCGAGGTGAAAGCAACCAACCCTGATTTGAAAGCCGGAGGCTGTACTATTGCCGGATATGCGTTTTGCCCCGCCACCAACTGTTCGTGTTGCAGAACACCCAGGTGGTATGAATCAGGTTTTGGCGCGCAGCTTCAACGAACGATTGATCATGTCCCTTCTCTTGCAGCACGAGGGCATGACACGTCTCCAGCTCGGACAGGAAAGCGGACTGTCCGCACAGACGATATCTGTCATTGTCAGAGCTCTTGAACGCGACAACCTGGTCAGCAAAGGCGAAGCTGTCCGCGGACGGATCGGACCTCCAACCACGCCAATCAGCTTGAACCCCAACGGTGCTTTTTCAATCGGGCTTCATGTTGACCGTCACGCAATCGAGGCAAGCATCATAAACTTTGTCGGTGAGCCGGTGTTTCAAAGGCGCAGCTCCTTGGCCGCACTTGATGTCCAGACGGTTCAAGACACGCTCACCGGAACAGTCGACGCTTTGCTATCGGAATTGGGTGCTGAGCAAAAAGCACTTATTGCAGGGGTTGGCCTCACCCTGCCTGGGCGTTTCGAGGCCGATAGGCCGGAGGAACAAGCCATTCTTGCGCATGATTTTGAAGAAGATTTGCGTGCGCACACAGGTTTTGAAGTCTTCATCCAGAATGACATAACCGCGACCGCCAGTGCTGAGACCCTGTTCGGTCAGGCCAAACGGATTGACGATCTGCTTTTCTGTTACGTTTGTGAGGACCTGAAGCCTCGGCTCATCCTCGGTGGCCGCATTTACACAGGCTCAACACCGCAGATCTCCATTTGTGACAGCGAGACTTGGCAAAGGACGCATGACGCAATCACGTCTGGTGCACAAGACGATGATCCTGCGGTTCGCCAATGGCTTGGCGCAGTTGTCGAAAAGCTGGACACTCTCGTTCAAAGCCTTGGAAAGTTTGCAACTGTCTCTGAACTGATCTTGTCGGCCCCGGTGCCAAAATCAATCACCGATGTGCTGGTTTCTGATTTGAAACTGAAGGTCTCGGCCGGTCTAACGGTAACCGGAAGCCAGTTTGGACCGAATGCGCTCGCCTACGGAGCGGCAACCTTGCCGATTCATTCCAGGTTTACCGCCGAAACCCCTTAGACAAACGGACGCATCACTCCATTTTCAACGAGTGGTTTGCGTGCATCTCAGCCTCAAACAGACCAGTGTGGCATTCTGGGAAGGCATTGCCCTTGTTCACTCGGCAAGAAGTCATGCCACCCGCCGCTGGCCTTCAAAATAGGCTTCAAGCCGCTCAAACGACGCCGTCCATCCGACCGCGACCACGTCCTTCAGGCCGCCACCGATTTCCGACTGTTTGAGAATGACCCGTGTCCCCTTCCCGGTCTGTTCAAATCTCACCGAAACGAGCATTTCGGGTGCAAAGTCATTTGCCGGGATCGTGTATGCCAGTTTGTTTGGTGGGTCATAGTCGACCAGCGTGCCTTCAATCGTATGATCCCCGACGCCTTCAATGGACATAGTGTGCCGGTAGGTTCCCTCTACTCTCGGCTCAACCGTGGAAGCAACTCTGGTCGTATTTGCGCACCCCCACCAATGAGTTGTTTTTGCCGCGTCAATCCAGGCATCGAAGACTGCCTCAATCGGCTGCGAAAATTCCTTGGTAATCGTCAGCGTGTTGTCTGAGAAATTGGTTTTAACGGTCATCGGGTCGCTCCTTTTGCTTTGTCAGGATGGCGTCCATTTGATCAAAATGTGCGGTCCAGAAATCCACGTAATGCGCCAACCAGTGCGCGGCTTCAGCTGCAGTTTCGGTGGCCGCGGTCACGAAAGTCTCTCGGCCCCGCTTTTCTCGCTTCACGAGCCCGGCGCTATCCAGCACGCGCAAGTGCCGAGACACTGCCGGCTGTGAAATGTCAAACGCAGCAGTGAGTTCGTGCACTGTCCGTTCTCCCAATGCCAAATTGGCCAGAATTCCGCGGCGCGTCGCATCTGAGAGAGCCGAGAATACGAGATCGAGTTTTTTCGAATCCATAACAGAATGGTTATGTATTTTTTCAAACAAGTCAACGCTCGTCTCAAAATCGGTGATTAATGAAAACGGGTGTCCAGCGAATGCTGAAACCCAAATTCGACTATAGAGAAGACAAGAGCGCTTCTCCGGGACTCAGATTCAGAAACGGGAAACTTCAGAAGGCAGCGACAGCGATCGCACACCATTCGTTGGAAATTTAGCGAAACGAGTGCAGTCGTCACCGCGTGATCAGAAAAGAGAAATTGGGCCGGTCTTGGAGTGCTTTTGTCTAGGCCGCTTCGCGGTTGGCCTTCCTGATTCTACCGATGAAATCCGACAGCCAGGCTATCTCTTTCAGGTAGACTTCCATGCTGAGCGAGGCGAGTTCCATCAAGAGCGCCTGCGGGTTCGGATTGTCGAACCCGGCCTCCTTCAAGAAGGTCTGATACTCGTTGATGAAAGCCTTCGGCACTTTCATGTCGGTCTCACGCACTCCAGCTTGCAAAGGGGCTCTTCATAAGCTTCAGCCGCCTTTTTGCGATTTGATAATCGTTAAGAACCCGATCCACGGGCCGGTATCGTCAGTTTTATCCTTTCCTCGCTATCCCCAAGCCTTCAGCACCATTTGCTGAAAATCGCGGAAATTTGCTGATATCAGCAGATTGACAGCGGATTTTCCTTGCACTTGGCCAGCCAAATCTTCGACCCTGCCAAGAATCACAATTTTACCGCAATGAGCGGCTTCTCATGAGTACCTGATGCCCCCGTCCACAGACCTTTCCTTCGAGCCACTGTCAGACGCCTTCGCGCAAGATCCCTACCCGACGTATGAGGCTCTGCGTGAAAGCGACGGTTTGACCTACTACGAAGAGTTTGATGTCTGGCTCGCCGCGCGTTTTGACGACGTTATGGAAATCGTCATGCATGAGGACATGGTCAGATCCATGGAGCATGTTGCCAGTCCGGAAGAAATATCGGCGCAAAAGCAGGCCGGCAACTGGCACGACATGCCGCATCATTCCCGTTTCGTGCAATTCTCATTGCTGGATAGCGACGGTGACATTCATGACAGGTTGCGCAAGCAGGTGTTCAAGCTGTTTACACCGGTCATGGTGGGGAAGCTCCGCGACGAGATACAGGCCTATGTGGACAGCCTCTTCGACGGTTTGCAGGATCAAAGCGAAATTGACTTTGTTGCCGATCTTGCCGCCCATGTGCCGGGCCATGTGATTGGACGGATCATTGGTGTTCCCGACGAAGACTGTCCGCAATTGCGGATCTGGTCGGAAAACATTGTCCAGTTCTTCGATGTTGACCGATCCGATGAACGAAAAGAACTGGCGGAGCGGAACACGACCGAGTTCTACGAGTACTTGCTGAAGCTGAAAGCAGAGCGTGAGGCGGTTCCCAGGGATGATCTGTTGTCGGTGATGATCCAGGCCGAACGCCAGGGGCACATGAACCACGACGAGTTCTTTTCCACGGCCATGCTGATCCTGATGGCAGGTCACGGATCGACAATCGATGTACTTGGTTCCGGTTTGCATGCCCTTTTGAAATTTCCGGCAGAAATGCAGCGACTACGTGATGAACCCGGTGTGATGAAAACGGCTGTGCAGGAAATGTTTCGCTATGAATCTCCCCTTCCCTTCTTTCATCGCTATTCGACCAAGGACATGGATGTGTGCGGCAGCATGTTTCCCAGGGCCACGAAATTCGGGGTGCTTTACGGTGCCGCCAACAGAGATCCGCGACAATTCCCCAATGCCGACACGTTCGACGTCGGGCGCACCCCCAACTGGCACACAGCCTTTGGTAGAGGCGCGCACTTTTGTTTGGGCAATCATCTGGCCCGACTGGATATGGACATCATCTTTTCAACGCTGTTGAGGCGCTTTCGATCCGTTGAGCTGGCGGAAGAGGCTCCAAAATACAAACGTGGGCTGTCGGTGCGCGGTCCGCAGGCTCTTAGAGTTGCCTGGAAGCCTGCTTGACCTTTTCCTGATAACCTCCTGACCTAAAATACCTTCTGAAGCCACTTAAGAATTTGATTCAAGACCCGGGATTAAAGACCATGCGTATCAGTCTCTCACTTTCAATCCTTCTCGGCTTCGGCTTTGGCGCGACAGCATTTGCTGAAGGCGTCGATCTGGGGCCGCGCCCCGCCTATCTCGTTTCTCAAATGAACCCCGGCCCGTTGAGGGACAAGCTCGCCGCCTGCATTGGCAACCCAGCGAAGCCATCCCTCTTTTCCATCAGTCACCGAGGCGCACCGCTGCAATTTCCCGAACATACAGAAGAAGGATACCGGGCCGCTGCGCTGATGGGCGCGGGCATTCTTGAATGTGATGTGACCTTTACAGCAGACAAGGAATTGGTTTGCCGTCACTCCCAGAATGATTTGCATACCACCACCAACATTCTTGCGACAGACCTGGCAGCCAAATGCACTTCTGGTTTCAAACCTGCCAGCGGCGGTGACCCGGCTTCAGCCGAATGCAGAACCTCGGACATCAGCCTGGCGGAATTCAGGTCGCTGAAGGGGAAAATGGATAGTGCAGACAAACAGGCACAGTCGGTTGAGGATTACATGAACGGCACAGCTTCCTGGCGGACGGAGCTTTACGGGGCAACCGGCACATTGATGACGCACGCTGAGTCCATCGCCCTTTTCAAAGACCTTGGTGTCAAATTCACCCCGGAATTGAAATCTCCGAAAATCGACATGCCTCATGACGGCTTTTCGCAAGCCGACTACGCACAGAAGCTGATCGACGAGTACAAGCAAGCTGGCATTCCACCTGAGGATGTCTTCGCACAATCCTTCCGTCTCGATGACGTTCTATACTGGATCGAGAACGAACCTGAATTCGGCAAACAGGCGGTGTTCCTGGATGGCCGGCGCGACATCAATCCTCAGGATCCGTCGACATTTTCTCCCTCGATGCAAGAACTGAAGGAAATGGGCGTCAACTACATCGCACCGCCGCTCTTTGTACTGTTGAGCGTCGAAGACGGCAAAATCGTTCCATCAGCTTATGCGAAAGCCGCAAAAGAGGCCGGATTGGACCTGATCACCTGGACGCTGGAGCGTTCAGGCCCACTGAACACAGGCGGCGGCTGGTACTATCAGACCGTCAGCGACGTGATCAAATCTGATGGTGACATGCTGGAAGTCGTCGATGTTCTGGCCGGAGACGTTGGCGTGAAGGGTATCTTCTCTGATTGGCCGGCAACCACCAGTTTCTACGCGTCCTGCATGGGCCTCAAGTAAATGCGCAGATAGGGCAAATTCAATTTTGCGTTGCAAGGCCGCGTTTACCGTTTGTCGTTAGACCTAGTCCCATAGCAATTCAATTGGGGGCGGCCTTGAAAACCCATCCGTTGCGCAGTGTCGATTGTCAGCTGCTCTATGAGACCTATGCACCTTTAAACGGCGAACAAGTTCAGGAGATCGTTCGCTCTGCTGTGCAGCAATGCGGCTTTGCAAGGGAAGCCTGCCAGTTAATGCGCACCAGCACCGAAGCTGACATTTACATGTTGCTGAACGACCTGCAGATCCTGGTGACCCAAAGCCTGCCGTTGTCCGACACGTCACATATTGAGCCACTCACTCGGGACTATGCTGTCAGCCAAGCTTTCCCGGATGCCGCTGATGTACTCACCAAGTGCAAGGCCGTGACTACGATATCAGTACAGAAATTTGCATTAGGTGGTGCAAAGCTTTCGGATGAATTCTCCGAAATGTTAGGTCCTGAATTCGACTGCTTCTGTGACAGCAAGTCGACCAAATTCGCATTGAACATTGCGAAGGTAATCGCCGTACAAATCTCTCTTAAAACCCGTTGCGAGGGAGTTTTTTGGGGCCAGAATGGATATCTTTTGCCTGCTCAACGGTTCGCTGAGCTGGCAATCCAAAACGATGAGACCCTTCTTTATATCCGGCCGCACCTGCACGCACCAATTCAAAGCGTTTCCGACACGAGGACATTTGGAGTTGTCGCATCCGGCGCAGAACATCTGATTGGATACCGGGTCGAATTCGAACCTAGCACTGTTCCTCCCTCTTATATGGTCGAAAATCTGCACTACTTTGTCGCCTTTTGCCTACAGCGCCAAGAAGTACTGCCAGAAGGCGACGTGTTCGGAAAAAACCAGGATGAAAAGGTCAGAATTTCCTTCAAGCAAACTGAAAAAGACAAACCTGATCGTATTTTACTAACTGTACAGTCAAGTGCCGAACTGGGCATAGAAGGTGAGTACCGTCCAAGCATCTATCACCAGTATGATGACAATGGCGAGCGCCTTTCCTCAACAGTTTCAGACGTGGACGTCAGCGGACTGGACCCCAATGATCCCATTGATGCTGCCATTTTGGACCGACTGCTCGCAATAAAGAAAGCGTCTCCTCCTGAACCAGACGCAATCGTTTCACCTGAAAGCGCAATCGCTGAAGAGCCTACCGAGGCAAGGTCTGCAACAAATGAGAAGACGACTGAAATGGGTTATCGCCAAGAGCCAAAATCCAGCTCTTCTCAGTCCGGTCCTTCTCAGCGAGTTTCGCTGGAGGAACTCAGAAGATTTGCGCGCGAAGCCCAGGTGGCGGATGCTGAGCCTGAGGCAAAAACCGGCAAACGAGCATTTTTGAAGAAACTGTTCGGCAAATAGTCGATCCGGCCCGGACCGGCCAGTTGAATTTCGAGCTTATCGCGCCTGATCGAGCGTGCGTTTGCATTCCAGAAGTTCAAAAAGCGTCGCTTGCAAGCGCCTGATGTCCTCTTTGGTGACCGACGCCTTGCCGGCCGGAACGTTTGGAGCAGGCTTATCGCCTCGCAAGCGGCCAAGAATGTTCAATCCGCCAGACTGCGAACTCGTTTCCGTGTCGGGGGCATCATCCGGTAACAGGCCGCTTGGCAACTTCTCATGCGGTCCGTAGCCATTGTCAGTGTGTACAGGCGTCGGCGGTGGAGATGTTTCTGGTACTGGTGAGACAGCTTCCACAGCCACCGGTTCCATCTGGATCTGTGCGATATCTTCCTGCCAGGCCTGCATGACGAAACGCGGGCCCTGCTCTTTCAGAATGCGCTGGACACCCTTGATGGTGTATCCTTCACCGTAGAGCAGATGCCGGATGCCTTTTAAGAGCTCCACATCGTCGGGCCGGTAGTAGCGGCGACCCCCACCCCGTTTTAGCGGCTTGATCTGCGAGAACCGTGTCTCCCAAAAGCGCAGCACATGCTGCGGCAGGTCAAGGTCTTCTGCGACTTCGCTAATGGTACGAAAAGCGTCTGGGCTTTTATCCTGCGAGCTCATCCGGTCTTTTTAGTTTATTTGCTGGCCTGTCCTGTCAGCGCATCATTGATCCGCTGTTTCAATACATTGGACGGTTTAAACACCATCACACGGCGCGGTGAAATCGGTACTTCCTCGCCAGTCTTCGGATTGCGGCCTATACGCTCCCCCTTAGAGCGAACCACAAATGACCCGAAGCTTGATAATTTTACCGATTCTCCCGTCACAAGACAGTCAGAAATTTCAGAAAGTACACGTTCGACCAATTCAGAAGATTCGGTGCGCGAAAGCCCGACTTTTTGATAAACGGCTTCGCACAAATCCGCGCGGGTAATAGTCCGGTTGCCCATAACCCCTCCTCAAGGACGCCAGTGATCTGGCTGATTTTGCAAGAGAACTCCGATGCAAGGCCATACGGTACGGCCTCACGGCGAGCCGGTCAACCGGAACTCCTTAACAAGATTGCATTTGTCGTTTTTTGAATGAAGACCGACTACCAGCGCAGCAGGACCGAACCCCACGTAAATCCGCCGCCCATCGCCTCCAACATCAAAAGATCGTTCTTTTTGACACGTCCGTCCCTGACGGCCGTATCCAGGGCAAGTGGTATGGAGGCAGCAGACGTGTTGCCGTGCAGCTGAACCGTGGTCACCACTTTCTCAGGCGCGATGTTCAGTTTTTTCGCACTAGCGTCAATGATGCGCTTGTTGGCCTGATGGGGAATGAACCAGTCCAGATCTTCAGAGGACAGCCCGGTCGCCTTGTAAGCGTCTTCGATCACATCGGTGATCATGCCAACCGCATGTTTAAAGACTTCCCGGCCTTCCATGCGCAAATGGCCAACCGTTTGGGTTGCCGAAGGCCCTCCATCGACAAACAGCTTTTCCTTGTGCCGACCATCTGAGCGCAAGTGCGAAGTCAGAATTCCGCGATCCGCGTTGGATCCGGTGCTCTCCGCTGCTTCGACAACAACAGCGCCCGCTCCGTCGCCAAAGAGCACGCAGGTCGTGCGGTCGGTCCAATCAAGTATCCTGGAAAACGTTTCCGCACCTATCACAAGACACCGCTTTGCCATGCCGGACCGGATATAGGCATCGGCCGTTGTTAGGGCATAGACGAACCCCGAACAGACGGCATGAACGTCAAAGGCAGCGCCGTGGTAAATGCCAAGACCGCTTTGAACGGTCACTGCCGTCGCAGGAAACGTGTTGTCGGGTGTTGCGGTTGCAAGAATGATCGTGTCGATGTCCTGGGCATCAAGACCAGCATGCTCAAGCGCTCTTTTTGCTGCACCCAGCGCTAGGTCTGATGTCACCTGCCCTTCGGCCGCCACGTGCCGTTGTTTGATGCCGGTACGCTGCACGATCCAATCATCTGAAGTATCGACCATCTTCGAAAGGTCGTCATTGGTCAGGATCTTTTCCGGCAGGAAACTGCCACAGCCGGTCACGGTCGAACGGATCACGCTCACAAATCACCTTCCGATGTCGGCCCGGCTTCTGCGAAGCGGCCCCGATGGTAATGCACTAGATCCTGAGCGATCTTGTGCGTCAGTTCATTTTTGACCATGTCATAGGCCAAATCGATTGCCGAGGCATAGCCCTCGGCATCCGTACCGCCATGGCTTTTGATCACAATGCCGTTCAATCCCAGGAACACGCCGCCATTGACCTTGCGCGGATCCATTTTCTCACGCAGCAAATCAAAGGCGCCTTTGGCGAAGAGATAACCAATTTTGGACATAAAGGTCCGATTCATCGCCGAACGCAAGTAACTGCCGATCTGCTTGGCCGTGCCTTCTGCCGTCTTCAATGCGATGTTGCCGGCAAAGCCTTCGGTTACCACGACATCCACGGTCCCTTTTCCGAGGTCATCGCCTTCGACGAAACCGGCGTATTCGAGTGAACGCAGAGGCGTTTCGCGCAACAATCGGCCAGCGGTGCGGACCTCTTCCAGCCCTTTCACCTCTTCGACACCGATATTGAGAAGGCCGACGCTTGGTCGTTGCACACCGAACAGGGCGCGCGCCATTGCGCCGCCCAGAATAGCAAAGTCGATGAGCTGTTGCGCATCAGCGCCAATCGTGGCCCCCACATCCAGCACAACGGATTCACCGCGTGTCGTCGGCCAAATCGCGGCAATTGCGGGCCGCTCGATGTTTGCCATGGTGCGCAGGCAGAACTTGGACATTGCCATCAGCGCACCGGTATTTCCGGCAGACACGGCGACCGAGGCTTCACCCTGTTTGACGGCCTCGATCGACCGCCACATGGAAGACCTCCAGCGCCCCTGACGCAGCGCCTGGCTTGGCTTTGTGTCCATGGCGATGGAAACGTCGCAATGGTGAAAAGTCGAAGCGTCGCGAACACGCGGATACTCTTCGAGAAGCGGACCGATGACCTTTTCATTGCCATACAGGATGAAATGAATGTCAGGATGCCTGACAAGCGCGATCTCAGCGCCGGGAATGACAACCTCGGCCCCGTTATCGCCGCCCATGGCGTCCAGGGAAATCGGTATAGTTTTCGCCATCTAGAATGTCTTTTGACGTTTCGCTACCAAGAACAGCACCGGATGGCGCCCCCCATAGTCCTGCCACCACGACAGAGGCCCAGACAGGAGTGCCAAGAACGGGCGCGAACATAACGGTTTTGGCAAGACTGACAACCGTTTTAATGATCGTGTGCCGATCTGGCGTTGAAAACCCACTCAAGCAGCCGGATGGTCCGCACCAACCAACATGAGTTACGGCGTGATCATTTGTCGGCCGGGTTTTCCTTCAGTGCCTGAAGCGCGGCAAATGGAGAGGGTTTTTCCTCTGCCCGCTTACCCTCGTCTGGGGCCTCTTCCTCCCCGGTTTCGAACTCTGCGCCAGGACGACGCGGAAAGGGATCCAGCGACAATGCAAGTTCCTCACAGATGACCCCACCCAGATCAAGCACGCCGTCCTCGATTACGTCAGGCGGATCGAGCGATTCCAAATCTATTTCGATCTCGCCCTCATCATTCAGATCTCGGATCTTGCGTGGCCTGGTCGAGTGTGGCTCGAAAGTTCGGTCCACGTCCAGTTTGAGGCTGCTTTGGAAGGGCTCAAGCGTTACCACACAGGTTTGCGTCACAGTTGCCGATATCGGCCCGATCACGCGCAATCCAGCTTTTCTGTAGGGCTTGAGCGTGAAGTCAGCCTTGAGTGTATCGATCCCATCCAGTTCATAGGTTTTCGCTATTGCAGCCAACGCGGCTTGATCCGGCTCCACGACCACCAACTGGTCCTTGTCGACCACTTTGCTTGCATTGACCTTGAAGGAATAGGGAAAAGTGTTCTGTGCCATCATTCTTCTTCTAATTTTTGTTCGCCAGAGTTTTGTTTTTTTCGAAACAAAGAATCAGACTGGCAACGTCTTGAAAGCATTTGGATCGGGCCAGCGAATATTGGTGCGCATGAGATCCTGCGCCGATTGATCGTTTAACAGTCTCGCAGCCTCCAGAATATAGGCAGCAAGCCTCTTTTGCGCGATAGGTTGCGCATCATCGGTAAAGATATTGCGCCCGATAGCGTCTGCGAGTTCAGCAACATTGTCGCTATCAATAGCGGAGATGTAAGCGTCTGCCCGACCATAGAAGGCCTCCCCCATCACCTTCACTTTTTTGGGAACGCGTGTGTCGCTGACGCCCATCTCTCTCAGGGACGCATCCATATCCTGAAAAAACAAGTCAAAGACGTTTTGCGCAAACTCAGCAACATTGGCGCCCTCGCCCCGCATACGACGGAAATAAAGCACTGCATGAACAACAATCATGTCAAACCGGCCATCCACAGTATCGGGAACAAGTAACCCCGAATAAAAGACCGGTTGCCGCGCTTGAGCCACGATTTCACAATAAACCTTGTGCTCGGCATCACGGGATCGGCGGCGAAACAGCCCAAAAAGCATGACGTCTCCATAAAACCAGGTGTTGCCTTGTGCCCTATCCCACGATAGTGACTTTGCCAAGCAACGAAATTCAAGGAAGCCAGCAGATCTGGCAAGATGGGACTTCTTAAATGAACTTCAAGGCAGGCGCCCTGATCCTACCGCTTCTTGTAACACTGCCGCTCGGCGGATGTTTCACGACCACCTACACGCATGGTCATGTCATCACAAGCGACATGATGAGCCAGGTGCAGGTCGGCTCCAGCCGCGAGCAGGTAGAACTGGTCCTCGGCTCACCCTCCACAACATCAAGCCTTGCGGGTGATGCCTATTATTACATTTCCCAGAAGACCGCGACCACGGCCTTCATGGCCCCTGATATCGTCGAGCAGCGCGTCGTTGCAGTCTATTTCGATGAGGACGGCTTCGTGAAGGACATGGGCAACTACTCTCTTGAAGACGGCAAGATCGTCGATATCGTGACCCGCAAAACGCGGACAGGCGGTGCCGACTACGGCTTCCTGACCCAGATCCTGCGCGGCGCGACCAACCCGAATTTCAGTCTCTGATCGATTTCAGCGGTGCAAACAAAAACCCCGGCCTGATAGGCCGGGGTTTTCTTTTTTAGATGTCGTCTATCGTCAGTGTGCGAGGATCGCCAACAGCAACAGCGCCATGATGTTGGTGATCTTGATCATCGGGTTCACCGCCGGGCCGGCAGTGTCCTTGTAAGGATCGCCAACTGTATCGCCGGTCACCGATGCCTTGTGCGCTTCACCACCCTTTTCATGGGTCACGCCGTCCTTGTCGGTGAAGCCGTCTTCAAACGACTTCTTGGCGTTGTCCCATGCACCGCCACCTGCGGTCATGGATATCGCCACGAACAGACCGGTGACGATCACACCAAGCAGCATGGCGCCGAGGGCTGCAAATGCATCCGCCGGGGTGGCAACCGCGCGCACCACGAAGAAGACCACGATCGGTGACAGCACGGGAAGCAGCGAAGGAATGATCATTTCCCGAATGGCTGCCTTGGTGAGCATGTCCACTGCCCGGCCATAGTCCGGTCGCTCTGTACCCTGCATGATGCCGGGCTTTTCCTTGAACTGGCTGCGGACTTCTTCCACAACAGCCCCGGCTGCCCGACCCACAGCGGTCATCGAAATGCCGCCGAAGAGATAGGGCAGCAGTCCACCGAACAGAAGGCCGGCGACGACATAAGGGTTGGAGAGCGTGAACAGTGTGCTGACATCGATGCCGTAGAAGATCGACCCTTCTTCCGCATTGGCAGAGAAGAATTTCAGATCTTCCGTGTAGGCAGCAAACAGCACCAGGGCACCGAGACCGGCAGAACCGATTGCGTAGCCCTTGGTGACAGCCTTTGTGGTGTTGCCCACAGCGTCGAGCGCGTCCGTCGTTGTACGGACTTCAGCAGGCAAGTCTGCCATTTCGGCAATACCGCCAGCATTGTCCGTTACCGGGCCGAATGCATCCAGGGCAACAACCATGCCTGCAAGCGCAAGCATTGTGGTCACCGCGATTGCGATGCCAAACAGCCCAGCGAAGGAGAATGTCACCAATATGCCGGCAATGATGATGATTGCCGGAAGGGCTGTTGCCTCGAGCGAAACAGCAAGCCCTTGGATGACATTGGTGCCATGACCTGTAACCGACGCCTGCGCGATGGATTTCACCGGGCGGTACTCGGTGCCGGTGTAATACTCCGTCACCCAGATGATCAGACCGGTCACAATCAGCCCAACAACGCCGCACACGAACAGATCAAAGCCCGAGAAGGTTGTTCCGCCTGAGGTTGTGTATTCGGTGCTGCCGCCGAGCCAGCCGAAAATGATCACCGCAAGTGCGACTGCGGACAAAACCGAAGTCGCAATAAAGCCCTTGTAGAGAGCACCCATGATCGAATTGTTTTCGCCAAGCTTGACGAAGAACGTCCCGATTATGGAAGTGACCACGCAGCTGGCGCCAATAAGAAGCGGCAACAGCATCAGCTCAACCGCCTCAGCGCCGGTAAAGAAGATCGATGCCAGAACCATTGTGGCGACAACTGTCACCGCATAGGTTTCGAACAGATCGGCGGCCATGCCGGCACAGTCGCCGACATTGTCACCGACGTTGTCCGCAATGGTCGCCGGGTTGCGGGGGTCATCCTCCGGGATACCGGCTTCGACCTTACCGACAAGGTCACCGCCAACATCAGCACCCTTGGTAAAGATACCACCGCCGAGACGTGCAAAGATCGAGATGAGAGAAGCCCCGAAGCCAAGAGCCACCAGAGCGTCGATCACGGTTCTGTCGGACGCCTCGTAGCCCATGGGCCCAGTCAGTATTGTAAAGTAGACGGCAACGCCCAAAAGCGCGAGGCCGGCAACCAAAAGGCCGGTGACGGCACCGGCCTTGAACGCAATTTCCAACCCTGCCCCAAGGCTTTGGCTGGCTGCTTGCGCAGTGCGGACATTCGCCCGCACGGAAACCATCATGCCGATGTAACCGGCTGCGCCGGAGAGGACAGCGCCAATGGCGAACCCTATAGCCGCAGGCCCGGAAAGCAGTATCCAAGCAAGTACGAAAACAACAGCACCAACGATCGCGATCGTGGTGTATTGCCTGTTGAGATATGCGCTGGCTCCTTCCTGGATCGCTCCCGCGATCTCCTGCATACGGGCATTTCCCGCGTCCGCCGCCATAACGGACTGAATGGCCCATGCGCCATAAGCGATGGACAAGAGGCCACAAATAATGATGACGACAAGCTCGATCATACTTCCTCCCAAGACTGTGGCGGCATGATTTTCTTGTTGTTTTTCCGCCGTACCGCATTTCACGCCATTTCCGCAGCGTGAAGCGTCGACACGATAGCAGCAAAGCGGAGCGCTTCGTCAAGCTCTCACATTGTTTAATTTGGTACTTCCGTTGCGGTATTGTTTGGTGCAGTGCGGCATCTATGCTGCAATGACGAAATGAATTTTCGCAACGACTTTAAGCGGTTGTAACTTCTTTTCTTTCAGCCCAAGCGAGCCAGCCCAACAAACCGAGACAAAGTGCCACAAACGGAAAGACCAGAATATTGACAGTGCCCCAGCCGAAGGCATTGAGAAGTGCACCGGAGGAAAACGACGCTGCAGCCACGAATCCGAACACCAGAAAGTCGTTTACCGCCTGAACCATATTGCGCTCTTCGGGTCGGTATGCATCCGTCAGCATAGCAGTTGCGCCTATGAAGCCGAAGTTCCAGCCCAAACCCAAGAGGACAAGAGCAGTCCAGAAATGCGCCAGTTCAATACCCATCAGCGCAACGATTGAACACCCGGCAAGAAGCGCCAGACCAATGGAAACGATCCTTTCCTTGCCGTAACGTGCAATCAAACTGCCGGTGAAAAAACTCGGGCCGAACATCGCCAACACGTGCCACTGGATGCCAAGCGCCGCGTCTGTCTCGGTCAGGCCACAAGCGATCATGGCAAGGGGCGTTGCCGTCATTACAAGGCTCATTAGAGCATAGGAACAGATCCCGCAGGCTGCGGCGACTATGAAGCGGCGCTGTGCCATGATCTCAAGCAGCGGACGACCGCCAGCCTGGGCATGACTGATCCGGGGCGGTTTGGGGATCTTGATAAACAGGACCAGGACAAAGGCAACAAGCGCAAGACCCGCCTGAGCAAGATAAGTCCCGGCAAAAAGAATAGGTGAGAAAAGATCCTTGGTGGCAATCACGGTTTGGGGACCGACAATGCCGGCAAGAACACCACCTGCCAACACCCAGGAAATCGCTTTGGGTTTGAAGGCATTGCTTGCCGTATCTGCGGCGGCGAACCTGTATTGCTGGACGAATGCTCCGGTAAAGCCACCCAGGCAACAGGCCAGAGAAAACAGCAGGAAACTGTCCCTGAAGACTGCGAAAGAGGCCAGGAGACCTGCAAGGACACCGATAAGAGACGCGCCCGCAAAGCCTGCACGACGCCCGTAACGCCGCATGATCATGCCGGCAGGAATGGTACCGAACGCCGTGCCAAGAACCATGGTTGAAACGGGCAAGGTCGCAAGGGATTTGTCCTCGTCCAGCATCATGTACCCAACAAGCGGACCCGTTGCGATCACGATTGAAGCTGAAGCGCCTCCGACGGCCTGTGCAAGGGCAAGCAACAACGCATTGCGCTTGGCCAATCGGTCATCAACAAAGGTATCCGTCAGAGCGGCGTTCATGGCTCAGGTCTCTGGTTTCAGATGGTCAAAACAGGCAGGACGCAACCGGTAACATGAGCGCGCCTGAACACAAAGCCATATGCGATATCACATTTTCAGAATCAGAAGAGAACCGGATTAAAAATGGCGGAAACCACCCAATTCATCCATGTGAATTGGCGTTCCCTTTTTTGTCACGGTAACAATCCCCGTTCCCTGATCGACACGTCCAATCAGGGTCAAAGGACAGCCCACGGCAGTGGCATGCTTTGAAAACTGCTCGGCATTTGCTTCAGAAACACATGTAAGGATTTCGTAGTCGTCGCCCCCGTCAACGCAGCGCAGGAAATCGTCTTGCGAGTTTGCGTTAATCTTCGCAATCGCGTGCGATACCGGAACCTTGTCCAAATCAAGCACGATGTCGACCTCGGACGCGCTTGCCAAATGACCACAATCGGCAATCAAGCCATCTGAAATGTCCATGGCTGCATTTGCATATTCAAGCAGAAGGGGAGCCAAGGTTGTCCTCGGTCTGGGCAGCAAATAACGATCACGAAGATATTGCTCATCGGCAGCAGATAGTGTGCGGTCTTGCCCAAACGCCGGGTCGAACCGCAGCTGAAGTCCAGCGGCTGCATCACCAATCGTACCGGTGACAAAAAGAAGGTCACCCGGCTGCGCGCCCGAGCGGCGAACAGCCTTTCCGCAAGGCACCTCACCCAGTGCTGTGATGGAAACAAGCAATCCGCCGAAAGAGCGGATCGTGTCTCCACCCAGGAGATCGAAGCCATATGCCTTCTGATCGTCGGCCAACCCAGCGCAAAAACCTTCCAACCAGTCGGGTGACCAGTCGGACGGCAGGGCCAGGCCCATCATGTAGCCGCGGGGTTTTGCCCCTTTTGCGGCCAAATCAGAAAGATTGACCCTCAACGCTTTTGCAGCGATTGCTTCCGGCGGATCTTGCGAAAAGAAATGAATATCTGCGGCAAGCATGTCTTTGGTAAGCACAAGATCATGCCCTGCGCGCACTGTCAGCACGGCCGCATCGTCGGTCAGGCCCAGGCTTCCCGGATCTTTTGCCAGCGGAGCGAAAAACTCCCTGATGAGATCAAACTCGCCAGGCCGATCCGCAACCATCGTCAGGCGGCACCATCGGCCTTCTTGTCGCCGAGCTCAGCGTCTCGCAGCTCATGCGCTAGACGGTCGAGGACGCCATTGACGAGACCCGGTTCATCATCCTCGAAGAAGGCTTTGGCGACGTCGATATATTCAGAAATGATCACTTTAGGAGGAACATCTTTCCGGCGCAGCAGCTCATATGACCCCGACCGCAAGATAGCGCGCAAAAGACTGTCGATGCGCTTGAGCGGCCAGTCTTCCGTGAGCGCTGTGTGGATGAAAGGATCTAGGAACTTCTGGTCTTCAACGACACCGGCAACGATTTGCTTGAACCACTGTTCATCGGCATCACGGTACTGCTCTCCGTCAATTTCCTTTCCCAGACGAAAAGCCGTGAATTCGCTGATCACACTGGTAAGTGGCGCGCCACCCACATCCATCTGGTACAGAGCCTGGACAGCAGCCAAGCGGGCAACACCCCGTTTGTTTGCAGGGCGCACAGTTTTGGCAGCCGGGTTTTCCGGGTCAGCCTTTCCGGTCATTCGTTATACTCCGAGGCGTTCACGCAGGGCGATCATGTCCAGGGCCGCCTGAGCTGCAGCTCCGCCTTTGTTCTTGTCGTCTACTTTTGCACGCGCCCACGCCTGATCGCTGTTTTCGACGGTCAAAATCCCGTTTCCGACCGCAAGATCCGCGTCCACAATCAGATCCATGACCACACGGTTCGATTCATTGGCAACGATATCGTAGTGAGTTGTTTCACCGCGGATCACCACGCCTAGAAGCACAAAACCGTCATACAGAACGCCGTCACCTTCCATTGCAGTCATGGCCATGGACAAAGCTGCCGGAATTTCCAGGACACCTGGCACAGCAACCCTGTCATAGGTGGCACCAGCGGCCTCGATGGTCTTGATAGCACCTTCAGCAAGCGCATCGGCAAGATCGTCGTAGAAGCGAGCTTCGATGATCAGAAGTTTCTTTGCAGCGCTCATGGGTCGTACAATCCTTTATAAGGCCGCGACAGGAACCATGTCTGCCCGGGTTTGTCCAGTCTCATTCGAGCATGATCGCAAAAACCTGGCGAAATCTGAGCCGCCCGGCACTCACAATCAGGAAAAACAGTTCTTTCAAGAAGGTATTGGATCCGTCCCCTACCCGGTCTTGGAGAATTCCGCAAGACGCGCTGCATATCGCGCCATCATATCAACTTCCAGATTGATCTTGTCGCCGACCTGACGTTCTGACCAAGTGGTCACCTCGAGCGTATGCGGAATGAGAAATACCGAAAACAGTCGTCCTTCAACCTCATTGACGGTCAACGAGGTTCCATCAAGCGCGACTGAGCCTTTCTTGGCAATGAAGGGAGCTGTCTCCCCAGTTGCCTCGAACTGAAAATAGACGCTTTCGGGATGATTTTCCCGCTTCGTGACGGTCGCCAGTCCGTCAACATGACCCAACACCAGATGACCACCGAGCTCAGCGCCAAGTGTCAGCGATCGCTCAAGGTTGATCTTCTGGCCAGCAGTCCATGTGGACACATTCGTAAGCGCAAGTGTTTCTGCCGCGGAAACAACCTCGAACCAGTTGCCATCGGAAGAGTTTTGTTTTGCTGTCACCGTATGACAGACGCCGGAGCAGGAAATCGACGCTCCGATATCGAACGTGTCCGTGTCGTATGTGGTCCGTATCCGTGTCTGTTTGCCAGCTGGAACATCTTCAACTGAAAGAACTTCGCCAAGGTCGGTCACAATGCCGGTGAACATGTCAGGCTCCACGCCGTCTGAGATAAATGAACGCGTCGTCACCGTAGCTACCGGCCTCGACCCGATGAAACTTGGGGTCTGTCAGTACATTCTCAAGATCAAGATCATGCAGGGCCGGTATGCCATTCTCGCCGATCACGAGATTTCCTGTCACCACGCACAGATCGTCGACAAGATCGGCCGCAAGAAATGACGAGGCCATTCTTGCTCCGCCTTCCACCATGACGCTGGTGATGCCGCGTGTTGCCAGGGCGCTCAAGATCACCGCCGGCTTGATGCTGCAGTCGCTTGCCGGAACCCGGATCACGTTGACACCGGCAGCTGTCAGAACTTCGATTTTGTCGGCATCTGCGTCGTTGCCACAAATCAGCCAGACCGGAACGTCAACGCAAGTTCTTACAAGTTTGGATTCCAGCGGGAGGCGCGCGCAGCGATCGATGATCACACGGACAGGAGACCTTTCCGCCAGTCCCGGAAGTCGACAATTCAGTAACGGATCGTCAGCAAGCGCTGTACCAGACCCGACCAGGATCGCGTCATGCTCGGCTCTGAACCCATGCACTTTACGCATGGACAGCGGACCGGAAATCTTGACCTGCCCCTCGCCTGCGCGGCCAATAAAACCGTCTTGTGATGCCGCCAATTTCAGAAAAACATGCGGCCGTTGCTTGAGTTGGCGCAAAGTGAACCCGTGATAGATATCCTCCATCTCGGATTGGTGCACCCCAATCGTCACAGGGATTCCGGCATCTTGCAGCATTTTGACGCCACGTCCGGCCACACGTGGATTGGGATCAAGCATTCCAACAACAACACGGCCAATGCCTGCATTGATGAGTGCAAGCGCACAGGGCGGTGTCCGGCCATAGTGGGAACAGGGCTCCAACGTCACATAACAGGTCGCACCTCGGGCGTTGTCACCGGCCTCAGCCAGAGCATTGACTTCGGCATGGGCCATTCCTGGCCGGGAGGTGACACCGCGGCCAACAAGGCGCTGACCTTCTTCCTCTTTTCTGACAATCAGAGCTGCCACCGAAGGGTTGGGCCAAACACGCCCAAGGCCTCGCCTGGCAAGACGTCCTGCGGCCGCCATGAAACGCGAATCGAGATCGGATACTAGTGACATGAAAAACCGGATACTGAGGAATTATGTATTTTTTACAGGTTGCCCATCGGAATCACTGAGTTCGTCCAAAAGGGCCTCAAAATCCTTGGCTTCGCGGAAGTTCTTGTAGACAGAAGCAAAGCGCACATAGGCGACATCGTCTATGCCCTTGAGGCCTTCCATGACGTGGTTGCCGATTGTTTCCGCAGTAATTTCGCTCTCACCGGAACTTTCCAGCTGGCGAACAATTCCACTGACCATGCGTTCAATCTTTTCCGGATCAACAGGCCGTTTTCGAACGGCGATCTGAACCGATCGCATGAGCTTTTCCCGATCAAAAGGCACCCTGCGGTTGGAGCGCTTCAGCACCATCAATTCGCGCAGCTGCACCCTTTCAAAAGTGGTGAAGCGGCCGCCGCAGGTGTTGCAGATCCTGCGACGACGAATAGCGGTGTTGTCCTCGGTCGGGCGGGAATCCTTGACCTGGGTTTCGTCGCCGCCGCAAAAAGGACATCTCATTTCATGTAGCTCCTGACCGAGCCCGCGATCATCAGCCCCCGTAAATCGGGAAGCGGGCCGTCAGTGCTTCTACCTTGGCTTTGACGGCTGCTTCAACTGCCGCGTTGCCCTCTTCACTGTTTGCGGCCTTCAAACCGTCCAACACTTCCGTGATCAGCTGACCAACTTCCCGGAATTCAGCTACGCCGAAGCCGCGTGTCGTTGCCGCCGGTGTTCCAAGACGAATGCCGGATGTAACAAAGGGCTTTTCCGGGTCGAACGGAATGCCGTTCTTGTTGCAGGTAATGTTCGCCCGACCAAGCGCCTTTTCAGCGACCTTGCCGGTCGCGTTCTTGGGACGAAGATCGACCAGCATCAGGTGGTTGTCGGTTCCGCCGGAAACGATATCGAGCCCCTGCTCTTTCAAGGCCTCGGACAAAGCCTTCGCATTTTCCGCAACCGCGCGTGCATAGGCTTTGAACTCGGGCTGCAAGGCTTCCTTGAAAGCCACTGCCTTGGCGGCAATCACATGCATCAGCGGGCCACCCTGAAGTCCGGGGAACACGGCAGAATTGATCTTTTTCGCGATCGCTTCGTCATTGCTGAGGATAAGGCCGCCGCGCGGACCGCGCAGGGATTTGTGCGTCGTTGACGTCACGACGTGAGCGTGAGGAACCGGAGACGGATGAACACCACCTGCCACGAGACCTGCAATGTGGGCCATGTCCACCATCAGATACGCTCCGACGCTGTCGGCAATCTCACGGAACTTTTTCCAATCCCAAACCCGGGAATAGGCGGTGCCGCCTGCCAGGATCAGTTTCGGCTTGTGTTCATGTGCAAGGCGCTCGACGTCGTCCATGTTGAGCAGATGGTCATCCTCACGAACACCATACGAGACGACATTGAACCACTTACCGGACATGTTGACAGGAGAGCCATGCGTGAGGTGACCACCAGAATTCAGGTCAAGACCCATGAATGTATCGCCCGGCTGCAGAAGCGCCAGGAAAACTGCCTGGTTCATCTGGCTACCGGAATTCGGCTGCACGTTGGCAAAGTTACAACCGAACAGTTCCTTGGCACGCTCGATGGCCAGTGTTTCGGCTACATCGGCAAATTCGCAACCGCCGTAATACCGCTTGCCCGGGTATCCTTCGGCATATTTGTTGGTGAAGATCGAGCCTTGAGCTTCCAACACCGCACGGGAAACAATGTTTTCCGAAGCGATCAATTCGATTTCATGCTGCTGACGACCCAATTCTTTTTCGATCGTGCCGAAAATGTCCGGATCAGCCTCTGAAAGACCGCTTGTGAAGAAACCGGACTGCAGGGATTGACCAGAGCTTTCCATCAAAGACATCGCATCATCCTTGTATTCTGTGCGAGGAGCAGAAGGCACCAGCGGTACGGTCTTCGGCAGACCTTCATCGCGACCGTGCCAGCTTGACGCGAGGGATTAACACAGCGTTCGGCAAGAACCAAGGGCCATAGCGACGCGGCCCACTTGGAAAACGACACCAATGTTCCGCAAAATCAAAATTGTTCCGCAAGTAAATCAATCAAGGTGCGTGAGGTCACGCAGCGACGGATCCACCGTTGTCAATACAGTGTCGGATCTGGTCGAGTAGTTTTGGCTGCGGCTTCTTGTTCAATGCGCCGCTGCAGCTTGCGTACGACGATCCGCTTAAGGTCTTCCTGCGCAACGGATGCAGGACCAAAGGTCGACACCTCGATACCGGTTGCCGCATCAATAGCAGTGACTTTGACCTGTTTCCCGACCGGTCTGAATTCCAGATAGATCTCACCCGGCCGCGGATCGCGACTCATTGCCCTGCTCCTTGCTCAACAAGGTCCAGAAGACACGAAACGCCGGCCTGATCAAGGCCGGCGTCTTCAATCCACATAGCAAAAAACCGGATGAAACGGCTTTAAAGACGGGCTTGCGACCCGGTTCCATGAATGTCGTCCCGGTCGTAGATGTCTTCACGGAAATGCACGACACCGTCGGCATTGGACCAGGCTGTCACATATGTCAGATAAAGCGGAATGGACTTCTTCAGCTTCACGTCTTCACGCTCACCTGTACGAATAACGGAGTCCACCTTGTTCCGGCTCCAATCCGCGTTTGATGACTGCAGCATCCATGTTACCAGCTCACGCACGTTCTGAACCCTGACGCAGCCGGAAGAGTGGAAGCGGTTGGCTTCACCGAACAGCGTCTTGGAAGGTGTATCGTGCAGATAAACCTGGTGCTTGTTGTGGAAGTTGATGCGCACGTTGCCAAGCGAGTTTTCTGCGCCCGGATCCTGCGTGAAGCGGTATTGTGTCGCTTCGTCGGTATTCCAGTCGATCTGCTGCCAGCTGAGTTCGTTGTTACTCCAGTCAAAGATCCGGATGTTGTTCTTTGAAAGATACTGCGGATCCTCTTTCATCTTCGGGATCAGATCCTTGCGAATAATCGACTTTGGCACCGTCCAGTATGGGTTGAAGTTCAACTCATAGATCTTGCTGTTCAGGATCGGCGTTTGGCGATCGATTTTACCTACGACAGCAGTGTGGCGGGAGCGTACCCGGCCGTTTTCAACGGCCTCGATCTCAGCTGCCGGGATATTGACCATCACATAACGGTCGCCCTTGAAGCCGGACATCGACCGCAGGCGGATCATGTTGGTCTCAAGCTGGCGCAACCGGACATGCGCCGGCACGTTGAGCGCGGCAACCGTATCTGCACCCATGACGCCGTCGGGGATCAGGCCGTGACGAAGCTGAAAACGGCGCAATCCCGCATCAACATAAGAATCGAACGTGTCGCTAAGGCCTGCCTGCTGCTCAAGATCACCGGAAGCGATCAGGCGGCGACGCAGTTCCACGACGCGCGGATCGCGGGAGCCGATGCGGAGGGTTTTGCTACCACCGCTCACGGTTCCCCATCCACCGGCCTGGACAATCTGCTGGTAGCGGTTGATCGCAATCGCATTGTAGTCGGCCGTGTTGGGAGACAGCGTCGGCGCCGATGACTTCACTTCCGTAATGTTTTCGGTCGCGATGTCGAAATTGTCAGCCCATTCAACGGTCTGGCCACCCTGAGCCGGATCCGGTCCGCCCAATACAAAAGGCACCGCCAAACCGAGCGCGCAAAGGCTCATTAGCGATTTCCCAGTCGTCTTATTGACGTGAAGCTTTATCCCGAACGGTCCGGATAAAAGGTTCATTGCCGACCTCATGTTGCTGCGACTATGCGCGGATGTTTCCGTGTTTCAGGCTGGTTTGCCATAACTAAACCAAGCCAGCTATACCAATTCCTAGCGGAAGGGAGTTAACAAATCGCTTGATTTTTTAACCATCTTTTCGTTTGGAATACCGCACAAAGCCATTCCAATGTGACCACAAGATGTCAGTTTCTTGCCGCTAGGTCTATCTGTGGCGAAGACACCAGTTTTTTGAGCTGAAATCAACAAATCGGCAGCGCAATTCTGCGTGAGGTCGATAAAGCACTCACTGTATGTGGTTTCAGCGCTACGTGAGGCGTCGAATACCCTTGGAAAAATTACTTAAAAAGAAAGGCACCGCCCCGAGGGCGGTGCCTTGTCATCTGAATGTACCGCGAAAACTTACAGACGGTAGAGAATCTGGTCAGTCCAGAACCGCTCGAGACGGCGCAAAGACTTGTTGAGAGCAACAAAATCCTGCGGTCCGATTTCACCGACTTGTTCAACGGACAGAATGTGGCGCTCATAAAGATCATTGACGATCGTTGCCACTTCCTGCCCCTTGTCCGTGAGGCTTACACGGACGGACCGACGGTCCATGCGGGAACGCTGATGATGAATATAGCCGGTCTCAACCAGTTTCTTCAGGTTGTAGGAAACGTTTGATCCCAGGTAGTAACCGCGTGTCCGCAGTTCACCGGCCGTCAATTCAGCATCGCCAATGTTGAACAGCAGCAGAGCCTGCACGCTGTTGACATCGGACCGACCCATGCGATCGAACTCATCCTTGATAACGTCCAAAAGACGTCTATGCAGTCGCTCAACGAGCGTAAGTGCCTCGAGGTAGAGTGGTTTAATGTCCACTGCTTCCTCTTCACCCGGTGCCACAGCGTCGACTGCCCTACTTGCGGTGATCATTTGTTTGCGCCTCTTATAGTACCTGTCTTTCGGCGGATATTTTCCCGCCTTGACCTGCAATCTAACCGAGCGATTCTAAAATCCGCTTAAGAGACACACTGAATCATAAGTTAACTTTTGAAGGGTCATTTAGGGGTCCGATTAATGTCTTGTTTACCCTACCCCTCTCAGGAAGTTCACAATCCCGGAGAAATCCGTCTCGTTACCGCCAGAGTTGCAGTACAATGCATACAAAGACGAGGCTTCAGCGCCGAGCGGTGTCGCAGCGCCTGCAGAATTTGCTGCTTCTTGCGCGAGTTTTAAATCCTTCAGCATCATTGCTGCGGCGAAGCCTGGCTGATAATCGCGGTTTGCCGGCGACGTCGGCAATGGCCCTGGAACCGGACAGTAGGAGGTCAGCGACCAACACTGACCCGATGCAGTCGAAGAAACATCGTACAACTTTTGCGCGTCCAGACCGAGCTTCTCGGCGAGAACAAAAGCCTCGGAGACCGCAATCATCGAAATTCCAAGGATCATGTTGTTGCAAATCTTTGCGGCTTGACCGTTTCCTGCACCGCCTGCGTGAACGATTGTCTTGCCCATGATGTCGAGGAAGGGCTGGGCTTCTTCAAAAGCCTTGTCCGCCCCGCCCACCATGAAAGTGAGCGTACCGGCGGCCGCACCGGCAACACCACCGGACACCGGCGCATCGACCATCGGCATGCCTTTTTCCTCCGCGGCGCTACTGACTGCGCGAGCACTGTCGACATCAATCGTAGAGGAATCGATCAACAAGGTGCCGGATCTGGCATTGTCCAGGATGCCGCCCTCACCCTGATAGATCTGCCGTACATGTTTTCCTGCAGGCAGCATGGTGATGACCACGTCCGCCTGTGCAGCAAGGTCTGCAACACTGCCGGCCTTTTCTCCACCCGCATCGGTCAGGAGCGCCAGGGCCGCTTCGGAAAGATCAAATCCAAGGACCTTGTGCCCGGCCTTGACAAGATTGATCGCCATCGGTCCGCCCATGTTGCCCAGACCAATGAATCCGATAATGCTTGGCATGGTTTCCTCCCAAAGTGATTTTGCGTTGTTTTTGAATCGGTTGACCGCTCGTCTTGAACCGCTGTCAAAGGCGGTTCAAAAACTGATTCAAGTTCCGGTCTCTGCAGGTCGACCCGCAGCCTCCCGGTTTTCCTTGATGGTCAGATAGTGAAGCGCCACATAGACCGCGATCGTCAGCAGATAAAATGCGATCTCATATGGCCGGCGACCATACAGGTCGGAAAAGGCGGTATGCATTACGATCTGGCAGAAACAGCGAAACAGCCACATCACCGTTCCCCAGGAGACCGTCAGCCAGAGCCCTGTTGCAGCCACAAGATCCAGAACGGCGAAAAACACGATTGCTCCCTGAAGTGCAATCGGCATTTCCCAGAACCAAAGTCCCCGCCACTCGACAATGCCTATGATCCGCGCCCAGTAAATGACGCCACCTCCGATCAAAATGATCGCGATACCGCGCAGATACAAGATCAGCAGAGTGCTCCAGGGCGGGCGCGAGTCGATCAGGTCCTGAAAGCTGGTGATCATATTCGGCGAGTGTCCATTGGTCGGTATCAAAGAGGCAAATCGCCCTCAGGCGGTTCCTCGAAATACGACGCCAGCGTCGCGCTGTCTACTTGCCCGAACTGGGTAGGCCTCCAGGCAGGGTCCTGATCCTTGTCGACAATGGCTGCTCGGATACCCTCATAAAAGTCGTTTTCCAGCAAAATCCGCGACACGATGCGATATTCCAGCTTCATGCACTCATCAAAGGACAATTCTTTTCCGCGCTTCATCTGTTCAAAGGCAATAAGAACGCTGGTCGGCGACTTTGCGCGAATTGCGCTCGCGGTTTTCCGGGCAAACTCTTCGCCGGAGCCGTCGAGATCTTCAAGAATGTCGCTCACGCTGGAACCTGAAAAGAGATTTTCGATCAGATCAGCCTGTTCAGCTACAGGCCCTTTTTCAGGTGTTACCAGAAACGGTGCCAGAGCTGTGTTGATATCCTCAGCAGTCTCAAGCGCCACGGCAACATCATCCAGACTTCTTTCCTCTATAGCGTGCGTCAGGACACCCGTCGAAAGTGCATCTGCCTGCTTCAAGCGACCGGCGCTCAGGGCGCAATAAATTCCAGTCTGCTTCGGCATGCGCGGCAGAAAATACGTGCCACCGACATCCGGGAAAAAACCAATACCGGTTTCCGGCATGGAAAAGAGCGTTCTTTCCGTACCGACGCGGTGGCTTCCATGAACTGAAACACCAACACCACCTCCCATGACGATGCCGTTGATCAACGCGATATAGGGCTTTGGATAGGCCTTGATTTGCGCATTGAGCAGATACTCTTCGCGGAAGAACACTCCCAAGCCATCTGTCTTTCCGGCCATTCTGGCATCATAGATGCTGCGAATGTCACCACCGGCGCAAAAAGCTTTTTCGCCGGTGCCGGTGATGACCACATGCGCGATCTCCGGATCGTCTGCCCAGCGCGTGAGCTGTCCTGCAAGCGAGCGAACCATTGCGTGGCTGAGTGCGTTCAGTGCTTTGGGTCGATTGAGAATGACAAAGCCGGCCTTGCCGCGTTTTTCAAAGAGTATTTCGTCGCTCACTTTGCGCCTCACATAGAAAGAAGAGTCTTTTCAATTTCCAAGCAGATTAAATTCACTCAGTCTTTCAAGAGCTGTCGGGCAATAATCAGGCGCATGATTTCATTCGTACCTTCCAGGATTTGATGCACCCTGACATCTCTCAAGAAACGTTCGACCGGATAATCCCGCAAGTAGCCGTACCCGCCGTGAAGCTGCAGCGCTTCGTTGACGACTTTAAACCCTGTGTCGGTTGCCAGCCGCTTCGCCATCGCGGCCAATTGCGTGGCATCAGGCGACTTGGCATCGACCGCGGTCGCGGCCTTGTGCAACAGAAGGCGAGCGGCCTCGAGTTCGGTGACCATGTCGGCCAATCGGAACTGAAGAGCCTGGAAATCGGCGAGCTGTTTTCCGAACTGCTTGCGCTCCTTGACGTAATTCACTGCCAGGTCCAGACAGGCTTGCGCGCCACCGAGAGAACAAGCCCCAATGTTGAGACGCCCCCCATCAAGCGCGGACATTGCGATCTTGAAACCCTGTCCCTCTTCACCGATCAGATTGGACTTTGGCACACGGCAGTCCTGGAAATTGACTTGTGCCGTCGGTTGGCTTTTCCAGCCGAGCTTGACTTCATTGGCACCGAAGCTGAGGCCTGGTGTGCCCTTTTCGACCAGAAGACAGGAAACACCAGACGGCCCCTCGCCGCCGGTGCGAACCATGACCGCATAAAGATCACTGACCCCACCGCCAGAAATGAAAGCCTTGGAGCCATTCAGAACGTAATGATCGCCATCTTCCTTAGCGCTGGTTCTCAAGGACGCGGCATCGGAACCGGAACCCGGCTCCGTCAAGCAGTAGCTTGTCAGCAACTCCATCGTGCAGAGCCTGGCCAAATATTTCTGGCGCAACTCCTCTGAAGCGAATGTGTCGATGATCCAGGCCACCATGTTGTGAATCGAAAGATAGGCGGCTGTTGATGTGCACCCTTTGGAAAGCTCTTCAAAGATCAATGCCGCATCAAGCCGACTGAGCGCAGATCCGCCAACATCTTCCCGAACATAGATCCCACCAAATCCGAGTTCAGCGGCCTTGCGCAATGTCGGGATCGGAAAATGGCTTTCCTCGTCCCATTCCTTGGCAAAGGGTGCGAGCTCATCTCTTGAGAAGCTTGCTGCCATATCCTGAAAGGCACGCTGATCTTCGTTCGGTGAAAAGTCCACTTTGTTGTCCTCCCATCGCAGGCGGAGACAGAGGCTCTTTCCCCGGAAACACCCGCCGCTTCCAATTGCGGCAGCACTAAACCATATTTGACGCAAACGTCAAACAATCTCTTTTTTGTTTTTATTTTCAGTTATTTTACAGAATGTTGGACTGCGTCAAACTGCGTGGTAGATTGTCGGCTCACTCCCGGCAGAATGCGAAAACGAACTTTCCTCAAATACAGGCTGCTGAAATGCCGTCCAAAACGCCCCTCCCGAAGATCACGTCCGACCATATGGATACGCTGCTTGCGGGAACCCGCATGCGCCGCAATCGCCAGACAGACTGGTCCCGGCGTCTCGTGCGTGAAAATGCGCTGACCGTCGATGATCTGATCTGGCCGATTTTTCTGGTGGACGGTGAAGGTATCCGACAACCGGTTCCGTCGATGCCCGACGTTGTCCGCTTGTCGGTGGATGAGGCTGTGCGCGAGGCAGAGCGCGCCGCAAAGCTGAACATTCCAGCGCTTGCCCTTTTTCCTTACACGGATCCTTCTTTGAGAGACGACACCGGTTCAGAAGCGCTGAACGCCAACAATCTGACCTGCCGTGCGCTGCGTGCCATCAAGACTGAAGGATTTGACATCGGCCTGATGACGGACGTCGCGCTGGACCCTTATACCAGCCACGGCCACGACGGCCTGATGGACGGCGAAACCATTCTGAATGACGAGACAGTCGATCAGCTCTGCCGGCAGGCGCTCGTTCAGGCCGAGGCAGGGTCGGATGTCATCGCCCCGTCCGATATGATGGACGGCCGTATCGGCGCAATTCGCCAATCACTTGACGTTCAAGGGTTTCGAGGCACGCAGATCATGGCCTATTCGGCCAAATATGCATCTGCGTTTTATGGACCGTTCCGAGATGCCGTTGGGTCGTCGGGCACGTTGAAGGGCGACAAGCGCACCTATCAGATGGATCCGGCCAACACAGATGAGGCTCTGCGCGAAGCTGAACTCGATATCACTGAAGGTGCGGACATGATCATGGTGAAGCCGGGCTTGCCCTATCTCGATATCGTGCGCAGGTTGAAAGACGAATTCCAGGTCCCGACCTATGCCTACCAGGTGTCAGGCGAATACGCGATGATCAAGGCAGCTGCTGCAAACGGATGGCTTGACGGTGACAAGGCTATGCTGGAAAGCCTTTTGGCATTCAAGCGCGCCGGAGCTGACGGCATTTTAACCTATTTCGCGCCGAAAGTGGCAGGAATGCTGGCTGAGCGTTCATGACACTGGCCTTCAACGACCCGCAGCAAGTAACTTTCGACAAGATCAAACAAGCAGCGGAAATCATCAAAGGAGCGGTTCTTGAAACCCCCTGCCTGCCTGCACCGCGCCTGTCGCAACTGACCGGCGCAGATATTTTCGTCAAATACGAGAACATGCAGGTTACCGGCGCTTTCAAGGAACGTGGTGCGCTGGTGAAACTCTCCGGTCTGACCGATCAGGAGAAGTCGCGTGGCGTGATTGCCGTGTCTGCCGGTAACCATGCGCAAGGCGTTGCCTATCATGCTGGCCGACTTGGCATTCCGGCGACTATCGTCATGCCCGTCCTGACACCCTTTGTGAAAATTGCAGCCACGCGTGGATACGGCGCTGAAGTGGTTCTGGCCGGCAACACACTTGCCGATGCCAAGGAAGAGGCCGACCGGCTGGCGCTGGAGAAGGACCTTGTCTGGGTTCATCCATATGATGATGCGCATGTCATTCACGGACAGGGAACCATTGCCCTGGAAATGCTGGCACAGCAACCCGATCTCGAGGTTCTGGTGATCCCGGTTGGAGGTGGCGGCCTGATCTCCGGCATCGCAACAGCGGCCAAGGCGTTGAAACCCTCGGTGACAGTGACCGGTGTTGAAACAACGCTTTATCCTGGCATGTGGGGAGCGTTCTACGGCAAGGAAGTGCGATGCGAAGGGGCGACCATTGCCGAGGGCATTGCCGTGAGGGACATTGGTCAACTGACGACCGAAGTGATCAAGGATCGGGTTGATGACATCTTGCTGGTTTCAGAAAGCAGCATTGAACAGGCAATCAATGCCTATCTGACCCTGCAGCGGACAATTGCGGAAGGTGCAGGGGCAGCCGGACTTGCAGCCCTCTTGAGCGACCCGGATCGATTTGCCGGAAAGAAGGTCGGACTTGTCCTTTGCGGTGGCAACATCGACCCTCGCCTTCTTTCCAAGATTGTTGTGCGCGAGCTCGCCCGCGACGGCCGGCTTGTGTCTATCCGTATCGACACACCCGACCGTCCGGGCACGCTCGGTGAAATTGCCACTGTAATAGGAGACATGCAGGGCAATGTGGTCGATGTGGAACATCACAGGCTGTTCCTGAACGTGCCGGCCAAAGGCGCAACCCTTGATGTCACGTTCGAGGCCTTCGATCGCCCCCATGGAGAGCGGATTGTGGCGGCCTTGCGCGAACGCGGATTTGTGGTGCGCTACCTTGAAATCGGCGACAGAATGGATTGATTCAAAAGCACAAATATCGGTCTGCGCCCGGCGCATCGAGATGAAGAGCCAAGCGATGTTTGCCTTTGAACATGAACGTCGACCGACACATTGTAATCTGCTGTCAGATTTGCGAAGTCACACTTCAATCCCCACATCAGGTTCATCACATTCTTGGGAGCCTGAAAATGTCAGCTGCAAGCACCGCCGATTACACACGCCAGGACGTCTTTGATCCAATGGTCAACCCGGAGCTCTTTGCCGGTGTTCGCAGTCGTCGGATATTTGCGTTTTGTATAGACGTGATTGTAATTGCGCTTTTGACCTTCGGTGCCGGCGTCCTCGTCTTCTTCCTCGGCGTTTTCACCCTTGGCCTCGGCTTCCTGCTCTACGGGATCCTGCCAGCGGCAGTCGCCTTGCTTTATGTCGCCTTCACACTTGGCGGACCGCAAGCTTCAACGCTCGGGATGCGCGCCATGGGCCTGGAGATGCGTCTGTGGTACGGCGCAAAGCCCTATCCGTTGCTGGCGGCCGTTCATGTATTGCTCTTTTGGTTCTCCATATCGCTGCTCACGCCTCTTGTGCTGCTGGTTTCGCTTTTTTCGGATCGCAAACGTCTTTTGCATGACTTGATCCTGGGCGTTGTGGTGATCAACTCGTCCTATCATCAGCAATATGTCGGTGATCACCAGCAAGGCTAAGCTTTCGAAACCCGGGAGATCTATCTCACGGCCAAGAGTTGCTGTTCATCTTCGGCGCCGAGCGGATCTCCCAAACCGGACGATTTCAACCAGGCTTCCAGGGCATCTAGCGAAGACGCCGGAGCGTAGTGGTTCACCGAATCTCCGGTGGCAGCAATGGCGATTTTCGGTTGCCATTGGCCTCCATCGCGACAGGCGACCGACACAACAGAGTGTCCATTCACCCCTTCATAATCGAATTCTCGGCAAAGCACTCCGGCTTCGTCCATGAAGGATGCGATCAGGTTGAGCGTTGCTCCTGACGCCAGAACGCTGCTTTCGCCCGATGGTGTAGACGCCAGCGCCCCTTTGATCCCAGGATCTGCAAGCGCAGCAACGCCAAAGGGTGAGCCCTTGCCTGCCGGTTCAGGCTGGTTGAGCGAATAACCTGTTCCAAGGCCGATTGCGAGCGCCAGGCAGGCCGCAATTGCGGTCGGAACAAATCCCGAGCGTCCAAAGCGACGGAATTGCACCACGTTGTCTGTCTCGGCTGGTGCCGGCTCATCGTCCTTGTCCGCGATCAACGCGTCGATCCGGTGGGCCAGATCATCAGGTACTGGCGGAGCTGGCGCGGCCTTCAACAGGTCAGCGGTCTCTCGAAACATGGCAAGCTTGCGCTGCGCGGACTGGTCTGTTTTCAGGGCTTCTTCAACCCTTGCGGCCTCGTCTGCCGTCAATTCGCCGTCCGCATAGGCCATAATGAGTTCATCTGTCATCTCGTTCTGGTCCATAGTTAGCCTCTACTCTTTCGGAATACGGTTTGAAACCCGATTTATTCCGAGGACAGTCCCATTTTGCTTGCGAGTGCGCGGCGGGCACGGCAAAGCCTGCTCATGATTGTTCCCATAGGCACTTCGAGTATTTCTGCGACTTCCGCATAGCTCAGCCCTTCGACGCTCACCAACAGGAGAACTTCCCGCTGACCATCGGGAAGTTGCTCGACTGCTGCCATGACGCTGGAAACCATCAGGCGTGCATCACCCTGATGACATACGTTGTCTGCAATTTCGGGAGCATCGTCATATTCCAGCTCGTGGCCCCGAACCTTGTTTTTTCGAAGGATGTCGATCCATGCGTTTCGCAAAATACGAAATAACCACGCTTCAATCTTGCTTGCGGGATCAAAACTGGATCTCGCCTTCAACGCACGTTCGACAGTTGACTGAACGAGATCGTCAGCTTGGTCTCCGGATCGACACAGTGACAGAGCATACCGTCTCAAATTCGGCAGTTTCTCAATCAATAATCCACAAAACGGGTCAGTCATGCATGTACCATTTTAAAAGCCTGAGGAGCGGAATATTCGAGCCGTTTTCACGTTCTTCCTATGAGTACGAAACAAGCGGGCGGTTTATTCCGCAACCGATGCATGAAAAGGTGACGTTATGAAGAAGCTGTTTTTTGCGTTCGTCGCAATGCCATTTTTCCTCCCCCTTACCGACGCCTTCAGACAGGAAAGCGCGTCGTATCTGTTCTTAACTTCAGCCTACGCTGACGACGATGACAGCGATAGCGATAGCGATGGGGGAGATAGCGACAGCGATGATAGCGACGATGACGACGACGATGATGACAATGACGACCGGAACGACAGCCAGAACCAACGGAGCGGTCAGAGCAGTCAGGGGAGCCGAAACAGCGGATCGGCGTCAGGCCTCTCGCCATTGCGTCGGCTTTTTGGCGGCCAGAACAGGCAACGTCAGGAACAGACTTCACCCAGACGGGTAGCTCCGGCTGCGCCTCTGCCTCAATTTGCCTCTTCGGAAATCATCGTTTTCAACATCTCGCCGCAGGACTTGCAAAATCTCCTGGATGACGGCTTCAGTATCTTGGAAGAACGCTCGGTTCCGGGCGGCACCGTCCGCTCTCATCGTCTCAGCCCTCCATCCAACACCAGTCTGGAAGACGCGCGTGACGCGGTACGCTCGCTACCTTCAGGTGGAAATGCTGATTTCAATCACTTCTACCGCCTGGACCGCGGCGACAACACATGCGTCGGCCAGCATTGCGCTGCCTTTACGTTGATAGACTGGCCAGATCAGGTTGCCGACCTCTCGAACAAGTGCGAATCCGGGATCCGTCTTGGCATGGTCGATACTGGCCTAAACGAAAACCACACCACATTCGAGGGTGCCAAGATCAAGGTATTCCGATTGGCCGACCAGGAGCGGCCCGCCTCCAAGGCCAGTCACGGAACCGCTGTTGCTGCGATTTTGATCGGACAACCTGAGACGCGCACACCCGGCCTGCTGCCGGATAGCGAATTGATCGCCGTTGATGCATTCTACCGAAGCGGGCGGGATGAAAGGGCCGACGCCTTCACACTTGTCGATGCGCTTTACAGGCTCGCCGAAGAGCAGGTTTCCGTCATCAATCTCAGCCTGAGCGGACCTGAGAACAGCGTCCTCGCGCTGGCCGTCAATGACATCAAGGAGAACCGGGGTATCGCTTTGATCTCCGCGGCTGGCAACAATGGCCCAAGCGCCAAACCCGCTTACCCTGCAGCTTTCTCTGAAGTGTTGGCGGTAACAGCGGTCGACAAGAACAAACGCATCTATCGACGGGCAAACCGAGGCGACTATGTCGATCTGGCAGCGCCCGGCGTCAATGTATGGTCGGCCGCCTCGGTAAAGGGAGCAAAGTGGAAAACCGGAACATCATTTGCAGTACCGTTTGTTTCTGCTGCAGCGGCTGTTGCGCGTCAGAACAATCCGGAACTTTCAGTCGATGATGTTTTTGAGCTTCTCAAATCAAATGCTGAAGACCTGGGGGAACCCGGCCCCGACCCCGTGTTTGGTTCGGGACTGCTTTCGGTCTCTGCTCTTTGTGGAAGCTAGGGGCTTTTTTGTTCAATCGGTCTTTGGTGCTGAAAGAAACAAGAGTGTCATCCCGGCGTCTTCTGCCAGTTCGCGAACCTTTTTGCCGGTCGCATTAGTCCGGCAAATTCCGCTGTCCTGAATGATGAGGACTTTCGGCTGACGCAAGAGTGCGCGCGCAAGCCTGATGTTCAAACGATCCGCCTCAGACAGGCGAGCCGCAGTCCTGCTGTCCCAATCCGACTGAAGTTCAAATATCTCAAACAGACTTTCAGGCACCTCATCAGAGACACCGGATTTCATGCCAAGTATTGCGGCCTGTTTAGCGCCCGTTTCTTCCGGAATTCCATTTGCCTGGGAAACCAAGGCAACCGCCCTCCAGATCTCCTTGGCACCCAGAGACGCATAGTCGATTTCACCCAGTCGAATGCTGCCGTGTTCTGACGACACCGTCAAACCGGCTAGGCTAAGCGCAAGAAAATGCCTATCCTCCGGGGCCGTCAGCACAATGTCGTTGCAGGTGGCCGGCTCAATCCGCGCTGAGACAGAAGCACCTGATGGCAACCTCAGGTCTGAGATCACGATCGGAGCATGCCAATCAGCCTTGTTGCCGGGTGCCTTCGATTGAGGTTTCAAAGCAGTAAGGGCGAAAACCCGTGCCAGCTTTTCACGGGCAACTTTGTTGGCTTCATAATATTCAATGCCAGACGCACCCGTCTCGAGTTGCGTTGCCAGGAACGAAAACAACATCAGGAACAAAACAATCGTTTCCGCACTGTCCAGTGACGTTACGACAAACAAACCAACCGCGACAGGAAATGTCGCACGGCTGCAGGCTTTCAGGACACCAGACCATGTTGCGCGTTGAATGAGATAACTGCAAACCTTCTCACTACGCCGTGCAAGTCGTCGCATAAGCGGTTCAAGCCGGCCATGAAGCAGCAACGGCAGGCGGTCAGGTAACGCCCGGCCAAGAAGCAAAGCCATTCCACCGCGCTTTTGCCTCGACCGGCGTATGCTGTGCCTGAGCGGCGGCAATGTCGCCAGAAGGGCAAGGCCCCACATCCCGATGACGGCACAAAGCGGTACCAAAAGCGTCGGTTCTGCCAAAAATATCCATGTGCCCAGTGTCGCAACCGTTGGAACAAGGGCGATCAGTGCCAAAAGCCCTCTGGAAAGCCACAATTTGATTGCCCCGAGGTCGTTGACGAGCCTGGTCAGAGACAATCCAACACCAGGGGCCTTGCCGTCAAAGGGCAACAAAAGAGCGTGTCGCGCGTAGGCCAGTCGCACTTCGTGCACGTAAGACAACGCAAATCGTTCAGCGTGCCTGTTTTGAAAAATGAAAAGCCCGAGAGCAGAAAAGGCAGCAAGTGTGAAGACTGCCAGGACGGGTTGCCCGAACAGTTCAGCGTCCTTTCTGAGCAATGAACTCGCACTGACTGAAAGGACGATTGCACCAACCGCCTGTGCGATTCCGGCAGTTACAAGAGCCACGCACATTACTGTCCGGCGGGGCTTCCACAATCGTGGAAAGCCCTCGCCGTTGTTCGGTTGAAACTGGCTCATCCGGTTGCCGCGTACCGCGGCGATACCACGGTATCCATGATTTGAGAGACTTTTTCAGCCTGGTGAAATTCCGGCAGGTCATAGGCCGGCAGACCGAGATTTGCAGCAGCTTCCCGTGCAGCAAGCGGAGACCGCAACAAGGCACCGGAAATTGCGAGCACGTTATATCCAAGGTCAGTCAGCTGTTTTGCACCTGCAACCGCGCCCAATGCGTCGCCGGAGGCAAATACAACACCATCGAAGACGGACTGGATCAGTTTGCTTTCCGCAATCTGTCTGGTTTCGTCCTGAAACAGGCCATCCGCGATTTCAACGACCGCAAGATCACAATCCGATCTGCTGAGGGTTCTCAGAAGATTTCGGGTTGAGGCAACGAGGGTGTCTAGCGGAACGCCGAAGGTGGTCGCCATTCCGGCATCCGTGAAATCAAGGACCTCGCTTGCGCCAGAGTCGCGCATCAGCCAGGGATCCCCGCCTGCTGCGGTTCCTGTGATCTTGAGAGCTCCGACACGATAGCCGTTCAGTGCAAAGCCCCTGACGAGCGCCGCCGCAGTTGCCGTCTTGCCGGAATTCATCGACGTTCCGAAGACCCCGAGCACGACGGAAGGCATTGGCCCGGCCAATGTGGGCAACGCGTAAGAGTTCAAGTTCACTGGACGGCCATTTGACTGACAAAGTACGCCGACGGGTTCGATTGCAGTCGGGCCGGAAAGTTTGTTGTGCCAGGAGACAGCCTTTGATGCGATGCCACCGGCCGCAACCATATGGCAGGGCTCCAGACTATCTGGAACATAGGATTCGTATTGGTCGGGAGCATATCTATTGCCATAGGCCAGGATAATTTCGTCGCCGATGTTGAGCTTGGCTTTCCGGCCATTTGGCAACTCGATGCGACCGTGGGAACCGATTTCGGAGACGCGAGCCAGAACGAGGTCGCCGGCTTGCGGTTTATAGTCAGCGGAAGATACAGCTGCGCAGTCTTGCAGGTCGACGCGGCGCACGGCATATGAGGGCTTTGCTGCCATAATGCGGGCGGGTGAGATATTTTCCATGTCCGTTTCCTCTTCTGGTCAGACCGCTCTGACGCGGTCATTGAGAGAAACGGGACAGGACCGGGGTTATTCCCTTTGATATCGAGAATTTGACATTCCCTCATGTTAAGTGAGCGGGATCTCACCGAACCTGCAACTTTTAACCGTATTCTGGTCAGCATCCCCTTCCAATCGACCGACCGGCTGTTTTAAACTGTCGCTCTATATAGATTGGCCACTATGGCTTTGGGCAGGTGAATGCACTCAGTTGATATTGCGATGGCGCTGACCTTTCTGGTGATCGCGTCAACCGTCTTTCTTTACGCCCTTGAACGTTATCCGATTGAAACAATCGCGCTAGGATCCGTTTCCGCGTTTATCGTTATATTTTCGATTATTCCGGTCACATCGCCGGAAGGCGATCCGATCACAACGGCGGACTTTCTGGCCGGTTTCGCCAATCCGGCGCTTATCACCGTTATCTGCCTTTTGATCATCGGTCAGGGACTGTTTCAGACAGACGCGCTGGAAGGCCCTGCAAAAATTATCGTCCAGATGTCGCGGGGCCATTCGGCACGCGCCGCCATTCCAATTCTGATCGTTGTTGCCGTTCTGAGTGCGTTTTTGAACAACACGCCGGTCGTGGTGATGTTCCTGCCCATTTTGACGGCCGTTGCTGCAACAGTCGGGCAGTCCCCTGCCCGGGTGCTGATGCCGCTTTCCTTCATTGCCATCCTTGGTGGCATGACGACACTGATCGGGTCCTCGACCAACCTGCTGGTGGCAAATTATGCGGCTCAAACGTCCGATCTGAAGCTGACCTTCTTCAGCTTCACGCCCATCGGAATGATTGTCGCGGGGACAGGTGCCATCTATGTGCTCTTTGTGATGCCGCATCTCATGCGCGCTCGCAAAACAATGGCAGAGGAGTTTCAGGCAACGTCGGGCAAGCAGTTCATAGCTCAGATCGAGATCACTCATGGCCATCCGCTGGTTGGGGTCGAATCCGTGTCCGGCATGTTTCCCAAGCTCAAGGACATGACGGTCCGACTGGTTCAACGTGGTCAAAAACCAATTCTGCCACCCTTTGAAAATGTCGTGCTGACCCCCGGTGACACGGTGATTGTTGCAGCGACGCGTGCGGCGCTCGCAAATGCGCTTGCCCGCCGCCAGCCATTGTTGGAGACCGACAGCGAAACCCCGAGCAGTGCCGAGCGCGAGATCTCGGCGGCTCAGCCCGGGTCGATCAGTTTGTCGGAGGTGGTTGTCGCTCCGGCATCGCGGCTGATGGGCAGAACCTTGCCACAGTCCGGGTTCTATTCGGAAACCGGCTGCCTGGTGATGGGCATTCAACGGCGCAGCCGCATGCCCCGTATGGCCATGAATGATATCCGTCTGGAAGCCGGCGATGTCCTTTTGGTCGCCGGAAACGAGGACGAGATCGCGCGACTGCGCGGCAACAGGGATGTGCTGCTGCTCGACTGGTCGACCACCGAGGTGCCAAGGCGGCGCTATGCTCCTCGGGCTCTTGCAATTTTTGCAATCGTCGTCGCGCTAGCGGCTACTGGCATCGTTCCCATTGTAACCGCGGCAGTCGCCGGCACGTTTGCCATGATCGCCTCAGGCTGCCTGAACATTCGCCAGGCCATGCGTGCCATCGACAGCCGGATCTTCATGCTCGTCGGAGCTTCTCTTGCAGGAGCCGTTGCCCTGGAAGGCACTGGAGGTGCGGTCGCGATTGCGTCCGGTCTCGTCCAGGTTCTGGAGGGCGCGTCGGCATCTGTCGTGCTGTCGGCCCTGTTTTTCATTGTTATGATACTGACGAATTTTCTGTCGAATAATGCTGCGGCTGTCCTTTTTACGCCCATTGCGATCAATCTTGCCGAGCAGATCGGCCAGCCACCTGAAGCCTTTGTTGTTTGTCTGATCATCGCGGCAAACACCTCGTTTGCAACACCGGTCGGTTATCAGACCAATCTGATCGTCATGGGGCCCGGTCATTATCGTTTTGCTGACTTTGTGCGGGCTGGTACGCCACTGGCTATTATTTTATGGTTGACCTTCTCTTTGGTGGCTCCATGGTATTATGGATTGTAAGACAACAGATCAGGGACATATTTTGAGGCATCGCGGGACAACACGGTGACACGGCACCCAACAGATCATCCGCAGTTTTATCTTACAGCACCTGCGCCCTGTCCCTACCTTGAGGGAAAACAAGAGCGCAAGGTCTTCACCCACCTTGTTGGCCATGGCGCACCGGCTCTCAATGAAGTCCTGACCCAAGGCGGTTTTCGTCGCAGCCAGAATATTGCCTACAGACCTGCATGTGAGCGCTGTCAGGCCTGTGTCTCCGTGCGCGTCCGCGTTGACGACTTCAAATGGAGCCGCTCTTTCCGAAGGGTTTGGAAATCGGGTTCAGACCTGGTCGGAGCGCGGCTGCCGCCCAGCCCGTCAGCCGAGCAATACGATCTTTTCCGCGACTACCTGGAAGAACGCCACGAGAACGGCGGCATGACCGAAATGAGCGTTCTCGACTACGCAATGATGGTGGAAGATACCCATGTCGACACGCTACTGATCGAGTATCGAAAGCGGGGACCGAATTCTTTCATTACGGGCACTGGTGAAGGTCCGCTTCTGGGGGTTGCTCTCAGCGACCAGCTCTCCGACGGCCTGTCGATGGTCTATTCGTTCTATGACCCCGACCACGCCGACACAGCGCTCGGAACTTACATGATCCTCGACCATATTGAACGCGCACGAAAGCTGCACCTTCCCTATGTCTACCTCGGATACTGGGTCGAAGGATCTGAAAAGATGGCTTACAAGGCGCGTTTCAAGCCTCAGGAGCATTTGGGACCCAATGGCTGGGCGATTGCGGATGCAGAAGACTACAAAAAGGCCCCGCACACTGCCGAATGAGGTTCTGCCCTTTTTCCTCGCGGCGCACCTTGAGAGCGACACAGTCAAGACTTTGCCTGCTAGCGCCAGTCTGAACTGAGTTCCGGGATACACCGCCTGGCACTCTGCCTGGTCTCGCAGCTTTTGTGCTCACTCAAGAACAAAGGCTCAATTGGATCAGGGGATCTTATTTCGGATCTTGTCAAAGACAGAACGGAACATGTCTTCCGTCAGCCGGCCCGTATTCGTGTTGTATCGCGAGCAATGATAGCTGTCGAAGAGCGTCGTGCCATGGTCTGGCAAGTTATGCTCCGCGCAGTGCGCAAAGGGAAAGGCGGACCGTTTCAGCTCAAGCGCCGTCAGAAAGGTCTCATGGGCAATCCGGCCCAGTGCAAGAACAGCACGAATGGAAGGATTGGCGGCCAATGTCGACAACAGATAGGGACGGCACGTTTTGATTTCCGCGCCTGTCGGCTTGTTCTGCGGCGGCAGGCACCGCACCGCATTGGTGATCATGGCGTCCCTCAGCTGCAGACCATCATCAGGCCGCGCCAGATAAGTGCCTTCGGCAAAGCCATAATCAAGCATGGTCTTATAGAGAAGATCACCGGCGTAATCGCCCGTGAAAGGCCGTCCTGTGCAGTTGGCGCCTTTCATGCCGGGCGCCAGGCCGATGACCAACAGGCGGGGCTTTTCAGATGTAAACGAAATGACAGGCGCGTTGTGCCAGTCGGGGTGCGTGGCTTTTAGCTCCTCACGAAGTTCAACCAGACGCGGACAAGCCGGACAATCCAGAGGAGGATCGACCGGCCCGTGAGTTTTGTTCTGCAAATTCATCGTCAAGGCAGACCCGACCTCAGTAGTCGTCTTCCTCGTCCTCGTCATCCAGATGCGCCGGTGCTTGCGGGCGTACCGGACGTTCTGACGGGTCACGGCCGATCTTGTTGGCAAGATTGGCAAGATCAATGAAATGGTCAGCCTGGCGGCGCAAATCGTCGGCGATCATCGGCGGCTGTGTCTTCAAGGTTGATACAACGCTGACCTTGCGGCCCTTGCGCTGCAGGGCCTCAACGAGCGAACGGAAATCGCCATCACCAGAGAACAGCACAACGTGATCGACGGAATCCACGAGCTCCATCGCATCGACGGCGAGCTCGATATCCATGTTGCCTTTGACCTTGCGACGGCCGGCACTGTCGACGAATTCCTTCACAGGCTTCGTGATGACCTTGTATCCGTTGTAGTCAAGCCAATCGATCAAAGGCCGGATCGAAGAATACTCCTGATCCTCGATCAAAGCGGTGTAGTAATATGCGCGCAGAAGATAGGCTTGCCCCTGGAATTCTTTCAGCAGCCGCTTGTAGTCAATGTCGAAGCCGATAGCCTTGGCAGTGGAATAGAGGTTGGCCCCATCAATGAACAAGGCAACCTTTTCACGAGCGTCAAACATTTTATTTGAAACCTTTCCAAGTCATATGCGCAGATAGGTAAGAGGTCGTCATGTGCCGGGCTTCCCGCAGCCAGGCACTTTCCGCCAGCTTTCGTCATCAATCAGCGCATATTTTGCTGTGGAGATGCTACGTATAAGGCAACGTCAAACAGCTTATTGTTTTGTTTTCCCACCGGCCTTTTGATTCTTTAGTTAAGGGCCTGCCAGTGCCCTACACTATAATATTGGAGTGCCGCAATGCAAAAGCGAGAGACACTCTCAAAAAATCGACAAAAACTCAGCCAAAATTGACCATCCGTAACGTCAACAAAAGCTTCCGCTTCCAAGAATTGACAAGGGGTTGCTTTTTCTAAACGCGACTACTATACGCTGGTTCTTCAAGTTCCTAAAGCTTATGGAGACGTCGAATGGCGCGCGTGACCGTCGAGGACTGCATCGACAAGGTCGAAAACCGGTTTGAGCTGGTGCTGCTGGCTGCGCACCGGGCTCGCATGATCTCTAGCGGTTCGCCGCTGACCATCGACCGTGACAACGACAAAAACCCTGTTGTCGCGCTTCGCGAGATCGCCGAGCAGACCGTCAGCCCGGAAGATATGAAAGAAGACCTGATCCACTCTCTGCAGAAATTTGTGGAAGTGGACGAGCCGGAAGCGGAAGCCGTACCGGTGGTGCCTGCGCCTGGACAGCAGCAGGTGACTCAGGTGAACACTGTCGATGACGGTGCTGTTGAATTCGACCGCATGTCAGAAGAAGATCTTCTGCGTGGTCTGGAAGGCCTGGTTCCGCCAGAGCGGACCGACGACGTCTGATTTCACGTCTCAAGCTCGTTCGAAGCGCGGCTGGCTTCAGCCCGCGCTTTGCTCGTATTTCTCTTTGTCCTGCTGAAGTCTCAGCCGGTTTCCAGGGTCGGTTGCGGCCATGATGCGTCAATACGAACTCGTTGAACGGGTTACGCGTTACAATCCGGAAGCTGACGAAGCCTTGCTCAACAAGGCTTACGTCTATGCCATGCAAAAACATGGCTCCCAGATGCGTGCATCGGGCGACCCCTATTTTTCCCATCCTCTTGAAGTCGCGGCCATTCTGACCGATCTGCGCCTTGATGACGCAACGATTGCTGTCGCCTTGTTGCATGACACGATCGAGGACACGGATGCGACGCGATCCGAGATCGACTCTCTTTTTGGCGAGGAAATCGGCAAACTTGTTGAAGGCCTGACCAAGATCAAGCGGCTCGATCTTGTTTCACAAAAGGCCAAACAGGCGGAAAACTTCCGCAAACTGTTGCTTGCCATTGCCGATGACGTGCGGGTGCTCTTAGTCAAACTGGCAGACCGTTTGCACAACATGCGCACGCTTCAGCACATGCCGGAACACAAGCGTGGCCGAATTGCCGAAGAAACCATGGAAATCTACGCGCCGCTCGCCGGTCGCATGGGGATGCATGACATGCGTGAGGAACTGGAAGACATTGCCTTCCACACGCTCAACCCCGAAGCCTATGAGACGATTACCAGCCGGTTGAGCGACCTGCGCGACCGCAATGCCGAGCTGATCAAGGACATTGAAACCACGCTGACCGAACGCCTGAGCGAACGAGGCATGGCAGCGGAAGTCCGCGGCAGAGAAAAGCGGCCTTATTCGATCTTCCGGAAGATGCAACGCAAGGCAATTGGCTTTGAACAGCTCTCCGACATTCACGGGTTTCGGGTCACCGTCGGAACAGTCGAAGCCTGCTACCGCGTACTGGGCGTGATTCACACCACCTGGCCAACAGTTCCAGGACGGTTCAAGGACTACATCTCAACACCAAAGCAAAACGACTACCGTTCGATCCACACAACCATTGTCGGCCCGTCCCGCCAGCGCGTTGAACTTCAGATCCGAACGATTTCGATGGATCGTGTCGCCGAATACGGCATTGCGGCACATGCGCTTTACAAGGACGGTGAGTTCGGCGGCCGCAACATTGCCCGCCACACGGAAGACTGCCGAGCATTCGAATGGTTGCGCAGGACGACTGAACTGCTTGCGCAGGGAGATACGCCGGAAGAGTTTCTGGAAAATACAAAGCTCGAACTGTTCCACGATCAGGTCTTCTGTTTTTCGCCGAAAGGCCGCCTGATCGCTCTGCCCAGAGGTGCAACCCCAATCGATTTTGCCTACGCCGTTCACACGGGGATCGGAAACACCTGCGTCGGGTGCAAGGTGAACGGCAAGATCATGCCGCTCGTCACCGAGCTTAGAAACGGCGACGAGGTGGAGATCATCCGCTCACCGGCTCAGACACCACCGCCTGCCTGGGAGGCGATCGCCGTCACGGGCAAGGCAAGGGCGGCCATTCGGCGCGCAACCCGGGAATCGGTTCGCAAACAATATGGCGCTCTGGGCGAGCACATTTTGAAACGGGCTTTTGCTCGCGCCGACAAGGCCTATTCGGAGGATCTTCTGGAAGCTGTCCTTGCGGAGCATCATCAGTCCAGCGTCGCCGACCTGCTGGCTGCTGTCGGTCGAGGAGACCTCAGCGCCCAAATGGTGCTCAAGTCGGCGCATCCGGACTATCAGGACGAACGGGTCGCCATTTCGGGGCCATTGACTGAAGAAGGCTGGTTCGGGCTCAAGCAGGGTCAAGGCCTGAAGTTCCGCATTCCCCCCGATGCCCTTGCAGCAGACAAAAATACCGCCGAACAGTCGGATGATCCCGGCGAAGGTCCCGCCCTTCCGATAAGAGGCCTATCAGGTGACATTCCCGTTACTTTCGCACCGGATGGCGGCGCTGTTCCGGGGGACCGTATCGTTGGTATCTTGACCCCGTCGGAGGGACTGACCATTTATCCGATACAGTCGCCGGCATTGAAGGAATTTGATGACCAGACGGAACGCTGGGTAGATGTGCGTTGGGATATCGACCTCAACAATCCAGAGCGGTTTCCGGCCCGTTTGGACATATCTGCTGCCAATGAACCGGGGTCTCTGGCGACAATCGCCCAGGTGATAGGTGAGAACAGCGGGAATATCGACAATGTCAAGATGGTACAGCGCGCGCGCGACTTTCATCAGATGCTCATTGACCTGGAGGTCTGGGATCTGAAGCACCTGAACCGGATTATCAACCAATTGCGTTCCAAACCGAATGTTTCCAGCGTCAACCGCGTAAACGGCTAGCACGCTACACCCGAGGATCAGCTTAATGACACGCGACGAAGTCTTGTCCTTGTTTCGCGAGGCAGGTGCCTACATGGAAGGGCACTTCATTCTGACGTCCGGGCTTCGCAGTCCGGTCTACCTGCAAAAGGCGCGGGTATTCATGTATCCGGACAAGACCGAGACGTTGTGCAAGGCACTGGCTGACAAAATCAGGTCCTCAGGGCTTGGACAGGTTGATTACATTATTTCACCTGCACTTGGCGGCCTTATCCCCGGTTATGAGACAGCTCGTCACCTGGGCGTCCCTGCAATGTGGGTGGAACGTGAAGATGGCGAATTTCGCTTACGCCGTTTTGACCTTCCGAAGGGTGCAAAAGTGGTTATTGTCGAAGATATCGTCACAACAGGCCTTTCAGTGCGCGAGACGGTAACCTCACTGAAAGCTCTTGGTGCTGAAGTGGTTGCAGTGGCTTGCCTGATCGACCGCTCTGCAGGCGAGGCGGACACATCCGTGCCTCTAATTGCGCTAACGGAATATAAGGTGCCTGTTTACGAACCGGATAACCTGCCTCCGGAACTGGCAGCCCTGCCCGCGGTCAAACCAGGCAGTCGCGGACTGAGCTGAAATAAAAAGTAACGGAGACGAAGCCTACACAATGCTGTTCCGCCGAAGACAAATACCAACACGCATAGAGCGATTGCGCGTTGCCGTCTGGCCACGGAACAGCTGGTCACGTTCTACCAAGTATTTCGGCAAACGGGTTTTACGTCTGACCGCGACCCCACACGCAATTGCCATCGGGTTCGCCGCAGGTGCCTTTGCTTCTTGCACGCCTTTGGTTGGGTTCCACTTCCTCACGGCTTTCGGCCTGGCCTGGGTTCTTCGCGGCAATTTGATTGCAGCGGCTCTAGGTACCTCAATCGGCAACCCGATTACTTTCCCGTTTATCTGGGCATTCACATTCAAGATCGGTCAATGGATCCTGCACGGACGCGCACCCAAAGCAGATCCTGCGCATGTCCATCAGCAGTTTCAACATGGGCTTTTTGAAAAATCGCTCGATTCTCTTTGGCCAATGCTCAAACCGATGTTCATTGGTGGCGTCCCGCTCGGATTGGTCATCGGTTCGGTATCTTATGTGATTGTCTATAAGAGCGTCGAGGTCTACCAGCGCCGGCGCAAACGCATTCTCGCCGAGCGCGGCGAACAGCTGTTCCCGGCGCCCGGACGCACGCTGGAAGAAGATGGCGGCGCTTGATTCCAGGCCCCGCATGCACCACTTTTTGCCGATACCCCTCAGGGACGGAAATCAAGAAACATGATCTTGGGCATTGGTAGCGATCTGATCGACATCCGTCGGATCGAAAAAACACTGGACCGTTTTGGCGAACGCTTCACCAATCGGGTCTTCACCGATATTGAACGAGCCAAATCTGACAAGCGCGCAGAGAGAGCCGCTTCCTACGCCAAGCGTTTTGCTGCCAAGGAGGCTTGCTCCAAGGCGTTGGGAAGTGGCATCCGCATGGGTGTCGCCTGGCGGGAAATGGGTGTGGTCAATCTGCCATCGGGAAAGCCGACAATTGCCTTGGCGGGAGGGGCAGCCGAACGGCTTGCCGCGATGACACCTGAAGGCTTCAAAACGACTATCGATCTCACAATCACGGATGATTTTCCGTTGGCGCAGGCCTTCGTCGTCATTTCCGCATGGCCCCGGGACTGGCCTGAACCACCCCAACCAGGATCAAACTGAAAGGCGTTGGGCATAGCGCCCTCGCCTGCATTGCTTCCGCAGACGTGAACAGCTAAAAGTCGCGCAGCATTGCAGCGTCGCCCTCCGGATCAACGGAAAGTATTTTAAGGGATATTATGAGCGTGACCGAAAACAAAAAAGAGAAGGAAAGCGGCGTTGGCGAAACCATCAAGGTGATCGTCCAGGCGCTTCTGCTTGCCCTTGTCGTGCGCACATTTTTGTTTCAGCCGTTCAACATTCCATCCGGATCGATGAAGGACACTTTGCTGATTGGCGACTACCTGTTTGTGTCCAAATACAGCTACGGCTATTCCCGATATTCGTTCCCGCTGGGATTGGTACCAATCCCGGGCCGCGTTTGGTCGGCTGATCCCGAACGTGGCGATGTGGCCGTTTTCAAACTACCGACCGACACATCCATCGACTACATCAAACGGGTTATCGGCTTGCCTGGCGATACAATCCAGGTGCTGGAAGGTGTTGTTCACATCAACGGCGAACCGGTCAAACGCGAGCGCATTGACGACTATATCGAGCAGTCTGAGTCGGGTGCCGTTCGCCGGGTACCGCGTTTCAAAGAGACGTTGCCGAATGGCGTTTCCTACGACACTCTGGACCTGACCACTAACGGCCAGCTGGATAACACGCGCGAATACAAGGTCCCGGAAGGCCATTACTTCATGATGGGCGACAACCGCGACAATTCCGTCGACAGCCGTGTACTTAGCAAGGTCGGTTACGTGCCGATCGAAAACTTTATGGGCCGTGCGGAAATCCTGTTCTTTTCCATCAAAGACAAAACCCCTGCCTGGCAGATCTGGACCTGGCCCTGGAGCGTGCGTTGGGAGCGGATTGGCCGGACCCTCTAGTCCGGATTTCTGTCAAACCGCATGACCCTAAAACCGAAGAACCCAATCTCAGCATTGAAATCCGCCCTGGAGTACGACTTCAAGGATCTGGAACTTCTGAGAGTAGCCCTGACGCATGCCAGTGCGCTCAATCCCTCTGAAACCGTCGCGGGCAGCTATCAGCGACTGGAATTTTTGGGCGACCGGGTTCTTGGCCTTGCCATTGCCTCCATGCTTCATCAGCACTTTCCAAAAGCTGATGAAGGTGAACTTGCACGGCGTTTCAATCATATGGTCAAGCGAGAGACCTGTGCCGAAATCGCGCAGGAGCTCGGCATCGGTGACGCAATGCGCATCGGGCTTGCCGAGGCACAGACAGGCGGGCGCAAGAAAACCGCCCTGCTCGCTGATATCTGCGAAGCGGTGATCGCTGCTATTTATCTGGATGGTGGATTTGAGTCCGCCCAGGACTTCGTCAGACGCCTTTGGGAACCGCGTATGCTATCTTGGTCCGGTCCGCTAAGAGATGCGAAGACGACATTGCAGGAATGGGCACAGTCCAAAAGTCTGCCAACTCCTCGATATGACGTGATCGGCCGGGATGGCCCTGACCATGCTCCCAGTTTTACCGTTGCCGTGATCGTTCAGGGTCTGGCACCAGGGGAAGGCAAAGGCGGTTCAAAGAGGCTTGCCGAACAGAATGCGGCCGAGGCCGTTCTGCGCCGTGAAGGCGTCTGGAAGGAATGATGACACCGTGAGCGATGAGAACACCAACGGCGATCCGGACGATGAGGACAATGGGTTCGTTGCCCCGAGCGGCCGTTTTGACATGCCGCTTCCAGAACCTCTGGCCGACATGCCGGCCGACACGAAAGCGGGCTTCGTTGCCCTGATCGGAGCCCCGAATGCGGGCAAATCAACCCTGATCAATCAGCTCGTCGGCACCAAGGTGTCAATCGTTACTCACAAGGTCCAAACGACGCGTACCATCGTGCGCGGAGTGGCCATGCACGGCTCCGCCCAACTGGTCTTCATTGACACTCCCGGTATTTTCAAACCCAAACGGCGCCTTGACCGAGCCATGGTCGACACCGCCTGGGGTGGCGCAAGGGATGCGGACGTCATTGCGCTTTTGATCGATGCTCGTAAGGGTATCGATGAAGAAGTGGAGAACATATTGAAGCGCCTGAGGAACCAGCCGGCCCCGAAGGTTCTGATTCTGAACAAAACCGACATTGCCAAGCGGGAAAAACTGCTCAACCTGGCGCAAATGGCCAACGAATACATCGAGTTTGAAGAAACCTTCATGGTTTCAGCGCTGACCGGCGACGGAACAGACGCGATACTTGACTATTTTGCGTCCAAAGTCCCGGAAGGACCTTGGCTCTATCCCGAAGATCAACCGTCTGATCTGCCCTTGCGGATCCTTGCGGCAGAGATCACGCGTGAAAAGTTGTTTGAACGCCTGCACCAGGAGCTGCCCTATATTTCCACGGTGGAGACGGAACAATGGCAAACTCGAAAGGACGGGTCTGCACGTATCGAACAAACGATCTATGTGGAGCGTGACAGCCAGAAGAGCATCGTACTCGGCAAGCGAGGCCAAACGATCAAAGCAATTTCACAAGCCGCGCGCGAAGAACTATCTGAGATCATCGATGCGCCTGTGCACCTGTTCCTGTTTGTAAAGGTACGCGAAAACTGGGCCAATGACCCGGAACGCTACCGCGAAATGGGGTTGGAATTTCCGAAATAACTGGCATTCAGACCGAATTTCGCGAAGATCGGCAAAGCAGATCCGGTATCGATTGTCATCCAAGCACGGGACCTGAGACGTGGAGTGGAGCGGACGCGGCGTGGTTCTCACCACCCGCAAACATGGTGAAAACGACATCATTCTGGAAGTCATGACGCTGGACCGGGGACGTCACCTCGGCCTGGTGCGCGGTGGACGATCCAGACGCCACCGCCCCATGCTGCAGCCTGGAAACGAGCTGGATTTGACCTGGAAAGCACGTCTTTCCGATCATTTGGGTCAATTCCAGATTGAGCCTCACGCTCTGCGAGCTGGAGACCTCATGACAAACTCGGTTGGCCTCACGGCTCTTCAGCACCTTGCATTTCTGCTCAGGCTATTGCCTGAACGCCATCCTTATCCGAAGCTCTATTCAGCCTTGGCTGTTGTTCTTGATCATTTGGAGAGTTCAGACGCCGCTGCGGCACTGCTCATCCGATTCGAGCTCGAGCTGCTTCGCGATCTTGGTGTTGGCCTGGATCTTACATCGTGCGCGGCAAACGGCACGCAGGAAGACCTCGTCTATGTCTCACCAAAATCGGCTCGCGCAGTCAGTCGGCAGGCCGGCCTCCCCTATCATGACAAGCTTTTGCCACTGCCCTCCTTCCTACTGGATGGACAGCGACAGAAGGGCAGCGAACTGACCTGGCATGACGTGACGGAGGGGTTTGAACTGACAGGCTTTTTCCTGAACCGACACCTGATGGAGCGAAACGGTGAAGACAGCGGTACGCGTGACATGCTGGTCGGAGCGTTGGAAAAACGGTTTCGCGCCGACTTTCCCTGGAATTTTCAATAGGGCTTTTCTCAGACCTATCTCAGTTCTGCTCCAGGGAGCGCCAAACAAACCCGTCTTCGGGACCTGAGAAATAGACATGCCGGGCGATGCCGGTGACATTTTCTATCGGTACAAATCCAAAATGACCTTGCATGCGGCTATCTATCGAATTGTCCCGGTTGTCACCCAGCACGAACAAATGCCCCTCGGGGATATCGAATTCCGGTGTTTCGTCGAACCTGCCGTCAACCTGAAGGTCAATGACCTCATGTGATCTCCCGTTCGGCAAGGTCTCGCGGTAGGTCTGAACCATTGAAACTTTTCCATCTCTGGACTTTTCTTCAATCGCTTCCGTTTGCTGCCGCTCGAAGGGCTGACCGTTCAGATAGACTTCCCCTTTTTTCATCTGGATGCGCTCACCCGACAGGCCAATCACACGCTTTACATATGTGACGCCCGGGTTCTGAGGATGACGGAAAACGACGATGTCTCCGCGCTCGGGTGCATATCTTTCACCAATGATTGGAAAGATCTGGCTGACAAGAAAACTGTCTCCTTGCTGAAGCGTCGGGCGCATGCTGCCTGCAGGTGTTTCAAAAGGTTTGGCGCGCAAATAGTAGAAACTTGTCGAGAAAAACGCAGTGGTTATTAGCGCCAAAACCCCCAGGACCAATCCTGACAAAAGGAGTGTCTTCACAGATCGGGTCAATTTCAGCTCCTTGAATTCAAATGTTAAAATCATGAACGGGGGCAAAGTGAAACGTGGCCAGTTCGATGTATTCAATGTCAGCGAAATTTCAACCAGAGCGCATCAATCACGCTCCTCTCCACCTGGTTGAATGAATATTTGCCCCCCGGCAAGTCGCCTGACTTGCAGTTCCAGCAAACAGACAGAAGCCAAGTCGATCTAAAGGCTTCGGGTATAGTTGGGTCGAACAGAGATATTGTACATTTTTGCTCACTACACGTTCGATTTCCGTTGAAAATCCGCCATTCGTGGCTGCAAACATCCGCAATCGAATTGCACCGGTTGGCGGAAAGGTTTAGCAAGCGAATATGGGAAAAGAGACGACACCTCCACCAAGCGGCGGAATCGAAGGCATCAATCTGAAAGACGCGCTGGAAGAGCGCTATCTTGCATATGCCCTTTCGACCATCATGCACCGGGCACTGCCGGATGTGCGCGACGGTTTGAAACCGGTTCACCGACGCCTTCTATACGCCATGCGGCTCCTGAAGCTGGACCCGGGTGCCGGTTTCAAGAAATGCGCACGTGTGGTCGGTGACGTAATCGGTAAATACCACCCCCATGGTGACCAGGCTGTCTATGACGCACTTGTCCGGCTGGCACAGGACTTTGCGCAGCGTTATCCGCTGATCGACGGTCAGGGCAACTTCGGCAATGTCGACGGCGATAACGCGGCTGCGATGCGTTACACCGAAGCCCGAATGACGGACACGGCGAAGAGGTTGCTTGATGGCCTAGACGAAAACGCTGTTGATTTCCGGGAAACCTACGATGGCGAAGACAAGGAACCTATCGTTCTGCCCGGCGGGTTCCCGAACCTGCTTGGAAACGGGTCTTCTGGCATCGCGGTCGGCATGGCGACATCGATCCCGCCGCATAATGCCTTTGAACTTTGCGAAGCCTGCCAGCACCTGATCAAGAACCCGAAGGCGGAAGTCGACCAGCTTCTTGAATTCATCAAGGGGCCTGATTTTCCGACTGGTGGTCTGCTTGTGTCGGACCAGGGATCCATTCGCGAAGCCTATGCCACCGGTCGAGGAAGCTTCCGTATCCGGGCGCGTTGGGAAGTTGAGGATCTGGGACGTGGCCAATGGGTCATCGTGGTTTCAGAAATTCCCTATCAGGTCCAAAAATCTCGCCTCATAGAGAAGATCGCCGAGCTGCTGACGGCACGCAAACTTCCGTTGCTGGACGATGTTCGTGACGAGTCGGCGGAAGACATTCGTGTCGTGCTGGTTCCACGGTCTCGCAACGTCGATGCCAATCTGCTGATGGAATCCTTGTTCAAGCTCACCGACCTTGAAAACCGCTTTTCGTTGAACATGAATGTTCTGTCCATGGGCAAGGTGCCGATGGTCATGGGCCTCAAGCAGGTGCTTCGTGAATGGCTGGACCATCGCAAAGTCGTGCTGATACGCCGTTCCGAGTACCGGCTCGGTCAGATAAATCACCGACTTGAGGTCCTTGCAGGCTATTTGATTGCCTATCTGAATCTTGATGAAGTGATCCGCATCATTCGTGAAGAGGATGATGCCAAGGCTGAGCTGATCAGAACGTTCGAACTGACCGATGTTCAAGCTGAAGCCATCTTGAACATGCGCCTGAGATCCTTGCGCAAGCTGGAAGAATTGGAAATCCGCAAGGAGCACGACAAGCTCACCGAGGAAAAGGACCAGCTGTCGAAACTGCTCGGTTCCGACGCTCGCCAGTGGACCAAGATATCCAAGGAAATCTCCGAAATTTCCAAGGTTTATGGTCCGGAGACCGAGATCGGTCGGCGGCGCACGGACAAATCCGAAGCACCGGAAGCCGACCTTGTCGATATTCAACAGGCGATGATTGAAAAGGAACCGATCACCGTCATTATCTCCGAGAAGGGCTGGATACGCGCGCTCAAAGGCCACCAGACGGACCTGTCGAGCTTGTCCTTCAAACAGGGGGACAATCTGAAGCTGTCGTTCCATGCAGAAACAACGGACAAGATCCTGGTTTTCTCAACGGGCGGCAAGTTCTTTACCCTTGGTGCAGACCGGCTTCCTGGCGGTCGCGGCCATGGCGAACCCATCCGTCTGATGGTTGAAATGGACGAAGCGCAGGATGTTGTGAACGCGTTTGTTCACAAGGCGGGGCGGAACCTGCTGTTGTCCAACAACGAAGCGCGCGGATTTGTTGTCTGTGAAGATGACGTCATTGCCAACACGCGCAAAGGCAAGCAGGTATTGAACCTTTCTACACCGGCTGAGGCTTCGTTGTGTGTCGAAGCAACTGGCGATCAGGTTGCCGTCATAGGTGAAAACCGCAAATTGCTTGTGTTCCCCTTGGCGCAGATACCGCAGATGGGCCGTGGACGCGGAGTGCGGCTACAGCGCTACAGGGATGGAAACATCTCCGACTTGCGCGTCTTCAGCGCCGAACAGGGTCTGACTTGGACAGACAGTTCCGGACGGAGCTTCACACGATCTCTCGATGAACTTGCGGATTGGCGCGGAGAACGCGGGAACGCTGGCCGCTTGCCGCCAACCGGCTTCCCACGGTCGAACAAGTTCGGTCCAAATAAACTATAAAGTTTGACCGCCGGCGGCGTGCAGGCGCCGCCATTCGCCCGGAGACATGCCGAAGGCACGCTTGAAGTGTCGGTTCATGTGGCTTTGATCGGAAAATCCGCTGCCAACAGCGGCATCGGCAAGCTTCTCGCCCTTCTGCAATTTAAGCTTCACCCGATCCAGACGTCGCATGACCAGGTAGCGATGCGGACTGGTGCCGTAGGCACGACGAAACTGGCGGGCAAGAGAATATCGGTCGATTTGCGCGATCGCTTCAAGGTCGGCCAGTGTCACGTCCCGATCGCAACACTCCTTCATCAAGTCGCTGCATTCCTTCAAGGCTTTGTGGTCAAGCACTGCCGGTCTGTTAGACTTTCCGTTGTCTGCATGCCGTTTCAGACAGGCAGCAAGATCGGCAAGCAAGCAGTCACGTTTCAAGTCTCCGATTTCACACTCGATATCGGACAGGGCCTCGACAAGATCCTGTCGAAACTCAATATCGGTCAGAACTGGTGAAGATACGAAGGGAAGTCCGCTGTCCCGGCCCGCTGCGAGCGCGTCTGAGATCTTTTCGGGCGGAACATAAATCATTCGATAACGCAGGCCTTGTTCATTCCCAGCTCCGCCATCGTGGAGTTCGTCAGGGTGAATGACAATGACCTGACCTGGCAAGGATGCCTGCCCCTCTCCCCGATAGTTGAATGTTTGCACGCCGTTGATGGTCAAACCGATCGCATAAGTGTCGTGGCGATGCGGAGAAAATCCATTGCCTTGAAACCGGGCTTCAATGCGCTCAATACCGGCTTCAGGTGGCGCTGATGTTATTCCGTCTCCCGGCGTGTTGCACAAACGTTCAAGACCTGCACCCAGCCCCGCATCTAGGGTCTGGGCCGTGTTGTTTTCTTGATACCCCAACGTGGAGTTTGTGCTCATGTTCGAAACCAAATTTGTCGTTGTTGTTCGCGACGACCTTGCCGTTTGGCAAAAGCTGAATGTCACCGCTTTTCTGGCGACCGGTATTGCCTCCGCCAAGGTTGAAATCATTGGTGAAAACTATCGCGATGCTGCCAATAATGTCTATTATCCAATGAGCGTCCAGCCGATCATTGTGCTTTGCGCAGACGCAGAAACACTTGCCAAGATACAGCAGCGCGCGCTGAATCGAGACGTTTCCTCCAGCCTCTATGTCGAAGAGATGTTTGCAACGGGACACGACACCGCCAACAGGGAGGTGTTCTCGAAATTCTCGCCAGACAACGCCAATGTTGTGGGGATTGCCTTTCACACCGACAGGAAAACTGCAGACAAAATCTCAAAAGGGGCTCGCATGCATCCCTGAACCGTTCGACTTCATCTAAAGTCTGGTCCTTGGCCCCTCGACGAATTGCCTTTTGGGGGGCAATCTTCGGTTCTCTGTCAGATGAGGGAAACAATGATCGGTGCATTCACTTTCAACACCAGCCAACGCATCGTCTTTGAAAACGGATCCGCGGAACGACTGACAGACCACGCTGCCGAATTCCTTGGTGAACGTCCGTTCCTTGTCACCGACCCGGGGATCCTGTCTCTTGGTCTGCAAAGCCCTTGTGAGCGCGCAATTGTTAAAACCGGCCGCGATCTGGGACGGTTTGAAAAAGTTGCCGCCGATCCACCGCGAGCACTTGTCGCTGAGGCCGTGGATGCGGCAAAACGGCATCGAGCGACCTCAATTATCGGCTTTGGCGGCGGTTCGTCCCTTGACGTTGCCAAACTCGTTGCGCTCCTTGCCGGCAGCAATGAGGACTTGGATGGGGCCTGGGGAATTGGAAATGCCAAGGGACCACGTTTGCCGCTTATCCTGATACCGACAACAGCGGGTACCGGTTCCGAAGTAACACCAATCTCGATCATCACTGTTGGCGATGAGGAAAAGCGCGGCGTCGTGTCACCGGTCCTGTTGCCAGACATTGCCGTTCTTGATCCGCTTTTGACACTCGGACTGCCCGGCCCGGTGACGGCGGCCACGGGTATAGATGCCATGGTGCATGCCATTGAGGCCTATGCCTCGAAATCTGCAAACAATAATCCTGTTTCCAAGGCACTTGCGGTCGAAGCATTGCGACTTTTGGGAGCCAATATCGAAACAGCGGTTTTTTCGCCACAAAATGAGAGCGCTCGCGGCGCGATGCTTCTCGGCTCCATGCTCGCAGGCATGGCATTTGCCAACGCGCCGGTGGCCGCCGTACACGCCCTCGCCTACCCGATCGGTGGAACCTTTCACGTCCCACACGGCCTTTCAAACGCACTGGTGCTGCCGCATGTCCTGAAGTACAATAATCCAGTTGCTGCAGAGCTTTACGCTGAAATTGCACCCGTCTTGTTTCCCGATCTTGCCCTTATCGATGATCCGTCGAACTGCGCAGACGAGTTTGCGGAAAGGCTAGCCGACCTGTCAGAAAAACTCGGACTTCAAACCAGTTTGCGCGACGTTGGCATCGGCGAAGATGACCTTCCCAAGATGGCACGTGATGCCATGAAACAAACGCGGCTCCTGATCAACAACCCGCGCGACATCGCTGAAAAAGACGCTCTTGAGATCTATACGGCCGCCCTATGACGACAAGTATCCCTCCACAAGTTGCCCGCCCCGTCTCATTAAACCGTTCGGATTTCAAAGCTTTTCAACAAATCCCCACCAGGTGGATGGATGTGGACATCTATGGCCATGTCAACAATGTCCAGTATTTGAGCTTCTTCGACACTGCCGTGAATGGCTGGTACGTGGCCAATGGCCTTCTGGATCCGGTAAACAGTTCCGAGATCTTTCTGGTCGTCGAGACTGGATGCCACTATTTTTCCGAACTCACATTCCCTAATGAGGTCTCCGCAGGTCTCAAGATCGAAAAACTTGGCGGAAGTTCTGTGGTTTTCAGGATCGGTCTGTTTTCGGGCGACGCCAACGAAACGGCTGCGCACGGGCGTTTCGTCCATGTGCAGGTGGACCGAAACAGCCGAAGACCAGTCACAATTTCCCACCAGAAACGCAGTATCCTAACAAGCTTGATGGCTTAAATAGGCATCAATCACACAAGTCGTGGAAGTTCTGGCACAAACCACAAGCTTTCAACAGGATTGCCGGTTGAAGGTAAAAGTGACAAACCACAGGAAAGTCACACACCATTCACAGCTTATCCTCAGGCTGATAACAGGTTGCACACAGACTCGATTGCGATCCTGAGGTTCAAAAAAGAAGTGTCGCTTAGCCCAAATTCTTCATAAGGCGAGACTTTTCGCGTTGCCAATCGCGCTTTTTCTCAGTCTCGCGCTTGTCATGAAGCTTCTTCCCTCGCGCAAGGGCCAGTTCAAGCTTCGCCCGGCCCTTGTCGTTGAAATAAAGCTTGAGCGGGACAATGGTCTTGCCTTCCTTTTGAACCGCTCCTGCAAGCTTCCCGATTTCACGCTTGTGTAACAATAGCTTACGCGGACGACGCGGCTCGTGATTGAAACGGTTGGCCTGAAGATATTCCGGAATATAAACGTTGTAGATCCAAATCTCTCCGCCATATTCAGCCGCGTAGGATTCGGCAATATTCGCCTTGCCGTTGCGCAGGGATTTGACTTCCGTGCCCTTCAGCTCAATGCCAGCTTCCAGCGTGTCCTCTATTTCAAAGTTGAAACGGGCTTTCCGGTTGTCGGAGATAATGGTCCGTCCCGGAACGTCCCCCTTTTTCGGAGCCATTTTGTTCTTTCCAGGTGCGCTGCACCTTGTTTGTTACGTCCGATCAGTTGATCAAGCCTGCATGCGCCATTGCATCTCTGACTTCGGTCCTCGCGCTTTCCGAGATCGGAACAAGCGGCAGACGAAGTTCCTCGTCGATCTTGCCAAGCAGCGACAATGCGTATTTCGACCCACCCGGGCTCGGTTCCAGAAACAAAGCGCGATGTAGTGGAGCCAAGCGGTCCTGCAGTTCCAAGGCTTTTTTATAGTCACCTGCGCGCGTGGCTGCCTGGAATTCAGCACACATTCGCGGAGCAACATTGGCGGTTACGGAAATACAGCCGACGCCCCCATGAGCGTTGAATGCCAATGCTGAAATATCTTCGCCGGACAACTGAACGAATTCCGGTCCACACAAATGCCGTTGGCGACTCGCCTTTGCCATATCCGCGGTCGCGTCTTTGACACCTTTGATGTTTTCGCAGGTTTCAAAGAGCTCAGCCATTGTCTCCGGGGTCATATCGATGATGGAGCGACCCGGAATGTTGTAGATGAAGATCGGAATGCCGACAGCATCGTTGACAGCCTTGAAGTGTGCTTTCAATCCGGCCTGATTTGGCTTGTTGTAATATGGTGTTACGACAAGAATTGCATTGGCGCCGGCCCTTTCGGCATGCTGCGCAAAATCAATCGCTTCAGTCGTATTGTTAGACCCGGCCCCCGCCATTACGGGAACGCGGCCAGATGCTGCTTCGACACAGAGTTCAATTACACGCTTGTGCTCTTCGTGGGTCAGCGTCGGGCTTTCACCAGTTGTACCAACAGGCACGAGACCGGAAGAGCCCTCAGAAATCTGCCAATCTACAAAGTCCTGGAACCGTTTCTCGTCAAGTACTCCATCCTTGAAGGGTGTAATCAGTGCTGGAATGGAGCCTTTGAACATTTCTGTTTCCTCTTGAACCGTCTGGTCAGACTTTTCAGATTTTAGACTTACTGTCTTGAATGGAGGCGCAACATACTCATCTGCAGGTCATCGGGCAATGCTTGCTGTACCATTCCCAGCTCGTAAAACGACTTTTCTTGCTGCAACCGGATACTTCCAACGCGACAGGCGATCTAAAAGTCTCGACCACATTCCAAATGATCAAAAGCCCCACCTCTGACCGGAGCAAATCAAAGCGGCATTTCGTCTGAAAATAGCGAACTCCGGCTGCGATCTTCCGTTTGTCTTCTGGCAACCGCATTGAAAGGTCATTATCTTTCGCGGCAAACAGAATTGAGAACCTTTGAGGAGACGCTCATGGCTTTCGTGCCGCAAGAAGCACCGACCGGCGAGAATAGTGATCAGTTGCCTCAGACGAGTGAATTCTTCTGGAAAAGCCATGATGGTTTGACCCTCGCTGGGAGAGAATGGCCAGCATCACCTAACGCGAATGAAGCGCACAAAACACCGATACCAGTTCTCTGCCTGCCGGGTCTCTCTAGAAATACGAGAGATTTCAATGAGATCTCCAATTTCCTTCAAAGAAAAGGACATCGCGTTATCGCACTCGACTATCGAGGGCGCGGCAAAAGCGATTGGGATCCGGATTGGCAAAACTACGCTCTCCCGATAGAGGAAAAGGATATCGATGCCGCCATTGACCATCTCAAGCTAGAACGGTTCGCGTTGTTCGGAACATCGCGCGGTGGTCTTCATGCGCTTGTTTTGGGCCTGCGCTACCCGGCAGATCGAATGGCGGCAGTGGTTTTTAATGATATTGGTCCGCATATCGAGATGCGCGCAATCCACCGGATTGCGGCAACTCTTGGTCACAACATGTCCTGTGCCACTCTTGATGGCATTGCTGAGACGCTGACCCGGACACTTGGGCCACAATTTCCAGTGTTTGGGAAGGATGATTGGCTGAAAATGGCCGCGCAACTGGCTTCCAAGCACGATGGTTCGTTTGTCATGGATTATGACCCGGCACTTGCGCGCCAGTTTGCAAGTTTGGACGATGCCGCACCGGTCCCCGATCTCTGGCCTCTTTATGACAATCTTACGGACCGACCTGTTTTGATCCTGCGGGGTGAGCACTCAGATCTGTTGAGCGCCGAAACGTGTAAACGAATGATCGACATGCATCCCAATTCTCAACTTAAAACGATCAAGGGTCAGGGACACGCCCCGGTCCTCTGGGAGACTGACACCCATGAGACCATCGCAGAGTTCTTGAGTTCGATCTGAGTTCAAGACCGGTCGGCAGGACTAAGTAGCAATGGTCCGCCGCTCAACACAGTGTCTCCGGAAGAAATCTGCAGAGACCGGTTTTTCAATTAAACATTCAAACAAAAAGAAACCCGGCGTTTCCGCCGGGTTTCTCATCAAACCTCAAGAGAGGGTTGATTAGAAGGTGCGCTGCAGGCGAACACCGAAGAGGAGTTCGTCAACATCGGAACCAGTGTTCGGGTCAGTGTTGGAGTAACCAACGTCTGCACCCATTACGAAGCCAGAGACCGGCTCCCACTGTACGGAACCATCGATCGCCCAACGGGAGAAGTCGGTGAAGCCGTTAGCCTGGTCGACGTCCATGTAAGAACCGTCGAGTGCAAGACCGATAGTGGAAGTTGCCTGGACGTATGCACCAGCTGACAGAGAGTAACCAGTGGAAGTACCGCTAGTTGCGCCGAAGTCAGAAACAGTCACGCCGCCTTCAGTGCTGCCTGCACCGATGTAGGACAGAGCGCCGTCAGCATAGAAACCCTGGAAGTAGATGTTCGAACCGGAGTTGATCATCGGCAGGTTGAACTTCACGCCAGCGCCGATTGCCCAACCGAGCTGATCGTCAGCACCGTTGTTGGTTGCGCCAGTCTGGTGAGCAGCAGCTGTGCTCGGGTAGACCTGGTGCAGAGCACCGGAAAGCTGTGCAGAACCCCAGCCCTGGGAAACGCCAAGAGCAGCAACGACGTCCGGCATGCGGGTGCCGCCGTAGGAACCGACCTGACGGCCAGCCTGATCTTCAAGAGCGATCGTAGCGGAGAAACCGTTGCCGAAAGCTGCAGTGTAAGCGATCTGGTTCAGAGTTTCATCGGACCAGTCACGACCAACAACACCGACGAAAACCTGACCGGTGAAGATGTCGAAGTTAGAACCGAGGTAACCAGCGGTGAGGCCGCCCCACTGAATGTAAGTGGAACCGAAGTCGAAGGTTTCGACGTCGTTGTCTACTCGCTGAGACAGCTCAACATAGGCACGCAGAGTACCGAACTCAGTTGCGGTACGAGCGTCGAGGTACAGGTAACCCTGTGTACGCCAGGAGTAACCGTCAGAGTCGCGAGTGCCCCAGTTACCATCGTCAAGAACGTTGTTCACGATGAACTGGGTACGAACACGGCCACCAACACGCAGGCAGGTTTCTGTGCCCGGGATGTAGTAGAAGCGTGCGCCGTATGCGTCACAGATACGAACGTAGTCGACCGGCTCCGGAGCAACCGGAAGATCGGCAGCCTGAGCGGTGGCAGCAGTAGCAACTGCAGCAGCGCCGAGCATCATGCCCTTAAAGAGTTTCATTTTTGACCTCCAATCAGTCATATCAATCGGTACTAAACAGAAGCACCATTGTCCCCGCGAATTATGTCTGTGTTTGCTACCGACCGGAGGTTGGACGTCCGAGGTGTGCAAACCAGTGCGGCGCGAAGCCGCTCGCAAATGTGACCATACGCATCCAGCATCGCGGTTCAACACAGAATGCGGTTCCCCCAACCCTCTGAGCCTGTTTTCAAAAACCGGTGTTGCGCGAATGTCACAAAATCGGTGGTGAAATTTAGGAACTGTTAGGAAATAGGCGTGGTTCTGCCCCTGAAGCGTGGTCCCGATGGGCAGACTCTCCAAAGTGTTTTCGAGAATTTCGGTCAAAACCGGGAATCGAATCCACGTCGAACAGACCATCTTCACCCGCAGGAGCCACAAGAATATAGGGCTCGCGAATCCCCTCGTTGAAAAATCGACTGTCTCAGAATCAGATATCGGAATTGAGCGCCCCGGCAGTTCACAGCGCGAATGGTTTCACGCCTCACCGAGCGACGCCGGAGGCTACCGAAGCAGAACCGTCACTTTGTCGCTGTGACCTGATCTGTCCAAAATGGTCACCTCGGTGAAGCCTGGCCCATCCGGCTGCCAGACCAGCTGCTGGCGTTGCATTTTCTCCGGCAAAGGCCGTCCATTGATCAGCACCGAATAGGGAGCCTTGCCTCCTTTCAACTTCACCACCAACGGCTGGACTTGCCAACTTGACGTCTCGTTCCGAGTAAACCCCAGGTCCAGTTCCGCACCGTCAGGTGGAAAGGCGATGCGAAGACCTTCGTTTCCAGAACCCCGGTTTTGCGCATCCGGCAATCGTGCATAGCGTAGCGGAACAGGAACTTCGCCTTGCGCTTGCCGGGAAACGTCTACAGGGGCGTCTTGGAGCGGAACCCTTTCTGGCCCCAGTTTCTGAAAGACTTCAAACAGGATGGGAACAGCAACCGATGCGCCTGTTTGCCCAGGCACGGGCGTGCCATCCGGTCGGCCAACCCAAACGGCCACAACATGCCGACCGTCGAACCCAGCCGCCCAAGCATCCCGGTACCCGTAAGCCGTCCCGGTCTTATAGGCGATGTGTGAAGTCTCGGCGCTCTGTGTCTGTGGAAGACCCGTCAATATGTCGCTGACCATCCAGGATGCTTTCCCGGACAAGAGTCTCTGTGACACCTGAGCGCTGCTTTCCACCTTACAATCAATTCGGCAGGTCGTAAGGTCAATGGGAACCCCTCCTCTGGCCAGGGCTGCATAAGCCTGGGCGAGGTCTTTCAGAGTGATACCAACGCCCCCCAGACTGATCGCAAGGCCGGGAGCAACATCCTTTTTCAGCACAGGACGAACGCCCGCGCGCTTCAAACGCGCGATCAATCGTGCAGGACCAACCGCCTCGAGCAACTGAACAGCCGGAGTATTGAGTGACAGCTGCAAGGCTTCCCGCAATGTAACGGTGCCTTGATAGGCCTGATCGAAGTTTGTCGGCTGGTAGCCACTGATATCGATTGCCCGATCCACAATAAGGCTTTGGGGCAACCCGATGCCTTCCTCAAATGCGAGGCCATAAATAAAGGGCTTGAGAGTCGAGCCTGGTGAGCGGACTGCTCGTGTCATATCGACATGTCCGAGACGCCCGCCATTGAGCATATCCGGGGCGCCAATCCGGGCAACGATTTCGCCGCTTTGGTGATCCGCGACAATAATAGATGACGAAATGGGTGCTGGCAGTGCGGTGATCTTTCGGCGTGCCAGCTTTTCAAGTGCTGCCTGGAGATCTCGGTCAAGGGTCAGATTGTGCTCGGACCGGACGGGATTTCCAGCTTTTGCTTCCCTGCTCTCATGAGGGGCCAGAAACGGCATGTCGTATCGTTTGGAGCGAACAGGCTCAGTCATTGCCGACGCGGTTTCGTCCTTGGTCAGAACGCCAGCCGCCAACGCTCGCTTCAACACCCTGTTGCGTGCCTTCATCGCATTTTCAGCAAATCGGTCCGGTCGCCGGGCTTCAGGGCTCTGTGGAAGAGCGACAAGCAGAGCGGCCTGCGCCGGTGTCAACCGCTTCGGCTCCTTGCCGAACCATGTCAGGCTTGCAGCACGCACCCCTTCAAGATTGCCGCCAAATGGGGCTCTCAGCGCATAGAAACGCAAAATGTCTTCTTTGGAATAGGCCTGCTCAAGCTGTACGGCTTTTAAAAACTGCTCGTATTTGCGCTTCAATGACCGTGTCGGTCTTTCGTCCAGCAACCTGGCGACCTGCATCGTCAACGTGGATCCACCGGAAACAATTTGTCCCTGACGAAGGCTGGCAAGCAGCGAGCGCAAAAGTGCCCTGACGTCGATCCCGTGGTGCCGGTGAAAGCGCTGATCTTCGAATGCGAGCAGCATTTTGATATAAAGCGGGTCGATGCTTTCCAGCTCGACAGGCAAACGCCATTTGTCATCAAGACTTGTGAAGGCCCGCAATAGCCTGTCCTGCCTATCCAGCACGACAACGGAAAGCGACAAGTCACTCACTGCAGGCAATGGCGGTAAGGCGCCATAGTCGGCCTGGACTTTCAAAACCCCGCACATCGCCAGGGACGCAAGGCCGATTCCGGCAGCGACAAGCCGCTGTCCGGCCGTGTGCAGGCTTCGCCGATGGTGAATTTTAAACACATCAGGCATGTTGCTACCGCCTTGCTGCCGACCGCCTCATCACCTGGTTGGTCCCAGAACGGTGAAGCGGCCTGTCGCAGTGACCGCACGACGATCCGGCCGGTACATATCCTCCACAGACGCCGGCGGGTGAGCAAACTCACCCGGCGTTGCAGCACGCGCCAGATAGGCAAAACTCATTTCCTGACCATTTTGCCGTGTCTGGTCGATCGCAACTTCGAACCTGTCACTATAAAATGCGCTGTGTTCCGGCCGATCAATCATCGAAAGGAAGGACAAACCACCTAGATCGCCTGAACGCACGAGCCGAGGATTGTCGATAGCCAGTCCCGCTGGCAATCGGTCAACCACCATCAGACGGCCCGGCTGATCGGTCAGTGCACGAACGGTGACGACAACGGCAAGACGTGTGTTTACGGGTACCGCTGAAGGGTCGATCTCATTTCCATTGAGATCATAGATCTTCCGCTCGACCGCATAGTCTGTGCCCCCAGCGGGTTCCGGCGTCAGCGGCTGTCCCGCAACAGAAACAAGCAGATCAGTTTCGTCGGCACCGTTGTTTGTAACATTGACGGGAGCGCTGGAGATTGCCTCACCCGCAAACGACCATGCCAATCGACCGGGCGTCTCATCTCCGTCTACGGAGATCCGGGCTTCTTCAGCCGACTGGTTCAATGCCTGTGCGGCCAGCAACAGCCAGGCCATATCCTGGGTTGAACGTCCACCCGTTCGTGCCTGCGCAGATTTCAGCGCAGCCAGTGCATCTTCCTTCAGTTTTTCTCCCATCGACGCCGAGACCACGTAGTCGGTGACACCTGCGCTGTCGCGCAGGATAGACCCGTAGTCAGACCGGTAAGTCTGTTTCTTCTCGCGGGGAAGTGCCGAGATCGCAGCGACAAATCCCGTCGCTGCCCGTTCCTGCTCACCATAGAGAGCAAGGCTAGCTGCCACCTGAGCCTTGGCCAGCGGCGTAGCAAAGCTTTGCAGCTTGGCATCAAGGTAATAACGCAGATCGCCCATGGAGGCGCGTCCGTTTCGCGCCAGAACATAGAGCGAATACGCGATGCCCTCACCGCCATCCTGGAAATCGGATGCGTAAGCCAGCTGGTTCTCCAGATTGTCCAGCGCGGTGGTAAAGGCAAGATCCGGGACCCGGTAGCCTTTCTCTTTTGCGCGGGTCAGGAAATCGGTGACGTAGGCATCCAGCCAGGTGTCGCCGTCGCCATAGCTGTTCCAAAGCCCGAAATCACCGGATGCCGACTGATTGGCCAACACGGCAGCAATCGCCTTCACGACACGTTCCCGGATAGCACTGTCACCACCAAGGCCGGCCGCTTCCGCCACTTCACTCAAATAAAGCAATGGCAAAGCACGACTGGTGGTCTGCTCCGTGCAGCCATAAGGATACCTGTCCAGCGCTGCCAGCAATCCCGCGATATCGATGCTTGCTGCGCCGCCGGCGCTCAGCGTGACATCGACCGTGTCGGCGCGCAAACCGTCGAATGTATCCGGGCTGAGTGTCAGACTGCCGCCAGAGGCCAGCTGAAACGACGATCTGCGAACCACCTCTGGCTGAGTGTCCTTCACGTCCAGACCGAAGCGTTTGACATAAACCTTGCCGTCGGGACCTGTAAGTGAGGCAACGACTTCAGACGTGATGGGTGACGCTCCGGCAGACACAGGCAGAAGCGACAAGGTTTTCTTGCCGGTTTCCAGATCGAAGGTCCGGGTCTGGCGGTCAGTGCCGCCTTCGAGTGCCAATCCCTCGGCAACAGATACTTCCAATTCATAAGAGCCCGACGCGCCATCGACATTGTCTATCTCAAGAGCAAGGCGCGACTGATCGCCCGGGGCAAGAAACGCTGGTGCGCTCGCAGTCATCACGACCGGCGAGCGAACCTCAACTTCCTGCTCTGCGTGGCCAACGCCGTCCTTGCTCCAGGCAACCGCCATCAGCTTCAGGGCGCCGTTGAATGCAGGTACGTCGAATGAAACTGTGGCTTCACCATCCGCACCAATTTCAACAAGACCGGAGAACAACGCGACCGGTTCGTCATCGGGCGGCGGGGCATCCAGACGCAAGGCCATGGCATCGCCGCCAGACCTCACGCGGCCAAGCGTGCCTGCGGTGCGGTCAATGAGCTGACCATAAAGATCTCTGATATCCGTACCTAGACGTCGTTGGCCGAAGTACCAATTCTCCGGATCCGGTGTTTCGAAAGCAGTCAGGTTCAAGATACCGACATCAACCGCTGCAACAGTGACATATGCTTGCGTTCCCGACTGAAGGTTAGCCAGCTTGATCGGCACATCCAATGTCGTTTCCGGCAAAATCCTATCAGGCGCTGAAAGTTCGACTTCAATTGCGCGTGCACCTGGATCGACTTTCAGCCAGGACAGACCCATAGAACGCGAGGGCATCCTGTTCTGGTCGAGATCCATGGGCCTATAGAGGCTTGCTGTGACATAGGCACCTGCACCCCAGTCATCGCTGACTTGGATCTCGACTTCCGTTTCAGTCGCGTCGACTTCAACCGAACGGCTGGAAACGAGCCCACCGGAAACAACATTGATGACAGCAATCCCGGATGTTTGCGGTTTCAGTCTGAGCTTTGCGGTGTCGCCGGGCCTGTAGGAACTCTTGTCAAGGCCGACGTCCAGGTAGTCCGGCGTTTCCGACGTCGCGTCTGCAGTGTACCAACCAGCATCGAACGTGACAGCGGTGGAAGTCTGCAAATCACCACCGCCCTGAATGTCGAGGCGGTATTCACCCCATTCAACCGGGAGTGACAATCGCGCCGGCTGTCCTGCAAGGACGTCCAGATAGCCGCTTGATACTCTACGCGTCGTGGTGATCGGCTCGTAGTTCCAGCGGCCGTCGACGCGGTACCATTGGTATCTGCGATCAACTTTCGAAAGCGTCCAGGTGAGACCCTCTGCACTTTGCTCTGTGCCATCGCCGCTGACTACGATGACCGTGAAATCGGCAGGCCCGCCTTCATCTACACCGCCATCGAAGGCCGGTTTGATTCCAATCCGAGGCCCATCGAGCGCGACAGAAAGTTCAAGATCTCGCTCCACATAGCGGCCTCCGGCCTCGACCAGCCTGGCAACCAATTGGCCGTTATAAAGCTGCGTCGTGTCCGCCAACTCCGGAAGTATCACATCAAAAGACAGTTTTCCGTCAGCGTCGGTCTTGAGGCCGGATGGAAGGCTGCGGCGCTGCGTATAAACTTCGCTATCCTCCAGACCAAATTGGTACTCGGGAAAGGCCTTGAGCGATCGCGTCGGTTTAACAATGATATCGCCTTCCAAGGCTTGGCCGCTTGCCGGTGAGCCGTAAAGGAATTTGGCATCAAGCGAAACCTCTGTCGGTTCAGTGCGGTTGAAGGCCGTTGCCGATGTCTCAAGGTCGAAGTCCACCCGTTCGGGCTGGTAGTCCTCGACGAGGAAGGTTTCCTGGCTCAGTGCGCTTGCCTTGGGATCGGAAAAAACCTCCCAAGACCAAATGCCCTGCTGGGCCGAGGCACTCAAGGTCAGGTCCTGAAGATGTCCGCCCAATCCACCGTCATTGACGGTAAAACGAGCGTGCTCAACACCATCTGGACGACTGAAGACAAAGGTAAGAGGAAAGTCTTCTTGGGCGACGGCTTTGGCATTGCGCAAGAGCGCCTGCGCATGAACGGTTTCACCGGCCTTGTAGATACCGCGATCTGTCCAGGCGAATACATCCAACGGCCCTGGCGCGGGCCTGCCTTCGACACCACGGTCGGACAGATCGAAAGCCGGTTTGCGCAAATCAAGGAAAGAATAGTCCCCGTCATCCGTCTCCGCGACCAGAACACCTGGTGCAAGGCCACCACGTCCGCGGGTCATTCCTGCTTCAAACTCGGCAAATCCGTCTGCGTTGGTGACCTCCTCACCCAGGATTTCGTTGTTGACGGCAAGCAGACGAACCTTGACGCCTTCAAGTGCGGCAGCCGTGGTCAATGAACGGATGTTGGCGGCCACTCCGGTGTCGCCACTCAAAGCCGTCACTCCGAGATCGGAAACCAGAAACCATTGTGTTGCCAGAGCGCTCCAACGGTTCTGGAGATCCAGTTTCGAGCGGGCCGTCATCGCGTAGACACCCGGCTCCAACTCAATTCCCGTTTCCGAGAGCGGAATGGCAGTCGTGATATCCACATTCAATTCGTTTTCAGTCTCGACAGTTCCGGTCCAGACCTTTTCGCCCAATTCATCTTCAATCTGCTCAGCTTGGTAGGAATCCAGCTGACGCAAAAACTTGTTGTCTCTCAGAATATCCGCGATCGCCCTGTTGCCGACCCGGTAGACAGATGCCTCAACCTCGGTGGTGTTGACCGAAATGATCGGGATCGTCGGGTTGCCTCCAGCAGGCAGAACGTAGGAACGGCTGAGGAAATTCACCGAAGGAGACCGGTCTTTCACATAAACGGAAAGATCAGCTGATCTTTCCAGTTTTTCGCCATCGGCGGCGGGCAGCCCGCTGCGAGCCGTAATTTTGTATCTGGCTCCGTGTTTCAGGCCGTCAGCACAGATCTGATTGTCGTTCGCCTCAATGGAAGCAGTCCCTTCACCGATCACGCTGACATACGGGCTCATGTCTTCACCCAGGGCCAGCTTTTGCGAAAAGACCAGGCATATCCTTGGTGTCACACTATCGGAATCAACCACATGATCGACAATCCGGAAGCCATGTTTGGCAATCAGGTCGTCGTAACGACGGCGCAGATTGGCGTTTTCCTCGAGTGCCAAAGACGCACGAAGGGCTTTGATTGCAGTCTTGAATTCATTGCGGCGCTCAAATGCCCTGCTCAGGATGTCGAGCGAGAACGCCCTTTCATTAGAGCTGACTGAACGCAGATACGCATTGATCGCTGCCGAGATCGCATTCTTTTGCTTGGTCTCTTTTGTCTGCCAATCGTCCGGATTCTGCAGCAGAAGTGCCGTTGTCAGGCTGGTCCAGCCTTCGTAGTCACCCGGTTCCAGCAACAATAGTTGCAGAAAGTCGCTCTCCGCCAGCGCACCGTTCCGGTTGTTCAGCGCTGCAAGTCCGTTGCGTCGGTTCACGTCCGCGCTTTGGCCATTGCCGCGAACCGAGTTTTCAATTTGAAGCGAATAGGTTTTTGCGCTCTCAAGCTGAGCTTCCGGCACGAAATTCAGTTCCGCCCGCCGATCGGCACTCATGTCGGCTCGTGGTGCCTGTACTGCCACCACGCGCCCTGCGATGGCACCTGAGAAACTCTGGAGTTCTCCGAAATCAGTCTTCAGGAAACACCAGCCGGCAGACGTGTTGAACGTAAAAGCCCGGCACTGATTGTCCTTCAGGCACGCCGATTTGCAGCCTTCCAGGTCAACATCCTTGACCGTTCGGTAATCGCTGCCGAAGAAGTCAGCATCGTCGATTGTGACGATACGCCTGTCCTGGGCACTTGCTGCATTTGGGTGCAATCCGCCAAAGAGCAACGTCGCTGCCAAAACGGCAGTGCAGATGCGGGCAGTATCTTTGTTTGAATTCAGAAGTTTATGTTTAAAAACAAGCGAAAAAATAGACATGGCCAATCCTCCGGGGCCTATAATTTCCTCTATCAAGGCACCGGAACGTGACAAGGACAAGGCATATTTTCGAAGAGTGATGACTGATGAGGCCCGCGTCAGCCGATCCTGTCGACAAGTTCCTCAATTAATGACGCAACTTCTTGTGCAGCTTTACTGCTCGGCGCATCTTCAGTCACCGCACATCCCCTGCCCATTGCCGATGCAAAAACCGTTCGGTTCCCGAGACGGGCATTGAGTGTGTCGTAACCCGATTCTGCTATCGCCTCGGCCATCTCGCCTGTCAGCAAAGCACGCGGCGGCACTCTATTGAGCACGAGCAAGGCCGGCGTATCTTCCCGGGCTGCCAGATCTATTGTCTGTGACGTTGCCCAAAGGTCCACCGGCGTCGGCTGTATCGGAACGATGACAAAATCAGCGGCGTCTATAGCCGGTTTAGCGTCCGTATCAGTCTTGGGCGGAGTATCGATGATGACATAGCCGTGCGATCTTGCGAGAGACCTCGCCTCCCTGCGCGCACCCCATCCGGACGCTGTCCGAAATTCCAGTCCGGTCTCATCCTCGCCGTGAGCCTCCTCGCGGGCTTCATACCAGGTCCCAAGTGATCCTTGCGGGTCTACATCCAGAATTGCGACCGGTTCACCGGACTGTTTTGCCAAGGCAACAGCCAGGTGAGCCGCCAGCGTGGTTTTTCCCGAGCCACCTTTTTGTTGCGCAACTGTCAATATCCGACCGGACATGGCAAACCTCCAAGTTTCCGGCTCAATATTGCGTTGCAAAATACTGCAGCGCAACAAGGCAATTCGTTTAAGCGTTGAACAAGCGCTTTGGACTATCGTCCGCCAAGCGCATAGTAGACGTTCCAGGATGGCCGGCCTGTGACGGGCATCCCGTATTTAGCCTCGGCTTTGCGGATACCGGCGCGAGTGGCCGGACCAACCTTTCCGTCGGCCTCACCCACATTAAAGCCGTTTTTGTTCAAGAGCTTCTGAAGATCCAGACGCTGTGCCCTCGACAATCCCGGATTGTTTGTGGGCCAAGGTGTCTTGAACGGATCACCACCGGCAACGAGCTCCGACAGCAAGGCGATCGCCATGCCGTATGATGTAGACGCGTTATAAGATCGCAGTGCACGAAAATTCCTCGTCACGAGGAAGCCAGGGCCCTTTGCGCCAGCCGGCCGGATGAGAGCTGCCTCCAGCTTGCCGGACAGTTTGCCGCCATCTATCCTTGTCAAACCGCGTTTGTTCCAGGTTGCCAATGACGCATTTTTCTTGCGGCCCGACGGACCGGAATACCCGCTCGGCACCTTCACTTCGATGCCCCACGGTCGACTGTCACGCCAACCAGCGTTTTTCAAGAAATTAGCCGTCGATGCCAATGCATCGGGTACGGAATTCACGAGATCCTTTCGGCCGTCCCCGTCAAAATCCACTGCCAGACTGTTGTATGTGCTCGGCATAAACTGTGTCTGGCCGAATGCACCTGCCCAGGACCCTCTGAAGTCGTTGATCGGCACGTCCCCGCGAGACGCAATCTGCAATGTCTTGATCAGTTCGCCACGGAAATACTTTTGACGCCGCTTACCGGCGCACGCCAGTGTCGCCAGTGCATGGGGAGTGTAAAAATCTCCTCTGAACTGACCATAGTCACTTTCGATGCCCCAAACGGCAAGAACGACGTGACGGTTGACGCCATATCTTTTCTCGATTGCTGACAGCGTTTTGCTGTGTTTTTTGAGGTTTTTCTTTCCGTCGTCGATCCGTTTGGCGTCCACCAGAAACGCCATGTAGTCCCAGATCTCGGTCTTGTATTCCGGCTGTGATGTGGAAAAGCGGATGACTTTCTCATCGTAGTTGGCACCGGAAAGCATGCGTTCGGCAATTTCCGGCTTAACACCGGCAGAAACAGCCTGTTTCTTGAGGGAGGCGACACAGCTCTCAATCGCATGCGCAGAGACGGTCGTCCCCATCATGAGTATTCCGGCTCCGACAGCCGCACTAGTCCACGTCTTCCAAAAACCTTGCTGCATCGCCCGCTCCGCCAGCTCTGATTCCTTAAGGGAACGCTGACACGGTAGCGCGACGGAAATGCGGCAAAAAGATGCGAAGAACAGTTTTCAAGCAAAATCAGGGCAACCAACGTCATCAGGCGGATGGCTTGTCCCCTTTCTGGTCCCAGGGTCTGACTATTTGCCTTCGATCAGCTTTCGCCGGAGCCAGCTTGATGTCTGGTCCATGATGATCACAACGAGTATCGTTAAGATGATGATATAGCTTGTGTTTTCCCAGTCCCGAGAAGTTTTCATGGTTTCAACGAGCATCAAACCGATGCCCCCTGCTCCAAGAGCACCAATAACCGTTGCCGAACGGGTATTCGACTCAAGGTAATAGAGGACCTGTGAAACGAAGACCGGCAGGATCTGCGGGATCACGCCAAACCGGTAGCGCTGTATCTGACTGGCGCCCGTTGCGCGCACACCTTCCACCTGCTTGTTGTCGATATTTTCAAGCGCTTCCGAGAAGAGCTTTCCAAGAGACCCGGTGTCAGTGAACGCAATAGCCAGAGCACCTGTGAGCGGACCAAGGCCAAATGCACGAATGAAGATCAGCGACCAGATCAACATGTCGATCCCCCGCAGGAAGTCGAACAGCCGCCGGGTACCGAAACGAAGGATCTTTGAAGGCGTGAAATTCCGGGCAGCGAGAAAGGCCAGCGGCAGGCCGAAAAAGGCTGCTGTCAATGTGCCGAGCACGGCCATCATGATGGTTTCAAACAATGCAATGAAAACCTCGCCATGCTGCCAGTCGGGATTGCCCAGAAAGTCATGCATGATCAGAGACATGTTCGACTGCGAAGGATCGATCCGCTCGTTTGACAAGGCAATCGCCCAAAGCTGGCTGAAGGACAGTCCGTAGAGTTCTGAGTGGAATGGAAACCAGAAGTTCTCCCATCCGCCAAAATAGTTGTGAACTTCTATCTTGGTGCGCGTGACCTGAACGCGCCTGTCCAATGTCGGGCGGGCATCGAACTTTTTCGGATCGTCCTTGATCCAATCCGGGATAGGGCCTGGCGGAAGTTCGGTCTTCACACCGCTTTGTGTAGCGGTCACCCTGATCGTACCGTAGTCCGGCACCGTGAATTCCATCACCTTGCCTGCAATCGCGATCTCATACCCCTGGCCAAGATCAACAAGAGCGTCGGTTCCGTCCACTTTTACCCAGTCCGGCAGATCCTCGTTCTCGTAGGTCGCACGGCGTTCGCCTTCAATGGCGACTTCCATAATGTCGCGGCGCAAAAGCTTGGTAACATGAACCTTATAGGCGACGGAGTCAGTCGCCAGAATGGCGGCCCTTTCGGGCTGGGCTTTGGACAGTAGCTGCGGGACGCCGAACGCAAACCATGTGTACACAAGGTAAAGACAAACGGCGACCGGCACGGCCACGGTAATCCATGCCCTGCGGCGGACTGTCTGAAACACCGTGTTGCGATCAGATACCGGTTCGTTGAACGTTTCGTAAGCCATCTTCAACTTCCTCAGTGCGCCCGGCCTGCGCCGACAAGCTTGCCGCGAAGGTAGGAGGACAGTTGGTCAATCATCATGATTGTGAGAAACAGCAGAACGAAAATGGCTGCTGTCTCGTCACCGGCACCCTGGCCCCAGCCTATTGTCCGGCGCAGCTCCTGGCCGATACCCCCTGCGCCGACGAAACCCAGAATTGCCGACGCGCGCACATTGATTTCAAGTCGCAGCAGGAAATAGCTGAGATAGTTCGGCGCGACTTGCGGCATGACAGCAAACCGGATCCGTTGGAGCCAGCTTGCACCGCAGGCGGACAACCCTTCGATTGGCTTGCGATCAATGTTGTCATTCACTTCCGAGAACAGCTTTCCGAGCGCCCCTGCGGTGTGGAAGGCGACGGCGATCATGGCCGGAACCGGGCTGGAGCCGAGAACGAAAATCAAGAACAGGGCGATGATCAATTCGGGAAAGGCGCGCATCACGTCCATCAGACGGCGAACCACGGGAATGAGCGGTCCCCAACTGTCGACATTGCGGGTAGATGCCATGGCGAGGACCACGGCCATCGCGCCGCCAATCAACGTTGCAACAGCTGCGATGTTGAGTGTTTCCAGCATCGCTGGCACGAATGTCAGGATCAGGGAGAAAAACGCCGGCCCGGACTGCCACGCTTCGGCGACAATTTCACCTGGATAGTCAAAGAACTTGGAAAGACCCTGCAGAAAACCACCGGAATTCATCTCGTTGGACTTTGAATATCCGGAAACAACAACGGCAACGACCAGCAACAATCCGATGAGCGAATAGAGTTGGCGACGTTTGCGCAGCGACAGGATTTCCTGCTCGAGGGCGGCAACGGCCATGACCATGTTCCTTTGAGGGCAACGTGAGAAGACGCGGGCCGTTATCCGGCCCGCGATTTGGTTCTGAAGAACCGATTAGTTTTTGTTTTTCGCCTTGCGAGCTTCGATGATGTTCGCATAGGCCTCATGCGTGATCGGCATAAAACCTTTGGTTTCACCGGCAGCAATGTTGTAGGCGCAGTCAGGATCGATCGAGTTCATGGAAGCGACAAGACCGGTCATCTTGACCTTGACGTCTTCCGGCAGCTTCTTGGACAGAACGATCGGGCCTTCCGGGATCACCGGCGAACGCCAGATTTCCCTCATTTCTGTCATGTCGACCAAACCTGCGTCAGAGGCTTTGCGCAAAGCGCCGGAATTGTAGCCATCTTCCCACTCGCCCAGGCCGTCAGCCCAGGTCACACCGGCGTCAATGTCACCATTGGAAACGGCAACGATGGTTTGCTCGTGACCACCCGTGAAGACGACGTCGCCAAAATACGCGCCCTTCTCCATGGAGTAACCTTCCTGGGGGATCGCGATCGAGGGGATCAGGTAACCGGAGGTGGAATTCGGATCACCAAAACCGAACACCTTGCCTTTCATGTCTTCCAGCGAGTTGATCTCGTTGTCGACGCGTGCGAAGCCGATTGAATAGTAGCCGTAACCGCCGTCGACATTGACTTTGACGAGAACCGGATCAACAGCTTCCGGATCTGTCAGAAAAACCTTGGCGTAGCCCGAAGCGCCCAGCCATGCCATGTCGAGGTTTCCGCCGAGCAGACCTTCGATCACACCGTTATAATCAGCTGGTGCGAACAGCTTGACTGGAACACCAAGCAAATCTGCCGTTTTCTGTTCCAGGCACTCATAAGCACGCAGACGATCCGAGGCGTTTTCTCCGCCAAGGATGCCGATGCGGAATTCGGTGATTTCCTCAGCACCTGCAACAGCGGCGTTCAATGCGATCATGCTGACAGCAGCAAGCGCAACGACTTTGGAAACGATTTTCATTTGGGACACTCCCTGAGAGTTCTCAATCTCGATGACGTTTGAAGGGTGCGCAGACGGTTCAGACCGCCGCTGCCGCCGGGGTCATCGCACCGGCGGATTCTTGTGAGCCGGTCTCGCCGGCATCGATAGCGGTGGAGGTTGCCGCTTCGTTGAAACTTTCATCCGCGCCGTAAATTTCGCGAGCAACAGCCGTTGTCAGCGCTGCCGGCGCGCCATCGAAGACGATGAAGCCGTCGCGCATACCGATGACCCGGTCGCAATAACTTCGTGCGGTATCGAGTGTGTGGAGATTGCAGATGACGATCTTGTTGTCCCGCTCGTGAATTTCACGCAGGGCATCCATGACGATCTTAGCGTTCATCGGATCAAGCGAGGCAATCGGCTCATCCGCAAGGATCATGTGCGGGCTTTGCATGAGAGCACGTGCGATCGCGACACGTTGCTGCTGGCCGCCGGAAAGCTCTTCAGCCCTTTTTGTTGCTTCCTGCGCGATGCCGAGGCGGTCAAGAGCTGCAAGAGCGTCGTTCACATCGTCCGGGCTGAAAACATTAAAGAGGCTTTTGATTGTGCCGTGGCCATTCAACCGGCCCAGCATCACATTGGTCACCACATCCAGACGAGGCACGAGATTGAATTGCTGGAACACCATCGCGCAATCGCGCTGCCATCGGCGCATCATGCCACCCGTCAGGTTTAAGATGTCGCGCCCGTCAAACAGAATTTGCCCTGAGGTTGCCGGGGTCAGGCGATTGATCATGCGAAGCAAGGTCGACTTGCCGGCACCCGAGCGCCCAATGATGCCGACCATTTGCGGCTCATCGATATTAAAGCTGACCTTGTTGACAGCGGTCCGAGACCCGAAGGTCTTGGTAACTTCCTGAAACTGAATCACGCGCCGGCCCTGTTCGTTTTGTCCTGTGGTGCCCGGCGCACAAGAGCCACTGGATCATTACAAAGGGATGACAGCTATTTGACTGAAACGTCAAAAATTTATGACAGATCAATGACATGCATGATCGCGCAACGCTCAATCACACCTGCCAGTCAGAAAACCCGCAGCAAGCTCAAACCCTTCGCGCTTTGATCCACCTTACTGAGAGGGGCTGCCTTTCCGGAGCTCACCATCCGCTCTGAAGGAAATATCCGGTGTCAAACATCAATCCGATTTGGAAAAACCGTCTCCGGAGAAACGAAAAGGGTCATGGCAATGTCATCAAACTGTCACCAAGACCTGTTGCGCAAAGACTAAACCCGGGTTCTCAACCACTTTTGAGCCGATGGAGATCAAATGTCCGCGCCCACTAAAAAACAGTCCCTGAACGAGGCCCCTAACATTCATCCTGAAGCGAGCGTCACAAATTGCGAGCTGGGCATATGGACGGAAGTTGGTGCGCGAACTGAAATGCGCGAAAGCCAAATGGATGACTATTCCTACATCGTTCAAGAAGGAGATGTCGTCTGGACAACTATCGGCAAGTTTTGCTCAATTGCGCGCCGTGTGCGCATCAACCCAGGCAACCATGCAACCTGGCGAGCCTCTCAGCATCACTTCACCTATCGCGCTGCAGCCTATGGACTTGGCGAGGACGATGCCGATTTCTTCGAATGGCGTAAGAGCGACTGGGTCACCGTAGGACATGACGTCTGGATTGGTCACAATGCCACCGTTCTTGCCGGCGTCCGCGTTGGCACCGGTGCCATCATTGCGGCGGGTGCCGTAGTCGCAAAGGACGTGGCACCCTACACGGTGGTAGGCGGCGTTGCCGCAAAGCCGATCAAGCGACGTTTTACAGAGGTACAGGCCGACGCTCTGATGGAAATTGCCTGGTGGGACTGGAGCCATGAAACGCTCAAGCAGCGCTTGCCGGATTTCCGAAAGCTGGCGATCGACGCGTTTATTGAAAAATATCGATAGGTCTCTTCGAAAAAAGCCATATTGAACGCCTCCCCTGCGAGTGCTTTGCTGAACGGTAAACTTTATGGGAGGCACTTGATGGCGACACGAATTGCGACCTGTAGATGCGGGCAATTGCGCGCCGAGTGCGAGGGTCATCCGGTACGTATCTCGGCTTGCCATTGCCTCGAATGTCAGAAGAGAACGGGCAGTGTGTTCGCCGTTCAAGCTCGCTGGCCTGACGACAAGGTGCTGATAAAAGGAAATTTCTCCGAATGGCAGCGGGAATGTGACAGCGAGCATGTAGCGACCTACAGGTTCTGCCCCAAATGCGGCTCCACACTTGCCTTCGTAATTGAAGGCTGGCCCGGCGTTATCGCAATTCCGGTGGGTGCGTTTGCAGATCCTGAATTTCCCTCACCGCGCTTTTCGGTTTACGAGCACCGCAAGCATTCCTGGGTCACGGTACCAGGGGAAAATGTCGAGCACTCTTCAGATCCTTCGATTGCCTTCACACAGGGTGAGCTCAGAAAATGAGTACGCATGATCTCGACACCATGCAGAACACGCAGCCCACTGTTGCAATCAGTCTCAGCCGCATCATTCTTTATGTGCGCGATGTGGACATCAGCGCGTGCTTTTATTCTTTCTTTTTCGGCTTCAAGGTCGTGAGAACCCCAACGGACCGATTGACAGAACTGGTGCCGGAAAATGGGGGCGCGCACTTGCTGCTTCACCGGGCTGGCAAGGCCCAAAAGCTTGGCCAAGCGTCCGTCAAACTTGTTTTCGATGTCGAGGATGTGCAGGCTTTTCGGAAAGAGGCCAACAAAAAGGGCTTGAAGTTCGGCCCCGTTCACAAAGCTGACGGCTATTCATTTTCGAACGCCAAAGATCCGGACGGAAACTCCGTCCAAGTGTCCAGCCGCGCTTACAGAGACCAGGACAAAGGCAAGTAAGCCTCCCCTTTTGGGCCAATAGCCTGTAGTCTTTGCTGAATGAAAAACGTTCCGGCCGTTCTACCTTCCAGCTTGGGTTTGTCGCTCCGTCGTTGGCGAGTGCTGAATCGCATCAAGCAGGACGTTCTGGCACACGAGCTGGGTGTTTCCCAAAGCCGCATTTCGCGATGGGAAAGCGGCCGGTCTCACCCAAACCACAAAGACTGCCTAAGGATTACGACGCTCCTGCGCGCACGCGCGGACAGTGCGGCCGACAATGCTCTTTTGCATCTGGTGTCCCGGTCGAGCGAGCCCGTTCACCTGGTTTGCGATCTCACACACCGGCTTTTGGCCATGTCGCCTGCTCGGGAGCGGGAATGGCGCGCGCCTGTCTCGGAGTTTCTCCACCGCCCGCTCTGGCGATTTGCGACCGACGGCATCCGCAGTGTTGAGCACCGGTTGGCCGACTTTGGTTGGTTCGAACCGCTCAACGATGACGTTGTTTATTGGACCGAAGCTGCCGATTTTCCGGAAATGTCCATTCCAGAAAGCCAAATCCGGATTTCAAGGCTTCAGTTGTCAGACGGCAGCTTCGCACGCCTTGTCAGAGAAGAATCGTCGAGTGCCGCATAAATTATTCAGGCTCTCGTTGGGACGGGTGCTCAGCGCTAAACTGCGCATATGACCGATCAAATCATTCCTGCTGACAAAGCTTCACCTCTTGCCCGGATGGATGCCGACCGACTTTCGGGCCTTCTGTCATTTCTCCAGGCCGCAGAGCAACTGAAAGACACGCTGCGGTCAGGCACCACGCGAAAGAAACGACCGGAAAGCACAGCTGAACACACTTGGCGGCTTGCACTCATGGTGCTTGTTTTCGAGCGCGAGCTTGAAGGGCTCGATCTTCAAAGACTGATAAAACTGTGCCTCATCCATGACCTTGGCGAAGCCATTTCCGGAGATGTTCCGGCTCCGTCCCAAAGACAGGATGACGACAGACAGGAACGGGAAAGGCGCGACTTTGAAACGCTCTGTGCGCCGCTGCCCAAAGACATGCGAGACCATCTTATGGCTCTTTGGTTGGAATATGCGGCTGCAGAAACCGCAGAGGCTCAGCTGGCCAAGGCTTTCGACAAGCTGGAAACGATGCTCCAGCATCTCCTGATGCCCCCGGGAGACGTGATCTTTTACGAATTCAATCTCACCTATGGACGTGAACGTACGGATTTTTCTCCGCTGACCCGGCAAATACGAGATTTGGTGGACAATGGCACACGACAGATTATGGAGGATCTGCAGAACGCCGCATCCAGGACCTGAATGCAATTTACGCGGCGGGAAGACTTCGTGAAGCGAACACATGCATTTCTGGGTCTTGGACAACCGGATTGTGGACCCTTAAGCTGATGTGAAAGGATCGATTGACCATCACATCCGGAGAAAACGACATGTATTCAGTATTGCCCCGCAGCCTGGGCCCTGTCCTTGGTGTCGAGATATCCGGAAAAATAGACATCGCTCAAGAAAAAGAGCTGATCGCCAAGGCTGAAGAGCTGATCGAAGCACATGACAAGATCAGCATACTTGTCACGCTCGGTGACCATATTGGCACGTCATTTGAGGCGGCGGCTGCCGACATCAGATGGATGCTCACTCACCTGGCGCATCTCAACAAGATTGCTATCGTGACTGACAGCAAGATGCTGGCAACCCTGGTTGCCGTCGATGCGACTTTTGCAAAGCTGGTCGGGATCGAGGAAAAACACTTTGACAGAAATGAAATTGAAATCGCCTGGCATTGGATAGAAAGCTAAACGGCGGCAACTTCGGCAAGTTCCTCGTCACTTACAAACGCCATCTCAGTAACCGTCCCATTTTTTACCTCGATCATGTGACCTTGCTGGACTTCCACCCAGCAATTTGGTGCTTCATCGAGCGGTTCGGACACAACCATGACGCCGTCTGAAAACTTCCGGTAATAGAGCGTCGGGGCAAATCGATCCGATGCATAGCGCGCTGCATAAAGGGTCTCGCCATTCGACCAGGCCGACGCAAACCGCATGTGCGGCGCGGTTCCGGCATATTTGGAAACGGCTTCGGCTTCGCTCACCGTTCGCGCCATTGCGGCCCGAGGATGCAGTTTCAAACCATAGGCCAAAGCGATCAAAAACAGACTTTCACTGTCTGTGCCCCCTGCCCTGTGGCGGTAAAGATCATCCGGGATCATGTTGTCCAGGCGTCGCCGAACGGTGTCGTATCCGCCAACCTGGCCATTGTGCATGAATGTCCAGTGCTCGAAGGTATAGGGATGGCAATTGTCGCGCGTTGTTGCGGTACCCGTCGACGCGCGCACATGCGCCAGAAAGTGTCCGGAGCGAACGTGACGGGCGATCTGGAGAAGGTTCGGATCCGACCAGGCCGGGCGCACATCCTTGTAGAGGCATGGCGTTTCACGGTCGCCATACCAGGCGACTCCGAACCCGTCCGCATTGACTGCTGTCTTACAGGAAAGCGCATTCCGGCTTTGGTCGATGAGGGAATGCTGCGGGTCGCAGATCACTTCCTCCAGATATTTGGGAGCTCCACTCCAGGCGGCCCAGCGGCACATATGGTCTCCTTTACGCTGCGTCCCGCACAGCCTTGAAGCGCGCGGTGGTCGTGTCACAGTTGTAAGAGTCAGCGGCCGGGTAAGGATTGAGTGCCAGTTCCTCAACTGCTGCGATGATTGCGTCAGTCTTTTTGTCACTCATCAGCACGGAAAAGTTGAGTCTTGTCCAGCCGGGCTTTTTGAGTTCTTCACCGGACAGAATACCTGCTCTCAGCAATTCCGACTCGTCCCTGTCTATGCCCAGAAGGCGGTGGGCATAAGGTCCGGCGCACGCGCAGCCCCCACGTGCCTGAATACCGTAAAGATCAGACAGCATCCTTGTAACCAGTTGCTGGTGGATGTAGCCACCACGTTCGGTATCCCTGATGCGGAAGGAAAAAATTGGAAGCGCGTGCCTAGCGTTCGGATTCCCCAGAATTTCAATCGCCGAATTGTGCCGCCAGGCCGAAAGCGCTTTCGCGCGCGCCACCGCATTGCGCTCATCCATGCAGCTTTGCCCGATTGCCTCTTTGACGAGAAATGCAAGTGCGGCGCGAATGTCTCCCACCACGTTGGGCGTTCCGGCTTCTTCGCGGACGGCAATTTCCTCGCAGTAATCGTGTTGCCAGGGAGATACGAAACGGACCGTACCGCCACCTGGAAAAACAGGCGTGCCCAGCGAGACTGCAGCCTTGCGCACGATCATCACACCAGAGGCTGCGGGGCCACCAATGAATTTATGTGGTGAGACCACCAAGGCGTCTATCTGCGTTTCCTGCCCGGCATTGACGTCGATCGGAAGGTAAGGTCCTGAACCTGCGCAGTCCCAGACACTGAGCGCGCCGTATTTCTTTAGGACGCGTGTGACCGCGTCGCTATCGGTCACAATACCGGTGACATTCGACATCATTGAAAAGGCACCGACAATCAACCGGTCCGGTCCCGCGTTTTTCAGCAAGGTTTCCAGGTCATGGAGGTCCGGACCGCCATCTTCAGCTTCAGAAACCTCAACCACCTCAGCTCCGCTTTCGCGCCAAGGCAAAATGTCTGAGTGATGTTCATAGGGGCCGATGACGACCAGCGGACGATGACCTTCTTCGACTGCAGCCGACACGCCAAGAAGATGGACCAGCCTGTTCAAACCGGCCGTTGCACCCGAACCGCAAAAAACGGTGGCATAGTGTTCGTTCGCGCCACAAATCCTTGCGATTTCAGAGCGTGCTGCACCACGCATACGCGTCATGGCACTGCCACAATAAGACGCTTCTGTATGAGAATTGGCGTAGACAGGCAGTATCTCTTCAAGGACGAAATCCTCGATCTGACGCAGAGCGCGCCCGGACGCGACATAGTCTGCATAGATCATTTCCCGTTCGCCGAACGGGCCTGAAATGGTTGTCCCTTCGCCAATCAGGCCGGCCCGAAGCCGATCCATGAGGTCGTCACCCTTGAGTTCGTTCTTGAAGCAATCGAGCGCTGTATCGCTTGTTTGGGTCATTATGTGCTCCGAATCCGATTTCTCAGATCATACGACCCATCAAGGTTTGGTTTCTTCACCTAATGAGATTGTTTTGCTGCCAAATTTGTGTCAATTGAACCGATATGGAGAAAAAATTAGATCAAATTGATCGTGCGCTCGTCAGGGCATTGCAGCGTGAAGCGCGTCTTTCGCAGAGGGAACTTGCTGACGAGGTTGGCCTTTCCCAAAATGCCTGCTGGCGCCGACTGAAGGCTTTGCACGAGAGCGGACTTATCGAAGGGCATACCGTGCGTCTGAACCCTGCCCGGCTTGGTCTCAATCTTACTGTGTTCGTGATGATCCGAACACGTCACCATTCCAAGGAATGGCTAAAGACCTTCCGCGATGAAGTCGCGTCGATCCCCAACGTGATCGATTTCTATCGAATCGCCGGGGACTACGACTACATGCTGAAAGTGGTTGCGGAGGACATGAATGCCTTCGACCGAATCTATCAACGCCTTATCGACAAGATCGATCTCGACACCGTCACATCTTACATGACCATGGAAGCGATCGCGGACGCCCGCGATCTTCCGATTTAGTCGTTCTCTGGCCCGTCAGGAGTGTTCGGTTTTCTTCACGACGACGGTCAGGATGGTTTTTTTCTCAAGGTGCCGTCGATTTGGCCCTCTGCAAGCGTCGGCCCAGATAGCCCTTTCCATGCGCTCGTAAAAGATCTCCGCCAGTTGAGCCGCTTCAAAAGGCGTGTCGCTCGACGGCGTGAACAAATGCGCCTTCAACGTGCTGTGAAGTACAGCGCGCGCAGCCTTGGTCTTTTTTCGAGCATAAAGGTGCGGTGTCATCAAAAGACCGCCTAAGGGATCCGCATCCTGACCATCGCTGAACTTGATGTCCAGATGCTCAATTTCACAAGCCGTTCCCTGCGACATAGCCTGATGAATAGCCGAACGGGCATCATCTGCCGTCAGGAACCAGACCGCTACGACGAAATTATCGACCAGAGACTGCTCGAGAAGACCATCCTTGACCATCGCGTAGGCCGTTTCGGTTGCGAAGGGCATTAGGATGCTTCTCGAAGGAGCAACCCCATTCCTGGTGTTCCTGTCGGCAACCGACCCCATCGTTGACACGATCAGGCGACCACCTGTCGCAAGTTCGTGCATTCGGTTTTTCACGAAATGGGCAAAGTCGTTCAGGGCTTTCTGTCTCAGATCCGCATAGGCCAGCGCAGGCAACTCATGAAACCACAAAGTGCCCGGCGACAAAGTTGTTTGAGGCCTGCTGAGCCAGTGTGTCGCGTAAAACGCAGTCGATAGTGAGAGCGCGTTTTTTGGAAAAATCTCCTTGTAGAAGTCACGCGCAACGAGCTGAATTTGCGGCGGATTTGGCTTGGAAACTATGCCGTCTTGCCCAAACAATCGGCTTCTCAACGCCGACCAGTCATTGCCGGGCAGATCTACAAAACAGGCTGAAACCCGTTGCGCAGGTGGCGCTTTTCGCCACACATCAAGAACGGGACGCACAGTGCGAAGAGACCCCAATCCGGGCCCACAGCCAAAGTCGGCAATGGCAGGCACTTCGTTCAAGGATTGCGTCTTGCCTGCGTATTCTCGCAGCAGCGTCTCGTGATCTTCGATGTTTTTGATCTGATCGACGGAATTCAAGTCGTAGTCAATCATGCCGTGCGTTGCTCTGGCAGGCTCCGCCATTTCTCCGCTCCTCTCTTGCGTCCAGTAAACTGCCTGTGCGCATGAGGTGGGCATGCTACGTTACGTAAGCAAATTAAGTCTTTGTAATGGCGACACGAACGCAAACAGCCGACGTCCCGGAGAACATCGGCCGCTTCATTTCAACCAGGATCGCCTTAACGACGACGGCCACCTCCGCCACGGCGATGTCCGCCGCCACCGCGCTGCGGGCGCGCCTGTTGCGGACGCGCCTGCTGCGGCCTGGACCGTTGCACATTGCGTTGGCGATTGACCTGTCGGTTGCCCGCATCTCTCGCTCGGCGATCCCGGTTCAGGTGCGCCGGTGCCTGCTGAGGCCTTTGCGCCGGGCGCGTAGCAGGTCTCTGCTGAGGCCGCTGCGCGGGACGCTGGACATTGGGTCTTTGGGCCGGCCTTTGAACATTGGGCTGCTGGGCAGGCCGTTGGACATTCGGTCTTTGTCCTGCGGGAAGGTTGGCGGGTCTTTGGACGTTGGGGCGATTGCCCGCATTAGGGCGGTTCTGGAGCCTGTCGCCAGCAGGTCGGTTTGCTATCGCTGCGCCCGCACCGGCACCGATAGCAGCTCCAGCGCCGAGGTCTCCAAGCCTGTCCTGCAAGTTTTCGCGTGACGGTGCAGCAACATCACCCCAGCGGCCGCCTTCGAACTTCTTCCAGTTCTCTCCATCGCGCCGATAGACCGACCCGTCGCGCCCGGCAAACACATCGCTGCGCCTGTCGAAACTGGCGGCCCGGCCAAGATTGCCGTCCTGCTTCCAGCGCTGGGCGGCGTTTGCCTGGAGGTCTCGTGTCCGTGACCATTGCGGTCCCGAGACGACCGCACCGCCCCAAGAGCCGTATATTCCCCTGGCGCCACCGGCAACAATCCGGTTACCGGTGCGTGGATTATAGGCGCTTATGAAACCGGCGCTGCCGCGGGGGCCACTGATGGCGCCGCCCCGGATATAACCTCCAGTGCGCGGATTGTAGATCCCGCCTCCGGCAATGCCCCGGCGTGGTCCATACGCATAGCCGTAGCGCCCGAAGGTCCCGCGTACCGGATTGTAAAACGCACCAATTCCGTAGGTAACCGGTCGTGGGAAATAAATGGGGCGTACGCCCGGGCGCCACCATGGACGGTAGTAATACCCTGTTCCGTAAACGAAGACGCCCCAGGCAAGAAAGCCCGTCAGGTATCCCATAGTGTAGCCGTACCACACCGCGTTGGGTTCACTTTCATAGACCCGAACATAAGTCACGTTATAAACCGGCGAGGAAGGCGGAATTGTGTAGATTTCATCTGGAACGGCAGTTGCAACGACAAATGGGCCATCGGGATTATCGCTGACAAACCAGACACCGTTTTGCAGCACATAATACTTGGCACCGACCTGGATCACCTGTTCGTTGGTGTTGACCGCATAAGACATGGATGTGCCTTCGATCGGCTCAAACTCAGGGTCTCCCGCGTAGGCGACATCCGCACTCACCGAACCCACTTCGACACGCGCAGTCGTCGGAATGCTGGCCTTCAGCCGTGCCTGGGAGGCTTCCGAAGTGCCTGGGATTGAAGACCGCACGGAGTAGTAAGGCGCATTTTCCGGAATGTTCTGAAAATCGGAAGGCATGTCCTGAGTGGTAAAAGTCCACGGCCCATCAAGGGACGCGGACTTGAACCAGCGGCCTGAAACCAGGATGTACCAGGTGGATGTGGATTTCAGGAAAAAGACATCACTGTCGGTGTTGGAGGCCCATTCAAGATCCGTTCCCTCGACCGGCTCCAGTTTCGGTTCACCGTCAAACACGATCATTTCCGCGGGCTTGTCGGAATAAACTACCTTTGGCGGTTTGTTGTCCGCAAACGCTTCACCGGGAATGGCTTCACGCGTCTCCTTCCAGTTGTCGTCATCCGGTAGGGCTTTGATCAATTCCGGAAGTTCTGAAGCGGCTTCCCATCCGGCTGAAACGTCCATGGTCTTCAACCAGGATTTTTCATCACGCAGGTAAAGCTCTTTCGTTTCGTCGATCTGCAAAATGTCCCAATTGGTGTTGACGACAAAGCTGAGGCCCTGATCGCCCTTAACCGGCGCAAAAATGGGTTCGCCTTCGGTTTGAACCAGAATGGCCGGTTCATTGGATATAAAAATCGGTGGAGCTTCCGAGTTCAGCCCCTGAACGTCGTCCATTCGCTGATACTCGGCGAGACCCGCGGTAATGCGATCTTCTTTGACCGTGATCGTCCCGGTTGGCATGATCTTGCCGATCTGCAGCGAAAGGTCACCAAGCGAACTTCGATCAAGCGCTGAAAAGTCCAGCTGGGTGACCTGAATGTTGCTGACATCGACGACACCCTTTTCAGGGTCTGCAACCGTGTCACCATTGACGCCGATCACACCAAAAACGGGTGTTGCGTCTTTATCTTTAATGTATTCGGCTGCAACAAGCGCCTTCAAGGTTTTGAAATTGTCCCACTCGGTGAACTGAGGCTGATAAAGGACCAACGTTGCACCGGCATCTGTTTGAAACGATCTTGGCCACCCTGTTGTGTCTTCAGATTCGCTCAGTTGAAGATATTGCCCGCTGACAAAACCGTTTTGCCCGTTATAGCTTACCGAACACCATGCTCCATTGTCGTCGCAGTTTTGAAGATCGACCTCCGCGCCATTTGGTAATGTTCCAAATGATCCGAAATTGGTTCCAGGGCCCTGGCGAAAGTTCACGTTCGCCGTGGTCACGGCCGGAGCTGCAAAAACACCATTTATGAAAACCGTCTGAAATACCAATGCAGAAGATAAAAGAACGGACAAGGACTTGCGCATAGGGCCCTCCAAAATGCGAAATATGCAGGAGCCGGTTTACAAAATCACATTGTCAAAGTTGCCAATATAGATTTTGCAACCCGGTCCAATAGTTATCCTGCACATCGCTTGAGCCAAATGTCCAGCTCGTCACAACAGCACAATGAAGCGGACCATAGTCTGAAAGCTAAAATTGATGCGTTTCAAACACATGACCTCACTAAACGAACGGAGTGTATCGACATGCAGAACCTGAAGAGATCGTTGGTTTTCCTGCTGACGCTTCTTGGTTTCTCCGCATTCTGGCCGTTTACTTCTTCAACTGCTCAGGCAGAGATCTTCTTTTGCCAGAGCACGCGTACACCGGCCGGTTCGGCCAAGTACTGTAATTTTCTGTTGTTCGACAATGGCTTCACACGCCACCGCCAGATCATTGTCGCTCAGGGCGCTCGCCGCGAAATCGCGATCAATGGCCGATATGACCTTTTCTGCGTATTGGTTCAAAACACCAAAGGTGTTCCGGAAAACATCGCCTATCGGAAGCAACAATGCCGGCAAACGGATACAGGAAGGGAATACAAGGTGCCGATTCGCGCACTCAACATGCGCAGGGGCCGGGACGGCTTCAGTACAGACGCGACCATCGATCACCTGCCGGCAACGCGCTGGTGATCCATAAAAATGCCGGCGTGACAGCGTCACGCCGGCAGTTACCCCGGAGGAAACACCTTTAAATCAACAGGCGACCGAGGAAAGCTTGTTGCTCATGAGAAGGACAGCCTGGCCGGTGCGCGCTGACTGTTGGGCCGCAAGACCCATCTCAACAGCGCGGCGACCGTCTTCCAACGTTACTTCAGGAGCCTGTTTTTCACCCCTTACTACGGCAACGAACCCTTCGTGCTGATAGAAGGTTGAGCCGTTGTGATCTCCAGCGTCGAGAATTGTCGGATCCACTGGAATGTCTATCTGGCGCGGTCCTTTGGGCTGCCGCGGAGACACAACCAATTGAGGCACTGGCGGATCGCCAAGATCCGATGGCCAGAAACGCCCTGGACCTGGAACGAATGCTTCGATCTTTCCTTCAGATCCGATTGCAACCACTTCTTCCTGGTACCGCGAACCTTCTGCAAACATGCAAAGTTCGAGCATGGCACGTGAGCCATTTTCGAAATCAACAATCACATAGCCGTTGTCCAGGATGTCAGGCTGTTCGCCGTCATAAGTCTCGTCCTTGTGATTGGCGTCCTGGCCAGCTGAGGCCATCACACGAACAGGTTCGCTTTTCATGATCAGGCGCATCAGATCGAAAAAGTGGCAACATTTTTCAACGAAGGTGCCCCCGGAATACTTGTTGAACCTGTTCCAGGCACCAACCTTGTCGAGAAACGGAAACCGATGTTCGCGAATGGTCAACATCTTGATCCCACCGGTCGCTTCCTCAGCCTGTTCAATCAGCGCTGCAATCGGCGGCATGTAGCGGTATTCCATGGCGACCCAAACAGGCGCGGGATAGGCCGACTTGAAGGTCTCCAATTCCGCCAGATCTTTCGGGTCGGTGAAAAGCGGCTTTTCGACGAGCAATGGTAGCGGCCGCTTCTTGCGAATCTCCTCCATCTGAGGCACGTGGCAGTGGTTGGGGCTCGCGATCAGGATGCAATCAAGCTCTTCCACTTCCAAAAGCTCGGCAACGGATCCGACAAACTTTGCACCAGGTGCAAACGCTGCGGCCTCGCGGGCCATATCAGCATCCGGCTCAAACACCACGGTCACTTCCGTGTCGGCAAGCAGGGCGATATTGCGCAAATGCTCCTGGCCCATCATTCCGCAGCCAATAACCCCGTATCTTACCTTTGCAGGCATTTCCTTCTCCTAATTCCGGCGGTTTCTTGCCGTCCGCCTATTTCAACCGTTGCACGTAATGCGCCTTGTCCGTATCAAACCAAGTTCGTGAATACTCGACCGGCCTGGCTCTATCGGACCAGCTGAAACGCTCAATATATCCAGTGAGTGTTCCAGGTGTTTTTGAAAAAACGTCCGGAGCCCACTCCGGTACCTTTCCGATCGTCACCCTGTCTTCGGCGCGAACAATCCAAAATCCAAGATGCTTCTGGTAGAAGCGATAGAGAGAGTCTGAAAGCAGATCCTGTCGCACCGTGCCACAGTCACCATCAAGCCAGATTTCCTCCACAGCAATCATGACCTCATTCAGGTAGCGGAGCCTACGAATGCGCGTGCCTTCACGGCTTGTGCCAAAGGTTGGTAGCTCATCCGGCTTGTGCAGGCGGTCGACCGTGAGGATGTCGGCGCGCGGCAAACCGCCTCCGGACAAAAGCTCCAGGCGGAACATCGCATAGACGCTTTCCTGTGTGCCTCCTTGACGTACGTAATTCCCCGAGCCCTGAATTCGCTCAAGTAAGCCTTTATCCGTAAGGTCCGCCAACGCTTTTCGCAAGGTGCCGATGGATATCCCAAGCTCTTCCGCCATGTCTCGCTCTGGTGGCAACCGCTCTCCATCGATCAGCCGCCCAGCAGCGATATCCCTAATCAAAAGCTCGCTGATCTGCACATAAAGCGGCAGCGCTCCGGACGTTTGCGAGTCAGTTGGCATGACGTTTTTGTTGCCTGATTTTCAAAATTGATACACTATTGATTTACATCAAACCGAGTGATATGCAAGAAGAAATCGAAGGCAAAATGAAGCCATTCGAAAACAAACGAAAACACCCCGGTAGCCGCTCGAAGGCAAGATCCGAGGGTTGAAATGGTCAGTCCCAGGGAGGCACTTTATGACCGTAGTCCCAGTCACTTCGCCGGACCTTGATGCAGCGGAAGTTTCCTGGTTTGCCGCACTTTGCTCCGACGACTATCAGTTCCTGGGAGTGCCGGAGGGCGATCTGCGTTCTTCGTGGGAGCATTGCTCCTCAATTGTGAAGACAGCGGAAGCACAGGGCTTTCGAAACATTCTGTGCCCGTCCTCTTATCAGGTGGGTCAGGACACGTTGAGTTTCGTTGCCGGCTGCGCACCGATCACCGAGAAAATCAATCTTCTGGCCGCAGTGCGCTGTGGCGAGATGCAGCCGATCATGCTGGCGCGGACAATCGCGACGCTCGATCACATGCTCGAAGGCCGTCTTACAGTGAATATCATTTCGTCCGACTTTCCGGGCGAACAGGCAGACAGCGGCTACCGGTATCAGCGCTCACGAGAAGTTGTTGAAATCCTGAAACAGGCCTGGACACAGGACGAAATCAACTACGAAGGCGAGATCTACAACTTCAAGAACCTGACAACGGATCCGGTCCGGCCTTACCAGACCGGCGGCCCCCTGCTCTATTTCGGTGGCTACTCGCCTGCAGCACTCGAGCTTTGCGGACAACATTGCGACGTCTATCTGATGTGGCCTGAAACTATGGGTGAGCTGGAAGGCCGTATGAAAGCGGTCAATTCTGTTGCGGAGAATTACAACCGCACTCTCGATTACGGCCTGCGGGTACATATGATCGTGCGGGATACGGAAAAAGAAGCACAGGAATATGCCGACTACATCGTCTCGAAACTCGACGATGCACAAGGCACAGCAATCCGCGAACGCGCTCTCGACGCAAAGTCACTGGGTGTCAGCCACCAGGCAAAGAACCGTGAAGTCGCTGACGAGTTCGGATACATCGAACCAAACCTTTGGACCGGGGTTGGACGTGCCCGCTCGGGCTGCGGCGCTGCGCTTGTTGGTTCCACAGATCAGGTCATGACGAAAATCGAGGGTTACCAGAAGATGGGCATTCGGGCCTTCATCTTCTCAGGCTACCCGCACCTTGAAGAAGCAAAACACTTCGGCGCCCGCGTATTGCCGAATTTGAAAACATGCTCGCTGCCCCATGCCTATGGCCGCGTACCTGCTGAAACACCGGCAACACCACTCGGCAACGGAGTCCGCCGCTGATGAACCGCGTCAAACTTACAGAAACCCTGGAATTTTCCCAACTGATCTACGGCATGTGGCGGCTGGGTGACGACACAGATACGTCTCCTGCTCATGTTGAGCGGAAGATCCAGATTTGCCTTGATCAAGGCATCACGACGTTCGATCAGGCAGACATTTACGGCGGCTACGCTGCCGAAGCGGTGCTCGGCGGTGCATTGAAAGCAAACCCGTCGCTGCGTCAGCGAATGGAAATCGTCACCAAATGTGACATCGTCGCACCCGCAGGACGATATGCCGATGCCAAAGTGAAATACTACGACACCAGCCGTTCCCACATCGAGAAATCCGTCGACATTTCGCTCTCCGAAATGGGCATCGAGACGATAGATCTACTTTTGATCCACCGCCCCGACCCGCTCATGGATCACCATGAGACCGGCGCAACGCTCGACGATCTGATCAAAAGCGGCAAAGTGAAGAATGCGGGTGTTTCCAACTTCCGTCCCTGGGATTGGGAGCTGCTGCAATCGGCTATGTCAAACAAGCTGGTGACCAATCAGATCGAGATCAGTCTGAAAGAAATTTCGCCTTTCACCAACGGTGACCTGGCCTTCCATCAGCGGCTCGGCACGAAGCTCATGGCCTGGTCTCCCCTCGGCGGAGGCGCCCTGATTTCCGAAGGTGGCCAGCTTGGTGCAGTGTTGGACGAAATTGCAGGGGCCCATGGCGTTGATCGCTCTGCGGTGGCGGTCGCATTTCTCTTGGCCCATCCCGCAGGTTTGCTGCCGGTTATGGGCACGAACAATACCGATCGGATCGCAAAGATTTCCGATGCCCTGAAAGTCTCGATAGATCGTGAAACCTGGTATCGGCTCTATGAAGCCGCCCTTGGCAACGAGGTGCCTTGATGACCATGCAAAATGCCAATCATCCCGTAACCTTCGAGCCGGACTCAGACAACACACGGCTGTTGCGCGACGCTTTTGGGCGATTTGCCACCGGGGTTACCGTCGTGACCACGCATTCGGCTGATGGTCCTGTCGGCATTACCGCCAACAGCTTTTCTTCCGTGTCTCTGGAACCGCCGCTTGTGCTCTGGATGCCGGACAAGGGATCGCGGCGTTTTCAGTATTTCGAAGAGGCCGAACACTACGCCATTCACGTCCTCAGCCATCATCAGGCGGAGGTCTGCAATGGTTTCGTGCGCAATGCGCACGCTTTCGATCAGCTGCGACACAGAATAGATGAAAAAGGCATACCGCTGATCGAGAATTGCCTTGCGCGTTTCGAGTGCAAGCGTTTTGCTGCCTATGAGGGAGGCGATCACCTGATTGTTCTGGGTCAGGTATTGCAGGCGGAAATGCGCACCGGTGACGCCTTGACATTTTTCTCGGGCAAGCTCGGGCAAATCGCTCCACGGTAAGGGCGGACTGCGGGGCGATGCTGAGTCCCGCCAGGAGGAAAAACTTGGGAGGGCCCTCATGGGCATTTTGCTGGCGGTGTTAGCACCGTTCGCTTTCGTCAATACGCATTTGTTGCGCATTGGCCGAGCTATAGGCGTCGTCGCTGTCGCCCTGATGGTTGTTGCGATCCTGATTCAGGTCGTATTCCGCTATGTTTTCAACAACGCTCTTCCATGGCCCGATGAGGCCGCTCGTTTCTGCATGCTCTGGATGGCGGGGCTCATGGCACCGACGGCCTTTCGTCGCGGCGGCTTTGTCGCCATTGACATGCTGGGCCAGGCCTTGCCTGCGATGGCGGGAAAGGTGCTGACGCTAGTCCTGCTGCTCATCTCGCTGGCCGTTCTGGTCGTTTCCGTACAAATCGGATATTTTGAGGTGACCGGATTTGGCGGAAAATTCGCGACCGCTTCTCTTTACGTGCCGGGCAATTTCACACTGACAGAATGGATCAGGGTTCCTCGCAGCTGGATGATGCTGTCGATGTTCGTGGGCGTGATCCTGCTAACGCTGGTCAATATCGAACTGATCCTGAGAAACCTTATCTCTCTTTTTGGCGGCGATGACCGGATGCCGGTCATGCCCGATGCAGACATGGCGGGGGCTGACTGATGCTTATCTGGTTCCTGCCCGTCTTTCTTGTCTTCCTGATGATCGGTCTGCCGGTATTCTTCGGCCTCCTGGCAGCGCCGGGTATCCTGCTTTGGCTGAATGGCCAAGAACGGGATATCACCCTTCTCTACCGTAACGTTTACAACGGTATGGACAGTTTTCCTCTGATGGCGATTCCGTTCTTCATGCTTGCGGGCGAGCTGATGAACAAGGGCGGCATCACCATGCGCCTCGTGGAATTTTCACAGGCGCTGATGGGCCACCTGAGGGGCGGCCTTGCTCATGTGAACATTCTGTCTTCGATGCTGTTCGCAGGGCTTTCCGGTTCTGCAGTCGCTGATACGTCAGCTCTCGGGTCAATGCTGATCCCCGCGATGGAGAAGCAGGGCTACACCCGAAAATTTGCCGCTGCCGTTACAGCTGCCTCGTCCGTCATCGGTCCGATCATTCCGCCATCCGGCATCATGATCATTTATGCCTATGTCATGGGTGAAAGCGTCGCCGCGCTGTTTCTGGCCGGCATTGTGCCCGGTGTCATGGTCGGCATCGGCCTGATGCTGATGGTGCGTTTCATGGCGGACAAATACGATCTTCCGAAAGCGCAACGGATCGTCAATCCAGGCCAGTCCATGGCACCGGTTGAAAAATGGTTCTCGTTTGTCGTTCTGCGCATCAACGTTGCCGGTCTTGCAACCGTCGCAGCGACAGGCATAGCTTCCGCGCTCGGATTTGAATCCTTCTCCTACACCGTCACACTCCTTCTCTTTGTCGTGATGATGGTGCTGTCGCATTTCCTGCTTGTCAGCCTGCGCGGCGCGGTTTCAAGTGATTTCCGGGTGGTCTGCAAGAAAGCGGTCGCTCCTTTGCAAACACCGATCATCATCTTGGGCGGTATTTTGTTGGGCGTTTTCACGCCGACCGAAGCAGCCGCGGTCGCCGTCGCCTATGCGCTTCTGATCGGTTTTTTCGTTCTTCATTCCTTGAAGATGAAAGAGATCCCGGGCGTTTTGAACAGGGCCGGAATTACGTCTGCCGTCGTGCTTTTGCTGGTTGGCGCTGCAATGGCCTTCAAGACGGTCGTTAGTCTGAGCCATGCTCCGGAAACAATGGCTGCTTTCGTTCTCAGCCTCACCGAGAACCCGCTGATCCTGCTTTTCCTGATCAACCTTCTGCTTTTCGTCGTAGGCATGTTTCTGGATGCAGGTCCAGCCATCATCATTCTCGGCCCGATCCTCGGCCCCATCTTCACATCCATGGGTGTCGACCCGATCCATTTCGCCATCATCATGAGCGTCAACCTGACCATCGGTCTGGCCACGCCGCCGATGGGGCTCGTTCTGTTTGTCGCGGCATCGGTCTCACGAGAACGGGTTGAGACCATCGCCAAAGCAATTCTGCCGTTCCTGGCGGTAGAGATCGCGGTGATCTTCTTGATCACTTATATCCCGGCACTTTCCATGACGATTCCGCGTCTGACCGGATTTGCCAACTGATTATGAGCTATTAAAGGGAGGTACCTAATGCTCAAATCTGCACTGAAAACGCTCACCGTTGCGGCGATGCTCGCCGGATCGGCCTTGAGTGCCGTTGCCGCGGATTACACGTTGCGCGCAACCGCAAACTCCAACGAAAACGACGAAGACTATGACGGTCTGGTCGTGTTCAAGAACTTCGTGGAATCCGCCTCGAACGGCGCCATTGAGGTGGAACTCTTCATCGGCACGCAGTTGTGCTCAAACGGTGCCGAGTGTCTTCAGGGTGTTGCTGGCGGCGCGATCGACATCTACATTTCGACTTCCGGCGGTGCATCGGGCATCTTCCCGTATGTGCAGGTTCTCGACCTGCCTTACATGATGGCTGACGACCGGATTGCCGAGCATGTCCTGTCCGGCGACTTTGTCCGCACGATGCGCGCCATGGCACTGGAAGACAGCCAGAACGCCATTCGCCTCATGACTGTCGGCAACACCGGCGGCTGGCGTAACTTTGCCAACACAAAGCGTCGTGTTGCAAATCCGGCCGATATGGAAGGCCTGAAAATCCGGACCGTGGTCGCCGACCTTCCGCAGGAACTGGTCAAGGCACTTGGTGCTTCGCCAACCCCGATTCCGTGGCCGGAGCTGTTCACCTCCTTCCAGACCGGTGTTGTTGAAGGCTCCAAGAATGGCATCACTGACATCATGGGCATGAAGTTCCCGGATGCCGGCCTGCAGTATGTCACTTTGGACGGCCATGCCTACATGGGCGCACTTTGGTGGATGAGCAACGAGAAGTTCCTCTCCATGCCTGAAGACATGCGCCGCGTCGTCGTCGACGGCTTCTATGCCCTGCAGCAGGCGACTTTCGCGTCTCCGAAGCGCAAGTCCATTCAGGCCTATGAAGACTTCGTTGCCGGTGGTGGCGATCTTTACGTCCCGACCCCGGAAGAGAAAGCAGCCTTCAAAGAAGCTGCTGCTCCCGTTTATGACTGGTTCAAGGACAACGTGAACCGTGGCGGCGAAATCTTCGGCGCATTGGAAGAAGCTGTTGCTGCAGCTGAAACCGACATCAACGGTGCACGCGACGCTGACCTGAACTGATCCTTCGGATCAAAAAAGGAGCCCGGTGATTTGCCGGGCTCCTGCATTTTTGCAAAGCTACTCAGGACGTTTGAATTGACTGTTTCAAGCAATACCTGGGAACATGAAGCCGGCCAAGGCGTTTGACCGCTTTCAAATCAGCGGAACGGATACATCCAAACCTTGTAGTCATCGACCAGGATATGCGCTTTCTCAATCTCATCCTTCGTCATTTTCTTGACCACTTCCTCAAGCGAGATCGCAGCGTCAGGATCGCCGCCGATCGCGGAAAGGGTGTACCACATATAAGCGCGCACAAGGTCGGGTGCCGGCATTCCACGACCGATTTCATAGTACCATCCGACGCCGGACTGAGCTCCCGGATGCCCCTTCATTGCGCTTCGGAGATACCATTCGAACGCCCTCTGATCGTCCCGTTCGACGCCAAGTCCCATCGCGTACATGATGCCGATAAGCTCTTCGGCATCCGCGTTGCCGGACCGCGCAGCCGGCCAGAGTTCCTTCATCGCCTCTTCATAGCGATCGGCCTCCATCAGGTCGCGCGCCTCCTCGATTTCCGCGTGGACAGGCGCGTTCATCACAACAAGCGCCAACAAGGCGGCTTTCAGGGTTTTCGTCATCAGTTCTTGTCGTTCCCCGTTGTTCTTCTCTTGTCAGCCCCGGCATATGCTGCGGAACTACCGCCACCGCTTACTGAAGACAACTTCATCGCCTTCGATCAAAAGCAGGCAGCGCTCGGTCAACTCCTGTTTTACGACAAGATCCTGTCGGGTAACAGGAATATTGCCTGCGCCACGTGCCATCATCCAACGCTTGGAACAGGCGACCGGTTGTCACTTGGCATCGGCGAAGGCGGTGCCGGGCTTGGCAAGGAACGTACGGCCGGTGAAGGCGGCAACCGAATTAAGAAACGGATTCCGCGAAACGCGCCAGGCCTTTGGAATCTCGGTGCAAAAGACCTTCACACGCTCTTTCACGATGGACGTTTGTCGATCGCCGACACCTACGAAAACGGTTTCAATTCTCCAGCGGAAGAATGGCTTCCAGAAGGCCTTGAATCCCTGCTTGCTGCACAGGCGATCTTTCCGCTTGTCGCCCAGTTCGAGATGGCAGGAAATCCGAGAGAAAACGAAGTTGCCGGAGCAGTGCATGATCGCATCGACGCGTCCTGGCCGATCCTTGCCAAACGCGTGCGCGTTATACCCGAGTATGGACGTCTATTTGTCGAAGCGTTTGACCACGTAGACACACCGGATGAAGTGACAATTGCCGAAGTTGCCAATGCGCTTGCTGCTTTCCAGGCCATTGAGTGGGAAAGCTACGACAGCCCTTTTGACAAATACCTGGCAGGTGACAAGACAGCCCTCTCACCCACTCAGAAACGTGGCCTTGAGCTTTTCTATGGGAAGGCGCAGTGCTCCAGCTGTCACTCTGGAAGTCTGCTCAGCGATCAAGAATTCCATGCCATTGGCCTGCCGCCATTCGGGCCAGGCAGAACCCGCCGCTTCGATCCCATGGTACGCGATGTCGGACGTATGGGAGAAAGCGACCGGCTGGAAGATGCCTACAGCTTCCGCACCCCTATGCTGCGCAATGTGGAGCTGACCGGTCCTTATGGCCACAATGGCGCTTATCCAACGCTGGAAGGCATTGTTCGTCATCACCTCGATCCCGATGGAAGCCTGGCTTCATGGCGTCCAGAAACTGCCTCACTTCCCAATGTTCCCTGGCTGGAGGCAATTGATTTTGTCGTCTGGAACGACAAACGGGAAATGGCGCGGCATGCCAGGTTTCGCGACATCGCCCCCATTGCTTTGAGCGACGATGAGATTTCCGATCTGGTTGGCTTCCTGAAAGCTCTGACAGGAACAGCCTCGGTTTCCAATCCTCCCTTCGGCATTCCCAAAAGTGTTCCCAGTGGCTTGCCGATAGACAGATAGGTGTTCCGGCATTGTCCCTTGCCGCAGCTGACCGGTCATCGTGGGCGCTGTGCTTTTCACCGGCCCAGGGCTTTCAATGGGCACATGAGTGTGAAATATAGCTTCGACTTCATATATTCGGCACAGACGGGCTCACGCGCCCGATAAAACTGTCGACGGACTGCCCTTAAAGGCCAAAATTTCGAAAGCGTTTGGATGAAAAGCTACATCACCACTCCGATCTACTACGTCAATGGATCCCCGCATATCGGTCACGCCTTCACTTCCGTGATGGCTGACATCTTGAAGCGGAACCGTGAGGCGCTGGGGTATGAGCTGATGCTGTCCACCGGCGTTGACGAGCATGGCCAAAAAAACCAGGAAGCTGCTGGCGACCTCGGAATGCCTGTCGAGGCGTTTCTCGACATGCGCTGCAAGGAATTCCGCGACGTTTTCGACAAACTGGACGTGCGGTACGACTATTTTGTCCGGACAAGTCGTGAGGGGCACAAGGCGGCCGTTGGCGGCATGGAGCAGTCGATCTTCGACAAGGGGCTGATCGTCAAGAAGAATTACACCGGCACCTACTGCAAGGGCTGCGAAGAGTTCAAAAAGGAATCCGATCTCACTGAAGACGGTCAGTGCCCACTGCATCCGACCATGAAGGTGGAGCATACGGAAGAGACCAACTACTTCTTGAAAATGGAGCCGTTTCGCGAGCAACTGCTGAAGCATATTGCCGACAACCCGGACTTCGTACAGCCTGAAGCGTTCCGAAACGAATTGAAACAGATGCTGTCAGATCCCCTTGAGGATCTTTGCATCTCGCGCCCAAAATCCCGCGTAACCCTTGGTGTCGACCTGCCGTTCGATACCGAGTTCGTCACCTATGTCTGGTTCGACGCGCTTGCCAACTATCTGACCAACATTGACTGGCCAGACACCAAGTATGCAACCTGGTGGGCAGAATGCGAACATCTGATCGGCAAGGACATTTTGAAACCTCACGGGGTTTACTGGCCGATCATGCTGATGGCCGCAGGTCTTCCGCTGCCAAAGAAACTCTCGGTGCACAGCCACTGGGTGGGTGCTGGCGGCGTGAAAATGTCAAAGTCCATCGGCAATGTCGTTGATCCGATCGAAGTGATCGAGAAACTCGGCGTTGATGCCCTGCGCTGGTATCTTGCGCGCCATATGCGCGCAGACAGCGACAGCCAGATTTCGGTCGAGCTGATCACGCAAAGCTATAACAGTGAACTGGGCAACAAGATCGGCAACCTTCTGTCTCGCGCTGCAAAGTTCTCCAAGGCGCGGTTCGATGGCACTTTGCCTGTTCCGGGGCCGCTGTCGGCTCAGGACGAAGCCATTCGCAAAGCGGTCGTGGATGCAACAGCGGGATTGGGTGAATGGATCGATCTCGCGGACATACCGGCGAGAATGCAGTCGATCATCACTGTCGCGGATGAAATGAACAACTATTTCGCCGAGCAGGCTCCCTGGGAACTCATCAAGAATGATGACACCAGAGAACGTTGCCAAACGGTGATTTATGTGACGCTCGACAGCCTGCGGGTCGTGATGGAAGCCCTGCAACAGGTCATTCCAGAATCCGCCAGTCGCGCGCTGAACATGCTCAACGCACCTGACGCGGCTCAGCCCTGGAAGCCGGAACTGGACAAGCTTCTCGGCGGTGGTGACCTTGGCGAGATTGAGACCCTGTTCCCACGCGTACAATAACAGCGCTAATGCAAATTTCTAAAACGCCCCAGCCGGGGCGTTTTTTCTATCGACTAGATCAGCCCGGCTGCCTCCATTGCCTGATCGAGTGCCTTCTTCGTCTCGTCGGCAATCGGGGTCAGCGGCAAGCGAACCTCATCGGTACAATGGCCGAGCCTGGACAAGGCATATTTGACACATGCTGCCGGCGGTTCCAGAAACACGGCGCTATGCAGAGGCAATAGTCGATCCTGAAGCGCTCGTGCACGGCTCAGGTCTTCCGCAAGTGAGGCTTCCTGAAATTCGGCGCACAGGCGCGGAGCGACATTGGCGGTGACTGAAATGCACCCGCTTCCACCGTGTGCATTGAAGCCGAGGACAGCTGCATCTTCCGCGCTGAGCTGGAGGAAGTCTTTCCCGCACTTGGCGCGTTGCTGACTGACCCGCTCCATGCTGCCGGTTGCATCCTTGACGCCGATTATTCGCGGCCAGCGGGCCATCTGAGCCATTGTGTCGGGCAAGATATCAATCACGCACCGTCCGGGAATATTGTAGATAATGATCGGCAGATTGCTGTTGTCATGCAGCACCTGGTAGTGGCTCAAAAGGCCTGCCTGGTTCGGTTTATTGTAGTAGGGAGTGACGATAAGCGCTGCATCAGCGCCAACACTCTCGGCGTGTTGCAGCATGTCCAGAGATTGAGCGGTTGCGTTCGAGCCAGTTCCGGCGATCACCGGGAGCCTGCCAGCCGTGAATTCTACGACACGTTTCAAGATGTCTTTGTGTTCCAACTTCGAAACTGTCGGACTTTCGCCGGTCGTGCCCACTGCAACGATTCCGTGACTGCCTTCATCGACATGCCACTCGATAAGGCGTTCCAACGCTTCGTAGTCCACCTTGCCGTTCTTGAAAGGGGTCACAAGAGCAGGAATGGATCCTTTAAAGTCCGGCATTGTGGTCTCCCGCCTGCGGCACATTTCAATGCGCCGCTCCGTATCTGGTCATGTTCAAGAACGAAGCTGTGACACTAAACGGCTCGCAATTGCAACCGGTGCAATAGCCAGGACACGTTTGTCCGAGCCCGCAAGTCTCGCGTCTGCTTGCTCCGGAAGGAGGCCTTCACGGGTCTATGCGGCCAGAAAGTTCAACCGCTCATCCAGTCTTGCAGGTGTGATTTCAAGGATGTCGGCGCTGACCACCTCTTCCGCAACAAACGGGTCTGTTGATACAAACCTCTCCAGGTCGTCGCGTGAAACCTGGTGCGCGAGGATACCACCTCCCTGACTGGGCTGCAGGCTGCCCACCATCAGAAAAAAACCTTGATCAAATCCGCGCTGTATCCAGGCTTTGTGCTCGGCCATAAGCTCAACTGCCCTATTTCTGTTCTTAGAAAATTTCAGTGTGACAACAAACATCTTTCGCTCACCTCGCAACTTTGATTGTGACGTTCAATTGGTAGTGGAAATTCGGCTAGTGGCGGCAGCGACGCCCTTTAGCCAGTGAGTGATTTGCTCGACCTCACGGCGTACATACGCATCGTCACCGAATGCCTGCGCAAGGCTCGCCACACCCTGGCTCCAACCTAAAACGTGAAGTGCATGCGCCTCGGCTTCCTCGCCACAGCCAAGCACATCGAATTGACGCTGGAGCCAATTGCGAAAGAGAGCCATGATTTTGTTGGCCCTGCCCGATGAGGGATGATCCAGCTTCGCAAGTTCGGCTGTCATCGTGCCGACCGGGCAGCCGTAAGCCATTATCTTTGACTGGTTCACAATGACGATGCGTATAAAGCAAATGATGCGCTGGACCGGATCGTCAGCCGTTTCATCCCACTTGGCCAACAGTGTCTCACGGTCAGCCAAGCGCTTGTCGATCACAGCATCGAGGATCTCGTCTTTTGTCTTGAAGTGATAGTAGAAGTTTCCCCGCGAGATGTTCACAGCCTTGGCGATGTCGGCAAACGATGTCTGCCCAAATCCGGCGCTGTAGAACAGGTCATCAGCTGCCTCGATGATCTGTCTCCGGGTTTCGATTGCTGCCATTGCTGCACTTTCCCACTCTTTGACTTGCCTGGCTTTTTAACGTCATTAGGACAATTGACCTAGAATTTAGGACAATCGTCCTATTAAATCAACTCCCTCGAGATTGATCGTGTAGTGTTGCAATCCCAGTTTATGCCAATCGTTGTCGATGAAGGTTCGCGAGCAACCTGCTTTCAAGGCTGCTTGGAAGTCAGGGGATCGAACGCTCACGTCAATGTGAAGAGATACCACCGGCAATCCTGACAGCAGGTTGTCAGGATGCTCTCCCTATTCTCTCCCAGATCCAGGGCGTCAGCCTTTTGACACTGTCGCACCAATTGTTTTTGAAAAAACAATGCGATGAGGATTTTTCATCACCATTTCACGATAAAGGAAGCGAACTTCAACAGTGTTGATTTTCATAAACAATGAGAACTCGGCCCGATTGTCGGCGCATTTTTGCACCGGTGCGGTGCAATTCCCGACATTGGAAAACCGGAAAGCCCGCTTACGTTCAAACCGCTTGGTGGCATTCACAGGCTCGGTCGGGGGCAAGTCGACCGGGATCCGCGTGGAGGAATTGATATGACAAACTTGGACGGGCAGACACAACCGTCGCCGGTTGACGACATTCTGCATCTCTTCAATCGAACCAGATCTCAAACCCTGAAATTGAGCGCCCCATTGAGTGCTGAAGACATGGGCCTTCAATCGATGGAGGACGCTAGTCCTCCCAAGTGGCATCTGGCTCATACGACCTGGTTTTTCGAAGAGTTTATCCTGAAGCCATCGCTCCCCGGCTATCAGCCGATTGATGATCGTTTCGCCCAGCTCTTCAATTCCTACTATGTGCAGGCCGGCCCAAGGCACACGCGTTCCAAGCGCGGACTTTTGTCCCGTCCTTCGGCAGAAGACGTGATGAATTACCGCAATCACGTCGAAGATGCCGTTCGTCACGGACTGATGACCGATGCATTCGACCTAGACGAACCAAAGCTTGAAGAACTGATCACGCTTGGTTGCCACCATGAAATGCAGCATCAGGAACTTCTGGTAACCGATCTTTTGCACGCCTTTTCCTACAATCCGCTGCTTCCGGCCTATTGCGAACCGAAGCCGCTCCCGGTGACACCGGCACGTGACCTGAGCTGGGCCAGCTTTGACGGTGGACTTCTGCAAATCGGGCATGCCGGAGACGGATTTGCCTATGACTGCGAAGGACCTCGCCACAAAGTCTGGCTCAATCCATACAGGCTGGCCAATCGACCCGTGTCCAATGGCGAGTGGATCGCCTTCATGGAGGACGGTGGCTACGAAACCCAAACGCTCTGGCTGATGGAAGGCTGGGCGGTCAAGGAACAGAACGCTTGGGACACACCGCTATACTGGTGGAAGCAGGATGGCGAATGGTGGACATACACCTTGCAGGGTCCACGCCCTGTCGATCCGTCTGCGCCCGTTGTCCATGTCAGCTACTATGAAGCCGATGCGTTTGCCCGTTGGGCAGGTCATCGCCTTCCAAGCGAGGCAGAATGGGAAGCTGCCGCCGAGCCAACCGCAATTGATGGAAACTTCCTGGACACCGGGGTGCTTTTGCCGACCGGACAAAAGGACAGTCTTTGGGGGGATGTTTGGCAATGGACATCAAGCGCTTTTTCACCCTACCCCGGCTTCAAGCCGCCGGAAGGTGCAATCGGCGAATACAACGGCAAGTTCATGGTGAACCAGATGGTTCTCCGAGGCGGATCCTGCGCAACACCCAAGCTGCAAATGCGCGCCTCTTATCGCACCTTTTTCTATCCACACCAGCGTTGGCAAATGCTGGGCCTCAGACTGGCGGCTGACCAATGAGCAAACACGTTCCCCCTGTCTCTCACAATGATGCGTTCCGATCCGATGTGTTGTCGGGCCTGGGAGCAGATCAAAAGCGGCTTTCCAGCAAGTGGCTTTACGATGATGTCGGCTCACACCTCTTCGAAGCCATAACCGAGTTGGATGCCTACTATCCAACTCGCACGGAATTGACCATTCTGGAAGAGAATGTCGACAAGTACCGGAAGTTACCCGGCGCACGTGGCGCCATGGTTGAACTGGGTAGCGGCTCAAGCCGAAAGACCAATTTGCTGCTTGGTGCCTTTCCTGATCTGTCGGTCTATATGCCAATCGACATTTCGGCCAATCACCTGAAAGAGGCCGCGGAGCGTGTTCGAAGGGCATTTCCCTCCCTCGCCGTTATTCCTGTTGCGGCGGATTTCACCGAACCTCTGGGTCAGCTGCCGCTATTACCGGAATTACCGGTTCTGGTGTTCTTCCCCGGTTCAACCATCGGCAACTTCGAAAGGGCTGATGCTGCCAGCCTTTTGAAGAACATTCGGACGGTAATGCCGAACGCGACTATGATTGTCGGTGTAGACCGCCCAAAGGCACAGGAGGTCCTGATTGAGGCCTATGATGACCCTGCCGGGGTTACAGCTGCTTTCAATCAGAACATTCTGCAGCGCATCAATCGCGATCTGAACGGTCGGTTTGACCTTTCGGCTTTCGAACACAAAGCGGTCTGGAACGCTGAAGACAGCCGGATCGAAATGCATCTTGTCAGCAAATGCACACAATCGGTCGACGTTGGAGGGGTGACCTTCACTTTCCAGGAAGGCGAGACAATCCACACTGAAAACTCGCACAAATACGGTGAAGACGCGTTTGCCGAAATTGCTGATGAGGCCGGTTGGCGGATTCTGAGTGCCGATACCGACCACGACGGCTATTTCGCGGTCTACACAATGCAGGCTTTGTAACGCGAAGTGTTTTTAAGGATATTGCCGTCAGCGCTCGGTGATTGCCAGCCTGACGGCAAGTCCGACAAAGACAACGCCTGCAAGGCGATTGAGCCAGATCTGGGCGCTTGGAGACTGCCTCAAGTAGGTGCCGATCAAGCCGCCGCCCAAGGCCACTGCCCCGAAAACCAGGATCGTCGCAACGATGAACAGCCCCCCGAACAGCATGATCTGAATCGGCACCGACCCTCTTGCCGGATCGGCAAACTGCGGCAGGAATGCCAAAAAGAAGATGGCAACTTTTGGATTGGTGACATTCATAATGATGCCGCGGCGAAAAAGTGCAGGCAACGGCAAGGATGGCGTGCCCTGCATATTCAGATCCGCCCCACCTGCCCGAAAAGCCTGGAACGCCAGATAGATCAGGTAGGCTGCACCGACGAATTTCAGCAATGTGAAAGCCAACACTGACGTTTCGAAGATCGCGGCGACACCCAACGCAACTGCAACGCTGTGAACGATCAAGCCCATGCATAGACCAAGGGTGACAACCAAGCCGGCAAGCCTGCCATAAAGAGCGGACTGGGTAAGAACAAAAATGTTGTCTGGCCCGGGCACTAAACCAAGCGCGATCGCAGCGGCAAAAAAGACTGTCAGAACATCGAATGGAATCACAACCGGCTTCCTTTGGTAGCCCCAAGCTTCGTCGGTGATTGAGACTGGCGTCAAGAACTCTGTGCTTCGGGCCTTATTACCACGGGCCGACGAGCGGCAACCAACGAATTGGCACTCGTTCAGTGCGCCCAATATAACGAACGAGTACGCCCCGGCATTCCTCAAATCTGACAATCGCAAAAGAAACAAAAGCTTCCGCAACGAAACATTTGTTTCATGGTTTGACTTTCAAAAAAACAAATGAAACAGTAACCGAATGGAAACTATTTCGCCGCCCCAGATAAGGACAGCGATCTCGGCGAACTACGCCGAGCTGAGTGACACACTTCGTGTCGCGGCGGATTATATTGCCGAAAACCAGGTTGAAATTGCAACCCGCAGCCTGCGGTCGGTTGCGTCTGCCAGCGGCGTGTCTCCAGCGAGTTACACCCGTCTCGCGCGGGCATTGGGTTTTTCAGACTACGAGGCTCTTAGGGAACAGGCCCGCTCGGAAATCAGCCGACGTGGCAGCGGGTCCTTTCAGGACAAGGCCCGGAAACTGCAATCCTACGCGGACCAGCCGTTGCTGCCGCGTCAGGTTTCTGCCTGCATCGACAATATCAAGGCGCTCGTGGACGACATTGATCCGTCCACACTGGACGCAACGGTTAAGCAGCTTGAACGGTCGCGCAGGATCATCCTGATCGGCGCTCTTGCCTCGGCAGGTTTCACCGATTACTTCGCCTATCTCGCCAAATGGTTTGATGACAGGTGGATCGTCGCCGGTCGCAACGGCGCAACGCTTGGAAGTACGCTTGCTGGAGTGTCTTCCAAAGATACTGTGATTGTCATCTCGAAACATCCCTACGCACATCGTTCTGTTCGCGCGGCAGAGGTCGCAGCGGCGAGCGGTGCCAAAGTGGTGGTCCTGACTGACAGCCACGCGTTTCCAGGATTACAATTCGCCGACTTTCACTTCGTACAACGCACTGAAAGTCCTCACTTTTTCTCATCTTACGCGGCCACTCTTGTGCTGATAGAAACGATAACAGGCATGTTGGTCGCGCGAGCCGGATCCGATGCAGAAGCCCGGATCCAAGACGTCGAGAAGCACAACCGCTTGCTCGACGAATTTGAAAACGTCTAAGGTGGCAACGACCATTTTAGGCTTAGAAAACTTGAATAAGAGGGAAGCCTAGTCAAATGATGATGAAAATGAACCTTGCAGGCGCTGTAATGGCGACCAGCATTGCATTCACGGGCGCCGCCTCCGCGGAGGAATTCATCACCATCGGCACTGGTGGTGTGACTGGCGTTTATTACCCGACCGGCGGCGCAATCTGCCGATTGGTCAACAAAGGCCGAAAGGATCATGGGATCCGTTGTTCGGTCGAATCGACTGGTGGTTCTGTTTACAACATCAACACTGTTCGTGAAGGCGAGCTGGAATTTGGTGTGGCACAGTCCGATTGGCAGTATCACGCTTACAACGGCACTTCCAAGTTTGAAGAAAAAGGTCCGTTTGAAGGCCTTCGTGCTGTGTTCTCCGTGCATCCGGAGCCGTTCACGGTTGTCGCGCGTGCGGATTCAGGCATCAAGAACTTCGAAGACCTGAAAGGCAAGCGCGTCAACATCGGCAACCCGGGTTCCGGTCAGCGCGGCACCATGGAAGTTCTGATGGAAGCAATGGGCTGGACCACGGACGATTTCACGCAGGCCACCGAGCTGAAGGCTGCTGAGCAGTCCGCTGCGCTTTGCGACAATCAGATCGACGCGATGATCTACACTGTGGGTCACCCGTCCGGTTCTATTCAGGAAGCCACGACTGCATGTGACTCCGTTCTGGTGAATGTGGGTGGTGAAACTGTCGACAAACTGGTCGCAGACAACAGCTACTACCGTACAGCCACCATTCCAGGCGGCATGTATCGCGGCAACGATGCAGACACCGGCACATTCGGTGTTGGCGCAACCTTCGTAACCTCCGCAGACGTTTCCGAAGACACAGTCTACACGCTGGTGAAGTCCGTCTTTGAAAACTTCGATGCGTTCAAGAAGCTGCATCCGGCATTCGCCAACCTGAAGCCTGAAGAAATGGCTCAGGACGGCCTGTCCGCACCGCTTCATCCGGGCGCTGCGAAATATTACAAAGAGCAGGGCTGGATCAACTAAGTTCCTGTCTTTCAAAAATACGGGTCCGGAATTTCCGGGCCCGTTCTATAGCGCCGGTCCTATTTCCATTCTTCATGACCGATTGCGCTTTCAAGAATTATAAAGTCTGATCTAGGTGCAGGACTGCCTCCTGCCCGATCGTTGAATTTGAACAGTGCCGGCGCTGTTGATCAGCCGGATGACCGGGGGAATTTTAATGTCAGAGCAGAACCAACAGAACGGGCAGGCAAAGGGGCAAGGCCTTTCTGAAGAAGAACTTCAAGAACTTGTTGCCGCCTCTGATTCCGGATCGAGAAACCCTGCCGGTGCGGTCGGTCTGCTTATAGCCGGCATTGCCCTGACATGGTCGTGCTTTCAGGTCCTGCTGGCCTCTCCGATCGTCTACAATGTTTTGCCTTCGGACTTGATCAACAACAGCCGTCAGTTTCACCTGGCGTTCTCAATGTTTCTGGCATTCATGGCCTACCCGGCTCTGAAATCGAGCCCACGCCATCATGTACCTATTCAGGACTGGATCCTTGCCCTGTTTGGGGCCTTCATCGCGCTCTACGGCTTCTTCTTCTATGAGAAGATCGTCAACAACGGTGGCCTGGCTGATCATACCGACAAGTGGTTTGCGCTGGCCGGTATAATTGTCCTGTTCGAAGCCGCCAGGCGCGCGCTCGGCCCGGCAATGGCGATCGTGGCAACGATCTTCCTGCTCTACGTCTTCTTCGGTTCTTCACCCTGGGTGCCGGAAGTCATCCGCTGGAAGGGGGCATCCCTTCAAAAGGCGATGAGCCACATGTGGATCACATCCGAAGGCGTATTCGGAATTGCGCTCGGCGTTTCCACAAAATTTGTATTCCTGTTCGTTCTGTTTGGTGCGCTGCTGGATAAGGCGGGCGCAGGCAACTACTTCATCAAGATGGCGTTCGGTGCGCTTGGTCACCTTAAAGGCGGCCCGGCAAAGGCTGCTGTCGTGGGCTCAGCGGCGACTGGCCTGATTTCAGGTTCGTCCATCGCCAACGTTGTCACTACAGGCACATTCACCATTCCTTTGATGAAGCGGGTCGGCTTTACCTCCGAACAGGCCGGTTCTGTCGAAGTCGCCTCTTCGGTCAACGGTCAGATCATGCCACCGGTTATGGGCGCTGCGGCCTTCCTGATGGTTGAATATGTCGGCATTTCCTATGTTGAAGTGATCACCCACGCGTTCCTACCAGCTCTGATTTCCTATATCGCGCTGGTCTATATCGTGCATTTGGAAGCCGTGAAGCGAAACATGCCGACAATCGGTCACAAGGCCGTTTCGACGCTGCGCACTGTACTTGGCATGTTCTTTTTCTTCGCCGGATTTGCCGTACTTTGTTACGTCATCCAGTTCCCGATCGGCTGGATCGTCGCACTCGTGCCTGCCGGTGCCAGCTGGATACTTGCAGCTCTGGTTTTCGTTGCCTATCTGGCACTTCTCAAGCTGGCAGCCAGCGTTGACGACCTTCATCCGGACGATCCGAATGCAAAGGAAATCACGCTTCCGGAGATCTCCGAGATCTACAAAGCCGGCCTCTACTATCTGCTGCCGATCATTGTGCTGGTCTACTTCCTGATGATCGAGCAGAAGTCGCCGGGCCTCTCAGCCTTCTGGGCCACAGCGCTGCTCTTCGTGATCCTGCTCACGCAACGTCCGATCAAGGCAATTTTCCGCGGCGAAAATGAAATGGTCGAAGCGTTCAAGGAAGGGGTCAGCGACCTTGTCCACGGCATGATTGACGGTGCCCGTAACATGATCGGCATCGGCCTTGCCACGGCGACCGCTGGTGTGATCGTCGGCACTGTGACATTGACCGGCATCGGGCAGGTCATGGCTGATCTCGTCGAGTTCGTTTCCGGCGGCAATCTGGTCCTGATGCTGGTGTTTGTCGGCGTACTCTCGCTGGTGCTCGGCATGGGCCTTCCAACAACAGCAAACTACATTGTCGTGTCTTCGTTGATGGCTGGTGTCGTGGTCGAGCTTGGGGCTCAATCCGGCCTGATTGTGCCGTTGATTGCCGTGCACCTGTTCGTGTTCTATTTCGGAATCATGGCGGACGTGACGCCACCCGTGGGGCTTGCCTCCTTCGCTGCGGCCGCGGTGTCGGGAGGCGACGCGATAAAGACGGGCTTCACCGCCTTCTTCTATTCGCTGCGTACAGTCGCATTGCCATTCGTGTTCATCTTCAACACCGATCTTTTGTTGATCGATGTTGGCTGGATACAGGGCATAATCGTCTTCATTGTCGCCACCGTCGCGATCCTGGTGTTCACAGCCGGGACCATGGGACACTTCATTACGCGCAACAAAATCTACGAGAGCATTGCTCTGGTTCTGGTCGCGTTCGTTCTGTTCCGTCCGGACTTCTTCATGAACAGGATCCAGCCTCCGTTTGAGCAAGTTCCGCCAACCGAATTTGTTCAGGCTGTCGGAAATGCGCCTGCAGGCGAGGAAATCCGTGTAGAGGTCAGCGGTCCCGATTTCGATACTGGCCTGACGACGGCAACGACTCTTGTGTTGTCACCAGGAAGCGAGGATGGCGGCGATGCGCGTCTGAGTGCGCTTGGCCTGACCGTTCTTGAAGAAGACGGCGTTCTCAAGCTGGAAGAGCCTTTCCCGGGCACACCATTCTTCGAGGCCATGAGCAACTTTGACTTCTATGCCGATGAACCGGTTATCATCGATACAGCCCAGATCGAGGTCGCCCAATTGCCCAAGGAACTGATCTTCATTCCCGGCTTTGCACTTCTGATACTGATTTATCTGGTTCAGCGCGCTCGTGCTGGCCGCCTGGAAGGAGCACCGGCATGACCGTCAAATCCATTTTGTGCGCAATCGATGTCTCCCACCAGGACGACATGCAGGTTCTGGAAACCGCAGACAAACTCGCGCGCCTCGACGAAGCACAGCTTGATGTGATCACCGTTGTGCCGAACTTCGGTGTCACCCTCGTCAGCTCCTATTTCGACGAGAATTTTCAAGGAGAGATGGTCTCCAAAACGCGTCAGGCATTGACTGACACGGTTGGAAGGGTACTCGGACCGGAGCGCAACAAGGATGTCAGGCATCTGGTTGCGGCCGGGTCCATCTACGAAGAAATCCTGGAAGCTGCGAGGCAGGCTGGTTCGGACCTTATTGTGATTGGAGCTCACAAACCGGACTTAAAAGAGTTCCTGCTTGGCCCGAACGCAGCTCGCGTTGTCCGGCACTCCAACTGCTCAGTTTATGTCGTGCGTGGCTAGTGCGGGCAGCAGCATCAATTTGACCCAAGCAATACCGACTTCAATCGCTCAGCCTCGAGGCTGAGCGATTGTGTTTCTGGCCAGGCCAGATAATAGCCTCTGCCGGTCGCTAACGTGCCGCCATCCAGTGACACAAGTTGGCCGGAACTCATTTCCTCCTGCAGAAGAGGAACGGTTCCGAGTGCCACCCCCTGCCCCTTCAAGGCCCTTCCGATGCTCTGGTTGTAGCTGGCGCAATGACGGGACGGCCAGTCCCTGAACGTTTGACTGCCGGTTCCCTGCATCCAACCTTGCCAATCGATCCAGTTGGGTGCCAGTCTTGGATAACTGAGCAACGGAGGTCGATTGAGGCTTTTTGCATCGTCCAAGGCTTCAATAACTTGCGGAGTACCGACGGGAACCACCACCTCCTGAAAGAGCAATTCGCACCTCCAACCTGGAAACCTGCCATCGCCATGGAGAACGACTAGATCGTGTCCGGGTCTCAAGAGATCGCCAATCTCGTCCGCCGTGATCAGGTTGAAGAGGCACGCTTCGTCGGAAAGCGCAAAATCTCTCAATTTCGGCTGAAGCCAGAAGGCTGCAAGCGTCGTTACAGAGGCGATGCGCACCAGCGAGCGCTGCTCTGCCTTGATTGCCCTCAGGGCCTGATCCAGAAAATCCAGCGTGGCGCCTGTTTTCTCCGCAAGATAAAGCCCTGCATCTGTCGGCCACAACTTCCGGCCTTCCCTTTCAAACAGTCTTGCACCCAACCAGTCTTCAAGCTGACGGACGCGTTTGCTTACTGCAGCCTGCGTGACGAAAAGCTCCTCCGCAGCTTCAGTGAAATTGCGATGGCGCATTGCTGCTTCAAAAAACACCAACGTGTCCAGTGGCGGCAATGATTTTCGATAGCTTTGCATTCCTAAAAGTTATCAACTAGCCTGAGTTTTTCCAGCATTTTCAACAAAATTTCTTCAGGTGATATTACCTAATGGATATTAGGGGACTTTCACTTTGGCAGAGTTGGATTGGCACGCAGAGCGCAGCGATTTACAAGGTCTCGCACAGCTCGATCGAACGTCGCTCAGTAGTGAGATCGATCTGGTTGCCGTTCGTACCTATCGTCAGCAGCGGGTGCGGCAGAAAATGGCCGAATATGATATCGACGCCGTTATCTTGTCTGACCCGGTGAACATCCGTTACGCAAGCGGTACACGGAATATGCAAGTGTTTTCGATGCGCAATGCAGCGTCACGCTACCTGTTGCTGACCCAAAATCGCTCGATTCTGTTTGAATTCACGGGTTGCCTGCATCTCGGTGAAGGCTATGAGACCGTCGATGAGGTTCGCCCGGCAAAAACAGCCAGTTTTGTCGCGGCCGGTCCTCAGATTGCCGAGCGGGAAAAGTCCTGGGCATCGGAGATGGCTGACATCATTCGAGAACTGGCAGGCATCAGAAACGCGACTGTCGGTTTGGAACGGCTGAACGCAGGCACTGCAATCGCACTTCGAGAGGCTGGGCTGACGGTGGTTGATGCACAGCAACCTGTCGAGATGGCCCGAGCAATCAAGTCGCCCGAAGAGATGAAATGCGTCATAGCTTCTCTGCGCGCGACGGAAGCTGGTGTCGGAAAGCTGCGCGAAGCCATTCGTCCAGGCCTGACCGAGGCAGAGCTGTGGTCGGTGCTCCACAAATCCATCATCGAACAAAATGGTGACTATATCGAAACGCGGCTGCTTAACGCCGGTTCACGCACCAATCCATGGTTCCAGGAAACTTCCACAAATGTGATCGGCGAAAACGAGCTGATCGCTTTGGATACCGACGTTGTCGGTTGTCACGGATACTATTCGGATTTTTCGCGCACGTTTCACTCCGGCCCAGACCGTCCGTCTCGGCAACAGCAAGATCTTTACAAGGTCGCCTATGAGCAGGTTCATTACAACATGAGCATCTTGAGGCCCGGAATGACGTTTCGCGACTATGCGGATAGAGCCTGGAACATCCCCGCGAAATACTATGCCAACCGTTACTACCTGTCTGCACATGGGTGCGGCATGACCGGTGAATACCCTTATCTCTATCATCACGGTGACTTTCCAGATGCCGGATATGACGGCCTCGTCGAACCAGGCATGACGCTTTGTGTTGAAAGCTTCATTGGCGAAGATGGCGGCGCTGAAGGTGTGAAGCTGGAACAACAGGTCCTGATAACAGAGACCGGAACTGAGACACTTTCACTGTTTCCGTTCGAATCCAGCCTTCTTGGAGACTGCCAGGCCGGCGCTGCATTGACCTGAGCCGGCCCTTCCAAGCTCCGTCTCTCACACTTCTTTGCAGAATGATTTCCTGTTGCCCTCTAGGCAATTCCGACAAGACACCCTATTTGATCGTAAGATTGCGATGGTTTCCGTTTTCAGTCGGAACCCCGAAGATCTGAGCACACAACAGTCAATTCCGTTCCGGAGGCCATTTTCACATGAGCGACTCTTCCGAATACACGCCGCCAAAAGTCTGGACCTGGGAGCAACCCAGTGGCGGCCAATTCGCCAACATCAATCGACCGATATCGGGTGCCACACAGGAAAAAGACCTTCCCGTCGGCAAACATCCCTTGCAACTGTATTCGCTTGCCACTCCGAACGGCGTGAAAGTGACAGTCATGCTGGAGGAGTTGCTTGAACTCGGACACAAGGGTGCGGAGTACGACGCCTGGCTCGTTCGCATCAATGAAGGTGACCAATTCACCAGTGGATTTGTCGGCGCCAACCCGAATTCCAAAATACCCGCTCTCATGGATCACAGCACGCAGACGCCGACCCGCGTCTTTGAATCGGGCTCGATATTGGTCTATCTCGCTGAAAAGTTTGATGCTTTCCTGCCAAAAGATCCTGCCACGCGCACGGAGACCATGAACTGGCTCTTCTGGCAGATGGGATCAGCTCCCTATGTCGGCGGTGGCTTTGGTCACTTTTATGCCTATGCTCCGGAAAAGTTCCAGTACCCGATCGACCGCTTTACCATGGAAACCAAGCGGCAGCTCGATGTACTCGACAAGGCTCTCGCTGAAAGGCCGTATATTGCAGGCGATGACTATTCAATCGCCGATATAGCCATTTTCCCCTGGTATGGCGGCCTGGTACTTGGACGGCTCTATGATGCCGCGGAGTTCCTTGCGGTCGACGAATACAAACATGTGAAAGCCTGGGCAGAGAAGATCGATGCGCGTCCTGCCGTTGCGCGCGGACGCCGGATCAATCGTGTTTGGGGCGACGAAACGGAACAGGTCCCGGAACGCCATGATGCATCCGATCTTGACCTCAAACCGGCTGCCGAAGCGGCAGCGGAGTAAGCATCTGAGTTCACCGCGTCCCCTGAAAATGGGGTCGCGGTGAAAAATGTCATACTCATTGCCCTGTAATGAGCCCGACGGCCCATAGATTGCGCAGCGCAAAAAAATACTAATCAACTCGAAATTCTTAGTAATTCGGCAAAGGAATTGCGTTGTCGGCAACGACGATTTCTCAATTCCCCGCCTGCGCCGCTCGATAAAGTTTAGCACCTTTCATAAAGCTGCGCGGATTTACCGCCCAATTCTAAGGCAATCGCACCTTGTCATAAGTAGTTTTTTTGTTTCTATATGCGCTGCACACATGCATGCCTGCGGTGCATCGACATCCACAATGTCTGATCGCGTGGGCAACCTTACGATTGGCCTCTCCCGGTCACCATCTTGGAGCGACATATGTCAGAAGCGCTGATAATCGGCACACCGAAGGAAACCTTCCCCGGGGAGGCCCGTGTGGCCATGACCCCGGAATCGGCAAAGCAACTCCAGAAACTCGGCTATTCTTGCGTGATCCAGAGTGGCGCAGGCAAAGCGGCAGGGTTTTCGGACGAAGCTTACAAGGACGCCGGTGTCGAGGTTATCAAAACCGCACCAAGCCTCTGGAAACGATCCGATATCGTCTCCAAAGTCCGCCAGCCGGATGACAAGGAGCTCGGCTACCTCACCAAAGATAAAACCCTGATTTCCTTTTTCAATCCCGGCGGCAACGAAGCCGGGATGGAAGCCGCCAAGGTCAAGGGTGCCAATGTTATTGCCATGGAAATGGTGCCCCGCATTTCCCGTGCCCAGAAAATGGACGCACTCAGCTCCATGGCGAATATCGCCGGATACAGAGCCGTTATTGAAGCCGGCAACAATTTCGGCCGCTTCTTCACCGGGCAGATCACAGCGGCAGGTAAAGTTCCTCCCGCAAAGGTCCTTGTTGTCGGCGCCGGTGTGGCTGGTCTTGCTGCCATCGGCACCTCGACCTCTCTTGGCGCGGTAACTTATGCCTTTGACGTTCGCCCGGAAGTCGCCGAGCAAGTTGAATCCATGGGTGCTGAGTTCGTCTACCTGGATTTTGAGGAAGAACAGCAGGATGGTGCTGCCACCGGAGGCTATGCCAGCGTCTCGTCACCGGAGTTTCGGGAAGCACAGCTTGCCAAGTTCCGCGAACTTGCTCCCGATATGGACATCGTCATCACCACAGCGCTGATTCCGAACCGGGATGCGCCGAAACTCTGGCTTGAAGACATGGTCAAGGCCATGAAACCGGGCTCGGTGATTATCGACCTTGCCGCAGAACGCGGCGGCAATGTCGAAGGCACCGTCAAGGACGAAAAAGTCGTTACAGACAACGGTGTTACCATTGTCGGTTACACGGACTTCCCTTCACGGATGGCCTCCCAGTCGTCGACACTATATGCCACCAACATTCGCCATATGATGACCGATCTGACACCGGAAAAAGACGGTCAGATTGCCCATAATATGGAAGATGACGTCATCCGCGGCGCCACAGTTACCTATGAAGGTGAAATTACCTTCCCGCCGCCGCCGCCCAAGGTTCAGGCAATTGCGGCAAAATCGAAGGAAAAGCCGAAGGAACTGACACCGGAAGAAAAACGCCAGCAGGAAGCTGCAGCATTCAAGGCGCAGACGAAGCAGCAGGTCACGTTGCTCGCAGTTGGCGGTCTGGCACTGCTTCTGGTCGGTCTTGTGGCACCGGCAAGTTTCATGCAGCACTTCATCGTCTTCGTGCTTTCGGTCTTTGTCGGGTTCCAGGTCATCTGGAATGTCAGCCATTCGTTGCACACACCACTCATGGCGGTGACGAACGCGATTTCCTCGATCATCATTCTCGGAGCCCTGATGCAAATCGGGTCCGGATCCTTCCTGGTTATCCTGCTTGCCGGCGTCTCCATCTTCATGGCGGGGATCAACATTTTCGGCGGTTTCCTAGTCACCCGGCGCATGCTCGCCATGTTCCAGAAATCTTAAGGAGGCCGAACGATGGAATTCGGTTTTACGACTGCCGTCTATGTTGTCGCGGCTGTTCTTTTCATTCTGTCTCTTGGCGGTCTTTCGGGTGAAGAAAGCGCAAAGCGTGCGGTTTGGTATGGCATTGCCGGTATGGCACTGGCCGTTGTCGCGACACTGATTGGCCCAGGTTCCGGCCTTTGGCTTCTGTCTGTTGCGCTAATCGCCGCAGGCGGCATCATCGGCTACTACGTCGCCCAGCGCGTCCAGATGACCGAGATGCCTCAGCTTGTTGCAGCAATGCACTCGCTGGTGGGTCTTGCAGCCGTCTTTGTCGGCTTCAACGCCTATATCGAACTCGTGCGTGTCAACGGCATGAGCGAAGAAGAACGCCACGCGCTGGAAGGCTTTGCCGCGATCCTCGCGCACAAAACGCCGATTGAGCAGTCAATCCTGCGCGTTGAGGTTTTCCTGGGTGTCTTCATTGGTGCGGTGACCTTCACAGGGTCAGTCATTGCCTTCGGTAAGCTGGCAGGAAAAGTCACATCGAAAGCTGAAAAGCTTCCCGGCGGTCATATGCTGAATGCGAGCGCGGCTGCTCTCAGCTTCATTCTGCTCATCCTGTTCCTGAACGGTGCCGGCATCTGGACGCTGATCCTGATGACTTTGCTTGCGTTCTTCATCGGATATCACCTCATCATGGGCATCGGCGGTGCCGATATGCCGGTGGTGGTGTCGATGCTGAACTCCTATTCAGGCTGGGCAGCTGCCGCCATCGGCTTTTCACTCGGCAACGATCTGCTGATCGTCGTTGGCGCTCTTGTGGGCTCCTCCGGCGCGATCCTTTCCTACATCATGTGCAAGGCGATGAACCGCTCTTTCATCTCCGTGATCCTTGGCGGCTTCGGCAACACGACCGGTCCTGCCATGGAAGTCGAAGGCGAGCAGATCGCCATCGATTCCGACGGTGTTGTTGCAGCGCTCGACGATGCCGACAGCGTCATCATCGTCCCGGGCTACGGCATGGCGGTTGCCCAGGCACAGCAGTCGGTCAGCGAGTTGACCAAACGGCTGCGTGGCAAAGGCAAAGACGTTCGATTTGCAATCCACCCGGTTGCCGGCCGCCTTCCCGGCCACATGAACGTACTCCTGGCAGAAGCCAAGGTACCTTATGACATTGTGCTGGAAATGGACGAAATAAACGAAGACTTCCCATCGACGGACGTGGTCATCGTTATCGGGTCCAACGATATCGTCAATCCGGCGGCACAGGACGATCCGAACTCACCAATCGCAGGCATGCCGGTGCTGGAAGTCTGGAAAGCCAAACAGGTCTTCGTTTCCAAACGCGGCCAGGGCACCGGATATTCCGGCATCGAAAACCCGCTTTTCTTCAAAGACAATACGCGGATGTATTACGGCGATGCGAAGGCCAGCCTCGACAAGCTGCTGACGCAGATCGGTTAAGATCATCAAGACAGACAACCCCGGCCGCGGGCCGGGGTTGATCGTTTCAAGGCTACGAAAGTGAGCTGTAGCCAGGCGTTCTATTGCCGGGTGTACGACACTCCGTTCTGACCACTGCTATTGGTCCACGTGAAGGAATTCGGGCCGGTCACGAAGATCCTGTGTCCGGAAGCAGAGTTGTACTGACTGGCACCACTGCGGATATAGCGGGAGGTCTTGCCTTCCACATCACCACCAGCCATCCGCGTGATCACGATCTCATTTGCAGAAGCGTTGACGCGTTCGATCATCGGACGTCCGTCTTTCCACACGCCGAAATATAGCCCGCTCTGCAAGGCAGGAGCATATTGGGCAAACATCAAGTCCCCTCTTGGACCCGTGTGCCCTGTGCAAATCATCTGGCTGCCATGGGCCGCGCAGAACTGAGCAGGGGCCGCCGTCGCAATCGCCGGCAGTCCAACGACAGCTCCAAGAAGGCATAGTGCGGCCAACGCGGCGCTGAGCATTTGTCTGCGCCTTGCAACCAGGGACGTTCTTTCACAAAGGATTTTCAAATAAAGGTTTGGCATCTTCTCAATCTCTCTCTTTTCAGCAATGCACGAGCCTGCTTCAGCTCGAAGCGCGGTGAGCGCCATGAAAAAGAGGTAAGATCCGTTCCCCCAAGCCCCCATGAGGTAAATCCCCCAATGTGTTCAGCAGTGGTGAGCGGTGATGCCGATCCGATTTCCAGACAGCAGGAAGCCGCCCACGAGGGGCGGCTTCTTTTTTGGACGGGTCTGCTGCGCAGTTAGCCGTATTTCTTGATTTCACCGGATTTCAGACGGCTCAGGTAGCTGTTGACCTCCCGCTTGACGATCGGCATCAGCGCATAAAGTGCGATGATGTTGACAACAGCCATTGCGAAGATCGCCGCGTCTGAGAAGTCGATCACCGGACCAAGGCTCGCTGCCGCTCCGATAACAACGAAGATGCAGAAGATAACCTTGAACACAAGCTCCTTGGTCTTGCCTTCACCGAACAGGAAGGTCCAAGCCTTCAGGCCGTAGTAGGACCAGCTGATCATTGTCGAGAAAGCAAACAGGACAACTGCAATTGCGAGGATGTACTGGAACCAGCCGAATGAAGATGAGAAGGCCGCCGATGTCAGAGCAACACCTGAGTTGCCGTCAACAGTCTGAATAGCGGTTCCGCCTTCATTGAGGAGGTAGAGACCCGTTTGCGGATCGGAAACCAGCTGACCGGTGATGATGATCACGAGGGCTGTCATCGTACAAATCACGACGGTATCGATGAAAGGCTCCAGAAGCGATACGAAGCCTTCGGTGATCGGTTCCTTTGTTCTCACGGCCGAGTGTGCAATCGCCGCGGAGCCGACACCGGCTTCGTTGGAGAATGCTGCCCGTTTGAAGCCCTGAATAAGCGCTCCGACAAAGCCGCCGGCAACACCAAGACCTGTGAACGCCCCTTCAAAGATCTGCCCAAATGCCCAACCAATCTTGTCGGCATTCATCAGAATGATAACCAATGCGGTGATGACATAAAGAACGCCCATGAACGGCACGACTTTTTCCGTTACCGAGGCAATGGATTTCAGACCGCCAACGATGACCGCAAAGACGATCGCTGCAAACACCAGACCAGTGATCCAGCCCGGATAGTCGCCAACGACATTTGCGATCTGGGCATGAGCCTGGTTGGCCTGGAACATATTTCCGCCACCCAGTGAACCGAGAATGCAGAATATCGCGAACAGGATAGCCAGAATTTTGCCTGCAGGCAGGCCACGTTCCTCAAAACCCTTGGTCATGTAGTACATCGGGCCACCGGAAACGGTGCCGTCGGAATACTCATTCCGGTATTTGACGCCGAGCGTACACTCGGTGAACTTGGAGGCCATTCCCATGAGGCCTGCAAGGATCATCCAGAAAGTCGCCCCAGGTCCACCGATGCCAACGGCAACAGCAACGCCAGCGATGTTTCCTAGCCCAACCGTGCCGGAAAGCGCTGTTGCAAGCGCCTGAAAGTGACTTACCTCACCCGCATCATTCGGGTCGGAGTAATCGCCTTTGACCAAAGCTATTGAATGCGGGAAAGCCCGGAACTGAATGAAGCCGAAATAGATTGTAAAGATGGTCGCGGCAATCACCAGCCAGGCGACGATCCAGGGAAAGGACGTTCCCGGAAAGGGGCTGAAGATGAAGCTGACGAACCAGCCGGTGGAACTTGCAAAAATTGAATTGATCTGTTCGTCAATCGATTGAGCCATCGCCGGTGCGGATACGCAGAGCGAGGCGAATGCGGCCAGAACCGCAGCGCTGATGTTTTTCATATGTGTTTCGCCTTCCAAGATTTACGGAACGATGGTGACCGGGACAGGCGCTGCCTGTGCCAGACTTCCGGCAACGGACCCGAAGATGCGGGACGATAATTTGGAGTGGCCAGTACGGCCGATCACGAGGTGATCCACTCCATCTTCTTCCGCAATCTTGATGAGCGTTTCTGCGATGTGGCCGTAGCGCAGCTCAGAGACAACCTCGAGCCCGGTACCAGCCAGCTTGGTCAGAACGGGTTCCAGAACGGCCGTTTGCGCTCGCTCCAGTTCCTCGGTCCGCCTCGCGTGCCGTTCTTCAATTTCCGTAGGTGTCAGGAAAGTATAAGGCGACCACTCGAGCACATGGGCAACCACGAGCCCCGCCCCCCCCGCCTTTGCCAAACCAACCGCGAACTCCACTGCGTTCATGGCGTTTTCGCTGCCGTCATATCCGACGACGATCCTCTTAGACATGATTATTTTCCCCTGTCGTGCGGCGTTTTGCCGTAGTTAAATTTAGCCAGCACGCAATCATAAAAGTTCTCGAATTTCGGCGAAATTAGGATATTTTATGAATAATTATCGAAATTAGCCGGAGTTTTCGGAATTTTTCTCATGGATGCGATTGATCAGAAAATTCTTACAGCCTTGCAAATTGACAGCCGCATCTCCATGGCCAAGCTTTCTGAACAGGTTGGGCTGTCCCTTTCGGCCTGTCACCGACGGGTCAAACTGCTGGAAGCAAATGGCGTGATTTCTGGCTATACGGTGCGGCTGGAGCGAAGTGCCCTGGATCTGGAGATCCAGGTCTTCATTGAAGTCAAACTGACCAGCGCGCGCACCGACGACATTACCGCCTTCGAAAGCGCGATCGCGAAAATGCCTGAAATACTGGAATGTCACCTGATATCGGGTGAGTTCGACTATCTCATTCGACTTGTTGCGAAAAACACGGCCGCTTACGAGAAGCTCTACCGAAACAGGCTCTCGCAAATCCCGTCAGTGTCGCAAATGAAGACACTGCTCAGTCTCAGCACGGTGAAAGAGTTTCGCGGCCTCTATCTGGAGCCGTAAAAAAGCAACGTCTGCCCAGCGCTCCGCTTCAGAGCGATTGCGGGTATGCCAACGCTTGACGCGCTGCAGTCTGTCTTAGGACGACCGGGTCAGATTGCCGGGCCGGGTGTCAGGCCGCTTACCTTCTCGACAATCGAGACGGCGTCGATGCCAAAGTGACGATAGAGATCCGAGATCGTTCCGGTTTGACCGAAATGCTCCACTCCGAGCGGGATCGTCTGATGCCCGATTACGCCACCAAGCCAGGCAAGCGTCGCCGGATGTCCGTCGATAACAGTGATCAGCCGACAATGGGACGGCAATTCGCCCATGAGCTTTTCAATATGCGATCTTGCACCGGAATTGCCGCGAGACCGAGCTCGCTGCGCAGCAGTCCATCCCGCATTCAAACGATCCGCGGACGTAACACTCAAAACACCGACATCGCGCCGGTTTCCAGCAAGCAGCCCAGCTGCCTTGATGGCCTCGGGGGCAACAACGCCCTGGTAGGCGATCACCACTTCGCAGTTCGGCCCTGGCTTGCGCAACCAGTATGCGCCATCGATCGCACCTTGCCTGAATTCGTCATCTGCCCGGTTGACCGGTTGCTCAATCGGATTGGTAGAGAGCCTCAGATAGACCGAGCCACCGGTTTCGTCGCGAAGCCAGGTGCGCTCGTCCGGATCCCCTTCCCCATCCCGCTGCATGTAGTCGAAAGACCATTCCATGATAACGGCCAGTTCGTCAGCAAAGGCCGGCTCGAAAGCTGCTATTCCATCCTGGCTCATACCGATCAGCGGTGTTCCGATTGATTGATGTGCGCCCCCTTCCGGAGCCAGCGTAACCCCGGACGGCGTGCCGACAATCATGAAGCGGGCATCCTGGTAGCAGGCGTAGTTGAGCGCATCGAGTCCTCTGCAAACAAATGGATCATAGACAGTCCCAATCGGGATCAATCGCTCGCCAAAGAGCGAATGCGACAAACCAGCTGCGCCAAGCAGCAAGAACAGGTTCATCTCGGCAATGCCAAGTTCGATATGCTGACCTTCCGGCGTAAACTCCCATTTGGCAGTCGATGGAATCCGGTTCTCGATAAAGGCGTCGGCCATGGCGGTGCGAGCAAAGAGTTTGCGACGGTTTACCCAAGGCCCGAGATTGGTGGTGCCCGTCACGTCCGGAGACGTGGTTACAATCCGCCGTGCCAGTTCGCTGTCACCTTTCGACAGATCATCGAGCACTTTGCCAAAAGCCATCTGGGACGAGATTTCCCGGTCTGAATTGAGTTCAATTGACGGCACATCGACCCTGTCAGCGGTGAAACGCCTAGACCCTTTGGCAAAGAACGGGACCTGTTTCAAAAACGCCTGGAGTGCAGCGACATCTTCAACCCCAGCAAAGCGCTCCCATTCTTCTCCTTCACTGACACCCATATGATCCTGCCATGCAGACATTTGGGTCTTGTTCATCAAGCCGCCATGGTTGTCCTTGTGGCCCGCAATCGGTGTGCCCCAGCCTTTGATCGTATAGGCGAGAAAACATGTCGGACGGTCGTGATCGATTGCATCAAAAGCGGCCGCCATTGTCTCGGTGCAGTTGCCACCGAGATTTTCCATCAAAGCGGCAAGCCCGTCATCGGAACGTCTGTCGATGAGAGCGCTCACATCGCCCTGGTCGCCAAGGTCATCCATGAGCCGCTTGCGCCAGACAGCGCCCCCCATGAAAGTCAACGCCGCATAGTCCTGGTTGGAACAGGCATCTATCCATTGCTTCAGCTTGGCACCGCCCGGCTCACTGAATGCTGCCTGCTGCAGAGCTCCGTATTTGACGCGGACGACATCCCAGCCAAAGGCGTCGAAGATCTTCTCGACCCTGTCAAACAATCCCTCCCGGACGATTCCGTCCAACGACTGCCGATTGTAGTCAATGATCCACCAGCAATTTTTGAGATCGTTTTTCCAGCCTTCCTGAAGTGCCTCGTAGACATTGCCTTCGTCCAGCTCGGCATCGCCGACCAATGCCACCATGCGCCCCAAGGTCCGATCCTTTGACCAACCCTTCGCATCTACAAAATCTTGAACAAGGGAGGCAAACGACGTGATCGCGACGCCCAAACCGACGGAACCGGTTGAGAAGTCGACATCATCGATGTCCTTCGTGCGGGACGGATAGGACTGGACACCATGGAACCCCCGGAAATTCTTCATTTTTTCCAGATCTTGATTGCCCATGAGATACTGGATCGCATGAAAAACCGGTGAAGCATGCGGTTTGACAGCAATCCGATCTTCAGGACGTAGTGCTGAAAAGTATAGCGCCGTCATGATCGATACCATCGACGCCGAACTTGCCTGATGCCCGCCAACCTTGATCCCGTCAGCCTTTGGTCGAACATGATTGGCGTTGTGGATCATCCAGTGCGACAGCCACAGTAGCCGCTGCTCGATCGTCTTGAGATGTTCCGTCTTCGTTTTCATGCCGGTTCCGTCCATTTCTCGTTTGACGACCAACCTAACGGTCGGTTCGAGCTGGTTTCTTGCTTTTTCGTAGTCACAGAGGTTAGAAAATAGACACTTTCGCTAGAAAAATTGGAAACTATAATGACTTCCGTCAACCTTGATCAGTTTGATATCCAGATCCTGCGCGAATTACGCGCGAATGGGCGTATTTCCATACAAGATCTGTCAGAGAAAATCGGTCTTAGCCCAACACCGGTCGCGCGCAGGCTGCGGCATCTGGAAGAAAACGGTGTTGTCACCGGATATTGCGCCCTGATCGACGAAATGAAATTGGGCTACGAAGTATCGGTGTTCGTTTCAGTCCAGCTGGACAAACAGGTCGATGTCAGCCTTGAGCGTTTCGAGACTGCGATCCAGGGTTTTCCCGAAGTAGTTGATTGCTGGCTGATGACTGGCAATCGCGACTACCTTCTGCGCGTCGCGACCACCGGTCTGGCCAGTTTCGAGACCTTCCTGACAGGCAAACTCACCCGTGTGCCAGGCGTGGCGAACATTGAAAGCTCCATCCCGCTTCGCCGGGTGAAGTCCGCTGTTGCCCGCACACCTTGACCCTCAGGCTGCTTCAGCCACGGTTTCGCTCGGCAGCGCCTGCCGTAAGTCTTCCAGAATGTCGTCAACCTCTTCCAATCCAACCGAAAGACGAACCAGTCCATCGCTGATGCCATGCGCAGCGCGTTCTTCAGGTGTGTAAGTCGAGTGGGTCATGGACGCCGGATGCTGGATCAGTGTTTCTGCATCCCCGAGCGACACCGCCCGCTGGATCATCTTCAGAGCATTCATCATGTTGGTACCGGCATTCAATCCTCCGGTCAGTTCGAAAGCGATCATGCCACCGGGCTGCCGCATCTGGGTCTGTGCAAGATCATGCTGCTCAAAACTCTCAAGCCCCGGGTAAAAAACCTTGGACACTGCGGCCTGCGCCTCCAGCCAACGGGCCACTTTCATCGCCGATGAGGAGTGCCGGTCCATGCGCAATGCAAGCGTCTTCAGGCCTCGCAAGACAAGCAGAGCGCTGAATGGTGCCATGACAGCACCCGTCATATCTTTCATACCGACAAGACGGATCTCCTGGATTTGCTCCTGCGAGCCGACCACGAGACCGGCAACAACGTCTCCATGACCTCCCAGGTACTTGGTGGCCGAGTGCAGAACAATGTCGGCGCCCAGTTCAATGGGCCGCGTCAGGTAAGGGGTTGCGTAGGTGTTGTCGACAATCACGGTCGCGCTTGCCTCATGGGCAATATCGGAAATCTTCTCGATGTCGACGAGACGCATATTTGGGTTTGCCGGTGTTTCAAAATAGACGATCCGCGTCTTGTTCGAGATCGCAGCTCGCAGTTTCTCCGGATCGGTCATGTCGACGTGCGAGATCTTGATGCCGAACCGGGTCAAACCGTGGCGCATGAATGCAAATGTGCAGCCGTAAAGCGTCTCATCCACGATGATTTCATCGCCAGGCGAAACAAGTGTCCAAAGGGTTGCTGTGATCGCCCCCATGCCGGAAGACAGTGCCAAACCGGCTTCCGCACCCTCAAGATCGGCAATCCGACGCTCAAGAAGATCAAGGGTTGGATTTGAGATACGGCTATAGATATGACCGGGCCGCTCGCCTGCAAACATTTCGCCGCCAGCTTCTGCGGTCTCAAAGACAAATGTGGAGCTCAAGTGAAGCGGCGGCGTGAGCGATCCTTCGTTGTCCGAAGGCCGGTAAGCGTGGTGGATCGCTCTGCTGGCAAAACCCTTATACATGCTCATATCATTCTCCCGAGTTGCTTTTCAGCAGCTTAGGAAAGATGGGCGGGCATTTGATTTCAAAATATGCTAACTTTGAACGTCATATTAGCATAATCTGCCAGAGACGATGCCCATGGACGCAAAAGACCGTCAAATTATTCGAGCGCTGCAAGGTGACGGGCGCATGACCAACCAGGACCTCGCGGACACCGTCAATCTTTCGCCGTCCCCTTGCCTGCGCCGCCTTCGCAATTTGGAAAACTCAGGCGCGATCCGCGGTTTCATGGCCGACGTGGATGCATCTGCATACGGATTGCCGATTACCGTCTTTGTCCGCATACGGCTGGAGCGTCACAACGAAGAAGACGTTCAGCGTTTCGAGCGGCACGTTCAAACAATCCATGAGATTCTGGAGTGCCATGTCCTGACCGGAGCTATGGATTATCAGTTGCGTGTGGTGGTCTCCGACCTGGAGGCCTATGAAACCTTCATTCGAACACGCATCCACCCAATCGGAGGCATTGCCTCGATCGACACAAGTTTCGTCTATGGAACGGTGAAAAAAACCGCCGTCTTTCCGCAACTGGATTAACGCAAAGACCGCCCGTCTTCCGCGAATAGGTGAACTTTCTGCGGATCGATGAAAAGGCCTATCGGGTCGCCGGTATTGACAGGCACATGTCCATGTTCGCGCACAAGAAACGCTCCGATCCCGTCGACCTGGACATGGATATTCGTGTCTGAGCCGAGATGCTCAACCAGTTCGGCTTTTCCGCTGAATTGAGCGGCTTCCGATCCTGCCACGTGAATGTGCTCCGGGCGTATTCCAAGTTCACTCACGCCAGAAGAAGGCACCTCCCCTTCAACCTGGATTCTGGTGCCGCTGGAAAGTGCAATGCTGTCGCCCTTGGCTTCGGCCCGATGCACATTCATGGTCGGTGACCCGATGAATTGTGCAACAAACTTGTTGGCAGGTCTCTCATAAAGGTCGAGTGGTGTTCCGACTTGCTGGATGTCGCCCGCATTCAGAACAACAATCCTGTCCGCAAGTGTCAGTGCCTCTACCTGGTCGTGCGTTACATAGATCATCGTGGCTTCAAGGCGTTGGTGAAGGCGTGCAATTTCAAGACGCATCTCGACACGCAAGGCCGCATCCAGATTTGACAAGGGTTCATCGAAGAGAAAGGCGCTTGGGTCTCGAACGATTGCGCGGCCCATTGCTACGCGCTGACGCTGGCCGCCCGAAAGCTGTTTTGGCAAGCGTTCCTTCAGGCCAGTGAGACCCAGTGTCTTCGCCGCGCCCTGAACCTTGGACCGACGCTCTTCCGCGGCGGCTTTCCGGATTTCAAGGGAAAAGCCCATGTTTCGTGAAACGTCCATATGTGGATAGAGCGCATAAGATTGGAACACCATGGCCATGTCGCGGTCGCGGGGTGGAACCTCGTTCATGCGCCTGCCATCGATGGTGAATTCGCCACCCGTGATCGGTTCCAGGCCGGCGATCATCCGCAGCAAAGTGGACTTGCCACAGCCGGACGGGCCGACCAGCACAATAAACTCGCCGTCTTCAATCGTCAGGTTAATGTCGCGCAGGACTTCAACAGATCCGTAGGATTTGGCGATGTTTTGCAGTTCAATGCGGGCCATTTTGGGCTCCTATCCTTTTACGGCACCAGAGGTGAGCCCCTGGACCAGATAGCGCTGAATGAAGATGAAGAAGAGGCAGGATGGCACAAGCGCCAAGACACCGGCGGCCATCATCTGCCCCCAGTCGACCGAGAACTTTGAGACGAACGTCAAAAGCCCGACAGGGAATGTCATCGTATCGTTGGAATTGATCAACATCAGCGCAAAGAGCAATTCGCTCCATGCCGCAGTGAAGATGAAGCCAAGTGTTGCTCCCAATCCCGGCAGCGTCAGAGGCAGAATGATCTTGCGCAGCGCTTCAAACCTCGTGCAGCCGTCGATCATTCCGGCCTCCTCCAAGTCCTTCGGAATGCCGTCGAAGAAGGACTGCATCAGGAATGTGGCGAAGGGCACATTGAAGGCGGTATAGACGATGATCAGGCTTGTCAGTGAGTTCAGCAATCCGACTGCAGCCACGATCTTGTAGATTGGGGCAATGATCATCAGAAGCGGAAACATCTGGGTGATCAGCATAAGCGCAATGACCAGGCGCTTGCCACGGAAGTCAAAGCGAGAAAAGGCATAGCCTGCCGCGGCTGCCACACATGTGGTTATGGCCGCTGTACCCAGGGACACGATCAGGCTGTTCTTGAAATAGGACAAGAAGTCGGTGGCGATCAGGACAGTTCTGAAATTCTCGAACGTGAAACTGCTGGGAACCATCGCAGTTCCCTCCGAGAAGATCAGTTTGTCCGGTGTCACCGCGATTTTTGCCAGCCAGTAAAGCGGGAAAAGGGCAAAGGTCAGATAAAAGGCCAGAGCCAGATATTTCCCGGTCACGGCCAAGGGTGAGGACTTGCGAAGCGCACTCATAACAAACCTCAGATCTTGACCAGTCTGCGGCGCAGAACAAGCAGGATGACAGCGTAGATCAACAGAAGAGCCAGCAAAGCAACAGCAATAGCCGACGCGTATCCGAAATCGAGCTTTCGGAAAGCCGTTGTGAAGATGTATGTCGATAGGATCTGCGTGGAGTTGGCAGGACCTCCACCGGTCATGACAAAAATGAGATCAGCGAAATTCGCGATCCAGATCGTTCTCAGCATGACGGTGATGGCAATCATAGGCGCCAGGAATGGCAAGGTGATCTTGGTAAAACTTTGCCAGGCTGTCGCGCCGTCAATTTCAGCTGCCTCATAGAGTTCGCCGGGGATCGACTGCAACGCAGCCAAAAGCGTGATGGCAAAAAACGGAACCCCGAACCAGACATTCGCAGTGATCGGGCCCCACATTGCAAGGTCGGGATCACCTAGGATGTTGAAAGGCTCAGACAAGATGCCGAGCGCGGCCAGCCAGTGCGGCAACGGGCCAATCGTCGGATTGAACAGCCAGGCCCAGGTCAGGGCCGAGAGAAAAGTCGGCACTGCCCACGGCAGAAATACGAGCGCCTGAACCAGGCGTTTGCCGTAGAAACGGGTATTTAGGAGAAGTGCCAGCCCCAAACCCAGAAAGAACTGAAAGAAGATCGACCCAAGGGTCCACCAGAAGGTGTTCTTCAGCGCCAGCCAGAATTTCCTGTCCGACCAAAGCGCCTGAAAATTTTCCGTTCCGACCCAGCCTGTTTCGAACGGGCGCAGCAGCGATACGGATTGAAAGGCATAAGACACTCCGATAACCAATGGCACCAGCATCACCAGTGCAATTAGCACAAATGCCGGCGCAATATAGAGATACGGTTCGACCAGGTATCGGAAATAGAAAGAAGGCCGCGCCCGGGGTTTCCCGGGCGCAGGTGTTGCAGTCGACATCATTGTGCAGCTTTCCAGCGGGCATATTCTTCGGTCAGAAATTCAGCCCATTTGTCAGCGACTTCCTGAGCGCTGATTTGACCTAACAAAGCCTCCTGACTGCTTTCCAAGGCGATGGAATCTGCAAAATATCCGAACTGTTCCAGGTAGGTCGGCATAACCGTTGGAACATACTGGTCTCCGTTCAGGGTATCGAACCAGCCCTTGAACTGTTCGGTCTTGAAATATGGATCTTGCTCAGCGCCCTCATGGATCGGGATAACGCCCACACGCTTTGCCCATTCCTTGTTGGCCTCCGGGCTTGCCAGATGCGCAATCAACTTCCAGGAAAGATCCTCATTAGACGTTGTGTCGAACATTGCCCAACCGGCGAAACCGATTGTCGGGAAAGCTTTACCTGCCGGCCCGACCGGCATGGGAACAACAGCAAAATCGTCGGCCTCCATGCGCTCGGCCACTGCAATCAGGGCATCAGGGTCCTGATCAAGAAATGCGCAAGTTCCCGAATAGAAACCGGCCACAATCTCATTAAACCCCCAACTTACGGAATCCTTCGGTGCATATCCGTTCTGGTAGAGATCAATCAGGAATTGGATCCCTTCCACCGAACCCGGCTGGTTGAGCGTGCTCTTGCCGTTTTCGTCAAAGAAGGTGTTATTGCCGTTCATGGTGGCGGCCATCATGATCCAGCCATTCAGGCCACCCGGCCCGCCACGAAGACAATAACCATACTTGCCATCAAGCTCGGACACCGCCTTGGCCGCGGCCATGAAATCGGCCATGGTCTTCGGCGCTTCGCCCACACCCGCCTCTTCCAACAGTTTTTTGTTGTAGAACAAGGCGCGGAGGTAGAACCCGTAGGGGATCATTCGCACGGTTTTGCCGTCTGTCTGCCGCCCCATGTCGATTGTCTTTTGGGTCAGCGTTTCACCGTGTTCCCAGTCAGCAATCCGGCTGTTCAGATCAACCAGCTTGTCCTTGTAGATACCGGCCCAACGATCCGGCATTTCGACCACGTCAGGAATGTCTCCCCCTGCAACCATGGTCGCAAACTTTTCGAAGGCCTGCCCCCATGGCAACGACACGATTTCCACTTCAGTTCCAGGATTGGCGGCTTCGAATGCCTCAACCTGTTGCTGCAGGACCTTGGTTCGCTCCGGACTGGTGATCACTTCCACCAGTTTCAGGCTTTCCGCGCTCGCCGCTGAACTCGCCATTATGGCAAGTGCGCTAATAGCTCCTATCAATCCCCTCATGATCAACTCCACTGTTTCGGGTTTCGTTTTTGGATACGCCGCTTATCGGTGGGCGCTTGTGCTCAGGGCCGCTTCGAAGTCAGCCCAAAGATCATCGGGGTCTTCCAACCCCAGGCTCAGACGAACAATCCGGTCGGAGACGCCAAAGCGTTGCATTGAATTTTGTTCGCCCGCCTGTTCGAGGGCGATTTTTGTCGGCAGGACCAAGCTCTCAAACCCGCCCCAGCTCACGCCAAGACGAAACAGGTTCAAGGTGTCTGCGAATGCGGGAATGTCCACGGCACCATCGAGTTCCACCGACATCAGGCCAGAGCGACCGGTCAGTCCTGGAACAACATTCGGGCCGGGCGAAAGCACTCTTTTCACAAGCGGGTGCGCAGACAGCTTGTCAACGAATTGATTTGCGGTGGCCTGGTGTTGATGCATCCGCGCTGTCAGCGTTCTTAGTCCGCGCGTGAGCAAGAAGGCCTCAAATGGCGCCAGTTTGCCACCCAACAGCGCGAGCGACAGCTCACGGATCTGGTCAATCAGGTCCTGCCTTGCAACCACGACACCCGCGACCGTATCTGAGTGGCCTGAAAGATATTTCGAAGCGGAGTGCAATACGATGTCGATGCCGAGCGTCAACGGCTGCTGGAAAAGCGGTGTTGCCCAGGAATTATCGATCATCGTGAGCGTTTGATGACGTTTGGCATGGGCAGCGACGGCCGGAAGATCCATTGCCTCAAAAACAACTGTGTTCGGGCTTTCCAGATAGGCAAGACGCGCACCTGCAAGCAGATTTTCATCCGTCTCGAATGCCTCTACAGAATGATAGGTCACCTCAACGCCGAACGGGCGGAGCAGCTTTTCGAAGAACCGGTAAGCATCCGGATAGACATGCTCAACACAGGCGATCCGGTCGCCGGGCTTCACAAATGCGATGACGGCAGAAGAAATCGCAGCCATACCGGAAGCAAAGGCAACCGCTGCCTCCCCTTCTTCTGCCTTGGCGATCAGGTTTTCGAATGCAGAGACCGTGGGGTTCTGGACACGGGTGTAAAGCGGATCATCGGACCGCCCCGCCATCCGCTCCGCGAAAGCATGGTAGTTGTCAAATGTGAATAGTGATGTCTGCATGATTGGCGGCGTTACAGCCCCACCAAAATCGGTTGCAGCGGCAGCAAGTAGCGTCTGAATGGAATAATTTCCGGGCACAGAGTCAGCCATCGTGTTCCTCGGAAAAATTTTGAGTTGCAGTACACACCATATCGATGATGGTCGCTGTCAGTTCTGCCGCCCTATCCTCATCTCCGGCAATGATCGCGTCGGCAAGCGGACGGTGAAGTGGAATGGTCTCCTGGCCCAGATGAGGCGTCCCAAATGGCGTTTCGTAAATGTCGTGAAAGGCTTTCTGGATCTGCTCGATAAACTGCTTGAAGAGCGGATTTCCAGTCGCCTCGTGAATGGCATTGTGAAATCGGCTGTCGGCGGGCCGCCAGTCTTCGCCGACTTCGTAAATTGCCATCAGCTCCGCTGCCCGCGCGCTGATGATCCGACGCTGCTCGGGCGTTGCAAGCCGGGTCGCGATTCTCACAGCCTCTATCTCGAGTGGACGACGCACCTGCTGCATTCGCAAGAGGCTTTCGGCTTCGTGCTTGATCGTCAGGGCAACCCGTAGCGTGTTTCTGGATATCTCGGAGATCAGGCGGGTGCCGGCCCCTTTGTTCCGGCTGACGACCCCCATGCTTTCCCAGGTCTTCAAGGTTTCGCGGATGGTCGAGCGACCAAAACCAAGTCTTCGAACCAACTCAAGCTCGGGAGGCAGCCTGTCTCCAACCTGCAGCCCTTCGTCTTCGATCAATCTGATGAGAGCTCTGGGCACATCACGAGGACCGTCTTCTCGGTCTGCGTCGATATCAGCGTGCACTTTCTTTGGGTCTGCCGACATGAGTCGATGCTGCCTTTTCTCGTTCATTGATAAGCAAAGCAACTTTGTCAGACATAATACGAACTATGTCTGACATTGCAAATTCTTTGTCTGACATAGTTTAAATTTTGTCGGACAAAGAATTCTTGCCTAGCGAATGAACGGCAGAAAACCGGCCTTTTGCCATCAAAATGGCTGAAGCAAAAACAAGTCGGGTATTTATGAAATACAATGAAGCTTGCGCAGAATCGTTCATCGCCGGACCGAATGGCACCAGCGCATTCATGCGCAGACTCGATTGGATCAAAGTGTTGGTGGAAGACCTGAGGCCAGGTACAGGACCGTCAAATCAGATACAGCGCCCCCCATCGACCTCCATAGCGACACCCGTAACCATGCCGGCCTCATCCGAACATAGGAAACACGCAGCGTTGCCCATGTCCTCCGGCGTCGAGAAGCGGCCAATTGGAATGGTCGACAGGAACTTGGCGCGAATTTCAGGGGTGTCCTCGCCCATGAAACTTTTCAGGAGCGGTGTTTCCCCGGCAACCGGACAAATCGCGTTGACCCTCACCCCGGCGGGAGCCAGTTCCACGGCCATTGTCTTGGTTGCTGTAATCATCCAGCCCTTGGAGGCATTGTACCAATTGAGCTTCGGGCGCGGGCTCAAACCCGCGGTCGAAGCCACATTCAAGATAGCGCCCTTACCGGCTGCGGTCATGACGGGAACCAGGTGCCGGGCTGTCAGATAAACCGACTTGCAATTGACGGCCAACACCTTGTCAAACTCGTCCTCCGTCACATCCTGCATTGGCTTTGGAAGATGGGTAATGCCAGCATTGTTGACCAGGATATCGACCCGCCCGAGGTTGGCCAGCGCGGTTTCGGCAAGCGATTGAACGCTTTCGTTGCTCGCGACATCGACCTTGACTGCCTGACCACCGGTTTCTTTTGCGACATCCTGCGCGAGATCCAAGTTCAGATCTGCAATCAGAACACTGGCACCTTCGGCCGCAAATTTACGCACAATTCCGGCTCCAAAGCCTGAGGCACCGCCCGTTACGATTGCCGTTTTTCCCTGAAGTCTCATATGCGCGTTTCCTTCAAATTCGATGTCTCGCCTGGCATGGCTCAGCCATGGTAGGCAGCGACGGTTTTGAGCGACGTGAAGCCATAAAGGGCTTCAAATCCCTTTTCCCGGCCATGGCCGGACTTGCCCATTCCCCCGAACGGAAGTTCAACACCTCCACCCGCTCCGTAGTTGTTGATGAACACCTGGCCTGTCCGAATTTTCTTAGCCATGCGCATCTGTCGCGCACCGTCGCGTGTCCAGATACTGGCGACCAGGCCATAGTCAGTGCCGTTGGCAATCGCAGTCGCTTCATCTTCGGTGTCGAAGGGAATGATCACCTGGACAGGACCAAAGATTTCGTCCCGTGCCAAGACGTGAGAGGGATCGACCCCTGCAAAGAGCGTCGGCTTGACGTAATTGCCCTCGCCAGGTGCGTCCAGAAACCGTCCCTCTGCGACCTTCTCCAGATCGGCACCACGATCCAGGAAACTTGAGACGATGCCCTGTTGTTTTGCTGAAATGAGAGGACCGACATCAAGGTCCGCCAATGCCGGTCCCACTTTCAAGGCACGGTACTTTTCAGCCATGCGCTCAGCGACTTCAGCCAAACGGGATCTTTGCACCAGGATGCGCGACGATGCTGAACAGGTCTGTCCGGCGTTCTGGATCCCCGCATTCACAAGAAATGGCAGGGCAGCCTCAAGATCCCCGTCTTCGAAGAAGATCTGGGGCGACTTGCCGCCAAGCTCCAACGTCACGGGAACGACATTTCTTGCGGCAGCCATCTGGACTTGAACACCCGTTGCCACGGATCCTGTAAAACTGATGTGCTGAACATTCGGGTGGGCTGTGAGCGCAGCTCCGGCCTCAGACCCAAGACCTGGCACCACATTCAACGCCCCCTCCGGAAGACCAGCTTCCCTTGCAAGATCGGCAAAAGCCAGCGCAGTGAGACAGGCATCCTCCGCCGGTTTCAGGACGCAGGCATTTCCAACTGCCAGGGCTGCGCCAACCGACCGTCCTATGATCTGCATGGGATAATTCCACGGCACGATGTGGCCCGTAACCCCAAAAGGCTCACGCAAGGTGTAGACTGTATAACCTTCCAGATAGGGGATGGTCTCGCCGTGGAGCTTGTCGGCGGCGCCGCCGTAAAACTCAAGATAGCGGACGAGAGCGACCGCATCATTGCGCGCCTGTTTGAGCGGTTTTCCGACGTCCAGTGCCTCAATGCGAGCCAGATCCTCGATGCGATCCTCTACCAGTTTGCCGAGGCGAAACAGAAACCGGCCACGTTCGGCAGCCGTTGTTCTTCCCCAATCGCCTTTGCGCGCTTCATGAGCTGCCGCAACTGCTGCATCGATGTCAGAAGCCCTTCCTCGAGCGATCGCCCCTATCCGTTCACCATTTGACGGGTTCATGAGCGGGAGGCTGTCGCCACTCGCACAGGAGATCCATTTTCCGGCGATCAAGCACTTTTCAGGGTCAAACCAGAGATTCAGGTTTTCAGTCATCATTCCTCCTCACACGGCACCGACCGGCAGAACCGGCGCCGCGGCGACAAGCTGTTTCGTATAGTCGTGACTTGGATGATCGAAGACCGCATCTGTCGGCCCGTCCTCAACGATCTCTCCCGATTTCATCACCAGCACCCGATCGGTAATGGAGCGTACGACGCTCAAGTCATGAGAGATGAAGAGATAAGTCAGATTGAACCGATCCCCGAGATCAGCAAGAAGGTCGAGCACCTGGGCACGCACCGAAACGTCCAGGGCGGACACCGCTTCATCCAGGATGATCAGGTCTGGTTTGATGATCAAGGCTCGTGCGATCGCAATGCGTTGGCGCTGACCACCACTGAACTCGTGAATGTACTTGTGCCGGTCTTTTGCGCCCAGACCAACGCTCTCCAGTGCTTCAACGACAGCGTCTTCTCGTTCCTGCCCGCGAAGAGGTGTCTGAAGCAGGTGAAACGGCTCACTGACCAGCTTCTCAACGCGCCAACGCGGATTGAAACTTCCGTATGGATCCTGAAAAACCACCTGCATTCGCCGCCGCACATCCTTGTTGGCGTGGTGGTGGGTGTAGACCGGCTGACCGTCAAAAAGAATCTCGCCACCCTGCACTTCTTCCAGTCCGAGAATGGCTCTGGTCAGCGTCGATTTTCCGCAACCGGATTCGCCGACAAGACCCAGGCTTTCACCGCGCTGTATTTCGAAGCTCACGTTATTGACGGCCCGAAAATGCGTTGTTGCTCCCCACCAGCCGTGAACATGTTGCTGATAGTCTCGCACGACATTGCGAACCTGGAGCAGCGAGGTCTCGTGTTTCTCCCCAACCCGGTCCGGCACGTGGCTTGAAGCTTCCAGCAGCGCTCTTGAATAGGGATGCTGCATGGCACCGAAAAGCGCTTGAGCGGGACCGCTCTCCACCACGTCGCCCTGCTGCATGATCACCAGGTCATCAGCAAGGTCGGCAACGACTGCCAGATCGTGACTGATCAGCATCAGACCCATGTTGTCTTCCGCTACCAGGCGCTTCAACAAATCCAGGATCTGCGCCTGTGTCGTCACGTCGAGCGCCGTTGTCGGTTCGTCGGCAATCAGCAGCTTTGGTTTCAGCGCAATTGCCATGGCAATCACCACACGTTGGCGCTGACCACCGGAGAGTTCATGTGGGTAGCGCGACAGCGGAAACTTTTCTTGCGGCAACTCTGCTCGTTGCAAAGCTTCTGCCGCACGCTTCGTCGCTTCCGCTTTCGATACGTTCTCATGCACCAATATCGTTTCAGCGACTTGTGCGCCGATGGTCTGCAATGGATTGAGAGCGGTCATCGGTTCCTGAAACACCATGCCAACGTCCCGGCCTCTGATGCCGCAAAGTTTCGGTTCGCTGCAGGTAAGGATATCCGTGCCGCTCAGCCTGATGCTTCCGGTGCACTCAGTCCCGTTGGGCAAGAGCTGCAACACACTGAAAGCGGTGATCGACTTGCCGGATCCGCTCTCACCGATCACGCCCAGAATACGCCCGGGGTCGACGTTAAGCGACACGTCCTTGAGGATGGGTGTGCCATGGATCGTCAGCGAAAGGCGATCGATCTTGAGAAGGGTCACGTTCTTGCCCTCCTCAGTTTGGGGTCGAGAAGATCGCGCAGACCGTCACCCAGAAGATTCAGTCCAAGAACAGTCAGGAGAATGGCCAGTCCGGGAAACAGAGCCAGATGCGGCGCAAAGGAAATCATTGTCTGGCTGTCTGCCAGCATACGGCCCCAGCTGGCGGTAGGCGGTTGAGCACCGAGGCCAACATAGCTGAGACCGGCTTCAGCAAGGATTCCCAGCGAAAACTGGATGGTACCCTGAACAATCAACAGGTTGGCCACGTTTGGCAAGATGTGTTCGATGGAGATGCGCGCCTGTCCCTTGCCTGCAACCCTGGCTGCCAGAATGTATTCCCGGCTCCACAGCGTGAGCGCTGCGCCGCGCGTCAGCCGAGCGAAAACCGGGATATTGAAGATACCGATTGCGATGATCGCATTCAGCGCCGATGCCCCGAATACAGCAGTAATCATCACGGCGATCAGAAGGCTTGGAAACGCAAAGACGAGATCATTCATCCGCATGATGACCTCATCCAGCAACCCGCCCTTCCGTGCAGCTGCTGCCAGGCCCAGTGGAACACCGGCAATCATGCCGATGCCGACAGCCACTAATGCAACGGCAATCGACGTTCTTGCCCCCACCATGATCATGCTGAGGATGTCGCGTCCGAACTGGTCGGTACCGAGGGGATGGGCAAGGCTCGGGGTCTTTAATTTCTCGGCAATATTCAGAATGGTCGTGTCGTATGGAACCCAGGCCAAGCTGATGAGGGCTGCAGCTGCAAAGACAGTTGTCAGAATGATCCCCGGTAAAAACGAACGATTGTGGAACAGAAGGCTCATTCAGCGACGCCTCCGCAACCGTGGATCAACAAGCGCGTAGGCAAGATCCACGGCGAAATTCACAACAATCACCGCAAAGACGAGCAGCATCACAACGCTTTCGACCACGATCAGATCGCGCGCGCTGATCGCCTGAAAAACAAGACGCCCTAGGCCTGGCAGATAAAAGACATTCTCGATAATGATCGCGCCTGCCAGCAAGAACGAGAACTGTAGGCCCATGATGGTCAGGACTGGGATGAGCGCGTTGCGCAGCGCGTGCCGCCACATCGCCTGGGCACGGGTCAGCCCCTTTGCGCGAGCTGTCCGGATGAAGTCTTCACTCAATGTGTCCAGCAAGCTGGATCGCATGACACGGGTCAGGATGCTTGCCTGAGGAAGCGCGAGGGCAATTGCCGGCAATGTCAGCGATTTCATCCCGGCAAGAAACCCTGCATCCCAGCCGGCAAAACCACCGGCGGAGAACCAGCGCAAATTGATGGCAAAAACCAGAACCATCAGCATTGCGAACCAGAAATTGGGTATTGCCACGCCAAGCTGGGTCGCCCCCATGACGCCGGTATCGACAAAGGAACCTCGGCGCGATGCCGCCCAGATACCGGCGGGGAAAGCAATCAGCGTACTCAAGGTCAGTGCGTAAAGTGCGAGCGGCAGCGAAACCCAGAGCCGGTCTCCGATCATCTCCGCAACAGGCGTTCTATAAGTATAGGAAACGCCAAAATCACCCGTCAGGAGACCTCCTGCCCAGGAGAGATAACGTTCCAGGATCGTTCCGTTCAGGCCGAGCTGCTCACGAAGCGCATTCAGCGTATCTTCCTGCGCGTTCAATCCGAGCATGTATGCAGCCGGATCTCCCGGAACAACTTCCAAAACCAGGAATATGACCACTGACGCCGCAACAAGGCTGAGCGCAAGAGACAGCAGTCTTTTCAGAAAATACCGCAGCATGACCCCGTCACACGCCAACCGGCGACATACAGCCGGAGCGATTGCAATAAAGTGAATCTGGAAACGGGCGCTCGTCGATCATGCGAGCGCCCGCGATGCGAGGTCAGATCAGTCTTCCCAGTAGACCGCTGTCAGGTCGGTCGCTTGCGTGGGTTGGTTTTTCCATAGGCCCTTGATCTTGGCATTGGCAACCGTCGGGAACGCAAGCTGAAAGAGGTATCCGTTGACATAGTCTTCGGAGATCATTTTCTGCGCTTCCTTCAAAAGCTCAGAGCGTTTTTCCGGATCATTTTCAACGGTCAGTTTCTCAAACAGTTCCTTGAAGGCAGGACTGTCGTAGTTGAAGTAGTAATCCGGGCGGGCATAGATACCGATATCCATCGGCTCGGTGTGACTGACGATGGTCAGACCGAAATCCTTTCCCTTGAACACCTGTTCCAGCCACTGAGCCCATTCCAGATTGCTGATTTCGGTTTCAATACCGACCGCGCGCAATTGAGATGCGATGATCTCGCCGCCCCGGCGGGCATAGGAAGGTGGCGGCAGCTTGAGCGTGGTGGAGAAGCCATCGGCGAACCCGGCTTCCGCCAGAAGCTCTTTCGACAACTCCGGATCGTACATACTCAGGCCCGTCAGATCGACATAGTCCGGGTTATGTGGCGCGAAGTGTGTACCGATTGGCGTTCCGTAACCGAACATCGCGCCATCAATGATCGCCTGCCGGTCGATTGCATGCGCAATGGCTTTGCGAACCTTGGGATTGTCTAGCGGTGGCTGCTTGTTGTTGGTCGACAAGATGGTTTCACCTTCCGTCGAACCCACCAGCACCTGAAACCGTGGATCGGCTTCGAATTGCGGCAGATTTTCAGGCGCTGGAAACCCCACAAACGCATTCACGTCTTCCGCCATGACAGCAGCGAAAGCTGCTGTCGGGTCCGAAATGAACTTGAAGGTAACGTTGTCCAGCTTGGCGGGCGTTCCCCAATAGTCCGCGTTTTTTTCCAAGTCGATCCTGTCACCCTGGACCCAATTGGAAAATTTGAAGGCACCGGTTCCGATCGGGGTGGACTTGATATCGGCAATGCTTTCAGGCGCAACGATAACTGCGTCGCCCCATGCCAAATTGAACAGCAAACTCCCGTTCGGTTCCTTCAGCGTGACCTTGACCGTGGTCGGGTCGATAGCCTCGACACTTTCAATGCCGGCGAAAAGAGCTTTTTGAGCATTTGCGCTGTCTTCACCACGTGCACGGTCCAGGCTGAATTTGACATCCTCGGCGGTCAAGTCGGACCCGTCATGGAACTTCACGCCCTCATGAAGTCTGAACGTATAGGTCTTTCCGTCTTCGGAGATGCTCCAGCTTTCCGCCAGCCCCGGGTTGACCGAACCGTCGGGTCCGAACCGCGTGAGCCCCTCGAAGACATTGGAATAAAGAACGGAATCGATTGCTCCGGCAGCGGCACTGGTCGGGTCCAGATGCGGCGGTTCCAATTGCATGGCAACGACAATGTCGCTCTTGGCATGAGCCATGGAAATTCCCGCAGCCAATGCCAGAACGCTGATCAGTCCACTCCCTAACTTCGTCAAACGCATAGCTCTCCCCTTTGTCGGTGCCGCGACGCTACGGCTTTGCAAGAAGCTCCAAAAGCGAAAGGCCCATTACCTTTGCTGAATCGAGCATATCTTCCACGCCTACATATTCGTCCGGCTTGTGCGCCAGATCCAGTATCCCCGGTCCGTAGGCAATGCAGTTTTTCAACTTGCCGATCCGGTCGATGTGTTTTTGATCGTAAGTTCCAGGACTTACGACATATTCCGCTTCCTTCCCCATCGTCTGCGCGATCGCCTTTGCGACCGTTTTGACCACAGGTGCGTCCTTGTCGGTCATGGTCGGCAGGACGCGATGCAATTCCTTCAGGTCATATCGAAAATTTTCTCTTTTCTTTTCAACGTCTTCAAGAATATCCTTAATCTCAGCCTGAACATCTTCAATCTTTTCTTCAAGTAAAAAACGACGATCTATCACCACACGGCAGCTGTCTGGCACACAAGGACTGGGAAGGCCTGTGAAATCTTCGTCGCCCTCTGACTGACCGCCATGAATTGAGTTTATGTTGAGTGTCGATTGACGCGCTCCTTCGGGAACCACCGGCATATCGGTTCGTTTCTGCGCAAGAGCGGGAAAAAGATTCTCCTCCATCTCCTCCAAAACAGCTCCCATGTGCCGGACAGCGCAATCGCCCAGAAATGGCATCGATCCATGCGCAATCTCACCGTGCGTTTCAATCTCCGCCCACCATACGCCTCGGTGTCCCAGGCAAATACGATCCTTGTTGAGCGGCTCTGGAATAATCACATGCTGGACGCGTTCCGGGCTGAAGTATCCCCTTTCCGCCAGATAGGCGACGCCTCCGTAGCCACCGGACTCCTCATCCGCAGTTCCGCTGATTTCGATTGAGCCGGAAAAGTCAGGGCAAACCGCCAGAAATGCTTCTGCCGCGACGATGCTTGCAGCCAGCCCTCCTTTCATGTCGCAGGCTCCACGGCCGTAGATTTTCCCATCGATTAGTTCGCCGCCAAACGGGTCCTTGGTCCAGCCGTGCCCGACATCCACGACATCGATATGGCTGTTGAAATGAACGCACTCGCCAGGACGATTTCCTTCACGCCGCGCAACGACGTTCCAGCGCGGATACTTCTCGCTATCGCCTGGTGTCCCATGTGCACGGATCAACTCGACCGTAAAACCGGCGTCACGCAACCGATTTGAGATGTATTCGCATATCTCGAGATAGTTTTCGCCAGGGGGGTTCAGGGTTGGAATACGCAACAGATCCTGTGTCAACGCGATCAGGTCTTCCCGTCTGGCATCGATTTCGGTGTTCAGTCGATCCGATAACGGCATTCTACGCCTACCCTTTTGAACAGCAAAGAAATACTATGCTATCGTCCAACTACGGTGCCAATACCGTAGGAACACGGTAGTCATGACCCCACTGGATGAACTCGCCTTCGATTGTGCCCCGATGGGTCTTGCCCTCACGGAACACCGGATTATCCGCAGCTGCAACAACACCTTTGCGCAGATGTTCGGCTATCAAAAGTCAGATCTGGTCGGACAAAGTTTCCGCGTGCTTTACGGAACCGATCAGGAGTTTCACCAGATCCGTGACATCGGGCTTGAACCCTTGCGCCAGTCCCAGCCCTATACAGATGAGCGCCTGATGCGTCGTGCAGATGGATCTGCCATATGGTGCCGGTTTCGTGCGCGCACGCTGACCCCCGAGGTGCCGCTAGCCCGCATCGTCCTAAGCTTCGCGTTGATCGACAACACACCAAGCGGTCCACAACTGACGAAGCGAGAACGGGACGTTCTGCTGTTGTTGTCACAAGGTCAGACCAGCAAGGAAATGGCATTGGTTCTAGGCCTGTCGCCCAGAACCGTTGAAGACGTTCGGGCGCGCCTCTTGAAGAAGTATCAGGCCAAAAACGTTGCGGTTTTGCTTAGCCGGTTTTCCGGCAGGCAAAGTCAGAAACCCTCGCGCTAAAGCTTCTGTCTCCTGCACGTTCGAGCTTCCACTTCTCTGGCCCGAACTCGAATATCTGACGGCGTGGCTACATCACCGCACCGATCTGCCAGGGAACGAATTCGACACCGCCAAAGCCAAGCTCTTCGCTCTTGGACTTCTCGCCGGAGGCAATTCTGATAATCGTTTCAAAGATCTCGTCCCCCTTGGCCTCCAGGCTGACATTTTCAGAAACGATGTCACCACAATTGATGTCCATGTCTTCAGACATCCGCTGATACATCTCACTGTTAGTGGCCAGTTTGATGCAGGGCGTCGGCATATAGCCCGAAACAGAGCCCCGACCGGTCGTAAAGACGACAATGTTTGCACCTGATGCGATCTGACCCGTCACCGAGCAGGGGTCAAAACCGGGGCTATCCATGAAGACAAAGCCCTTCTTGTCGATACTCTCGCCGAATTTGTAGACATCGACCAGAGGTGCCGCGCCCCCTTTTGCTGCAGCACCGAGCGACTTTTCCAGGATGGTCGTCAACCCGCCGCGTTTGTTGCCAGGTGACGGATTGTTGTCCATTTCACCACCGTTTCTGGCTGTATAGTCTTCCCACCAGCGCACGCGTTCAATCAGCTTTTCGCCGACATCGACGGAGACGGCCCGGCGCGTCAACAGATGTTCCGCTCCGTAGATCTCTGAAGTTTCCGACAAGATCGTCGTCCCGCCATGGCGCACCAGCATGTCTGAGGCCAGACCGAGCGCGGGGTTGGCCGTTATACCGGAATAGCCATCGGACCCACCGCATTGCATACCAACGGTGATTTCGGAAATCGGAGCAGGCGAGCGTACAGCTTCATTGGCAAGTTCGGCGAGCGCCTTTAACTCGGCAAGCCCTGCATCGATCGTCTTTCGGGTTCCGCCGCTCTGTTGAATGGTCATATACCGCAGATCGCCGCCTGTCCGCATTTTCCGGTCACCAACAAGGTCCGCGATCTGCATCACTTCACAGCCAAGTCCGATCAGGAGAATGGCCGCAAAATTCGAATGTTGCGCATATCCTGAAAGGGTTCGGAACAAGGTGGCATAGCCTTCATCACTTGAAGACATGCCACAACCGGTACCGTGCACAATCGGCACAATGCCGTCGACATTCGGGTAGTCATCGAGCAATCCGGACTTTTCAGCCGCCTCGGCTATGAACCTTGCGACCGAACCTGAACAGTTCACCGACGTCAGTATGCCGATATAGTTGCGCGTGCCGACCTTACCTGTTGAACGCCGGTATCCCATGAACGACCGCTCGCTGTTTGCAGCCGGGAGCGGCTGCGAAGCTTCTGCGTGCTGGTAGTCGCGATTGTGCTGACCCATTCCAAGATTGTGAGTGTGCACATGTTCACCGGCCCGGATATTCCGGGTTGCCTGCCCGATGATCTGGCCATAGCGGATGATATGGTCACCCTTGTCTACATCCTTACAGGCAATCTTGTGCCCTTGTTGAATCTGCCCCGGCAGAGGCGTTTCGATGTGTGTTGCCACTTCCCCGGCTGCAATGTCCTGCAAGGCAACGACAACAGTATCTTGAGCATTCAATAGGATCGTATTCGGCCGAGCTTGCGCCACACTTGTCTCCCCAAAGTCTTTCCAGGCGCGAGCACCTTCGGCCCTGACGGTTATCTTGACAAGGCACTCACGTCAACTAACATGTTAGCATTCATATACGGAACTCTTATGCCCCCAAACGCCGAACGCGACCTATCGCCTTACGTCCTGCCAGATATCAGAAAGCTCAAGGGTTCATTGGCCCAGCGCGTCTATGAAACCTTGCGTGCCGCCATATTGGCCATGGAACTTCCTCCGGACACGCTTTTGAAAAAACAGGAAATCTGCGCGCAACTTGGCGTTTCCCGGTCACCTGTAACTGAAGCAATTACCAAGCTCGCCGGTGAAGGGCTGGTAGAGGTTGTTCCCCAATCCGGTTCGCGGGTCACCCGGTTTTCCATGCCTGAAATTCGTGAAGGTGCTTTCCTGCGCGAGGCGATTGAACTCGCCGCCGTTGCGCGTGTCGCCACCGGGCGCACAGATGAACAACTCTCGGAACTGAACCGAAATCTCCGCCTTCAGTCGCTATGTCTGGAAGACAGGGATGAAGCCGGATTTTATCGGGAAGATCAGCGTATGCATGACCTGATCTTTGAGTTTACCGGCTATCCGAAACTGACTGCTATTGCTGTTTCCGGCTGGGTTCAGGTCAATCGTGCGCGCCGCTTGCTGCTTCCGATACCGGGTCGCTCGCACCAGGCATTCGAAGAACACTGCCAGATCATCGAAGCGATACAGCAACGAGACCCTGAAAAGGCCCGCAACGCGATGCTGAAACACCTGCGCGATCTTGTAGAGCGCCTCGAACCGCTCAGGCAGTCAAGACCCGATCTTTTTGACTAGACTGTCGTAAGCCAGAAGGCCTGTTGAGCACCCGTCCCCTCTTCCGCTTGTTGCAAACGGCATTTCGGTCTTGAGGTTAGAGTTCGCGAGATGTCAGACCAGATCAGGCGCGACCCGGATCAAACACGCTTCGGAAGTTCCTTTGTCCAACTGACGAAAAGCTTCCTCCACCATAAGGTCTGCGCGCTGGCGGACCATGCGCAGCGGAAACCGCGACAGCGTGGCGAAGGGGTCATGGTCAAAACAGCCGAACGTTGATCGTGAAATATCTCCCTCTGGCAGTCGCGAGAGAAAACGCAGAACCCCTTCAAAACAGCCGATTGAATTCACAAACAAACCCGCAGGCAACTGCCCAAGATTCGAATAAAGCTCGGCAAGTGCCTTTTCGGCCTTTTCGCTTTCATACCCGCAGGCCAATATCTGACCAGTATCAAACAGAACCTTGGCTGCTTCTGCCTGCTGGCGGAACCCCTGAATACGGTCTGCCGAAGCTGGCAGGCTCGATTCACCACCGAGAAAATAGAGCCATGTGGTCGGATCGATTTCCGACGGCATATCCATCTCATCCAGAAGCGTCTTTGTCAGCATCGCGGCACCGCCTGTGTTGTCGGTGACGATGGACGGCGCCTCGCTGCAGGGATGATCGACAAAAACATGCCTTATGCGTGCCTTGCTGCAGGCACTGGCCAAACTTAGAGGTTCCGTTGCACCGGCAATCATCAAAAGGTCAACGGAATAGGCAATCAGGCTTTCGACTGACGTGAGCTGAGCGTCCGCATCACGTCCCGCATGCACAATTGCCGGGCAAAGCCCGCGCGCATGTGCCTCCTTGGCGAATTGTTGGCTCAGCTCGGCAAAAAACCGGTTTTCATGGTCCGGCAAAACCATGCCGGCGAGCCCGGACTCCGCTTTCCGCAAACCCCGCGCCTGAAGGTTGGCCATATAGCCCTCTTCCTGCGCGATCCGCTGGATCCTGTCGACCGTTTCCTTCTTCAGTCGTCGCTGTTTCCATTTGCCGTTCAGAGCCGCAGACACCGCCGACGGAGAGGCGCCCGCCTTCTGTGCGATGTCGTAGATCGTGCTCTTCTGTCTGGATTTCACGCGACAGTGCCCTTCAATTATTGCGTCACGAGCAGCTTGACTGAACTTTTCTTTCTGCCTAACATTGCTACATCGATTGAGCAACTTGTTTTTTGCCCAGTCGAGCTTCGGCCAACTGGATTGGACCGGATGACTATGCGGTACCCGCGTGCCGCGCATGGGAGGAAAACATGAACAAACTAAAGTACGTCACAGCAGCGATTGCCTTGGTGGCCTGCGCAAGCACTGCCAACGCAGAAACTTCGATGGGTATTGTCGTCAAGATCGGTGGCATCCCCTGGTTCAACGCAATGGAAGAAGGCATCAAGGAGCGCGCAGCAGAACTTGGTGTCAGTGCGGAAATGATCGGACCGACTTCGGCAGACCCTGCCCTGCAGGTCCGCGCGATTGAAGATCTGATCGCCAAGGGCGTCGATGTCATCGGCGTGGTGCCAAACGACGAAGCCGCACTTGAACCGGTTCTCAAAAAGGCGATGGATGCCGGCATCAAGGTTGTCGCGCATGAAGGCCCCGGCTTGAACAATGTCGACTGGAATTTCGAACTGGCATCAGCGGATGGTTTTGGTGAAGCCCACGCCAAACTGCTGTGCGAAAAAACAAGTGAGCCAGGCACATACGCAGTTTATGTGGGTTCCCTCACCGTGCCGCTTCACAACGCTTGGGCCGATGCAGGTATCAAGTGGATCGCCGAGAACTGCGCTGACAAGCTGCAGCCGGTCGGTGACCGCTATGGTGTGGCCGAAAGTGTGGATGACAGCCGTTCGACAGCACTTGACCTGATCGCGGCCAACCCGGATCTGCGCGGTTTCCTTGCCTTTGGCAGCCAGGGCCCCATTGGCGCAGGCCGAGCCATCGAGGAACGTCGACTGGGCGGCAAGGTCCACGTCATGGGACCGTTCTCGCCCGGCCAGGGCCAGAAACTCCTGAAGGACGACGTTATTTCCGGCGGTTTCATGTGGAATCCGGCTGAAGCCGGTCGGGTGTTTGTCACGATGGGCAACATGCTGGTCAACGGTGACGAAATCGCCAGCGGTACCGAAATCGAAGGGCTCGGCGTTGTTGAGCCTGACGCGGAAACCCGCAACATCATCACGGACAACCTGCTTGAGATCAACAAGAGCACCGTGGATGATCTGGCCGCCAAGGGTCTTTAAGACCTCTTGCCGCTGAACCTGGGGACCCCGCGCAAAGCGGGTTCCCCGTCAGGCGCTGAAAACAACCATGACAACAGTTTCCGATACAGCCCACGCGCTGCGGCTTCGTTCCGTTTCGAAGACCTTCGGCGGCGTGAAAGCCCTGCAGTCTGTCGATTTCGAGGTGCGTGCGGGTGAGGTTCACTGCCTCGCCGGTGAAAACGGCTGCGGAAAGTCGACACTGATAAAGATCGTGACCGGTGTCTATTCCCCAGACCCGGGCGGCGAAATCGAACTGTTTGGAGAACGGGTCGGCACGACCTCCCCGACCAAGGCCAGAGCCCTCGGGATCGCTGTAATCTGGCAGGATCTTGCCCTCTTTCCCCACATGACCGTTGCTGAGAACATCGCATTCGACGAGATGGTGGGTGTCGCTCCTCGTCTCGCCTTCAGCGGGCGTTACAAGGGCCGCGTCAGGAAGGTACTTGAACGGCTGAACGTGTCACTTGACCTGGACACTCGGCTTGGCGACCTGCCGATTGCGCAGCGGCAGATCGTTGCAATCGCCCGCGCGTTAATGGGTGAAGCCCGGCTTGTTTTTATGGACGAGCCAACCGCGTCCCTGACACAAAGCGAGACCGACGCGCTTTTGAAAGTTGTGCGAACGCTCTCCGCGCAGGGCGTTGCCGTGGTTTTTGTCAGTCACCGGCTGGCAGAGGTCATAGATATTTCTGAAAGAGTAACTGTCCTGCGCGACGGCAAGCTTGTGGGCGTCTATCCGACCGAAGGCATGACCCAGTTTCGACTTGGCGAACTGATGACCGGCGCGCAGCTCGAAAATGTCGTACGGGCAAAAGATCGGTCATCCGCTCTGCCCGTATTGGAAGTCAAAGCCCTTTCACGACGAGACGAGTTCAAGGATATAGATCTTACCATTCGCCAGGGAGAAGTGCTTGGCCTGACAGGACTGATCGGAGCGGGGCGAAGTGAACTTGCGCATGCCCTAATTGGCATGAATACACCCGACCAGGGCGAAATCCGTCTTGCAGGATCGCCGATCCGCCTCCAGTCGATCCGCGACGCAATCGCGCGCGGTGTGGCTTATGTGTCTGAAGATCGATTGTCACTGGGGCTAATCCAGCCGCAATCCATAGCCGACAACACCGTCATCTCGGTGCTCGACCGCATTCTCGGTGCATTTGGTCTGATCTCTCCAGCGCGCCAATCAAGGCTGGTGCGGCACTGGATCGACGAACTGGCTGTCAAGATCGGAAAACCAGCTGATGCCGTCTCAACTCTATCCGGCGGCAACCAGCAGCGGGTCGTACTCGCCAAATGGCTGGCGACCGAACCGCGCCTCCTAATCCTCGACAGCCCGACTGTGGGTGTCGATGTGGGTGCACGGGCAGGAATTTTTCGCATCGTCCGAAAACTGGCGGATGAAGGCCTTGCGATACTATTGATCTCTGACGAAGTGAGCGAGGTCATGTTCAACGCAGACCGTGTTTTGCATATGGCTGACGGCAAGATCGTTGGGGAATACGATCCTCACGCCACCAGCGTGCAGGAATTGGAGGCGCTGATTTATGCGTGACCTCTTCCGCACCTACCCTGTTGAGGCGCGTCTTTCCGTCGTGCTTTTTCTGATGATCCTCGGCCTCTCGCTGGCAACAGACACTTTCCTCACACTCGGCAATATCACGTCGCTGCTCAACAACAACGCTGTCAATCTGATCTGGGCCGTCGGCCTTCTTGTGGTTCTGATTGCCGGGGGCATCGATATCTCGTTCGCGGTTGCTGCCTCGGTCGTACAATACGTCGCAGCACAGATTTTCATGGGGATCGGCGGTGGCAGCTGGGCTATCGGCTTTTTGGTCGCTGCGGCACTGGGAATTGGTCTGGGGCTGGTCAACGCGCTTCTGATCCATGGTTTCCGGGTGATATCCATCGTCATCACCATCGCGACGTTCAACGCGTTTTTCGGCCTCTTGATGTTCTTCACCAAGGGGCGAAACATTTACAATCTTCCTGACTGGTGGACTGACCGGATCTTCATTTTTGAACGCCAGGCACCGGACGGAAGCTGGTCGGAGCTGAACCTTTCTGTTGCAGTCATGCTCGCCTGCGTTCTGGCAACATGGGCTTTGATCCGGCTCACAACGCTCGGTCGCCAACTCTACGCCTTTGGCGACAATCCGGAAGGCGCGCGCCGCTCCGGCGTCAATATCTGGCAAATGCAGATCGTTGCATTCGGCTGGTGCGGGATGATGGCGGGTATTGGCGGCTTAATGCAGGTCAATATTGCCCAGGAGGTCGTGCCCAACGCGCTTTATGGCCGAGAACTGGACGTACTGGCAGCGGTCGTACTGGGCGGCGCGCGCCTTGGCGGTGGCCGTGGAACGGTTGTCGGTTGCATTTTGGGTGTGATGTTCGTTGCAATCACGCAAAACGGTTTGAACCTTCTCGGCATTTCTCCCTTCGCGTTCCAGATGATCATTGGTGCGGCAATCCTTGTTGCGATTTCCTCTTCAAACTTGTCCTTCCAACTCTGGAACAGGTCGCGAGACACCGAGGCGCGCTTGAAGGAAAACGCCACATGAGCCTAAGAGAGCGCATTCATGCCGTTGCCGGTACAGAAACGTTGCCGCTTCTGATTTTTCTCGGACTGGTGTTCCTGGCATTCTCCTTGGCAACACCGTTGTTTCTCACCGGGGCAAACCTCAGATCCATGGCATTTCAGATGCCTGTGCTGGGGTTGCTGACACTGGCCATGCTGGTACCCATTCTATCCGGCGGGCTGAACCTTGCGATTATTTACCAGGCCAACATATCCGGACTGGCTTTGGCCTGGACGCTGATCCAGTTTGGCGGCCCTGATGCCGGTATCGGAGCCTTTATCCTTGGCGTCACTCTTGCAGTGCTTGTCGGTGCTTTGTCTGGCGCGGTCATGGGGGCTGTTGTTGCCTATGTCGGCGCCCACCCCATTCTTGTTTCGCTTGCCATGATGATTTTTCTGCGCGGACTGGGAGAATTTCTGACCAGAGGCGGTGACATTTCAGGGTTCCCGGAATTCGTGAACATCCTCGGTCACGGCAGTCTTGCCGGCATTCCGGTTCCGATGATCATTTTCATCCTTGCCGCGATCGTCTGGCACATCATGTTGAAGCGCACGCGGCACGGGTTCTCGGTCTATATGGTGGGCTCAAACATCAAGGCCTCCGAGTATTCCGGCATCCATACCCGAAAAACCCTGGTCACGATCTATGCCATCTCAGGCGTTATTTGCGCGATTGCCGGCATCGTGATGGCGGCGCGTTTCAACTCAGTTCGTGTCGGCCATGGCGAGGCTCTTTTGCTTGTCACGGTTCTGGCATGTTTTCTAGGTGGCATCGACCCCTTCGGTGGCTTCGGCCGCGTCCTACCCGTGGCCATTGCCTTGATAATCCTTCAAGCGCTGTCATCGGGTCTGAACCTGATCGGGGCAAACCAACATCTTTCGACCGCAGTCTGGGGCTTGTTTCTGATCGCCGTGATGGCGCTCAGGTGGGTCGGGTTGCGATGGCGCAGCAGACAACGAAAAGGAACATGACCGTGGAAGGTTTCGGCGTACATACAAGCATGTGGACCATGCATTGGGACCGCGCGGGCGCAGAAAGAACGATACCGGCTGCCGCGGCCTACAAAATGGATTTCATCGAGATCGCGCTTCTGGACACAAGCGTCGTTGACGCGCAGCACACGCACGATCTGCTGACCAAGCACAACATGCGAGCTGTCTGCTCGTTGGGTCTGCCGCAGGAAAACTGGGCATCGGTGAACCCAGACGGTGCCATCGAGCATCTGATCGATGCAATGAACATGACCAAGGCCATGGGCGCGGAAGCGCTTTCCGGCGTGACCTATGGCGGGATTGGTGAACGCACCGGCGTGCCGCCTACCCAGACCGAATACGACAATATCGCCCGTGCCCTGGAGGCCGCAGCAAAGCACGCCAAGAACCTTGGCATCGACTTCGGGATCGAACCGGTAAACCGGTATGAAAACCACCTGATCAATACGGGCTGGCAGGCAAAAGACATGATTGAGAAGGTGGGAGCTGACAACATCTTCATTCACCTAGACACCTATCACATGAACATTGAAGAAAAGGGGGTGGGCAACGGGATCCTCGATGCGCGAGAACATCTGCGTTATATCCACCTGTCGGAAAGTGACAGAGGAACGCCGGGCGAAGGAACCTGCGACTGGGATGAAATCTACGCCACTCTGGCGGCCATCGGCTTCAAGGGCGGACTGGCGATGGAGAGCTTCATCAACATGCCGCCGCAAGTGGGATACGGCCTTGCCATCTGGAGGCCGGTCGCCAACTCTTTTGAAGAAGTGATGGACAAGGGCCTCCCCTTCCTGCGCAACAAGGCAAAGCAGTATCGTTTGATATGAGCGTGGAAATCTCAGAAGCTGCCCTGGCAGACCACCTGCTGGAAATGGCCTCAGGGCAACGCATCATCTGTGCGGTCGCAGGTGCACCCGGATCAGGCAAGTCGACACTGGCAGGCTCCCTTGTCGACCGTCTGAATGCAGGCCTGCCCGGAACTGCCGAAGTGTTTCCGATGGACGGGTTTCACTATGACGATCTGTATCTTGTCCCAGCTGGCCTGCGCCCACGAAAAGGTTCCCCCGACACATTTGATGTCGGCGGACTTGCTTCCATGCTGGCCCGGCTGCGCGACAACAAAGAGCCGACCGTGGCGGTGCCGGTTTTCGACCGTGAGATCGAAATTGCACGTGCCGGTGCGCGCCTGATCGGCAAATCGGTTCGTATTCTTGTGGCAGAAGGAAATTACCTTCTTCTGGACAGAGATCCTTGGAAGAACCTGCTTCCATACTTTGACGTGACAGTGTCGTTGGATGTTCCTGAAAGCGTGCTTCGTAAAAGGCTCAGCGAACGCTGGGAGGCTTTTCAGCTCAGCGAGGCCGAGATCGCTGCCAAAGTCGAGGAGAACGATTTGCCAAACGGACGGCTCGTCCGGGAACACCAAACTTCAGCTGACTTTGTAATCCGTTACGGAGAATGACCGGCAAGGGCAAAATCGCGGTCCTCGACGTTGGAAAAACCAACGTTGACCTGTGGGTGGCGGATCGAACTGGAAACCTGCTTGAAAACCGATCGACGCCGAACAGAGTCTCCGACGGCCCACCCTGGCGGCACCATGACCTGAAGACATTGAGCGATTGGTTGGGAGAAACTCTTGCCGACATCTGCCAGCACCATCCGATTGAGTTCCTTATACCGGTAGGACACGGCGCGGGAGGTGTTCTGGTCGGCGAGGATTCTGCCGACGAAAACATGGGTGCGATGCTGCCCATGATCGACTATGAGGATCACTGCCCGGAAGACATCAACTCCGAATACCTCGGCAAATGCGGCACATTCGAAGATCGCGGAAGTCAGGTGATGATGGCCTCGACCCACGCGGCGAGGCAATTGCTTCGAATGCAACGTGCCGATCCAAAAACCTTCGCAAAGGCAAACCACTATCTGAACATTGCCCAGTACTGGGGATGGTGGCTGACCGGTGTCGCAGTTTCTGAATATTCTGCCATGGGGGCCCAGTCGCATCTCTGGAATGTTTTGCGGCATCATTGGAGCCCCATTGTGGATATACAGGGTTGGCGTGGGCTTTTGCCAGACTTCCAGCCAGCCTGGTCCAAACTCGGCACCGTTCGTCACACGCTGATGAGACGCTACGGCTTGCCTGCCAACATTACCGTTCTGACCGGCGCCCACGATTCCAGCTCAAACTTCTACCGATATGTAGCCGCTGGACTTGAAGACTTCACACTGGTTTCAACCGGCACCTGGGTCGTTGCAATGTCAAGGGAAACCAACCTGGCGACATTCGATCACGATCGAGGCACGACGATAAACGCCGACATGAACGGTTTGCCTGTTGGCGGCGCCCTGGTGATGGCAGGACGTGAATTCTCGGCAATTGCCGGCCCCAGCTGGCACGGCGACAAAGCCGAGCTTGGTCCGCTCATTCGCATCGTGGAACAAGGCACCATGGCCCTTCCCGGCTTCGGCAACAATGACGGCCAGTTTCCTGGTAGCGCCGGGCATGGCCAGATTGTCGGGCCAATGCCGGAAACCACTGCAGAGCGAACGGCTCTTGCAGTGCTGCAGGCCGCCCTTTTGACGGTGACTTGCGCGGATACACTTGGGGGTGGTCGTCGCTTGATCCTCGACGGTACTTTTTTGAAGGAGCCTTTGTATGCGCCGCTGGTCGCAGCTCTGCGCCCAGATATCAAAACTGAACTCTCAGAAGAAAAAAATGGCGTCGTGATTGGCGCCCTTTGCCTGGCAGCCCGGGTATTGGGCGAACAGCCTTTCGAACTTCGTCTGCAACCGGTGGAACCTGCAGCTATTCCAGGTCTTGCGGCTTATGCCAGTGATTGGCGTAGGGCCGCCGAAGCAAACGCCGGCGAGGCGCTATAACCAGTTTGTCGTTCTCAGCCATCGCGACATCGCGACAGAGCCGACGAGCCGAGCGATGCGCTACTGACGCTTTGAAGCGCAACTTTAGAAGAGTGGTGCGTATTTCCAGTTGTCTGCATCAGGAGTGACTTCGTCGAGGTCGTAACCTGCTCTTTGCAGACGCTTGGCGATTTCCAGGCCGTCCTGTGCTGCCTGGTCGACATACCGCCGGCCGAGCATTTCGTCCTTGGCAACTCCATGTCCGCGCATCAGATCCAGGCCATAATTGTATCTGCCAACCGGATCGCCAGCTTCGGCGGCGCGACGGTCCCACTCGGCGGCGGCATCGGGGTTGTAGTCTCCGCCCATGCCATTGTCTTCGAGTTGACTCATCCAGGTCATGGCCTTGGTGTAACCTGCCTCTGCGCATCTCCGGGTCAGTTTGCGAGCCAGTTCGTGGTTGTCATTCTTGGTGGCATTGATCCCAAGTGAACACGTAACGGAATCGATCACACCCATCTCGATCTTCCGCTTCAGCATTTGAACGCCGGTATCTTGAGGATTGAGAACGCCAAGATCATCCTCAACTGTGAAACGTGTTTCCGCATGAGCAGCACCAGCTGCAACGAGGACACAAAGCATCAACGCCAGTTTGCGCATTTCAAACTCCTCCACACTGAGAACATACTACCCGATTTCATTCCGGCCGTCTGTTACCGGTACAATCTGCCAGCCACCCAAGCGCTCTCAATCAAATTGGCCCTTAACTCAAAACGGCCAACGCAATAACGAGCACGACGACTGCTGCCGATCCCCATAAAATCGGATTGCCGAAAAGTGATTTCTCCTCTGCCCTATCTGAATTGACGGAGCCTGCAGAAGACGCAGTTTCAGAAGCACTGACACCAGAAGCGGGAGCAGCCGTTTGATCTTTCTCTTTTGAAGGAGCCGTTGCCGGTGAAGCACTCTCAGTCTTCGCTTGGCCGACAACCATTTCAGAGAATTTTGTAAAAAACTCGTCGGCCATTTTCCGGGCTGTGGATTCCACCAACCTGCTGCCCAATTGCGCAAGTTTGCCCCCGACATGAGCCTTGGCGACATATTCAAGCAAGGTGCCACCTTCCACTTCCGACAGCTTTACATCCGCGCCCCCTTTCGCAAATCCAGCGACGCCACCGATACCTTCTCCATTGATGGAATAACTTTCGGGCGGATTGATATTTTCGAGTGTCACGGCACCTTTGAATTTCGCCTTTACCGGCCCGATCTTCGTCGTGACCTCAGCGCTCATCTGTGTGTCGGAAGTCTTGTCGAGGCTTTGGCAGCCCGGAATGCAGGCCCTTAGAACATCTGGGTCGTTGAGGGCTCGCCATACGTCTTCACGCCCCGCCATGATTGTCTGGTTGCCAGAAATATCCAAAGAATCTCTCCACGAATTATATTTCGTACATTCATTCGCGCAAAAGATATCAGTTAATAAAAATAGTAAATTGTACTAAGGATCGAATGACTTAGACTTTATGGCACATCATAAATCCATGTAAAATAAACTGTATTCGAACAATGCCATCTCCTACCGAGCCTGACATCTCAAGCTCGACATCGCGCGCACATGCATAAATCGTCGGGTTTCAGCTAGCCAGGTCGAAGCTTCTGAGCCAGTTCAGCTATGATGACGCGCCGGCCTGAAACCCGGGCCTGCCGTTGTCGTTGAGACAAACGGATCTGCCGTACCCAAAGCCTCCAGTTTCTTGACCTCTATCACGGCCTGCGTCCGGCTTGAGACGCATAACTTGCGCAGGACTTCAGAGACATGCGCCTTGACGGTTGTTTCGCCAACTTGAAGTTCGTATGCGATCTGCTTGTTCAGCAAACCACTGCAAATCATCTGAAGAACGCGGATCTGTTGCGGTGTCAAACTGGACAGGCGCTCGATCATTTTCCGGGTCTGGTCGTCAAGCGGTTCATCATCGGTGTCGTTATAGTTTTCAGGCAGGTAAGTGGCACCATTCATGACCTGCTGTATGGCTAGCGCCAATGTTTTTTTCTTTGAAGACTTTGGAATGAAACCGGCCGCCCCATAGGCCATCACCTGGGCAATGATCGGAGGATCTTCTGCGCCGGAGACCACAACAACCGGAAGCCTCGGATAATGGGTCCTGAGATGCAAAAGTCCATCCATGCCTTTCACGCCGGGAATGGACAGATCAAGCAGTGCAAGATCGAAGCCGGAATCGTCGTCGAGCAACTCACACGCATCGTCCAGCGAGGCCGCATCAAGCGTATCAGAGTTGGGATAAGCCAGCTCCACGGCACTATGCAAAGCTTCACGAAACAAGGGATGATCATCGATGATCAGGAACTTGTTGGCATTTTCGGCCTCGATTGACATGATCCGCTGACTCCCGGTTTCGGACGATGGGTTCCGACAGGGTTCTTCGATTGCTACTTGCGCTTAAGAACGGGACGCTTCCGGCGCGAATTCCGCCGGAAGCGTATGAGCGTCTGGCCTTAGTTGGAGGACGCCAGCTGCTTGGGAAGCTTGAACACCCAGATCGATCCACCCTGGTTCAGGTAGTTCACTTTCTTGGCGACTTCACCGCCCCAAAGCGGGACCGCACCACCCCAACCGGATGCAATGGCAATATACTGCTCACCATCCATGTCCCAGGTAATCGGCTGCCCAACGATGCCCGAACCGGTCTGGAAGGACCAGAGTTCTTCGCCCGTATCAGCATCAAACGCCTTGAACTGGCCTTCCGGCATGCCGGTAAACACAAGGCCGCCGGCTGTAGTCATAACACCACCCCACAAGGGAGCGTTGTTCTTGTATTCCCACTTGATCTCACCGGTGTTCGGGTCAATCGCCTTCAGAGAACCGATATGATCTTCGAAGATAGGCTTGATGGTAAAGCCGGAACCAAGATAGGCAGCGCCTTTCTTGTAGGTGATCGGCTCATTCCAGATGTCCATGCCCCACTCGTTGGATGGAACGTAGAAAAGGCCGTTGTCCGGATTGTGTGCCATCGGCATCCAGTTTTTGCCACCCAGGAACGAAGGCACGGCAAAGACCACTTCACCCTTCTTACCGTCTGCTGCCTTGCTTGGATCACCAGGACGGTTGTTTTCAACAAACTTGGGACGACCGTCTTCACCGATGCCGTCTGCCCAGGTGATCTGTTTGACGAACGGCCAGGCGTTGACGAACGCACCGTCATCCCGATTGAGGATGTAGAAATATCCATTCCTGTCTGCAGTCGCATAACGCTTGTTACCGCTGGCATCGACAAATGGAATGACCTCGTTCACGCCATCAAAGTCCCAACCTTCGCGGGGCGTTGTCTGATAGTGCCACTTGATCTCGCCGTTTTCCGGATTGATGCCGATCCGCGAGGCTGCGTAGAGATTATCGCCTTCAGTCCCCGTCGGATTGCCCGCAGACCGCAGCCAACTGTTCCAGGGTGCTGGGTTGCCAGCGCCGAACACCAGCGTGTTTGTGTCCTGATCATACGTGCCACCAAGCCACGTGGCACCACCGCCGGTCTTCCAAAGGTCGCCTGGCCAGGTCGCGTTCAGCGTTCCGGTCATGGTGCTCTCTTCGCCCTTGAAGGTTCCCATATGTCCTTCGATCACAGGCCGGGTCCAGACAAGCTCTCCGGTTTCCGCATCGCGGGCCTGAACTTCGCCAACGATACCAAACTCGCCGCCTGAGTTTCCAGTGACGACAAGACCATTCACGATAACCGGTGCGGCCGTATAGGAGTAACCTGCCTTATAGTCCGCGATTTTCTTGCGCCAGACGACGTCACCGGTCTTCAGATCAAGGGCGACAATCCTGGCATCCAGTGTTCCGAAATAGATTTTATCGCCATAGATTGCGGCGCCACGGTTGACCACGTCGCAGCATGGCAGAATACCTTCCGGCAGACGGGCATCATATTGCCAGATCTCCTCGCCGGTCTTCACGTTGATCGCATAGAGGCGAGAATAGGAGCCGGTGATATACATCACCCCGTCATAAATCAGAGGTTGTGTTTCCTGACCGCGTTGTTTTTCGCCTCCCAGCGAAAAGGCCCAAGCCGGTACAACGTTTTTGACGTTGTCCTTGTTGATGATTTTAAGTGGCGAAAACCGCTGCTGATCGCGGCCCATACCATTGGTCAAAACGCTGTCGGTCGTCACGGCGTCTTTGGCCAGATCTTCTTCCGTTACGTCTGCGTGCGCACCTGTGATCGCGAGCGCGCTGACCGCAGCCAATGCGAAAAACTTCTTCATCCTGTCTCCTCCCAGGTTCAGTTCGGACAGAGCGACCAATCCAACGTATGGATGAACACCTGAAGTCGCCGCCTCCCTGAATTTAAGTCTAGTGGAAACAATCCTCGACGAGAATTGCACCATAGTGCACCTCAAAAATGGCGTGTTTCTGCAATTTGTGAAAAGTGCGGCGCAACAAAATCGAAGTTTGACCGCGTCGAACTTACGCGACGTTTTTTCAAAGGCTCTGAGACAACCCATTGCGCCCGGGAAGCACAGTTGAGGAAGCCCTGCCCGACCGAAAGTCCAATTCATTGCCGGTCCATGACTGCTAAGCTGGATCAAAACGATTTCGGGAGGAAATCATGCATCGGCTTATCAAATTGCTTGCTGTCGGTTTCTGCAGCCTTGCACTTGCACCAGCAGCAAGCGCGCAGGAGACACCCGTTCTCAAAGCAGCTGTCCTGAAAGTTGGGACGGTTAACTGGGAACTTGAAACCATCAAACAAAACAGCTTGGACACCCAAAACGGATTTCAACTGGAAGTTATGGGAATGGCCGGCAATCCGGCAACACGAATTGCGTTTCAGGGCGGTGAAGCTGATATCGTTGTCGCCGACTGGCTTTGGGTTGCCCGCCAGCGGGCTGACGGACACGACTACGTTTTCGTGCCCTATTCCAAATCCGTTGGTGGCCTTATGGTCCCGAAAGACAGTCAGGCCAAATCCTTGAATGATTTGGTCGGTCAAAAAATCGGAATTGCCGGTGGGCCGGTCGACAAGAGCTGGCTTATTCTGAGAGCCTATGCGGAGCAGGAGTACGGTCTTGATCTTGCAGCAGAAACAGAACAGGTGTTCGGTGCTCCACCACTGATCTTCAAGAGTGCACTGTCTGGTGAAACAGCCGGTGCCATCAATTTCTGGCATTTCGCAGCCAAGATGAAAGCCAAAGGCATGCGAGAATTGATCTCCGTATCCGAGGCAGCCAAGGCGCTTGGACTCAATCCCGATACTCCGCTCCTTGGATATGTCTTTCACGGCAAAATGCTCAAGGAACAACCGGATCTCGTGCGCGGCTTCATGGCAGCATCCCGAGGAGCAAAGGATGTTTTGGCAAACGACCCAACTGCTTTTGACAAGATAAGGCCCATGATGCGCGCCAAAAGCGATGCGGATTTTGAGGCGTTGAAAGCCGGATTCATCGCCGGAATTCCCGCCCCAGGTCCGGTGAATGAAGAGCAGGCCGAGCAGATGCTCGAAGTCATGGGACGACTGGGCGGAGAAAAACTCGTCGGGTCGGCAACCAGTTTGCCGGAGGGTGTGTTTGTCGTCCCGGAAGGTTGATACCGAGGTATCAGGATCAATCAGCATCCGATTGATTTCGTTGGGTCTGCTTCTGGTTGGGTGGACGGCCTTCGCAGCTGCCATAGCAGACCCGGCTATCCTCCCCTCACCTTTTGAAGTCGGGGGGCTGACCTTCAGCGAACTGACCAATGGTCCTTTGCTTTATCACCTGGGAATAACGCTCGCCCGGGTTCTGGCCGCATTCGTTCTGGCCATGACCATCGGAACTGTGTTTGGCCTTATTATGGGAAGAAGAAAAGCAGTCGATACGTGGCTTGATCCGTGGTTGTTGTTTTTCTTGAACCTGCCTGCTCTTGTTACAATCGTACTGTGTTACCTCTGGATTGGGCTGACCGAAGTCGCGGCCATCGCCGCGGTCGCCATCAACAAGATCCCGATGGTCACGGTGCTTATTCGCGAAGGCGCAAGAACGTTCGATCCTGCCCTTGATGACATGTCCAAGATTTTCCGCGTTTCTCGCCTGACGCGGTTCAGGCATATTACTGTCCCCCAATTGGCGCCATTTTTTGCCGCCAGCGCCCGCACGGGAACAGCCTTGATCTGGAAGATTGTTCTCGTGGTCGAGTTCCTTGGCAGATCGAACGGTGTCGGCTTCCAGATCCATCTCTATTTCCAGCTCTTCGATGTGGCCATGGTGCTGACCTATGCTCTTGCATTCATCATTGTCATGCTCCTGATAGAGTTTGCCGTTCTTCAGCCTTGGGAACGCAGGGCAAGCCGTTGGCGGCGCGCATGATCAAGATTGACATTCAAAGCAAGGCTTATGGAAGCCTGCCGGTATTGGGAAAGGTCGGCTTCGACATTGAAGCAGGTGATTGCGTGGCTGTGCTTGGCCCCTCGGGTATAGGCAAAACGACCCTGCTTCGGATCGCATCAGGTCTTGATACGGTTTTTGAAGGGCAAGTCAGCAGACCGGACCGCCTTTCGATGGTGTTTCAGGAGCCGACGCTGCTACCTTGGCGCACCGCAGGCGAAAATCTGAAGTTGATAGTCGGCCTTGACGACGAAGAGGTCGATCAGGCCTTGAAAAGGGTCGGATTGGACGGAAAAGCAGATCATCTCCCCGACCAGCTTTCCCTTGGCCAAAGACGTCGGCTGGCACTTGCGCGCGCCTTTGCTGCCAAACCGGACTTTCTGGTCATGGACGAACCCTATGCATCGCTCGACAAGGCGCTTTCTGGCGAGATGATCGAATTGACACGAGACTTGTTGAGGGAAACACAGGTCGCAACACTTCTGGTAACGCATTCCGAAATCGAAGCAGAGGCACTGGCTACTCGTGTGCTGCATCTGCAAGGTCACCCCGCCCTCTTGTCCAACGCGCCGGGTTAGAAGCGAGTTCGTGTGAAGGTTGCTGACGGTGATTTGAATTGGCCGCCTTGATGGTGCGCCATAGGCTACGTTCAATGACAAGATTTCGATGGCGATCACCACGCGTGAAACTACTATCCATTCTGGGTGCACTGGCTCTGATCGGAAATGCCGGCGTCATCTCGCCGGCGAATGCGCATCCTTGCGGGCTCGATGCAGCCTGCAGTTTGGACAACAGGGTTTATCGAGCCAAAGCCCCGGAAAACTGGGATGGCGTAACGCCTCTGCCGGTCCTGATCCACTTTCACGGCTGGAAGCGCGACTCCAAACACCCTTTGAAGAACCCGAAGGTGCTGAAAGCGATCAACGGGAACAGTGCACTTCTGGTTGCACCGGAGGGCTTGCGCCGGACATGGGATTTCTGGGAACGCAACAACCGGGATGTGCCCTTCGTCCGCGCCGTGATTGAGGATGTCGCAAAGAGGTTCCCAATTGACCGCAGCAGAATTTATGCGACCGGTTTTTCCTACGGTTCAGCAATGGCATGGCGCGTGGCATGCGATGCCGGAGATCTGGTTGCCGGTATCTTGCCGGCTGCCGGAACACTCTACCGGCAAGACGGAATAGACTGCCCGACCGGCCCAATGAACGTCATGCATGTTCATGGGTTCAAGGACAATGTCATGGACCTTCCACTCAGTCCGGACGGCAGCCCGAACGTGGCTGTCGAATTATGGCGGCGGACCAACATGTGCGCGCAGGAACCTGACCATACCGAAACGCTCAACGGTCACACCTGCCTGACATGGTCAACCTGCCAAAGCGGCAAAGAGGTCATGTTGTGCCTCCACGAGCGTGGCCACATCGTCCCAAAAGGCTGGATATCGAACGCGTTGAAACGGGCTCTGGAAAGATATCAACTGGGCGAAGGTGCCTTTAGCCGTGCAGATGAGCCATCCGCCGCAACTGATTCAACCAGCCAGTCGAATTGACCGAGTTGATTACGACGCACTTGGATGTGTCTGCATATGCGTAGGTCCAATGACAAATCGATACGGGCGAGCACTCGGTTTCGCTCTTGGTGGACCGCCTGTTCCAGGTTCTTTCTGTGAATTTGCGTTGGGTAGGAATAGCAGTTTTCAATGCCCATCTCGCCGAAAAATGGCCGGAGGCGCATGACGGCCTCAAACCCGATTTCCCACGTAAATCAGCTGTTGCAACTTTTTGATGCCGCAATTCAGGACCATCAACTTCGCCAGGGAGGCTGCAACCAGGGATACAATCAATGAAAAAGTTCGCCAAGGTCGGAGCGGGTTCGATCGCACTCTTGCTGGCTGGATGCATTGGCTATGGCGCGTTTGGCTATTTTGACGCGATTTCCGATGCAGACGATTTGAGAACGCGGGCCGATACCCTCATTGCTTCCGACTTCGGGGGAGCTTCCTTGGGAGCGGAGCGCTACCAACAGCTTCTGGCGGTACAAGACCCACGGTTCGAGCAACATGGCGGCGTGGACATGACAACACCGGGCGCCGGCATAACAACCATTTCGCAATCGCTGTCAAAGCGTGTCGGATTTGAAAAATTCACCCCGGGTATCGGGAAAATCAGGCAAACCGGCTACGCGCTTGGTTTGGAGAGCGAACTAAGCAAAGAGCAAATAATGGCACTTTGGCTGGACACTCTGGAAATGGGACGTGGACCGGAGGGTTGGGTGACGGGCTTTCATCGCATGAGTGAGGCAGTATTTGGCGCACCACCTCGCGCGATCAAAGACGAGCAATATCTGTCTCTTCTCGCGGTAATGATTGCCCCTGCGCAGTACCGGATCGGAACCAAGGATGACGCTCTAGCTGACCGAACTGGCAGAATTGGCAGACTTGTTTCGGGCAAATGCGCCCCAATCGACAATTCCGATGTCTGGTTGGAAGGCTGCATGTAGCTGCACAAAGTAGGCGCAGAAACATGAAATTGATCCGCAGAACTGTGACATGCAGTTTATTGTTCAGCTGCAGGACAACTGACCAACGCAGTCGTCCAAACGCTCCCGCAAACGAACAAACGCCCTAGTAAATACGTTGAAATTTCCATTCGTCAGCATCTGGTGTAACAAGTTTCCAGTCGTACCCACCCTGCTGAAGTTCTTCCGCGGTTTCGAAGCCCTGCTCAGCTGACCGGTCAATGAAACTCTTGCCAAGGTCAATGTCCTGCTCGACGCCATAGCCGCGCAGAAGATCCAGGCCGTAGTTGAACTGTCCGATTGGGTCGCCAGCCTCGGCGGCTCTTCGGTCCCATTCGGCAGCAGATTCCGGGTTCTCAGCCTTTCCAAGACCGTTCTGCTCCATATAGGCCATCCAGGTCATGGTTCCTGTCCAGCCTTGTTCAGCGCAGGTCCGAAACAGTTTGCGCGCCGCGTCGTGGTCGCCTTTCTTTGTCAGCATGTAGCCCTGTGCGCACACGACCATATCAACGTCGCCTTCCAGAGCACGGCTAAGCGATTTGCTGAGGCTCATTTCGTCCGGATTGAGTGTTCCGCCACTGTCGACCTGTTCCGCCAGCGCGCTCTGCCCCAAAATTCCGGTCGCGAGCAATATTGTGACAAGTCCGTATTTCATGTCCGGGCCTCCTGTTTACAAAACCCGTCAGACACGTGCTCAGGCCTTTCGCCTGACCATGCCGCGTGACGGATCATACCCCCAAAGACTGCCAAAGAGAAAGACTGCGAAAGCAAACACCACCCAAAGCAAAGCTATCCAGTCAACCTGTCCGTAAAGTGCAAAACGAATGAGTTCGACGCCGTGGGAAAACGGATTGAACGCACAAATGTCCCGCAGGATGATTGAGGCTTCCGCCATCTTCCAAAGCGGATAGAGAGCCGTCGACAGAAAGAACATCGGAAAGATCACGAAGTTCATCACGCCGGCGAAATTCTCCAACTGATTGATCGTGCTCGACAGCAAGAGACCGAGCGCGCCAAGCATCAGTCCGTTCAGAATGAGAGCGGGCAGAATGGCGGCATAGCCGGACGGCGAGAAACCGATGCCCAAGAGCCCTGCGATCGCGAGGAATGTATAGACCTGAAAAATCGAAATGATGGTGCTTGCAAACAGCTTGCAAAACAGCAGCCACCAGCGTGGGATCGGACTTGTCAGAAGCAGGCGCATCGATCCCATTTCACGGTCATAGACCAGACTGAGCGAGGATTGCATACCTGAAAAGAGCTGTATCATGCCGCACAGTCCGGGAACGATATAGATCTCATAAGTTATGTAGGTCTGGTACGGCGGCTGTATTGATAGTCCGAGTGCAGCACGAAATCCGGCCGCAAAAACGATCAGCCATACCAATGGCCTGACGATTGCCGCCAGAAAACGTCCGCGCTGTGATACAAATCGCAGGGCCTCGCGGTGAATGATTGCCAGGAGGCAGACCAGAGCGGCTCTCATTCGTTGTCTCCAGTCAGCTCCAGAAAACGAGACTGAAGCGATCTGCCCGTCGCAATTTCTCCCGCATGTCCATCAGCGCAAATTCTGCCCTCATGAAGCACGACAAGTCGATCTTCGTCATTGATCTCATCAACCAGATGCGTTGCCCACAGGACTGCGAGATCCCGCTCGCGTGCCAGATCATGAACATAAGCTGTGATCGACTGCCTGGTAGCAGCATCAAGTCCAACTGTGGGTTCATCGAGCAAGAGAACCTGCGGATCGTGGATCAACGCACGGGCAATTTCCATTCGTCGCCTGTGTCCGCCATTGAGTGCCCTGACCTTTTCACCGACACGCTCTGCCATGTTTACACGCTCCAGGCATGCCGTGATCCGCTTGTCAGCCTCAGCGCCCGACATTCCGTGAAGGGCTGCGAAATACTTGAGATTGCGCCACACCGTAAGGTCCAGGTCGAGCGTCGGCTGCTGGAACACGACACCGATGCATGCAAGTGCCTTTCCGGGTTCACGCGCCAGCGAATAGCCATCAACCAGGACTTGACCGGCATCAGGGACAAACAGCCGGGTCATTATTGAAAACAAGGTGCTCTTCCCGGCTCCGTTCGGACCGAGAAGAGCGCAAAATGTCCCGGGGTTCAGTTTAAAACAGACATCGTTCAGGGCAGTCTTTTTTCCAAATCGATGCGAGATGCCCTGAACATCAAGGCGAACCGTCACTTTATGGTGATCTCAAGCGTTTGAAGGTCACTGCATGGAACGCCGAAACTGTAGGTTCCAGGCTTGATTGCAAGGAAGCTGATTTCAGCTGTTCCCGCTTCGTCGAATTCCAGACTATCGACGCCAAGCGGGCGGATCTCAATGCCTTCGATGACAATCTCATCGATCCAGATCGCCCTGAAGAACCCTGCCCCGGCCAATGCCAATTCCTGGCTGCCGTCTGCCTCGATTTCAATCTCGTAGTAAGTGCCGGATTTGAGTTCGAGAGTTCCGCTTTCGGTCAGCGGCACACCGGCAGACAAGGTCAGTGCCGGAAGATCTTCCCTGTTGTCACGGGACAGGATACCTGCAGTGCCGAATGTCGGTGCATCGTCGTCATCGTCATCCCCTTCACTCGCGAGGACCGGGGCAGTCAGGATAGCCAGTGTCGTCGCGCAAGCGAGCAAAAACTTCATATTTTCCTCCCAGATTTATTCAGTTTGTTGGCCGGAACGCCGCTCCCCACGGGAAGCGGCCCACCTTGATCGATTTGATGGGCGCCAGTTCGGCAACATCAATAACGGTGACATCTCCAGAAAGGCCATTGGTGGTAAAAAGCAGGCTCTCGTCACCGTTGAATGCCATGTGCCAAACCCTGCGACCGACCAGGATGTAGTCGGTCACTTCATAGGTTTTTGGATCGACAACAGCCACATGATTTGACGGACCGAGAGCAACGAACACGTGTTTGCCATCGCGCGTCATTTCAAAACCGACAGGCTGAACACGATCGGGATGGATGCCCTGTATCTCGAATTCTATCTTGGCCTTTTCCTGCTGGCTTTCCCTGTCGAAAACCGTGATCGTGCCGCCAATCTCCGAGCTGACCCAGAGTTCCGAACCGTCAAGTGTGAACTCCGCATGGCGCGGGCGCTGATCGACAATCGTGTTGGCGAACAGTTCCTGCGTACTGGTGTCGATCCAATGAGCCATGTTGGTCGTCTCGGATGTCGTGATCGCAATCTCTCCATCCGGCGAGACCGCCATCCCTTCCGGTTCAATTCCAACATCGATCTGTGCCACAACACGTTTTGTCTCAGTGTCCACCACGGTTGTGATCGCGTCATCCTCGTTGGCGATGTAAAGATGTCGGTTGTCCGGGTGCAACACGAACTGTTCCGGGTCTTCACCGGATGGAAGTTCGTGCAGAATCTTGCCCGTTTCCGGGTCTATGACCTGCACCGTGTCGCTGTCGGATGCGCATAGGTAGAGCACGGAATGGTCGATGGCGAATGTGATGCCGCGTGGCCTTTCGCCAACGTCGATCGTGCGGACAACTTCGAGTGTGTCGATGTCGATCACACTGATCGTGTCGTCTTTTTCGTTGGACACCCAAATCTCGTCAGCCAGTGCAGACGTCAGCCCCATCCCGGCTGCGAGCCCAATGATTGGCCATAACCTTCGCATGATTCACTCCCTATACGCGGTACACGCGCTTTCCGCTTCGTCTATTCCAAGGGTATCGAGCTCGGTGCGCTGATGGAGGAACCCCTCCAGCGGGGCCTGTGCCACCAACGCACGCGAATGTATGAGCGGGATCGGCTGGCGCAATTGGCCATTCCAAGACCGGAAGGTCAGTGGCCTGCCCTTGAATCCGGCCAACTCGAATTTGTCCGAAAGCAGGTACCCGCGTATGGCTGCGGCATCCGCCTGGTTTGTACGTGTAACAGCCTCTCCGATCGCCCGCATTGCCGCCCAAGCCGCATAGTCGACGGATCGCATTGGCCTGTCTGCGGCCCTATCGAAACGCTTTTGCAGTTGCGCAGCGCCCCATTGTTCCACAGTCCTGTGCCATGCAGTGGGAACCAGCCCCTCTGTTCCGGCAACCGGCCTGGGTTGCCACAAGTTCATGGGGACGTACCGGCCGAAGTCATCCGTCTCATCGGCAACAACCAAAAGGTCATGCTCGGGAAAATCCTGCGTGAACAAGGGCAATTCCTGGAAGGCAGTACGACGCATGTCCGCATCAACATCCCAGACCTTGCTTTCATGGATGCTCACACCGAATTTCTTTGCCGACCTCTCAAGAGCATCGGCATAGGCCTGGTCTTTTGGGTTTGGTCCGGCAATCACGACCCAGTCCGTCCATTTCTTGCGAACGCCGAATTGGGCAAGAGCATCAGTCAGCATGGCCCTTGAAGGCAGAGTGTGCAAAACATTTGCCCGGCAAGATGCATCCCTCAGATCCGTGTCGTTCGCGCTCACATTGAAGATGACCGCAGCGTTGGCTTCCGGCAGATCCGCCAATGCCAATAACTTGTCCCTGGGTGCCTTGACGATGATAAAGGGTGTGATCGACAGCAGGTCACGCGCGGCGGCAGCAAAGTCTCCGCCTTCTTCCACGATCCGTGCCTCCAGCGCATAAGTCTGCTTCAAAAAGCGGCCGGTCGTTGCATTGTCCTTTAGGCCAATTCCTGCACCCGCCAAACCCTCATCGGCGGGAACCGGGTCGAGATTTGAGAGTACCGGAGGTTGTGGTTCCAATTGCTCCAGATAACCGATCGTAACGGCAACTTCAGCATATGCCGCACCGCAACAAACCCATAATATCACTAAGTATTTCGCGATCGACCTGATAATCATTCGACCAGTCTCCGTGATCCGAATACGCGTGAACATTCAACAACCAACAGGTTAGTCTGACAGTCACTACGGAAGCAAGGAAAGGAGACTTGTCCCTTGGTACAATAGCGCCTCTTCATCAGCTGTGCGTATTTATTCGCGACGATCTCGGGAGGAGAGAACTCATGAATTTTCGCAAATGCATGCTGGGCATCTTTGCGGCTGGAACCGCCCTTTCCCTGACATCACTTGACCCGATGGGACGTGTGGAAGCTCATGGCGATGTAGCGCCACAGGCGGTCGATACGGCCGGTCTTCCTGATCTCGGCGAAGAGTGGCTCCTGGAAAATCCCTGGAGAGATCCAGACAGTGAATTCTGGGCGCTGGCGGTCAAGGTCGGCGCGTCGGGCTATAATCAGAATTGTGCACGCTGCCATGGCCTGGAGGTGATTTCCGGCGGGCTGGCCCCCGACCTCAGATATCTGGAGGCCGACGACTTCGGGGACGAATGGTACTTGGAGCGGTACCAGAACGGCTACACTCAGAACGGCATTACCAAGATGCCGGCATTCGGCGAATTGCTCGGCCAGGAAGCAGCATGGGCCATTCGCACTTATGTTGAAACGCGGCCAGACGAAGGCGCACTTGATCCACATTCGGAGCGTTTGAAGGCAATACGAGATGTGATCAAGGAACTCTCCGAAAAGTCCATCCCTGCAGCTGAAGCTGAAAGCACGATCGCACCGCTCCGCTTGGAAATGGAGGAAATTGCCAATTCCCTGGAAACAGGTTCCGGCGCTCCTCGAGCGGATTCCGTTGCATCCCGGGCCGTCCTGCAGTTGGATGGTTCAGATGACAGTCTTAAGAAAACCGCTGAGATACTGACGATCGGACTATCGGCCGCCGAATAATGTTCAAACTTGCGCGACAAGCAGCGATCGCAGTCCTGGCTATGATCACCATGGCCGGGACTGATGCGTTTGCCCAGAACTGTGAAAATGTGCGTTTCGGCGATGAAGCGGAACGCAAACCGCAAAATGTAGGTCGCGATATCGTTGGCCGGAGTCTTGACGATATCCAGGAACGCGGGTCGATCAAAATCGCTGTTTATGAAGATTTTCCGCCATTTTCCTATAAGGAAAACGGTATCTTGAAAGGCGTAGATATCGAGATTGGCAAGCTGATTGCGGCAGACCTTGGCGTTGAGGCTCAGTTCATCGTCACGGCAGCTGATGAGAACGTCGATGGTGACCTGCGAAACAACGTCTGGCGCGGCAAGCTAATTGGCGGACAGATCTCCAACGTCATGCTTCATGTGCCTTATGATCGTGAGCTCGGTTGCCGGAATGAAATGGTGGTCCTGAACGGTCAGTACTACAACGAACAGCTTGCCATTGCTTACCGGAAGGACGCCTATCCGGAAGATCCACCCGTTCCTGCCTATTTCCGTTTTGACACTGTCGGCGTTGAAAACGACACTCTCTCTGATTTTTATCTGACTGGCTTCGCTCGAGGCCAGCTTGTGTCAAACATGCGCCGTTATCCAAGTGCGAGCGACGCCATGTCGGCCCTGGCGAACGGTGAGGTCATGGCAGTCATGGCACCTCTATCTCAGCTTGAGCACGATTTGACTGAGGGGTTGGCGGTGCACTCGCCCCCTTTCCCCGGATTGGCCAAGTCTTCCTGGACACTGGGGCTTGCGGTACGGCACAACTGGCGCCCGCTATCCTATGCGGTCGATGATGCTATCCGTTATGCCGTTGAGGACGGGCGGATGGCGAAGATCTTTGAAGACCATGGCCTGACCTACACGCAACCCGATTGGTAGCCTGAAACGCGCGAAGCGGCCCCAAGTGTACAGAACACTTTCAGACGTCAACTGAGCGCGCATGTGCATGGTCTTGACTTGCCAGACCCCACCTTTCATCGCCCACAGGCTTAGGAAACACAGCAGATCAAGGCTCGAACGAACAGAACCTACTGTTGGTTGGGCCGTACCCCTGATCAAAAACGCAACAATTCACCCGTGGTCGCTTCGAGCCAGATTGCCTGCGCCAGGCCTATTTCTACTGCTTGCTTTGCCAATTCGGGTGATGCCGTCAATGCAATCGCGGTTGAAAGGCCGTCAGCTTCAGCTGCGGTCTTCGCCTTCACGCTGACAGATCGCCAACTGGGGATGGTTTTGGTCAGATCCGGGTTCACAATGTGGCCATTGCCGTTTTCGAAACGGGTTCCCAAAGGCGCAGATGTCGCGACTGCCGAATTGAAAAGCTGAATGCTATCCAACACCTCACCTTGCTGACCGGCGATACCAATATGTGCTGACTGTTCCCCCGCACGGTATTCACCAATGTGAACCAGGTGGGGCGCAAAACCATGCGCATTCAGGACTTCGCTGACCCGATCCGTTGCAAAGCCCTGTGCTATTCCATTCAGTGTCATTGCCATTCCCGGTACGGCAAACGACAAATGCGATGATTGTCTTTGAACCTTGGCCCACCCAACCTTCGCTGCGAGCGCTTTTCTGACGGTCGCTGACAGCTCTCCGTCCGCGCGCGCCTGTGCCACCATCAGGGGCTGAACCGTCGGGTCGAACAATCCGTCAGTCTGGCGATGTAACTTGTCCACCAAACTCATCAGGCGGGCGAACTCGGGCGGCATTTCCAGGAAACCGTTCGCATTGAGTGCGTTCAATGCGGATCGCGGTTGGTAAAGGGAAAACAGCCTTTCCATCCGTAGCACAGTGTCTCTTGCTGCTGCGATAGCCTGACCTGTCTTGGTGTTGTCGCCACCGAACAACCGAATCTCCGCTTCCGCCCCGAGTGCACGTCCGCGCCAGACAGACACCTCAGACTGCGCAGGAGAACTTCCGGATACCGACATGGCACACCCGGCCATAATAGTGAGGAACCGGCGTCGACTAGGCTTCAAAGCTGCCTCCCCCGTTTTGCAAGGATAAGCGGGACGCACTGATTGTCGTCGTCGTGAATGGTCACGCAATCAAGACATTGAAAGCACTCATCATATTTGATGCCACCGGTCGGTTTGATTGCATTGTAATTGCATTTTACGCGGCATAGCTGACAAGGACTGCCACAAACATCCCTGCGTGGAATCCAATCTCGCAGCCGCAGAAATCCGCCAATCGCCATCACCGCCCCAAGCGGGCAGATGTAGCGGCAGAACCCCTTGAACACCACCATGCTGAGCAAAAGCAGACCGACGCAATAAAGAACAAAATACCATTCCCGGACAAAAAAAGTTGTTATCGCGGTCTTGAAGGGTTCCACTTCAATGGCAGTGTCGAGATAGGTTGGCGCCAGGATCGCAAGCGCGAGAAGGCCAGCAAGGATCACGTATTTGAGCTTGACCAGCCAGAAGTCGATGCGATCGGGAACCTGGATCTGCGGAAGACGCAACAGTCGGCCAAGATAGTGCATGAACTCCTGCATAGCGCCAAAAGGGCACATCCAACCGCAGAAGAACCCGCGCCCCCAAATGACAAATGTCAGCAGCACAACACCCCAGATCAAGAGTGAAAACGGGTCATAAAGCAGGAAGGCCAGGCTCTGCCCTTCGAACAGGCTGCGCACAACGCCAAGGACGGTCGCAATGGAAAGCTGCCCTTGTCCCCACCATCCGACGAAACCGATCACGCCCGCCAAAATTGCGAGCCGAACAAGGGTATATTGTCGAAACCCAGCCAATCTCGACTGGCCCAGCAACAGCAGAGGCACCAGCGCGGCAAGTCCGCCGGCAAGCACCACGAGGTCACCTGACCTTGCATCCATAGCTTGGCGCCATACTGGAACAGGGGCGGGAGGTTCGTCCTTTATGAAAAACCGCTCGTCTGTCTTGTGTGCAACTGTGAAGTCAACTGTTCCGATTTCAGGCCGAAAAGACCCATGTTCCCGGACAGCACGGACTGACAAAGACCATTCATCGATCGGATTGAAACCCAGTCGGCGATCTGTCCGCAGCACCATTGCAAATTCGCCGGGTATGCCGTCCCGCAATTCGACATCCAGATCGGCGTCCCGCAATGAAATCGGCAAGCCATCCTGACTTGCCGTGATCAAATTGGGGCTGGTGTTTCGCACAAAATCCTCAGTTACAAGGCCGTGGCGCCCTGCATCGATCACAAGGATCGGCTCATCGTCCGGCGACAACTCCTGGAAGTTTCTGAGCTGGCTCAAACTGTCCGGCTCTAAAATGGCTTCGGCAATTGCAGGAGGGCCGAGATCGACCACCCAGAGGTCCAGATAGATTTCGTCCGGCTCATCCTTTGCCACGGGGTCGTCATCGGCCCAGATCGAATCTGCAAACGCATCGTCGACTTCACGATTGGTAACCACCCGGCGGCCCGCAATACCCTCCTCAACAATTTGCTCCCAGGTCAACGGTTCAGCGTGTTCAAGGTCCGGTTTGGCGGCTGCCCGTCCGCCAATCCCTTGCATCTTTTCACGCGCAACCTTGAGCGCGGCAGCAAGCAGCGTTTCATGAGCGATACGCACGCTGGCTGTCGCCTTTGTCACACCATCAAGATAAACAAGCGATGAGCCGCTGCTTTGGTCACCATAGGGAACACCAATGACCAGTGAATCGGTGATGGAGTATCCCTTGTATTGCGAAATGAATTCCTGAAACGGGGCTTCGCCAAGCCCCGAGACGAAGATCGGTTCGTTGTGAGAAACGATATCCACGTCAATCAGGCGCCCTTCCAGCGTCAGAATGACAAACAGATTGATCGGGGCACCTGAAAAACCGGGAAGTGGTGCCAAAGGCTCCGTCTCAAATGCGTAGCCGGAAACCCTGCCATCCAGGTTGATCAGCTCATATATGCCGCCTTCAAGCAGGTCCCCCAATTGATAGGGAGGTTCGATGTAACGCGCTGCTTCTTCCCGCTCCAGTTCCTCAGCGCTGCTTGCTGAGAGCAATAGTAAAAGAACCGCAGCGGCAAAGACGATGTGCTTTGCCAGCCCGCCCAGACAGCCAAGCGCCCTGTTTTGAAACTCCTCCATGAGAGGCAGTTTTTCTGTTCGGAAAAACTGACGCAACTGTCCTTTAGATCAAGAAGGTTTCCGGAAAGCATTCCCTGCCCTGTACCAAAGGACAATAAAATCGTTGACCCAGATCAACGTCGCATAGTTGCGCATGGCGTTTCCTCCTCTTATCCAAAAGAGGAGAAATCCCATGTCAATCCGGGACGTATTTTTGGCAATTGCAGTGGTTTCACTTGCGCAAACCGCACAAGCATCGGAAGTCTTTGAGAAGGCCAAGATTACTGCTGGAGAAATGCTTTACAGGGTAGAGTGCCGGCGCTGCCATGCACCCAATTCGAACGACCCGAGTTACGGACCACCGCTTGAAAACATCATTGGCCGAGGAGCCGGGACGTTTCCGGACTATGACTATTCTGAAGCTCTTGCCGCTTCAGGCATTGTCTGGACCCCTGCTGCGCTTCGCGCCTGGATGGAAGACAACACCGGTTTTCTTCCTGGAACAAAGATGCGCCATGTCGGCATTCAGGACAGGACTGTCCAGGATTTTATCCTGACGTACCTTGCAAGCCTTGCACCACAAAGTGACAAGTGACGTGAAAAAACGGCAGGAAATCAACTGCCTCGAGACTTCAGAGGCTTTGTAAAGGTTGGCAAAACGGATTGCCGGCACCTTCGAACAGCTCAATCAGCAATGAGTTTGCGATCAGACGCCGGAACAGCACGCGTGGGTGCTGTTCCGGTTATTTGCGTTAGGCCGGAACCTTGGTTTTGCGCAAATACGGCAGAACGGTCTCAAACGAACCGAACTTTGCCTTGGCATCTTCGTCACTTACGGTCGCCGGGATGATTACGTCCTGACCGACTTCCCAGTTGGCCGGTGTTGCAACACCCTTGCCTGTTGTCTGCAGCGCATCAAGCGCACGCAACACTTCGGCAAAGTTACGGCCGACCGTCATCGGGTAGGTCATCGACAGTTTCAGCTGCTTGTCCGGTCCGATAATGAAAACCGAACGCACAGTCGCACTGTCTGCAGGTGTACGCCCATCCGGCAGATACGCTTCTGACGGCAACATGTCGAAGGCCTTTGAAACTTCCAGCCCCTCGTCGGCAATGATCGGAAAACCGGCAGCAGCACCACCGACCTTTTCAATATCGGCTTTCCACTTCTTGTGATCATCCGCGCTGTCGACCGACACGCCGATCACCTTGGTGCCCCGCTTTTCCCATTCCGCTGCAAGCTGTGCAACAGCGCCGAACTCAGTGGTGCACACCGGGGTGAAGTCTTTGGGGTGACTGAACAGGATCGCCCAGCTGTCGCCGATCCAGTCATGGAAAGTGATCTGACCATGGTCGGTTTCAGCTGTGAAATTCGGAACTGTATCGTTGATACGAAGTGACATGTGATGTGTCCTTTCAGTCTTCGTGGATCGGAGGCGGAAGGCGAATGATCAGCCCTGCTTGATGAGTTCGGCTTGATGTTTAGTGCATGTTCGGCACTTGGTCCAATGCGGCAATGAGTACCTTTACCGAGAAAACCCAGCCGAACCGAAATGCTCACGGAACTGACCTTGGTCTGTTTCACTCGATATGCATTCTCAGCCAAGCACTTTCAAGGAGCCAGTTGTGCCGCGCTCAACGAAAACAACCACCAAATGAGCTCATTTGAATTGGCGTCAAATCGACACTCTGTAAAACGCTAGGCAAGTTTGAACCAGCCCCGCTGCCGGGGCCCTTGAAGAGCAGACAACAAGCTCACGTTCGCGCTTTTTCGAACGCGGTCCATGCGGCTTGAAATTTCTCGAAATTGAACCCTGGTTCGCGCGCAGGGCCCAAAACCAGCATTTCTGTTTCCAGAAGTTTTCGGATGGCATTTGCAAGGTTTGGCAAGACCGCATCCGGTATCACAAGTGCACCGTGGCGGTCAGCGTGCACAAGTTCACCTGGGTGAATATCAAGGCCAAAGATCTTCACGGGCGTGTCGATTTCCTTCACATGCACATATCCATGGCTCGGGCCGATGGATCCGGCGACAACCGGAAACCCTTCAGGCAAGTCGCCAAGATCGCGCATGACGCCATTGGTGAGTGTGCCTGCCAGATCAAACCCCTTGTGCAGCGTTGTGTTGATCTCCCCCCAGAAGGCACCAATCGCATTTGGATAGTCGAGGTCTTCGACAACCGTTATCGCCGGACGTGGACCTTCCGACATATAGCGGTAGTAATCCATACGCCGAGCCTTGATAACCTCGGCCGGCTCCGTTGGCGGTGCCAAAGCGGAGATCTTTGCCGTTCTTGCAATTCCGACCATCGCGCCGGCCTCTGGCGCGGAACACAACATTGTGCCACGCGTGAAGCGATTGAAACCCCGCCCTCCTTCGGCGACTTCGATTGCGTTGCAGACAGTCGGGGTATCGACGGATTTCAGGAGGTCGATGAGGTCAGTATCCATCAGATTTCCAGCCAGGTTTTAAACGCCTCGTTGACAGCGTCAGGTTGTTCAAGTGTCGGGAGATGCCCAGCACCTTCCACGACCGTCAAAGTCGATCCGCTTATGAGGTCATGCATCAGTTCGTGTCGGTCGAGCGGGCAAAGCCTGTCTTCGGCGCCCATGAGGATCAGGGTCGGACACGCGACTGCGGCCAAGGTCTTCTGTTGATCCGGCCGCGTCTGCAAGGCCCGTGATTGGCGTTCGAATACACCAGCCCCCAGATCCAGCGCCATATTCATGCAGAGATCCAGGACATCCTGGCGACGCGGTCCGTTTGCCAGATAATTGGGCTTCAATTCGTCTCTCATGACGTCCTTGAGGCTGCCGGCCCGGACCTTGTCTATCTGCGGTTCACGGCCTTGCTTGACCTCATCGAGTTCGGCGCGCGGATTGGTGTCGAGCAATGCAAGCCTTGCAACGCGCTCCGGCGCTTGGCGGACAACTTCCATTGCCACAATGCCGCCCATTGAAAGGCCGGCGAGCGCGAAACGAGAAGGCGCATTTTGCAGGATTTCTTCGGCCAGTTCACCGATGCTCGCATGCCCTGTCACAGGCGCCAGATGCAATGGCACCTTGCCCGACAATTCGGCGATCTGCGGTCCGTAAAGACGCGCATCACACATCATGCCGGGCAACAGGACCAAAGGTGTCACGCACGCTCTCCGGCAATGGCAGCCCCTTCGGCGAGTGCGCCAAGCTTGGCATAGGCAATTTCAGGATCAACGGCACCAAAACCTGCAAATGTTCCGAAGCCACAATCGGAGCCCGCAATCACCCTATCTGAACCGACAATGTCGACAAACCGGTCGAGACGCTGTGCAACAGCTTCCGGGTGCTCGACAAAATTCGTTGTGGTGTCGACAACGCCCGGTACAAGGATCTTGTCCTCGGGAATTTCAGATTTTCGATCCCTGAAGACGGACCATTCATGAGCATGGCGAGGATTTGACGTCTCGAAGAGGACATACCTTGCTCGCGCGGACATCAACGTGGAAAACACCTTGTCCATGGAAATATCGCACACGTGCGGTCCTTCGTAGTTGCCCCAGCAAATGTGAATCCTCACATTGGCTGGATCAATGTTCTGCAGGGCATGGTTGAGAGCCTCGATATGGCTCGCAGCAATCTTCAGAAACTCTTCATCGGACAGATCGGTGAAGAGCATGTGCCGCGACAGGGCCAGGTCGGGACAATCCAGCTGCAAATCCAGCCCTGCACCAACGATTGTCTCATACTCCGCCTTCATGACCTCGGCCAGGGCTTCAAGGTAAGCCTCACGCGAAGAATAAAAGTCGTTCTGCAAAAAGAGCGAGATCACCCCAGGGGACGCTGCATTCATAAAGCCGCGCTCGACTCCATTGGCTGCCATCGCCGCCTTCAGATTGGCGATGTCCTTTTCCAGCTCTCCCTGCCCTTTTGAACGAACTTCACCAGTACACATCGGCCGGGCGTATTTCGGAGTGCCGCCGCTTTCTGCGATGCGTTTCAGAAAACTCGGATAGAGCTTCAAGTCAGCAGGAGCATTGCGCGGACTGTCACCTGAAAAACCAGTGTATCGATCCTTCACGTAAGTCGCGTAAGAAATCTTGGAAGTCTCACCATCGCTTACAATGGACACACCCGCATCCACCTGTTTGCGCACGGTGTCATTGACTGCTTCCGTCATTGCCGCATCAAACGCAGCGACTTCATAGTCGTCACCATTTTCCCGGGCGAATATGTAGTCGACGACTTTTTGCGTGCGGGGAAGCGATCCCACATGCGTGACTTCAATTTTGCTCATGTGCATTTCCCCCTTGCGGAACAGGTAGGCCTGTCCATCAAAACTCAATGTCACCCGATCCAGGTTGGTCCGGCGGGGTCGGCTGTGTTCATAACTCTGAAGAGGCTGGCTTCTCCGCTCATCGACGGTTCCAGACGGTGCTCCAGTTCTGGCGGCACAGCGCAGGTGTCCCCCGGTGCCAAGACCTTCTCGCCACCTGTCCAGCTGAGTTTCCAATGACCGCGCATGACCATCAGGATCTCGTGGCAGTTCAGCTTGTAGGCGGTATCGGGGATCGATCCGCGGGTCAGGAATTCGACTTCAAAACCCGGTTTGTCCTTGAGGAGTGCGTTTTCACCGATAACCTTACAGGGATTGCCAGCTGCAAGCGCCATCATGTCCCAGTATCGCGCGACATAATCGCGAACGACAGCGTCGTTGCCAGGTTCCGGAAACGCCTTGAGTTCTTCTTCGCTCAAGAGGGGCATCGGATTGACATCAGCAGGCAGTGACTGACCTTTTTTAGTGTCATAAAGAACGCCGTTTTCACCCAGCACAAGACCATGATCTGCGGCGTCTTCGATCACCTGTGGTGCCCAGGTCACCCCTCCGCCGGCATCGTCACCGCCAAGGATTGCCATGATCATCCCGTAGTCTGTACCGATGTTTTCAAAACCACGAAAGATTCCGGTCGGAATATTGAAGATGTCGCCTTCTTCAAGCACCATTTCCCCGGCCTTGCCCCAACGACCCCAGAAGAAACGCCAGCGCCCTTTCAAGACATAAAACACTTCGGCAGTTGTGTGCGAGTGAAGTGAATTCCGACACTTTGGCGGTTGTCCGGCGGCACCTATGTTGAAGCCTGGCGTCTCTTTGATATGGACGTGCTGGTCCGGGCTTTCGGAAACACCGCCTCCAATGATCGTAAAGTTCTCCTTTTGATCGGAGCCCGGCGTATGGGCATCGATAAAGGCCGTACGGCAGGGTTTCAAATCGCCGTATCGGACGATCCGTGTTTCCATTTCTTCAGGGGTCATAACGGAACCTGTTGGTGTTGTGGCTGGCGGTCAGCCTGTTTTCAGGACAATCTGTTTCCAGACCGCCGTTTCATCAAAAAGTACGTATTCACGGCGCAGGCCCCATGGGCCGAACTCGGCATGGGCAGCGCCCATCACATGGACCTCGGCACCGGACGGCTGTCCAAAGGCACCCCTGCCGTCATGTGTGCCCTGGAGCGACCAACGAAGTGCCGCACGCGGTGGCATCAATGGGTCATCGCGCCCAATCTGGTGCTCGATATTGAATTCTGCTGACGGAAAGCTTGCACGCAGCCCCATCCAGAACCGGTCTGCATCACCCCAGGAACAACCAGCAGCCCCACCAGGATAGGCAAGCTGGCAGGCTCGATCATATTCAGCTTCTATGGCTGCCATATCGGCATTCATGATCCGTGTGAGAATATCCGCGTACTTGGCGCCCCACTCATTGTCATTGCCTTTGCCCTTGTAAGGGCCTGGCTGGTCAATGGACGGCGTGAATGGAGGCACACAATCCTCAGGGCCGCCTTCACGCGCAATAAGGTCTCTCGCATAGTCTGCCGGTTCCCAGCCCATCTGGCGCACGATTGCGCCCTGATCTCGGATCAGCCACTCGTCATTGATCTGATTGTTGATCGCGTGACAGTCGGCGATGATCCGGTACCGGAGTTTCTTGCCGCTTGCCTTGCCGTAGACACCGTCGCCGAGATGGGTCGCTGTAGAAATGATCCGGTGAGACGACAGCATGCCTTCTTCAGGCGAACCGGACCAAATGACATCTTCTCCCAGAAGCGTGCGATCAGGAAACTCGGCAAGTGTTGCCATTGTCGCCCCGATAACGTCCTGGTTGCCAACAACGACAGACCCTGGCGAACGAACTACGATGTCGTCGGAATAGTAGTGATGAAGCGTGGCAATCTTTCGCTCTTCCCAGATTTCCCGGGTGATCCCGATGATATAATCGGGAAAATCCTTCCAGCGCGGGTCAAAGCCTTTCATTCGGCCATCCTTCCGGTATACGTGCGGACCCGCGGATCATGAGCGGCCCATCAATCTTGATTTTCTGAACGTCCTTGCTGCCTTCCTCGATCCAGCCAAGCAGCGTGGAAACCGTCGCTTCCACCATCCGGTTGGAAGGTTGGCGCAACGTTGTCAGGTCGTACGCGGGCCAGGAAGAAAGAGGCACGTCATCGTAGCCGACGACCGAAACATCGCCTGGAACATCCAGTTTCAACTCAAACCGCAAAACGTCCATGACGGCGAAAGCCATATGATCGTTGCCGACAAAAACCGCGTCAGGGCGGTCCTCGCCCTTGAACATGTCTAGTGCTGCAGCGGCCGCCGTCTCACGCCTGTACATTCCGTCAACACAGGCCACCAGGTCCTGACCTGCTGCTGCCAGCCCCGCCCGGAAACCTGCTTCACGGTCCCGCCCTGTTGAAGATCCAGCCCATCCGGCAATATGCGCGATGCGTTTGTGACCGCCGGCCACCAGGAATTCAGCAATCTTTCGGCCACCTTCGAAATTGTTGGAGGTCACCTGATTGAGGCGCTCGTCATCCTGCCCACGGTTGAATAGCACCACTGGCACACCGGCGCTCGAGCAGCGAGAAGCAAGCTCGTTCGACATGCCGACCGAAGCGGTGATGATGCCGTCGACCTGGTAGTCGAGCAGTTCACCCATCACCTTGTCGATGCCGGCATCATCATTCGACACCATGAAAACAAGAATGTGGTACCCGTGTGCCTGAAGGGCATTTGAAAGCTTTTCCAAAGCATCCGGGTAAAACTGGTTTTCCAGATAGGCCACAACGAGGCCGATGATGCGAGAGCGCCCCGTGATCAGTGAGCGGGCGAGAACATTTGGCCGATATCCAAGCTCCTCAGCCGCTTTCAGGACTTTGTCTGCCATTTTCGGAGACACGGAGGCACCTGGCGTGAAAACGCGGCTGACCGCCGACTGGCTGACACCGGCATGCCGCGCAACTTCAACTGAGGTGACTTTTTCGCTGCCCATCAATCTGCCGTCCAACCTCCGTCGATCAGCATGGACGTTCCGGTCACGAGGGACGATGCATCACTTGCCAGGTAAAGCACCGCGCCCATGATGTCTTCCACAACGCCAGTGCGTCCCAACTTGATCTTTTGTTCGATCCATTTGACACGCTCGGGATTGTCGAAGGTCTGTTCGGTGAAGGGTGTTCGGATGAAGGTTGGGCAAATGGTGTTGACCCGCACCTGCTTGGGCCCGAATTCCAGGGCCATTGCCTTGGTGAAGCCTTCGACGGCAAATTTCGATGCACAATAGACTGCGCGATCTATGCCACCGACATGCGCCATCTGAGATGACATGTTGATCAGGGAACCGGGTCTCCCCGCTTCGATCAGGCCCTTGGCGACACACTGTGTGATGAAATAAGCGCCCCTCAGATTGACATTCATCACCGCGTCAAAATCTTCAGGCGTGGTTTGTGTCGCCGGAGTGTGCCGAGCAAGGCCTGCACTGTTTACAAGTACGTCAAACGGCCCGTGCCTTTCCACGCTCACCTGCACCTCCAGCACATCGGCAATATCGAGCTGCAAAGCAGATGCATTCCAGCCTCGTCCATTGAGCGCTTCGACGGCCTCTTTGAGCTTTTCCTCGCGTCGGGCAGCCAGGACAACCTCGCCACCAGCTTCCGCCAATGCTGTGGCACAAGCCAGCCCGATACCGGATGAAGCGCCTGTAACAAGGACACGTTTTCCAGCAAGAGAAAAACTTGGGGTGGAAGGAAGCTCGATCATTTAAGGGCCACTCCGGTGTCTGGGTCAAAGCCCGCACGGGCCTTGTTGAATTCCCGAAGACGATGGAAAACGTCAACATCGAGCTGCGCATAGGCGTCCAGCAGATCGACCAGCACCCAGTTTTCACGGATCAGTCCGTTCTCAAGTCTCCAAAAATCCAGGCTGCGCATGGTGATTTTCTTGCCGGAAGGCGCAATTCCCATCCAGCCGTCGTGCGAAACGGTCTGGATCATGTTCGGCCAACCGGTCACGGCGGCATAATTTCTATCGCCAAAGAAGTGATACTGGACCTGATCCACGTATTTTCCTCGGTCCGGCATACCGTTGAGGAATGGGATCTGGTGCCATTTGCGGAAGCCCTCGATGCCGCGTCCGGTCCCGATACCGGACGGGCCGTACCAGCTCATCCGAGGGTGCCAGAATCTCGGCATTTCCATAACTTCAGGGCCACCTTGCGAAGGGTGCCGCTTCATGTAAGTGAGCATATCGATAATGTGCTGACAAGTGACCTCGCCGGCGCTTGCGTCGTAAGGTCCTGGCACAATGCCATCGGCAGTGGCAGGTCCCGGAACTTGCCACTCCCTGCCTAGACTCGGTGCCATAGGCCAGGCGTTGGCCTGCATCATGACCTCCGGTATGTCCCAAAGAGCCTGAAACTCGACCACCTTGCCGTCGGCAAAACGGAAAAACTCGTGAAAACGCATGGCGACCTGGTGTCTGGTCGCCGGGATATCGAGCCAGGGGCTCAAAAAAGAACCGGTGTAATACCCACCGCATCCGACCCAGTCATTGCCCTCAGGTGTCGGCCCGGCCATCACGATGGTATCGCGGCGCTCCAGGTCAGGTATGGCCTTGAACAAGGCAGCATAGGCCTTGTCATAAAAAGCGTCGCTTCCCGTCGTTTCGCCAATTGGATGGCAAAGACGAAACACGGCATCCGGAGCACAAAGGTCGGTGAGCGCCTTGCGGACACTCACCTCCTCAAAATCGTACATCGCTTCGCGCAAGGAGGCGATGCGTTGCTTGTGCTGCGTATGCCTGTCCAGCATCATGCGCCTGGCACCTTCATCGGCCAGAAATCGATCATGACATTCTTCTGAAAGGCTGGGCGTTCACACAGTCGGTCGTAATATGCTTTGAGCCCCGGCAGATCCGCGCGATCAAACTCCAGCTCATAGTATCGGTACAGCAGACCGCCAATCTGAAAGTCGGCAAGGTTAAGCGTGTCGCCGCCGATATAGGGACCCTTTATCAACTGTTCGACAATGGTCATGGCTTGTTTAAGTGTTGCCTCTGCCGCAGCAATTGCGGCTACGTTCCGGTCTTCGACCGTGGTGCGCACAAATTGTATGAAAATGGTCGGGATAAGCGGGACATAGATGTGCTGCCTCGACATGTCTGCCCAGCGCTCGATCTGAGCAGCAGCCATCGGATCAGAGGGATGATCGCCATATTTGCGCATGAGGTAACGCAATATGGTCATGGCCTCTGAGAGGGTCTGACCATCGTCTTCCAACACGGGCACCAGACCCAGCGGATTCATTGCAAGAAATTCCGCCGTGTCATTGCCGCCGAACGGCCCACCGACATCAAGACGTTCATAAGATATGCCCAGTTCTTCCAGGCACCAGACGACGGGCTGAACATTGGCGGATGTCAGACGTCCATGGACTTTTATCATTCTGCTGCTTCTCCATAAGGTACATTGCCACCTCCATAGCGGCGCACCCGGATATTGGCCTGTTCGGCATGGCCGACGAAACCCTCAAGCATGCAGAGACGGGAACAATAAGCGCCGATTTCAGCTGCGGCCTCGTCTGTCAGCACTTTTTGGTAAGAGTGCGTCTTCAGGAATTTCCCAACCCAGAGGCCGCCTGTGTAGCGGCCGGCCTTCTTTGTCGGCAGCGTATGATTCGTACCGATGACCTTGTCACCATTGGCAACATTGGTTCGAGCGCCCAGGAACAGCGCACCGTAGCAAGTCATGTTTTCAAGGAACCAATCGTCCCTGTCCGTCATCACCTGCACATGTTCAGACGCAATATCGTCGGCGACAGCCAACATCTCATCATAGCTGTCACACAGAATGACTTCGCCATAGTCTTCCCAGGATTTCGAAGCAGTCTCGGCTGTCGGCAAAATGCCCAGGAGACGGTCGATTTCCGTCAATGTCCCGGATGCAAGCTTGCGGGAATTCGTGACGAGGACGGCTGGAGAGTTATAGCCATGTTCTGCCTGCCCAAGAAGGTCTGTCGCGCACATTTCAGCGTCAACCGTTTCATCCGCAATGACCATGGTTTCCGTCGGCCCTGCAAAGAGATCGATCCCGACGCGCCCAAACAGCTGTCGCTTGGCTTCAGCAACAAATGCGTTTCCAGGACCGACCAGCATATGTACAGGGTCTATGGTCTCTGTCCCGATCGCCATTGCGCCGACTGCCTGAATACCGCCGAGCACGTAAATCTCGTGTGCACCACCCAGATGCATGGCCGCGATAACCGCGGGGTTCGGCGCACCTTTAAAAGGCGGCGTTGCGGCAACGATACGCGGTACTTTCGCCACGGATGCCGTTGCGACGGACATATGCGCTGAAGCGACCATCGGGAACTTGCCACCAGGCACATAACAGCCGACCGACTGAACCGGGATGTTTTTGTGACCGAGAATGACACCGGGCAAGGTTTCCACCTCGATGTCGAGCATGGATTCGCGTTGCGCCTGCGCAAATTTCCGCACCTGCTCCTGCGCAAACTTGATGTCGGCCATGTCACGCGGCGACACCTTGTTCATCAGGGCTTCAATTTCGGACGGCGACAGGCGGAAGGACTGCGGTGCGTAATTGTCGAACTTTTCTGAGAGCTCGCGCACGGCAGCATCGCCGCGTGTCTCGATCTCGTGCAGCGTTCCCTCGACGATGGAACGAACCTTGGCGTCATCCTCAGACCGTTCGGCTTCCGGCTTGCCACGCTTGAGATATTCAATCGCCATGTTTCTTCCCTTTCAAAGCGCCGGCGAAGGTCTTGTTCCGGCCTCCTGCCCTTTACGCAAGGTTGTCATTTCTCAATTTGCATACGTATGCAGAACAATCAAGATGCTTATTCAGATTGCTCTGGAAGTGGTTCGCGGCCCGGCTAGGCCGCCTTGTCAGGAACAGGAGGTTGACGGTCGCCACGGTCGAAGGCCTCCCACCCTTCCCCGTTGAAGACGTCTCTTCCGAGCTGAGCCAGGACATGCGGAAAATCCACCATGACCCAGTTGTCGACAATCTTGCCATCAACGACTTTCCAGAAGTCCATGTAGCGGATTTGGATCCTTTTGCCGGTCGGCTCGATGCCCATGAACGCACCTGAATGTGTCGCTTCCTGCCTCCCGAATGCAGCCGCCCACTCGCCCATGTAAAGACGCGCTTCATCAACGCAAATCTTTTCCGAAAAGGCCGCCTGAAAAGGCTTTTGCCAATTGTCCTGAAATTCCTTGAGTCCGGTTTTCGTGCCGCAGCCGGTGTTGCCGAGCCAACGGAACCCTTCAGAAAAGAATTCTCCAATGTCGGCGATCCGGTGGTCATTGAGGCCATCGACCATTGTCTCGATGACACGTTTCGTCTCATCGGTTTTGCTCATATCCGTATCACGGCTCAAAACAGCCTGTTCTGGACGAGATCCCTTCATGTTCGGCCTCTGTTCATTTCGTCAAAAACATCAAAACCCATTTGCAAAAGCACATGTGGCACATCGACAAAGACCCAGTTCTCCATCAACTTGTCTCCCTCACGTCGCCACCAGTCGCACACGCGCATATAGAGACGATCCCCTTTGGACGGTTGCCCCAAAAACGGCTTCGCCTGAACCGCATTCAGCGATGGCCATCCGCCTGAACAGACATAATTACCGTCACCAAATCGCGTGAAATGCCGGGTACGGCTGCCTTCAACGGCTCCTCCGATCCACTCGCTGAATGTGTTTTCGAATGGCACCTGGAACCCGGCGAAGCTCTCCAGTCCCGCAAAACTGCCAAAGGCGGCGGGTCCATACCAGAGCATGTTTTCATGCCAGTACGGGCGCCACTGTTCGTCCTTGGTCGCGAGCTTGCGCAGCATGTGTGTGACCATCTTCAGGGAGACCGCGCTTACCGCCGGATCATTGTGGTGCCACTGCAGACCGTCCTGGGTCACCGGACCAGGCAAATACCCCGTATAGCCGCGGGTCGCGCCTGGTGAAACGGCAATTGGCCACTGACTGGCCGCAATCATCAGCTCGGGAATATCGAGATAGATGTAGCTCTCGACAGCGCGCCCTTCTTCCATTCGGTGGAACTCGCCAAAGCGGAGATACGCCAGCGTTCCTGTGGGCCTGATGCCAAGCCAGGGCGATGTGAAATTCCCAAAATAGTAACCTGTCGAAGTGACCCAGCTTGCCTCCTCAAAGCTGCCGCCAAAGGCGATATAGTCTGACCGCCCAAGTCCGCTCAAAGCTTGAGTAAGTGGCTCCAGGAACTGGTCGATATAGCTGTCCGGACCGATAATCGCATCAAAGGGATGCACAAGATTGATAACCGCGTCACCGGCGAAAAAGCGGCGCGCTGCGGCCGCTGTGCCACCGGCACGTTCCAACCGGTAGGCGTCCACATACGTCTTCAGGGCAGCCTTATTCACCGGTATGGGAGACACCTGGTTCACCGATCAGCCTTTCACCGCACCGGCGGTCAGTCCGGAGACAATCTGGCGCTGGAACAGCATCACGAGCAGGAACAACGGTGCTGTGGCCGACACGACAGCCGCGACTGCAAACATGACGTTACCTTCGGTGTAGGTCGTTCCGAGAAACGCCGCGATTTTCGGCACCATGGTCCGGTTCTGCTCGTTCAGCAGCATCGTGGTGACGGCAAAATCATTGTAGGCGAGCAGGAAGCTGAACAAACCGGTCGTGATGACACCGGGCCACATCACCGGAATGATGACATAGCGAAAGGCCTGAAACTGGGTGCATCCGTCAACTTTGGCGCTTTCGTCGAGATCGATCGGGATCTTCTTGAAGAACGAGTGCAGCATCCACAAGGTGAACGGCTGGTTTATCGCCACAAGCACGATGATCGCCGTCGGCAGGTACCCCCAAAGGTTCCAGGCAAAGAACGGCGGCAAATACCCGGAAACCAGCGTGATTTGAGGCATGGCGCGGAAAATCAGCGCGGCAATGAGGAGCCAGAAGACATAATTGTAGTTGGAGCGGCTGAGCGCGTATCCACCAAGCGTGCCAATCGTCAACGAGGTGACGACAACAAAGAGGCAGACAATGCCTGTATTCAGCGCAGCGCGCCAAAACTCTTCCTGCACCCAGGCACCGTAGTACCCTGCCCCGGTAAAAGCCGACCCGTGCGTTTCTTCCGTCAGCTTGCCTGTGATCGCATTGGTCCAATCGGCAATTGAAAAGAAGTCGAGTTCGACCTTGAACGACCCCCATAGCGTCCAGAAGAACGGAAACGCAGCTAGCAGAAGCCAGAATACGATGAACAAGGTCGAGGCAACCTTCAGGGAAACCGGTGCCTGCCTGGCAGATGAACTCATGGCTCAAGCCTTCCCTTTGAAGTCGCGCCAAGTGCGCACAAGAACCGGCGACAGCAAAATGGCCACCCCGATAATCGTCAGAACGGATGTGGTCGCAGCCGCTGACAGCTGATTGGTCTCTCCGCTCAGATCGTTGAAAATGATCCAAGACAGCGACGTTGCATGAGCGGAGGCATTGAAACCGATGATCGGCTCAAACACGCGGAAATTGTCCATGAGCTGGATAAGAGCCACAAAGGTCACGAGCGGCGTCAGATGCGGGAGCACAACATATCTGGTCTGCTGCCAGCGTGTTGCGCCATCAATCTGCGCGCTTTCCAGCGTGTCCTGCGGCACGGTTTGCAATCCGGCGTAAAAAACAACGAAAGCAAAAGGTGCCGAATGCCAAATGCCGTACACCATCAGGGCGATCCACATCAATGGTGTCGAGGCCTTCAGCGACAGGTCCGGACTGCCCGCAACATATTGAATGAATTCACCTATGATGCCGCGGCTGTCGATCATCCAATAAAGGGTCAGTGACCCGATCAGCGGGGTCACGATCATCGGCAGAAGCGAGAAGAAAATAACGAAACCGCGTATTCTTCGGTTCAGCGAGTTTACTGCAAGCGCGATCACAAATCCGAGGGCTATGAGCGCCGGTGTCACGACAAACGTGTAAGCCAGCGTGAAAGCCATTGCCCTATAGAAGGGAAGGTCGCCGACATCACTGAAGAACTCACCGATGCTCTGGCTTGTGGTCCAGGCCTCGCTCACTTCAGCAACTGCCAGGTGTCCTCGGTCCAGATAGATCCCAAGTCCGGCAAATCGGCCAAGCGGTTCGGCCTCACGCAATTGCGCCGTCGCCTCCTGGTCGATCACCACGCTTTTGGTACAGCCAAAGGGGCCGCAGTTTTCCGTTTCAACCAGCACGGCCTCATGAGGTACGAACAGCGACTGGATCACGACCGACCCTATAGGCGCCGCAATGAAGATCAGCATTGCGAGTGCTGTCGGTAGAAAAAACCAAAAGAAGGTCCTGTGTTTCATACCGTTGCCCGATCATCTGGTTGATTGGAGAAAATGGAGTGCGTCCAGTTGGGCGCACTCCGGGCGGTTCCGATTAAAGGAAGCCCTTTTCCTTGGCAGCAGCTGTATAAGCGGCTTCCACATCCTTGAGCGCCTGTTCAGCGCTTTCCTTGCCCTGCATGAAATCTGTCAACTCAGCACCAAGCGCTGTGTGCATCAGCCCCATGTAAGGAAATGTCGGATATGGGATCGTGCCCTTGTTGGCAGCATCGAAGACGCCAGTTGCTGCCGGTGTCGGCTCATAACCGTCGATCAGCCAGACGGCCTGGATCGCAACATCGTCGTCTTTGAGAATGGACGGATCGATCGCATTTTTCATTGCAACGAAAGTCGCTTCCGCATCTTCGTCGGAAATGTTCTTTGCAACGGTCCAGCCGTCCCACCAAAGTGTCGAAGCAGGTGTTGAACCACCGCCCACGGTCATCGGACCGGAAATGGCAAACCCGTCAACGACGTCCTGAGGCACACCGTCAGCCGTTGTCAAAGTGGCTGCACGCGATCCCCACATGTTCATCAACGCAACATTGCCGGCGCGGTACTCGGCATTTGTGGCGTTTGAATCGTGGGTCAGAAAATCCGGATTCATGTATTCGCTGAGCGCTTTCATCATTTCCAGAGCCTTGATACCGGCTTCGGAATTGACGTTCGGCTCTGCAGTACCCGGCTTGAAGAACTCACCGCCAAAGCCCAGGAACATGTTGTTGAATTCCTGCGCAAGGTTCCAGCCCGCAGCATAGGCACCGCCAACTGGATTTTCCATGATGCCCTTGTCGCGGATCATCTGCGCGATGCCGAGCATGTCCTCATAGGTTTTCGGCGGCTCGACCCCAAGCTCCTCCAGGATGTCCTTTCGGTAAACCAGGTGTTGCGCGTTGGCCATGAAAGCAACCGCCATGACCTTGCCATCAATTGTGATCAGCTGGTTCTTGCTCAAGCCATCGCCATGCTTGGCCACAAGATCATCCAGCGGACGGATCAGATCCTCGTTCATCAAGGCAACGATGGAGGAGTTGGCGATGATCGCTGTGGTGTATTCGGCCGGATCTCCGCTCATGCCAGCAACATTGAGCTTCTGATGGTCAGCCGTGAGGTTCGATTTGACTTCAACCGTGTCCGAAGCGCATTCCTGAGCGCCCGCCCCAACGGTTTGAATTGCCGGAAATTCGTTGCCGATGATGCTGACACGGCCGTTTTCGACGCCGCACTCAGCGTATGCTGCGGTCGCCATTACCGACATGGCACCTGCCAACAATAGTCTTTTTACAAGCATGTTTGTCCTCCTGCTATTCCTTGCGTCTATGACGCATCTCTGGAAACCGGCTATGCCGGGTATGGACAGGCTTTAGGCGTCGAGACGCGCGCCTGTCTCGTGATGAAATAGGTGACAGATCTCTGGCGGGATATGCAGACCGACGGTCTCATCAATCTCTATTCGATAGTCTTTGCTCGCCTTCACGGAGACCAGTGCGCCTCCCGCCTTGACCGTGATCATCGTGGCATCGCCGAGAAGCTCCATCGTGTAGACCGGTGCATTGATCTCCGCTTCGGCACTGGACTGAGCAACGGCTGCATCTTCGGCACGAAATCCGAGGGTCACCGGTCCGTCCGGGCCGCTCAATCCGGCAATTTCGACATGCTCGCCGGTAAATGTGCCGCCCTTTAGGGTGCCGTTCATAAGGTTCATAGCTGGGGAACCGATAAAGCCCGCAACGAATGTGTTGGCCGGCTTGTCATAGATATCGGTTGGAGTCCCGACCTGCTGGATGATACCGCGCTGCATCACAACAACACGATCAGCAAGCGTCATTGCTTCGATCTGATCGTGTGTCACATAGATCGTAGTGACCTGAAGCTCGTGCTGCAGGTTCTTGATCTGCGCCCGTGTGGAGACGCGCAACTTCGCATCAAGGTTGGAGAGCGGCTCGTCCATGAGGAATACGTTCGGCTCGCGCACAATGGCGCGGGCAAGCGCAACGCGCTGACGCTGACCACCTGACAGTTCCGCAGGCTTTCGGTGCAAAAACTCGCGAAGTTCAACCATGTCGGCAGCGCGCATGACCCTTTCATCATGGGTCGAGGGGTCGACCTTGCGCACCTTCAGCGGAAAGCGAATGTTGTCATACACATTCATGTTCGGATAGAGGCCATAGGACTGGAAGACCATGGCGATATCTCTGTCCTTGGGCTCGAGATTGTTGACCACCCGGTCACCAATGGCAATCTCGCCGTCCGTGGCGTCCTCAAGACCTGCGATCATGCGCATCGTTGTGGTCTTGCCGCATCCGGAGGGTCCCAGAAGTACGAGGAATTCACGATCTGCGATCGTCAAGTTGAAGTTGTCGACGCCGACAAAGGCACCCCAACGTTTTGACACGTTTTTAAGCTGAATCTCAGCCACAGCGCCCCTCCCGAACCGTCCGCAAGCTCATTTTGCATTCCTATGCAAAATAAGTAGACACACTTATCATTCTTTGGCAATGATTTTTTGCATACGAATGCAAAAATGATATCAAGACACGTTCAGCTCTTCATCTTAAAGGTTTGGAAATGCCCGATTTTCGGAAAACCCCGCATCAATTTCTGAGTGAGGTTCACACAGTCTCAGCTTCTCAGGCAAAAGACCTGTTTGACCGTCATCTGGCAGAGGATGTTGTCTTTGACGTCGCCTATCCGGTCAATCGCCTTCAAGGCCGCGATGCCGTTATTGCCGGTTTCTTCGATCCGCTGGCAAACGCACTGAAAGACGTTCGCCGCCGCGACGAAATCTTCATCGGAGGCCCGAACAGGCGTACGCCCGGAGGGCACTGGCTGGCGAGCGTAGCGCACTATGTCGGAAATTTCGAAGAGCCGCTTTTCGGCGTCAAACCATCAGGTCATCTTGCTTTTCTGCGTGCAGGAGAGTTTTACCGCGTGGAACCCGACGGACGGATTTCGGAAGCCAAGATAATCATCGACCTCCTGGACCTGATGCGTCAATCGGGTGGCTTGCCTCTACCGAAAATGCTTGGCACGGAGATGCTGTTTCCCGGTCCGGCCACTCACGACGGTGTTTTGCCAACTGAACAGGCTGACGGGGAAAAGACACTTGATCTTTGCGAGGCAATGCTGGCTGATCTCAAGGCGTTCGACCCAAAAACCTTCACATCAAAGGGCCAGACCGGCGATGACGGTTACTGGCATGACGACATGCTCTGGTACGGGCCTGGCGGCATCGGTTCCAATTACCGTTGGAGCGGCTTCGAAAAAGACCATCGCGCGTCTTTCCTGACCGCTTTTCCAGACCGGGTGGGTGGCGATCACTATTGCCGGATCGGCAATGGCAACTATGCAGCAGTCAGCGGGTGGCCTTCCATGACGATGACGCATGCAGGCGATTATCTGGGGGAAGCGGCTTCCGGCAAGTCCCTCACCCTTCGCGTCATGGATTTCTACCGCTGTGCCGATGGAAAGATCATGGAAAACTGGGTGTTGCTGGACTACCTGGATCTGTTTCAGCAAATGGGCCGGGACTTGATCGCAGAACAGTCCGGCTGAAACACGCTTTCGACAAGCCGAAATGCGCGTAGGCGCTTAAGTGCCTCGCCGATGTAGACTGCAGCCGGGACATCAGCCTACCTTGCTATGGTTGTCCTTGGTCGGCAGGATCGGCGCATACCACGCGGTTGCTAGTACTCGAGGGAGGGGTTTAGTTGGCAGAAAAAGTCGTCATATCAGAGTTCATGCACGAGCCATCTCTTGAAGCATTCGGCCCGGAATTTGACGTTTGTTATGATCCGACATTGGTTGACGATACCGAACGCCTGCACAAGGAGCTTGCACAAGCAGATGCGTTGATTGTGCGCAATCGAACACAGGTTGATCTGGCTCTCCTGAGCGCTGCACCAGACCTTCGCGTCGTTGGCCGCCTGGGGGTCGGATTGGAGAATATCGACCTTGAAGCTTGCGCGGAGAAAGACGTCAGCGTCAAACCCGCGACAGGGGCCAACACACAGTCGGTCGTGGAGTATGTCATCGGAACTATGCTGGTTCTGAGGCGGGGTGTCTTTTCATCAAGCCCCGATATTCTGACCGGTGATTGGCCACGGAGCACACTTGGCACCGGCAGCGAAATTCACGGGCTCACCCTCGGCCTTCTGGGGTTTGGAGCGATTGCACAGGCGGTCTCGCAGGCCGCACGTGCGCTTGGCATGAAAATCGCCGCTTTCGACCCTATTCTGCCCGAAGCGGATCCGGCCCGGGCAAATGTGCACTCTTGCGATCTGGATGAACTTCTCGCAATTTCAGACATCCTTTCCCTGCACGTCCCGCTCACACAATCCACGGCGGGATTGCTCGGAGCAGACGCGCTCGCGAGGATGAAGACCGGTGCGCTTCTGATCAACACGGCACGGGGCGGAATCGTTGATGAGCCTGCTCTCGCCTCTGCCTTGAAGCAAGGCCAACTGGCAGGTGCAACCCTCGACGTTTTCTCAGATGAGCCACTCGACGCGAACGCAGCGGCCATCTTCAAAACATGTCCAAATCTCATTCTGACGCCGCATATCGCAGGCGTCACGCAACAGGCGAATATCCGAGTGAGCCAGGTGACCGTTGAAAATGTCCTTCAAGTTTTAACCGGGAGGAATTCTGAGGCTAGAAGATTTTCTAAGTAAAAACACGTGACGAACCCTGCGCAAAATGCCTAAGATCAAAAAAACAATCAAGAATAAGCATTTCAAATGGGAGGAGATACACATGAAGTTGACGTCGACCTTAATGGCGCTGACACTAACCGCATTCGCCAGCGTTGCGTCTGCTGAGGATTTTCCGAAGGGCAGCGTAGACTATATCATTCCATTCGGTCCGGGCGGTGAATCCGACATTACGGCACGTTTTCAGCAACCCTTTTTCGAGAAGCTCTTTGGCGAACAGATGGTGGTAAACTATCAGCCGGGCGGTGGCGGTGCCGTGGGTTGGTCGCAGCTGAACAACATGGCGGGCGACGGGTCGGTCATCATGGGGATCAACCTTCCCCACATCATCATCAAGCCGGAACAAGGCGATGTCGGTTTCAAGACTGATGATCTGGCTGCGGTTTACATGTTTCACTACACGCCCGACGCCATTGTGGTAACGGCAGACAGCCCCTACAAGACGCTTCAAGATCTCATCGATGATGCCAAGGCCAATCCGAAGCAGGTCATTTTCTCCGGTTCAGGCAAAGGCACGGCAAATCACCTGGCACAAGTCCAGTTCGACGAAATGGCAGGCATCGAAAGCACTTATGTCTCGTTCAAGGGTACGGGCGCTTCTGTTACGGCTCTTTTGGGCAACCAGGTAAAAGCAGCCTGGGGCTATACGACTGTCGGCGCCGCACAAGGTGACAAAGTACGTGTGCTTGCGGTCGCCATGGAAGATCGCCATCCGGCGTTTCCTGACGTTCCCACCTTCCGCGAGCTTGGATTTGACATGGTGTCGGGTGCGTATCGCGGCATTGCGGTGCCTAACTCCGCATCGGAAGAGGTGCGGACGCAAGTCTCTGACGCGATCAAGGCCATCAACGCCGATCCCGAGTTCCAGAAGCAAATGCTCGATGGCGGTTTTGCGCTCGTGGACGTGGGCTATGGCGCTGATATGGACGCCTTTATTTCAGAAAAGGCCGATGGCTATCTGAATGCTGCGCGGTCAGCGGGTATCATCGAGTGACACTGCTGAAGGAGGCGCACCCCGCGCCTCCTTCTTCACGTCCCTGACGCGCCCGTCTCTCCCAGGAGGAATCGATGCTCGAGTTTGTTGTCGGTGCGCTGTCACCGCTAAATCTGCTGCTCGCCCTGTTGGGTGTGGCAGCAGGTACAATCATCGGCTCCATTCCCGGTTTAACAGCGACAATGGCCGTTGCGGTTCTGGTTCCGCTAACATTTACAATGTCGCCGGACAGCGCGCTTATTCTCATGGGGGCGATTTACACCGGAGCAATTTATGGCGGCGCATATGCCGCCATTTTGCTGAATACACCCGGCACACCATCGGCAATCGCGACAACCTTCGACGGCTATCCGATGGCCAAACGCGGTGATGGAGACCTGGCGGTGTCGGTCGCCTGTATCTCGTCGGTCATCGGAGGGCTTGTCGGCGCCCTGGCGCTCTTGTTGCTTGCGCCACCGCTTGCCGAGGCAGCCCTGGCTTTTGGCCCGGTGGAATACTTCTGGCTTGCCATCTTCGGACTTTCGCTCATCGCAGCGCTGTCTACAGGCGATTTTCTGAAAGGCGTGATCGGCGCATGCTTCGGGCTGCTTCTTGCGATGATCGGAATTTCCGAGACAAGCGCGGAGGTCCGCTTCACCTTCGGGTCAAATGTGCTTTTAGGTGGTGTCGAGACTGTTTCCGCCCTGATCGGCCTTTATTGTATTCCGGTTCTGATTGATCTCGTCGCCACCCCGGACCGGCATCTGAAGGCACCGGAGCAGACCCGCGGCTTTCGGCTTCCGGAAGCATTTCGGCTTCTGATCAAGAACAAGGTCAACGTCATTCGCAGTTCCGTGGTCGGCACCATGGTAGGCGCGCTGCCAGGCGCTGGTGGATCGATTGCAGGTCTGGTTGCCTACTCCGAAGCAAGGCGCACGAACAAAGGCAAACCATCTTATGGCGAGGGCAACCCTGGCGGGATTGTCGCAACAGAATCTGCAAACAACGCCACGGTCGGAGGCGGCTTCATTCCAACCCTGGTACTCGGCATTCCAGGTACACCACCCGACGCGGTTATCCTCGGTGCATTGCTGGTTCAGGGAGTGCGCACGGGCCCCAGCCTTTTCGCTGACGGTGCCAGCATCGTTTACACCTTTATCTTTGGCCTCTTGCTGGCGACTGTTCTGATGCTGCCTGTCGGATTGATGATCGGCCGCTTTGCCTATGGCGCTATTGTGCGGGCACCGAAAGCTGCCCTCGTTCCGGTGGTTGCCTTCATGACAGTGATTGGCACATTCGCAATCCGCAACAGCCTGTCGGACATTGCGATCATGATCGTGCTTGGCGTGGTCGGCTGGGTTGCAGGCAAGCGCGGGTTTTCCGTTTCACCCATCGTACTTGGCCTGATCCTCGGCCGCATCGCGGAACAGGGGTTCGTTCAAAGCTGGACGATTGGCGACGCCATCGGCAATCTCTGGGGGCAGTTCTTTGGGCGTCCCTTGTCCATGGCGATCATTGCGCTGACATTGCTTACGTTTTTCTACCCGTTCCTGCCGCGCCTGAAGCAAATCGTCTCTCGACGCGAGGAGACACCTGGACATGATCGCGAGCGCGCAGCAAGACCCGCGATCATGCGCGACCTGATTGCTCTTCTGATCGCTGGCGGGATCGCGCTGCTGGCTCTTCAGCAGTCGGCGCATCTCAATCCTGAAGCTGCTGTGTTCCCTCGCACGATCGCAATGGCAATGACAGCGTTTGTTTGTCTTGCTCTTCTTCGGCTTGCGCTAACAAGGCACGTGACCGAGTTCGCTGTGGAAGGTTCGTGGATCCGAATTACGGCGTTGCCCATCGCCATGCTCGGCGCAGTGTTTCTCTTTCCCGTCCTCGGGTTTGGAATTGCGGCAGCGCTCCTTGGCCTGGTTCTGACAGTCATTGCACAGCATGACAAATACTCGGCGAAGAGTTGGACGATCCTGATCCTGAGTGTCACGGGAGTAATCGCCGCATGCACCCTGCTCTTCAGCGAAGTCTTGTCAGTGCCTTTGCCGTAATTTGACTCTTCTTGTAAGATCAAGAAGCCTTATTTGGCCATTGCCGCAACCGTTAGAATTGACTGTGTTCAAACAGCGCCATGTCGCAGCCGGGACAACCACCACGCCGGTACCGCGGTCACGTTCCCTTTACATACTTTTGCGCTCTACACGTGCATTCGCGCTGATACGCGAAGGCCCTACTGCCGGTAAAGGACCTCCGGCAAATAGAGTGTCAGCGAGGGTACGAAGGTCAGGAGGAGCAAGACGCCTACCAATGGCACCAGGAACGGCACGGTTGCTTTGACGCATCTTTCAAATGGCACGTTCGAAACCTTCGAGAGGACAAAAAGCACCATACCGACGGGCGGCGTCAAAAGTCCGATCATCAGGTTCAAAATGACGATGATGCCCAGGTGTACAGGATCGACGCCAATTTGCTGTGTCACGGGCAACAGAACCGGAACCAGAATGGAAATCGCCGCAATCGTTTCCATGAACAGGCCCACAACCAGGACCACCAGAGTGATCAACAGCAGGATCAGATACTTGTTTTCGGTCAGCGACAACAGCCCTTTTGCAAAGAGGGCCGCGGCCTGATTGGAGGTCAGGATCCAGGCGAACACGCTTGCCGCGCCGACAATGAGGAGGATGGACGCCGTCATTTCGATCGTTTCCATCGCAGCCGTGGCCAGACGCTTGGCATTAAGTGTCCCGTACACGAACAGCCCGAGGCACATGGCATAGGCAGCCGCGCAAACCGCAGCTTCCGTTGGTGTGAAGGCTCCAGAAACAATGCCGCCGACGATAATGACCGGTGTCATTAAGGGCAAAAAGGCGCGTTTGAAGGTGCTCCAGACATTCCCCAAGCGAAATTCGGTGTCCCTCGGGTAGTTGCGCCGACGCGAATAGAACCAGACCATGACCATCAGCGACAACGCCATCAACAGCCCGGGTACGATGCCTGCAACAAACAATTCGCCGATTGAGACGGACGCCATCACGCCAAAGATCACAAGCGGAAGCGAGGGAGGAATAATCGGGCCTATTGTCGACGAAGCTGCCGTCACACCAACGGAAAAGTCGTCATCGTAACCGGAGTCCCGCATCGCCCGTATTTCGATTGCACCAAGCCCGCCGGCATCTGCGACGGCGGCGCCAGACATACCGGCAAAAATGATACTCGCGCCAATGTTCACATGACCAAGGCCGCCATGCATCCATCCGACAATGGAACGCGCGAAATCGAATATGCGTGAGGTGATACCGGCCGAGTTCATCAAAGCGCCGGCGAGAATGAAAAATGGAACAGCCAGAAGCGGGAAACTGTCCATACCCCCAATCATGTTGTGCGGCAGGACAACAGCAGGCAGCCCCTCAATCAGAATGTAACCCAGCGAAGACAATCCGAGAGCGACGGCTATCGGCACGCGCAACAGCATCAGCGCAAAGAGGCTTGCAAACAAAAGGAAGATTGTCATTTGAGGAGTGTCCGAAAAGCCTTCGTCAACTGCACCAGCTGGAGGCAGACGACGGCGACGATTGCCGCCAAGAGCACGTAATAGAGGTAGTATTTGGGGAACGGGAGCGACACCATGTGCTGAAAACTCGTTTTCTCGATCAGTTCCAGCAAGGAATAGCCGCAGAATGCAAAGAACACCGTCGTGGCAATCAATGCAAAGAACTTAAGATACTTTGCTTGTCTGGGCAGCCAGTGGTCTACAAATTCCAGTCTGATGTGAAGATCGAGCTGTTGGCACTTAAAGGCTCCCGCAAATCCGAGGATGATGAGCAGATAACGTGCAGCCTCCTCGGTCCAGGCGATGGAGTCGTTGAGAACATAGCGGGTAAAAAACTGCAGGAATACGACGACAAAAAGCGTCAGGAAAATCGCCAGAAGCACATAGTCGGTTATGGACAGCCGGTTCCCTTCGGTCGCTTTTGCCTGTTCCACTTCCTGTTCTTTTAGCAGCTTTTCAATGCTTGCCGGGTCCACAGCCATGTACCGTCCTTTCGCCAGTTGGTTTGCCCCGGTTGGGGCAAACCAATAAACGTTTCAAATAATCCGGGTGGGTTATTTGATCGCCTGAAGCTTGTCGTAAAGCTCCGCCGAGAACGGTGTTTCGTCGCCTTTCAGATGCGGCGCTACGGCAGCGATAAACGGTGCCCGGTCGACTTCATTGACCGTTACGCCCTGTTCGCGAAACCAACCAGCGAGATTGTTTTCGGATTCAACAATTTTTCCCGAAGCCCAATCAGAGGATTCACCCAGGATCTTTTGAAGAACCGCGTAGTCATCGCCCAGCTTCTGAGCTGTAATCGGCGACACCAGAACCGCCAGCGAGTTGGTGATGTGACCGGTCAGGTTGATGTTCGACTGAACCTCGTAGAACTTCTTGAACTGGATCGTCGGAAGCGGGTTTTCCTGTGCGTCGACAACGCCTTGCTGAAGCGCAAGATAGACTTCAGAAAATGCCATCGGTGTCGGGTTCGCACCGGTTGCCTTCGGGAACAACTGGTAGGCGGGTGCATTTGGCGTGCGGATCTTAAGACCAGCCATGTCCTCCGGCTTCAGGATAGGCTTGTTCGACGTTACGTGACGGGCTCCGTAATACGTCATCGACGCAACCAGATTGCCCGTTACTTTCGTATATTCGCCAGCAAGCTCACGGAACAGATCCGATGTGGCATAGGCCTTCCAATGGTCATACCCACGCAGTGTGAAGGGATAGTCTGAAATGGAGATTGGCGGGTAGCTTTGACCCATGAACCCCATGCCGGTGTAGATTATGTCGACAGTGCCCAGAGACAATCCTTCGTTCAACGCGACTTCCTTGCCGAGCTGAGACGCAGGAAACACTTCAATTTTGAATCTGCCGTCAGTTGCCTTTTCAAATTCAGCCGCGGTCCGGAGCGCTGCCTCATGGTAAGGGGTGGCCGCCTCGTAAACATGTCCGAACTTCAAAACGTCTTGAGCCTGAACAGCACTTGCCCCCAAAACAGCAGTTGCGCTGACTATGGACGTGGCCAACAGGCGATTCATAGATTTCTTGAACATTGTGTCTCCTTCCTCGACCAGACCTCCATCCAGCCGCACACTTCTATGTTCAAAATTTATAAAAGACACGTATGCCTTGAGAAGATGTTTTTAAAAATATAAAACAGATATTAAGAACACTCAGAATTCCAGCAGCGGAGCTTGAAATGGCTCGAACCGACAAAACATTTAAGCTGTCCTACAATGAGTCGCTGAATTTATGCCGTGAAGAAAAACTTCCATCGACCATACAAGGGCTTGCCTTGGCCCTTGGAGTAAGCCGGACGACAGCGCGAAAGGTCTTGGCTCACCTGGAAAAGAACAAGATCATCGAAAGGAACGATGGTGGCGTTCAACTGTTGCAACCTGTCAGAGGCTCCGATTTTTACTCTCCCGTTTTGACGAAGCCTACACGCGAAATTGCTGAAACACGGTTTTTCAATTGGCTTTTGGATGAGAAGATCGCGAGAGGAGCCAGGATCTCCGAAAGTCATGTTGCCTCTCAGATCAACGTCCCGATCGCAACACTCCACCAGATTTTTGTCAGCTTCAGCCGATTTGGGTTTCTCAGCAAAGAACAGCACAGAAACTGGATCTACCATGGCTTCACCAGAGAACTGGCTGATACCCTTTTTGATTTCCGGTACTACTGCGAGATGTCGGCGTTGGACAAACTTGTCGACTTGCCCGAAGATTCTGAGTTCTGGCAACACCTGGACGCAGCACAACAGCTGCACAGATCCTACCTCGACGCTCCCGAAGAGTCCTCTCAGAATGTCGCTGAGATGGATGCAGCCTTCCATCGCCTGCTGTTGAGGTATTCAAGCAGCATTCTGTTGCTGGTCAACGAAGCTGCTTTGTCCCTGATATTCTATTTCAGGTTCCACGAAAGCTGGCGGGAACACAACACGGAGCGGCGGCTTATTGCGCTCAATGATCATCTGGAAATCATCGACGCTCTTCGAGCCCGCGAGCGCAGTGCGGCCAGAGCTGTCATGCGTCGACATCTCAAGCATGCCTGGCGCTCAGTCCTCAACCGTTTTCAGGAAAGACCACAAATATCCTGATCGCGTTCCGGGTATTCGGCTTCAGATCTTGTAATGACATCATTGGCTTGCGAGAAATCTCTGATCTTCGCAGCACAGATCAGGCTAGTCGATCCCGTAGAATTTCCGCGCCGTGCCGCCCATGATCTTGCTCACGTTGCTCTCCGACAAACCAGACAGAAGTGAACGGGCAGCTGTTATCCAGGAAGCATAGTCGCTTGCAAGGTTTACGACTGGCCAGTCGCTCCCAAACATCACCCGATCAGGTCCAAAGCAATCAAGGATCGTCTTTGCAAACGGCTGCAGGTCCTGCAGTTTCCAGTCTGGCCCTATTTCCGTAACCATGCCGGAGAGTTTGCAATAGACGTTCGGCCTTGCTGCAAGGCTCTCCATTCCCATCCTCCAGAGATGATCAGGTTCGCGACCTTCTCCCATTTCCGGTTTGGCCAGATGGTCGACGACAATCGCCAGACCCGGGTGGCGCTTTGCCAGTTCGAATAGATGCGGCAAATGACGCGGCTGGACCAACGCGTCGAACCGCAAGTCGGCACTGACCATTTGTGTCAGGACAGCTTCGGCAGCGTCTTGCAAAATCCAGTCTGACTGTTCAATCCCCTGCAACATGGGTCTGAGCCCCTTGAGCAGAGGGTTCTTCGCCAGGTCTTGAACTGTTTTGACCGCCGCATCGGATGCAAAATCGACCCATCCGACCACTGCGGCAATGCGGTCCGACTTCCCGGCCAAATCGAGTAGAAACCTTGTTTCGTCGACACTATCGGTCGCCTGAACCAGAACCGTGCGGTCAACGCTTGCAGCGACAAGCAATGGCTCCAGATCCTGTGGACCGAAGTCCTTGAAAATCGGTGCGACGCTTTCGTTCGGCCAGGCGTAGTCACCTCTTGCCAGCGTCCAGAAATGCTGATGGGCGTCGACAATCATTCTCTCTCTCCAATGAACCCGGATCGTCGCAGATCATTCCACAATGCCTCGGGCAAGGGTGTCTTGAATTGCTCGATGTTTCTCATCAATGAACTTGTCCTGGCCGTGCCAATCAAGGTCGATGCAACCAGGGGATTGCGTGCCGGATACTGTAAAGCGGCTGCCGCAAGTGGAACGTTGTGGCTCTTACAAATTGCTTCGATTTCAGACACTTTCTTCAATACAAGGTCCGAAGCCGGAGCATAGTCATAGTGCGCGCTCTTTGTTGGGCCTGTTGCCAGAATACCCGAGTTAAACACTCCGCCGACAACCAGACGGACACCTCTCTTTTCAAGTATCGGAAACAGCTTTTCCCGAGCGGATTGGTCCAGCAACGTGTATCTGCCGGCAAGCAGGATTTGATCAAGATCCATATCTGGTACAAGCTCACAGCAGATCGCCGTGTGATTGACGCCCAGTCCAACCATCTTGACGACACCGGCAGACTTCAACTCGCTCAAGGCCACCTGCCCGCCTTCAAGCAGCTGCTTCTTGTGAACAGCTGTATCAGTGCCAGCGACGGGATCTCCAATGTCGTGAACATAAAGCGTATCGATCCGGTTGAGACCAAGCCTGTGAAAGCTTGCCTCAACAGACCGCATAATGCCGTCGTAGGAAAAATCAAAATGCTGGTCGAAGGGCAGCGGATTGTGGAACCCATTGACACTATCGGTCGTCTCGGCGGCAGGTGTCAGGAGACGGCCGACCTTTGTTGAAAGAACCCATCCCTCCTTCTCCCGCAGGAAATCGCCCAATCGCCGCTCGGACATTCCATTGCCATAGTGAGGCGCCGTGTCAAACGAGCGGATGCCATGTGCCCAAGCCGCCCAGAGCACTGAATTGGCAGCATCCGCGTCGCAAGGCCTATAAAGGCCGGCAAGCGCAGAAGTGCCAAAAGCAAGACCGCCAACAGCATCAGTCACGGCTGGGTACTTCAGGATGCGCTATGATGAACTTGGTAACCGAATTCGGGTCCTCTTCCCAAAGCTGAAGCGCGGTGCCGGCATCTTCGAAATCGAAAACTCTGGTGATCGTCGCATCGGCTGGATAGCCGCCCGCCTCGACATAATTTACCGCATCCTCGAAATCCTGCTGTAACGCACCGCGGGATCCCATGATGTCCAACTCCTTGGTCAGGATCTTTTTTGTGTCGTAAGACACCGGCGCTTTTGAATAACCGATATAAACCACGCGTCCAGCAGGAGCCGCCACCTCGACACAATCAACAAAGGTTTGGGGATGGCCCACGGCTTCAATTGCAAGGTCCATACCGTCGCCGCGGGTGAAATCCATCACAAAATCAATGACATCCTGAGACCTGCTGTTGATTGTTGCAACGGCGCCCACTTCACGTGCAATCTCCAGTTTCCGATCGACAATATCGACTGCCAGAACCTCCGCGCCAGCACGCACGCAGCCGGCGATGGCCCCAAGTCCGATGGCACCACAGCCGAACACGATGACCTTGTCCCCTTTGTGGGCCCGCCCGCGCCGGACCGCATGAAAGCCAACGGCCATCGGCTCGATGAGCGCAAGATGATTCAGCTCCTTGACGGATGCCTTCACGATCCGCTCCCAGGGGACCGCGATGACTTCGGTCAAAGCGCCTTCACGCTGAACACCCATGGTCTGGTTGTTGCGGCAAGCATTGATCCGTCCTTTGCGGCATGCCGGGCACTCACCGCAATTTTTGTAAGGGTTCAGAGTGACGTGTTGACCAGGTTGGATTGAGCCCGGAACCCGTGATCCGACTTTGACAATTTCACCGGCAATTTCGTGCCCAGGAATGCGAGGGTAACTGACAAGAGGATTGCGCCCTCGATACGTATTCAGATCTGACCCGCATAAGCCAATCCTTTGAACTCTTAGAAGAACTTCATCTTCCTTCATCTCAGGCGGCGTTGCGGTCCCGAAGCGCGTAACTCCGGGGCTGTCAATATAAAATGCTCTCATTGCTAAAATCCGCTAAGGGCCCCACCATCGACGACCAGCACATGACCGTTCACAAAGGCGGCGGCATCTGAGGCCAGATACGTCGCCGCCCAGCCGATATCTTCCGGCTTGCCCATGGTCTTCATCGGTGTTCTTGAAATTATCTTGTTCTTGCGTTCCGGATCATTGTCGAGTGCCTTGGCCGTCATGGGGGTCTCGATCCACCCTGGGGCAATTCCATTAATGCGGATGCCTTCCAGGCTGATTTCCGCTGCTATTCCCCGGACTAGCCCAAGCACCGCAGATTTTGCCACCGTGTAGCCGATGACTTGGGGTACGGAAAGATATGAAGCCATTGATGCGATAAACAAGATGGAGCCACCACCCCGGGCGTTCATGACCGGAACGGCGTTTCGGCTCAGTTCGAATGCCGCCAGCACATGGGTGTCCAATATGGCTTGAATGTCCCCCACTTCCGTTTCAAGGAGTGGTTTCTTGACATGATTTCCGGCGTTGTTGACCAATATGTCGAGGCCTCCATAGCGCTCGACACAGGTGCTGATCACATCGCGTGCAGCACCTTGCGAAGTGATGTCGGCGACATGATACGAAGCGCCTTCGCCCAGTTCCGACACAGCGCTCCGCAGCTTTGCTTCTGTCTTGCCGGCAATCAGAACCTTGGCACCTGAAGCAACAAAGCAGCGGGCCATGGCCAACCCCAATCCGCTTCCGCCACCGGTGATCAAGGCTACTTTCCCGTCCAGGCGGAACGGACTTTCCAGTGTCGTCATGCCATCAGTCTCCCGATCCCGCGGCTCAATGCATCGTAGGTTTGCCCGGGTTCTGCGATGCCCGGAACCACGCCCGTGATGCGTTTTTCCTTGAAAACAAGGATCCGGCTGGCCAGCGAAATCATTTCCGGCATATCCGAGGAAATCAGGATAATCGACTTCTTCTCGACCTTGGCAAGATCCCAGATCAGCTTGTGAATCATGGTCTTCGCGCCGATATCGACGCCAACCGACGGTTCATCGATAATCAGGATATCGCAATTTGCTGCAAGCCATTTTGCGATCGAAATCTTCTGCTGATTGCCTCCGCTCAGATTGCCGACACGCTGATCGATACCGGTTGCACGCACATCCAGCGCTCTCATCAGCCCGTTTGCAACGTTGCGTTGTTCTTTTACGTCAATAGCGCGTGTCAAAGGGTTCTGAATTCTCTTCCAGATCGCCAATGTCATGTTGGTTTCGATATCAAAATCTAGAAAAAGACCGTCTTCCTTGCGGTTCTCCGAAACGTAGCCGATGTTGTGCGTCTTGATGCAGTCCGCGACGTTTCGCACCTTTACATCGCGTCCATGGACGGACAGCGCTCCGGAACTGATTGGAAAGTGGCCGATAATCGTCTTTGCAAGTTCGGTCCGCCCGGAACCGACCAATCCGTAAAAGCCCAGAACCTCTCCGCGCCGGAGAGCGAATGACGCGTTTTCGAACAGACCTTTCGACGACAGATCCTTTGCACTTAAGACCACGTCATCTGGATCAGTCTCAAGCCTGGCGAAATTCTCGATCTGAATTTTCCGGCCGATCATCAATTCGATGATCGTTTCCTTGTCCAGCTCCGAGATACATCGCGTCCCGACATGGCGACCGTCGCGAAGCACCGTTACCTGGTCACAAATCTCGAGAACTTCCTCAAGCTTATGGGACACAAAGATCAAGGTGTAGCCCTTGGCCTTGAGGTCCCCAATCACCTCAAACAGTTTGGTGACTTCATTTGCGGTAATGGATGATGTCGGTTCATCGAACAAAATGACAGTCGCCTTGCTGGAAAGCGCCTTGGCAATTTGGACAAGTTGCTTCTGCGCGGCACTGAGGCCTCCAATAGGTGTCTCCGGGTCAATCTCAAGTCCGACAAGTTCAAGATATTCCAGCGCATCAGCGTTGAGACGCTTCCAGGAAATCCCGCCAAAGCCGCGGTACTTTTCAAGTTTGTCGATCATGATGTTTTCGGCGACGCTGCTTTCCGAAAACACCTGGATTTCCTGGTTCACGATAGTGATGCCGTGACGCATTCCGTCCTTCAGGGACGACAGGTTAAGCGGAACACCATCCAACGAGATCGTGCCGTGGTCGGCCCTTTGAATGCCGCAAATGGCCTTGATCAAAGTGCTTTTCCCGGCGCCGTTTTCACCGAGCAACGCATGAACCTCCCCTGGATTAAATGTGACTGACACATCGTCCAGGGCCCTCACACCGGGAAAGGACTTGCTTATGTTCCTAAGCTCGAGCGTCATGACTTTCCGGCCTTGCGGCTCCAGACCTCACGGGCCCGGTCGAGCAATATGGTCAGGAGGATGATTGATCCCAAAAACGCCTGCTCGAAGTAGACATTTGCCTGCACCAGGATGAGGCCGTTTTTGATCAGAACCATGATCAGGCCGCCACAGAAAAGGCCGATGGCTGTAATGCGGCCACCGGCGAGTGCTGTTCCACCGATGATCGCGACTGCAAATGAAATCAGAAGCCAATTCTGACCGATGGCAGGTTGAGCAGATCCCAGCCTGGACACCCAAAGCAAGCCGCCGACGCCAGCAAAGAATGCCGACAGGAGATTAGCGCCCATTATGATGCGGCCAGTGTTGATGCCTGAGAGTTTGGCAGCTTCCAGATTGCTGCCGGTTGCTAGCACCTGCCGTCCAAAAACTGTGTACCGGAACATGTACCAGACAGCGATCAAGGTCGCGACCATCAGGTAAAACAAATAGGGCAATCCCAGAAAGTTGCCGCGGCCTATCCTGACAAAATCCGCTGGTATCTCGCGGTAGGAATAACCCTCCGAAATCCCGTAGACGAACCCGGTGAAAATGAAGAGGGTCGACAAACTCACGATAAACGAGTTCACACCAAGAACGGTCATCACGAACCCGTTGAAAGCACCTGCAAACAAGGCAACACCCAATGCAATCAACAGAGCGAGCGGCCATGCGAGATCAAGCGTGTCGACAGAGTAGCCGAAAATTACCGCGGTCAGTCCGGCAATCGCCCCAACCGAAAGGTTCATGTTGCCGGTGGCCAGCATTACCGCCTGCGAAAGAGCGACAAAGATATAGAGCGACTGCGTGCGTGTGAGATTGAACAGATTGTATTGGGTCAGAAAGCTGTCCGATGAGAGTGCGAACAAAATCACCAGGATCAGGGCGGCACCAATGATGCCTGACTCTGCTCCCGTGATGATCTTTCCCGACTTTAGCCTGGTGAGAAACACAGCTGGGTCCTGTCGTTGACATATGAGCATGGCTCGCGGAACCGGCAAGCCGGTTCCGCGAGGTATTTCAGCTGGATCAATTGGTCAGATAAGTGCTGTCGAGATTGTCGATGATGTCTTTGGTCAGTTCAGAGATATCAGCCTGAAATGTATCGATGTTTTCAGCAGTAACCGGCACGACACCAGCATCGATCGCATGCACGCCTTCGCGAGGCTTGTAACCCTCGGACAGTTTTTTCAGCAATACCATTGGAATATAGCCATGCCCGAATGGGTTCTGCGCCATCGTTCCATCTATATGGCCAGCCCGGATCGCATCGAGAACAACAGCATCCGTGTCGATACCGTAGAAGTGGATGCGCTCACCGCCATTTTCATGATACTCGGTCAGCAGCTGGGCAATGGCAACGGTAGGTGTGTAACCGGTCGCGATCATACCGTCGATATTGCCAAGGTTGGCGGCAATGGCGTTTTGAACCTTTTCGACACTGTCTTCGATTGAAGATAGATCGCCGACAGTCTGGATGATCTTGACGTCAGGATACTTGGCGACCACTTCCTCGACACCTTCCTGACGCAAGCGGGTGTTGTCTCCCGGAACCTCCAGAACATTGATGATGTTGCCTTTGCCACCCATGGATTTGATCAGCTCTTCAGTGGCGAGCATCGCCGCCTCTTTCAGCTGGGTCCCGACATAGAAGGCAGCTGGTGTTGGCTCCTTGGTTGCCTGACCAAAGTCCACGATGGTGATGCCCTGCTCGGCAAGCTCTTCATAGAGCCCTCTGGCACCTGACACATCTGACGGAAAAATGCTGAAAGCATTGAAACCCTGTGCTGCCATGGCAGCGACGTTTTCGTTCTGGTTGTCCTGTGTCCAATCCTGGCCGAGGCGCTTAGTGACCTCGATCCCAAAATCTTCCGAAAACTTGTCGACGCCTTTTTGCACCTCATCGAAATAGGGATGCACGGTTGACGCATACCAGGCGTAGCGAGCGTCGTCAGCCACGGCCGAAACCATGGTCATCGCACTCAGTGCGACACCGGTTACGAGTTTTGCGATCAGTTTCATTTTTTACTTCCTCCCAGTTCGATTATTCCGTGCGCTTCCTCCTGCGCCGGTAATAATCAGTTGCTGTAGATGCGATGAGAAACGCAGTTGTCATCGACGAGGTCCCAGTCGATCTCCACGCCAAGTCCATGCCCCTCAGGAGCGTGAATGTCGCCATTTTCGTCGATGAACTCGTAGTAGCTCTGGCGCATAGGGGCTTGGAAAATGTCTTCTGGAACAAAGAGTTCGAAGAAATCGCAGTTTCGAACCGCACAAGAGACATGAACATTCGCCATGTCCATGGGCCCCATGGTTGTCGTGTGCAGTTCACAGTTCATCCCGTGGGCTTCGGCCAGATGACAGGATTTCAGGGTTCCCGTGATGCCTGCCTTCCATGAGACGTCCGCGCGCACGGTGTTAACCGCGTCGAACTTGATGGCTTGAGCAATTCCCCAGGGGCCGCCGCGCGTGGTTTCGGTTCCAACGATTTCGATATCGGTGGCGCGGGTAAGCTTGGCGTATTTATCAAGTTCGTAATCACGGAAAGGTTCCTCGAGCCATCTGTAATTGAGATCCTCGAGCTGCCTGGCCACTTTGATTGCTTCAGAAAGTGTGTATTCGGACACCGGGTCGGACATCAGGATCATGTCCTGACCAACCGCGGCGCGCACTGCTGCGTGAATTTCCATGTCCATTTCGGACGGGCCGCAAGGATGGACCTTGTAAGCCTTGAAGCCTTTCGATTTGTACTTCAGCGCTTCATCCACGTAAGCCTGCACTGAATCCAGCCACAGGCTGCTGGCATAGACAGGAAGTTTCTGTCTGTAACTGCCGATAAATCTGTGCAACGGGAGTTCTGCGGTCTTTGCCGCCGCATCCCAGAGAGCGACATCGATGGGACCTGGCAGGAAGACAGGAAAAAAAGCGCCGTGCCGGTCGATGTTCCAGAAGTCGTGCCAGATACGTTCGCGGTCTGATATGTCGCGACCGAGAATGACCGGAGCGATAACGTCCTGCAGGTAGGCGTCGGTAACAGCGCCGGAGCGTGCGGCCCAGAAGGTTGCGAGACCCTCGACACCGTCACTTGTCACAATTTTTCCGACACCATAGTCCCAAGGCATTGGCGCTGCACCTTCTCGGGCTTCATCGAATACCCCGTGCCCGCGCCTGCATATCCAGGTCTCGAATTTCTCGATCCTCATCGGTCCTCCCAGAGCGTCGATGCCTTCAATGGCTTGGAAAATACAGCCTGCGAGATACCTCACTGTCTATGCATCAGTGTTTCATTTTTTTGCACTGATTTCCCATTTTTGGAAAAATAGCTTTATTTATCGCCAATTATCATTCACTGATGTGATGTCTTTTATTCCAAATGTGAGCAGATCTTTGGAAATCAGCGGGCTTGAAATCGTGCTGTTTCACTCCGACAACTCGGATTACCTCACCGAGTGGAACGGGACCCGTCTGAATGACGATTATCACCGGCTCTATTTCATCGCCGGGGGCTCTGCCGAAGTGACTTACGATGGTCACCATTGCCAGCTTGAGGAGGGACGGACATATCTCTTTCCGACAACGCGACGCTTCGACTATTCCTGCCCGTCGCATCTCAGGTTGCTAAATGTTTGTTTTAAGATGACTGTTCAGGGCGGCATTGATGTGCTCGACCTCTATCCCTGGTGCTTCGAAATTCAGGCGCAGTCAGTGTCAGAGACATTCCGATCGATGACACTGATCGACGAGCATCTCACCAGCGAATTCTTTGCAGATCAAATCCTCGTTCGAAGCCAGATTCTATCCCTTCTCTCTCCTCATTTTAAAACACGCGCGAAACACAGGGATCTCAAGCGTCAACGCGATGTCCGGCGAATGGCGCCGGTTCTCAGACACATCGCAGACAATCTCCGCACGGGTGTGAAAATCTCGGAACTGCACCATCTGGCTGGCATGAGCCGCTCACACTTTGTCCGGAAATTTCAGGCAACGTTCGACGTCTCTCCACAAGACTACGTCCGGAAAAAGCGGATCACTCTGGTCAAAAACGAGTTGCACTCATCAGATCTGCCGTTGTCGATCCTGGCAGAGGACCTTGGCTTCAGCAGCTCGTCTCATATGTCGCGGGAATTCAAGCACTACACCGGCTACTCGCCCAAGAAGTTCAGAGCTCTGGACAAGATCTATGGTTAAGCTTTCTCAGATACCGATAAAGTCAGATGGTTCTAAGTGAGAATGGCGGAGAGGAAGGGATTCGAACCCTCGATACCGTTCCCGGTATACTCCCTTAGCAGGGGAGCGCCTTCAGCCACTCGGCCACCTCTCCGGTAAGCTCCGTGTACGAACAAAAACCTCGGAGTTCAAGGCGTTTTTTTGAACGCCCTTTTGTTTTCCCCATTGGCCGCCATAGGCTTGCAGGTTGAATGACGCGGCTAAGCGACATGCGTCAATATGGTTTGGTCCTCGTCCTTCAAGAAAGGCAAGCGACGAGCAGTATTATGAATGAGGCGCGCGCTCCTTTCTCTCAAAGGCTTCTCTTTTGCACAGGCAACGGTTGCAAGGCTTCCCTGCTTTCACACTTCAGCCGCACTCCTTGGTCACCTTGACAGCTCTTTTTTGGTAAGGTTCGGAGCGTGACATTTATAGTCCACCTGCCCCTGCTGCACTTTCACAACTCATCGCAACCCGGTTCGACTGGGTCTGCGCCGTACTTTTGCACCTTGCTGTTTTTAGTTTTCTGACCGGAGCCGGCTACTGGCCACACCAACAGACCTCTGGCCAGGAGACGGTGGAAGTGGAACTTGTGCGAGCATCGGTAATAGCCAGAAAGAGCTTGGACGACGCGAGCCTTCCAAGGGGACGTGACTTGACGGGTGAAGCAAACGTTGGCGTGCCTGAAGCGCCTCGAGCGGAACCGGTCGATCCATTGGTTAAAAGCTGGATTTCCGCCAAATCTTTCCTGGCTGCGGACGTCCTAAAAGACCCTCGGTCCCAGCAGGCACGTGTGGCCCTTGCCTCGTTGACGGGGGCTGACAAACACGAACAGGTTTGCGCACTTGAAGCCATGGAACAGCTCCGTCAAGACAGGCCGGACTTTCGGCCGACACGGCTTGCGCCGCATGCTTTCAGGAACGGATTTTCAAAAGGAAGCACGCTCCATGTCACGGCAGGTGCCATCAGAAGCAATCGTGTCTGGTACGAAATTGCCTATAGATGCCGTCTTGAACCGGGCAGCCAAAAAATTGTCGGCTTTGAATATGCACTCGGCGCGGAAATCGCGAGGACGCTCTGGGATGAACACGGGCTAGCGCCAGTTCACTGACCTTATGCTGATCGAGCGGACTGCAATCTCGATCATGGGTCGGACGCGGCAGACTGAAATCTACTGCCGCGTCAGATGAGTGTTTGCGGTTGAGGTGCCGTATGGCCGGCAGCCTTCGACCGGCTCAATGCATTGACAGCCATTCACGGGCGGAGCGCTGAGCTTCAGCAATTTCAGATGAGCTCATTTCACCGGAAATTTCCTTCCGGTACCGGACTGCATCCTGATTGCCTTTAAGAGCCGCAATGTTGAACCATTTATGTGCCGTGACCAGATCAGTTGCACCGTTGCGGCCGCATGCGCTGTCCAGACCCATCTGAAACAGAATGTCAGCCGTAACGGGCTTGCCGCCCATGATGGCCATATCAGCCGAATGAATTTCAAAACGAGCCATGATGCTCCCCTTTCCTACTCTGTCTTTCCAGAAGCGTCTCTGCGTTCTGATGAACACCAGATGCTTCCCCCTGTTTGCTGATCGGTCAGGAGCGAAAACGCGCCTTTATTCCGACCGAAGAAACGCAAGATTTCGCAAATCTTTCCCCGTCGTTTCTTGAGGTGTACTTCAGCAGGAGCAGTTAAATGGCCAGTTAAAATACAGGTTTAACGTAATGCGAACAAAAATTTAAATATCTCTGAAATTTACTTGCCGGTAAGCATGCAGTTGCGAATTCCGCTTTAAAATCAGTGACATTCTCACAAAATTTGAAAGGACCTTTCAACGTTCTGTTCACCAAACAAGAAATTCAGTGCAGTCTTGGCTGAAATTTTTGGGAGAACCGTCCCAACTTCGGAGTGAAAGAAAATGCCAAACCCGCCTATCGTTCTCCTGCACGGCACAAATGCACAGCCCTGGACCATGGAAACGTTCAAGATTTTTTTTGAGGGTGCAGGATTTGAGTGCCATACGCCGAGCTATCGTGGGCATGACCTACCCGAAGGAGACGCCAGGATTGATGCGCTGACGGGAGCCAGCATTGCAGACTATGTTGAGGACATTGCTCACTACGTTAAAGAGATGGACCGAAGGCCCATTGTCATTGGTCACTCTCTCGGGGGGCTGATTGCTCAGCTGTTATCCCCACTCGACCTTATTGAGGCCGGCGTTCTGATCAACAGCAGCATTATTCACGGCACTCTGCCCACGACCGAAATGGAGCGGGCTCTCGGCAAGATGTTCATGTCAGCAGGGCGTTTTTGGGAAATGGTGCCTGGGCAGGATTTCGAGTTGCTGGCCGCTTATGGTCTCAACACCATGCCGGAACGACAACAGCACGAAATCTGTGATCGGTTGGGTACGGAGTCCGGAGCCGTGCTCTTCGAGCTGTTTTTCTGGATGTACGATGTCAACCAGACCACCAAGGTCGACTTTGCCAAGGCGAAAGCGCCATTGCTGTTTTTGTCCGGAAGCGAAGACAAAGTCGTTCCCCCCTCCACCGCCGTCACCATGGCCAACCGATATGGGAGCCAGGCAACCTTCGAACTGATTGAAGGACGCTGCCACTACATGCAGCTTGAAGATGGCTGGGAAGACATCGCCGCCAAAACCTTGAAATGGATTGAGAACCTGAATCGGGTTTGAGGTCACAATTCGCAGGCGAATAGAAAAAATCCGCCACGTGACGTTGGGACACGGGTTTTCAGCAAGCTTTCAATGCGTATACATTCCGTTTCCGTAAACGGAAGCTTTTCCGCTTTGGGAGGACATAATGCTGAAATCCATGATCGCGGCGGCTGCCTTGGCCGCTGGTTTTGTCACCGCGTCTTCAACGCTGTCTCTTGCCGCAGACGCGAAGGGAGACTGGGTGCGCCCGAACGGGGCCTCAAAAATCCGCATAAGTTCGTGCGGCGCTGCTCTTTGCGGCAAACTGATCTGGCTGAAAACACCACGCAACGACACCAACAATCCCGACGCTTCCTTACGTGAACAGCCCTTGCTCGGTGCACGGATCGTCAAGTCGATGAAACCCACGGCCAAATCCAACCAGTGGAAGGGCAAGGTTTACAACGCCGAAGACGGCAAGACCTACACCGGTTTCATTGAACTGACCGCAGTAGACAAGCTTAAGCTGGAAGGTTGTGTCATGGGTGGTTTGATCTGCAAGGGCGAAACCTGGACCCGCGCCAACTAGAAAACTGTGCTGTTTGCCAAATCGTTGTGATTTGGCCATTGCCCCGTCGCATTTGCTGATAAAAAATTGTGGCGCAATCTTCATCGGCATCGCGGCGGGGTATTTTTGTGACATCTTTTTTATTCTTCAATTTGCTCCGGTTTCCATGCCGAGCCGCCTTCGGGATCGCAATCCCGGTTTTGCTTCTCCTGGCAGCTCCTCCTGCAACTGCTGCTCCTGACATATCAGGCAACTGGAAAACACCGGCAGGGGCCATCATCAACATCAGCACGTGTGGCAGTGCACCCTGCGGGAAAATCGTGCGCTTCACGCCGCCCAAGGGCTACACGATGAAAAACACGCCGGATCTTAAGAACAGGGATGCCAGCAAACGCGGCCGCAAGATCCTTGGTCTCAAGGTGCTCTGGCGGATGAAATCGCAGTCCAACGCCTGGAAGGGGCGGGTTTATGATCCACGCAGGGGTTTCAGCGCCAACGCGACCATACGAAAAAAGGGGGGGTCAGCGCTCGAAGTTCAAGGCTGTGTCCGGGTGGTGTTCAATGTTTGCGAAAAGGAAGTCTGGCGCAAAGTCAATTGAGTAGTGTGCAGGCCCACGTTTATTCAGTCTGAGAGCGTTACCGCGCCTTTTGCCCGAACAAGACGCTTTGGGCTGCCTTGTCCTTCTCAATCACCAGTGTTTTCTGCTGATCTGCGCCGACAGCAAGACCGCGCTGAACAGCCCCACGCGCCTCCAACCGCAACCGCCAGTCTCTGACATTGGGAAACTCTTCCAGATCGATATTCTGTCGTTGCCAGCGCTGCGCCCAGCCAAATGTTGCAATATCCGCAATCGTATATTCATCAGCCGCAATGTAGGCCCGTCCTTCCAGCCGCCTGTTCAGAACGCCATAAAGCCTGTGGGTCTCATTTGAATATCGCTCAATCGCGTAAGGCACTTTTTCCGGGGCGTAATGGCGGAAATGATGGTTTTGCCCGAGCATCGGCCCAAATCCGCCCATCTGCCACATCAGCCACTCTTCCGTCTCCACGCGCTTGCGTTCGTCTTCAGGATAAAATTTCTGAAATTTTCGACCGAGATATTGAAGAATTGCACCGGATTCAAAAACGGAGATCGGTGCGCCGCCGGGCCCCTCAGGGTCAAGAATGGCCGGCATCCGGTTGTTGGGTGAAATCGCGAGGAATTCGGGTTCGAACTGATCTCCCTTGCCGATATTGACCAAGTTCAGATTATAGGGAACCCCAAGCTCTTCAAGCATGATGCTTGCCTTCCAGCCGTTCGGCGTTGGCCAGAAATAGAGCTCGATCGGTTTTTCCTGCATTTGGGTCATGGAATTTCCAGTTTGACGGCGACGTGCCTGGGGAAAGTCAGCGCAGTGAAGCAAGTCGGGTTTGTTCTGGCAAGCCCGGCTGCCGCCGATTGCGACCTAAGCATCGAACACCAATGTGGGCTGCCTCACATCATCATCTTCTTGTAACCGAGGTGGCTCTGGTCGTAACCAAGCTGACGGTAGAAATGATGAGAGCCTTCACGCTCCTTGTTTGAGGTCAGCTGAATGATGCAAGCGTTTACCGAACGCGCCAGTGCTTCCGCATGTTCCATCATGGCACGGCCAATGCCTTTTCCGCGCTGGTCGGCGCGTACGTGAACGCTTTCCAACTCCACGCGCGGCCGTCCCATGAAGGCAATGCCCTTCAGGAAATGGATTTGATATGTTCCGACAACCGCACCGGTTTCATCCAGAGCCACGTAAATGTCACACTCAGGGGCGGTTCTTAGAGCATCAAAGGCGGGGCGATAGTCTTGCCAGTTGTCATATTCCTTGTTCTTGCGAACGGATGTTGCTCCGGCGTTGATGATCTCGACAATCTCCATCAAGTGATCAGGAGACGCTTTTTCAATTAGGATCGTGGTGCTCATGCTGTTTTCCCTGTCCAGGGCATATTTCGATTGGTCTAAGCAGATCACTATCTGCAAATCGGCTCATCCGGGTCCAGTTCAGCAACGCCCCACCAGGTTGTCCTCCAATCTTGATCTTTCCAAAGATGAGGCCAACTTCCGGTTAAATAGCGCGCTGACTTCGGATCCGCCGCGTCCCAATAGGCGTTTTTGCTGAAACGGTCTTGGGCCGGGAGCTCCGGCTCCCGGTCGCCTTCCTCCCAGATGTAGAAACACTTTCCGCGAGGGGGCACTCGAGCGGGTATCGCCTTGGTGACAATCCTCGCGTCAGGGAAAAGCACTCTCAGATTGCCGCCCGTATAGCCGTCGTCCGCAATCAGGGTGGCGTTTTCTGCACCCAATTCAGAGAGTGGCATCTGCAGATCGGCGTATGGCTTCATGTGGCGGCACTTGCCGCCGCACCAAAACTTGTCTGGCGCGATAAGGCCCGGAACACGGGCCAGAAACGCCACAGCCACCACAGCAAACACGACGACCGCCAGCCAACGCCAACGGGCCTTGGCTTCAAAACGCTCCAAATCGGCAAACAGATAGACCGGCAACAGCAGCAACAGCGGATGCATGTGCCGCTCTTTGACATAGGTCGCCCCGGTTATCAGGATCAGCAAGGCTGTCAGGACGATCATCACCAGCACCGTCCGTCCACAGAGGCGCGCGACTGCATTGACCGAAGCTCGATCCGGCTGGAGACGCAGCAGATATCTCGGCCAGAATAGCAAAAGCAGAAGCGGAACAAGCGGCACGGAAAACCCAAGAAGTCCGAATGCGAGTTTCCCCAGCCCTTCGCCAACCCTGAGAACATGCGGCGTCTGCGCGGTTACGCCCATGGTATCGGATACGGAGGCGAGCAGTTTCAAACCTTCGCTCAGGATCCAGGTCGCGTAAGGGCTGTAGACACACACCGCAGCGAGCGGCACCAGCAATAGACCAGTCCAACGGAACCGTTCGCGCCAGTGGGCGTCGCTCAACGCGGCAAGAACAAGGGCAAGTGCAAAGAGTGGATAGGAATGCTTGCCCAAAAGCCCTGCACCGGCAACTGCCCCGAACAGCAGGTAAAAGACCAGCCTTTCAGTTTCCAATGCCTTCAGAAAAAAGAAGGCGCTAGCGGCGCAAGCTGTTGTCAGGACGACGGTGTGGGTCACACCCTCATGAAGGTTCCAGCCAAACTGATAAAAAAGCGAATAGGAAAACGCACAGAGCGCGGCCAATCTCGGATCAAGAAGCGCCTTGCGTGCGATCAGGAACAAGAACAGGGCTGCTAGTGAAATCAGTCCGTATTTGACGAAAAGCGCTGCCCAGATTGTCGGTCCAAAAACCTGCTGCGCCGACCACAAAAGCCATTCGTAAAGTGGCGGTTGACGCAGCATGTATCCGGGTTCAAGGGTTTGAACCAACACGTTCTCGAACATATCGTCCGTGCCGAGAACCGGTGTCGACAAGGCGCGCAGCAGCAGGTGCGAAAGACCCCAGAAAGCCACGATAGCCCATACACCAACAGGCGTGGCGTAAAATGGCGCTTTCGAAGAGCTGGTGTCGAAACTAGCGGTCATGCGGCTCAGCGGTTTGATCAAGACTGTCAGCCGTTTAGCCTATCGAGACTTTGTTGCCTAGCGGTCAGCTGCGATAGGTTGCAAGCTTGAAGGCAGCAAAGGTGAAAAACATGCCGAGCCCTGCTTCAATCAGACGGCGTAAGCGACGATAAAGCGTGACGACAGGCTGCGTAGAAAAGGTGACGGCATATGCAAGATGAGCCAGAACAGACATGATCGTGCAGCTGACGATGAGCGCGAGCCCAACCCACAGTGGCGCGTTCGGTCCCAGACCAACGCCAACTATCGCGATCCAGTGCAGGGCTGCTTTCGGATTGGTCATCTGAATGGCCAGTCCTTGCAAAAGGAGCCGATCACCTCTGGCTGCTTTGACAGCGATGTGACCGTTTCGACTGGCAGCGGAACGGAAGGCTTTGAAAGCAAGCCAGATCAAATAGGCAGCCCCCAATATTTTCAAAACAGTGATTGCATAGGCAAAAGCGGCAATCAGCGCGGTAAGACCGGCAACGGTGAGAGTTGCCCAGATGCCGGACCCCAGACCAACGCCCAGCGCCAACCTGACACCCGACTGGCGTCCACGTTCCATGGAGGTGCCGATAATGGCGAGAATATTGGGACCAATGCTAACAAATCCGACGGCAAATATGCCCAGTGCCAGCAACAGGCTTGAAAGATCCGCGTTCATCAAAGCTCCTGGTCCTGGTACTGGTGATAGCGATAACCGACAGAACGGAGCAGTCCTGTCTCGAATTCCGAAGTCTCACGATATCAGGTGAAATCCTCAAATCTCAATCCAGAAACGTCCAGGTTTCCGCCCCATCGAAATAGCGGTGTCCGATGGCTTCGATAGTTCCAGGTTCTGCAAGGCGCAGGTTGACGGCCAGTCGGCCCACGGCGTCACCCTTTACGGCTTCCCAATGTGTGGTTGAACCGCACGTCCTGCATGTGTGGAAAGCCAGTTCTTTCTCGCCACGAGAATAGCTGATTGTCGCTTCAGGGGCGGCGTGAATGGTGATATCAGCCGCCTGCCCGTGTCCCCAAACTGTTCCAAGACTTCTGCAAATCGAACAATTGCATTCAACCGCGTATCGAGGAACTGCATTCATTTCAAACGAGACTGCACCGCAGTGGCATGAACCGGTAATCGGCAATGCCACATTCGCTTGCGGTGCATTTGCGGACATGTCTTATTCCAGACCGATCTTCTGCTTCAGAAGATCGTTCACTGCCTGCGGGTTGGCCTTGCCTTTTGAGGCTTTCATGACCTGGCCGACAAACCATCCCACGAGGTTCGGTTTTTCCTTGGCCTGTTCGACCTTGTCCGGGTTCGCGGCGAGGATTTCGTCGACAATCGCTTCGATCGCACCAAGATCTGTGACCTGCTTCATGCCCCGGTCTTCAACGATCTGTGCGGGATCACCGCCTTCTGTCCACACGATCTCGAACAGGTCCTTGGCGATCTTGCCCGAAATCGTCCCGGCCTTGATCAGATCGACAATCCCGCCAAGCTGCGCGGCAGAAACGGGGCTGTCGGCTAGATCCTTGCCTTCCTTGTTCAGGCGGCCGAATAGCTCGTTGATCACCCAGTTCGCGGACAGTTTCGCATCCCGTCCCTTGGCAACGTCCTCGAAGAAATCTGCAGATGCCTTCTCAACGACAAGTATGTCGGCATCATAGGCCGTGAGCCCGTAGTCGGCTACGAAGCGGCTCTTTTTGTCATCCGGCAATTCGGGAAGGTGGTCTGCCAATTCATCGACAAAGCCCTGGGTGAATTCCAGAGGCAGCAGGTCCGGATCCGGGAAATAGCGATAGTCATGTGCTTCCTCTTTGGAACGCATGGATCGCGTCTCACCCTTCACGGCGTCGAACAGGCGTGTTTCCTGGTCGATCTCGCCGCCGTCTTCCAGGATCGCGACCTGTCGGCGCGCTTCATATTCAATGGCCTGACCGACAAATCGGATCGAGTTGACGTTCTTGATTTCGCAGCGCGTACCAAATTCACCGCCAGGACGGCGAACAGATACGTTGACGTCTGCGCGCATGGAACCCTGGTCCATATTGCCGTCGCAGGTGCCAAGATATCTCAAGATCGTACGCAGCTTGGACAGATAGGCCTTGGCTTCATCAGAAGAGCGCAGGTCAGGTTTGGACACGATCTCCATCAAAGCAACGCCAGACCGGTTCAGGTCGACGAAGGACATGGAAGGATGCTGATCGTGCAGCGACTTGCCGGCATCCTGTTCCAGATGAAGACGCTCAACACCGATCTCGACCTGCTCGTCCGGCATGTCGAGCAGGATTTGGCCTTCGCCCACGATCGGCTGCTTGAACTGTGAGATCTGATAGCCTTGCGGCAGATCCGGATAGAAATAGTTTTTGCGATCAAAAACCGATTTCAGATTGATCTCGGCTTTCAAACCAAGACCAGTGCGGACTGCCTGCCTTACGCACTCTTCGTTGATGACCGGCAACATGCCTGGCATGGCCGCATCGACGAGGCTAACGTTGTTGTTGGGATCCTTGCCGAATTCAGTAGAGGCACCGGAAAAGAGCTTGGCTTCGGACGTGACCTGGGCATGGACTTCCATGCCGATCACAATTTCCCAGTCGCCGGTCGCGCCCTTGATGAATTTCTTCGGATCGGGTGTGCGTACGTCGACAATCGTCATTTTCGTCAAGAATCCTGTTTTTAGGTTGCGCCTATTGAAAGGCAGCCCGGAAGACTATGTTGCGGCGCGAATTTGTAGCTGTCTGTTGACCTAGTCGGGAATTGCTTCTGCTGCAAGGTTTTCCTTGCTCCAGCCATGCGCTTTCGCACAGTCGGTAACAAGCTGTCGGGGAAACCGGGATGACTTCAGGACGGTCCGGGTTCTACAGGAGGGTTCTGCGCTTGCCCGGTACGCATGATGAAGCCAATCATGACGGCAACCGCCTGATAAAGTTCTATCGGAATTTCCTGGTCGATTTCGATCTGCGAGAGGGCCTCTGCCATCATCGGGTTTTCCTCAATGGGGATGCCTGCTTCCCGTGCGATCTGTTCAATTTGCTCTGCAACGGTTCCGGCGCCCTTGGCAGTAACAATGGGCGCCCCCTCGTTTTCGTATTGAAGGGCAATTGCCAGTTTCTTGTCTTTTTTCTGATCAGTCATCAGGCAGCCGTCCTCAAGATTGACGATCAATCAATGCGCCGTAACGGGCGGCAGTTCCTGGTGGCAACCCGCGGATAAGCCGGAACTCCTGGAGATCGAGCCCGGCATCGGCAAATGCAGCTTCCATGGTCTCCCGCAACGAATTCAGATTGTCGAAGGTTTCCTTGCGGTCAACCCACAAACTGGCATAGGTGCCACCACCGCGCAGACTGATCGCAGCCTCCAAAGGTCCGGTTGCGGTCAAGTCCAACGCAAATCGCAGCCGCCATGCCGGCTCACCGTCTTCTTCCTGTTGCGAACCATTTCCATCCCTGCCGATTTGCATCTGCATGATGGCCGTTTCCTGTCCTAATGCGAGCGGCAGTTCCAGCACAATGTCCATCGGGCGCGACGCAGCCCTTGGCCCCTCCTCGCCCGCAAGACCCGAATTGACCAACTGGTTGAGCCTTATCCGTGCGAGCGATGCATCGGTATCCTTCAACAATGCCTGCAAGTTCTGCGCAGCTGCGCCAGCCCAAAAACCGCTTGCAGCTTGCGGCGCCTGTCCTTGCGGAGAACCATGCCGCGAAGGCGGAGCCGCTTGTCCGGCAGGCCTGGTAACTTGCTCCTGTGTTCCAAGAGATCGCAAGAGCGACTTGAAGGACAAAAGCACCGATTTCAAATCAGGAGGCGGCAGATTCCCACTGCCAGATCTGGTCAAGCCGGCTTCACGAAACTGTCCGGACTGGCTCACAGCCTGCTGCAGCGATTGCGCACTCAGCGGTTGACCGACATTCAAGCGCAGACCCAGGATCTGTTGCATTGCCTTGACGACGGCATCCGGCATGGAAACCTTGCCTGCCGATTGAGCCGTCGTGAGACTGCCAATTTGCGCAAACAGCGCGCTGTAGCTGGCCTGTTGTTCAGTCAGCGGCTTTTTCAGCTGAGCTGCGGCTTGAACCACAGGCTGTTGAAAACCCTTTTGTTGAGTGACCGCTCTCTGCCCTTCCGACAGTCCGCCGGTCTTGGCAGCGTAGGCTTGAGATACGGGCGCACGCGACGATGCTGTTTCAAAACTTGTTCCTAGGCTGGCAACTGCCGACACGTGCGACGGGACTGCGGGCGCAATGCTCGGCGCACGTGCTCCTGAGACCGGAACGGAGGTGGATTGCGTGCCCGCAGGCACGGTTGAGCCAGTCTGCCCGGATTGAGGCGTGTTGCTCGGTAGTGGGGAACCAGGTATCAGCCCGGCGCCCGCTTTCGGGACGGACGACTGGCCCGCATTTGCCGCAGTAGGAACAGATTGAGTTTGGAGCGTTTGTCCCGGCGGTGTTTGGCGTATGTCTGTTGCATTGGGGGTAGGCACTCTTTGAGTGCTGGGGGCAACAGGTTGTGCCGATGTCAACTGTGTCCCCGCCCCACCTTGACCTGAGCCCGTGGTCTGAAGTGGCGGGGGATTGGCGGACTGTTGAACTGTTGCCTGAGGCACGCTTACAGGCTGTCGCGGCGCACCCGAAGCCTGTTCAGCGCCAGTTGTCTGCGCCAGCCCCTGACCACTGCTGGTCACTGGTGTCGTCGATGTGGTTGGCGGAGGGACCGTTGCCAACTGCCCACTTGCCGGACCACTTACCTGGGCGGAAATCGGAACACCGGACGTGCCGCCAATCGGTGCTGAGTTTGGCGCATTAGCGCTGGGTGTCGGAGTGTTCCCCGGACTTTGTGTCACTGCTGATTGAGCGGTGTTCGGAACCTGAGGCGATGGCTGATTTGGCAGGCCTGATTGTGTCGGAGCAAATTGCGTGGTGGTGGTGTTTGCTCCCGCATTTGGAACCGAACCTGTTGCTGGAGTTGGCAGTTGCGCCCCGCTTGCCAAAGGCTGCGTTTGAAGCGGCAAAGGGATTGGCTGACGAATTTGTGTCGCGGCGCTCTGTCCTGATGGTGGTGTTCCAGGTCTCAACGTTTCGGAACCAGCGCCAGCTTGTGGCGACGGTGGCGCAACCGATTGCAACACATGAGCCATTGACGGAGCAGGTCGCGGCGCTGGCCCGCTTAATACGCCCGCCCCTTGTGCTGTCGGGGGCGCAGAAGCGCTATTGCCGGAAGTCGTCGACTGTTGTCCTGTGGAATTCGCAACCTGCCCGCTTCCAGGAAGCGTCGTAATCTGGATCGCAGGTTGCTGACGGCTGCCGGATACCGTGACTGTCACATCCGCGCCAACAGGAAGTGGAGCCGGGACACGAAGGTCCAGTTTCGTTTCAGCCGTTGTCAAACGAACAACGCCCCCAGGCAAGTTCTGCTCGACCTTGGCTTTCAGTACGATGCCGGGTTCCAGCCCTTTGGCAGTGGATGAACCGCTAGCGCCTTGTGGGAGCGTCTGCGCGCTCACCGTGTCAACCATCACACCATCTCCTGGTGTCGTGTGCCGAAAAGATTCTCAAGCTGATTATGGCCGTAAACAGGTTGCCTGCACAGCCTTGATACGGATCAAGGCTTGTGTGACTGCGATCAGGCAGTGTGTGCAGACTTGCCGGTCTGCGCCTGCCACTGTCCGGCTCCACAAAACACTAAGCGGCAAATGTCCGCTACTCGTCCCGGCAGAAGGAGACAAGAGCGTGAACTGGATGGACCGTTTGAACGAACGCGCTGATCTGATGGGAAGAATGCTGGAAACCATCGGCGCTATGAAAAAAATCCCGGCAGGACCGCCGAGCGAAATTGCGATCCGGTCTGCTGCATTCCGGTGTATCAATTGCTCGGAAACCGAGAAATGCAAAAACTGGCTGGACAAGCACGCTGATGGCGCTGACAAGGCCTTGTCCGAATGTCCGAATGCGCAACTTTTTAACAGCTGGCTGGACGACTGAGCTCCGCTTAGGTTCTTTGACGGTGTCTGCCAATCCAGTAGGTGAGTGCGCCGGCCAAAGCACCACCGACAAAGCGAAATGGAAACATGGCCAGTGCCCCAGCATCCTGCGAAACCGGTAGCGGTATCTGCAGCATTCCGACTGCGGCCTCGAGTATCAAAGAGAGTGATGCTGCGGCAAAGCCAGCGATCCACAATTTGCCAGTGCGATCGGCCCGCCATCCAAGATACCCTCCAATCAGAAGTGCGAATGGATTGAGCAGGCCTGACAGACCGAGCAGGTCGAACCAAGTGTCTGATAGCATTGTCATGCGCTCCTCATACTGCCGCCTGTCAAAAAAAGCGAGAGGCTTTCCATGCCGAAAGAGGATCGTTTTTCAACAAAGCACTTTAAAAAACCTGCAGGAGGTTAGATCAACCGCCACTTGCACATTAATTCATCATTTTTACTTAAGGGTATTTTCATTCATCTAAGAAAATGAAATTCTAATCATACTTATATATAACTTTTATTAATTGAAACCGTGTGCTACCTTGAAGATCCGGATTTTTACCGATCCCATGCAGATTTTCAGCTAGACAAGTTTGTTACAATGGCATTGCGCGCAACCGTCGACGTCGACGATCCCACGATGGACACCTTGGCTCAAACTGATCGGCGGCTCGCCATACGGTGCGACTATTGCGGCCGTTTTCGCTACTTGAAGATTTCAAAATTTTCCGGTTCTCAAAAAGTATCCGACGTCAGCAGCGGCCTGACTTGCGCCAAATGCGGGTCGACTGAGGTCAACGCAGTTGTCGTTTCCAGAGACCCTGAAAGCGGCTTTTGGCCAGCGGAAAGCAGCTGATCTGATTGCTGAATTGCAACAGTTGCATCAAATCCAGCCCCTTTTGTAGCTCCAGCATAAGCTCGTGATTGTGTTGCGTGACATGGCATGATAGGCGCAAGCTTCCAATTGAGAGGTTTTATGCGCGGATTGTCAGAGTCCCGGTAATCCCCGGCTGATTTTTGCCGGGGTCATGCACACCAGCACTGCAAGCGTTTTGCGGCAGTGGCTGATTAACTGCATCAAAATTCAGGCTTCTCACATCAATGGACATTTCGAAAGCCGAGCAGCGGGTTCTGCACCTGCTGGCTCAAGGTGGCTGTATTCTCGTGGAAAAGGACGAGCACGGCCATATTCTCAAACAGGAAACGGTTACGCGGGACGGTTGGTATTGGGGCGGCTGCTCTTTGCGACTTTTCCGCAAACTCAAATACAAGCGCCTTATCGCGTCCAAAAACAGCGGGCCATATCGCATTACTCAGCTGGGTTTGATGCGTGTCCGCTCACAATTGGACAATCGATAAAAAAGTGCTTCTGGCACAAGGAACAAAAGCGCGCCGGGTTCCGGCGCGCTTTTTCTTCAAACCGAGTTTGTCCGACGCTAGCCGATCAGGGCATTGTCGGCGCGCTTTACCGCAATCACGGACGAACGCGCCAGTTTGCCCTCGCCGTCGGGGAATGGTGCAGCAGGATGCTGTATGCCGACAAATAGCGTGCGTCGGTCGGTCGACCACGTAATGCCGGTGACTTCAGATCCATAAGGAACAGTCATGAAGCGTTCGATCTGGCCTGTAACGGGATCACCAACCAGCATCTGGTTGTTGCCCATGCCCGCAAAATCACCCTCATTCTTGTAGTTTCCGTCAGTCTGGATCCACAAGAGACCGGAAGTATCGAACATCATGCCGTCAGGCGAGTTGAACATGTTGCCTGCATGGACATTGTCCGAACCCGCATAAGGGGTTCCAGAATGGACATCCGGATTCCCGGCCATGACATAGAGATCCCATTTGAATTTGGTATCTGCATGATCATCGTTTTCGGGATACCAACGGACGATCTGGCCGTAATTGTTCTTCTCACGCGGATTAGGACCGTTCACCGCGGTGTCGTCACCACCGGCATTCGGTTTCACTCCTCGATTCTTATTGTTGGTCAGCGCGCAGTACGCTTCGACGGCAACTGGATTGACCGCAACCCATTCCGGACGGTCCATTGTTGTTGCCTCTACTTTTGAAGCCGCCATGCGCGTGAAGATCGAGATTTCTTCCAGGCTCATGCCGGTCGTTTCCGGGGTCAAGGCCATCCATTCGCCAGTTCCGTCATCTGCAAACTTGGCGACGTACAGAGTACCGTTGTCCAAAAGGCCGTCTGTCGATGCGCCCGGAGTGTAGGTGCCGCTCGAGACAAACTTGTAAAGAAACTCACCTCGCTCATCATCTCCCATGTAGACGATGACCTGACCGTTGGGTGCCAGCGCGCAAGCAGCGTTTTCGTGCTTGAAACGACCAAGCGCGGACCTCTTTACGGGCGTCGATGCTGGATCAGAGGGGTCGATCTCGACGATATAGCCAGCGCGGCGTGGCTCGTTGATGTTTTTGGAGATGTCGAAACGATCATCGAACTTCTCGTAGGAATAGCGGCTTTCAGCAGCAATGCCATAACGCTTGAAGTCTTCGGGAAGCTCGATGGCCGGATCCGTGGAGCCGAAGTAACCGTTGAAGTTTTCCTCGCAGGTCAGATATGTGCCCCATGGCGTCTTGCCGGCGCCGCAATTGTTGAAGGTGCCCAGAGACCGTGTTCCTGTTGGATCTGCCTCAGTCTTCAACAGATCATGACCGGCAGCCGGACCGGAAATCGCCATTTCCGTGTTGTGCGTGATGCGGCGGTTGAACGGGCTGTCGACAACCACGCGCCAACCATTTTCGCCCTCCTCCACTTCCATGACTGTAACGCCCTGGAAGTTTTGAAGCATACGGACATCATCAGCCGTCTGTGGGGTTCCATCTTCAGTATGCGGCAGATTTATCTTGGGGTTCACATATTCACTGTTCACCGCGATGACCTGCTTGTCACCAACGGCAAAAAGTTCCATGCCATCCGTGTTTTCACCGAAGACCTTGTCGGCAGAACTGATCGGCACACCGGCTTCATGCGAGAAATCATGCGCGTCGGAAACGAGTTTATCGCCCCATTTCACCAAAATGTCCCATGTGTAGCCTTCCGGAACATGAACCGTGCTGTCGGTCGCAACGCCAACCGGGCTGAATGCAAAGCGGCCAGCATCCTGCGCCCTGGCGGAAGTGGAACTCAGGAGGCTCGCTCCAGTGCCGAGGCCCATGACAGCCGCACCGGATCCGAATGCCACCAGGCCTCCGAGAAAACCACGCCGAGAAAGGCCGGATTCGACAATTTTATCGAAATCTGTCGTTTCAGAAGTGGGACGGACCATTTCGTCCCATTCGTCCCAGGAAAGATCGTCCTTGTTGATATGATCCATAGTGGCTCTCCATCGGATGGCTGAGGTGAATCGCATTGTTGCGCACACCACGCATTAAATGGGTCCACGTGACAGAGCGATGACGGGTAGATGACAGATGGATTAAAACGCAGAACTGGATATGAAGGATTGAAGGCAATTACACTTCAAGACTCTGATAAATAGCGTGAAATTTCTTCACTCACGCCATTGACGCAATGCAGCAGATTGTTTTTTCTAACGACGGGGCCTGTTCAAACGGGCGGCTTTTTCAATGACATCGGGATCCGGCAAGTCTCCCAGCAGATAACGTGGACCCCGGCCATGACGGGACGCGGCGTCGCCAGCATTATAAAGCTGGCAGGACTTCATCGACAGACACCCGCATCCGATACACGCATCTAACTTGTCCCTTAATGTCGTCATGCGCTCAATCCGATCATCCAGATGCCGGCGAAAGTCCCTTCCGATGCGGGTCCAGTCTGCCTTTGTTGGCGCTCTACCCTCTGGTAGCTGTTTCAGCTGTCCGGCGATTTCTCCAATTGAAAACCCGAATTCCTGTGCAACCAGAACAAAAGACAGTCTTCGGATATCCGCGCGCAGGAATCGCCTTTGACCGCCTTCGTTTCTCACGGGATGCACCAGACCCTTTTCCTCGTAAAAACGGATCGCCGACACTGAAAGACCGGTTCTGCTCGCCAGTTCACCAATACTGAGAAGATCACTCCCTCGCATAACCCTATTCAATTTTTTCCCTTTTCCCTCTTGACCTCAACTTAACTTGAGGAATTATCTCCAGTGTCCCGATCAAGTCAATCTGAGAAAGGACACCAGATGAGCGCCCCCTTTTTGGAACATGTGAACGTCACCGTCAGCGACCCGGAAGCGACCGCAAAGCGGCTGGAAACGTGGTTCGGATGGAAAGTTCGCTGGAAAGGTGCAGCTAAGGACGGTGGCACCACGTATCACATCGGCAACGAAACCAGTTATGTGGCGGCCTATACACCTGCGCACAAAACGGAAGCGGTGAAGGAAAGCAGCTATTCCCGCCACGGTGGCCTCAACCACATTGCCGTTGTGGTGGACGATCTGGACGCCACGGAAGAGCGCATAAAGGCCGGTGGTTACAAGACCCACAATCACGGTGACTATGAACCGGGTCGCCGATTCTATTTCGACGATGATGACGGCATTGAAATTGAAGTCGTCAGCTATTCAAGCTGACACCCAGGACCGGGATCGGGCGGAAAAAGCCGCCCGATCCGGACCGGCAACTCAGTGCCCAGACAGCACAAGTGTTCTGATCGGGTACTGAATGGCCTGACTGCGCAAAATAATTGCATGCACCAGGCCAACAGTGTCGATCACATGCAGGAAAACATACTGCGCTGTCGTCAAGTCCTTGTCTTCCAACAACCTGTCGTGATTGCTGGTATAGGCGTTCACCTCACAACTCGCACCCGGTGGCAGCTTGTCGAGCCCGCCTTCATACAAAGGCTCCAGGATCGCAGTTACAGTCGATGTTTCCGACGCCTTGGTCGCATCCACAAGCTGGCTCCCAGTGCTGACCTGACCAGCGGCAATTTCAGACTGAACATCGGCCACGACCAGCGGGATGATGGTGAATGGAACGGCAGGACAAAACGCTTCTGCAATCATTCCCCGTTTGATCACCTGCGCCTCGACCTGTCCGAAACCGGCCACAATCCGTTCCTGCACTGAATCATGAGGAATGAGTATCCCTGCCGGGCGCATCAACGGGTTGACGATCTCGCCGGGACGCAGCACGAATTGCGTGACCATGCCGTCGACGCCGGCATATACGGTCATCTTCCCCAATTCGACTTCGGCTTCTTCAAGCTTTGCCTCTGCACTGGACAGCTTTGTGGGCAACGCAACGTTGATCTTGGTTTCAACCAGGTCCTTGTTTGCTTTCGCAGCCTCGAGTGCTCCCGTGCGGGAATCGACCGTGTTTTGAAGCTTTTCCAGGTCGCGCTCACTGACGACATTCGCATTGCGTTCAAACAATTCCTGCCGTGTATCAAGTTCGTCCTGAGCCTGTTTCAATGAAGCTTCAGCCTGGTCAACCTGTGCAGACGCGACCGCAAGTTCGCCCTCTGCGAGTGCAATTTCACCCTTGATTTCCTCAACCTGCTGCTTCGCGGTTACGACATCAGCTTCCTGCCGACTGCTGTCCAACTTGAAGATTGGCGCTCCCGCCTTGATCTCTGTCTCAAGTTCGTTGGGAACGAATATCTCTTCCACCCTACCGGATGCTTCCGGGAGGATGGGAATTGTGCGGAATGTGGACACCGCGCTTGTTGCCGTTGGGTGATAATAAAAAATCAGGGTGATCAATGTGATTGTGAGCATCAGGCACGTCACAATGCCGAACCTAAGCTCATACCAGACCGAATAGAGTGTGATTTCGTGACCAATTCGTTTGCCCTGTACGTATCTGCGAAACAAATAGTCAGGAAGAATTGTGATCATTGCACTGAAAAGCGTCTCGAACATTATGTGTCCTCCCGCTTTTCAGCCTGAACCACCGGAGCTTCACCAACTGCTTGTGTTGCCGCTACCGATCCGGGATCTTCTGCCGGTTGAGAAGGCAGCGCCTCGGACGCAGCAGCTCCTTCAGGAGAGCCCTCATTCGCCTGCGCGGGCTCACAGGCATCATCCCCAGAACGATTTGCGAGTTTGCTCATCGAGTTGGCTATCGATTCCAAGGGTGACATGAAATCCGGCAGTTGCACGAATGCCAGAACGAGTGCTGCGACCCAGAAAATCTGGTTATGGGTGAACAGTGCCAACAACCCAAGCACAGCAACAAGTTCGAATTGAATGCGGCCATGCTTGTGTGCCAGGCGTTCAGGCAATGAATGCAAATACAGGTAAAACGTGCCAAGGAGCACGACGATGACGATCAGTCCGATGAGGACACTCGTCATCATCTGGTCGCTACCGTCGGCAGCTGGAATAAAATAAGGTAGATGATGGGGCGCTAATTCATGCGCGTTTTCGGCCATTGGTTTCTCCCGTGCGTACCAGGGCGCCGGGAAAAATCCGGCAACGCTGCGTCACATTAAAAAGGAAACTGAACCGGCCGTGTTAAAAAAAACAAGTCAACTGAAGATCTTGCAGTGGAAAGCTGCAACATGGCCCGCTTCCACCGGTCAGGTCATTGGCAGGATTGTAAAGATTGACAGGTCTGTACCCTAACGCGGCGCCATACGGATAGCACCATCCAGACGAATGGTCTCGCCATTGAGCATGTCATTCTCGCAGATTGATTTCACAAGCTGGGCGTATTCCGACGCCTTGCCGAGCCGCGAAGGAAACGGCACTTGCTGGCCTAAGCTGTCCTGAACCTCCTGAGATAGACCGAGGAGCATAGGCGTTTCAAATATCCCGGGAGCGATAGTCATCACACGAATGCCGGACTTTGACAGATCGCGCGCCACAGGGAGCGTCATGCCTGCGACACCGGCTTTCGACGCGGCATAGGCAACCTGACCTATCTGACCGTCAAAAGCGGCAACCGAAGCAGTAGAAACAATCACGCCGCGGCCACCATCAGGTGTCACGGGCTCAAGATCTGCCATCCCGGTGGCCGCCAGAGACAAACAGCGGAAAGAACCGATCAGATTGACGCCCACCACCTTTTCAAACATGTCGATGGGGTGCGGCTCACCGCGAGACGTGGTCTTGGCAACAGGGGCAATACCGGCGCAATTGACAAGTATGCGTTCCTGCCCGTGTGCAGCACGGGCCGTGTTAAATCCCTGTTCCACACTCGCCTGATCCGTCACATCGACGCTAACGAACAAGCCGCCAACGTCCGCGGCCATATCCTCGCCCTGCTCGGAGTTGCGATCGAAGAGGGTTACTTTGACGCCTTCAGCTGCAAGCATGCGCGCCGTCGCCGCACCGAGCCCGGATGCACCACCAGTAACAATGGCAGCCAGTGAGGAATCCAATTTCACATCGCTCTCCCTGAACACATAATTCATTGAAATCAATGAATTTAATTCTCTCTATTGACGATATAGTCAATTTACGCGCCAAAGTGACCGAGAAATGCCCTGCGGTCAAGCTTTCCGAGGAAAACAGTGTGAAGGAGGTTGTAAAGTTGCGCTCTGGTTCACCGCGCCAAGACAACGAGATCCAACGGCTTCAGGACGCCTGATACGACCGTTTCACAACGGATTTCGACATCCGGACCCAGATACCCCTGGCTTTGCGCCAGTTCCCAAGTGCTTTTGTCCGTCAGCGCCTTTGTCAATTGCGCCTTGTTGGCGTCTTCCATTTTTGCAGCACGGTTGACGGCATCGCCGATAACGGTGAATTCCAGCCGGTTCTTTGAGCCGATGACACCGACCGTTACCGGTCCTGCAGCAACCGCCGTTCCAATCGTCAAAGTTCCCGGCCAGCCGGCCAAGCGGAAGCGCTGTTGATCCGACCTGACGCTTTCCACGAGCGTGGTCGCAGCTTCAAGTGCATCGGCGGCAAAACTCTCCGAAGGTTGAACCGCTCCAAAGGTCGCCAGAATGCCGTCACCCAGGAACTTGTCGACCCGACCACCGGCCTGATTGATCACTTCAACCGCCAGGTTCTGATATTCGGCAAGCACCTTCAGAACGACTTCAGGAGGAAGCGACGAGGACACTGAGGTAAACCCGCGAATATCCGCATAAAGGATGGCTGCCTCACGCAGGTTGCCTTCACCTGCCTGAAGTTCGGTATTGGCATCGGTAATAGACGCAGCAACTTCTGGCGCGAAGAAGCGCCGTAAGTCCATGGCCGCAGCATGATCGCGCGTTGCTTCGAAAAGCATTGAGCGTCCCCGATAGAGCGCGACCGACAGGATCACGGTGACTGCGAAGATCACCATGGTCTTGTCCAGCTCTGCCCCCACCAGGATCGAATTTCCGGTCAGGTATTCCACATAGTTTCGGGTGACCCGCATGGAGTCCATGTCGGCAAAGGCGGCATAAAACACCAGGCCAAGCCAGCCGGCGACAGCGACAAGACCCGTTGTCAATACAAACCGCGGGTCGAAACGAAGAGCTCTCAAACCGATGAATATGAACACATACATGAGTGTTGGCGTCTTGAGATAAAACGCCGGATGCTGATCATATTGAATGTGAAATGAAAAAATGAGCCCGACCAGCAGTGCCATGTCGACGCCGATAGAAATCAGCAGATACCATTGCGGGAGTTCGAAACGGTAGGACAGTAGCAAGCGAAAGATCGTGAAGAGGAAATACGCTCCGAGCGCAAAGGGCACAAAATTGAACCCGGCTGACCCCTCAGCACGTGGCGCAATGATGTAAAGCGTCGAGAAAAACAGCACGAGCGCCAGTTGAACCCAACTGATCAGACGTTCCGAAGAGGCCTCACGAGCGCGGATTTCGGCGCGCACACGGTCAGGAATGCCGGCTTCCGGCGGTCCGCCGCGCAATATGTATCGCATTTTGTCCGAAAGTGAGCTCATGTTGACCCTTCATTTCAAGGCCTCGGAGTTTCCACATATATGCTGCGACGCGCAATAAGACCTTCGGGAATGTGAGTCAAAGTGAAGAGTTGTAGTCCGGTCACCGACCGCCACTCAGGCGCAACTGCTCGATTTTGCAGACAAGTTCGCTCTGTCGATGGCACCCTGACTTCGACAAGGCTGCTTTGATCTGATTGCGCACGGTATGAACGCTGACGCTTCGGTTCATGGCAATCTGGTTGATCGATTGGCCGTTTGCCAGCATCACGGCTGCGGTGGCTTCCGTCTTACTGAGATCAAAACAGTCCTGAACCTGTTGTTGCAGTGTTTCCATGTCAGCTTCAGGTTTGATTGCAACCAGAAGCGCCGGGTTGTTCTTGGAAACAAATGCCCTGAACGGCGTTCTGTCCAATTCATCCAGGCGGACGGACATCGCGTGACAGGTCCAGCCCTGGCCTTTCTGGTCCTTGAAATTCCAGTTGCCAAATGGTGCTCGTCGGCCATTGCCTTGAAGTTGGGCCATATGACTGAATTCAAATTGGATGGCATCTGAGCAAAACCGGATACGCTCGCCAAATGCTGCCTCGATGACACTGCCTTCCGCAAGCAGTTCCTGGGCCTCGCTGCTGGCGTAGTGGATCCTTCTGCCGGCATCAACAAGCAGTATGGCAGTCCGTGAACCGAGCCTGTGTTGTTCGGCGGCCCACTTTTCAAACGACAGCCCCGCGATCGTGCGATTTATTTCAAGCGACTGCCGAATGATGGGAGCCAGATCCTTGCAGAGCTGAAGCCAGTCGCTTTCAAATTTTGCCCGGTCTCTTTCCCTTATGTTGCCTCCGATCAGAAACATGCGATCCGCGTCGTTGGCCAGCATGGCGCCCCCACCACCCCAGATGTCTTCCATAGGCAGCAGAAGATCCGCATAAAAGGATGTTCTCTTGAGTTCGCCAGGGACAATCATCTCGTCAGAGGAGATGGTGTCTCCAACCGGGCATTTGGTGAAATGAGCCGCATATGGGTTCTTATCGGCATAGTGCGCTTCGTATAATTCAAGGATCCCCGGATCATAGCCAGAGGCAAATGCCAGCGGTGCAACCTTGGTGAGCTGATCGAAGCCGATCAACTGCGTGCAGATGTGCGTACCCTGCACCTTTCCCAATTCGTCGAGAAACGGTTGCCAGCAAAGCGGATCCATCGCAGCGGCCACTGCAAGATTGGACAAATGCAGGAATTTTTCCGCAGAAATGACCACCCTTGCCCCCCAAGGTTCTCACATACGCGACGTCAATTCGGCATTTCTCACGTGCGTTCTGAAAAAGATTTCGACACGTTTAGCCCAAATGGACCATGCACTTAATGTATACACCCTGTAAACAACTTTTGATCGCAAAGGTCATTCGTTCTCTACGTGTTTGGAAGTTGAGAGCGTCTGAGTTCCGGGTGCAACCAAGGAATTCCCGCACTCCTGCAGTCGGCAGGCGATCAATAGTTTAGCGTGTATTATTTTTTTGGCGGCCGTTTGGGCCGCCTTTTTTAATTTAGAGGCCCGTCTTTAATTTCTGGCCCCGTCGCGGCTCGTTAGGGCCGCAACACCATGCCTTCACTTGCAACCAACATACCCGGGTAGCTGTTTTGTGCCGCAAGCCCGATTTCATCGAGCTCATCATCTGAACGGCGCGGATCGTGATGGAACAGCACAGGTGTTTTCACATCTCCATCCTTGGCCAACTGAACGGCCTTTTCCCACGTAGAGTGCCCCCAGCCCTTGAAGGAAACGTATTCGCTGTCAGTAAACATGGCATCATAGATCATGATGTCAGCGCCGCGCACGAAGTCAGGCAAGGCCGCGTCGATTTCCGGGTCGCCATGTTCGTGGTCCGTAATGATGCAGATCGACTTGCCATGGTAGTCAAACCGATAGCCGCAGGCACCGCCCGGATGGTTCAGTTTGGTGGTTCGAATGACCAGGTCGTCTTCACGCGGGATGTTGTCGCCTGCAGTGAAGGATTTGAATTCCACGGCTTTTAACGTTTTGGCCGCGACTGGAAAGATCGGCGGCGACATGATCCTGCTGACGATGTCGACGAGGCTGGTTTCATCCTGAAAATGACCGGCCCAGGCAGTCACTTCAAAGCTCGGATCGTAGGCAGGTTTGAAAAACGGCAGACCGCATATGTGGTCGAGATGCGTGTGCGTGAACAAAAGATCGAAACGGCGATGCTTACCTTTTAGAAGCTCCATGCCAAGGTTTCGTGCGCCTGATCCGCAATCAACGAGGACGAGTGCGTCCCCTGCATGGATTTCGAACGACGACGTCTCGCCGCCATACCGGAGAGTGCTCGAACCCGGCGTCGGAGTTGAGCCTCTGACTCCCCAGCATCGAAGCGAAAATTCCTCAGCCACGTGTTACTCCCTAACCACCGGAGGACCCCCTGCGCGCATCCGCAAGGTCACGGGTCGTGCGTTCAAGACGAAGCGCAAGCGTCCGCATCACTTCCAGCGATATATCCGGAAATTCTTGCAAGAGTTTCAAGAAATCATCTTTTGAAACAGTCAGAACGTCCATGTTGTTGGCAGCGACAAGTGTCGCTGTTCTGGGAACGTCGCACAAAATGGCAATTTCACCGACAATGGAATTTTCCGACACCTGGGCGACTTTCTTCTCGCCTTCAGGTGTCTGGACCAGGACATTCGCGTCGCCGGACAGGATGATAAAGGCACAGTCACCTTCTTCACCCTGGGAACAAAGACGCTCTCCTTCAGGATACTCGGTCCGATCGCTGATGAAGGCAAGGAGACGCAGCTTGGTCTCGTCAATACCGTGGAATAGCGGAACCTTACGAAGGGCTTCGACTTCAGTTTCTAGTGTCATGTTCTCCTCCCCGGCATTTTGGGCCGCTGCTTCGCGGCCTTACCGTGTTTTCCGCCATTGTCCTACCCTTTGTCTGCAATACGTCCCTGATCCAAAACGAAGCGCTGATCAAATTCACCGGCAATATCCATGTTCGATGTACCGAACAAGAACGTTTTCCCGGCTAGTATTCCCCGCAAACCATTACGCAATTCTTTGTCGTCTTCTGTCATACCTGTAGCAATATCATCCAATATGGTGATTTTTGCGTTCTTCAGTAGACCTCTTACCAATGCGATGCGCCTGCGCTGGCCAGCAGACAAGCGCGAACCCGAAACGCCAACATGGTAGCCAAAGCCGGCAAAGATGATCGGATGACGCAGTCCGGTCTCTTCCACAATGGCACGAATAACGTCGTCGATGCGCCGCCGGGCGTCCCTGCGGTCGACCCTGGCACGACCGAACAGCAAGTTGTCCTCAATTGTAAGCGGCGGCAGATAAACGTCAGGATCGAACGCAACGAAGCCATCGCTGTTCTTCACGACACCCTCAAGGAACCGCTTGCGGGCCGCCACGACCTCATCCTTCAAGCTATCGTCCATAACGCCCAGACGATGCCTGGCGGGGACGAGCTTGAACGCCAGTCCGGTCAGGCGTGACTTGTCCGCTTCCGTCAGACCCGGACGCTGGTGCCCTGACTTCGCAATCCTTACAATCCGTTCAAACTCGGGTAGATCATCCTGATTGATGAAGGAATAGGACCCCAGAAGCCCGCTGTCGCCGGAAACGTTGGAGAAGAGTTCCAGCATGGTTTCTGCGATCTTCAAACCGATCTGCTGCAGTTTGACATCAAACCCGGTGTCGGACAGGAACGTTTTCACCTCTTCAAGGTCCGGTACCTCGTCCATGGTGATGTCCGGATCTGAAGGGACAGCAAAGAACAGGTTGTCGGCCAGGCTTGCACTGGCATTGAAACGGTCCTTGTGCCAAAGCTCGACCAAACCACCCAAGGCGGGTTCGCTCGCAATGCGGCCAGCCAGGTTTTTGCGAACATTCAGGATCTTGTCCGCAAAGGCGTCATTCATGGATGGGTCGAAGCGCGACTGAAGGCCGAGCCGATAAATATCCTTGTCGAGTTTGACCGCTTCCAGCAACTGCAGCGCCTTGGCGTCGAGTTGCTCCTCATCATCAACACCCGCTGCCGACAGGTCATCCCAGTCTGCAGCAAGGTCGTAGACCGGATTGCGTGTCTGGTTGGCTTCATTGACCCTGCGCTTGTAATTCTTGAGGTCGTCCCCTTCCCGCTCGGGCGGCACGAGAGGACGGTGACGCAGGCCATAGTAAAGGTTGTCCCGGATCGTGCCGGTCCACACGTGAACAGCCCCACCGACATAAGCGATTTCTCGGCCGAGGGTGGAATCGGTCAGTTTGTCGAGGTCGTGCTCCCCAATACAGACCTTGCCCGAGGACGCCGACACCAGACCGGCAGCGAGTTGCAGCACTTCCGAACGACCCGAACCGTCGGGCCCGACTATCGCGCATGTGGTGTTCGCCGGGACCTTCAGCGAGATATCCATGACTTCCTGACCGGCGGCACCACCAGAAAAGCTGACGCTTTCAAACTTCACGTCACCCGACAGTTCAACCTGGTCGTCATCGGTCAGGCGCTCGGTGTCGTAGATGTCCGGCGGGTCGAAGTTTTCGACAACGGTCTGATACTTGACGCTGACATCAGCCGTCATCTGATAGAAGGACAGCAACAGCTTCCACGGTCCTGCCAGATCCTTGTAGGCCGCGATCACGGCCAGCAACGCACCGATACTCAGATTGCCCTGAATAACCAGATACCCGCCGATCAGGTAGAAGAAGAACGGCGTCAGCTGGTTCATGAAGTTGTTCAGGAACTTGATGAGGAACTTCCGGTTAAAGATCTCGTATCGGATCTTGAAGTTCTCATAGAGGCGGTCGGAAATGTCCGCCGAGTGCCAGGCCGCCGCATCATTGGCGTGGATCTCTGCGACCCCGGTGATGCTCTCACCGACTTTGTCCGCGATCAGACGAACGTTTTTCACCCGTTTGCGAGACAGCAGAATGACTTTCTTCTGCAGCATCGGGATGATGTAGCCCTGGATCGGATAAGAGCTGATCGCCGCCAGACCCAGCAGTGGATCCTGCATAAAGATGAAGCCCAGCTGAACGATCAGCATACCGCCCTGATAGGCGGGCAGAGCGAAGGCTTCACCGATATAACCGCCCACATCCTCCACTTCGGACGTGATCATGGGAATGATCTCGCCGGAGCTCACTTTCCGGAAATGCGGCAGTCGAAATCTCAGAACCCTTTGAAAGAGTTCGAAACGAAGACGGCGCAGCATGCGCTCGCCCAGGCGCCCCTTGTAGACGTTCAGATAAAATTTGAGCCCGTTGGAGACCACAACGAGCCCCAAAAATGTCAGGCAGAGGAGAACGAGATACGGGATCTGGTCGAAGTCAAATCCCAGGACGTCGCGCGGGAAATTGTCTCCCTGAACGGCATCGTTGACAATCAACTTGGGCAATTCGAGCAGGAAATAGACCACCGGGTAGGTAAGGACGGTGACCATCAAAATAAAAATCTGCTGGCGCGAACTATACTTCCAAATGAAGCGGAAAAGGCTTTTTTCCATCAGCTCATCCAAACAGAAATGGATCAAAAATGTGCAAGCAGATCATATTTGGTATATTAACGATCCGAATTCGAAGTGCTAGCCGGGTTTAGCATTTGGCACAACCGTATTGAAAGTATCAGTTGACCGTTCCCTGTCGAAAGATGTCTGTCAAGGCAGATCGGAACGTGACAAACTCCAGTCAATTGAGACATAAGTGCCTCGGGGCAGATTTACAAATTTAGGGGCAGTATGAGTTCCGGAACGCCTAAGATACTGATCTACAGCCATGATTCGTTCGGATTAGGCCACTTAAGGCGCTGCCGTGCAATCGCTCAGTCACTGGTTGGGGACTTTGACACTCTTTCCGTTCTGATCCTCTCAGGCTCACCCATCATTGGCAGTTTCGAATTCAGGACCCGGGTCGACTTTGTCAGGATTCCCGGTGTCATCAAGCTGCGCAACGGCGAATACACCCCTTTGTCCCTGCACATCAACATCGATCAGACGCTGGCAATCCGTTCGTCAATCATCGAGCACACGGCCGAGATTTTCGAACCCGACATTTTCATTGTCGACAAGGAACCGCTTGGACTGAGAGGCGAAGTGCTTGGCACATTGGAGGCTCTCAAAGGCACCAACACCCGCCTTGTCCTGGGCTTGCGGGACGTTATGGACGATGCGACCGTCCTGAAAGAAGAATGGGACCGCAAGAATGTGTTCCCTGCCTTGAAGGATCTCTACGACGAAATCTGGGTATATGGTCCGGAAGATATCTGCGACCCGCTTGAGGGTATGGACCTGCCGGAAGGCGTAGCGGAAAAACTCCGATATACGGGTTACCTGCGCAGAGAAATGCCGAGTGCGGCGTTGGAAAACCCGGCGCCAGCACCTTTCGACGAAGAACCTTATATTCTGGTAACACCTGGCGGCGGCGGTGACGGCGTTGAAATGGTGGATTGGGTCATGCGGGCCTATGAAGCGCGCCAACGGCCTCTTTTTCCGGCCCTGATTGTGCTTGGCCCCTTTATGCCAGCCGCCTCGGCCGCACAGTTTACCGAACGGGCAGAACATCTTCGCGACGTGGAGGTAATCCGGTTCACACCCCAGATCGAACCCTATCTTGCCAATGCCACGGCAATTGTCGGTATGGGGGGCTACAATACGTTTTGCGAAATACTGTCCTTCGACAAACCCACCTTGATGGTGCCGCGTGTCGTTCCGCGCCGCGAACAGGCTATTCGCGCTGAGCGGGCGGAAAAGAGCGGCCTGTTGAAGGTCCTGCCGATAGACTGCTATCCGGATCCCGATCTCATGGCGACGGCATTGTCGGAACTACCAAACCTCGCGCCACCCTCGGCTGCCAGTGTAGACAATCTGCTTGGCGGACTGGAAGTTATTTCCGGTCGTGTCGGCGAAATCTTCGATGAGCAGCTTCCAGCAGATAGCAAAGTCAAACTGGCTATCGTCTGATCGCTTTCGCGTTTCACAGCTCAACGATCAACCCTTTCAAAGATTGTAGTAATGTCCCGAATTGCCGTTGTGGTCAAAGGCTATCCACGCCTGTCCGAAACCTTCATTGCACAAGAGATTCTAGGCCTTGAGCGGCGGGGAATAGGCATCTTGATCGTCGCGCTGCGCAAACCCTATGACCCCTTCATTCACGACCTGCACCGACAAATCTCTGCGGACGTTCTCTATCTTCCCGAATATGTGAAAGACGACCCGGCGCGCGTTGCCAGGGCCAAGAAATGGGCTGAAAGGCAACCCACTTTCGAAAAGGCCAAAGCGCTCTTTGATGCCGACTTTGCCCGGCAATCCAATGCGGATCGGCAACGTCGCTGGTCACAGGCCTGTGTTTTCGCGCACGAGTTGCCGGAAGACATCACCTGGATCTACACCCACTATCTGCATACACCTTGTTCCGCGGCTCGCTATGCAGCGCACTTGTCCGGTCGCCAATGGTCGTTTTCCGCTCACGCGAAAGATATCTGGACCAGCCCCAAGTGGGATTTGAGAACCAAGATCAACGACGCAGCCTGGGGTGTGACCTGCACCACCGTCAATGCCACCTTCCTCAAGGGACTTGCTGATACACCTCACAAGGTTGAGCTCCTGTATCACGGACTTGATTTTTCCGGCTTTCCGGAGCCCTCCAAGGAGATGTCAAAGCGTGATGGCAGCGAAGAGCCGGTTCGGCTCGTATCCGTTGGACGTGCGGTTGAAAAGAAGGGGTACGACGATCTCCTGAGCGCCCTTTCAATGCTGCCCAACGACTTGAACTGGCGCTTCACGCATATTGGTGGTGGCGACCTCTCAGAGGTGCTGAAGCAAGAAGCTGAGCGTCTTGGCGTTGCACAGCGTATCACCTGGCGCGGAGCGCAGCCAAGGGAAGAGGTCATCGCGACCTGTGCAGACGCTGACCTGTTCGTCTTGCCGTCGAAACTTGCAAAGTCAGGCGACCGGGACGGATTGCCGAATGTCTTGATGGAAGCTCAATCCATGGGGCTTTGTTGCCTTTCCACACGTGTGTCGGCGATACCGGAGTTGATCGTCAGTGGTGAGACCGGGGTTCTTGTGGAACCCGGTTCCCCAGAAGAGCTTTCAGATGCCTTGAGCGGGTTGATTGCAGATCCCGATCGCAGGCGCATGCTAGGGCTTGCTGCCGCAAACCGTGTACGCAAGGAGTTTTCAACTGATCCCGGCCTTGACCGGTTGGCAGAGAAGTTTCGTAAGGTGCTTTGATCCGCCAGCAGGACTTCCTATGAGAATCGCCTTCACAGCCCCGATGAAACCCCTTGATCATCCTGTCCCTTCTGGCGACAGGACGATGGGTCGCCTGATTGTAAAGGCCCTCAAGTCAGCGGGGCATGAGGTTGAGGTAGCCAGCACGTTCCGGTCCTGGCGCAAGGATGGCAGCGACGAACTCCAGTCCAAGGTGAAAGCCGAAGCTCTCAAGGAAGTCAGCCGCATCGCCAACGACTGGAAACGTGACAGGAAAAAGCCCGACCTGTTCCTGACATATCATCTTTATCACAAGGCACCCGACTGGATTGGGCCCGCTTTGGCGGATCGATTTGATCTGCCTTACGCGATCATCGAAGCAAGCCGCGCGCCGAAACGCAAAACGGGCAACTGGGCATTCGGCTTTGCTGCAGCTGATATGGCTCTGCAACGGGCTGACGCCGTTGCCGCAATTCACAACGCAGATGCAGAGTGCTTGCACGAGGTTGTCCCTCCGGACCGTCTTGACGTTCTTCTGCCTTTTCTGGATGAAGCACCTTATCGACAAGCAGTGACCGGCTCCAAACCGCCCGCATCTGCGCCCCTCAAACTTCTTGCCGTTGGAATGATGCGAGAAGGCGACAAGTTTCGATCCTATGAGGTGCTTGCCGCAGCCCTTGATCGCCTTATGAATCTATCCTGGCATCTGACCCTGATCGGTGACGGGCCTGTCCGTTCCAAGGTTGTTGATCTCTTCCCGGCGGACAGGATTACCGTTCTCGGCGCTCTTGGGGCAGAAGACTTGCCAGCGCAATATGCTCAACACGATCTCGTTGTTTGGCCTGCTATTCGTGAAGCGTTTGGTCTGGTCCTGATGGAAGCTCAAGCGGCTGGCACCGGGGTTGTCGCAGGTAACACTTTCGGAGTTCCTGATATTGTCCGGCAGGGAGAAACCGGATTGCTTTCGCAAGAAGGCGATGTTGAAGCCTTTGCCGCAAATCTGGAAAACGTCATCAGGAACCCAGGCATTGCCGATCGATTGGGCATTGCAGCCAGCGCATATATATCCGCCAACCATTCGCTCGAAGCCGGGGCTGCTCGGCTGGACCTTTTTGCCCGCAAGGCTGTCGACAACCACAGACGGCCTCAGAAAGACCAAGGAAAATGACCCGCAAGGCCTTCATTCACGTGCAGCACCTGCTGGGTACCGGCCATGTGGTCAGGGCAGCCGCAATTGGCAAAGCATTGGCCTCTTCAGGCGTTGAGGTGACATTAGCCAGCGGCAACAAAATTCCCCCAACCCTGGACACCGGGCCGCTTCGTATTGTCGAACTCCCCGCCTGCAAAAGCCCTGACGCTGCGTTCAAGCGACTTGTTACTTTAGACGATGAAGATATTGACAATGAATGGAAAACAGCACGCGTTAAAGCATCGATTCAAGCGTTTAAGGAAGAAGAATTCGACCTGCTCTTGACGGAGACCTATCCCTTTGGGCGGCGCCAGCTGGACTTTGAACTAAGTCCTCTCCTCAACGCGGCAAAGGCACGGCCCAATCCGCCAATTGTTGCGACATCCATTCGAGATATTCTGGTGCGCAAGAAGGAACTCTGGAAAGAAGAATGGATGGCTGATCAGGCACTGAACCATTATCATCGAGTGCTTGTCCATTCCGACCCGGATTTCATCCAACTTTCCGACAGCTTCCCATTTGCAGACCGGATCGAACATCTGATCCGCTATACCGGTTATGTCGAAGGACATGCCGGCCGAGCTGCCGACGGGTCTGATGGCAATGACGAAGTGATCGTTTCGTGCGGTGGCGGCGCAGTCGCAGCAAGTCTCCTGACGGCAGCCCTGGATGCCCGCCCCTTGTCGCGACGTGCGGGAGACACTCGCTGGCGGGTCCTTGTTGGACACGACGTGCCGGAAGACAGCTTTCACGCCTATCAGAAACGCGCATCAACCGGTGTTAGCGTCGAACGCGCTCGCAGGGATTTTCCTGACCTATTGAAACGTGCTCGGCTCTCCATCAGCCAGGCTGGTTACAACACAGTACTCGACGTGCTGACTGCCGGTGTCGCTGCTGTCTTTGCTCCGTTTGCACAGAAAAACGAAACGGAGCAAACGCAACGTGCGGAAGCATTGGCACGCCATGGCAGGGCAATTGTTACGCCCGAAATGGGTTTGACACCCGAACGGCTTGCTGCAGCTGCAGACGACGCTCTGGCCCTTCCCCGCAGTCATCATGCTGTTTTGCTTGGCGGCGCAGCAAAGAGCGCTGAAATTCTCCTCAACGACCTTAAAGAGTGCGCCGCATGACAACGGATCTGCAACGTTTCAAAGACGAACTGACAGCACATCTCGACTGGTTTGCAGAACGCGGGCGCAAAGTGAGCTTCTGGTGGCGGGATGACGACGCGGTGGAACCAACACCAGCGCTTGACCGCATGTTGGCTTTTTGCAATCGACACGGGGTCGATATGGCACTCGCTGTTATTCCGAAGAATGCGACAGAAAACCTTGCAGCCCGACTTCAAGACGAGCCTCATGCATGGGTGCTGCAACATGGTTGGCAGCACAAGAACTTTCAACGCAAGGATCTGCGCGAAAAAGCGGCTGAGCTTGGCACCCGGCGCGACCCGGATGAACTGATAGCCCAGCTTACCGACGGTAAATTACGGCTTGAAAAGTTGTTTGCGGCCAAATTCATCAAGGCCATGGTGCCGCCTTGGAACCGGATTGCACCTGAGATTTCACGCAGATTGCCGGGCGTGGGACTTCCAGGTCTTTCCACTTTCACATGGCACAATTTCCCTCGCGACCATCAAGTCCAGTCCCATGTCGACATCATAAAGTGGAAAAAACGGGTTCGTTTCATTGGCTGGGAAAGTGCTCGGTTACGCTTTGATCTGCAGCTCACGCGCCGCCGCAACACAGGCAGCGAACCTGTCGGCCTCCTGACACATCATTTGGCGCATGATGAAGAGTGCTTTGAGTTTCTGGAAGAGTTTCTGGCTATTTCTGCCCACCATGAGGGTGCGGAATGGCCGCGCGTTGAAACCTTGTTTGGCTAAGGCTCAAGGCAACAAGGGGTGGAGCACCTATTGGGCAGCTTCGACGTGATCTTCCTTCAGTACCTTCGAAAACTCCCGTCTAAGGAACGCGAGTTTCGGATCTATATAGGTCTTGCAGAAAGGACGCTCGGGACCCTTTTCGTAGTAGCCCAGAAAACGTTCGTCTGACGCCTTGAAACCGGCGAGGGTCATGACGTTGGTAATCAAGGGTTCATCGAATTCACGTTGAAGTTTACGTAGGATGCGACCGACCTTCACACCTGTTCCGGCATCATACACGTAGACAGCGCTGCGATATTTGCCCCGCATCTTGTGGCGGGAAGTGCTTGAATGTGTGCGCAGATGGATTTCGATCAAGACGTCCATAGGCAGCACTTCTGGATCGAAGGTCACGATAACCGCTTCCGACCAAGCATCTTCGGGAGGATCAGAGCGGATAAATCCCTGCTCCACCTTCGATATGCCAGCAATTGCCTGAAAGACGGCTTCGGTGCACCAGTGGCACCCACCGCCCAGCCCGATTTTCAAGAAACGTCTCCAAGGCTTCGTCGAATGCATGCCATTTTGCCGCCTGAAGAGAAATAATCAAAATGGCTTGGCAAAGATTCCCCCAAGGGAGTTTGCAACAGTGAGCTTAGAGCCAGTGAGATCTGGGCATTTTCTCACACTTTCAATGACTTACAGATTTTTCAAAATGCGCTCTACACGCTGCCCCTGCCCCGGCGGCGGTTTGACACCGTCGATCCTTGCAGCAACCGGTGCTGAGTTCGGTCCAAGATTGACAGCCAGTGTGGTCCGACCTCAAATGAGGCCGGCACAAATCAGGAGACATCCATGTCCGGTCACGACCATGATCACGACCATTCAGAATTGAGCGACATCGAACTCCGCGTTCGAGCGCTGGAAACGCTCTTGACGGAAAAAGGTTATGTCGACCCCCCTGCCCTGGATGAGCTGATCGAGACTTATGAAACCAAGATCGGCCCCAAGAACGGGGCGCAAGTGGTTGCAAAAGTCTGGACCGATCCGGACTATCGAAACCGATTGCTGGAGGATGCCACGTCAGCGATCGCAGAACTCGGCTTCACAGGCCGACAAGGTGAACACATGGTGGCGGTTGAGAACACTCCCGGCACACACAACATGGTCGTCTGCACACTTTGCTCCTGCTATCCGTGGACGGTGCTCGGCCTGCCGCCTGTCTGGTACAAATCCGCACCTTATCGCTCCCGCGCGGTGCGTGATCCGCGTGGTGTGCTGGCGGAATTCGGAATAACTTTACCGGCGGCAAAGGAAATAAAGGTGTGGGATTCAACGGCTGAAGTTCGATATCTCGTCGTCCCGGAACGCCCAGAGGGCACAGACGGCTGGAGTGCAGAACAACTGGCGGAGCTTGTCACCCGAGACAGTATGATCGGCACTGGACTTGCAGCATCTCCAGAGCAGGCGAAGGAAAGCGCATGAACGGTGCACAGGACCTTGGGGGCCAGATGGGATTCGGCCCCATAGAGCTGGAAGAAAACGAACCCAACTTTCATGCCGATTGGGAAAAGCGGGCTTTTGCAGTGACACTTGCCATGGGCGCTACCGGAACATGGACACTCGACGCTTCCCGCTTTTCACGCGAGTCGCTTCCGCCAGATGTCTATCTTTCATCCAGCTACTACGAAATCTGGGCCAGGGGACTGGAGCGTCTCGTCGTCAAATACGGCCTCGTAACAGAGGACGAGTTGAAGGAAGGTCAGCCCAAGGCTCCGGCCCAACCGGTCAAAAAAGTGCTCAAGTCAGCTGACGTTGCAACCACACTGGCGAAAGGCGCAACGGTTGACCGTCCCCAATCGGAAGCCGCCCGGTTCAAGGTTGGAGACCCTGTGCGAACCAAAAGAATGCACCCTGAGCATCACACACGCCTTCCCAGATACGCGCGAGATGTTGTTGGAAAAATTGAAGCCATCCACGGCGTTCATGTCTTTCCGGATGCAAATGCACATGGGAAGGGTGAACAGCCTTGCTGGCTCTACGGCGTGGTCTTTCGCGGACCGGATATCTGGGGCGAAGACAGCGATCCAACGCTGACGCTTCGTATTGACCTTTGGGAGCCATACCTTGACCCGGCCTGATCAGAAGAGCTCAGCACCGCACCTTCCTCTTGACGAAGATGGGGGGCCGGTCTTTTCAGCTCCCTGGGAAGCGCGTGTCTTTGCCATGACGCTCCAGGCCCACGAAGCAGGCGTCTTTTCGTGGAGCGAATGGGCAGACACACTTGGCGCTGAACTTGCTGGTGATGGTGACGGCTCAGGCGATACAAAGGGGTACTACGATCATTGGCTGAATGCATTTGAAAAACTGTTGGCCCAAAAAGGCGTCGCGGCAGCGGACCAGCTTTCCCAACTAAGGGAAGCCTGGAACCAAGCGGCACGGGCGACGCCTCATGGCCAACCGATCGAACTTGATCGCTGACGGCATCATGCATCTGAAGGTGCCACCACCCGTCGTCGTGTTGATTGGCCTCGGCCTGCTTTATTTGGGCGATCGTCAGCTACCGAGCTTTAGCCTGTCGTTTCCTGGTCAGATATCGCTCGCGATCGTGCTGCTGGCATCCGGTCTTGCAATCGGATGTCACGCGCTTTTTCGATTCATAATGGCAAAGACAACCTTCAATCCAACAACACCGGACAAAGTCAATGTCCTTGTGACGAACGGGCTCTATCGGTTCAGCCGAAACCCGATGTATGTTGCTGATGTTCTGCTTCTTTTGTCGCTGGCGGCCTACTACGGAACGTTGACCGTTGCTGCTGTCGTCCCTCTCTTCATTTGGTATCTGACGGAGTTTCAAATCAAGCCGGAGGAAGATCACCTCAAGAGCAAGTTCGGAAAGGACTACCTTTCCTACAAAGCTCGGGTTCCGCGCTGGATCTGACCCGTCAGGTTCGCCCGAGGTAAAGATCGCTACTCGCCTTGAATGAATCGGCTGCGAACCGCAGAAAGGTCCGTATCCTGGTGACGTTTTTAAGATCGGGATGAGTCAGGACCCAAATATCGAGATACCGGCTCGGCTCCATGCCTGGCACCCTGACCAACTCAGGATCGGGATCGCCCAAGAAGCAAGGCAACCGACCAATGCCCATTCCAGCTTTAATGGCTGCCAGCATGGCGATCATGTCGTCCGACACCAGACTGACATAGGCTTTGGGATAGCGCGCCCGGATCTCTTTTGGAACGTTGCGCCCCCACCATTTGAAGACAACACATGGCAAGTCCGCATTGTCATGACTAACATCCATGGCCTCACGATTGCGGCGCGCAAATTCCTTCGACATATAGAACGTTCGGTTTTGACCCGTCGCCTGCCTGCCGAACAGATTTTCATCAGGATTGTTGGTCACGCGGATTGCGACATCTGCTTCGCGCCGATGCAGGCTGAGCTTTTCGTTGGCCGCAATCATCTCAAGTTCAATGCGCGGATGCCGCTCTGAGAACTTCTGCATGATCTCTGCGACTTGAACCTGAAAAAGCAACTGTGCCGCAGTGACACGAAGGGGGCCTTCAAGATCCGTGTCCTGTGCGGTGATCCTAGTGTCGAGCGCAAACACTTCCGTTTCAACGCGCCGTGCTGCCGAAACAGCTTCTTCGCCGGCAACGGTTGGCTTGAACCCATCCGGCAGGCGGTCGAACAGTCTCGTCCCGAGGCGGTCTTCCAGTGCCGACAATCTGCGAGACACAGTGGAGTGAGTTACCCCGAGCGCCCTTGCCGCCTTGGTCACATTGCCAGCGTTCGCAATGGCGAGCACAAACTTCAAATCATCCCAGTTGTCCATGCCGTGCATTTTTGCACACTAGCATTCCGAATTTGAATATTTTTTCGCATGAAAACTTGATGCAGTGTTGCGCCATCTCTTCAAAAGGAGTTTTGAGATGACCATACAGGCACTTGCCATGATTACCGTCACAGACAAGGAAACTCTCAGCGCCTACCGCGAAAAAGCCGCCGATGCGCTTGCCAAACATGGGGGAAGCGTGGTTGCTGCTGATCCAGAGCCGTTGGTGCTGGAAGCTGCCATAGACGCTCCGAATATCACTGCACTGCTCTCGTTTCCGGATACGAAGGCAGCTCAAGCATGGCACGCGGATCCGGAGCTCGCCGAGGTCCATGCACTGCGCAACAAGGGTGGTAAATCGACCATCATCATGCTGCCGGATTGATGTTTGAGCCAGCCCTGATTTCAGGGCTGGTTGTCTCCGTCGGCCTTTGCTACACCTTCGGCGATTTCCGACTATTAAGCCATCTGGGCATTACATCCGACTTTGTTGGGCAGCGACAAAAAAGCGGCCAGCATCAAACTCAACTCACCGGCTTCACAAGACGCATGCGCCAGGTCACGCCCTTCTTGTCCGAGACAAGGCGGTAGTCATCCAGAACTTCCCAGTTCGCCTCATTGTCCGTCGCTTCCCAGAGCCGGTTGATCAGCTTGTTAGCCCCCGACTCAGGACGTTTCGGGGAATACATGGAAAGCGCGATGACCCCGTCCTTTTTCAGGAACGGCACATAGCGGGCAACAAGTGCTGCGGGATCGTCAGCAAAATGCAGCACTTCATTGAAAACGATGGCAGAAAAGGATTCTCCGTCCTTCGGTTCGAATGTGTGCATGTCGCCGGCGCGCAAGGATGCGATTGCCGGATCCACATCGGCGATTTCCAGGGAAGCTGGAGACAGATCCATGCCCACATAACGCTTGATACCCATGGGCTGCAGGCGTTCGTAGAGCAGGCCTTCACCGCAACCAATGTCGAGCACCTCGTCCATGGTTCCGGTCAGGCTGAGCCACATGCCGATAATGCCATAGCGTCCGCTTTCCGGCAGTGAACGCAAGAAGGCCCAACGGCCTGCTTCATATTCTTCATCCCAACCTTCGGCAGTTGTGGCGTTTTTCGACATGGATCGCTTCCTAACACTAAAGACGGGCCAGAACGGCCCGTCATGTCTTTTCAGAATTTGTGCTGCATCACTTATAGGGATCTGCTGCGTCACGCAAACCATCGCCGAGGAAATTGAACGCCAGCACAACAATGATGATGGGGATTACCGGAGCCATCAGCCAGGGATAAACCGTTACCACCGAAATGTTCTGTGCCTCATTCAACAAGACACCCCAGGAAATCGCCGGACGCCTGAGGCCGAGGTTGAGGAACGACAACGCTGTTTCCCCCAGGATCATCGATGGGATCGACAACGAAGCAGACGCAATGATGTGGCTGGTGAAACCGGGCAACAGATGCCGGGTGATGACCCGTTTCGGCTTTGCCCCCATCAACACCGCAGCCTTGGCATATTCTTCCTCACGCAGAGACAGAAGCTTTGACCTGACGGCTCTGGCAAGCCCGGGCCAATCCAGCAGCCCCAGGATGATCGTGAGGCCGAAATAGATCCAGACCGGGCTCCAGGTAACAGGCAACGCTGCGGAAAGCGCCATCCAGAGCGGCAACTCAGGCAAGGATCGAATGATCTCGATAGCGCGTTGGATCACGCTGTCGGCCAAACCACCGAAATAGCCGGCGATGCCGCCGAAGAAGAGGCCGAGAACGATTGAAATGGCAACACCGATAAGACCGACGGTCAGGGACAGACGTGCGCCATAGACAAGACCGGAGAATTGATCTCGGCCCAGACGGTCCGTTCCCAACAGGAACATCGTGCCGCCTTCAGCCGGACAGACCAGATGGAAAGACGCGTCGAACAGGCCCCAGAATTCGTAGTCGTCCCCACTGCAGAAGAACCGCAGCTTCTGCACTTGCGTCGTGTCGTCCTTGAACACCCATTGCAGGGTCTCCATGTCGATCTCGGACGTCATCCCATAGACAAAGGGCCCGACAAAGGATCCTTCGTGGAAGAGGTGGATGGGTTGGGGAGGCGCATAAAGATGCAAGCTGTCGCGGGTATTCGCGTCATAAGGTGCAATCAGTTCAGCAAAAGGTACCGTCAGGTAGAACAGGATCAGGATGACACCTGACCAGACCGCAACCTTGTGGCGTTTGAACTTCCACCACATGATCTTCCACTGCGAAGCCTGATAGAAACGCTCTTGTTCAGGCGTCATTTCCTCCGCGACAGCGGGGTTGAAAGGAGTGGGATCGACGTAGTGTTCAACGTCCCGAACCGGCGTTCCATTGTTTGCATCCGAGCTCATGACGATGCCCTCCCGCCAAGACGGATGCGCGGATCGAGAACCGCAAGCAGCAGGTCTGAAATCAACATGCCAATCAGGGTCAGAACAGCTACGAAAAGCAATATGAACCCTGAAAGGAACTGATCCTGCGACTGAAGTGCCGAAACCAGAACGGGTCCGACCGTAGGAAGGCTCATCACCACGGACACAATCACCGAGCCTGACACCATCGACGGGATCAGGTTGCCAATATCGGCAATGAACGGATTGATCGCCATTCGAAGCGGATATTTCACCAGAAGCTGATTCTCCTTCAGCCCCTTTGCCCTGCCGGTGGTGACATATTGTTTGTGAAGTTCATCCAGCAGGTTGGCTCGAAGACGACGGATCATGGCCGCCGTTCCGGAGGTTCCGATCACAATCGTCGGCACAATCAAATGGGCCAACACCGACATCGCCTTATCAAAACTCCACGGCTGATCGATATACTCCGGCGCCATAAGTCCGCCCACCGAGAGGCCGAACCAGCGATTGAAGAAATAAAGAAGGATCAAGGCAAGCAGGAAATTCGGCGTGGCCAATCCGATATAGCCGACAAAGGTGATGCCATAGTCACCCCAGGAATACTGCCGTGTAGCGGAATAGATGCCGATCGGAAAGGCAACCACATAGACAAATAGGATCGTTGCAAAATTCAGAACCACCGTGAGCGGCAATGTCGGCCCGATTACCTGGTCAACCGGCTTGTCGAACTCGAAAGACCAGCCCCAATTGCCTTGAATGAGCCCATCAAGCCCATGAGGTCCGGGCCACAGACCGACCCAGATCAGGTATCTTTCGAAAAATGGCCGATCAAGCGAAAATTCCTTGCGCAGGAACTCCAGCTTCGCAACAGACGAACTCTCCCCTGAAGCCTTCAGAGCTGCAATCTGGTTGGAAATATAGTCTCCGGTCGGAAGCTCGATGATGAAAAACGTCAGAAAGCTGATCACCAGCAAAGTCGGGATCATCATCAATATCCGACGTATTATATAGTAGAGCACTTATTCCCCCTAAGCCCCAACTGCGTCTGAATAAGAGCCGTCGCTGCACCAGCGACAACATGAACTATTACCCCAGCATCAGGCCGCCTTCAGCGCAAGCGTCAGGCCGTCTGAAAACGGCAACATTGAAATCACCACCCGGTCGTCATCCCGCAATCGCGCATTCAAGGCGCGAATGTCATCGACAGCAGGATCCTTGATTTCCGGATCGATGACGTCACCGAGACGAAGCATGTTGTCGAACACCATAATCCCGCCGGTTCTGAGCAGTTTCAAGGCAAGCTCGTAATAGGCGGTATAACTCTTCTTGTCGGCGTCGACGAAAATCAGATCGAATGAACTTCCTTCACCTTCGTTGAGCATGTCCTGCATGACCCCTTGCGCCCGTCCGATCCGAAAATCGATCTTGTGGCGAACACCAGCTTCCTGCCAATGGGTTTCTGCCAGCTCCTGCCAATTGTTGCGCTTGTCGATGGCGACAACGCGGCCATCATCAGGCAGAGCAGAGGCCATCCATAGTGTGGAGTAGCCGGTGAACACACCAAGCTCCATAACCCTTTTGGCGTTCAAGGCCTTGATCAGGAAATACAGCAACTGGCCCTGCTCCTGCGGGACACGCATATCGGCGTCCGGCAGGATTTGAGTGTGGTGGCGAAGTCTTTTAAGTGATGCGGATTCCCGGGTCCCGTGCTGGCAAACATAGTCGATAAGGTCTGCGGTAATCTCCAGCCGGTCAGCCATATTTCCTCCGTATGAGTCCCGGAAATCCCTTTCAGGTGCTGGTTCAGTTCGTCAGATAGAACTCATCCATACGATGAATTCCAAAATGCGCGCCCGGATCCCAGCCATAGATGCCTTCAAGCGGGACATTTTCCACATTCTTGATCGCAACTGGCTGGCGAACGCCGGAGACAAGACCAATGCGGATTGTCTCGTTGGCATGGATCTGGAGCATCTCATCCCAGATCTTTGTGCGCTCTTCGGGTGTCTTGGAGACGAGCCAGGACTTGTAGAGTTCCATCAAACGCTCGGCAGGCGCCCAATCCGGCTTTTCGCCACCCTCTCCCTGTGTCTCGTAGTAGTCACCCCAGGCGTGCCAAGACAAAACATCTCCATGAACCGGCGCAAGGTCTTCCGGTGGCATTTCTGAAGTTGGAATACCGTTCTCAAGACCCCACCAGACCGACATGACCAGCTGACCGGTGATTGCCCGTTCACGCAGGTTGTCGCGCTGGCTCGGTTTGGCGAACAGTTTGATGCCGAGTTCACCCCACATCTCACCCACCAGTTCCAATGCATCGTCCTGCACCTGGGCTTCGCCTGCTGTCTCCACGATGATTTCGATCGGCCTGCCATCCGGCAGAAGGCGCGTGCCTTCGTCGTCGCGCTTCGTCAGACCAATTTCATCCAGCAGCTCATTGGCCTTGTCCGGGTCATATTCGGCCCACTTGGTCGTGTACTCAGGCTTGTAAAGCGGGCTTGCCGAAAGGATCGTGTCGTTGCCTGGCGTACCAAGACCGAAGAACAGAACACGATTGATCAGATTGCGGTCGATGCCGAGCGACAATGCGTGGCGGAAGCGATTGTCACGGAACAGCGCGCGCCACTCGGGATCCTTCACTGTGAAGTTCGGAAGAATGGAAATTTCGGAGCCCTTGGTATTGGACCACAGCGCCGTCACGTAGTCGTTCTGCTTCTCACCCTTTTTCAGGACGGTGATATCTGAGAAGCTCAAGTTTCTGGCCTGCAGGTCACTCTCGCCGGCTTGCGTTTTCGCCGGGATCAGCTTGCCGTCAGCCACCGTCATGATGACGTTGTCGACATAAGGCAACTGTTGTCCGGTGCTGTCGACCCGATGGTAATATGGATTGCGTTCCAGAATGAACCGAAGATCGCTGTCGTCGCGCATGCGCACCCAGGGCTGAAGGCTTGGAAGCGCGACATTCCGGGCGTTGTACATGTCGTCTCTTTTGGCATGAAGCGGTGCCCAGTTGCGCGCTTTTACCTTGGCAGCTTCCTTGGTGATGAAGTCCGGATCGCCGTATTTCTCATGAAACTGTTTCAGATAATGCGCCGGGCGATAGATAAACGGAGGCCGGGCTTTAGCAAGTTCCGGCAGGAACAGCGGATTGGGCTCATCCCACGTGAAACGAACGGTGGTCTCGTCCACCACCTCGAACTTCGGACCTTTGCCGTTCACAACAAGAAACGGCGGCAAACCGGAGGGTGTCAACTTTTCATTGCTGACAATGTCCTCAAAATAGTAACGGAAGTCTTCGGCTCCAAAAGGATGTCCATCGGACCATTTGTGGCCTTCACGGGTGTGAAACGTGAAAATGCGTCCATCTTCCACTTCAACATCTTCAAGAATGTCGGGCAGCAGCTCCAGCTTGTCGTTATAGCCAACGAGGCGTGCGTAGCCCCAGACATTGATCAGACGCACATCCTTGGCGCGTCCAATAAGTGTGTCGATGGCACCGCCGTGTTTGCCGACCGTGCGGCCCTTGGATTCGAGATCCACGACAAGCGGTTCGGATGGAAGCCTTTCGGCCACCGGTGGAAGTGCCGGGTCGAGCCCTGGCGTTTCCTTCAGTTCCAGCGCGGCCAAAGGCCCCGCGAACATGGCAGCGGTCACAAACAGACCGGCCCTTACGGTGTTCATAAGCATTATGCAGCTGTCCCCTCTTGCGCCCCAGTGTTCTTTAGGCCAGGTGCGCAGACAAAGTGATCCGGTTCCATTTCCACAAGCAACGGTTCCTGACCGTCTACAAGGCGGAATGGTTCCGGCCAAAGTTGCGGCTCTGATGCGTTGTTCGCATCCAGGGCGGCAAAATCAAGTGGCGCTGACAGGTCCGGTTCCGGTACCGCGGACAAGAGCGCTTTTGTATAAGGATGAAGCGGGTTGCCAACCACAGTTCGCGTCTCACCAATTTCAACCAAACGGCCGCGGCACATGACTGCGATCCTGTCGGCAACATAATCGACAACGGCAAGGTTGTGACTGACAAAAAGGTAAGTGAGATTGAGATCTCGCTTCAGGTCCTGAAGCAAATTGAGGATTTGCGCCTGGACAGAAACATCCAGTGCCGACGTCGGCTCATCACACAAGATGAATTCCGGGTTGAGCGTCAGCGCTCTGGCAATACCGATGCGCTGCCTTTGACCTCCGGAAAAGGAATGCGGATACCGTCTCAGGAACCGCGGATCGAGACCGACAAGGTTCATGAGATTGCGCGCGCGTTCCGCGCGCTCCTTCGGCGTACCGACACCATGCACTTCCAAGGGCTCCATCAGCGTGTCGTTGATGGTCATGCGCGGGTTGAGCGAGGAAAACGGATCCTGGAATATCAATTGAACCCGGCGACGGTAATCCATCAAATCCGCGCCACTCAGATTGGCGACGTCTTCCAGTCCTTTGCCGCGGTTGTAGAGAACCTGACCGCCCTCGATACCTATGGCCCTCAATATGGCCTTTGCGGCTGTTGTCTTGCCTGATCCGGATTCGCCGACCAGACCAAGGCATTCTCCGCGGCGAATGGTCAGGCTGATATCGTCCAGAGCGGTCAGGGTCTTGGCCTTGGCCCCGAAGAATGACCCCTTGCGCAGCGTGAACTGCTTGGTCACATTCCGCATTTCAACCAGCGGCTCGCCTGGCGCCACGTCGCAGTGGGGCCTGTTGCTCGTCAGCTCTTCCGATTTCAGAACAATGGGCCGGATCGGCACCAGCCGTTCATCCTTGTCCATGTGAAAGCTTGGAACCGCGTTCAAAAGCGCTTTCAGGTAGTCGTGCTTCGGATCGGAAAAAAGCTGCTGTGCAGTACCTTTCTCCATGATCCGCCCATGATAAATCACTGCGATCTCGTCAGCCATATTGGCAACAACACCGAAATCGTGGGTGATCATCAGAACGGACATGCGCAGTTCCGATTGAACTTCACGGATCAACTTCAGAATTTCCGCCTGGATCGTAACATCGAGAGCCGTTGTCGGCTCATCGGCGATCAACAATGCGGGCCGGCAGATCATCGCCATCGCGATCATGGCTCGTTGGCGCAAGCCACCGGACAACTCAAAGGGATATGTTTCGAGCGCTCTCTCAGGATCGGGAAACTTGACGAGACTGAGCATTGTCTTGGTCAGTTCGCTTGCCTCTGCCCTGGAAACATTCCTGTGCAACAGGGCGGCTTCGCCGATCTGGTCTCCGATCGTGTGGAGCGGCGAGAGTGATGTCATCGGTTCTTGAAAAATAATCGCAACACGATTTCCGCGCAGATGCCGCATTTGCGGCCCCTTGCGTTCCAGAGCCGCGATGTCCACGGGTGGTTCTTCGCCTGTCGGATCTGCCAGAATTACCTTGCCGGACGAGATCTCCGCTGCCTGAGGCAACAGCCCCATGATTGTCTGCGAAATAACGGTCTTGCCGGACCCCGATTCCCCTACCAGCGCGACAGTCCGGTTTTCGGGAACGACAAACGACACATCATCGACAGCACGCACGCGGCCTTCTGCTGTATTAAAATCTACCGTCAGTCCCTCAATCGAGAGAACATTCACTGCGCTTTTCCTCCCCGGCAAGGATTGTCTGCGAGAGGCTTACTAAGCCCTTATTGCAACAGAAAGACAACCAAATTCGCCGGTCGATAGCAATGCAGAAATCAGTGATAAACGACTGTGACGTTCGTCACATTCTCAAAATTTTTTATTGCGGTTCATGATCTTGGCCTGCCAAGTGGCCGGAAACAGGCTCTATTCCGCCGCACTGACGGGAAGGTTTTTGGCCTGAACCGTGCCAACCGGGAACGGATCGAGCCAGTAAACTTCCATCAGACCGCTGCGTCCACGCAGGTGGTGCTCGCCAACAGCCCGCTGATTTTCTTCTTCCGGCAGCCTTGCAATCGTATCCGCGCTTGCCAGGATTGTGACGTCCGGGTGCCCCGGAACTTCCTTGCCGAGGGTCTGCAATCGCTCGGCTGCATTCACCGTGTCACCGACAACGGTATAGTTCCACCGGTCAAGGGCTCCCACGTTGCCAACAACGGCCGGTCCTGTGTGGATGCCAATTCGCAGGCACATCTCAGGCTTTCCGTTCTCTTTTGCCCTGGCATTGGCCTCACGCAACGCCGAAGCAATCCGGCGCGCCGTTCTGACGGCAGCTTCGGCGTGATCGTGTCGCGCATCGGGCGCACCCCAAAACGCCAGCATGCCGTCACCAAGAAACTTGTCGACGGTTCCACCCTCTCCTTCAACCGCCTCCACAAGAATAGCGAAATGATCGTTCAGGAGGCCCGCGGTTTCCTCGGCACTCATGTGTTCAGAAAGCGCAGTGAAGCCAACGATATCGGTAAACAGGATCGTCAGTTCCGCTTCTCTTGCTTCGGCAGCTTCGCCGCCTCCAAGACGCATCAGCTTGATGAACAATGAACGCGGAACATAGGTGTTCATCGCCTTGAGGCCTTCAACCATGGTGTTGAAGGCAAGGGCAACCTGGTCAAGCTCAGCAACCCGACTACGCGGCAACGGTTCGACTTCGTTCAAGGACAGTGTTCCGACACGTTCCGACTGAACGGCCAGTGTCCGCAAAGGCCGTGCAACCCTGCGTCCGATCCAGAATGCAATCAGGACCGAGATGACCAGCGCTCCAAATCCGACAAACATGGAACCGGCCAAACGCTCGACTTCACGCGAGACTGTCGCCCCTAGAAAATACTGGCCGATTGTAAATGGCTTTTGGCTGAAACCGGAAAGCGCGGCCTTCATCAAGATGAATTCGGCGTCTCCAACCTGAACAAACGAAACCTCGATACCTAGGTCCGCTGCCTTTTCGAACTCGGTCAGCTTTTCCTCGTCCGACATTCCCGCCAGCACCGGATCCCCCGCAGTTGTGAGCGCACTGGGCAGCTTCGCCTTGATTTCGCTGCCGGTCTGCAAGTCACCGGTATCTGAGTGCATGATGACTCGGTTGTCGCCATCCAGAATGAAAACCGTATTGTCCCTGCCCTCGTCCTGAGAGGCCACGATGTGAGTCAGGTCTTCCATGGAACTGGCGGCCGTTAGCAGGCCCTTGACCTTGCCATCTTGCACGATCGGAACCGAGACATTTGCAAAAAGGCCGACTTCATGCTCCACCAGCGGACCCCAGCTCGGCGGGCTGTCGGCATCAAGTTTTGGCAAGGCCCTCGATGTCATGCCGGGCGGCGGAACATCGCTCTCGATACGCCACATTTTTCCATTTGGAGCGCGATAGATCCCCATGCGTTTGCCTGAGGGATCCGTTACCGCAAGTGTCGTAATATCGTTGTTGGAGTTCAGTGCTATTTTCAGGTCTTCGAGCGTACGCTCAGGGTTTTCAAAGCCGAGAGTGCCGTCGTCGAAATAGGGTTTCAGTCCAACAACCGCACTTTGAACCGAGCCGAAATGCGTGCGCAACTGTTGCTCAAGCGCCTGCGTGCTCAAAATCGCCTTGTCGTTCAAAAGCGAGAACGTGTTCTTGAAGTTGGCGGCGACGGAAAGACCAAGCACAAGGCCGATGGCGATTGCGACAAATGCCCCAAAGCCAAGTCCAACGACGGTGGCCAAGCGCAGCTTCAAACGCCGGTCATTCCGTGCTGGTTTTGCCATTGGCCAATTTCCTCGATTTACATCTGGCAGCTTACTAGCCTGAAAAGAGCCGTCAATTTAAGAGATGTAACAGTGTTATCGAAGCTGTCCCCAGCTCAGTCTTTGCTCACAGAAAACTGCCGAAGTGCAAGTTCCTGCAGCAAAATAATTGTCTTCGCATCCCTGATCTCGCCCGACCGCATCATGCCAAGTGCGTCACGCAGGGGAACATGAACAACCTCGATGTCCTCCCCTTCGTCTTCCGCGCCTCCGCCGACGGCCACCTTATTCTTCAAATGGTAAGTGCCAGTGAAAAATGCCAGATACTCGGTGACGGACCCTGGGCTCATATAGGCATCGAAAAGGTGATTGAGTTCGGAAACCTCAAATCCGGTTTCTTCGATCAGCTCCAGACGCATGCGTTCTTCCGGCTGCGCTCCTTCAAGCAACCCGGCGGGTGCTTCGATCAAAAACGGGTCTGAGCCGCTCAACCAGACCGGCAGCCGGAATTGTCTCGTCAGCAGCACACAATCCGTTTCCGGGTCGTGCAGAAGACAGGCTACGCCGTGGCCTCGATCATAGGCTTCACGGATCTGCTCCTGCCATCTTCCGTCCTTGCGGCGATAGTCAACCTTGAACTGGGTCAGCGTGCCCCATTCATTGGCCAGAACCTTGGTGCCCTTGACCTTCAGATACTCTGTATCTTTCACGCAATTCTCCAATTTTCAGGAGTCGGATTGCAGACCGAGCTCCTCAAGGATTTCTTCTGTGTGTTCTCCGAGCACAGGAGCCGCCTTTTCAAGAACGAGATTTCCATTCTTGAAGCTAATCGGCGTACGTACTGAAGAAACGTTTCCTGTCGCTGACTGCGATGCGGGAAGATCAACTTTCATGCCCCGGTGCCGAACCTGTTCATCGTTAAAGACATCTTCAACGGAATTGATAGGACCGGCAGGAACGCCTTCCTTTTCCAGCGCGCTCAGAAGGTCGTCTCGGCGGTATCCGGCCATTGCCTCCGTCAGGAGAGGCACCAATTCATCGCGAGCGGCAACGCGCGCAGCGTTGGAAGCAAATTCGGCGCGCTTCGGCAGTTCAGGGCACCCCAAAACGTCACACAGTCTTACAAATTGACCATCGTTGCCGACGGCGATGATCAGGTGACCATCGGCGACAGGGAACACCTGGTAGGGAACGATGTTGGGATGCGCATTGCCAAGGCGTTTTGGCGTGTTGCCGGACACAAAGTAGTTCAGCGCTTGATTGGCGAGCACTCCGACCTGGGCATCCAGCAAAGCCATGTCGATCCACTCACCCTCGCCGGTCTGATCACGACGTCTGAGGGCAGCCAAAACACCCACGACACCGTAAAGACCCGTGAAGATATCGGCAAAGGCAACACCGATTTTTTGAGGGTCGCCGTCAGGGTCGCCTGTCAGATCCATAATGCCGCCCATACCCTGGATCATGAAATCATATCCAGCGCGGTGAGCGTACGGCCCGTCCTGACCGAACCCGGTGATCGAACAGTAGATCAGTTTCGGATTGACCTTGCTAAGGCTGTCATAGTCGAGGCCGTATTTCTCCAGGCCACCAACCTTGAAGTTTTCGATCAGAATATCGGCCTCGGCGACAAGCCGCCGAACAATGTCCTGTCCTTCCTCGGTCCGGAAATCGACGGTGATTGAGCGTTTCCCCCTGTTACAGGCGTGGAAATAAGCAGCGTCACTGCGCTCATCGGCATCGCCATCCACAAATGGTGGCCCCCACCCTCTGGTGTCATCGCCTTGCGGACTTTCGACCTTGATAACATCAGCGCCAAGATCTGCCAGCGTCTGACCCGTCCAGGGACCAGCCAGAATTCGGGCAAGTTCAACAACCTTGATGCCTTCCAGTGGGGCGCTCATAGTCTTGATATCCTTGAACGGTCAGGAATGATCAGGTTTCCGAAACTTTGCGGTAGATGTGATACCGGCCGGGATGAATGCCTTCCGGTTTGTCGAGCGTTTCGAAATTCGAAAGCTCCAGTTTCAATGCCGTCAGGACGAAACCGCCAACTGCCATGCGTTCGTTCAAAAGAGGCGCGAGCCAGTGAACGATGGCAAGGTCATTGGTCGGATCGGCAGAACCGATGTCAATATGGGCAAACGAGGCCTTTGCACCAACACGAGGTTCGCAAAATGCCAGTGTGTCGCGTATATCACCGAGGATCATATGGTCCGCATCCGGCGCGCAGCTCGGATGGCAATTCATGGCAAAATCAAATACGAAAATTTCCTTTTCTGGGTAGATTTCCCGAAGATGGTCATAGGTCCGGCCGTTTCCCAACCCCAGCTCCAGGACCGGTCCATCGACCTGATTGACCTTTTCGACCAGATACTCGAGCAAGATTTTCTGCGAGGTCATGCGGCGGATAAAGCTGTCCAGACGGCTCATTCAAAATGTCCCTTCAAGTGACGTTGCCCCTCACATAGACAAAGGCCGGAGCCGCGTCAAAACCTGTGCTTAAATTGCTGTCACCGGGTGCTGGAATTGGGGATCGACAGCGCGCCATGGAATCTAGACTTTGCCATGTTCCGCGATCATGTTAACGCGGGAACCCAATCCGCTGCCAACGCTTGGCCATTGTCACTCAGGAGATCCAGATGCGTTCTGAAACGGCGCCCGCCATCCGGCTGGAAGACTATCAACCGCCTGCTTATCGCATTGGGACGGTAGATCTTCGCGTCGAACTTGCGCCAAGCGAAACCATCGTAAGGGCGGTACTGTCCATAACGCGGCAAGACGGGACACACCCTGGAACCCCGCTGGAACTTGACGGCGACGATTTGGCACTGGTGTCCCTGACGATTGACGGGCGCGTGCCTGGCCAAGACGAATTCAACGCTGCACCGGATCGTTTGGAGCTATTCACGCCCCCGGCGGAGTCGTTTGAACTTGAGCTTGTTACCCGCCTTGACCCGGATGCCAATACCAAACTCATGGGGCTGTACCGTTCGTCCGGGACCTATTGCACGCAATGCGAAGCGGAAGGGTTTCGCCGTATCACTTATTTCCTCGATCGGCCCGACGTCCTATCCGTCTACACAACTCGACTGGAGGCTGAAAAAGACGCCTGTCCGGTTCTCTTGGCCAATGGCAACCTTATCGAAGAAGGTCCCCTTGGTGACAGCGGGCGGCATTTTGCAGTCTGGCACGATCCGCATCCCAAACCGGCGTATTTATTTGCGCTTGTTGCCGGTGACCTTGCCCGGGTTCCTGCCCGTTTCTCCACGCAATCCGGCAATGAAATTGCGCTCAACATTTATGTTGAACACGGCAAAGAAGATCGATGCGCCTGGGCTATGGACTCCTTGATACGTTCCATGCGTTGGGACGAAGAGGTCTTTGGGCTCGAATATGATCTGGACGTCTTCAACATTGTCGCCGTTTCGGACTTCAACATGGGAGCGATGGAGAACAAGGGCCTTAATATCTTCAACGACAAATATGTTCTCGCCGATCCGGAGACAGCGACCGATCAGGATTTCGCCAACATAGAAGCCGTGATCGCACATGAATACTTTCACAACTGGACCGGCAATCGCATCACCTGCCGAGACTGGTTCCAGTTGTGCCTGAAGGAAGGCTTGACGGTTTTCCGCGACCAGGAGTTTTCTTCCGATATGCGCTCCCGCGCCGTGAAGCGGATCGCAGATGTCAGATTGCTCAAATCCCACCAGTTTCCTGAAGACGCAGGCCCGCTTGCACATCCGGTCCGGCCAAGAACTTATCATGAAATCAACAACTTCTACACCGCCACGGTTTATGAAAAGGGTGCTGAAGTTGTCCGAATGCTAAAAACACTGATTGGCGATGATGCCTTCAAGGCAGGACTTGATCTTTATTTTGAGCGACATGACGGCGACGCCACGACAATCGAGGCCTTCCTGGCATGTTTTTCCGAAGCAGCGTCAACCAATCTCGATCAGTTTTCGCGTTGGTATGAACAGGCTGGCACACCGGTTGTGACAGCCGAGACCGACTACGATGAGGGTTCCAAGACATTCACTGTGTCGCTCTCCCAGGAAATTCCTCCTGTACCTGGTCAGAAAAACAGCAAACCGGCAGTAATTCCGCTGCGTTTCGGGCTCATTGGTGCAAATGGAAATGACCTCGATACCGGGGCTCCCGAGGGGACACGCCTGCAAGGCGACGTACTCATACTCAACAAGGCTCATCAGAAGATCACCTTCGACAATATTGAATCCCGTCCCGTCCTGTCACTGCTCAGAGGGTTTTCCGCGCCAGTCAGGCTCAATCAAAGCCTGTCACAAGACGAACTGGTGTTCCTCGCCGCCAAAGACAGCGATCCCTTCAACAGGTGGCAGGCCGTTCAAACCCTGTTGATGAAAGATCTCGTGCGACTGACCGGTGAAACGAGGCAGGGAAACCGCGCAGCACCGTCCTCGGATACAATTGCCGTGATCGGCAATGTTCTGACCGATGCATCGCTGGATGAAGCATTGCGCGCTCAGGCTCTAGTCCTGCCGAGTGAAGCCGATATTGCGCAGGAGATCGGCAAGAACGTTGATCCTGATGCCGTTTACGAGGCGCGCCAGCAACTGCGAAAGGCCATTGCAGGCGCTCACGGGGCTGAATTTCAGTCGATTGCCAAGTCTGCCATGCCAAACGGCCCCTTTTCTCCTGATGCTGCAAGCGCCGGCAAGCGCGCACTCGCCAATCGAGCGCTTTCCTTTGTCGCCGTCTCTGAACTGGCAGGGGCTGCTGAAACGATCTGGGAACGTTTTGCCGCAGCGTACAATATGACCGACAGGATCTCCGCACTGACACTGCTTGTCCATGACCACCTTGCCAAGGAAGAAGAAGCTCTCGCCACTTATCTCAAGCGGCATGAGAGCAATTCGCTGGCCATGGACAAATGGTTCATGACGCAGGCGACAGCCCCTGGAGCAGAAACTCTGGCAAAGGTTCGCGCACTCAAGACCCACCCGCTCTATGATGCCGGCAACCCGAACCGGGTGCGCTCTTTGCTGCAATCCTTTGCAACAGGAAATCCGACACAGTTTGCACGAGGTGACGGTGCTGGATTTGAGCTTGTTGCCGAATCAGTATTGGAGATCGATCGCCGGAATCCACAGGTTGCTTCCAGGCTTTTGACCAGTTTCCGTTCGTGGCGCGCACTAGACCCACAACGTTCTGCCCTTGCTGAAACTGCCCTCTTGAGGGTTTCATCATTCGAAAATCTGTCAAGAGACAGTCGCGATATCGTCGACAGAACACTGCAATAGTGTGAAATACTGGAAAAGGTTAACGCAACAGCCGGTAAAGCGTCGCCGCGTTAACCATTTTCTTCTTGGCAAGGTCTGGACAAAAACTCATGTTTTGATTCAAATGGAAGTGATTCGGGGCCGACCCCGAGACGGCGGTTTTTGAGGCACACTTCCTATGGCGCGAGCATTGGCTGGCGACGCATCTGCGCGGCGCGGCGATAAGGAGTCAAACGGCGACACAAGAACAAGCGACACCAGCTTGTCTCTCCGCTCTCTGCTCACTGCCCTCTCCTCAGGCCTGGCGAGATCAGACAGCCTGATGCGCCGTCTTATTCCGGGCCTCGCCATCATCTTCATCATCGTCCTTGCGATATTCCGAGCCGGTGAGCTGGCAAACGGATATACAGACACGCAGCGCTCGGCGCAGACAACCCTCAGCTTGATGGCGACTGTCGTTTCAAACAGTCTCGACGCATCAGAAACAACCCTGCCCGAAACCGGCTACAGGACGACGCTCAAGCGCATTCTCGCTGACAGTCTGCCAGCTGGAGCAACCAGCCAGGGACGTATCTACATTGTCGCCGACAAATCAGGCACTGTCGTTGCAACTGCGCCCATTCAGCCTGGTCTTGAGAGCCGGCCGATCACCGACTTGCTCGGCCCGTCACAGCCGCTGACAGTCTTTGGCGCACGGGCCGGTGTACTGTCCATTCCCGCGGACATCGGCGGCCTCGACCAGGAAGAGCAAGTTTTCGCGACAGTCCATCATTTGTCCGGTCGTCTTGGCATGATCGCCGTTATTCAACCGGAAACGGACATCTATTCGAGCTGGCGCAACGATCTTTCGGCCAACGTAACCTTGTTCGTCGGAACGTCCCTGGTTCTTCTGGCCGTGATCTACGGCTTCTTCAGCCAGGCAACACGCGCGGAAACTGCCGACGAAATGTATGCGACCACAAGAGGACGCATTGATACCGCCCTCACCCATGGTCGCTGCGGTCTCTTTGACTGGGACCTTTCCAGAGGCCGGATGTTCTGGTCGTCTTCGCTCTACGAGTTGCTCGGGCGAGAGCCGAAAGACGATATTCTGAGCTTTGCAGACGTCGCGGACATCACCCACCCGGATGATATCGACCTTCTCGGCCTTGCAGAACACCTGCTTGAAAGCGGCGAAACACTGGTCGACGAGACTTTTCGCATGCGGCATTCAGACGGAAGCTGGATCTGGCTTCGCGCTCGCGGTGAGATCCAGTCAGAACCTGGCCGCGCAGAACCGCATCTCATCGGCATTTGCATCGACATCACCGAACAGCATGAGCTGGCGGAGCAAAGCCGGATGGCTGACCTGCGTTTGCGTGACGCGATCGAGACCATTTCGGAGGCTTTTGTTCTCTGGAATGCCAAAAACGAATTGGTCATCTGCAACTCCAACTATCAGTCACTGCACAGCCTGCCGAGCGCGGTCATCAAGGCGGGAACGCCCTATCAGGCTGTCATGGAGGCCGCATCCAATTCGGAAGTCGCACCGAAGCCGATCACCGTGACACAGCGTGGCGGAGCGCCTGAAGGCTCCTATGAGGCTCAACTGGAAGACGGCCGCTGGCTGCAGATCTCCGAGCGCCGCACCAAAGACGGTGGCTTCGTTTCCGTCGGCACCGACATTACCGCGCTGAAAAAGCACGAAGAAAAACTGATGGAGTCGGAGAAACGGTTGAAGGCCACGGTTTCCGATCTGCAGAAATCCCGTCAGACACTTGAAATCCAGGCACGCCAGCTCGTGGAAATGGCGGATAAATACCAGGAAGAAAAGACACGGGCTGAAGCTGCCAACCAGGCCAAATCAGAGTTTCTGGCAAATATTTCGCATGAGCTGCGCACACCGCTCAATGCGATCATCGGCTTCTCCGATATCATGACGCAAGAAATGTTCGGACCTCTCGGCACTGATCGTTACAATGACTATTGCAAGGACATCTATTCCTCCGGAACTTACCTGCTCAATGTGATCAACGACGTCCTCGACATGTCCAAAATCGAGGCCGGGCGCATGTCTATCGAAACCGAAATTGTCAGCGCGACAGCAGCGGCGGCAGATGCGGGTCGGATCGTTACTGGCGCGGCGACCGAAAAGAACATCACCGTGGTCGAGGACGTTTCGGACAACTACCAGGTGCTGGCAGACAAACGGGCGCTGAAGCAGATCCTCCTGAACCTGCTTGCCAATGCAGTGAAATTCACACCGGACAACGGCACAGTCACACTGCGGGCCATCCCGCGCGGCGACAAGCTGCGCTTCGAGGTGACAGACACGGGCATAGGCATATCCGAGCGCGACATAGAACGTCTCGCGCAACCGTTCGTGCAGGTTGAAAACCAGTTCACCAAGACCCACCAGGGCTCCGGCCTTGGACTGGCCATCGCGCGTTCACTCGTTGAACTTCATGGCGGCAAGCTGACAATTGAATCTGAGGTCAAAAAGGGTACGACCGTCAGCTTCACGCTTCCAATTGCCGAGGCAGAAGCCGCCTAGTCGCGCCGCGCAGACCGATCATTCCTCGATCTCGACTTTTCCAATCAATCGCACGAACACTGAACGAACCTTACTTTGCAGTTCCGCCAGCTCCGCCTCCAGTCGCACGAATGTCGGGCTCGAGGACGCCTGAACAAGCAGGTCAAGCACGCCACCTGGAGCCTCCGAAGGCACAAACTTGCCGGACAGCACAAGCCGAAGGATCTGCGTTAGCCTGTGGTAGAGACGCAACGCCTCCAGCAACAACTCCGCATCGCCGAGTGCCAGGAAGCCAGCGTCCCGCAGTTTTTCCAGCGCCTCTTCTGTTCCCTGCGCCAGAATCTCTTTGCTTTTTTCGGCATTGGCCAGTTGCAGGAATTGAGCAATGAATTCGATATCGACCAAGCCACCGGCGACCTGTTTCAGGTCCCAGACATCTTTAGTTCCCTTTTCCTTTTCAATGCGCGCCCGCATGGCCCGCACGTCATTGGCAAGTTGCGCAAGATCCCGTGGTTTGGTCAGCGTCTCGCAGATGTTCCCGATAATCCTGGCTCTGAACTCCGGTGACGACGACGCAATCACTCTGGCTCGGGTCAAAGCCATATGCTCCCAGGTCCACGCTTCCTTTTCCTGGTAGGCGATGAAGCCGCCCAGATTTGTTGCCAATGGGCCAGCGTTGCCGGATGGACGCAGCCTGAAGTCAACCTCATAAAGAGAGCCTTCTGCTGTCGGCGCAGACAGAGCGGTGACAAGCCTTTGCGTCAGGCGGGTGTAGTATTGTGAAATCGCCAATGGCCGTCGTCCATCGGACTCTTTGACATCCTCCGGAGCGTCATAGAGCAAGATCAGATCGAGATCCGAGGCAGCGGTCATCTCACGTCCGCCAAGTTTCCCCATGGCAAGAACCGCGACTTCTCCCCCTGGAACACTGCCGTGGTTCTCACCGACATGAGAAATCACCTGCCGCAGGATGCGGTCGACAACAACTTCGGCCAGTCTGGCCAAAGCAAACCCGACCCGGTCGGCGGAAAGCGTGTCTGAGATCAACCTCAAGCCGATCAGAAACTGCTGTTCCTGAGTAAAGATGCGCGCCCTGTCCAAGGCTTCTTCGTAAAAGCGAGACTGTGCAAGCGTACGATCAAGACCGACGCGAAACTCCTGTACGCTTGGCATGGCACCGAAGAAGGCCGGATCAAGGACCGCGTCCAGAACATGCACGCGCTTTGAAACCGTTTCGGCCATGCGCGGGGCAGCTCCCATGGTCGTTGCAAGCAACGACAGCAACTGCGGGTTCGATCTCAAAAGCGAAAACAATTGCACGCCGGCGGGGAGTTTGGACAGGAAACTGTCGAATGCTCTTAGCGCCGAATCCGCGTTGTCCGTTGCCGCGAGCGCTCCGATCAGTGAGGGATGCATTTCGGTCAAGCGCTCACGGGCCTTGGTCGACCGTGTGCAGGGATAGCGGCCGAAGTGCCAGGATTTGACAATGTTGGCGGCCTCGGACGGCTGCTGAAAGCCGAGCCTCGCCAGGGTATCCAGCGTATCGGGATCATGATCATCACCGGTGAAGACCAGATTGCCCAGCTCGGACGACAAGCCGGGCTCGTCTTCGAAGAGTTCAGCATAGTGATGCAGCACCTTGCGCAGATGATCGAGCAAGACTTTCTCGAACTCGGGCAGGCCTTCAAACCCCATCAATGCGGCGACACGATTGAGACCCTCGTTGTCTTTTGGCAAAAGCTGGGTCTGCTCGTCATTCATCATTTGAATGCGATGTTCCACATCCCGCAAGAAGACATAGGCGTTCCTCAACTCATCTCTTGCGCGCACCCGGATCCAATCCGCATCGCAAAGCGCATCAAGCATTTCAAGTGTCCGGCGCCCACGCAGTTCAGGATTGCGGCCACCTGCAATCAGCTGCTGCGTTTGAACGAAGAATTCCACTTCTCGAATACCGCCACGTCCAAGCTTGACGTTGTGGCCAGCAACGGCAATGGCGCCGTGGCCTTTGTGCATATGGATTTGCCGCTTGATCGACTGCACATCCGAAATCGCTGCGAAGTCCAGATACTTACGCCAGATAAAAGGCACAATTTCTCTGAGGAATTCCTTGCCTGCCGGAATGTCGCCAGCGCAAGGCCGGGCTTTGATCAGTGCTGCTCTCTCCCAATTCTGCCCGAGAGATTCATAGTAGACCAATGCTGCGGGAACGGACATTGCCAGCGGTGTTGCGCCCGGATCGGGACGCAGGCGCAAATCAGTTCGAAAGACGTAACCGTCAGCCGTTCTGTCCTGCATGATCTTTACCAGGCGCCGGGTCATGCGAACAAATTCAACAGGAGCTTCTGCATTGCCGGACATCGGTGCCTTGTCCGGGTCGTAGAGCACGATCAGATCGATGTCTGAAGAATAATTGAGTTCGTTTGCACCGTGTTTGCCCATTGCAAGCACGATCACTCCGCTGTCGACCTCGGGCCGCTCGTCGTCAACAGGCGAAAACTTGTTGCGGCGGGTCAGATCCTTGAGGCAAAACCGGATGGCTGCTGTCAGCGCCGCGTCGGCGAAACCGGCAAGCGCGCCCGTTACCTGGTCCAGCACAATTGCTCCGCAGACATCCGCCAGCCCCAATGTCAGCGCAAGGTTCTGCTTGAACAGTCTGAGCGCTTGCATGATACCGTCTTCATCTTCCGCGACTGCATTTTCTGCTTCTGACAACAGTCGACCGATGCGCTCCTCTGGCACCTCCTGCAGCAAGGCCAACAAGCGCGGCGGATCAGCAAGCATCAGGTCGCGCAAATAAGGGGAATTGGAAATAATGCCTGAGAGAAATTCGCCCAGGTTCGGTTTTTCCCCGATCAGGTTTTTCAGGAGTTCGCCCGCTTCAGGATGATCCAGCAGGTCTTTCAGAAAAAGGTCTGCATGGTCCGGATCGGGCGTTGTCGGGACGATGGTTATCCGGTCAGCAAGAAGACCTCTGGTGCCAGTTTTGCCATCAAGAGCGTTTCTCTCCGGTTTTCCCGTCTTGTCCATTTCCACTCCCGCTGCCATCCGGCTCTGCCGGCTTCAAGTCGATCCGGGCGGACAGGCCCGGCGTCTCATTCTTGAAGCGCAACTCTCCTCCATGCAAGCGGGCGACTGCCTTGACAAGGCTCAATCCAAGGCCGGTTCCAGGTTCTGAACGGCTTTCTTCTAGACGCACGAAGCGCTCTTTCACCCGGTCCTGATCCTTCTCCGGAATACCAGCACCGTTGTCGCTGACCGACAGCTGCACCCGGTCATCTTCCAGACGTGCCGACATTCGGATCACGAGATCACCTTCTATAGGGCGGCCATATTTCAAGGCGTTTTCAGTCAGGTTGACCAGAACCTGGCTGATCAGGTCCTTGTTGCATTCAGCGTATAGGCCGGCTGGTACCTCGGTCTCAAGGCGCCCGCCTTCATCTTCAACGAGCGGTTCATAGAGCTCTGCGATTTCCGCGACCATCTTGTTCAGATCTGTCGGCTCCATGACCGTTCCAGGCGCCATCGATTCAATTCTGGCGATCCTCAGCAATGCATTGAAAATCCGAAGCAGGTGGTCGGTCTCATCGAGTGTGGCTTCGAGAGCGTCGCGATACCCCTCTTCTCCCTTTGCATCGCGCAATGCGATTTCGATGCGTGTCTGAAGGCGCGTCAGGGGCGTTTTCAAGTCATGGGCGATGTTGTCGGTCACGTCTTTCATCGACTGCATGAGCAGCTCAATGCGTTCCAGCATGGTGTTGAGATTGATCGCAAGCCGATCGAATTCATCATTATTGCCCGCAACAGACAGCCGGCCTGTCAAATCGCCGTGCATAATGGTCCGGCTGGTGGCGGAGATATCGTCGATACGCTTCATCACGCGGCTGTTGACAAAAAACCAGGTGATCGCGCCCATCAGAACAATAACGACGAGCCAGAGCCGCAGCGCGTTCGCCAACAAATTGGAGAATTTCAGCTGATCGCCGAGGTCCCGTCCGACAAGAAGACGAAAGCCGCCGCGCAGCTCAAACGTGCGCACCATGGCCTGGCGTTCAATATCTTCGGTATTCTGACCAAGCCTCGTGTAGCGTACGCGGCGCAATCCGCCATCGGCTTCTTCGAGCACAACGGTCGGAAGGCGGGCAATGTTTCCGACAAGGGCATTGCCGGCAAAGTCGGTCAGCAGATAGAGGCTGGCGTCAGGATGTCTGGAGCGACGGTCAATGGTTTCCACCAGATCACGGACGCCACCGCGAACGTACACATCCGCCAATCCCTTAAGCTCGGAATCGACGGATTGAACGACCTGCTCGGACATCAGGTGGTCGGTGTTTTCAGCCACGTAAACGACCAGAAAACCGGACATGACCGTGAAAACGCCGACATAGAGCAACGACAGCTTGAATGCCGTCGTTCGAGTAAATCTAGTGAGCCGCGTCACGGATCGTGTATCCAGCACCTCTGATGGTGTGCAGAAGCGGTGTGGCGAAGCCCTTGTCGATCTTGCCGCGCAAGCGCGAGATATGAACGTCGATCACATTGGTTTGCGGGTCGAAATGATACTCCCAGACATTTTCCAGAAGCATGGTGCGGGTGACCACCTGACCGGCATTCTGCATCAGGTATTCGAGCAAACGGAATTCTCGAGGTTGAAGAGGGATTTCGGTTTCGCCCCGGCGGCAGGAATGCGCCATACGGTCAAGTGTCAGATCACCGACGGTATAGGTTGTTTCGACCTGGCTGGCGGATTTCGGCCGTCTGGCAAGCGCTTCGACACGCGCCTGGAGTTCGGTAAAGGCATAAGGTTTGGGCAGATAGTCGTCGCCGCCGGCTTTCAGGCCCTTGACCCGGTCATCCACCTGACCGAGGGCGGAAAGGATCAACACCGGTGTATGATTGCCTTCGTCGCGAAGCTGCTGAATCACGGACAGTCCATCCAGCCGGGGCAACATGCGGTCGACAATGAGGATGTCGTAGTCGCTGTCCAGCGACATCTGCAATCCTGTCTGCCCGTCTGCGGCCTGGTCGGCCGTGTGCCCGAGTTCGGTCAGGCCCTTCACGAGGTAGCTGGCCGCTTCGGGATCATCTTCGATAACAAGAATCCTCAACATAGCTTCCTTTTACCGTGAGTTGCGCAGAATGAAAATGGCTGGCGGCGGCGATGGATGTGAGACGCCGCCGCCAGTCAGTGCGGGTTTAGAGGCTAAACCCTAGGCAAAGACCGGCCTGTCGGGGTTTGGGGGCAGAGGGCAGGCCGGTCTTGCCACACAGGGGCCGGTCCGGGGCGGGACCGGGTCCTGATCAGGCAAGGTTCATGGGAAGCGCCACGAACCGTGTTGAGTTGTTGGTCTCGACCCTGAAGAGAACCGCCTTGCGGCCGTCCTTCTCGGCCTTGTCGAGTGCCTTGAGAACATCTTCCGGGTTGCTCACCTGCATCCCGGCGACTTCAAGAATGACGTCACCAGTGCTGAGACGCTTTTCGGCTGCAGGGCTTTCCGGATCGATCTCCGCAATCACAACGCCCTTGCCTTCCATACCGGCTTCGGACTTGGTGGTCAGAACCAGGCCCAACTCATCAAGGCTGGTTTTTGTTTCTTCGACCTGAGGCTGTTCGACAGCAGCCTGTTCCTGCTCCTTCAGACGGCCGAGTGTAACGGTCACGTCCTGTTCTTCGCCGTCACGCCAGATGGTAACGTCAACCTTGGTGTCGGGCTCATAGGCAGCAACGATCTTGGACAGATCACGAGGCCCTTCGACGCTGGTGCCGTCCACCGCGAGGATGGTGTCGCCTGAGCGCAGGCCAGCCTTCTGAGCCGGGCTGTTTTCCTGCGCTTCCGCGACGATGGCGCCGCGGGCCTGATCAAGGCCAAGGCTTTCCGCGATGTCATCGGTCACGTTCTGGATCTGAACACCCAGCCAGCCGCGTACGACTGTACCGTCGTCCTTCAGCTCCATGATGACATCTTGCGCGGTCGAAGCCGGGATTGCGAAGGCAATACCGACATTGCCACCTGACGGCGAGAAGATCGCCGCATTCACACCAATCACCTCACCCTTCATGTTGAAAGCCGGACCACCGGAGTTTCCGCGATTGACTGGCGCGTCAATCTGGATGAAGTCGTCGTAAGGACCGGCGCCAATATCGCGTCCACGAGCAGATACGATACCTGCAGTCACAGAACCGCCGAGACCGAACGGATTGCCGATTGCAACTGTCCACTCTCCGACTTCCGGAGCATCATCGGCAAAATCGACGTAAGTAAAGTCCTTGTCGGCTTCGACTTTCAGTAGCGCCAAATCTGTGCGCTTGTCAGCGCCGATCAGGGTTGCGTTGGACTCGTCACCATTCTGGTCGATGACCGTAAATTCGGTACCGCGATCAATCACGTGATGATTGGTGACAACAAAACCATCTTTGGAGATGAAGAAGCCGGAGCCCTGAGACATGCCGAACTGACGCGGATTGCGACGCTCGCGCTGGCCTTCTTCAGCACCAGGGTTTCCAAAGTCACGGAAGAAGCGTTCAAACGGATGCCCGTCCGGCAGGCCTTTGAAGAATTCCTGGGATCCTTCTCTGCCATTGAAGTTCATCATGCGGGGCTCAACTGCCTGCTTCACGCGAACACTGACAACGGCAGGGCTTACGGTGCTGACAACGTCAGAAAAGTCCGCCGGAGACGCTGCATTCACGCGTACAGCTTCGGCGTGCGCCAACTGGCTGGGGACAATGGTTTGCGCGGTCAAAAGACCCGCAGCGCCGAGCGCGAATACTCCTGCCAGTAATTTGGCGCGGCGAGACCGCAAGGGAGAAACTGACCGACCGTTTTGCATATTATCTTCCTCTGTAGACTTTCAAATTGAAGGTCGTTGCAGGAACGTTTGCGGGGACTCACGTTCCGGTTCGAGAAAGAACTTAGGTAATCGTTCCTTACAGCCGCCTGTCGGTGGCATTACGTTTTTGTAAGATTGTGCTGAAGGGGCGCAGTTTCGGTAAAAGCCCGCTGACTTCTGCGCTGTTGCTCATACAAAAAAGAGGAATGGCAAATGGTCTCTTCGGTCGGAACCAACCATTGCAGAGTTGCTTCTTACGACGAGGGGTCTGGAAACAACACTGGCGCGTTCCCCGCCGTCCATTTCGACCATTTGGGCATTACGGCTTGAAACTGCTCAGAAGCCTCAAATGCTGTAAGCCATGCTTTGATGGCATTCCAAGCCTCTCCGTCGAACCATGTTCGGTCGGAATTGGCAAACTGACGGACAAAGGGAAGAATTGCGTAGTCGGCAAGTGACGCACGTTTTCCCATCAGCCAGGAGCCTTGCGACAAGCGCTTTTCCCACTGCCAGAGGATGTCGGACGCAGCACCGCGCTCAGTTTCACGGTCAGCGTCCTGGTAGCGGGTATCGTATTTGTAACGGTCAAGATGGCGCTTGAATGGGCCGTCGCACATCTCGATCAACTCGAGTGCCTCATCAAGCGTCCCTACTTCGGGCTGCAACCAATGCTCTGGATCAGATTGACGCAGCGTCCACAGCATGATGTCCAAACTTTCATCCAGCACAGTGTTCCCTTCCTTCAGGCAAGGAACTGTTGCCGATGGCGACGTTTTCAGAAATTCAGGAGCCTTGTCACGCAGTACAATCTCGCGCAGTTCAACTGTTTTTCTGCTTGCGTGAAAAGCAAGACGCGCTCGAATTGCATAGGGACATCGCCGAAAGGAGTACAGAATTGGGTAGGTATTCATGCTTATTCTTTACTTCAATCATAAAGTGCAAAAAACACATTATGAAACCAATCAAATGCAACCTAAAGGCTTTTTCTTCACCGGTTGTAAATGAATTGCAGTGATACTTTTGACTTAGGATATCAACATGACTGAGTCGCTCCTTCAACTTGCAAAAGACAGTTCCGCCGACAAGAAACACGAGCTCGCAGAGCACGTGACCGGACTGCTTGTAGCACGGGCAAGCGACACTCGATCAGAAGAAACCAGTCTCCTGAACAATATGCTCGAAGGCGTTTACGATTCTCTGGAATTGGAAGCCCGGAAAACGATGTCCGAACGCCTTTGCACTGTTGAGGCGACTTCAAACAAGCTTGCCGTAGCAATGGCGGGCGATGAATTGCCGATTGCTCAGGCGGTTCTTGAGCGCTCCAATTCCCTTCGCGAGGAAGATCTTCAGAACATCGCTGCAACCAAGGACGAAGCCTATCTGCTTGCGTTGGCCAAACGCGACCACATCAGCAAGGATCTTGGCGGTATTCTCGTCAAACGCGGCAGCAAGAAGGTTAAGCATGCGGTCGCGGCAAATCTGGGCGCCGAGATCACCATGCCGGTGTTCGAGACCCTGGTTAAGGACATGCCCAAACAGCTGGGGGATCGCATCCGGCATCTGCGCAAGTCGAATGACGAACTGCTTGAGGACCTTTTCAAGGACGACGGAGAAATCGCTGCCGGCAAAGAGCTTGTCAAACGCCCGTCAAAGATCAGTCCGAAAGCCTGGCTGATGGGCATCAGGCTGAAGAAAACCAATCTGAACAAGGCAATCTATCAGCTCTCCATCGAGCATAATCTTCTGGATGCCGTTGCACTGTTGTCCTTTTTCTGCGGACTGGACATGAAGTATGTTCACAACCTGATGGTTCGCTTTGATTCAACAGGTATCGCAACAGTTTGCCGTGCAACCGGTATTGGCGCGAAGGAATTTCAAGCCATCTGCAAGGAACGCTGCAAGCACTTGAAGTTTCCCGAAAGCACAGGCAGCAAGTGGTTGACCAACTATCACATGCTTGATGAGACCGATGCCCGGCGCTTGCTGTCGCTCATGAAGATGAAGCTGAAGGCGACAAAACAGGAAAAGGCCGCCTGACCGTTCTCAGAACGGCGAAGGCCATTTGCATTCACGTCTTTTTTTTGAACTCCCTTGCGCAGACGGCGAAGCGGGTACTGTCATCTCTTCCCCTGCTTCAACGCCAGGCAACGGCGCTTGCAAGAATAGTCTCGATCGCTTTGATGGTTGCCCGAACTGACCCGGGCTGCAGTTTTTCATAAGCATGAAGTGCATAAACAGGCGTTGGTTCGAGCGTGTGTTTGCTAAAAAGAGGCACAAGCCTTTTTGCGCGCAGGTCTTCAACAACGCCTATGTCCGGCAACAGTGCGACGCCCAAACCTTCCCTAGCGAGTGCGGCGATGGCTTCGACGGTGTTACTGCGAAAGCTCGTTTTGAAACAAAGTCTTATCGGATTGCCACCTTCTTGAGATTGAAGGATGTGCTCCAGATTCTCAGGCTCACGCACGTGTGCAATGTAAGGCAGTGACTGCGCCCATTCCATGAAGGCCGGATCGTCGGCAGAAGGTGCGGCATCGAGCAGTTCAGGGGCAACGCAAAGCACGTCCCTCAAAGCGCCGACACGTCTTGCCTTCAAACTGCTGTCCGGCAGATCTCCAACAGTCAGTGATACGTCAATACCCTCGGCAACAAGATCAAGCCGTTTGTCGTCAGCGATAACCTGCGGTGTCAGATGCGGAAACTGCCGCCTCACAAGCGCGATCGCCGGTGCTATGACAGTTGCAATCAATGCGTGGGGCGCGGTGATCGTGATCGGTCCAGATGGCCTGGCGCCGAAGGCTTCCATTTCCGTTTGCGCAAGTCGCGACAACGCAATCAGCTCTTTGCACTTCTGGTAGTACCGTTTGCCTGCAGGCGTGAGTGACAAACGTCGCGTCGTGCGTACGGCCAGCTTCACATCGAGCTGGGTTTCAAGTCGCTTCAGATTTTGGCTGACCGCCGATTTTGCCAGGTTCATATCTTCCGCAGCACGGGTAATCGAGCCAGTCTCAACAACAGTGACGAAAGTTTGCGGCAAAACGGATAACATCATTTTTTGTTCTCTAAAAATGAACAGTATTTTCTTTTTTAAACTCTTTTTGGAACAATAGAAACACCTCAAATAAGCGGCACCGGAATTCAACACGGAGCCGATCATGACCCACATTGTTACCTTTGAGTTGACCTCAGCAGACGGGGCGAGTGACAGCCTCGCCACCTTCCTGGAAACCATCCTGCCGGAGACCCGTCGTTTTGAAGGCTGCAAAAACGCTGAATTCGCCCTTTCTGAAAGCGCGCCTGCCCAGGCTTTGCTCATCGAGAAATGGCAATCGAAAACCGCCTTTGAAGCCTATCTGAACTGGCGCGTTGAACGCGGCGACTATGCAAGGCTGCGCAAGCTTCTCGCCGCCGAACCTGCCCTCACTCACTTCACCCAAGCCTGACACCTACATTAGGGAACCAGACCAATGAAACTGAAACATACACTCACCGCCATTGTCGCAATCCTCGCCCTGACCGGTGGACAAATTTTCGCGCAGGAAGCGGAGACGCGTGCTGCCAGCGAATACGAACTCAGCACCGCCGTTGCAAAGGCCAGCCGTGCCTGGCGCGATGCCTTCAATGCTGGTGACGCAACCGCAGCTGCAGCGCTTTATGAAGAAGACGCTATCATGGTCGCCAAACCGTTCGGAACATTCAAAGGCCGTGACGCCATTGAAGCGTTCTGGACAAAACTCATTGAAGATGGATTTGATGATGTCGTCTACTTCAACACATCAACCACAATCGTTGACAAAAGTCTGACCTCCGCGCGCGTTGCGGCGGATTGGAAAATGAACAATGCACAAGGGATCATCACCAATGAGCATTGGGTCCTGCAACCTGACGGCAGTGTCCTGTTGCGCGAAGATCATTTCGAGGTTGCTCAGTAAAAACGGAGGCCCTATCCATCGCCTTTGAGCACCTCCTAACTCCCTCGAAAGGCTCCACTCCCGACCTGCGCGTCCGACAACGATGCGTGGGTCGATTTCGAGTACGCCGATGCGACAATGGAAAGAGCTCTGAACACTTGCATTTGCTGCGTCGCCTCGCTCCTTCACTGTGATTTTTCACAATGCATCCAAGATTAATTGAATTTTTTTGGTGCGTTTTATCCAGTTGTAAACGGTCTATACGGTAGTCCTGAAGGTCAAAAGAACGGATTGGCCCCGATATGATCGAAGATATTCTTAATCTCGCCCAGGAAACCACGCCGGAAAAACGCCATCAGCTCGTCGAACATGTTACCGAGCTGTTTGTAAATGGTGCGGACAGTTACCAGACCGAAGAGATCACACTCTTCAATACGGTGCTTGAAAAGATGTTGCCGACGATGGAGCGGGAACAGAAGAAAGACGTGTCCGAACAGTTGGCCCCGATCGACAGCACGTCAACGGAGATTGCCAACCAGTTGGCCCGCGAAGAGATCGATATCGCCCGTCCGATGCTAACCCAATCCAAAGCACTGGCAAGCGAAGACATTCTCCGTTTAGCCAAGACAATGGGGCAAGGTCACCTGCTGGCCATTTCCAAGCGCGACAATCTTGAACCAAAGGTCACCGACGTTCTTCTGGAGCGTGGTGAAAGCCCGGTCAAACAGTCCGTTGCCGCCAACTCCGGAGCAGAATTCTCCGATTGGGGCTCCCGCCTGCTCATCAAGCTCGCCGAACGCGATGACAAGATCCGCGACGCGATGATGGAACGGGCAGACGTCAGCGAAGCGGACTATGAGAAGCTCATCGCACAGATGCCGAGCGAGCAACAAAAGCGCATTCGTGAGATGCGGTCGCAAAACGAAGAACTCATTCACGACCTCTTCCACAAGGCAAGCAAGGTCGTTGCCAGCTCGAAACTGGAACGCAAGGCAACCCGGATCGACTCCAAGGCTGTCCTGAAAGAAATCCGTGCCGGCCAGCGCACGCTCGGCAAGGCTATTACCAAACTGGCACTGTCAAACAACCTGCTGGATATCTGTTTTCTGCTCGCAGAAATGGCTGGCCTGGAACAGAAATACGTCACCAACGTCATGGTTCGGTACGACGCAACAGGTGTAGCCGTTCTTTGTCGCGCACTTGGCGTGGACAACACAGACTACACCGCATTGTGCAAGGCACGCGCCATGCACAACAAGCAGCCGCAATCGACGGTGGAAAACTGGATAAACGACTATCAGTCGCTGACGGACCGGGATGCGCGCCGCCTGCTGTCCTTCATGAAAATCCGCCTTTCATCGCTCGAAAGCGAGGCAGCTGCCTAACTCAGTCAGCCGCCTCTCTTCGGGGAAGGCTCTATTTTGCGTCTTCGCGGGTCACAACAGCAGCACCAGCCTCCAGCGTCCGATGGACTGGACACTTGTCGGCTATTTCAAGCATGCGCGCGCGCGTTTGGGCATCCAGATCGCCTTCCAGAGAGATAACGCGCTCGAAGCGATCGATCTTGCCGCCCCGGGCTTTCTGCTCCTCAGAGCACTCCTGGCAATCGGCCGCATGCACCTTGTCATGAAAAACCCGCGTCCCGATGCGGTCAAGTTGCAGCCCCTTGCGGTCGGCATACATGCGCAACGTCATCACCGTACAGGCGCCGAGAGCTGCCGACAGGTAACCGTAGGGTGACGGGCCGCTGTCCAGACCGCCATAAGAAGTCGGTTCATCGGCAATCAACCGATGATGGCCAGCAGCAACCATCGCCTGGAACTTGCCCTGCCCCGTCTCGACGACATCAACGCCTTCCGATACCGGGGCATTCTTCGTCCCTTCGTCCATGTCGAGATATCCACTTGCCCAACCGGCGATGACACGCGCCGCATGGGCCGCGTCCTCGCTTCGAGTGAGCAGATGATCCGCCTTGTCGAGCGATACAAAACTCTTCGGGTGTTTGGCAGCGACGAAAATACTGGTCGCGTTGTCAATGCCGACTGTTTCATCCAGAGGCGCGTGCAGAACAAGCAACGGTTTGCCGAGTTTGGCCGTTTTTGATTTCACGGACTGCGCCTCCAGATCCTCCAGAAACTCCTTCCGTATGGTGAAGGTCCGGCCTGCGAGATCAACTTCGCCAAGGCCCTTTTCCCGAATTTCGTCTTCCGCCCCTTTGAAATTGTGGATCACATGATCGGCGTCAGAAGGCGCTCCGATGGTCACCACCGCGCGCACTTCAGGAATGTCGCCAGCAACGCTCAAGACAGCAGCTCCCCCAAGGGAGTGGCCGATAATGAGCTGCGGTGCTTCGTAGTTCTTGCGCAAAAAGTCGGCGGCCAGCTTCAGGTCTTCGACGTTGGAAGAAAATCCGGTGGACGAAAAATCACCCCCGCTGCCGCCAAGTCCAGTGAAGTCGAAGCGAAGAACTGCAATACCCTCGGCCGAAAGAGCACCAGCAATGTGGCGCGCGGCAGGGATGTCTTTTGAGCAGGTAAAGCAATGAGCGAACAATGCAAATGCCCGAATCTTGCCAGCCGGAAGATCCAACCGCGCCGCCAGTTTTGCACCATGCGCGCCGTCAAATTCCAGTTTCTGCGGTCGACTTGCCATATCAAGGCCCTCCAGCGTTTGTCTGCGCCAGAGGTAAGCACGAGCAATTGCCATGCAAGTCACGCCTTGGTGTGAACAGTGTGATCCGCACTCACAGGCGTTGAGCCGGCTGCAAAGTCAGTCCGTTTTTTCCAGCAAGGCTTTGAGGCGCTGCTCTTCTTCAGCTGAGAGTTTCGTATGCGCCGAGCCTGCCTCGGCCTGCAATCGTTTCGAGCGCCCTCGAAGCGTCAGGACAATTGCGATCATGCCGGCGATCAGGGAAATCGGGCCAGCTGCCCACAAAAGGATCGTATGCCAGGCAAGCCTGGGCTTCAGCAAAACAAATTCGCCGTAGCGCGACACCAGATAGTCGATCACCTGCTTGTCGCTGTCACCAGCCACAAGCCTTTCGCGTACGAGGACCCGCAGGTCTTTTGCCAAAGGTGCATCGCTGTCATCAATGGACTGGTTCTGGCACACCATGCAGCGGAGTTCAGCTGAAAGCGCTCGTGCACGCTGTTCCAAAACCGGGTCATCCAGGACCTCGTCCGGTGTGACAGCGTTTGCAGAGGGAACCATCAAGCAGAAACTCAGGACGATGGCTGAAAAGTATGTCTTCCACATGGGTCTACTCTGCCGGTGCTGGCGCTGCCGCCGCGGTGCGTTTTCGTGAGGGTTTGGGCGCGCCGACGCGAAGACGCCTGTCAGCCATCGAGAAGACCGCCCCGAGTGACATGATCACGCAGCCAATCCAGATCAATGTGATCATCGGCTTGAAATAGACCCTGACATCAACCGCGCCATCGCCGCGACTCTCACCAAGCGACAAATAGACCTGAGAAAATCCGGTCGTGTAAATCCCGGCTTCCGTCGTTGGCATTTGCCGCGCGGTATAAACCCTTTTGGATGGATCGAGTTCGCTGACAACGACACCACCTTTGCGGATCGTGAAGTGACCGACCTCTTCGGTGTAGTTGGGTCCCCGCCTGGGAGCGGCTCCGTCAAAGGTTACCTGATAACCGGACAGCTCAACCGAGTCGCCGGGACGCATTGTCTGAATGTGTTCTTCCTGAAAAGCGGATGCGGTCACAATACCAAGAACCGTCACCCCGACACCGAAATGCGCAACCGCAGTTCCCCAGGCTGAACCCGGAAGTCCCCAAAGTCTGGAGATGCCCCGCTTCAAGCCGATTTCAAACAGCTTCACGCGCGTCAGGATCTCAGAAACCGCACCGGCCATGACCCATACACCCAGACCGACACCGAGCGGCGCCAGGACCTTTTCCATGCCCCAGAGCCAGAATGTGAACAGGGTCATTGCCAGCGCAATACCCAGTGCAACGTAAAGCCTCTGACAGGCCGCCAGCAGGTCCCCTCGCTTCCAGGAGAGTATCGGTCCGAAGGGAACCGCCATCAAAAGCGGTATCATCAACGGTCCGAATGTCAGGTTGAAGAACGGTGCGCCGACGGAGATCGTTTCACCCGTTATCGCGTCCAGCACCAGGGGATAAAGCGTGCCGACAAAAACGGCCGCGCAGGCGGCTGTCAGGAAGAGGTTGTTCAGAACAAGCCCTCCCTCCCGACTGATCGGGGCAAACAATCCGCCTTGCTTCAACATCGGCGCACGCCAGGCATAAAGCGCCAGAGAACCACCGATGAAGAAGCACAATAAGCCCAGGATGAACACACCACGCGCCGGGTCGGTAGCGAATGCGTGTACTGAGGTCAGGACACCCGAACGGACAAGGAAGGTTCCAAGAAGCGAGAGCGAAAAGGTGAAGATCGCCAGCAGGATCGTCCAGACCTTCAGCGCTTCACGCTTTTCCATGACGATTGCGGAATGCAAAAGCGCAGTCCCGGCCAGCCAGGGCATGAAACTGGCATTCTCAACCGGATCCCAGAACCACCAGCCACCCCAGCCGAGCTCGTAGTAGGCCCAGTACGAGCCCATCGCGATGCCGAGTGTGAGAAAGCACCAGGCAAGCAGTGTCCACGGGCGGACCCATCGTGCCCACGCGGCGTCAGTCCGCCCCAGGATCAGGGCAGCAACCGCGAATGAAAAGGTGATGGAAAACCCGACATAGCCGACATAAAGAAGCGGCGGATGGATTGCCAGGCCAATGTCCTGAAGGATCGGATTGAGATCCGCGCCTTCCAGCGGCGGGTTCACAACCCGCTGGAACGGATTTGACGTTGCCAGAAGGAACAGTATGAAACCGGCGGTCACCCAGCCTTGAACGGCAAGGGTCAGAGCCCTGAGATCAGCCGGCAGGTTGCCGCCGAAAAAGCCAACCAAGGCGCCGAAAAACACCAGGATAAGCACCCAGAGCAACATCGACCCTTCGTGATTGCCCCAAACCCCTGTGAACTTATAGAGGAACGGCTTTGCCGAATGTGAATTCTGCACGACGTTCAGAACGGAAAAGTCAGAATTCAGGTAAGCCAGGGTCAGGACAATGAAGGATATCAAGACCAGGATGAAAAGCATCACGGAGACTGGAGAGGCAACCGCCATCAGCCGTTCGTTTCCCGTGATACCGCCCCAGAATGGGATGATGGATTGCACCAGCGTCAGAGCGAACGCGAGTACCAGCGCATAGTGTCCGAATTCGATGATCATCGTCGGCCTTTAAGTCCCGTCCATTTCGACCGCAAATCTAGTTTGCAGTCGCCTCTCCACCTTGCCAGTGCCCTTGATCCTTCAGGGCTTCGGCAACCTCCTTGGGCATATAGTTCTCGTCGTGTTTTGCCAGAACGCTGTCTGCGACGAAAATACCGTTGGTCCCGATGATACCTTCCGTGACAACACCCTGCCCCTCACGGAAGAGATCCGGCAGAATACCTTTATAGGACACCTGAACCACGTTCTCCATGTCGGTCACGCGGAATTCAACCTGAGCGTTGTCAGAGCGGACGATGGAGCCTTCTTCGACAAGACCACCCAGTCTTATGCGTTGTCCGTCGGGGATCGTGTTTTGCGTGATGTCAGTTGGACTTTGGAAAAAGACGATCTGATCATTTAGGGCAAACAGGATCAGCCCAAGCGCCACGGCCAGAACGGCACCAGCCGATCCGATCAGCGTCAATCTCATTTGTTTTCTTGTCATGGCTTTGCGTCCGAATTTCAATTGCGAAGTCGTTTGGGCCCCCAAATGTCCCTCACTCGGCTCCGTTCATGATCCAGTTAAGCCTAACTGATCGGCAGCGTCCTTGATCAGAGACAAATCATCCGGATTTTCGGCATAAGCCGTCAGAGCATCTTTCAAGGCGGTTTCCGCCTTCTGTTTTTCACCTAGAACCATGTAAGCGCGCATGAGCTGGTTCCATTCATCCACGCTTCCGCCTTCCGCCGAAAGCCGCTCGGCAAGACCGGAAACCATTCCCTGGATCATGGTCTGGCGATCTTCGGCTGTCATATCTGATGTGGCGGCAACATCTTCTTCCGTGGGTCCTGGCCGATTCGCCAGCGGAGGCGCTGTTCCTTGAAGTTCCGCAAGTTGAGCACGCGCTGCACCCACCCAAGCCTGCGTTTCATCCTCGCCTTCAAGGAGCTGTTCCCAGGCAGCTATCGCCTCATCCGTCCGACCTTCCTGTCCAAGTGCCATCGCCAGGAAAAAGCGTGGTTTCACCGCTTCGGGTTGCAGGCTCACTGCCTGGTCAAAGGCCTTTCGTGCATCTGCTGTCACCAGGCCCTGATTGGCAATTGTGAGCGCTTCACCCATGTCGGTCAGCCAATCGGCATTCGGACCGACAATGCGAAGCGCGTTCGCGTAGGCTCTTGCCGAACTCTCTGGTTGCCCAATGGACATATAAACCGGTGCAATCACCGCCCAGCCCTGGCCGTCTTCGGGATTTTCGGCAAGGTGGCGCTCAACGCGGGCAACCAGCACATCAACAGACTGGCCCTGCGCAGGTCCTTCGAGGCGCGCTGACAGCGGCTGGTCCGGCTGATCCGGTGACCCGAGGAGGACATAGAGGCCGAAAGTTGCAGCCGGCAGGAAAACAATTGCCAGGCCGATTGCAATCTTGTTCTGGAGAGACCTCTCGCTCTTTTCAACTGTTTGAGTCTGCCGCTCGTTAGCCGACAATAGACGGCGCGCGATCTCCGTACGCGCTGCCTCGGCAGCTTCCGGCTCGATCAGCCCCCTTTTCAGGTCGCGATCCACAGTTTCAAGCTGTTCGCGATAAACAGCCTCATCCGCCTTTGAAGCGGCGTCGGCAGGTTGGCGGTTTCTTGAAAGCGGAACGAGAACCGCAAGCGTTGCGGCTGCCGTCAATGCTGCAATAAGGATCCAGAACATCATGGGCGCACTATAGACTACCGGCAGCAGACAAATGCAAGGCGGCTGTCCTGTGACCGGCGGTCGCGGCTCACCAACCAGTAACAATGTACGTTCAACAAGAATTTGGAGATGTCTTCAGCGCCGCCCGAGTGCGCTGGCGACGAGCTTTCGTTCAGGGTTTTTGGGCGCAGCACCCTCTTTCGGCGAACCCTTGCCGACCGCAGACTGCCGGCTGCGCCGCAGCTGTGCGGCATAGTCGGCTCCGAAGTAGATTTCAGAGAGCATGATCGCCGTGTCCGCCGCAGCCGTGTTTGCTTCCAACTGCTGGCCCTTTGCCTTCCCAAGGTCGGTGATCAAGGAACGGGTCATGATTTCCAGCGTCTGCTCGACGGCCTGGCGGGTCCGCTTTCCTATCTCGTTGACAGCAAAAGTTTCCGACGCATTGCGCACCATCGCCACGACCCGAAGCGCCCGAACCGCTTCATCGACAGCAGACTGGTCCACCACGAGATTGCCGCTCTGGTCATGCTTGGGAAGCCGCAAGGCGCGCCGTATGGCCCCGTGGGCCCCGTCAAGTTCACGTGTGACGACACCGGAGATGCTGCGCTTGGTTTCCGACAGCTGCTTGTGCCACTTGCCTGTAACTGTCAGATCGATGTCACGTTCCACGCCACGAACAAGGGAGTGATACTCCGAAAGTGCTTGAGAAAACGCGACAGGATCCGGATTGTGATTACGGTGTTCGAACGCAAGGATCTGCAAGCGTTCGGCCTCGCTCATGACCACATCGACAAACGGGGCGAATTGCGACCCTGCAATGGCTTTCGGATCGTCGTCTCCAACGAGCCTTCCGGCGAAGGTGCACAGCGCGGATGGTGTTTCGGATCGCTCGACCAGTGCTGCTGCGAGCACGGGCACGTGATCGGGGAAACGCGCAGAGCATTTGTCGACCAGTCGTAGAACATCCATGTCTTTCTTCAAACGATGTTCATTGATCCGGTCTGGTATGTTTTGCAACAGGGGCAACAACCACTTTTCGGCGGAAAAAACCTTCAGGATATCCCTGACTTCAGCAACACCCCGTTCGCCGCCGAGTTCAACGCCAATTCGCCGATGCTCTTTCTCTGAGATTTCGGCGCGATGCAATGCCTCACTGATCAGCTCGACGGATCGGCTGCGCAAAGCCTGAACAAGAGCATCAACCCTTTCACCGCTTACGGTCGCATTGCCGGCCTGTTCCAGGACGATCTTTACATCGGTCGCCATGACATCCCGACAAAGCCATGCCCAGACCTTGTCCAGGATGCCCCGGTAAATACGGCCTTCCTGCCTGTTCGGCAGAACCTCGTTGATCAGGAAGTCATCCAACGGCGAGAAAAACATCCGCTGGATCTGGCCGCGCCGCTGCGCCCCGCCCTGCATATCAGGCGTCACCTTTTGAGGTTTTCGAAGTAATTTTACAGCTGCAGCAAGAATAAACTGAATGTTGGGATCTGCGTTCTTTTCGGTTTTGGCGCGTTCCAAATTACGGACCAAAGCCTCAACCGCCTGAGGACTGAGGCTGCCCAAATATGACTTCAATTTGGTTTCAAGCTTGTCCGAATATACCATTCACAGCGTCAACATCGCGATCTCAATCCGACAGATGGTATCCGCAGAGACTTAAGCAATTGTTGAGATAGCAAGTAGCTGTTTGATAATTCTTGGGAATTGCTTTCTGAGATCAAGACCGCAGAACGACCATCAACCGATGACTTGCCACTTGCCACGATCGGTCTCACAGGCTGTACCCCGTGCCTGCAGGATTTGCCCTCGCAGAACCATTTCATGAGTGAACTCTCGACAGCCAGTCTCATTCACATAATAAACCGGACCAGGACGCACCTGGCCACTGCGGCCGGTACGGTCATTTTGCCAGGCCACTGACACGCCGACACCCTTGGCCCGCAACGCCCGGTTCTGAGCATCTTCTGCTGCCCGTCGGTCCGAAGGTTCAAGCGCATCTCCGAACTCGTTGTTTACGAGCACCGAAATTGCAGCGTTGGCTTCAGAGCCTGCGACATTCGCGTTCGGATCGCCGAAAAACGACCCCAATCCGCTGGTGTCCTTCGTGCCGGATGTCATGGAACAGCCGGCCAGAGCGGTGAACAGAGCAAGACATATGGCACTGCGAAAACGCATGCGTTGAAGCTCCCAGAGCACCGTAAGGCGGCAAGTCTGCCAACCGCAGGGCTGTTGCTCGATTTCCAGTTACCAGAGCATCTTTTCGATCGTCACTTGAAGGTGACATGCCCCGGTGGGTTTGAGAACCGGCCTGAACCGGTGGGTGAATCATTGATATTTTCAATTTGTGGCCGAACTTGGCCACAAACCGGAATATAAGCACACGATTTGTGATTCAGCTTATCACAGTCGCTTTATCAAACTGGCATGGAACACTTAAAAAATCGCCTATTCCCTGGTGAGCGACGGCAGGATGAGTTTCGCCTTCAAACCGCCCAAATCCGACCCGTCCAACGTGAATTTGCCGCCGTAGAGAGCAGCAAGATCCGCAACGATCGACAGGCCCAATCCAGTTCCAGGAACAGTTTCATCCAACCTGCGGCCACGTTTGACGGCTTCAGCGCGCTCTTCGGGTGTCAATCCTGGACCGTCATCTTCGACGGTAATTGAGAACATGTCCCGGTTGGTTGTCGGGTCCAGTAGCGTTTCGACTTTTACCGCGACCTTCGAAACAGCCCATTTGCAAGCATTGTCAATCAGATTACCGCCCATTTCTTCCAGATCCTGACTCTCTCCACGGAACCGGATCTCGGGTGCCTGATCGAACGTCACCGCAACGCCTTTGTCGCGATAGATTTTGCCCATGGCTCGGATCAGACGGGACAGAACCGGTTCGGTCTCGCACGAAACGCCGATCACCCGGCGCTGTGCAGCCATGCGAGCCCGCTCCAGGTGATGCTGTATTTGCGTCGACATGATAGCGGTCTGTTCCGAAACCTTTTCGGCAAGCGGCCCACCGGACGCTCGAGCCTCATTGGAAATCACCGACAATGGGGTCTTAAGCCCGTGGGCGAGGTTGCCGACATGAGTACGGGCCCGTTCGACAATCTCCCTGTTGGAGACAATCAGAGCATTGAGTTCCACTGCAAGAGGCGCAATCTCGCGCGGCAGAGCTTCATCAATTCGGTCTGCCTCTCCCTGACGCACTGCGCTTAAAGACGCGCGCAAACGTGACAATGGCCGCAAACCGACGCGAACCTGAAGGAAAATTGCCAGAATCAGACCCAGTCCGACGACGCAGAGCGTGATTGCGACCATACGGCTGAATTCGGCAATATCGGCCCAAAAGCCCGCCGTGGCAGCACCAACGGCAATGATGTAGGGCACGTCTTCTATGGAAATCCTTTGCTGCAACACCCTGATTTCATCGCCAGTCGGCCCGGTGATGAAACCAACCGCGCTTTCCGCGTCTCCAATTTCCGGAACGTTCAACGGGTCACCGACAAGCGATTCAGAAGCATAGAGGATCGCTGAACTGTCCGCCCGCCGCACAGTCCAATACCAACCTGACAGTGGCAGCGAAAATCTTGGGTCGCCGCGATAGGTCGGCGCAGTCACGCGTGCAGCAGCTTCAGGCGCATCGGCATCGGTCTCCAGCATTTCGGAGATCAGCGCCTTGATATGAATTTCCAGCTGCGTGTCAAAAGCACGCTCGCTTGCCCGCTGATACAGGCTGACAAGAAACACGCCTGCAAGGGCCAGAGCAATGGTTGACCAAACAGCCGCGACAAGAACGAGCCTGGCTGCGAGCGACCGCTGCGGCCGCGCTTTGACGTTTGGAGCCTCTTCAGCCGGTTCAGCTGTCACTGGCGTCTCCGAGGCGGTACCCAAGCCCTCTTATGGTTTCTATCAGGTCTGATCCAATTTTCTTGCGAAGACGGCCAACAAAGACTTCGACTGTGTTTGAGTCCCGATCGAAGTCCTGATCATAAAGATGTTCCGTCAGCTCCGTGCGGGAGATGACCTTGCCCTGGTGGTGGAGAAGGTAGGACAAAAGCCTGTACTCGTGAGAGGTCAGTTTGATGGGATTACCATCAACCGTAACCCTGCCAGCCCGAAGGTCGAGCCGAACGGGGCCGCACGTCAATTCATTGGAAGCATGACCGGCCGCGCGCCGCACCAGCGCTCTGACGCGCGCAAGGACTTCCTCCATGTGGAAGGGTTTTGCGACATAATCATCAGCGCCTGCGTCAATCCCAGCTACTTTGTCCGACCAGCGGTCGCGCGCGGTCAAGATCAGAACCGGCATCGTGCGTCCGTCGCGACGCCAGTTTTCCAGGACAGAGAGACCGTCGAGCGTTGGCAGACCAAGATCGAGTACAACTGCATCATAGGGCTCTGTATCGCCCAGAAAGTGTCCGTCCTCGCCATCCGTGGCGCTGTCAACCACATAACCTGCCTCTTCGAGAGCGGTAACCAGTTGGCGGTTCAGATCCGTATCATCTTCAACAACGAGAATGCGCATGCGTTTTGACTTCGGGCTTTCATAATTGGAACACTCCGGCAATTCTCAATCCGAGCCGCCGGACAACAGGGAATATCCTCTAGCGACTGGCGTTGACTGTGACCGTCGTCACCTTACCGCCCTTCAGAACCGACAGCTTGTAAACATAGCCGCCGCCTTGTTGGCACAGTTGTGCCTTGACGATTTCCCCGCCAGCACGACCCGCGACTGCGCCGAGGGGCGCTGCCTTGCCGCTCGCCACCGCATCGCGGGCCTGCGCCTGAGACAGGCAGGCCGCGCTTGCCGGGGTCACGGCGGCAAAAAACACGATTAAAAGGGCAACGAGCTGTTTCACGTTTTCGGTTCCGGTTCTGCCTACGATTTGATGATCAACGTGTAATCAAATTCACATGAACGCAAGCTGAACCATCCCTTTAGAAAACGGAAACCACCACCTTCTCAGAAATCCTTAGCCAAGAAGCATGTCTTCGGTTTGCAAATCGTCATATCGGCCCTTGAAGTGCTCAAAGACCTGAAGCGTCCGCCGGGCGATCCCGGTCCAGCCAAAAACACGCCGTGCAAATCTTGCGCCCTCAACGGCGAGCGTTTCCCGGATCCAGGGATACTGCATCGGCATATTGACCATGGTGGCAAATTCTTCAGGTCTTTTGGGATCAGCGATTAGCGCGTGTTTTCCAAATTCGATTTGTTCAAAAAGGCCGCCGTGAACAGTGACGACTGTCGGGGTTCCGCAAGCCATGGCCTCAACCGCAGTCATTCCAAATGGTTCGTAACGCGATGGCAGGGCAAATATCCCAGGGGCACGATAAAGATCTGCAAGGTCTTCGTCTTCGACATATCCGCGCCAGCTGATCCGGTCGCCAACCCCCATGTCGGCAGCCGTCTGTTTCCATTGGTTCAGGAGAGCGATGTCGCTTTCGGAATTCGCACCTGCGGCCAGAACCAGCCGTGCGTCCGGTTGAAGTTCCAGAATTTTGGGCAAGGCTTCGATAATAAGGTCATAGCCTTTGTTTTCCGCAGCTCTGCCGACCACATAGATGTCGGTGTCTTTCATGTCGTGCCGGGCCCTGGCATCCTCAACTTTACCCGGCGTTGCCGGCATGAACCGGCCCTCGTCAATCCCGGGCGGAATCATGGTGATGTGCTCTTTGGGCAGCTGATAGTGTTCGACGATGAGATCGGTCTGCTGCTCAGTCGTTGAGATCACATGATCGCAGTTCCTGTAGAGAACAAATTCTCTCTGAATGCGCTCCTCGAACCGGTAGCCAGCCATCTCCTCGTCACCGGCGCCGGTCATGTCATGTTCTTTCCACCAGCCAAGAGAGTGCGGTGTGTGTATGTGCGGTATCTGCAGTTCTTCCGCGATTTTCTGTCCAGACACGCCTGCATCCCAGTAGTGGCTGTTGATCACGTCATAATGCAAGTTCTTGGCGCGTATCATGGCCAAAGCGTTCGTGACAAAATCGCCGTACCAGTCGTGCATGTCTTCCTTGCGCACAAACTCCTTACCCGCAAACGGCACTCTGACAACCCGCAGGTTTTCATTGATAATATCTTCAGCTGGCTGGTCTTCGAACTGGCGCGTCATGACATCCACCCTGTAGCCGAGGCGTGCGAAGCGCTTAGCCAGCTCCAGAACAAAAACAACCTGACCACCAGTGTCGGGTTTGCCCAACTCTGGCGAGCCGGCGACATAGCCATGTAATGAAATCATCAGCAGTGAACCGATGTTTTGCTTAGTCATGAGAGATAGCCTTCTTTCGCGTTTGAGACTTCATCCCTCCCAGGCATTCTATTTTTTGTTTTCGAAGGCTTTTTCAGCATTCTTCATCGGTCAGTAGACCAAATTCTATCAGTCCCTCCATCACACCGGCCGCATGAGAGGCTGTTGCGTGAAAGGTTTTTTCCCTCGGCATGGCGGCAATCAACTCACGACGTGCGTTGCCAACGGCAATTGCCCTGGCTGCGGCAGTAAAAAGCGCAAGATCATTTCCGGAATCTCCAGCAGCAATCGTGCGGGACGGTGCGATCTCAAGGATGTCTGCCAAATGCATCATAGCAGTGTCCTTGCCACCGCCAGGCGCCAAAATGTCCAGGTCACTTGTTCCCGAATAGACCGAACGGAACGGTATTCCCTGATCCGTCAGAGCGTTCAACACACTGTGGACCGCTTCTTTGCCGGCAACCTCAAAACTTGCCTTTCCACTTGTCTGGAAGGCACTTGAATGAGCAGCATACCCCATATCTGTGACGAGTTTGCGGACACGCTGGTCCGGCCACTCATTGAACTGTTCCTGCCAGCTGTCGAGCCAGGCACCTCTTACGCGGATTTCAGTACCTAGTCCGGTGATGACCGCTTCAGGTTCAAAATCTTCGGGGAAATACGTCGAAATGGTTTCATCAACGCTTTGCCAGGGTCTGCTGGAGTTAAGGGCCAGCGACAGGGTATTCTGACGTTCTTTTAAAGCCTGCCAAAGCTTTCGCAAAGCCTCGCTGTTCCCGGTCAGCGTATCGTCGATGTCGCAGACCAGGAGCCACGGCTCTGACACATCGGCAGCTTCGCTCATCGCGTGTCCGCCTCGTCTTCAGGCGCAAGATAAGTGGTCGTATAGACCCGTTCCGCGGTGTCTTCACTGACTGGCCTTCGCAAAGTTTCAATTACGAGATCTTTCAGGCAAACAGCTGCGCTTTCGACATAAAAACCAATACCGCCTTCATGGAAACTGTCGTCGACCAGACTTAAGACGACATATCCATCGATCGAAAACTCGATATACATGCCGTGCGCAACAACTTCGATCTGCCATGGTCCTTGGTCGCTGCCGCGAAAATGCGCCTCCTGAAGCGGCTCATATCGGAATGCGTGCTCAAATTCCGGTGTCGGATTTGCGCCCCACGCGCGCATTTGCGCAATTCCATTCACCAGATCGAGAGACAGATAGTATCCGTCGCCCTCTTCGTTCATCCGCAGCACGAGACCCGTTTTTCCAGACCCTTCAAGCATCAATTGTGAACTCAGCCTGAAATCCTGATGCTGACCGGGAAGCAGATAGGCCTCGTAGCCGCTTGTGCAGGCCAGATGGAGGCCGTCGGGTCGATCTACGGCCGTGGCATACTTGTTTTCATAAAGTATCTTGCATTGATACGAGGCTGTAACGATCTCTCGGCCCGTCACCAGGTTGTCAAAACCTCTGTAGGATCTGACTTTCAAACGCCCAGCCTTGTCGGTGTCCAGCTCTTTTGGAGGCGGCAGCAGTTTTTTGACCACTTCGCGTCCGTAAACATTCTCGGTCTTTGAAAAGAAATTGAATAAGAGCAATCGATCTTCGGTCTGACAGATGCGGCCAGCGTAGTTTCCGGAGGGAAGCAACACGTTGTCAAAGAAGTTCTCATACGGCCCATCCCAGGACCGCGCGTACCAATAGTGGATCTTTGTATCTTCTCGGATCGAACCCATCAGATAATAGCGGTCGTGAAGCCGGAAGAGGTTCGGAACCTCAACGTCGTCATAAAGGCCGGGTCGATGCAACGGGGCCTCAAACGAAAACCTGTCAGGTGCCGTCTCGCGCGCAAGCCCGACGCAACCGCGCCGAATGACCGGTCCGTCCTTGACGCGCGCCGCGCTCAAAAGCAACCGGTCTCCGCTATGCCGATCATGATAGAAAAACGGGTCCCGGAAGCTGACCCAGTGCCGTCCCTCGTCAATCGAGCTTTCGTAATGGGGTGCTGGAATCTCGAGTGGATAAACACCCTGATTGCAGCGCTCCCATTGGTAGAGATCTCTCGAGCGCGCCAACCCAACCCTCTGGACACGGCCAAATTCAGAACGGGCGAGGCCCGTATAGAACATGCGCCACTCTCCCGCTTTGTCGGGGTCCGGTGTGACATGCATCGTCCAGAGCATGTCGTCGTCCCACTCTCCAGGTTCTCCCACAAAAAGCGCGTTCTTTACGCGGCGCCAGGTCATGCCGTCGGAGCTGACTGCGTGGGCAATGAAATCGTGATTTGGAAGAACGAGATGAAAAAGATGGAATAACCCATCGTGATAAACGACATCGACGTCGCCGATGTCCGACCTCAAAAATCCATGGGATGCGTACATGTCCTAAGCCTGCCCCAGGTGCTTGGCGGGCTTCAAGTCCTTCGGCAAAATTTTTTTGCAGCGCAACAATTCCAAAGGACCGACCATCGGACCGGGTGGCTCTCAAGCCGGTTTCTCAGAAGCTTTTTTCAAATGTCGATTGTGTCTGTTCAACGGCGAAGGACTTCAGGCGTTAACCGCCCGCAAACGCATCGCGGGCGGCATTAGAGCATCGCTTCATCTTTATGCATCGCAAGTCGTGAAGACATGCAGCGCCTTAAAAAAGGCGTCGAGAGCTTTGAGTCTTGAGTGCGTCCACAAACTCTTCAACGCTCATCCGTTCGCCCAAGGCTCTTAACATGAGTTGCTTCTGGGTTTCAGGTGCAAGGCCGCCGACCGGGGGATCGCTGTCCAGATTGGTGGGAAATGAATACCCTTCAGCGCAGGCGGAAATTGCTGCCTCAAGTTCTGCTTGCCCCAGATCGCCAGCTTTTACCCTTTCAAGCAGGACAGGATAGAGGACAGTACACATCGATTGCCTGTCGATGTTTTCCATGGCTCTTCCGAATGCGGACGATATCTGCAGCAGATTGGCCATGCGTTGGATATCGCTGCTGATGTTTGCGCCCGCTGCATGAAAGAGAGCTGGATTGAAGAACAACGCATCACCCTTTTTCAAAGGTAGCTGAACATAGGCTTCTTCAAAGAACTGCTTGAACGGCTCTAGGCGGTAGGCCGCATATCCCGGACGATAGAGTTGAGAAAACGGCAACAGCTTTGTCGGACCGCTTTCAACCGGCATATCCAAATGAGCAATGCCTCCTTGCAGGGTCATCACTGGTGAGAGTTCGTGCACATGTGCCGGATACCGTGCGCAGATTTCTGCAGTCTGGAAACCCAGGTGATAGTCCCGGTGTGCCTGCTGTGCAGCGCCCCCCGGTCGCACCACGTTGACTTGGGCCGTCATCTGATAGTTGGGTCCAAGCCAAGCCTCACAGACCGCGTCGATTGCCGTGTTGGCAAAATAGGTGGCGAACACTTCGGGCGAGGCCATGCACAGCTTCTGAAGACTGTTCCATATCCTGTCGTTTGCCCCGCTTGCGGCAAAATGATCTGCCCCTCCGCCGGTGGAACGCTTCTCCGCCTCGATAACCCGATTGAATATCTCGGTGGCTTGATCTATGGCCGTGAAATCTGCATAGGCTCCATCAAGGATGAGCACACCAGCTCCGTCCATCAGCACCTTTGCCCATTCGGCCATAAGACGCTGACGTGAATGAGTTCCACGCAACACATCTTGCAAGTCCGCGACCCGATAAATCGGTATGTTTGATGCTACCCTTTCCGCGTGCGGCACAGCGGCCGGATCGAGCTGACGCCCGACAAGTTCCTTGAACTCTGTGATGTCACAATCAACAGCATCGAAATAGCCGCTCACAGCCACTCTCTGGTCCATCTTTTCCTCCCGGGCATCCGTCAATCTGCCAGAACCTGAAGATTATCAGAAATCGATCTTGCGTCGCCGACATGATCCATCAAGAATCCATCAAATGACACATCGGTTTCCCATCAAGGAGATCGCACTGCAGGCCGGCCTGAGCACGGCGACCGTAGATCGCGTTCTCAACAGACGACCCAATGTCAGCCCGCAGACCCATCGCCGGGTTCATGACGCAATCGAAGAACTTGGCCGGCAGGAAGGCCAGCTGGCGGCGAAGGGCCGTCGTCTTTTCATCGACGTGGTCATGGAAGCACCTGCCCGTTTCAGCAGGGAAGTTCAGCTGGCCAGTGAAGACGTCCAGAAGCAGCTGGCTCCAGCGGCGCTCAGAACGCGATTTTCAATCGCTGAGACGATGACCTCTGCCACATGCGCAGCAACGCTGGACAGGATCCGCAAACGTGGAAGTCATGGCGTTTGCCTGAAAGCCAGAGACACTCCTGAATTGCGCAGTGCCATCTCTCGCCTGACAGACAAGCGCATTCCGGTCGTCACGATGTTTACCGACATCACCGGTTCTCAGAAATTGGCATATGCTGGGTTGAGCAATCAGAATGCGGGAAAGACCGCCGCCTATCTCATGCTGAAACAGCTTGGCCCAGCGGACCGGGTTGTTCTGACAATTCTCAGCCAGCTTGCATTTCAGGGCGAAGAGGAACGATACGACGGGTTCCGGTCAGAACTGGGTCGGTCGCGGCCTGATATTGAGGTCATTGACGCCAGCGGTGGCGGCGGCCTGAACACTGCAACAGAGCGTGCGGTTGCTGCGAAAATCCGGTCCATACCCGAAATTGCCGGCGTCTATTCCATGGGCGGTGGCAACCAAGCTGTCTTGAAAGTCCTGGAAAGTGCCGGAAAGACGCCGTCGGTTTTCGTCGCCCATGACCTTGATGAAGACAATCTTGAACTGCTTCGTCAGGAGAAGTTGACATTCGTCCTGCATCACGACCTTCGCTCCGATTTGAGAACGGCCTTTCGACACATAATGGCATTTCATGGTCTCGGCGCGGCGCCAATCACATCTCTCAGCGATATTCAAATCGTTACGCCGGTCAATATTCCAATGGCTTTCAAATAAGTTGAGGCTTTGTGGGTCCTGGAATCCAACACAATTCGGATGACTGAAATCCGCCAACTGTCTGGGGTCTCACCCAGACGGGCATAGTCTGCCCACGCAATTATCGTCCCGGATCCTTGCTCTCCATTGAGCGATAGAAGTCCTTCAAGGTCTTGCCAGGCTCCGCCTTGAACTTCTCGCCGGTTTCCCGCAGTTCGGATATGCGGTCGAGACGAAACATGCGGAAGTCGTGACGAAGTTCACACCAGGCAACAAGTGTCCAGACCTTGCCCCAAAACCACAGACCAAGTGGACGGATCACCCGGTCAGAGGCATCGCCTTTTCCATCGCGATACGCGATTGAAAGACGCTTGCGTGTGTCCGCTGCATTTTCAAGAAAATCGATGTGTGACCTAACCTGAGGTGTCATCTCCGGCGCAAATGCGTGGATTTGCACCTCATTTTGCCTTACCCGCAGCTTGTCAGGCATGACGGCATCGATCTTGATCATGGCCTCTTCGGCTGCACGGGCCATGGCTGCACCTCCCCAGGCGCGGATCAACCGTGCACCGGCAAGCAACGCGACAATTTCATCTCGTGTGAACATGAGAGGTGGCAACTCGTAGCCATCTCGCATGATGTAACCGACACCCGCAGCTCCCTCGATGGGGACACCGGAGGCCTGCAAGTCGGCGACATCGCGATAGATGGTGCGTTCCGATACTTCCAGCCATTCAGACAACTGTCGTGCCCGGACAAGCCGGCCGCCACGCAGATATTGAACGATCTGAAAAAGGCGGTCGGCGCGTCTCATGCTGCAAGACCCTTAAGCAGCGAAAAGCCCGATGGAATTGCCATCCGGGTCGATGCAATAGGCAAACCGGCCTGCCGGAATTGCAATCGGGTCGGAGACGACTTCACCGCCAGCCTTTGCAAAACGTTCCATGGTTTCCTCAAGCGTGTCCGGACACGCGATATGCACCGTGGGTCCAGACCCGTCACCTGCCGGTTTACCGGGATAAAGATGTCCTGCAATTCCGTCCTGCTTGTTGGTCGTGAACATCGCGATATGGTTCGGTCCCATATCTGTAACAAGTTTGAGTTCGGTTTTGAAAACGTCATTGTAAAAACTGATTGCCTTGTCCAGATCAGTTACCGGGATCTCCATCCAAACAGTGAAGTTGTCAGGAACAAATGTCATTGAAAGTCTCCTTGGCTGCAGTGATGTGAGGCACTCTAGCAAAGGGCTCCTGACAGCCTTCTGTCAGGAGAAACCATCAGAGCTTTCGTTGGCAAGGTTTTGGTTTCTGGCCCTAAAACGACCTTCAGCCCAATTTGTTTCATCCGGTTTGTGACAATTTGCCAGCACAATGACACTGCGTGCAACGAAACTGAGATATAACTTTAACGCGAGTGTCAATCTTCCGTCACTGTGTGCTTGCAGAGTGTTCTGGCTGATCACCAGCCCATTCCCTGCGGAGGCTCTCATGAGAAAACTGACCCAGGTCCTGCTATTGGCGGGCACCAGTGCCATGGCATTCAGCGCGATTGCCAAGGATGCCGGTTATATTGGTGAAATTGATGTCGTTCACGGCGACAGTTCTGCCGACACAGCAACCGGAAAGGTGTTTTTGGACACCAACCGCAACTCCAGACTGGACGCCGGTGAGGCTGGCCTGGCCGGGGTTCTTGTCTCAAACGGGCGTGAAGTTGTGGCAACCGGTGAAGACGGTTCCTACACATTGCCGGCTTACGACGACATGAACCTCTTCATTACGAAACCGGCTGGCTACATGACGCCAGTTAGTGACGACATGATCCCGCAGTTCAGTTATGTGCACAAAGTTGCCGGTTCCGCCAATCTGCGCTTTGGCGGCATCGAGCCAACAGGGCCCCTGCCCCAATCGGTCAATTTCCCGCTTGTGGAAGATCCGGTCGGCGATGAATTCCAATGTCTGGTCTTCGGGGACACACAGCCATATTCCAACCAGGAAGTTTCCTATGTCCGCCAGACGGTGGGCAAGCTTTTGACCAACCGTGACAACAGTGCCACCCAGTGTCTGCTGTTTCAGGGTGATGTCATGGGCGATGACCTGTCGCTCTATCCGCGCTTCAAGCAGATTGTCGCCAAGGGTGACGTGCCGCAATACTACGTTGCAGGAAACCATGACCTCGACTTCGATGCCAAATCCGATGCCGACAGCTTTGACACTTTTCGCCGCGAATTCGGCCCGGAGTATTATTCCTTCGATATCGGTCAGGTGCACTTTGTCGTTCTCGATGACGTGCGGTACCCATGCAATGGCGTAGACGCCCACGCATTTTGTGATCTGTCGGCCAAACCCTCTTACAACGGCGTCATCTCCGAGCGCCAACTGGAATGGCTGAAAAACGATCTTGCCAATGTGCCGGAAAACAAGCTGATCGTTGTGAGCGCTCACATACCATTCGTGACCTACACGGATGCAACCGCCCAGAAACACCAGGTCGACAATCTCGACAAGCTCTACGACTTGATAGGCGACAGACCCGCGCTCGGGCTTTCAGGCCATACGCACACAACGGAACAGATCCTGCCGGGCGAATTTTACAAGGGCTGGGAAGAGGCTACGGGAACAGGGCCTGCCAAATTTCATCAGATCATCACTGGTGCAGTCTCCGGCTCCTGGTGGGCAGGTGACCTGAACAACAGCGGCGTTCCTCATGCGACACAGCGTCTTGGCTCCCCACGTGGCTACTATGTTCTGGATTTCGCGGGTTCTGACTATGTCGACACGTTTTTGACCTTCGAAGGCGACGAAAACGATCAACTTCACGTCTCTTTCAACACGCCCCGCTTTCGCGATTGGGCGGAGCAACTGGTCAGCTACACGACCCAAAACGACATCCCGAACGACATCACACCTCCGGTCACCGTCAACGACCTGGGAGACATGGACATGTTGACAAGGGCGGACCTCTCCGGAACGACTTATGTCGCCATCAACGTCTGGAACGGTTCGAAGGAAAGCCGGGTATCCTTCTCCATAAATGGTGGCGATCCGATTGAGGCCGAGCGCACGCAAAAAGGCGAAGGCGAGGAAGCCTTCGACGGTCCGACCTATTCCGACCCACTTGCGATGGCGAAGCAGTCCACAAACGGGCGTCAGGCCGTACGCAGTACAACCGGAGGCGACGCAACCGCCGGCTACCGCACCTGGCAGGGCCTTCAATGGACCGGTGTCGCTGGCCCGTTTCAGGATTGGATGCTGACTACAAAATCAAGCCATCTCTGGCGGGCCGAGCTCCCCGGAGATCTGCCGGCTGGCGTCCATACGCTCGAAGTCCGCACAACAGACCGCTATGGGCGCATTTATAAACAAACCAAAACCTTCGAGGTGGTGGACGAATTGCCGCAAATGACATGGCAAGAGAAATTCTGGAATGAATAACCTGTAAGAACCGGTAAACTGCAATAAAGATAACCCGGCTACTTTTTCGAAGCGGCCGGGCTCCATTCGACGGAATGACCCGATGCCTCAAAGCCGCAAGTGCACCAGTGCACTTAACTTTGCATTCTTCAGCCTGTTTTATGTCCTTGCCATGCTGCTGACGCAGCCCGCAGGCGCACATTTTTCTGACGGAACAAAGGTCCGCACAATTCTGGTTGCTGAGGAGAACGGTATTCTGGTCGCCTATGTCAGGGCGCCTGCGCCACTTGTCTTTTCGGATCTGGTCGGCAAAGCGCAGGTTGACCAAACGCCTCTGGAATCGTCCTTCTTGCGCCTTGAGACAACCGGAACCGGCAATCGCTACAGACTGAACATGGGTGCAATCGCTGAAGACCGGAGCTCGTTCGAAACACGTTTGACCGAAGCACTGGTCTTTTCTCAAGCGGGTCTCGACCTTTCCGCAAAGATCGCTGGCTTCACAGTGCACATGCAGCGTCCTCAATCAGAGTTCGGTTCGCTGTCGGCGGCCAAGACAGCAGTCGCAGAGCCTCCCCCTCACCTTGATCCGCTTTTCGGACAGGCCGTGGTTGATTACGTGGTGCAATTGGACAGCCAGGACCCTTTGGGGATCCTAAGCGTGCGTGCAGGCTATGGACCGCTTATTCCGGGACCGGGTGTTGCAATAGACAATCATCTCATCGACGCGCGCGAGAACCCACCGGTCTCTCTGACCGCACCTGGGCAGCTCGAGCAACCGGCAGTGATCGACGGATCGCGTCTTTCAACCTTTGGCCATTTCGTTTTTCAAGGTGCCCTGCACATTGTGGAAGGTCTGGACCATGTGCTTCTGGTCATTACCATGGCCCTTGGCGTCGGTGCCACACGCAAACTGATTTATTTGGTGACTGCTTTCACCCTCGGGCATTCTGTTACGCTGATTGCTACGTTTCTGGGTGCAACACCGACCTGGCCATGGTTCGTTCCAGCTGTTGAAGCAGCTATTGCTGCTTCGGTGCTCTATGCCGCCGTAGCGGCGATGATCCATAGATCCGGCTCGGTTCTGGTCTTTACAGGTATCGGATTGTTGCACGGACTCGGATTTTCCTTTGTGCTCGGTGACATTCTCGGCCGCGACGCGCCGGACCTCGTCCCGGCTCTCCTTGCTTTCAATATCGGTATTGAACTTGGTCAGCTCGCGATTCTTGCCGCCACGTGGAGCATTGTCTTCTTCATGAAACAACTCGCAGAGCCGGCACTCAAGCCCGTCAGATTGGGAGCACTGACCGGGATCGCGCTACTGTCTTCCTGGTGGATCGCGGAACGGCTCAACGGTCTGGTGTATTCAATCTGAGACAAGTGAGTTCCGCGGAGGACGGCAGGTTACGGCACCTGTGCTCAGTTGCTCGAAGCTGTCATTGCGCGGTTCTACAGGCGGGTCGCCGAGATTGAAGTGCGCGCATTGCGCTCAGTTGCCTGCATAGCAGGGCGTGCGGCGTGCAATCCATGCGTCCAGTCCTTCAATGATATCCTGCGTTGCACACATCCTGGCAAATTGTTCCTGCTCGACGGTCAACCCTTCTCCGATGGCCATGTTCAAGCCCCGTGTGACGGCAGTAATGATGCGCGCTGCCGCCAAAGGCGAATGCCTCAGGATCCGCTCTGCCAACTCGAATGCTGCCGGCAACAGGTCTTTGTGCGGAACGACCTTGTTGACAAGACCCAGCTCATGAGCACGGTCTGGTCCGAACGTGTCGCCGGTCAGCAGAAGTTCCAATGCACGCTTGCGTCCGGCCAGGCGAGGCAGACGCTGGGTGCCACCAAATGTCGGTGGAATTCCAATGTTGATCTCAGGTTTGGCAAAAACTGCCCTGTCGGAGGACACAGCGAGATGAACCGCCTCGGTTATCTCACAGCCGCCGCCAAATGCGATGCCATTCACTGCAGCAATCACCGGTTTGGGGTATGCCTCAAGTCTCGCTGTCATGCGTTGTCCACGTCGGCAAAACTCTTTTACAGCCTCGTCTGTTCCACGTTTGATGCTCTTTGTGAATTCATGAATGTCGCCACCTGCGGAGAAGGCCCTGTCACCTGCGCCGGTCAATACGATGGCATGGGTCGTTTCATCTTGCTCTAACTGATCAAGGAGCGAGAGGAGCCGGTCGTTCGTTTCGTAGTTGAGTGCATTGAGTTTTTCGGGTCGGTTCAATGTCAGCAAGGCGATTTTGCCACGCATTTCGAGGATCACTGTGTTGTCCAAGGCGTTTCTCCTGTTCGATTGACAGGAACGCTAGCGGGAGAGAGAATGTCAGTAAACTCACTAGTCAGTATACTTTTTATAACTAACTGAAAATAATGTAAAAATGAGAAAAGACACACGAGACAAGATTGTTGATGCCGCGACGAAGCTCTTCTATCGGGAGGGTATTCGCGCGGTCAGTGTCGACGCAGTTGCCGCCAAGGCCGGTGTTACGAAAAAGACGCTCTATTATCACTTCGAAAGCAAGGATGACCTTGTTGCAGAGTACCTTTCGTCACGCGACCAACCCAATCTGAGGCTCTATGAAACCTGGTTTGGAGCTGCGCAAGGGGACGTTTCCGACAAGGTCGAAGCGATTTTCCTGGAATTGACCGAGGCCGCGAGGCACCCGAAATGGCAGGGGTGCGGTTTCTTGCGCACCACGGCGGAACTTGCCAATCAGCCGGGCCACCCCGCGCTGCGCGTGGGCGCTGCACACAAAAAGAAGTTCGAAGACTGGCTGACCAACTCATTGTCGTCTCATGGCTGCACCCACCCGGACGCAATTTCGCGTCAGGTTGTTTTGCTGATGGATGGTGCATTTTCCACCATGCTCGTGCACCGAGACCCAAGCTATATTCAAGAAGCTGGGCGGGCTGCCAAGACCTTGGTGAAAGGTGCTCTCGAGCCTCCAAAAACCTGAAAAGTCGTTGCGTCCAATAAGTTTTCGGTTCCGACATCGAACTGACTTATGCGCCCAATTATGCCAAGGGCGTACGCTCAGCACCATTCGTGTCTGGTGCCGATCAGGCCATCCAAACAGAGCGAAGAAGCCCGTGCACGGCCCGCTTGCGCTGAAGCAAATCCACAGAAGCCTGCACATCGCCAAGCCTGCATAGCGTTGTTATCGCTGCGGCAGGAAAACTCATCTGCTCAAATGCCACCAACATTGATCTTGCTCAAGGTAACCGCTCCGGCTTGGCGGCACTTTGAGTGTCTTAAAAGGAGGCAAGAATGAGCCACGTCCCACACGAGCTGCATGAAGAATTTCCGGAAGCGGCCGAAAAACTGCATCAACTGAAAATTGGCGACAGTCATTTTGCGCGTCTTGCAGACGAATACCACACCATCAATCGAGAAGTTCACCGCATCGAAACAGACGTGGCACCCGCCTCGGATGAGGTATTGGAAGACCTGAAGAAGAAACGCCTTTTTTTGAAAGACCAGATTGCCGCCAAACTGGCGGCGACCGAAAACACCGTGTCCTGAGCCCCTCCTTTTCAGGCCGGTGTTAGCGCCCGCGCCGTCCCCGTCCGACGGCGCGGGCCACCTAATCGATCTTCGATCAAACTGGAAAGATCACGATACTGCGGCTCAAAAAAAGGCGGCACCGGCTGCGACAAAACGAAGGCTTTTGAAGACAGTCCGCAAGGCAGATTTCCGAGAGCCCACATAAAGAAGGCGCCGAAACTTCCATGAAGTCCGGCGCCAGTCTGGGGAGGAACGACCCTCATCGTTCAAAGGACATGTGGGTCTGCATCGTTAAACTTGCAAGAAAATAAAATGTGAGCATGACGTGAATCCGAGCCGCGACAGGCACTGGAATTGCGCCTCTCTCTTGTTTCCGGATCAGCTTTTCAAGAACCGTCCGAACGAGAGCCGAAACGCGGATCCTCGATATCCAGTTGATACCAGCATATTAAAAACCTCAATTAATTAATTGAAAAATATAATCTTTACCTCCTGAGAAAATGATTCAAGGGCTTTACAAGCTGATTCAACACGGGCCTCTGATTGACGGCCCGAACCCGATTGAAAAGGAAGCGGGGCATTTGCGCGGTTTATCCGCCTTGACGGTTCATTGACGCTGCGGTCTTCTCTAGAAAATCGTTCTCTTGGAAATTGTCATGTGTCTGGCCCGCCTGTCTGTCTTTCTTCTCTGCCTCTTCCCTGTGACCGCAGAAGCGGCTGATTTTTGTGTCGACGTTCATTCCAAAAAAGGGTGGCAGAGGCTTACGTTGCCTGATGGAAAAATACGGCGGGTCAGCTTCAACGGCAGCTGGAGTGTCATCAATGGCATCTACAAGCCGGTCGGGCCGCGCGGATATTCCGGCAAGGACGCGAAGAGCCTCGGCCCGTTGTATGGCTATAAATTTGACCAGTCCTATTCCTTTGGCGAAATGCTGGTCAGGGACCAGGCTGGAAGGATCGTTCCTTTTGCAGAGTTTGCCGCACTGGCAGTCAATGCACCGGATCCTTCCGGTACCTACAGTTTCAGGATCAACGACAAGGACGTTGCCCTTTGGGACAATGCCGGGGCGATCCGTGTCTGTATCTCAATGCGTTGAAGCCCGAAATCATCAATCGAGAAGCACATGACGAATAATGTTGTTCTGATCACCGGTGCGGCCAGAGGCATAGGTCTTGCCACCGCACATCTGATGATGGATCGTGGCTGGCACGTCGCCATGTTGGACAGGGACGGCGAAGAGCTGCTCAAAGTCACGAGTGGCCTTGAGAAAGCAGCGCCATTCATCTGCGATGTCTCAATTCCAAAAGAGGTGGCAACGGCTCTGCCTCAGGTTCTCTCCAGATTTGGGCGCCTGGACGCGGTGGTAAACAATGCGGGCGTTGCAGAGTTCGGTCCAATCGACCAGACAGACTTCGCAATGTGGCGACGGGTCATGGAGACCAATCTGGATGGCGTTTTTCTTGTATCTCAAGAGGCGATGCCTGCCTTGAAGGCAACAAAGGGGGCGATCGTGAACATCGCCTCCATTTCCGGTCTGCGCGCTTCAACGTTGCGCGTTGCCTACGGTACTTCGAAAGCTGCCGTAATCCAGATGACCAAACAGCAAGCGGCCGAACTCGGCGAAAGCGGAATTCGAGCCAACTGCGTCTGTCCCGGACCTGTGAAAACCAAACTCGCCTTGGCGGTACACAGCCAGGAAATCATCGATGCCTATCACGATGCCATACCGCTGAACCGCTATGGCCAGGAGGTTGAAATTGCCGAAGTGATTGCGTTCCTGTGTTCCGATCAGGCGGCATATGTAACCGGCCAGGTGATCGCCGCCGATGGTGGGTTTGAAAGCACTGGTGTCGGTCTTCCCGCGCTTCGAGACAAATAAGCCCGATCTCTATTTTCTAAACGCCCCTTCCGGACGATACTTGTCCATGACGGCATCAAGCCGGTCATTGGTGATGGCAGGGTTTGCATTTTGAAGGCACGGTAGAAGAATTGCCTTATTGGCCCGTTGTTCCGCACCGCTTGGATATTTGTCAGGCGCCGGATTGACCGGCTTGAAACATTCGATGAACACAGCTTCTTCAATTTGGAGGTCCTGAGCAATCCTGTCGGTCGGCCGGTTGGGGTCCTGGTCTGCAAAGGCAGACTGGGAAAGCAGCATGAAGAAAATCACAAGACCTGATCGCATTGGAGTGCTCCCATTGAGGCTGATCACCTGCGCGGCAAACGCGTTTGGACATAGTGACCACTCTATGAAGATGTACATTTTCGTGTGTGACGATCGTCACACCTGTTTCCAATTTCCCTTTTTTTTCAACGAAGCTTAGTGGTCCGAGAGGAAATGAGCCGCGATTTGGCGCTGATGTGGACGTGTCCTGTGCTCAAACAGATAAATACCCTGCCAAGTGCCCAGGACCATTTGACCGTTGGTCACCGGGATGGACAAGGAAACAGGCAAGAGTGCTGCCTTGATATGGGCCGGCATGTCATCCGGTCCCTCAAATGTATGAACCAGATAGTTCATGGACGGGTGATCCGCAGACGGCACCAATCGCTCCAGATAGGCTTTCAGGTCAATTTGCACGTCCGGGTCGGCATTTTCCTGTATCAACAGTGAGCAGGACGTGTGACGCACAAAAAGCGTCAACAATCCATCCTGGCCACCTTGATCGGACACCCAGCCGGCAACATTACGGGTGAACTCGTAAAGACCCTGACCTTCCGTGCGAATAGAAAAAACGGTGTGCATTTGGGGCTTTCAGAAAGAGGACTGTTCGATTGTGTAGAGGCTTATGCCATTCGCTTTTCTCTGACAATCACCCCATAGGCACCAGCTTTCCAGCCTGGCACGAAAACCAAGATACAGTTTGGTGCTTGCAACCGGGACTGGCAACCGCCATCTCAGCTAAGGCCTCTCATCGCCGCACTCGGTGTCACCGGTTCTGGAAGTACTCATGTCCATCCCTGCGAAACGAATTCTGATTGCCTCGCTTGGTACGCGCGGTGATGTCCAGCCATATGTCGCGCTCGCAAAAGAGCTTGTGCTGCAGGGCGCTGAAGTGACGCTTTCCACCGGCGAAGGCTTTGAGGACATGATCGAACAGGTGGGAGCAAAGGCCCGCCCTCTTCCGATCAACTACCAGACACTCCTGCAGAGTGAAGATATTCAAGAGGCATTGTTTTCGCTGAAAGGGAAAATCCGGGCAGCAAAGCAGAACCTTGCGCTTCAGAAAGAGCTGACAAGGTGTCTGTGGTCGATAACGCTCGATGAGCAGCCCGACCTGATCCTGTTCAATTTGAAAGCGACTGTGGTGACGCTCGCAGCCCGGCGCCTTGGAGTGCCCGCGCTCCCGACTGCTCTCCAGCCCGTAACCGCACCGACCGCAGAATTTCCTTTGCCGTTGTTCGCCATTCCTGACCTTGGCAGCTACTTCAATCGCAAAAGCTATCTGGCCGGACGTTTCTTGATGAAAGTCGGACTGGCAACGCTCATAAAACCAATCAAGCCGGAAGCAGAAGCAGAGTTTGGAATGTCCGGCGCTCTAATGGACGGCCATTGGCCGGGTGGCGGCATGGCGCCAGCGCTACAAGCCTTTTCCAAAGCGCTGGTGCCGACACCGGAAGACTGGAGCGAAGAAAATATTGCCTGCGGTTACTGGCTCACGGAGACCGACGCTGCGTATCGCCCGCCAGCCGATCTTCAGCAATTCCTGCAAGACGACAGTTCTCCCGTCTATCTGGGTTTTGGGTCCATGCCGAGCAAAGATCCTGAGAAGCTGACGAAAACAGTTCTTGCAAGTCTTAAGAACACGGGACAGCGCGCAGTGCTTGCCACTGGTTGGGGCGGACTTGTGAAAGAGAACCTTCCCACTGAAATGGCCGATCGCCTTTTCCTGATCGACAAAGCCCCACATAGCTGGCTGTTTCCGCGGTGTTCAGCCGTTGTCCACCATGGCGGAGCCGGCACCACGCATGAAGCGCTGCGCTGGGGCAAGCCGTCTCTCATTTGCCCGGTTTTCGGCGATCAGCCGTTCTGGGGAAGCCGGGTGCACAAGATCGGCGCGGGCCCTGCCCCATTACCTCAAAAACAACTCACCACGACACAGCTGACAACCGCCTTGAACGCCCTTGAAGATCCCAAATATCGAGTTGGTGCTGAAAAAGCTGCCGAAACGATGTCAAGCGAACCCGGCGCGGCCGGAACCGCGCGATACCTGCTCGGCGTTCTCAAGACCGGTCAGAAATCACATTGATCATGACTCGACGCTCGTCCGCACCTACTGCCAGGTCAAACAAGAGCCTACTTAGGCTTCTAGAGCTTTGCCAATTTCCACATTGGTGACCCAGCCGACAACCGGCTCGGTTGACTTTCCAGTGGCCGTCACGATCACATCCTGGCAACCGTCCTTGTTCTCCATATGCATCTTCGCGTCGGCAAGCGTTCCCCCGGCACGCGCAAAGGCGACATACCCGGTGATGAATGCTCCAAAAGTTTCAGGTGCTCGCGACTCGCTGGCAAGGTCGTGCACCTTTTCCAGTTTGTCCTTGTTCTTCGGGTCATTCTTGAAATTCACGGTAACATTTGAGGGAAGGTCGATGGCGCGCATTTCACTCCACAGGCCTCGATGAAGCACGCCAACACAGGCCTTGCCCGGCGTCAGAATGACAACTCTTGAGATTGGCCTGCCGCCCGGGAGTTTGTCTTCAAACGCTTCCGCCACTTTCTGGATAGGAACTTCCTTGAGATCTCCGTTCGGCGCCTCAACAGTTCCAACAATTTTGTCGATCGGGATCATGGCTTCCTCGATTGGGACAGCCCTGAGCTTTTGCCCTGACAACTTGACGAGGCTCTCTGTCGCCTTGCTGGCCGCCTCGAAGTTCTGCTTGCTGAAGTAATAAGCGAGGACTGTGCCCACCCAGGTCGCAAACAGGGGCAACAGCGCTGCGAAAACATACTGACTGTTTTCAACTGCATCACTGTTCGAAGCGCCAAAAATACCAACGCCCAGAACGACCACCGAGACAAAAATCAACCCGACAATGGAAAACTTGACGATATCGTCAGCCAGCATTTCACGAAAACCAGAAGATGCCTCGGAAGCTGGTGCAGGCTTTTCAGCTTCCTTAGCCTTCCGATTAAACGCGATGTAAGCAAGCACACCGGAAATAAAGACCAGCAAACATAGAATTATAATCAGAATGGCGTTCAAGCTAAGCACTCTCCCCTCCATTTTTGTTGTATTTTGAAGAATAAAAATCTGAAATTACATAAATATACTAAATTGACTTATCGTCAGACACTACCAACCGATATACACCCAGTGGTTGAAAGACGCATTCATTCCTAGAACCGACCTGGTACCAAAAGCATCGGGCACAATTGCGTTTCCGATCTCGCTATATCGGTGAATACCGACGCCAAATCCCGACAGTTCAAGTACCTTGTTCGACCAAAATATCTTGTGCTCTCAAGGCCACCGGCAAGACAGGATTTCGATCAGGTGGCGGGATCTCTCTTTTCTTTTCGACCTTTGCCTGACACAACTATGAATGCCAATATGTTTGAGGAGTCACCGGCCTGTGTTTCCCGCCCGCTATTTCGTTTTCCTTCTGTGCCTTTTTCTGACACTTGTCAGCTTCATCTTGATCTTTGCCTGGAACATTCATTTCCTCTGGCCATTTGCCGTCTTTTCAGCTCTCTCAGTGACGGGTGTGCTGGATCTCTCGCAGACCAAGCATTCCGTCCTTCGAAACTATCCGGTCATCGGTCACTTCCGGTTTCTGTTTGAAGCCATCCGGCCCGAACTTCGGCAATATTTCTTTGAAAGCAACCAGGATGGGCGGCCCTTTTCGCGCGAACGACGGTCGATGGTTTATGACCGGGCGAAGAACATTGAAGATGTGCTGCCCTTCGGCACGGAACTTGATGTCTATGACGACGCGTATGGCTGGGTGAACCATTCAATCAGCCCAAAACCTGAAACGCATGACGACTTGAGGGTTACAATCGGCGGCCCGGACTGCAAGCAACCTTATTCGGCATCTCTGTTCAATATTTCCGCCATGAGCTTCGGGTCGTTGTCGGGCAACGCGATCTTGGCACTGAACAAGGGTGCCAAGGCAGGCAACTTCTATCACGATACGGGCGAAGGCAGCGTCTCGCGGTACCATCGGGAAGGCGGCGGCGATCTGGTCTGGGAACTTGGCAGTGGTTATTTTGGCTGCCGGGCAGAAGATGGCACCTTCGATGCGGAGAAATTCAAGACACAGGCTGCCAATCCGCAAATCAAGATGATCGAGATCAAGATGAGCCAGGGGGCAAAGCCTGGCCATGGCGGCGTATTGCCAGGACCCAAGGTAACGGAAGAAATCGCAGAGGCGCGCGGTATACCTGTTGGCAAGGAATGCGTTTCACCGGCCAGTCATTCCGCCTTCTCTACTCCGCTCGAGCTCTTGGATTTCATCGCCAGACTGCGCGAATTGTCAGGCGGCAAGCCGATTGGCTTCAAGCTTTGTGTGGGCCACAGATGGGAGTTTATGGCAATTGTCAAAGCCATGCTGAAGACAGGCATCAAGCCTGATTTCATCGTCGTGGACGGGGCGGAAGGCGGAACGGGTGCTGCGCCCGTCGAGTTTGCCAACAGGCTTGGAACACCACTTCGTCAGGGGCTCTCATTCGTGCACAATTGCCTCGTCGGCACTGGGTTGCGCGACGACATAAAACTGGCAGCCAGCGGCAAGCTGATCAGCGCCTATGATATTGCCGGAACCATGGCGCTCGGTGCGGATTGGGTAAATTCAGCACGCGGTTTCATGTTTGCTGTCGGCTGCATTCAGTCCCAGAGTTGTCATACCAACCGTTGCCCGACCGGCGTTGCAACTCAGGACCCCAAACGTCAGCAGGCGCTTGATGTTCCCGACAAGTCCCAAAGGGTCGAGAATTTCCATCGCAATACGCTGAGGTCTCTGAAGGCCTTCACGGCAGCCTCCGGCTTCGACCATCCGAGCGAATTCGAGCCGGAGCATTTCTACCTGCGCGAAGGCAACCGCGCCATCATGCCTGCAAGCGCTGCACTCACCTGGGTGAAACGCGGAGAACTGCTCGACGAAGCGCACAACATTCCCGCTTATTCAACCTATTGGGAAATGGCCGTGGCGGACAGCTTTCACCCAGCCAAATCCCTGGCAACCGCAAAAGCACTACAGCATCACAAGGTTAGCCACTGAGACAGAATTCTAGGCCCCAGCAGGTAACTTAATTCAGGGGTCGATCTGAACGTTTTCAAATGCGACTTGTTGCCTGTCAATGTTGAGCTGCAATGTCTTGTAGCGGGAAATTCCTCTAGGGAAATCGAAAAACCGAAACCCAACTTTCACGGACATGCCTTCTTTAAGAAACACCGTTTTGTGGTGATAGTTTTTGCGGTCCGCTCCATCGACCGAGAAGCCTGAAACGCGTTAAGTTGCGTTCTGAAATAACCTGATGAAAGACTTGTCTTTTGTAATTGTTAAGTCACGTCCAAAGGGGGCGAAATTAGTCAGTTCCAGGCTGCTGGTTCACTTTGCTTGTTGTTTCAAGTTTTTGACGGAGTTCCAGGAACGAAGGATGCGCAAGAGTGGACGATCGACAACTTTGCAATTTCGATTGTTGAATTTCGCGTGCAACCGACAGGTTCTCAACCTTGCGAATGAGAGCAGAAGCTCCAATTAATTTCGGCGTCAGATCTAATAGAGGAAAAGCAGGCCCGGCAGATACCGGGCCTGTGACTGGTCAGTCCGTGGACCTTGAAACCGGAGACGAAGCATCTCCATTGTTCCCCTTGACCGGTTCCACAGAAACAACTTCATTTTCCACCGTAGCGTTGCTTGAACCGCACTCTGAGACAGGCGTTTCCCCTGCGGCGGCCTTTTCATCAGCAACCTCTTTTGGCGCCATCTCCATGTTCGCAGTCAGGCCTGCCAAACCTGAACCGTCCAGCCCGACTTCCTTCATCATTGCGTCAAGAAGAGGCGCTTGAGAGCGATATTTCAACGCAGAAGAAACCATCTGATCGGCGAGGTTTCCGCCACCACCATTTCCGCTCCCTCCGCTTGTTGCGCTTCCAGCACCAACCATTCCATCAACCTGGATGATTTTGATGCCATCGATTTGCTCGAGCGGCTTGACGCTCTCAGCAATGATTTCAGGCAACTGCTCAAGCAGTTTCATGCGCACCTGCATGGCAATTTGATCCGGCGACAAGAGGTTTGCAGCCTCATTGATTGCCTGCTGACCGGCCGCTTCCACTGCATAGATGGCCTGTTGTGCCTCCGCGCGCAGCTTTTCTGCCTCGGCGAAACCTTGCGCCTCGATACGTGACTTGGCAGCTTCCGCTTCTGCGGCAATGCGAACGGCTTCAGCATGGTCTGCTGCCGCCTGCTTTTGAGCCTCTGCACCGACTGTAATCGCAACGGCATCCATTTCAGCCGCCTTGCGTGCCTCGATCAGCTCGATCTGCTTGTCACGCTCTGCAACTTCGGTTTCGCGTGCAGTTGAAACCTGCTCTGCGGCGCGCGCTGCAATCGCACGGGCCTCATCGGCTTCCGCTTCGGCCTCCGACTTTTCGCGGGATTTGGCGGCAACCGCGATATCGCGATCTTGCTCTGCAAGCTCGATAAGCTTCTGCTTTTCAACATTTGCCGCTTCAACGGAACGTTCCTTGGAAATTTCACGCTCACGGACCTGTTGATCCATGGCAATCTGCCGCTCTGTCACCGCTTGATCGGATTCGATACCAGCATGCCGTACCTTCTGATGCGCCATGATTTTGGCTTCTTCGGCCTCGCGCTCTCGCTCGGCTTGTTGTTTGGCGATTAGAGAGGACTGTTCGGCGCGACGCACTTCCACTTCGCGCTGCTGTTCCAATTGAGCAAACTGATTATCACGATCGATCTGCAGTCGCTCTTGCTGGGCTTCCAGATTCTTCCGTTGAACCTGCACTTCAGTCTCTTGCTCGATGTCATTGCGCTTTTTGCGGCGCTCTTCAATCGCTTGCGTAAGTTTGGTCAAACCTTCCGCATCAAAGGCATTTTCCGGATTGAAGTACTCTCTGTTGGTCTGGTCCAACCCTGTCAACGACACGGATTCAAGTTCCAAACCGTTCTTGAGAATGTCTTCCGAAACTGCCGCCTGCACTTTCTGTACAAAGTTGACACGCTGCTCGTGCAATTCTTCCATTGCCATCTCCGCAGCCACAGCACGTAGCGCATCGACAAATTTACCCTCAACGAGTTCGCGCAACGCTTCCGGTTTCATGGTGCGCTGACCGAGGGTCTGGGCGGCATTTGCAATCGACTCGATGGTTGGCTGAACCCTTACGTAGAACTCGGCAAGCACGTCCACGCGCATACGATCTTTGGTGATCAAAGCTTGTTCGTTGGAGCGCCGGACTTCCAGGCGCAACGTATTCATATTGACGGGAATAATGTCATGCAGAACCGGCAAGACCAGCGTGCCACCATTCATGACAACTCGTTGACCGCCAAAGCCGGTCCTTACAAACGAGACTTCTTTGGATGACCGGCGATAAAGCCGAGAAATAATCAAACCAATGGCGAGCAGAGCGACAAAACTGATGCCCACAAGAATGACGATGCCAACTATTTGTTCCATAATAAGGCACTCCTTTATTCAACTTCTTAGAAAATTTCCGCGAATGACTCCGGTTTTCACACAGCCCCGGAGAGGGTCTCATTGGTGTTCCTGATCGCGGTGTAAGTGGCTCCCAGCTGGCGAACGATTATGATCTCCGTTCCTTGTTCAAGAACTTCACCGTCAACGTCTGGCTCCACTTGCAAGTAGTGACTTTGGCCAGTCGCATCCCGCAAACGCGCCTGCGCAGGCAGCCCACTCATTGCATTTCCTTGAACGATCAGCGCCGACCGCCCAACGAAGGTTGCCCGAGAAACCGCATCGCTTTCATCCTTGGGCATGATTTTCGAGAGCCCCAAGGCCGTCACTCTCGTAAACGGCAAAGCTCCAGCGAATGCAGCAGCAGAGGCAACGATGCCGGGCAAGAGCCACCCGGTCACAGAATGAATCATCCCTTGAACCAGATAACCCGCGATGCCAAAACCGGTCAGGAAAATCACGAGGATGATCAGAGCCGGCACACGTCCGAAGCAGAGCCATCCCAGGATCCTGCCAAAAAGACCAGGACCTGCGGCAGTGGCATCAGTTGACGCGCCAACGACTTCAAGATCAGCCGGGAGCGCTCCGCCCGACATGTCCGCATCGAATTCCGGCACATCAACATCGGGCAGATCAACCTCGGGAAGCAGGCTATCGATCATGCTCGACAGTCCTAGCCCCATAAGGGTGCCGACGCCCTCCGCCATTGCGATTGCAATCATCAAACCAAGTGCAACCGCAAAGGACGTGTTCTGATCCGCAAGAATGAAATCAATCATGCTCAACTGTCTCTCGCAGAGGCTTTCAAGGCTGCCAGGCGCTCGGAAACCCTGTTTTTGCGTGTGAGCTCATCAAGTTCGGCCAGCTTGCCTGCGTTTTCGAGATCCGTCACCTTGCCTCCCGGCAAACCCGTCGCATTTTTCATTACCCTGTCAAAGGTCTCTTCAGCTTTGCGGGTCTTGCTTTCGACGCTGTTCTTAGAGGCAGCGGCACCAGAAGCTGCAGCATCTGCTGTGGATTGCTGCATCGACTTGCGGTAATTGGCCAGCTCACTTTCCATCTCACGCTTGCGCGCCTGCAGGGCCTCAACATAACCCTCCAGTTCCTTTTCCTCACGGCTGGCTTCTGAGACGGCAGTTTCCAAAACCGGGATCTGGCTTTCAAGATCCAGCTGGCGCGCAATTGCTGCTTCCGCCAAATCATCACGGCTCTCGTTGATCGCAAGTGCTATTTGTCCCTGCAACTCCTCGTGACGACTTGTTGTGTCACCCAAACGAGTATTCGCCAGGTGCTTGTTGGCCAAAACGCTTGCCAACTCGTCTCGCACCTGATCGATGGCGCGCTCAACTTCGCGTATAGCCTCAGCCATTACGGTTTCAGGAGATGCGTTTTCGATGGAATCAACAAGTTGATTCACACCGCCCGAAACCAGACGTGTCACCCGTGCGACAAGACCTTCTGACATGATTTGCTCCTTTTCCGCTTCAACAAGAATAAAGTCATTGCCCGGATTTCAGAGAAGCCTTCGCCAATATTCTGAAATCCAGCGATCAAAAAAATGCGCGAACGCAAATTGCACAAAAGCGGCACTGTCGGCAGAAACCGCTCGATAAAGTATCCACTCAGGTTTCAGACTGCCGGCGCTGGTCGAGTATTTTGGCAATTTCCAAAATCGGCGTCAGCCTGTTGTCCATTAATTCCGGATCGTATGTCCGGCTTGGCGAGGTCAAACCCAAGTCGAAGACCTCCTCGATCAATGAGAACAATTCCGCTGACAAGTCCGCTTCAAATCGACGTAGTTCATTTTCTTCTCCGCCTGGCCCCGGCGCAGCTGCGATCAGCTCTGCGAGCATTTCAGGCAAGCGCTCGTACAATTTAAGTACAAGGTCGGACCTGACCCCGGTCTCCCTCTGTAACTGGCGCAATTTTTTTTCACCGGGCCGCGCCATTTGTCGGAGCAAGTCCTCACAAGACGAGACATCCTGTGCTCCTCGCTCTCGCTCTCGAGCCGTTTTCAGTATTTCACGGAGCTTGTCGCTTGGAGTGCGTGCGCCCTGAACTTCATAACTCGCCAGAAACGCAACATCATCATCACTTAGTCTGACACTGATTGGAATGCTTTTGGGCACGATGGTCACTCGTCAACGTTTGTTTTCTTTCGTTTACAAATGTATTCATTTTTTAACACATGTCAACAAAATTCAATCCGAAATGTATCAAAGGCAGTGAAATCAACCCAGGCGAGCGCCGCTACCATCTGAATTTTCGGTGTTGAAGATCGCTTGAGCGTGGCAGATATGAAATCTCAAAAGCCAGCAGATGCTCAGCCCGCCACAAATGATGCCAGACGTTACACCCCGAGGGTCGAAAATACCGACGCAACACGACAAGGTTCTTTGTCGAAAGCGGAACACAAGTGAAAAGTCATTCAAACAGGGGAATGATCGAAGCCGGATTCCAACACGCTACAATCGACGGGCCGACTTGTTGAGTGGTGCTGCACCATCAACATTAGCGATGTTCTGGCTCGGTTGAGGTGTCTCGAGCTTAGATACTCTTGCTCAAGTCCAAAACAAACTGGCCAGCCTCGTGGGAGCGGATCAGTGCGTGGCGTACGAGGTCGTCGAAGTGGCCGGAGAAAAGCTGTACATGGCGGGTGTTTGAAAAAGCGAGATAGCGCTGGCCGAGATAGAGCGCGGCCCATTTTTTGCCGAAGACCGTGAAAGGTGCGGAGAACCTGTCATTTGCGCCAAAAAGATGAAGCCGGAGAGACGGATACAGATCGTTCAGGATCCGTCCCATGGTTTCGAGCTGTTCTTTACGCGTTTCAGGTGGAAGGCCTGACCAGAGCCCCTCACCGCTTGCAAAACCTTCCAATGCTTCCTTGGAAAGCGCAATTTCCATGTCGGTTTCGGCCCGCCCCAAGAGGGCGCGCTGATCCTTCGTACCAGTGATGGCCTGATCTGCGGTACGCAGCGTTTCACCGGCATATTCATATGCCAGCACGGCTTCGGTCTTTAGAACATCCGGCAAATTGGCCGGGACGTGCCGGATCTTCGCGCCAACCGCGTCCCGATACCATGCGAGCAGATGCTCATCGACGGGATGGCGCTCAGTTTCCGCCACCTGGACGGCCTGATCGAGGATCTCAGCTGCTGCCCCCCGATGGGTGGACAGGCCAAGCAGCCAGTCGGAAGACACGCTCAGGGCCGTTGCAATAGCAGCGAGAGCTTGCCCGTTCGGCAATCGCGGCGCGTCTTCAGACAAAAGTTGCGACACGGTGGAGCGGTCAAGTTTTGCTCCGCGCGCGAGGTCACTCCGGTTCATGTCCCGGCTGCGCAAGGCATCTGACAGCCTTTCGCGAAATAGCTCGGCGCGGTCTCTTTTATCCATAGGGGAGTTTTGTCATTCAGGTTTCGAAAAATCAACAGGCCTGTGACTTCAAAAACTGCCGCTCGGTCTCAGGGAGATCTTCGACCCGGAAGCGGTTTGGCACGTCAAGCAGTTCTAAACCCAGCAAATGGATCCAATTCAACCAAACGATGGGTCAGGAGGACTTCATCCAGTCTTGATTGAGTTCTCCAATCCCTGCAAGGCACTCGCATTGCGCCAATGAAGCTGGCCAAAGCGGCCCTTAAAACTTAGGCTGAACTGCACAAATCCTTGGGGCATACTGAAATTCGTGGGAACGCCGGAGATTTCTATGAAAAGTGGCAAGGCAGAAAACCGCTCGACCGACGGTATGATCGACTACGATGCGAATTCTCGCGCGCAACAAAACAATGCTCTTGGAAATGCCGAGGTCATCAGTGAACTTGCCCAGCGCGTCTCCTCACATGCTGACGTCCTGAACATGACCGACTTTGGGTGCGGCCCCGGGCAAAGCGCAATTGAAACCGTCAAGCCGGCCCTTTCCTGCTGGAACGATTGCGCGCCCAACAAGATGGTTTCTGTGTGTCATGCTGACCAGCCGGGCAACGACTGGAACGCGCTCATGCAGCGGATCTTCGGTGACAACGGGTATGTGCGGGGCGCAAACCCTGCGCAGGTGTCAACGTCCGTTGGTTCATTTTATGAACGCATGCGTCCCGACCGGTCCGTTTCTCTGGCGACGTGTTTCTTTGCAAGCCACTGGCTTCGCAGCCCCGCTTCACTGCCCGCTCCCGACACGGTCTGGTTTGCCGACCTTACGGGCGAGGCCAGAACCAGAATGTGGCAAATCGCCGAGCGAGACTGGATCAGATTCCTGCGGCTGCGCGCGGAAGAACTGCGTCCGGACGGCTATCTTTTTGTCTCGACAATCGGCGCGGCCCCGGACAAAGGAGAAGTCAATGGCACCGCAGCTTCCGGGCGGACGCTTTACAGAGCAATGCAGGACGTGACTTCCAGCATGACCGAAGACGGTTTGCTGGATCGAAAAGCTTCAGAAGCTTTCCTGTTCGGCCTTTGGTTCATGACCGCGGAAGAAGCGCGCAGTCCGTTTGAGATCCATGCCGATCTGAATGAAGCCTATGAAATAGATACAATCGAGGTTGTCCCGGATCAGAACGGTGACATCTTCGCCGATTGCATCGATGAACCGGATCTCTATGCGCAGAACTATGCCGGATATACGCGAGCATTTGCAGCCAGTTCCCTGAGGCATCAACTCTTTCGCCCGTCTGAAACCACCAAGCGGACCGCTGAAGCACTCGAGACCGAGTTTTTCAAAAGATATGAAGCACTTTATAAGGAAAAGACTTCAGCACTTGCACTCGAGCAATGGCATCTGAATGTTATCTTACGAAGGCGCTAACCGGACTGTCTTGCGATTTTCAAAAGCTACGGCAATGCGACGCACAGGCTCCAGCAGATCCTGCCACACTTTGATCAGAACCTCGTTCCCCCGCTCGATGGGCTAGCGCTGCGCTTTTGATCATTTTTCTCAAGCCGTTCGAACTTGGCACCGGAAGGCACCAATACCTTGAGTTTCCCGGGTTTTATCTTCTTGATTTTGGAGCCGCTTGTTTTGTTGGTTTTCCTGCCTCTAAAGACAACGTCATCGAACTCGAAAGTACCACGCCCAAAAGCTGCAAGCGCCAGCTGAATTTCTCGGGACTTCAATCGGTCGAACGGCACGCGCGTGATCTCAATACCGTTTCCTCTGAAAACCAGTTCGTTCCCCAAAACCCTATAACTTATGCGGTTTGGTCCACGTTTTTTCAGGGCAGCGTGTTCGCCGCTATATGCCAATGTCAGTCTGCCACGTTCCTTTCGCAGGACGTGATATTTTCCCTTGCTTGCAACAGCAAACAACCAGTAGTCACCGCGTTTGCTTGTCAGGACCGCAATACCGGCGCCACCCTTGCCTGAATTATTTGAAATCACCGTGACAGCCATTGCCCTGCCGTACAAGCGGGTCAAACTGTTGGTTCCTTCAAAGCGTGCCCAGTTGATAATGTCGTAGTGGGTGGCCCTGGGGTTGGCATCGTTCACGAAAACAAGCCTGCCCTTTTCGACCTTTTTCACCCAGGGTCGGTCAGTTTGGTCAAACTCAATTTGACCACCCAGCATCAGCTCCGGATCATCACCGTTGAAGTCTTCTTTATAAGTGAGTTTTTCTGACGAACTGTCCGAAATAGCCTGAGCCCAGACAATGCCAGCCGAGACATAGCCGGACACAAGCATCATAACGATGGCAAGGAAGGCACTTTTCCAGCCCGGCATCCACGCACTCCAGTTTCGATACAGCTGGTTGTCTATAGGTTGCATCGACTGGTGAGCGAAGCAGGAACTCTACTTAGAGTTAATTATACTCTCGCCACACTTAAGTCGACTCTGTTGAGTCAAATGCCAAAAATCCGCCGGATTGCCGCTCCCAGAGCGTTGCATAAAGCCCGCCGCGGGTCAGCAATTCGCGGTGACTGCCTTCTTCAATGATCTTGCCTTTGTCCATCACCACCAGCCGGTCCATTGCAGCGATGGTCGACAGGCGATGGGCAACCGCAAGCGTCGTACGTCCTTCCATCATGCGTGCGAGGTTTTGTTGAATGGCGAGTTCCGCCTCGCTGTCGAGTGCAGAAGTTGCTTCGTCCAGAATCAAGATCGGAGCATCCTTCAAAAGGACCCTTGCAATCGTAATCCTTTGTCGCTGGCCGCCTGACAGTTTGACGCCACGATCTCCGACATGTGCATCAAGTCCTTGCCGGCCTTTGCTGTCTTTCTGGTCTTCAATGAAGTTCAGCGCTTCTGCCGCCCTCGCCGCTTGCAGAATTTCCGCATCCGATGCCTCAGGTTTGCCATAGCGGATGTTGTCTCGGATAGAGCGGTTCAAAAGCGAGATGTCCTGGGTCACGACACCGATCTGACTGCGCAGGGAGACTTGGGTGACATCCCGTACATCCTGGCCATCAATAGAAATGGTTCCGGCGGACACGTCGCGCAGTCGCATAAGAAGAGAAATGACCGTTGACTTGCCTGCTCCGGACAAACCAACCAAACCAACGCGTTCACCGGCGGAAATCCTGAGATTGAAGTCTTCCAGAACGGGTTGACGATCCTCCTGATATGCGAAGGAGACCTGATCAAAACTGATTTCTCCGGTGTCGACGGTCAAGTCGACCGCATCGCGTTTGTCCGTTATTTCCGGTCTGCTCGTCATGATCGGCATGGCATCCTTGATGGTGCCAAGCGTGCTTGTGACTGACTGACCGACGCCGATAAAACTCGAAGACGCAGCCGAGAGCGAACGCGTGACGGTCAGCCCGGCGACGAAATCTCCAATCGAAACCCAACCGCCGCTCATACCCCAAAAACCGATGGCGACAACCGCCAGCACCATCAGCACATTGAGAAAATGGACGCTGCTGTCGGTCAAAATGTATGAACGATTTTCGTTGTGGCGTGTATCTATGGTTTCACCGATCACCTTCCGGATAGCGCCGGCTTCAGAATCTTCAGCCGCAAAGAGCTTCACCATGGCGATGTTGGAGTAAACGTCCGTCATGGCCCCGGTCGCGCGCGAGTTGGCCGCCGCCACTTTCGCGGAGCGCTGCAAATAGGCTGGAATCGCGGCCCAGGCGACCACAACATTGGCACCAATCCAGATCAACACAGGGATTGCCAGTGGCCAGGCGAGAGCCAAAAGCAGAAGGAACGAACCACCAAACTGGATAACAAGGTACGGAATGGTTTCGATTGCCAACATCATCTGCCGATGAACGGACATTGTGACCTGAGCAATCCGCGAAGCGACCTGACCGGCAAAGGTATCTTCAAAAAATGCGAGATCCTGCGCTTCCACTGCCTTGTGGGCCTGCCAGCGCATGGCAGCCGGAAGCAGTATCCGGACCGTTTGAAAGGCGAAAGTCTGCCGCAGCAGAAACACGACCGGATCCACCAGAACAAACAGAACGAAAATGACCGTTAGAAACCAGACATGAGTTTGCAGGAACGCTTGAGGCCCCTGCCCGGTCACCCCATCCACCACATAGGCAATCGCCCAAATTCCAGCCAGACCCAGCGCAGATGAAATCATGGCCAGAACCGACACGACAACAAGCTGCCACCGGAACATCTTGGCAAAATGCCAGACGAGAAAGAGTGGCCCTTTGTCCGGCAAAGGGGTGACAGGAAGCTCCAACGGCTTGAAATGCGTCTCGAAAGGCTGGAAATACCGATCGATCAACCGCGCCAGGACGGGTTTCATGAACGACACTGCCTGACCTCCTTGCTGTATGCTGGGGCTTGATGGTTTTGACGGTCACGCGAGACCGGATCTGCGGGGAATGCTTCCAAGTTCAACAGCAGGAAGCGACGTCAGGCACGTGCCTCGATGCGGTAGACGCACCGCCTGTCGCCTGAGAGTTGATGTTCAAGGCGCTCGACGTCAACATCGGGGCCAAGCACATCCTGAAACAGTTTGAGCTCCGATCGGCAAAACCCCTGGCAGGCAGTCGCAGCAGCACAGATCGAGCAGTGGTTCTCGATCAGCAAAAAGCCATCGCCCTCCTGGGCAACATCTGCCATGTAACCTTCCTGCGTACGCAGTTCGGCCAGAACATCCACTTTTTCAGACAAGCTGGATGCTTCGCTCAAGGCTTCCAGATAGGCAATCCGGCTTTGCTCCTCGCGGTGGGATATCAATTTCTCCAGCCCTGCCGCGCCATAAAGATCAGTTAGACCGTTCAACAGCCCCAGCACCAGATTGGAGTGATTGTCAGGAAACTGCTGATGCCCCTGAGGCGTCAGGTCCCACACCCGTTTCGGGCGCCCGACTGACCCCTTCAGGTCCTCAAAGGCCACCAGACCATCCTGCAACAACCCGTCAAGGTGCTGTCGTACGGCAACTGATGTCACACTAAGCCCTTCGGCAAGATCTGCCGCTGTTTTGGGACCGGAGGATTTCAGAGCGTTCAGGAGCCGTGTTCTGGTTCTATCTGCCATGGCCGGATATATAGCGCATTTCAACGATAAAAAAATAGTTCGCTTTTCTTATTAGCGACGATCTATCTATCGGCAATCCTTAGCTGGCCTTCATCGCAGACAGGAGCCGAAGAACCTGCAAAGATGTGCCTGTGAACGTTGTGAAGGTCACGAGGTTCAAAGCCAGACGCGATGAAAACACCAAAGAAAGCAACCCGAACCCTCAGATGACACACTTAAAAGTTGCTTTTCCAATGATCGCACCGTATTAACGCTTCGTCATCCATGTGATCTTTTGGCGCAAATTGTCAAACGCGTTAAGTAACGTGCTATTACATCTATAACTTTTCTTTCATCTTCTATCCGATAGAAATAAAGCATGGCAGAGGAGAAGATGAACAAATTTTCGGCTTTCATAAGATGGATGATGATCGATCCTCGCCATCCGGATATTGCTCAGGCTCAATACAATGAGCTGAAGTCGCAAATTCCTTCCCTTTATGCCTTGCTGATGGTCAATGCGATTGCGGTTTCCTACACGCATTACGACGTTGCACCCTTTTATCTAACCGTCGGCGTCCTTGTGCCGATGCTGATCTTCACCTCGATCAGAATGGTGACGTGGCTGCGTGCGCGCCGCGTGGTTCTGGGTCCGGACGAGGCCATCAAGAAGATGCGCCAGACGGTCATTCTGGGAAGCCTCGTGGCAGTCATCTATATCGCCTGGTCTTTAAGCCTGGACGGATATGGCGGTCCTGCCGAAAGAGGACATATTGCGCTATTCATCGCCATCACGGTCATCGGCTGTATTTTCTGCCTCATGAACCTGCCACAGGCAGCGCTCATGGTAATGATTATCGTGACTGTTCCATATCTCTTTCACTACATCCGCCAGGAACAGGACGTCTACATCGCGATCGCGATGAACATCTTTCTCGTCTGCCTTGTCGTCATTCAGGTTCTGCTCAGCGGTTACAAGGGATTTTGCAAACTCGTTCGCTCCCAGGCGGCTCTGGCTGCCAAGCAAAAGGAAACAGAACGGCTGAGCGCTGAAAACGCTCAACTCGCGCAGACCGATGCCCTGACTGGCCTTCCCAACCGCCGCTATTTCTTCAACAGGCTCGAAAACCTGATTTCGGAAGTGGATGGAACCGACGCGGTATTTGCCGTCGGAGTTGTTGACCTGGACCGCTTCAAGCCCATCAACGACACATATGGTCACAAGCTTGGCGACCAGCTTCTCACCGAGGTCGGAAACCGGCTGAAAAGCCTCGGTATGTCGCAGCTGGATATTTGCCGGCTGGGTGGTGATGAGTTCGGTTTTCTGTACCGTGGCGATCTCGAAGACGCCGCACAGACCGGTCAAACCATCTGCGAGCAGATCAGCGAACCCTATCGCATCGGTGACCTGCAACTGACGGTCGGGGCTTCCTGCGGGATAGCGTATTATCCGGAAGCCGGCACAAGTGCGCATGTTCTCTTCGACCGTTCGGACTATGCGCTTTATAATTCCAAAACAACCTCGCGCGGCCGAACGACCGTCTATTCAGCCGAGCATGAGGCACGCATCCGTTCTGAGCGCGCGATAGAAAACGCGTTGCAAAACGCGGATCTGGCGAAAGAATTTGAAATCTACTTCCAGCCGGTCATTTCTCTGCCTGAACGCGAAGTTGTCGGCTTCGAGGCGCTTGCACGCTGGGACAGTCCGGTTTTGAACCGGGTTCCACCCGATCGTTTCATTCCGATAGCCGAGCGCACCGGAATGATCCATCGCTTGACTGTTCACCTCTTCGAGCGGGCCGTCGAGCAGATCAATGGCTTGCCGGGTTCGCTCAGTCTTTCCTTCAACTTGTCTGCGCACGACGTTACCTCGGCAGAGACGGTCGCCGCGCTTCTGGACATCATTCGCCTGAAGAAAATTGACCCGCGCAGGATCATGTTCGAAATCACCGAGACTTCGGTCATCGGAAGTTATGAAGCTGCCGAGACTTGCCTCAAGACGCTGCGCGCCGCAGGGGTAAAGCTGGCCCTGGACGATTTCGGAACCGGTTATTCCAGTCTCGGATATCTTCACAGACTGCCCATAGACTGCGTCAAGATCGATCGCAGTTTCGTTTCAGGCATCGCGGACCCTGTCGCCATCGGTGTCGTCAACTCGATCGTCAACCTGTGCCGCTCCATGCAGATCTTGTGTGTCGTCGAGGGCGTTGAAAAACCCGACCAACTTGAGGTCCTGGAAGCCCTGCAGTGCCATCTGGTTCAGGGATTCCTGTTCGGCCGGCCGCAACCTTACGAAACCGTTGCAGCCAGTGCCCTAGAAGCCGGGACGGTCGATGGCCTCTCACTGTCGAACGGCTCCATCAACGGAATAGTTCTCCAATCGAACGGTTGACCGGTTTTGTTACTGATGTTGATCCTCCCGCCGTGCTACCAGAAGTCATGACTGGCGGCACGAAACGACAAAAGGACATGCGCAAGGCTCTACGGCTGTTGCTACCGCACATCCCAATGCGCGACGCCGAAGCCATCCTCGCAGCATCTCTGGCAGGGCATCTCAGGCATCTGCCTCCATCCATCGCGCTATGGCAGGCGACAACGAGCTATGTGCGGCATGAACTGACAGACTACGATACGCTTCTAGACGATGGTTACGACAGGGATGCCGCCAGGTTCTTTGTCGTCGACGACATGAACACGGTACTGGAGGGCTGGGGCTGTAAAAACCGTGTCTCGGCAGAAGACGACGTTATCTCCTGAAGACACAGCTCCTGTTGCGACTGTCGCTCCTGGAGGTGAAACGCCCTAGGGACGCCGCGCGACCAGGTCGATTTCAACCAGCGCATCAACAGCCAGGCCCGAGACGCCGACGCAGGTACGCCCCGGTAGTTTTCCTTCGTTGAAGAATTTCTTGTAGGTCTCGTTCATGGCCTGATAGTCGCGTTTGAACTCGGTCAAATAGACCCTCATGAAGGTAACGTTTTCCAACCCGAGACCGAGCCCTGCCAAAACAAGTTTCAGATTTTCCATTACGCGCTCGGTTTGCGCCTCGATACCGTCAGGCAACGGAGCATCCGGATCGTCAGGCGCGGTCGGCATCTGGCCAGTGACGAAGATCCAGCCGTCGATCTCAACAGCATGAGAAAACGGGGCGACCGGCTCCGGGGCCTGATCAATCATGTGATGGATGGGCAGCATCTGTTTCTCCGCGTCGATGGAACTCACGACCCAGAGTATCGATTCAGGAGCGCCGGTAAATCCATTGCTCGGGAATATGCGCCACGACCTCTTCACCCGGACGAGCAATGCCGGGTTTTTCGACATAGCCAACCAGACCACGCAATCCACGGGCTTTTTGTGCAAAGAGAAGATCGAGCCCTTCCCGATCGGGGTAGTTTTGCGCAATCGCGGCCCCTGCAAAGCGACACGGCAGATTGTCGCCGTCGACGCGGATCACAAGGCCACTTTCGAATACCAGTCGCGTGCGCGCTGGTATTCTGGTCAAGGCAGGAATTTGGGAGAGAAGAAAATTGGCCCCGACCCATTCAGGTTTCACCTCCTCGATCTGCAATTGTGCTGCAATCTCGGTGAGCTCCTCGCTCGACAGAAGCGATACCTGCCGTTCGTTGCACATTTCGGTGCCTCGAGGATACCAAGGCTCACGTCCACCCGACAGTCTTGTAAAACCTGCGTGTCTGTCCCCGGGGATACCCTCGAAGGTCAGCTCCAGGCAATCGACAGGGTCCGTCCGAAAGTCGTCCTTGCCGGACGTTCCGAAAACGCCTTCGATGCGCCCTGAGATTCTGAATTTGGGCGTGGTCTCGAAGGTGTTGGGTAGGAGCGAAAGCTGGTCACTCATGAGAGCCTCCTGATGGCGATTTGGGCCAATCTAGGCGAGGAGGTCTCCCTGAACCAGCAAATCTAATTGATGAATTGATCAAGAATGCCGATTGATGTGTCTGTGCCAAAGGCCAGTTGCACGCCGGCACATACGAGACGCCCTCCGCGCCTTGAGGCACGGAGGGCAGTCATCCAACAACTGCAGCTTCACCTATTGCAGCTTCACAGTGCAAACCATTTGAGTGTGCTGTGAATTGATCCAGCAATTCGGCGGCAGCGGTCCTGTCGGGATCGGATAGTAGTAGTAGGCAGGCTGCTTGTTGGCATTTGCGATCGCAGCTCCTGTTGCTACACCAGCCGCATAGGCACCTGGATGATAATAAGGTCCGTACGGCGGGTAATACGGGTGATAGGGCGGGTAGTAGGGATGATAGGGATGGTGCCAGGCGCGGCATCGCGGGTCCTGGGGCGAGTGGTAGCAATAGGGTCCATAGGGTTCAAAGCCTACGCTTCCTGGCGCGGCTGCGGTTGTGCCATGGCGCTGCGCGTGATGGGGTCTTGAACTGCGGTCAATGAACAAGGCAACACCCTCGGCACTTTTCGGAAGCTCGCCGCGCAACACCGTGACACCATAAACCATGGATGAGCCTTCGGTTTTAGCCGACGTCAGCTCGACAAGTGCCGGTGCCTTGTCCGTCTTGCTCAGGATACTGACCACCGCGTTTGGCGGGTCACCTTCGAAGCCATCAGCAGATGTCCAGAAATCCGCAAACTGCGCGTTGGTAATCTGACCGCCTACGCGATAGGGACGGTCGCTGAAAAAAAGCACACCCGTGTTGGCATTCGACAGGGTCAATGTGCTGCCGTCAAACGTCATATCGCCGGCCTGCTGCACAAAATCATATGTCGGCGGCGGTGTCGGATCCGCATTAACTGGTTGGGCGTCCTGGGCCATTGCCTGGCCGGACATCATGATGCCGGCAAGACCGGCTGCAATCATCAAATCACGCGCTGAATGAAGTGTCGTCATTGTCCATACCTCCTCCGGGTATTACCCGATCTTCAGCTTTTTACACGGGTGGCGAATTTCGATTGTGATATGGAACACACTGTGCCGCGCCAAATGCAGCTGGATGAAGGCGGCAGGGTGAAATCTTGGTAACGTTGCCCCGCCCGCATCCACCGATGCCAACCTTCTCGTTTCAACGGACCGCCGGTGCCATTGAAGTCTCAAATGCCAACGACCATAGACTGTCTTCTTTCAAGGCGTTGAGACAATAGATCACCTTGCGGGCGTGATAGAGCATCGCAACCCAATCGGTGATCAGATCAGTGTCTGTGCCTGCAAGATCTGGCAAAACCGCTAACCAGTCGTCGGCGATCTCAGATCCATGTTCAGCCAGTATCTCATCAAACACACTCAAAATGCGGGTATTGAGCCTGTCCGCAAGCTGTTGAAGATCGACCGCGTCCGGACTTGCGGACAATTCCTGTTCCACCGCCGTTCGAGCTTGATGGTAGAGAACCACATAGTCGGCCAGAACGATCACAAGAACATCAAGCCTGTTTGCCGTTCCGGAGAAACTCGACCAGGGAGCCTGCTCGGCACGATAGGCGCTCGCGGTGGTCACCAGCTTGCCGGCGGACACGCGCAATGCGGAAAAATCACCCCAGTCGTCCTTCCCCTTGTCCCCATCCGTACGCAGATAGGCTTTGCAGGCACTCAGATAGTCAGCGGCAAGCGCACGAATCCCGGTGTCTGACCGTTTTGGAAAGAGGACAAAGGCAATGCCCAACCCGATACCCGCCCCAATGAGCGTGTCATAGAGCCGTGACCAGAGCTCTAAAATGGGCAGGTCTTCAAGCGTCTGAAGCCCCATGACCACCAGAAAGCTGATGATGCCGGACGCAAGCGCATAGTTGCGTTCCATGAAGACGATGACGACAGGAATAGAGACCACCACCAGGCCTATTCGGATTTCCGGCAACGAAGAAAGCAGAGGATCAACGGCCATTGCGACAACAACACCGGCTGCCGTACCAAGACTTCGCTGAATGGTGCGCTGAACCGTTGTGCCAAGCGTATTGCTCAGAACGATGACAATTGTCAGTGTCACCCAATAGGCGTGACTCAGCTGAAAATAGACGCCGAGGCCATATCCTATTGCAGCAGCAACCCCTGCCTGGAGCGCGAGTGGCCAGGAAAGACGGATCCACCAGGCCGCATTGCTGCTTTCCGCTGTTGTGGGTGAAATTTTGGGGACAGGATTGCCCCTTCGCGACAGTACACTCAATCTCCTGAACGCCTGAGCAATTCTCAGTATATGGAACTGATCACTCACCGGAAGGCTCTTATCCGGCACCTCCCAGCCTTTTCTCAACTCTTCCGGCTTCGGCTCGCGACCAGATTGGAGTGCTGCCACGAGCGCATCGACCGAGCTTTTGAAAGCTGGAGCGGAGATAAGCCGGTCTTTGCCAGGTTTCGACATGTGGGCCAATGCATCCCGAACCACCTCCAAAGCAAGCTCTATCATGGTAGCATTTTCCGGCGAGATGCCTTGCACGGAAGGCTTTGCGCCCAGAAGCTGCGTACTTAGTCGCAGTTCCCCGCGCAAAGCCGCCAGATCCGCCATAGCAGCAGCGGCACTCTGGCGATCTTCCAACGAACCGGCGGCTGCAAGATTTAGAAATCCGGCCATTGCCTCCCTGTTCGCCGTTTCCACGCTAAGATAGGTCTTTTCAGTTGAAGGTCGCCACACGCCTACGCGGATGATCAAAGCGACAACTGCTCCGAGGATCGCCATTGCCGGCATCCAGATGCCGGGAGACGTCGGCAAGCTGCCCATGATTACGAACAACCAGCAAATCGCCATCATCCGACCGGCGCGTTGCCAAAATCCACCGATTCCGTCCAGTGCGAAACCAAGCGAGATCACGGCCACCCAGACCAGTTGCAATACCAGTGAGACTGATGCTCCAGCCAATGTCCCGACGACACCGCCAATACTGAAGAGAAGGACCAAGACACCCGCCATCGCGGTCAACGACGCAATTTCCTGACGCTTCGTCGCAACTGGGGTGAAGATCAGGCAATGAGCGCCTGCAGCCGCCGCAAGCACAGCCAGTTTGAAGCCAGAGACATTTTCAACATAGCCTCCAGCCATGTGCCCCAATGTGGCTGCCACGAGAACGGTCAGCATCAAATGCACACCACGCACAAGTCTGAGTGCGCCAGGATCATAGGTCAGCAAACGGGACGGCGCGTGAAACAGCTTTTGAAGCATTGGTCTAACGTGAACTGCTGGTGTCAAATCATTGGTTTTCTTATCAAGACCCTTCACTCAATCGGGGCTCGGCAACTGGATGTCCCAGAATGCAGCCGAATATCGGCTGCGGCAAAAGAAAAGATACAACTTTTCTCATGGGGTTGATCGCAAGATCCCTATTCACTTCCGCTATGGGACACATCGGTTACCGGACGTCGCGAAACCAGAGCAAAATGGGCCAGACAGTTTGTTACACTTTTTGGCGGTGAGCGATGTTGCTGACATTGCCTGGCGACTTTAGCCTATCGAGACTTTCGGCTTTCAGGAGGCACGGCATGATCCGCACATTCTCAATTGCAGCGACCGCAGTGTTGATCCTTTCGGGCATGCACACGGCCAGCGCCGCTCCTCCTGATCTGAAAGCGCCAGCCCCCGTCATCTTTCTGGCCGACAATCTGGATGAAAACCAGAACCTCGGCTTCTGTATAGACACGGTCGGACGCGGCTTATCGGATCGCCTTCACGCCCATTCCTGCAAACCGCAAGGGGGAGATGTACAGTTCCTTTTCCTGGCGGCCACCGGGCAGATCAAGTCCGCCACATTCGAGAACCTTTGTGCCGAACTGCTCGCCTCGGCGACGGATGGCGTAACGCTTGGGCTCCTGCCCTGCAGCGACAGCCCATTGCAGGCGTTCACTTACGATCCGGCCAAGCAGGAATTCCAACCTCAAGACACAAGCGGTCTTTGCCTGGCAAGCCCGGGAGAGACACGCAGCGCAGGACCGTTCGTTTCACGCGACCTTGCACTTGCCAATTGCGCCTCAACGCCTGCAGCTCAAAAGCAATGGGTCATTCGGGAATAACCGACTTCACAAAGGTCCCGGCTCGGGACCATTCACTCGAGTGATGCTCGAAATGTTCCGCACTGCGCGAATGCCAGAAAAGGCAAACAGGATGTGCAACAAAGTCTTCGAATACGGCTGAGAATGTATTGCAAGCCGTTCAAGGTGAAAGCTAAACCCGACTATGCGGATTGTATCCAAGGCGGACTTACTCACCTGATACCGAACAATGGAACGCTCCACCAAAGTGAATTGATTTCGTTCCTCGAGTGCTTTTATTACTCACAAAACCAGTTGTTACTTATGGCGAGTAAGGTAGTGATGAGTGATGCAGATTGATTTTTAGATTTCCATCAGCACCCTTCAAGTAGCCAAACGTGTACTCTACTTTAACCTCCTTGCCATCAGGATCAGTGAAGAAGTAATTACCCATTGCCATGGCTACTTTGTCACCCGTATAGATTCCATTGTTTTCCCAACGTACTTGTGTCCACCCCTTTGTTGCAAAACCACTATCTTCTGTGCCATCAGCGCCAATGAAATATCTGAGTGCTTCGTCAAATGTTTCACGGAATTGGTCTTCAGCTGCCAACGTCGGTTTGAACATGACGTCGGTGTCGCCATAGGCATAAAGTTTCTGAATATGATCGGTTGCGCGGGCTTTATAGTCACCGCCGTTTGCATACAGAGCAGCTATATCGACGATGCCCTTACCCCAGCGTTCTTGGGCATCGATTACGGCTTGCTCTGAAATTCCTCCACCAAGAGCTGCGCCGGAAAACATCAACGAAAGCCCGACGCCTGCCACGATAGTTTTTTTGATAGACATTGCTTTTCCTTGAACCAATTTGACATTCGATTTCGTACTGCAGCCCCGCCCGCGAGGGAACTTCCATAATGCAGCCTATGCATGCTTCCAACTACTATGCAATCATTGCGTTCAAAAGAAGATTGGCACCGTTTCTGTCAATTGTTCAACTTTTTCCGTGATTTTGGCGAGGTGCTGTCGACACTCCTTTCTGACCCTGCTGTAGAAACGAGGTCAGAACCTACGCTGAACATGCAGGCTCAAATACCGCCGGTGACAGCGACTTTGGCCGACTGCACGGAAGAAATTGTGATCGCTCAGCAGGCAATTCAATGCACTGGCAGAGTTGCAAGCATTACGGATGCAAAGTGTCCAACCTGTCGGGAAAAGGTGGCGTGGCGATGACCTGACACCCACAGTGGCCGCCCACACCAAACTCTGCCCCCCAAAACCCGAATGCAAACATATGCAAAAACAAACCCGCGAAAATTCGCGGGCTTGCAAGCAATCTGAGGCGTTCCAATGGAACGCTTTTTTCCGTTACAACCGCTTTGCGGGTCAGCGCGTCAACGGCTTGTACTTGATCCGGCGCGGGTCGGCGGCATGGGCACCAAGACGCCGCACCTTGTCCTTCTCGTAGTCTTCGAAGTTTCCTTCAAACCATTCCACATGGCTGTCGCCTTCAAATGCCAGCATGTGCGTCGCGAGGCGATCGAGGAACATACGATCGTGCGAAATGACCACGGCGCAACCGGCGTAATTTTCCAGCGCATCCTCAAGAGCGGCAAGCGTCTCGGTGTCGAGGTCGTTGGTCGGCTCATCGAGCAAGAGCACGTTGGCGCCCTTTTTCAGGACCTTGGCAAGATGCACGCGGTTGCGTTGGCCACCGGAAAGGTCGCCCACCTTGGCCTGTTGTGCCGGGCCCTTGAAGTTGAAGGACGAGCAATAGGCGCGGGAGTTGATTTCCTTGTCGTCAAGATAAATCACCTCAGCGCCGCCGGAAATTTCTTCCCAGACCGTCTTGTTGGGGTCCAGGGCATCGCGAGACTGGTCGACGTACCCAAGCTGGACACTGTCACCGATGGTGACGTTGCCATTGTCAGGCTTTTCCTGACCGGTCAGCATCTTGAACAAAGTGGATTTACCAGCGCCGTTCGGGCCGATAACGCCGACAATGCCGCCGCGTGGCAGCTTGAAGGTCAAATCATCGATCAGGAGACGGTCTTCGAAGCCCTTTGAGACACCATCGACTTCGATGACGTTAGCACCCAGACGCTCACCGACCGGAATAAGGATCTGCTCAATGGTTGGCTGACGCTCTTCCTGCATAGCCACCAGGTCCTGATAGGCCCGGATACGGGCTTTCGACTTGGTCTGGCGTCCTTTCGGGCTCATGCCCATCCATTCGCGCTCGCGAGAGATGGCCTTGGAGCGAGCCATGTTCTCGCGGCCTTCCTGCTCCATGCGCTTGGTCTTCTTTTCCAGATAGACCGAATAGTTGCCCTCGTAAGGGATGCCCTGTCCACGGTCGAGCTCCAGGATCCAGCCGGTAACATTGTCCAGGAAGTAGCGATCGTGGGTGATGATCAGAACAGAACCCTTGAATTCGCGCAGGTGCCGCTCAAGCCAATGGACGGTTTCAGCGTCCAGGTGGTTGGTTGGCTCGTCGAGCAGCAGAAGGTCCGGCTCAGACAAAAGCAACTTGCAAAGCGCGACGCGGCGGCGCTCACCGCCCGAGAGCTTGTCGACAGCGCTGTCGGATGGCGGGCAGCGCAGAGCCTCCATCGCCATTTCCACCTGGCTTTCCAGGTTCCAGAGGTCCTGCGCGTCAATCTCGTCCTGAAGCTGAGCACCCTCGTCCGCGGTTTCGTCGGAGTAGTTCATCATCAGTTCATTGTAGCGGTCGAGTTTCGCCTGCTTGTGGGCAACGCCTTCCATGACGTTTTCCATCACGGTCTTGGTTTCGTCCAGCTTGGGCTCCTGCGGCAAGTAACCGACTTTCGCACCCTCCGCCGCCCAGGCCTCACCGGTATATTCCTTGTCGAGACCGGCCATGATCTTCAAAAGCGTCGACTTACCTGCCCCATTCGGCCCGAGGATGCCGATCTTGGCGTCCGGGTAGAAGGAGAGGTTGATGTTGTCGAGAACTTTCTTGTCGTTGTAGGCCTTTGAGAGGCCGTGCATGTGATAGATGAACTGGCGCGCCATGGGGCTCCGCTTCTCCACTTTCGAAAACTGACGGGAATCTTTGGAATTCTGCCGGGTCTTTTAGGGGAAATGGTCGCGTAGAGCAATGGGTAAGGTTTCGCGATTTTTGCAAGAAGCGATCTTAGCAGTATTTCGCGCACCGGCCTTAGCGAGCTTAAGAAAGCTTGCGGTTGATCCAAATTGTTCCAACTACCAACTCTTATCGAACTCATTGAGAAAGTAATGACGAGAATTCGTTTTCCTGGTCGATGTCCCAACCAATCATTTAGCTATCATATAGGGTTTCTTCCTTGGAGCCTTCGACGTAATGTCGCCCGGACAGCCTGTTTAATTCCTTCCGGAAAATCCCCATGACTGCGATCGACATACTTCTTCCCCGTCCAACCTTGCCTATTGTCGAGGAGCAACTGGATGCGGCGTTTACGGTACATCGGTCCTATAAGGCCGAAGATCCCGACGCCATGCTGCGTGAAGTGGGCAACAAGATCCGAGGCGTTGCCATGGCGTTTGGTGCAGTCGACGCACAGTTGCTGGCCAAGATCCCGAATGTGGAAATCGTCTCCAGTCTCGGCGTGGGCTACGATCACATCAACATTCCCGACTGCAAGGCAGCGAATGTAATGGTGACCCACACCCCGGACGTGTTGTCCGACGAGGTTGCCGATACGGCCATCGGATTAATGATCATGACAATCCGGGAACTCGGTCAGGCCGAACAGTGGCTGCGGCAGGGAAACTGGCTTGCAAAGGGCCCCTACCCTCTGACCCAGGCCACACTGCGCGGACGCACACTCGGAGTATTCGGATTGGGCCGCATCGGCAAGGAAATCGCCAAGCGGGCGGAAGCCTTTGGCATGTCGATCCGCTACCACGGCCGGAACCCGCAAAAAGACGTTGCCTATCCCTATGACGACAGTCTGGAAGGTCTGGCCGAGGCTTGCGATACGCTGATGGTGGTCGCCCCGGGGGGTGCTGCCACCGAACATGCGGTCAACGCGAAGGTGCTGGAAAAACTCGGCCCTGATGGCATCGTCCTCAATATTGGCCGGGGAAGTGTTATTGATGAAACTGCTTTGATCGAGGCTCTTGAAAACGGCACGATTTACGGGGCTGGACTTGATGTCTTCGAACAAGAACCGCAAGTTCCCGAAGCTTTGCTGAGGTTGCCGCGCGTCACCGTGCTGCCTCATGTGGGTTCGGCGTCACAAGCAACCCGCAATGCAATGGGCCAGCTTGTCGTCGACAACCTGACCAGCTGGTTCAAGTCCGGCCGGGCGGTTACTCCCGTTCCGGAAATGACCTAGAAACACAACCAACCTTTTTCAGTCAGCGCCACCAGGCCCGGGTTCAACCGGGCACCGGAAAGGCGTGAAAGTGCTGCCCATGTTTGCACTCACGCTCATCATGATTATCAGATCGGCGAACGCAAAATCTGCTTCCGTCTTCGGGCAGACAGGCTTGTTGGAAAGACAGCCCGCCTCAATGAAGGCATTGCTGTCTTTCAGGAATTCAGGCGTCAAATTCGGTTCACCAACCATGGCCAAGGCCCGCGTCGACATCTCCTGATAATGAGCACAGTTCCGCTGCCGCCGTTCATCCCGGCTTTCCGCCAGCGCGTGAGTGGCAACACCTGTTCCCAGGCAAGCGACCACACAAAGCGCTGCAAGTGCTGACAAGAACCTGATCACGACTTGAACTCCAAGCGACGCCGGGAACATGAGCTTTGGCCTCCGAATGGCTTACGGTTTCAGGGCTGAAGCAATCGCGCGGCCGATATCGGCTATTGCCTGGTTGCGTGCCTTGAAAGAGGCCTGCGTTTCGGTGATATAGACCGCGACAACGACGGGAGCCCGACCTTCCGGCCAGATGACGGCGATGTTGCTGCGCGATCCGTTCCCTCCTGCCCCGGTCTTGTCAGCCACCTTCCAACCTGCCGGCAATCCAGCTCTCAGCGTTAAGTTCCCAACGCGATTGTCTTCCAACCAGCTTTGCAGCTGATTTTTCGCGTCAGCGCTCAGAGCGTTTCCCAAAACCAGTTTCTGCAAAGTGGCGGCGGCCGCTGCGGGCGTCGTCGTATCCCGTTCATCTCCAGGCTGGCCATAATTCATCTCAGGCTCGCGCCTGTCGAGACGTGTGACCGTGTCTCCGATCCCGCGCAAGTAGCGGTTCAGTGCGTCAGGTCCACCTATTTCGTCCAGAACAAGATTGGCCGCTGTATTGTCACTTTTCGTCACGGTCGCCTCGCAGAGTTCCAGGAGGGTCATACCATCGGTTCCAACCTTGGTTTCCGTGACTGGAGAATAGGACACGAGATCCGCCCCTCGGATCTCAACACGCCGGGTGGGATCCGTTTCTCCAGCTTCGCCCTGATGCAACAATGCAGCGCACAGAAAAGTCTTGAAGGTGCTGTTAAGAGGAAAACGCTCCTGTGCACGATGTATCCAGTTTTCTCCGGTCTGCCTGTCAACAACGACAACGCCAATGCGTGCCGAAAGACGCGCCTGCGCATCCTTTACAGCTCTCTCGATCGGCGCAGGGTCGAATTCGGCTGCGAATGCCGCCTGCTGGTGACCGGTCACCCCAACGGCAACAAGAGACAATCCAAAGGCGGCGCGGCGAATAAGATGGTTCATCGTTAAATCTCTAAGATTTCGGGTTGTGTTTCGGACCGTCGATGCGCGCCCCAAAGCACTGCCGGTCCAGCAAGATCTTCACAATGCCTTGGTAATAGACATCAAACAAACGATCATTTATGACGTCTGACATGAGAAAAACTTAGCCATTCGGAGACTGACATCGATATCTCGCAATTGCCGCTCAACGCCCTCAGGGCATTCGAGGCGTCCGCCCGGCTGCAGAGTTTTACAAGAGCGGGACTGGAACTTCGTGTCTCTCAGACTGCCATCAGCCATCAGGTGAAGGCGCTGGAAGAACGGCTGGGCGTTGAACTCTTCGAACGGCTGCCGCGCGGTGTAAACCTGACAGAAGAAGGTCAGGCCCTTGTGCCTGTCCTTAGCGACGCGTTCCGCCGCATGAGCGCAACCCTGAAAAGGTTCGAGGACGGCAACTTTCGCGAAGTCCTGACACTTGGCATCGTGGGAACATTTGCCACCGGCTGGCTGTTGCCGCGTCTCAAAGACTTTTCGGCTGCCAACCCGCAGATCGACCTGCGCCTGCGGACGAACAACAACCGCGCTGACATCCTGGCCGATGGTCTGGATTGTTTCATCCGCTTCGGAGACGGAGCCTGGCACGGCACGAATGCAGTCAAACTGATGTCGGCAGCAATGTCGCCTGTTTGCGCACCGGCAATAGCAACACGGCTAGTTACTCCGGGAGATCTGGCTAACTTTCCGCTGCTGAGGTCCTATCGGATTGATGAATGGGCGCTGTGGTTTCAGGCTGTTTCACTGCCCGCGCCCAGGACACGTGGCTGGATGTTCGATTCTTCCCTGACCATGGTTGAGGCTGTCGCACAAAACGCAGGTGTCGGACTTGTCCCGGTCGGCATGTTTCAGTCTGACCTCAAAAGCGGACGCATCTTTCAGCCCTTCCAGGCAGGCGTCAGTATCGGCAGCTACTGGCTCACCTGGTTGAAGTCGCGAGAGGAGACGGGCGCCATGCAGAAGTTCCGGCATTGGCTGGAAACCGAAACAAAGTCTGAAAACGGCCTGGACTAAGCTTTCCGGCCGATGACCATTTCCCGTTTGCCTGCAAAACCGCTTTTCTTTTCAATGAGAAATCCTGCGGCCACCAGGTTGCGCCGAACCCAGCCCGCAGCCGTATAGGTGGCCAACGTCCCTTCAGGAGCAGTCAGGTCCGCCGCTGACCTCAATAGACCCGCATCCCAAAGTTCCGGATTGCGCGCAGGGCTGAAGCCATCAAGAAACCAGGCATCGACAAGTGGAATGACAATACTGCTCGTATCGGCGGCCTGAGTTTCAGGCTTCAGGTCCTTGATCAACTCCCGAGCATCGCCCACGCCCAGAACCAGGTTTGCACCGGCGACATTGACCTGCATCCACCCGGTCCGCGGCTGCCACTTTTCAACAAGTTCACCTGCCAGGTCGGAAAGCTCCGGAAACGCATTGAGCGCCTTTGCAAGCTGGTCGGTGGTCATCGGAAAGAGTTCAAAAGACACGAAGGTCAGTTCCGGCGGATTTTCAACGGCCCGCGAGGCAGCAAGCGCTGTCAGAAAATTCAGGCCCGTGCCGAAACCGAATTCGGCAATTGTAAATGTCTTTGTCGTTTCAAAACGGGCAGGAAGTTGGTTTCCGGCAAGAAAAACGTGACGCGTTTCAGCCAAGCCGCCTGCCTTTGAGAAATAGGTATCTTCAAATCCCATCGCTTTCGGGACATCTCCGTCCAGCCATTGCAGTTCAGGTGGATTTGTCGACATATCACTTCACATCAATCGGTTGTCGTCAGCGACAGGCTTCACATTTGCCGCAATTGCCATTGCCTGACGCTTCTCATATGAGAGCCGGAGGGCTCAATCAACCAGCAAGGTTTTTCAACATGGCGCACGGCCAAGCCGCCTCATACGACATCGCAATTGCCGGTGCAGGCATTTTCGGCCTGTCAATTGCCTATGCAGCAATCAAGGCTGGCCAGAAGGTGATCGTATTCGAAGCAGAAAAGGTTGGCGCAGGTTCAAGCGGCGGGCTGCTTGGCGCTTTGATGCCCCATATGCCGGCACGCTGGAACCCGAAAAAGGAATTTCAGTTCCAGGCGCTTTTGAGCCTGGAAAATCATGTTCGGCAACTCGAAACCGAAACGGGTCAATCCGTTGGATACAGTCGCTGCGGCCGCATCCTGCCACTCACGACAAAGGACAAGCTTGAGCATCATCTGGAACGCGCTGCAGAAAGCCGGCTCCGCTGGCACCCTGACCAAACCGGTTTCACTTATGCCGTTGAGCCAGCCGGCAGCCGTGCAGACTGGCTATCTGCGGATGCAGCGCCGTTCGGTATTGTATACGAGACCCTCGCCGCACGCGTTTCACCCCGGCAATATCTTGCAGCCCTCAGCGCATTTGTTCAAAAGCACGCAACTCTTGTCGAAGACGCTAAGGTCACAGGCTTCGACGAAGCCTCGGGACGCGTAAAGCTCGCAGACGATCAGTCCGCCTTCCAAACCAGCTGCCTCATCCTTGCCGGAGGCTTTTCGACATTCGAACTTGTCGAGCAGTTGACCGGTGAGCGCGTAGGACGCGGCGAAAAGGGACAGGCCTTGGTCCTGGACGGCGCCGGGCTGGAGGGCTATCCCGCGATCTATTGTGACGGCCTATACGTCGTGCCGCATGACAATGGAACGGTTGCGATCGGCAGCACGTCGGACAGGGAATTCACAGACACCCAACCTGCGCCTGACAGGAGCAGGGAACTAATGGAACGCGCCACTGCCTTTTGTCCGAAACTGACAGGCCGCCAACTGATCAAGGATTGGGCCGGCATTCGGCCCCGATGTCATAAGCGCGATCCATTGATCGGCAAACTTCCCGGCCACGAGAAGCTCTTCATTGCAACTGGTGGCTTCAAGATATCGTTCGGCATCGCCCACCGAATAGCGGATGCTCTCATAGCAGAGATTATCGGCGGATCTGCGCCGCATGAGCTGCCCGAGACCTTCAAACCAGCACACCATTTTGGCATCAACCGGTTGGAGGCTGACAGCTGATCAGAGTTGCCGGAATTAGGTTGAGACACGCTTTGAGGAACACAAAGAGGAACACACACCAACAGAAGGTGTTTGTTCTAATCGCAGCAAATTCAATGGAGTGCTAGAGGGCAGCCACAACGGCGTAAAGACCATAAATGGTCGCTGAAATAGAACCCCAAAACAGCAAGTTCTTCGCCAACAAAACGGGCATATTCACAGTCCCACCCCGATGAACCGGCGTTGCAGACCGTTTGCGATCCCCACCCCTGGTGTCACAAACGTCGGACATTGCTGATGCCGTCCTGGCCATACCGGCTACCTTCAAAAATGGTGTTCAGCGGTGCAATTGGATTAGCAGTTCCAACTCCGCATCTCACCGTTTAAAAGGTAAATAGTTAATTACCACTTAAAGTCACTATGGATACATTAATAAAATAGACCATGATGAAATCATGACGCTACACAAAATTATCCCGTATTTTTTAAATTTTCGCCCCGGAATTCAGATATCTCCTCTTTGGCAAAAGGTTCTGTGACCAATATGAGCTTAGAAAGCGTCCGTGCCCACTTTGAAAATGTTGCACCTGAACTGGAGGTTCTTGTCACGGCCGAGAGCAGTGCAACCGTAGATCTTGCAGCTCAGGCGCATGGCGTCGCACCGGGACAGATCGCCAAAACCCTGTCGTTCCAGCTCAAGGACAAAATCTTTCTTGTGGTCACGCGTGGCGATGTCCGGCTAGACAACAAGAAGGCCAAGGCGGCCTTTGGCGGCAAAGTCAAAATGCTTGGTCTTGAGGACGTCGAGCGGCTAACCGGTCATCCCGTTGGCGGCGTCTGCCCTTTCGGACTGGCCGAACCACTACCGGTCTATTGTGATGTGTCGCTGAAGGATTTCGATATCGTCATTCCCGCTGCCGGCGCAACCAACGCGGCCGTCAAGATATCGCCTCAGCGCATGGCGGAGATAACCTCGGCTGAATGGGTCGATGTCTGCCAAACACCATTAAGTCCCTGACGAAATCCGAGCGTCAGATCTGGTAGTAGTCGCGATACCACTCGACAAATCGCCGAACCCCTTCCTGTACTGATGTGACGGGACGATATCCAGTCAATCGCTGAAGCAGATCCGCATTTGCCCAGGTTGCCGGCACGTCGCCTGCTTGCATTGGCATCAGATTGCGCGCCGCCTGCTTGCCGGTCGCATCTTCAATCGCCGCAATGAACTCCGTCAGCTGCACGCTGGTGGAGTTGCCGATATTGACCACCCGCCAGGGCGCAACAGGCGAAAGGCTGTCACCATTCGGTACTTCTTCATCTTCCTCAGGACGAACTGGCACCGCGTCCATTAACAGGCGAATGCCCTCAACGAGGTCTTCCACGTAGGTGAAGTCTCGCTTCATGTCCCCATAATTGTAAACGTCGATCGGTCGTTCTTCGAGAATTGCCTTGGTAAATTTGAAAAGTGCCATGTCGGGGCGGCCCCAGGGCCCATAGACCGTGAAGAACCGGAACATGGTCACCGGTAGATGATAAAGATGGGCATAGGAGTGCGCCATCGATTCCGTCGCCTTCTTTGTCGCTGCATAGAACGAGAGCTGGTGATCCGCCTTGTCGGTTTCCGTATATGGCATTTGCGTATTGGCACCATAGGCCGACGACGTCGACGCCAACAACATGTGCTCCGGCGGATGCGCCCGCGCAGCTTCCAGCAATTCAAACGTTCCGCAAATATTGCTCTCCAGATAGGATCGCGGCGCTTCGATGGAGTATCTGACCCCGGCTTGAGCGGCCAGATGTATGACGAAGTCAGGTGTTTCGGTCTTGAACAGGGTCATGAGCAATTCAGGTGTTTCCACCCGGTCGTTGACCGCTTTGAAATGCTCGTGCTGGAGCAGCATTTGCTGACGTCGCTCCTTCAACCGAACGTCATAGTAATCGGTCATGGCGTCGAGCCCGATGACCCTGAAACCGTCCGCAAGGAGGCGCGTACACAGGAAATAGCCGATAAAGCCGGCAGATCCGGTTACAAGAACGGTTTTCATACTGCGCTCGAAGCCTTCCATCGATGACTGATTTAAAACGCGTCTTAAAGGGCTTCGTATGACCGGGCAATGACAAAGTCCGTTTTCGAACCTGCTTGAGCATTCACCGACCGGGCGCTAAGAAATTGCCATTGCCTTCGTGGCTTCAGTGAAAAGGCTCCAACATTCATGTCCGTTCTTGTCACCGGCGGTGCCGGATACATCGGCAGCCACACAGTGCTCAATTTTCTGGATGCGGGTGAAACACCGATCGTCGTCGACAATCTGAGTACCGGGTTCGATTGGCTGGTGCCCGAGGGCGTTCCTTTTTACCAGCTGGACATCGCGAACAAGGATGCTGTCACCGACATCATGCTTGAGCACAAAGTGGATACCGTCATTCACTTTGCGGGATCGATCATACTGCCGGAATCCATTGAAAATCCGCTCAAATACTATCGCAACAATACTGCAAACTCACTCGGGCTGATGGAAGCTGCAGTCGCGGCGAACGTGCAACACTTTGTGTTTTCCTCGACCGCCGCCGTTTATGGTTTTCCGGACAGCGTTCCGGTTGCCGAGACGGCTCCATTGAGACCTCAAGCACCATATGGCACGTCGAAACTCATGACCGAGCAGATGCTTCTGGATGTCGCAAATGCTCACGATCTTACGATTACTGCGCTGCGTTACTTCAACGTTGCCGGTGCGGACCCGCGCGGACGCGCCGGCCAAGCCACGCACAACGCCACCAATCTCATCAAAGTCGCCTGTGAAGCGGCGACCGGCAAACGGTCATCAATGACTGTATTCGGTCAGGACTATGACACCCCCGATGGAACCGCGATCCGTGACTATATCCACGTTTCGGATCTCGCGATGGCGCATCGCCTTGCTGTTGAACGCATGCGTCACGGCGGAGGCAATCTCATTGTCAATTGCGGCTACGGGCGTGGATTTTCAGTATTGGATGTCGTCCGCGCCGTGAAGAAGGCCTCAGGATCGGATTTCGCTGTCGAGCTGGGGGAACGCCGCCCTGGAGACTGCCCTGAAGTGGTCGCCCAAAGCACGCTTGCTCGAACCGAGTTGGACTGGAAACCTGAACTTGACACCATCGACCAGATTGTCGGGGACGCCTATCGCTGGGAAGACAGTCTCACCCGCAGAAATCGGGTCTGACCGTCTTCTCCCCTTCAGACGTTTCCGTTCAAGATTTAGATCCCGTCTCCGTGGGTTCCTGCATTGGACAAGAAGCCATGGTCGCGCAGATATTCGATGATGTCCTCGGCAACATCTTCAGGATCACGACCGACGTTTCGAATATGTAGTTCCGGGTTTTCCGGTGCTTCATAAGGACTGTCGATACCTGTGAAGTTCTTGATCTCGCCGCGGTCTGCCTTTGCATAAAGTCCTTTCGGATCTCGCTTGCGGCACTCCTCGATCGGCGTATCGACAAAGACTTCGATGAATTCGTCCTCGCCCATCAGATCGCGCGCCAGCCGGCGTTCTGACCTGAACGGCGAGATAAACGAAACCAGCGTAATCAGGCCAGCGTCCGTAAAGAGCTTGGCGACCTCTCCCACCCGGCGAATGTTCTCCACACGGTCAGCGTCGGTAAAGCCCAGGTCCTTGTTGAGACCATGCCGAACGTTGTCGCCATCGAGCGTATAAGTGTGACGCCCTTCGATGTGCAGCTTCTTCTCGACAATCGAGGCAATGGTCGACTTGCCTGACCCGGACAGCCCCGTAAACCAGAGCACTGCGGGTTTTTGGCCGAGTTTTTCCGAGCGCGCGCTTTTGTCGACATCCAAAGCCTGCCAGTGAATGTTGCTGGCACGGCGCAACGCAAACCAGATCAATCCGGCTCCGACGGTCGCATTGGACATGCGGTCGATCAATATAAACGACCCCGTGGAGCGGTTGGCTTCATAGGGATCGAACGGGACTGCAGAGGAGAGCGCGAAATTGCAGAAGGCGATTTCGTTCAGCTCAAGCGTCTTGCCGGCAATATGTTCGAACGTGTTGACGTTGATCTTGTGTTTGATCTCCGAAACGGTCGCCGTCACTGTTCGTGTGCCAAGCTTCAACAAATAGGGGCGCCCTGGCAACAGTGGTTCATCCGACATCCAGATGACATGCGCCGCAAACTGGTCGGCGACATCTGGCCGGTGCGCGGCTGAGGACAAGAGATCGCCTCTGGAAATGTCAATTTCATCTTCGAGCGTGATCGTGACCGCTTCACCCGCTCGAGCTTCGCTGACTTCGCCACCGGTACCTATAATGCTTTGAACCTTCGATGAAGTCGCCGGGCCTGCCACCACAAGTTCTTCGCCAACGCTTACGCGGCCACTCGCCACTGTGCCGGAATAGCCACGGAAATCGAGGTTGGGCCGGTTCACCCATTGAACAGGAAACCGGAACGGGGCTTCAAGGGCGTGTTCGCCGACTTCAATCGTCTCCAGATGTTCCAGAAGATGCGGACCGGAGTACCAGACCATCTTCTCGCTCTTCATGGTGACGTTGTCACCGTAGCGAGCAGACATCGGGATCGCTTGCAGCGTCTCGAAGTCGAAGCCGTTTGCGAATGTCTCGAATTCCTTGCGGATTTCCTCAAAACGATCCTGCGAGTAGCCCACCAGATCAATCTTGTTGACCGCAAGCACCACGTGACGGATCCCCAAGAGGGACGCGATGAACGCATGGCGGCGTGTTTGAACCATCAGGCCGTTACGTGCATCCACCAGCAGAACGGCAAGATCCGCTGTCGAGGCTCCGGTCGCCATGTTGCGCGTGTATTGTTCGTGGCCTGGTGTATCGGCGACGATGAATTTTCGCTTGTCCGTCGCAAAGAAACGATAGGCAACATCAATGGTGATGCCTTGCTCGCGTTCAGCCTCAAGTCCGTCGACAAGCAGAGCAAGATCGATGTCCTCACCAACTGTACCGTGCTTTTTTGAGTCCCTTTCAAGGGCCGCAAGCTGATCTTCGAAGATCAGCTTGGTGTCATAAAGCAACCGCCCGATCAGGGTGGATTTACCGTCATCGACGGAGCCGCACGTCAAAAACCGGAGCTGGTCCTTGCTTTCCTGGGCGAGGATATAGTCGGTGACAGCTGTTTCGGCAGCTTCCTGAACGTCAACACTCGTCATCTTAGAAATATCCTTCCCGCTTCTTTTTCTCCATCGAGGCGCTTTCGTCCTTGTCGATCAGACGACCCTGGCGCTCGGACGTACGGGCAATCAGCATTTCGCGAACAATGGCCGGCAATGTTTCGGCATCAGATTCGATTGCTCCGGTCAGCGGGTAACAGCCCAGTGTGCGGAAACGGACACTTTTTTCTTCGATGACTTCGCCGGGCAAAAGCTTCATTCGATCGTCATCGACCATGATCAGCATTCCATCCCGCTCAACAACAGGACGTTTGGCAGCAAAATAAAGCGGCACCATCGGAATGTTTTCAGTCAGGATGTACTGCCAGATATCCAGCTCAGTCCAGTTCGACAGCGGGAAAGCGCGGATGCTTTCACCCTTGGCGACCCGCGCATTATAAAGGTTCCAGAGCTCGGGACGCTGGTTCTTCGGGTCCCACCCGTGATTGGCATTGCGGAAGGAAAACACCCTCTCCTTGGCGCGAGACTTTTCCTCGTCTCGCCGCGCTCCACCAAAGGCGGCATCGAAGCCATAGTGGTTCAAGGCCTGTTTGAGGGCCTCGGTTTTCATGATGTTTGTATGGACCGAAGATCCGTGATCGAACGGGTTGATGTTCTTCTGCAATCCTTCGGGGTTGGTATGAACGAGCAAATCCAGCCCCAACCGGCTGGCCGTCTCATCACGGAATGTGATCATGTCCCGGAACTTCCACGTGGTATCCACGTGCAGCAACGGGAACGGCGGTTTGGCCGGATAAAACGCTTTCATCGCCAGATGCAGCATCACACCGGAATCCTTACCGATGGAATAGAGCATCACCGGATTGGAAAACTCCGCAGCCACTTCACGGATGATGTGAATGCTTTCCGCTTCCAGTCGCTTCAGATTGCTGAGGCGCTCGGGTGTGATGCCCTGAGATTGCATGTTCATGTTCACTTTTCCATTGTGGCCGCGGACGGCCAAAGTCTTTGTTTCGTCCATTCAGCTGAGATCAGCCGGAAACGGCAAGATCGGCCAATACGGAACGGCAGCCAACCGCGAGAAAATGGGGATTCCGCAAATCGTCTTTAATCGCTTGAGTTGGCACCTGGTAGGTGAAGTCGTTGCCTGTTTCAGCATAGACCAGTGCACCGCCCGCAGCACGCAGCAACGCATCTCCTGCTGCAATATCCCATTGCATTGTCGGCGCCATCCGTGGGTAAAAATCTGCCCGCCCGGCGGCAAGCCAACACAGTTTCAATGAGGAGCCGACATTCAGTTGTTCCGCAACGCCCAACCGGTTTATCAACGCGGCTGTTTCTTCGGACATATGCGAACGGCTGGCCAGAACACTCAAGCCAGACTGCGGTGGGGTCCGCACCGAAATAGCTGCAACGTCCACAATTTTTCCAGCCTCGATCCGCCCTTTGAAGGCGCTCTGTTGGTCGTTTGCTGACAATGCGCCGCCCCAATAGATCTCACCCAGCGCCGGTGCGGAAACGACACCGAACACAGGGCAGCCATCCTCGATCAGGGCAATGTTGACGGTGAATTCTCCATTCCTCTTGAGGAACTCCTTGGTACCGTCCAGCGGATCCACCAGAAAATACCGTCCCTCGACAACCGGTAATTCTCCAGCTTCGACGGATTCTTCCGCGACCACTGGAATTTCGGGGAAAATCTTTGACAGTCCGGCCAGAATAACCTTTTCGGCAGCCGCATCAGCCACGGTCACAGGCGATCCGTCCGACTTGTTTTCCACTTCGAACGGCTCGGCATAAACCTTCAGGATCTCCTCACCAGCTTGCACGGCAAGCTGGTTCAATAAGGATATCTTTTCTTCCGTCATCAACACCTCTTCAAGCGCAGTTCCTCTGGAGCCCTGCGCTTTTTCCGCTTCATGAGCGTCGCCGTAAATAAAAGGAACAATGTGTATCAATTCAAGGAATGGTGTTCCACGAAACCGGCAGAATGGAAAACACACGAAACTGTCTCGCCCCGACTTATGCGGTTTTGTTCCGCCGCTCAAGAAAACGTTCGAGGCAGTTGGCCTCTTTCAACGATCAGATTCACTTCTTGGCAAGGGCTTTTGGCTAAACTTACAGGCCAAGGGTGGTAAAAACCCCGAGTTATTGGAGAAATAAGTCGCCATGTCGGACACCAGTCCCTCGCTGCAGGCAGATTCGGAAGAGGCCACGGAAATGGTTCCGCGTGCCCGCCGTGCACGTGTGTACAAAAAGGGGAAAATGGTTTTCCAAAACGGCCTGCGTTCCATTCCTTGCATCGTGCGCAACATATCCCAAGGTGGCGCACTGCTGGAATTTGAGCAGGCCTATATGCTCCCCAAGCACTTCGAGCTCTACATCGACTTGGAAGACTATGAAGTCAGCTGCGAACGCCGTTGGGAAGAGGGCTTGCGCTGCGGTGTCATGTTCATCGGTGAGAAGCGGCAAGTGGCGCAAATGCGCGCCCAGTCGCTGAAAACATCCGAAGAAGCCCTGACAAAAGACGACGACCAGTATGTCGATAGTACCGGAGGCTTTTTCGATCGGCGCAAGGCTGACGACAGGCGGCCGGTAAAGCCGGGTGAACCCTTGAGCCGCCCGCGACCTGGTTCGGCCGGCGGGAAACCTACCTTCGGAAAACGTCGCTAAAGGTATTTGGTTCTAGCAGACCTGAAAGCCCCTCAGATCCTCTGACGGGGCTTTTTTACTGCGTTTCTGCTTGGCATCGATTTTTCAACAACTTGCAATCCAAGAGAGACCGCTGTCCATAAAATGAGAATCGCCGAAGGAGCTCTCTTCAGCTGAAACGACGGCGGAATTGCGCTGCCCGCCCGGCTATTCCTGACTGTCCAGAAAGGCCTGCGCCGATTGCCTTGTCTCGTAGATGTGAGAGGCCCCTTTCAAGGTCTCTCCGAGCTTCAGGCGCATGAAGGCCGACCCGGAATACCGGGTCACTGTGTTGTAAAACCGACTTTCAAGATCAGCGACCATTTCCGCATAGTCGTTGGCAATGTCATCATCCAGGTGAAAACCATCATAATTGACAATCACATCGACACGCTCGCTCAAGGGACCGCAGACCCGCTCAACCTGATCGCGGACCTGCTCCACTTCGGTCCGTGTGCGGATGCGCATCTTTTCAAAGTTGATGAAAAGCCGGTCGTGGGGAGGATCGAGCGCGATACGCTCGGGCAGATCGAGATGCAACAATTCGCGCCTCAGGTCCATTGGCCCTTCAGCAAAGAGACGTGCATCCATCTCCTGGAGTTCACCCATGATCGGCCGGAACCCCATACGGTCCAGGATATCGCGATCGACATCGATGCCCGGTGCAACTTCGGTCAGGACGAGCCCTTCTTCGCTCAGCTTGAAAACGCAACGCTCCGTAACATAAAGCACTGGCTGCCCGAGGCGCGCAGCCCGTCGTCCTGAAAATGTGACTTGTTCCACGTCGCTCAGGAATTTGCGCGACGATCCTTCGTTCACAACCTCCATCCGACCGTCCGTCAACCTGACCTGCAGCCCCTTGGCCGTAAAAGTACCGGCAAAGACAAGCGATTTGGCGTTCTGACTGATATTGATGAACCCACCTGCCCCCGCAAGGCGCGGCCCGAAGCGGGACACATTGACGTTGCCAAGGGTATCAGCCTGAGCAAGCCCAAGACAGGCCATGTCCAGTCCGCCGCCGTCATAAAAATCAAATTGCGAGTTCTGGGGAATGACGGCATCGACATCCACGGCCGCACCGAAATCGAGACCGGACGCCGGCTGCCCCCCGACAACCCCAGGCTCTGCCGTCAGGGTGACGTGGTTCAGCATGCCCTCCTCTGCCGCTACCGCGGCCACCCCTTCCGGCATTCCTATGCCGAGGTTTATGACGCCGTTGACCGGAAGCTCAAACGCGCAGCGCCTTGCGATGATCTTGCGCGGTCCGAGCGGCATCGCCGGGATTTCACCGGCAGGGGGTCGAATGCGGTTGGTGAAGGCATGGGAAAAGTCAGTCTTGTAGGTCTGCATGTGGTTTTCCGGCTTCGCCACCACCACGGCATCAACCAGAATACCGGGTATCTGGACGTCGCGCGCCTGCAGACTGCGACCGCGAGCAAGGCGCTCAACCTGCACAATCACCACACCCCCTGCATTCTTGACCGCCATGGCTTGCGCCAGATTGTCGATCACCAATGCTTCGCGTTCCATCGTGACATTGCCTGCCTCATCCGCCGTTGTGCCGCGCAGCAAGGCAACGGTCAGCTTCGGGGCCGGATAATAAAGATACTCCTCTCCACCCAGTTTCATCAGGTCAATTTGAGGTTCGGTGGACATGTCATTGATAGCGCCGCCGCCATTGCGCGGATCGACGAATGTCTCAAGCCCGACTTTTGACAACATGCCCGGTTTACCGGCTGCGGCGTCCCGGTAGAGTTGGCTGATACATCCCTGAGGCAGGTTCCAACCCTGAATTTTTCCCGAAACGGCAAGCTCGGCCACTTTCGGGATCAGTCCCCAGTGACCGCCAACCACCTTTTTCAGAAGGCCATGATGACCGAGCCGGTTCAGGCCCCTGTGCTTTCCATCTCCCTGACCGGCTGCAAAAAACAACGAGAGGTTTCTGGGTGTCCCGTGCGCCAGAAATCTTGCTTCAATCGCCGCAAGAAGCTCATCAGGAACACCTATACCGACAAAACCGGATGTTGTGATGGTGTCGCCGTCCTTCACCAGGGCAGCGGCATCCGACGCAGAGACAACCTTCCGCCGCATGAAATCCTCCCAGTTGTTTTTTCCAGTTTGGAACGGGCAAGGACGCGGCGTCCAGTGGCAACTTTTTTCTTGTCGATGTTCGTTGGCGTGACAGGGCCAGGAAAAGACACGCGCCTTCGCGGTCTTGCGGTCAACTCAAAGGCTCAACGAAAGGTACAGGCGGCGCAGGACATCCAACGACCAATGCGTCGGCGTACCGAAATCACGCCAGCAGGTGAAGCCTGACTTCAGCGCTCGCTTCAGACGGCCATGCGGTCACAATAGGCCTGCAAGTGCTTACTGCGTAGCGTAGAAAGTCTATCGGATTTTTTTAGAGTGTGGAGAGTTGAAAACCATTTAGAAACAAAGGCTTCACGGCGAAGTACTCTGAAGGCCGGACAAACAAAAAGGGTGCCGGTTTGCACCAGCACCCCCCTGTTTGGAGCAAGACGCTTGTTTCAGCTGCGTTTCCGAAGAAACGCGATGCCAAATCGATCCTGGTCTCCTGACCTTCAAGCTTCCTTCCAGAAGCCTTTCAGCCCATGCGCACGAAATCTGGCGGATTTCGAACCCACGCCGGTCTCACGGATAGCCCGCCGTTACCGGTTTGCCGGAGCGCCATCTGCGTCACGTGGCCGCTGAAAGCGCATCCCATGTGGTCTCCCAAAACCTTCTGGTAAGCTCTCCCGAAGGATAACCCCCAGTCAATCTGGGCATGGGCTACTGATTACCCAGTTTGGTGACCCGCTTACCAGGGCGGAACCTGTCTGGCTCAGTAGTTGATATGATAGTGGCCAAATATTTACTTACTGTCTACTGAGATATTTACTTTTCAACATCTACAGAATAAGCCTGTTGACAACTTGTGTATAAAATCACTCACGAGTAAGCTTTCCATTTTAACTACAAAATCTTATGCGATTTGTCGGATTTTACTTCTGCAACGCAGCAAATAGAGGATATTTCTGCGGCACTGCGTCAATTCATGACTGCTGCGATCAGACGTTTCAGCAGGACACAGCTGAACTCCGGAAGGGAGCTTTGAAAGGCTTCAAATCTTAAGAGAGAAAGTTGGCTGGGGTGGCAGGATTCGAACCTGCGCATGGCGGTACCAAAAACCGCTGCCTTACCGCTTGGCTACACCCCAAGGCCGTGGGAGAGGTGTATAACGGGGCCGCTTCTGAAGCGCAAGCCTTCCCAGGCTCAATCTTTGAGCTGTTTGGAGTGGTTTTCCCCAGAAGGCTTTGCACCTTGTTTGAACCGACAAGACAGGGCTCGTGTGGAAGCCTATGTAGCGATAGAATTTTCGGAAAATTCTTGGCGCTGACTGCCGTAAAGAAATACCTCTGTTTCAGCCTAACTTTCTGAATTTGTTTTGGAAACCAAAAAAGTCCTACCCGTTTCAGCAATTCTCTTGCGGGATCAAGTCAGCTTTGCTAAATGACCCTCCACGCAGCGGGCCCTTGCCATGCTGTTCCCGATGGATCTAGTCTTATGCGATCCAATAAAGTGTCGGAGTGTAGCGCAGCCTGGTAGCGCACCTCGTTCGGGACGAGGGGGTCGGAGGTTCGAATCCTCTCACTCCGACCATTTTTCCTCTAAAGCGTTGATATACGTTGGTATTCGGCTTCTTGGCAGAACAGGTTTCTTGCGAAGGTTGAGACAGTTCGCTGTTTCGTATGATCAGCATCATCGACTTCGTTCGTTCGCAGTTGCATACTCCTGCTGATTTCAGTCCTGGGCAACAATCATGAAGTTTGTGCTTGCAGTTGTTTATCTTCTTTTGCCGGTTTCACTCGCCAATGCCGCAGACACCCTGAGCCTTCAGGATGCGCGTAAGGTGGCTGGGGACCTTCATTCCAAAAACGTCGTCGTTGCCGGGATGCTTGCCCAGGCAAGTGGCGCGCCGCCAAATCAGCAAAGAGACACCTATCGCGCGGGTGTTCTTGAACTGCTTGACGCCAGTTTGGCGTTTCAATCGAAATGGTCTGCCGACACGCTTGCAGCAACCAGTGCCACTCCGCCCAGACTAAGCGAACTGAATGTATTTTCCCCCTGTCTGTGGCTTGCAAACACCCTGACCGAGCTGTCATTTGAGTTGGCTGAAAGCCGACAGTGGAAGGACAGGTTCTCTGAGGAGGTTGCCGAACACACAGACGCTTGCGACGCTGCGTTGGGTTTGCGGTCTGATGCAAATTGAAGAAAGACCCTCACGCATAAAAGTTTCCTCTCGAGCATCCTTATGCGTTTCCGCTGTGGAGCGCGCTGACATCAAACAATCGCGTTTCTCAGATCAAACAGGCATTTCGTGAAATCCCTGACCAATTTCGACCTTTGAATGTCCGGACGGAACAAGAGAAACGAACGAAAATTGACCGACGGGGCAAACGGTCGAACTTCCAACCCTCTTGCAACAAAACCTTCCACGACAAGCGGATTGACCAGCCCGACTGCGTCTCCGGCAAGCGCCAAGGCACATGTCGTTGTGGACGACGGTGTTTCCACCACATATTCGGGCGATACGCCTGCCTCGGACAAAATGGCGTCGAACCTGTCGCGTGCGCGGTCTTCTGGGGCAAGGCCGATCATCGGCTGACCGGCCAGATCTTCTGGGCCAAGAATGTCGCGCTTTGCCAATGGATGGTGGGACGACATCGCGATGACGCCGGAGAACCCGCCAAAATGGGTCGTATCGACGCCGGAGCGGTCGATCTCATCAGCGGCAAGGCCGATATCAAAGTTTCCATCGACGACCTGATTGCGGACCTGCGCCGACGGCAAGATCTGAAGCGTTATCCTGACGCGCGGATTGCTCCTTCTGAAATCCTGAATTGCCTTTGGCACCACTTCCGCGCCCAGGGCCGATAACGAAGCGACTTTCAGGTGTCCTGAACCGAAGTCCCGGATCGAGGCCGCGGCGGAGCGCAACCGATCCATACCCTTGAAACTCTCGGAAACCTCACGAAAGAACAGCTGCCCTTCTGTGGTCGGTACCATGCGACCGCGCACCCGATCGAAAAGTGTGAAACCGAGAGACGCTTCCAGTTCAGCAATGCTTCTGCTGACAGCAGGTTGCGTGATCTGCATGAGTTCAGCGGCACGAACCGTCGATCCCGAGATCATAAGGGAATGAAAGGCCTCAAGCTGTCTGAACTTCATACTCTGCGCTCACCATATATAAGTTTAGTGCATAGAATTATGCCGAACTATTAATTGTTTACCAGTCTGGATTTTGCTGTAGTCGGGAAAACATTCAGAGGAAGACCCATGCGCGACGCGACAAGCTGCACGATCCACCCTGCCGTTGACCTGTCGGAGTTTTCAAGCCTGACAGTGCCGACGTATCGCGCATCCACAATCGTGTTTGAAGATGCGCGGTCCTATGCAACGCGCACTCAGCGGGACCTCGACAGCTATTTTTACGGTTTGCACGGAACACCGACGACGCGAACGCTGGAAGCGCAGATCACAAAGCTGGAGAACGGCCTTCGGTCGGTCATCGTGCCTTCAGGCCAGGCCGGAGCGACAATCGTCTTTTTAAGTGTTCTGCACCCGGGAGACACAGTCCTTGTTCCCGACAACGTTTACCCGCCCGTTCTTGATTTTTGCGTCAACTATCTGGAACCGCGCGGCATCCATCACAAGATCTATCGTCCCGACGGCGAAGGCATCGAAGATCTGATTGATCCGTCAGTCAAACTGATCTGGGCGGAAACGCCCGGATCAACAACCATGGAACTGCAGGATTTGCGAATGATCGCTGCCCTTGGCAAGCGACATGGCATCTTGACTGGAGCCGACAATACCTGGGCCACTCCCTTGCAGCTGAAACCCTTGGATCTCGGCATCGACTTTTCAATGCAAGCGCTATCCAAATATGTGGGCGGGCATTCGGACCTGCTGCTCGGATCCATTTGCGTCAACGATCTGGAACTGCGCAAAAAGCTGCGCGACACCATGAGAATGCTCGGCATTGGCGTCTCACCCGATGAAGTATCGCTTGCACTACGGGGTATCGAGACGATGGCGGTGCGGCTTGCACACGTGGGAAAAGTCGCGCTGAACCTTGCTGAAGAACTGGCATCCCGCCTTGAGGCTGGATCAGTGCTGCATCCTGCGCTTCCGGGGTTTCCCCAACATTCGCTTTGGAAACGCGACTTTTCAGGCGCGAGCGGGGTTTTCAGTGTAGTCCTGAGTGAACGCCAGGAACGTCGCCTGGATGAAGGGCTTGATCAGCTCAAAGTCATGGCAATTGGCGCGAGCTGGGGCGGGACACGCAGTCTGGTTGCTCCCATGTCGGTAAAAGACGCGAGGAAGTTCGGGCAAGCGGAACATCAGCGGATCTTTTTGCGGATCAATGTTGGTCTGGAGGACCAGGAGGATCTGCGTGCAGATCTCAACAATCTGTTCGACATTCTATCAAAGTAAGCGGCCCATCGTCGAGTGAGTCGAACGGTTGAAGGTAAGGATTGGAGCAGAATGACCGCGACATTTGCTACACCCACAAGACAATCCGCTGACATTCACCTTCGCTGGATTGGTCGGCTAGTCGGAATGAAGCTGACCGGCACTTCCGGTGGTCCACAGACAAAAACACTGGGCCTTGTCTCTGGTGCTGTTGTTTTGTGGGCGAGTTGGCCGGCGCTTGCAACGGCGGTCGGTCCTGCACCGCCATTCCTGACCTTGGGTGCATCAGCACTGATCGGATTTTTGTTCTCCCTTTTGCTGGCAGCTCGAAAAGGTGCAGCTCACACATTCCTGTCCTTGCCGTTCAAGACGATGGTTTTCGTTGCCCTTGGGCTGATGGGCAACAACGCATTCTATATTGCCGCCATTGGACGGATCGGGCCGGCTGAGGCCAATGTCGTCCACTATCTCTGGCCGGTCTTTCTCGTGCTGCTCGCGTCCATGTTGCAGCAGCGCTTGCCGTCTTTGCTTCAGGCGCTTGGCGTTGCTTTCGGGTTTATGGGGGTTGCGGTTGCCCTCTATCCTCAGATGGCAGGAAGCCTTGATGGCATTGGGGTGCTGCTTGGTGTCTGTGGCGCTCTGACCTTCGCGGTCTATTCTGTCGGTCGCTCTCTGGCCAGGATCGAAACGAATGTCGTCGGGCCATCGCTCGGACTTGCCGGGCTCGCCGCACTCAGCGCACATTTTGCCATCGAACCTGCCTACTGGCCGTCCGCCACGGAATGGCTTGCGATCGTTCTCATGGGCATCGGCCCGTTCACGGTTGCAAATATGTTGTGGGACAAAGCCACGCGATCAGGTTCTGCAGCGGCAATTTCCAGCTTCGCCTTTCTGACCCCGCTTGTCGCCATGGGGCTGCTGGCTGCGTTCGGACTTGGCAATGTTACCTCAAACACAATTGTTGGAGCGCTGTTTGCCATCGCCGGAGCCTTGTTGAGTTCAACTTCCAGGCGAAGCGCAACACCTGGCCAGCGCGAAGGTAAAGACTGAACATCATCGGCTTGAAAGTTGAGCTGCCTGTCATTCGCTTGCTTCAAAAATATCTTCAATCTTCTTTTCAAACAGCTGAGCGATCTTGAAGGCCAACGGCAGCGATGGATCGTAGCGTCCCGCCTCGATGGCGTTGATGGTTTGCCGGGAAACACTCAAGTAGTCCCCGAGGACAGCCTGGGACCAGCCCCGTTCTGCCCGCAGGGCCTTCAAGTGGTTCTTCATCAAAACACGCCTTCACGTTTCGATATCAGCGTGGTCGCCAAGCCCTGCACCGCCCAGAAGATCGGCAACAGCCAGAACACCGGTAGTCTCGGTACGTCAGCCAACCTTTCCAGCTGTCCCCATCCCGATGCGATCATCATCACGCAGGCTATTCCAACGAGCGTTCCCTTGATTTGTATCAGGCGAAGAAATTCGTCGAGTTCCATCGCAAATCGCCATTGCGCCCAAAATGCAATGAAAATTGCCACTATCGGGATGAGCGCCAGTGCGTAGAGCGAATAAGCAGGAAGCGTTTCACTACCTGGGTACCATCGGATCGATGCTGTTCCGACAATGTAGACGATCATCGCCGGGATGAAGATCTTAAAGAAGCGGGAAGTCGCCTGTTCCGTCGTCATGATGAGTTCTCCGAAAATGGAAAGCCTCCTTTACATATCGATAATTCAACGCAATGTAAAGGTCACTTTACATCATTGCGATAGAACCAACGCCCCTGGCGAGCAACATTTGTCGATGCGTTTGAAGCATTGCCACTTTAAGGCGTCACCGTTCTGACCTACACTTTGATCCCAATCAGCAACGGGCTTGGCAGGACATGCTCATTCCAAATCTGAAACGCATCAAGGTCTCGTCCGTTCAGGAACTGAGAAGTTGGCTCGGCAAAAGCCCTATCCAAAACCAAAGGGTCATGATCGTCACGTGCAACAAGACTTCGGCCAGAAAGTTCTTGAGCCGGGAGAGCGTGCAGAAAACGCTGGCCGAATATGGCTGGGCTGTTGAAACGCGTTATACTTTGAATGGAAATCTGGTGGGTCACGTCGCCTCGCTCTCTTGACGCCCATTTTGATGGAGACGCCAAAAACACCGCTTGTGAAGACGCTTATGTCAAAGTCATTTCAATGCTCTGCCGTTTACCCGACACTTGCCGTGCCCAATGTTCTGGACACCTGCAACTGGTATGTCGACCATCTCGGCTTCACTATCAGGTTCGTTTGGGGTGAGCCGCCAACGCATGGCGCTGTTCTGCTTGACAAGGCCTGCGTACATTTCTGGCAAGGTGAGCCTCAGCTTGGTGCGAACTGGCTCTATTTTGACGTGAATGACCTGGATGTTGTTTACGCCCGCGCAACGACCAGTCGGGTGAACATCACCCGCGCTCCGGAAACCTATCCGTGGGGAATGCGCGAGTTCAACGCCGTCGATTTAAATGGGTACAACATCCGATTTGGGCAGCACATGGGTTCTGACGGCTGACCGCCTTAAACCGACTGGAAGAGGTCGCAGTCTTCTTGTTTCGAGCAGAGCCCGAGCTGATCACTGTAACACTATTTGGAAATTCACCAGCCCAGGCAGCTAGGTCGCCTCAGGGGAATGGCAAACGGCCTCGATGTTGTGCCCGTCAGGATCGAGAACGAAAGCTCCATAATAGTCGTTGTGATAGTGGGGCCTCAAGCCGGGTGCACCGTTGTCCCTGCCTCCAGCGTGGAGTGCTGCGGCGTAAAACGCATCAACGCTTGCACGGTCTTTCGACGTCAATGCGATATGCAGCATTCCCCGTGTCGCATTTTCTTCCGCAAGCCAAAACCAGGGCCTGTCGTCGCCGTAACCTGCGACCTTCACGCCGCCTGTGTGTTCCAACGGCACTTCAAACAACCGTTTCACCCCTAGCGGTGCGAATGCCTGATCATAGAATTCCACCGACCGAGCGAAGTCAGTCACACCAAAGGTTACGTGGTCTATCACAGAGCTTCTCCAGATCCCGGTTTTACGTTGCTCAAGGTCTAGCACTTATCTTGCGCAAAGGATGCTCTGTTCAACTTAACTGGAAAGCGAGCCAGAGTTTGCTTTGGTCGTTTTGCGATGACGACAAATTCCGCATTGAGCCAGTTCTTTCCGGCCAAGCTTGACGCTTCGCAGCACAAAGACACAGCACGGCGCACTCATATCTCGCCCGGAAACTACTGATTGCTCATGGCTTTCAGTGGCGGCGAAACATCGTCCGGGATCGGGCAGGCGTAGGGATCTCGTTCCAGAGTGTTCTTGTGAGCCTCGATCGCGTTTTCGAGGACTTTAGTGTCTTCAAAGAGATCAACCGCTGTGCCGGCCATGATCTTAGCCGCCTGTGTCATGCCCTTGTGCGCCGCAGGTGCCTTGCCTTGTGCAGTCAGTTGCCATGTGTGGAACGGGGTTCCAACCGCGCAGGTTGCCACGCGTGCCTGAACGGTCGGGACCGCCCAGCTGACATCGCCGACATCGGTCGACCCCTCCCCGCCTTCGCTTTGCCGGTCAAGCGGAGCGATAAAATCACAAAGTGCCAGGTCCGGGTCGACGTCCGCTCCAATCCGGCGGAAGGAGACGGTGATATTGTCTTCGCTGAGTGTCTCGCGGATCTTTTCTGCGAACTCGCGATCACTGTCGTCGAAATCCGGTGCACCGAGCCGCTCCATATTGCGTTGCATGGTTTCTTCCAACGGGCGATTGCCGAGGAGGTTCGAGACACCGCTTACCACGCTGGTTTCAACCCGTGTTTCAGTCATTAGCGCAGCACCTTCGCCTATTTTGCGCACACGCTCGATCAGATCTCGCAACTCCTTCAGATTGCGCGCCCGGACAAGCTGGCGCACGGTTGCCTTGGACTGCACGACATTTGGAGCAATGCCTCCGGCGTCCAGATAGGCGTAGTGCACCCTGGCATCATCGGGCATATGCTCGCGCATGTAGTTGACACCGACATTCATCAGTTCGATCGCATCAAGTGCGCTGCGGCCAAGTTCCGGCGCACCGGCGGCATGCGCAGCGCGTCCGTGGAAGGTAAAATCAATCCGGGTGTTGGCGAGTGAGCGTGCTTCGTTGACCGCTGTGAAAGTTGCCGGGTGCCAGGAAATTGCCGCATCCACGTCGTCGAAAAGGCCTTCGCGCACCATGAAGGTCTTGGCAGCACCTCCCTCTTCGGCCGGACAGCCATAATACCGAACGCGACCCTTGAGACCGCGTTCTGCAAGGTAGTCCTTGACAGCAGAGGCTGCCATGAGTGCAGCCGATCCCAGAAGATTGTGCCCACAGCCATGACCTGGTCCGCCTGTTTCCACCGGCTCGTGCTCGGCAACCCCTGCGACCTGTCCAAGCTCGGGAAGAGCATCAAACTCTCCAAGAATTGCGATCACCGGTCCTTCGTCGCCAGCCTCACCGACAATTGCGGTCGGTATTCCAGCAATACCTTCGCTGATCCGGAAACCTTCCTGCTCAAGCATTTTCTTGTGTTCAGCCACCGATTTGAATTCGGTATATGCGATCTCCGGGAGGTCAAAAACGCGGTCTGACAGACCGATATAGTCCTCACGGCGTTTATCCACCAGATCCCAGACCCGATCAGTGTTTTTCATGTTTTCCTCCAAGAATTGGCAATAGATCTGCGTCACCGCGAAGATGCGGAGCAGCAGTCATTCGATTAGTTCTGTCGTTGTCCACCAGGCTGGCCGGCCCGAGCGGACATGGGCACGCGCCCGCGTCCAGTCAGCTACGGGACAAAGGGCCAGGATTTCCGGTGACTGAGATCATGTGTCCTTCCAATAGTGGCAGGCGACCGAACGCGCATTTCCGAAACTCTCAAGACCTGGTTGCTCTTGGCGACAGAGGTCCTTTGCATGCGGACAGCGCGGGTTGAAGTAACACCCGTCCGGCGGCGCCAGCGGAGATGGAATTTCTCCTTCGATTGGAGCGAAGTCGCGTTTGCGCTGATCGAGACGCGGCGCTTCTGCCAACAGAGCGCGCGTATATGGGTGCTTGGGTGCGCTGAATATGTCTTCGGTCGAAGCGCTTTCTACAATCCGGCCGAGATACATGATGGCAACACGGTCAGCGATATGCTCAACGACACTAAGGTCATGGCTGATGAACAGATAAGTCAATCCGAACTCTTCGCGCAGATCCATGAAGAGGTTGATTACCTGGGCCTGGATGGAAACATCCAGTGCGGCAATCGCCTCATCGCAGACAAGAAATTTCGGCTTGACGGCAAGTGCTCTGGCAATACCGATACGCTGTCTCTGACCACCGGAGAACTGGTGGGCGTAGCGCTTCTTCAAGGAAGGATCGAGCCCCACCTTCCGCATGATATCGTCGACGTAGTCAGACGCTTCAGAGCGGGAGACAATGCCATGGACCCTTGGGGCCTCACCAATGATATCCTCAACCCGCATTCTCGGGTTCAGGCTGGCAAACGGGTCCTGAAAGATCATCTGTACGGCAAGGGTCGCCGCCCGTTTGTCAGCGCTCGACATGGTTGCGACATCAGACCCCTGAAAGAGAAGCCGTCCGGCACTAGGTGCGTGAATACCGGCCACGACACGGCCAAGGGTGGATTTACCGCAGCAAGATTCCCCGACCAGACCAAGGACCTCACCCTGACGGATCTCGAGATTGACCTCGTCCACGGCGTGAACGACTTCCTCATGGATATCTGCTCCGAGTTTCCGGGCAATCTTTCCGGCAACATCGAGCCGCTTTGCGAAGCGTTTGGAGACGTCTTTGATTTCTACCAACGGGGTCGTCATTCTGCGGCCACCTGTGACTGGGGGTGGTAACAGCGCAGTTCGCGGCTTGCCACCTGCTCCACTGGAGGCGGCACCTGACACGCGTCGCTGGCAAAGCCGCAACGGGGTGAAAAGGCGCATCCTTCAGGAAGCGCCAGCATGTTCGGTGTCATGCCCTCGATCTGGAACAGGCGCTCCCCTCGGTTGTTTGCCGTCGGAACGGACCCAAGCAATCCGACCGTATAAGGGTGAAGCGGCCGGTCGATAATGTCGTCGGTCTCTCCCTGCTCGACAATCTTGCCGGCATACATGACAGAAATCCTGTCGGCGAGGCCGGCAACGACTGCTAGATCGTGCGTGATCCAGATCATCGCCGTCCCGGTTTGTTTCGTCAGTTTCTGCGCCTCATAAATGATCTGCGCCTGAATGGTCACGTCGAGGGCTGTGGTCGGCTCATCTGCGATGATCAGATCCGGTTTGTTCAGGAAGGCAATGGCGATGGACACACGCTGGCGCATGCCGCCTGACAGTTGGTGCGGATAAGCCCGGAGACGCTCTTCCGGCGAGGGAATACCAACCAGTCCAAGCGCGTCACGGCAGCGCTCCCATGCTTCCTTCTTGGGCACGGCTTCATGTGCCAGGATCGCTTCCATCATTTGCGTATCGATGCGCAAGACCGGATTGAGCGTCATCATAGGATCCTGAAAGATCATTGAAATCCGATTGCCGCGTATGGATTTGAGCGTCTCCTCGGGAGCGCCCGCGATATCCTCACCGTTGAACCTGATGGCGCCGTCAACGATCCGGCCAGGCTGATCAATCAGGCCGATGATGGAAAAGCCCGTAATCGACTTGCCAGAGCCCGATTCACCAACGAGACCCATGACCTCGCCTTTTCGCACCGAAAAATCGACGCCATCGACAGCCTTTACGACACCGGCGTGGGTGAAGAAATGCGTCTTCAGACCGCTTACTTCCAGGACAGCCGTCATTTCTTCATCCTCGGATTGAGAACGTCGCGCAGCTGGTCGCCGACGAGGTTGATCGATGCAACGGTCAAGAGCAGCGCGATGCCGGGAAAAACGGAAATCCAGTACCGGCCAGACAACATGTACTCAAAGCCGTTGGCGATCAGTACGCCAAGCGATGGCTCGGTTTGCGGCAGTCCAACACCAAGAAAAGAGAGGGTTGCCTCAAGAGAAACGGCATGTGCGGTCTGTACCGTGCCGACCACGATCAGCGGAGCAAGACAATTGGGCAAAATGTGCCTGAAGACAACGCGCATCCTGGAAAGGCCAAGGCATTGCGCCGCTTCAACATATTCCTTGCCGCGTTCCACCAGTGCCGTCGCCCGGACGGTTCGCGCGTAATAGGCCCATTGCGCAACCACGAGCGCGAGGATGATCTTGTCGACGCCTTTACCGAGCGCGGCGACCAGCATCAGAGCAACCAGGGAGGCGGGGAAAGACAGTTGCAAGTCCACCACTCTCATGATGATTGCTTCCGTCCGGCCGCCGGAATAGGCAGCGATCAGTCCAACCGCCATACCAATAAAAAGAGCAATCACGCCTGAGGCCAAGCCGACCGAAATTGAGATCCGCAGGCCATACAGGATCGCCGAATAGAGATCTCTTCCAGCACCATCCGAGCCAAGCCACATGGTGTAACCGGCAAAGGCTTCAGAACCTGGCGGTAGTCGGCCATCCAGGACATCGACCTGCCCCAGGTCATAGGGGTTTTGGGGTGTTATCCAGGGTGCTAGCACCGCCAGGAGAATAATGACCATCAGGATAACGAACGCCGAGGCCGCAATGCGGCTTTCGAAGAACTCGGCCCTGAACCGCTGAAACGGCGTTTCGACCTTGGCCGTTACCTGTCCTGATGTCTGGATCGTTGTATCGGTCATGCGCCCTGATCCTGTAGGCGGACCCTCGGGTCCAGAATGGAATAGAGTATGTCAACGACCAGATTGATCAGGACAAAGAACAGAACCATGATCATCAGGTAGGCCACGACCACAGGGCGATCGAGTTGCAGGATTGCGTCGATCAGCAACTTGCCCATGCCTGGCCAGGCGAAAATCGTCTCCGTCACGACCGAGAACCCGATCAGACTGCCGAATTCCAGCCCCATCACGGTCACCACCGGGATCATGATGTTTTTCATCACATGCACGAAAATGATGCGACTGGTCGAAACGCCCTTGGCGCGGGCATATTTGACGTAGTCCTGGCCCATCGCCTCGCGGACCCCTGCCCGCGTCAGCCGGATTGCCAGGGAAATCTTCAAGAGCGACAAGTTAAGGGCCGGCAGAAAGATGTGTCGGATCCCGTCCCAAGTGGCCAGACTTGTCTGAATTCCAAAAATCGATGCCGTGTCGCCACGGCCCGTTGAAGGCAGCCACCCAAGTTCGACGGCAAACAGAAGTATCAGCATCAGGCCAACCCAGAAGGTCGGTAACGAGAAGCCGAGAATGGACCCGGCCATGATGCCTTTTGACACCGGGTTGTCGGGATAAAGTCCGGAGAAAAGACCCAGCGGAATGCCGAGGACGATCGATAAAAACAGCGCGCTGAATGCCAGCTCCAGCGTTGCCGGCATGTGGTGAAGGATCAGTTTTAAAGCCGGTTCACCGAAGACGAAGGAATCTCCGAGATTGCCCTGAGCTGCACCTTTCAGAAAAAGGAAGTACTGCTCCCAAATCGGACGATCGAGCCCCAGTCGGCGGATAGCTGCTTCAATATCTGCCTGATCCGCATCAGGACTGACGAACATATAGACCGGGTCGCCGACGATATTCACGCCGAAAAAGACGATCACGGACATGAGAAAGACGACAAAGAACGCCTGCATCAACCGACGGATGACGAATACAGTCATGGGGATTTCCCGACTTAAGGAAGGCCCGGGCCACTACAGGTAGCGGCCCGGAAGGATCGACTATTCCTTCACGACACCCGTTGCGAGGGTGTATTCGTCGGTCCGCGGAATGTACTTCAAGCCCTTCTTGGCTGCCCAGGTATTGACCTGGAAATGCGTCGGGATGATTGCAACATCCTCAATGGCCATTTCGGTGGATTTGGCCAACAGGTCCTGACGCTTCTCGTCGTCCACGGTGCTCAGAGCTTCCTCGATCAGCGCATCGATCTCCGCATTGGAGTGCCGACCACGATTGGAAGACCCGAAGCCCTTATCCTTGTCATAGGTGTGGATGAGAGACTTGAGCGGCGAAGACGCTTCACCCGACCCAGCACCCCATCCAACGAGGATGAAGCTGAACTCGGGCAGTCCGTCCGGGCTGCCGCGAGAAGCGCGCCCGAAATAGACAGAACGCGGCATTGTCTCAACCGCCGTCTTGATGCCAATTCTTGTCAGCATCTGGCCAATTGCCTCGGCGATCTTGGCATCGTTGATGTAGCGATCATTCGGGCCGTGGATGGTCATCTGGAAACCGTCACCATAACCGGCTTCCGCCAGCAAAGCCTTCGCCCCTTCAGGATCGTATGCAACAGGTTGCAGTTTGTCAGAGACGCCGAAAAAGCCTTCCGGCAGCAGCTGTCCGGCAGGCAGCGCCACGCCTTCCATCACGCGTTCCACGATGGCATCACGGTTGATTGCCTTCGAGATTGCCAGTCGAACGCGCTGATCCATAAGCGGGTTCTTGATAGCGCCGCCATCATTGTTCTTGACGAAGGGAGAGTCTTCGCGGAACTGATCCATATGCAAGTAGATGACGCGGTTTGAAACGCCCTGGCTCAATTGAATGTCGTCTTTTGACTCAAGCGTTTTGATGTCCGTTGTCGGAACACCCGCGATCATGTCCACATCACCGGCCAACAACGCCGCGACACGGCTCGGTCCGGACTTGATCGGACGGAATTCCACTTCGCTCCACACTGGAGCATCGCCCCAATAGTCCTCATTGCGAACAAGTGTGATGCTTTCGCCGGGCTTATAGTTCGAGAACTTGAAAGGACCGGTTCCGACAGCTGCGGTGCCGGCATTAAAATCTTCCGTTGCAGCCCCGCATCCGGCACTGTCGGAAATAACCGGAATGGTCGAAATATCGTTTGCCATCAGCGGGTAAGGCGCTTCAGTGATGGCATGTACCGTGTAATCGTCGATCTTCTTGAAGGTCTTGCCTTTCAAGTACGTTCCATAACCGGACGGCGAATTCGGCACCTCTGGTGCTCGTTCCATGGTGCAAATGACATCGTCAGCATTGAAGTCACTGCCGTCATGGAATTTGACGCCTTCGCGCAGTTTGAATTCCCAGGTCAGATCGTCAATCGGCTTCCAGGAGACAGCGAGGCCCGGCGACAGGCGCTGCTTCTCGTCCTGTGCGATCAGGCGATCGAACAGGTGAACCGACATTGCGTTGTTCGGTCCCAAGTTGTGAAAATGAGGATCCATAGACGTTGGTTCGGACGCCAGGCCAATGGTGAGCTTCTCTGCGAAAGCCGCTCCGGTAAACAACGCCAGAGCGCTTACTGTAGCCGCAGCCGCGGCTGTAAGTTTTATCATGACTGTGTAACTCCCTCGGAAGGTGCGGTGTCCTTTTCCGGACTTTTTGCCGCACGATGAAAAGGATGTTAGCTTGCAGAAAATTCATTGCCAACAGTAAAGTTAATGCATTTTTGCATAGGCCAATTCAACATAACCAACCACCCTCCTCACGCTGGAAACACGACATTCATGGCAGAACACCGTCACAGACTGCGAGAAATGGAGGCGCTAAGAGCGCTTGTGACGACTGGGACAACAATCGGGGCCGCACGAAGACTGGGGGTCTCGCAGTCCTCCATCAGCCGGGCATTGGGACAACTGGAACAGCGCGTTGGACGCAGCCTCTTTTTGCGCAGCTCCGGCAAGATCGAACCGACGGCTGCTGCGCTAAGGCTGAATGAACAACTCGATCCGCTCTTTGAAACGCTCGCTCTGATCGAAGGCGCGGAGTGGGCAGCGGCGGACGAAGAACCTTTGCGCCTTATCGTACCGCCCACCTTGGCGCATAATTTTGTCATCAAGCAGGTTGCAGCCTTTTTGAAGCAAAACCCGGGCAAAAGCCTTCAACTGGATATTCAAGCAACGGACGTGCTTGTCTCAGGCATCCTGGACCTGCGGTATGACCTTGGCCTGACCAGCGCCATGATCCAGCGTTCCGGTGTGACACTTGTGCCCTGGCGGCGGTCGCAGGTCGTGTGCGCCATGCCAACCGGCCATCCTCTGGAACAGAAAGAGATCATCACCCCGTCCGACCTTGAAGACGTTGAACTCATCGAGTTCTTGAGGCGGCTCGGAACGCGAGCAATCACAGAACAGGTCTTTGCCCGGGCGGGTGTTCGCCCGCGCACCGTTGCTGAAACTGCAACAAACATGGCAGCGCTTGAATTGGTCCGGGAAGGCCTTGGTGTCACGCTCCTCAATCCCTTTCCGGTATTGGCCGGGGGGATGGCGGATATCACGGTCAGGCCGTTCGACGCGCCAATCACCTACAACACCAGCTTCGTCTTGCCGACCGGGCGACAGCCCTCCGAGCTCGCCCAGCAATTTATGGAATATGTCAAAGTCACCACTCCGCCTGACGAATACTCGGAGACCGTTTAGCTTTGGTCGGCGCTCTCCCAATTTGTGTCCGGGTCCAATGGGAAACTCGGACGTGGAAGAAACTCAAAGGGCCAGCGCTCAAGCACCGGGCTGGTCAGGCCAGCGGTGTCGATTTCGAAAACCTGATCGGGTGCGAACCATTTCGCAAATCCGGCACGGAAATGTCCTCGGGACTTGACCACCACGCACTTGGCGCTGTCGACGTCCAACCCAAGCATATGGAAAAACACCGGGTCCGCCGTCTGTGTACGATCGGAAATGACAACAACGCGGACCCCGCCGAGATCGAGAGCTGCACAAGGCCCGAGATGAAGCCGGCGGCCCTTTGTCATGCCGCGTTCCCCCACAACATTGCCGTCATGCAAGGCAAGCACCTTGGCCGAAGCATCGAACGGCATGTCCCATTTCTCCCAGACCTCAGCACCCGCGCTGCGGTTGAACCTCGCGGTAAAACTGGCACCAACGCCAACCGCATGAGCTTCATGGGCAAGGTCAGGATCGAAAAACGAACCATAAAGAACGCGATCAGCACCGCTTTCCTTGAGCGCTGCAAGAAGCTCCGTCGTGCGCCCCGATCCACCGCCCCCTGGGTTGTCGCCGGCGTCAGAAAAGATCACCGGCAATTTTCCGGGACCGAGCGCAATCGCAGTAGCCTGTTGCACCGAAGTCAGAGCGCGCGAGAAGCTTTCTCGTTGGTTCCAGGCGCGCTGCGCAATTTCCAGAGCCAGATCATCTGCGAGCTTCTGATCCTCTCGCGCTGTCACGACCACGCTCAAGCCGTTGTCCGGCGTGTCGGAAAATACAAAATTGCCGAACACCGAGACATTGATAATCGCACTGCCCAGCTCTGCCTGTCTTTGCTGCCCGAAATTGATCAACTCACCGTAAGGAGCCTCGGCACTCAAGAGGGTCACGGAGGCCGGAACGATCGGTGGTTTTTGAAGCGCTGTCTTCGGCCTTCTTCCGCTTGCCAGGCAACGCCGCAACGAAAAGGCTGCTTCTTCTCCTCGTTCAATCATATCGACATGAGGATTGGTCCGGTAGCCAACGATCAGGTCGCAAGCGTCTGCCATCTTCGGCGAAATGTTTGCGTGAAGATCGAGCGTACTGACAATGATCGGCTCTTGACCGACACGCGACCGGACACGCTCCATCAGCTCTCCATCGGGGTCGTGAAAATGTTCGGCGACCATGGCGCCGTGATTGCAAATGTAGACCGCATCGACTGGCCCCGCTTCGGTCAATTGAGCGATTGCACTGTCGGATATTTTTTCAAACACCTCCCGTTCAACGGGCCCCGCCGGGTGACTGGCTGCAAGCGTACAGGGCACCGGTTGCCAGGGACCCGTCGCATCCATGGCGCGGACAAATGCGGCGAACTCGGCAGCAAGCGCAGGAGTTTCCGAGCGGGCTTCTTCAAGCAGTTCTTCGCCAGCCATCCATGTCAGCGAACGAAAGTCTTCTTCCCTTGCCGGACGCGCGAAGCGGTTCGATTCCAAAATCATGCCCAGCAAAGCAACCTTGGGTGTGTGCACCAGTGTCTCTCCTCACTCCTGTCTTAATGAAAAAGGAGCACGTTCCCGTGGCCGAAATCAACATTCCGAACGAATACCCAGTTGAACTCAAGGCTCCCGATCTTTCGCCATACAAGTCCGGAAATTCAGGTATCCCCTACATCTGGCGGTTTGACAGCGGCAAGGCTGGGGCAAATGTCATGATCAGCGCGATTGTTCATGGCAACGAGCCTTGCGGAGCGATTGCGCTCGACTGGTTACTGAAAAGAGACGTGAGGCCGGCGGCTGGCAGCCTGACCTTGGCCTTCATGAACATTGCTGCCTATGAGGCCTTCAACCCGGCAGACCCGAATGCAACAAGGTGGATTGACGAGGACTTCAACCGGGTCTGGGATGTCGCGGTACTTGAAGGAGACCGAGAAAGTGTCGAATTGCGCAGAGCGCGGGAGGTTCGACCGGCGCTGACTGACATCGATTACCTCCTCGACATTCACAGTATGCAGCATCTTGCACCCCCGTTGATGATGTCGGGTCGCCAGAAACGCGCAAAGACACTCGCAAGGAGCGTTGGCGTGCCGGAACGGGTCGTTGGTGATGCAGGCCATGCCGAAGGTCGTCGCATGCGTGACTATGGAGCTTTCGACGATCCTGATGCGGGAAATACAGCGCTTTTGATCGAATGCGGTCAGCATTGGCAGGCTTCGGCAGAGGATCTTGCAAAGGAGGCTGCTATCCGTTTTCTGGTCGCCACACGGACACTTGGCAAGGAGACATTAGCGGGATTTTCCAAACCGAGTGTCGCGCAATCCGCATTCACCGTTGTTGAGGCAATCACCATTCAAAACGAAGAATTCGTCTTTTCAAAACCGTTTTCAGGGGGAGAAGTTATCGCGCAGAAAGGAACATTGATCGGATATGATGGGACAACTCCCGTTCGAACGCCTGAAGACGATCTCATGCTCGTGATGCCTTCCAAGCGCCTCTGGCGCGGACAGACGGCGGTAAGATTGGCAAGGCGTGATACCTGACAAGATTTTTTAACTGAGGGAGGTCGCAAATGGCGACGCGCGAGGCGGCGATCAAGGCTGTATCCAACTATTTCGACACAGGTGAATTTCAGGCCGAACTGGCCGAAAGGGTGGCGGTGCGAACATCGAGCAGGGAACTCGAGCACCAAAAGGAGCTGACACGATATTTGGATGACCTGATGCGGGCCCGCTTTGAGGCGATGGGATTTTCGGTCGAGATTTATCCCAATGAAATGCTTGAGCGCGCGCCGTTTTTGGTGGCAAAACGCATTGAGGACCCTGCCCTGCCCACACTGTTTTGCTACGGACATGGTGACACAGTGCCCGGAGAAGACGGATGCTGGAGCGAAGGGCGTGACCCCTGGGCCCTGACGGTCGCCCAAACGCCATCCGGTGAACGGTGGTTCGGTCGTGGAACAGCGGACAACAAGTCCCAACATGCCATCAACATGGAAGCCCTGCGCCACGTTCTCCAAACACGTGGCAAACTTGGATACAACGTCACCTTTCTGATCGAGACGGCGGAGGAAATGGGGTCTCCGGGCCTTGGAGAGTTCTGCCGAGAAAACCGCGACCTGCTGGCAGCCGATCTGCTGATCGCCTCCGATGGCCCTCGTTTTTCAACGGACGGACCGGATATCAAGCTCGGCACCCGGGGCAGTCTGAACCTTCGCTTCAGACTGGAGTTTCGCGACGGCGGACACCACTCCGGCAATTGGGGTGGTTTGCTTGCCAATCCCGCAATCGTGCTCATGCATGCTCTCACCACTCTTGTGAGCCGAACAGGTGAAATCCTTCATCCCGGTTTGAAGCCGGATGAAATCAAGCCATCAGTCCGCGCTGCCTTGGCCAATGTGACAGTTACTTCCGGACCCGACGATCCTGAAATCGATCCCTGGTGGGGTGAATCCGGGCTGAGCGGGGCGGAAAAGGTGTTCGGTTGGAACACCTTTGAGGTGTTGTCCTTCATCACCGGCGATCCTGTGAAAACTCAGAATGCCGTGCCACCCTTCGCGGAAGCCATCTGTCAGATACGCTTCGTGGTCGATACAGATCCCGATACTTTCCTTCCACTGATCCGCGAACATCTTAAAGCGCAAGGATTTGACGGGATCACCGTTGAACCGGCCCGCATGTCGATGCTGCGCGCATCTCGACTGGATCCTGAGCACCCGGCAGTGGCTTGGGCCGTCACTTCAATTGAACAGACAACAGAAAAACCGGTTACGGTCATCCCAAACGCGGGCGGCTCACTGCCGAACGATATTTTCCTCAACATCATTGGCATGCCCACGATCTGGGTTCCGCACAGCTACACAGGCTGCTCCCAACATGCCCCCGATGAGCATGTGCTGCCGCATTTGATGAAAGAAGGTCTGCAGATGATGACAGGGCTGTTTTGGGATCTCGGCGACGGATTTCCCGAAGGCTGAGGCCACACATAAAGGGATCCTTCAGCGCGCACACTTCAAGACTTGGATCTCGAAAATGAGGGCAATTTAGGCCCTCACTTTCGCGCGCCGAATCGCCACCCCCAAAAATTGCAACAGCGAATTGATACACCTCAATGCCGATGTGCTCAATTTTTTTGTAACTAGTTACATCGCATGACTTCTGTGCGAGGTGCCTCCAAGGTTTTCTGATGAAAATTGAACACGTTACCTCAGCTCCGGATTGAGTTCCGGGCGCAATTTCGTGTCTCTGCCTTGCGGCGCAAATTCCTAAATCAACAGGACGATGATGATGTCTGTAACTCTATCGCGTCGAAACTTCTTGAAATCGACTTGCTCAACTCTTCTGGTGAGTATGTTTCCTATCTCGGCGCATGCTGCGGCGAACCGCGGCGTGACATTCGTTCCCCATGCCGGTCAGGCCGGCGCATTTTGGGGCATGATCAAGGATGGCCAACTGATCAAGGCGATCCCACGGACAGAATTTGATCCACGCCCAACCAAAATGATCAGCGAAGGGGTCGTCAGCCGAACCTATCACCAGACACGTGTCAAATATCCACATGTCCGCCGGTCTTATCTTGAAGGCTATGAAAGTGGAGATGTGCGGCCGGATTTGCGTGCGCGTGAAGAGTTCGTGCGTGTGGACTGGGACACTGCACTTGATTTGGTGGCGCGTGCGATCCTCGACACAATCGATGAACACGGCAACGAGGGTCTCTTTTCAACTTCCTACGGCGGCTGGTCTCATGGCGGCGTTCTGACACCCAATGTCTTGCAGGGTCGCTTCTTCAATCTGATCGGCGGTGCGGCTGTTACCGTTGGCGACTATTCAGGCGGTGCGGGACAAATCATCATGCCGCACGTTCTGGGCGACATGGAAGTTTATTCGCGCCAGACCTCCTGGTGGCAAATGTTGCAGCATTGCGAGACCTTCGTGATGATTGGCACCGACATGCATAAAAACGGCCGTGCAGAAGGCCGTACGACCGATCACTCCATGTATCCAAGATGGGAACAGATCAAGGAGGCCGGTGTCGACTTCATCTCGATCAACCCGCAGCGCACAACCACTGATGAATGGCTGGATGCCGAATGGATCAAGATCGTTCCGAACACGGATACGGCGCTTTTCCTCGCCATGAGCTACCACGTCTTTGACAACGGAAGCTACGATCAAGCTTTCCTCGACACATATACGGTCGGTGCAGACAAGTTCATTGACTACCTGACCGGCGAGACAGACGGCCTTCCCAAAACACCGGAATGGGCCGCCGCGATCACTGGCATCGATGCCGATCAGATCCGCGCCCTCGCCGATCGGTGTGCCACTACCAGAACCCAGTTCGCCGGGTCCTGGGCCATCCAGCGCGCACAACACGGTGAAATGCCGTATTGGGCGATAACCGCCTTTGCGGCAATGACCGGCCAGATCGGCCTGCCGGGTGGTGGCGTAGGGTTCAGTTGGCACTGGGGCCAGGGCGGCGCCCTGTTCGCCCAAGCGCGTGTTCCGGGCGGCCTGCCTCAGGGGCGCAACCGCGTCATCGGCATTTGCCCTGCGTCACGGCTGAACGAGATGTTGCTCAATCCGGGCAAGGAGTTCACCCGAAATGGCAGCACATTCAAGTTCCCGGATGTTCATCTCATCTACAATTCCGGCAACAATTTCGCGTCTCACCAGCAAGACACCAATGAATTGCTGCGGGCAATGGAGAAAGTAAAAACGGTTGTCTGTCAGGACCCTTGGTGGACTGCGGCCGCCCGGTTCTCCGATATCGTCCTTCCGGCAACATCGCATGTTGAACGGGATGAAATCAGCTCCGGTGGCACTTATTCCAAGGACAAGGTCTATGCCATGCGCAAGCTCATAGATCCTGTCGGGGAATCTCTGGACGATTTTGAGATCTTCCGGCGCCTGGCGGAAAAATTCGGCGTGGAGGGCCCCTTCACCAACAACATGGAACGCATGGATATCATTCAGGAGTCCTATGAAAAGTCCACAGCGGCGGATCACATGGATTTCGAGGAATTCTGGACCACCGGGGTCGCCCGTGTCCCTCAGCCACAGGAAGAATTCGAGTGGGTTCGCCATGGCAAGTTCCGCGAAGACCCGGATGCCAACCCGCTCAGAACACCTTCCGGAAAGGTTGAAATCTACAGCGAGACAATCGCAAAGATGAATATTCCCGATTGCCCGCCGATGCCGATGTGGCTGGAGCCGGACGAGTACTTGGGTAACAGTGAACCCGACGATATTCACGTCGTCAGTCCACACCCCTTTAACCGGATTCACTCGCAATTCGCACAATCCGATCTGAGGCATGAATTGAATGTCCAGGATCGGGAATTCCTGCTGATCAATTCGGAAGATGCAGCCGAGCGTGGCATCGAGGATGGTGACCTCGTTGAGCTTCACAACGAGCGTGGTGCGTTGATTGCCGGTGCCCGTGTTTCCGACAACATCATGCGTGGTGTCGCGTCGCTCTATGAAGGAGCCTGGCTGTCCTTCGACAGCAAGGGGCGCTGCAATTCCGGCGCGATCAACATTCTCACGTCCAGCAGGGCCTCAAGCGGCTTGAGTCAGGCAACAACGGCCAACACATGTATCGCCAAGATGCGCAAGGCTACAGACGTTGATGGTCCAAACCAGGCTTATGAGCCTCCCAAGACCACGATTGACGTGGTCTCTCTGGATACATCGGGCTTCGGGCTGGAACGTGCGGACAATCTTCAGGAAACCTTCACCGCGAATATGGAGCCAGGTGAAAAGCTCTTTTACGAGTATTGCACCTTGTGCCACGTGCCGCAGGATCCGGCGTCACACACCAAAAATCAGTGGCGAGGCATAACTGAAAGCATGTTCGTGAATGCCGGCGTCACCGAAGAGGAAGGAGCGCTCATTCTTGAGTTCCTCGATCAGTACGCAAAACCCGACTGATCTGATTGCGTCAAAACAGAGAGGGCGAGGCCAAAATCTCGCCCTCGTTACCGTTTTCCGCTTCACCCACACGAGCGTTTCCTCAAACCCGGGTAAACCAGGTCAGGAAAAGGTCAATCACTCCGCCGCAACAGGAACTTCCATGCGCTTCTGCGACATCTTCCGGGTCAGCAGTATGCGGCGAATGAAGGCAAGCACGAACAGCGCTGTCAGGATCAGGATAATTGTCGGAGCCGGAGCGCTATCAAGGAAGAAGCTCGCATAGGTGCCGGCGAGCATGGATGCCATGCACACACCAACGGCAACCCAGAGCATGGTACCGAATGTTCGCACCAGCAAGAAAGCGATTGCGCCCGGCGCAATCAACAGGCCGATGGCAAGGATCAAACCGGCAGCGGATAATGTTGCGACAATCGTGAGAGACAAGGCTGCCAGCAATCCGTAGTGCAAGAGGTTTACAGGCAATCCGGAGGCCTGTGCCTGGGCTGCATCGAAGCTGTGCAGCACCAGGTCCTTCCACTTCAATATGAGCGCTGCGCCGACGAGAACAGCAATGATACCGGCTGTCAGAAGATCCTCCCGCCCGACCCCCAGCATATTGCCGAAAAGGATATGGTCGAGATGGGCATTGGTTTCTACCGAAACATAGAGCACGATCCCGAGGCCGAACATTCCGGAAAACACGACACCCATGACGGTGTCCTGCTTTACCCGGCTGTTGCCTGCCAGGTATCCGGTCGCAAGAGCGCAGATCATTCCAGCTGCAAAAGCACCGATCAGAAGCGGAAGTCCGACAATATAGGCAACCACAATGCCTGGCAGGATCGCGTGACTGACCGCATCTCCCATCAAGGCCCAACCCTTCATGACCAGAAAACAGGACAGGAGCGCTGTGGGAACGGAAACAATCACGCAGATCAGAAATGCGTTCTGCATGAACGGGAACCGAAATGGCAGAAGAAGTGTCTCCAGGTCCATCAGACAACTCCCTCCACATTCTTGGAACGGTGCAGGCTATTCCCTGCATCATCCAGAGTTTCCAAGTCTTCGGGTGGTCCCTTCAACAATGCTTGAGCGGCCTTGCGTTTTGCCGCCAGCAATCCGTGCTTGGGAGCGAACACGAACGCGGCCAGGAAAATCAGCGTTTGCAACGTGACGATAATGCCGCCCGTCGCGCCATCCAGAAAGTAGCTGACATAAGCGCCGACAAAACTTGTCGACGCTCCGATGACGACTGACAGTGCGATCAATCGCGGAAAGCGGTCGCAGAGCAGGTAGGCGGTGGCACCTGGTGTCACAACCATGGCAATGACGAGAAAAGCCCCCACGGTTTGCATGGCGGCGACAACGGATGCCGACAACAGCACAAAGAAAACCGCCTTCAGTACGCCAGGTCGAAGACCGATGGTCCGGGCGTGGTTCTCATCGAAGAAGGTCACCATCAGATCCTTCCATTTCGTCAGCAGGATAGCCAATGAAACGAAGCCGATGATCGCCAGCTGCAACGTGTCTTCCGGCGTGATGGCGAGGATGTTGCCCATTGTGATGGTCTGGATGGAGACGGAAGTCGGATAGATCGAGACGACAAACAGACCCAGCCCGAAGAAGGACGTGAATATCAATCCAATAATGACATCGACTTTCAGTCCCGACCGTTCGGACAGGAACAGCATGGCACTTGCCGCAAGACCACCGGCCAGAAACGCACCGAGCGCGAATGGCAAACCCAGAATATAGGCACCTGCGACACCCGGCACGACGGAGTGCGCAAGAGCATCCCCGATGAGCGACCAGCCTTTCAGCATCAAGTAGGCGGACAGAAACGCACAGACACCGCCAACCAGTGCGGAAACCCACATGGCATTCGTCATGTAGTTGTAGCTGAATGGCTCCAGGAGCACTTCCATCATCCAGACGCCTCTTCTCGGCCGGTTTGCTCCGGTGCCTTCTTGGTCGTCTGCACCTGATCGCCGTATTGAACGAAAGGCCGTTCGTCGTCTGTCAGGATGGTCACTTTGCGTTGATCGCCATCGGTGTGAAGCGTCTCGTCGGAAATCGTGAAATGACGCAGCACTCCGCCGAAGGCGAGTTCCAGATTGTCACGGGTGAACGTGGTGTCAGTCGGTCCATAGGCCAGTACAGTGCCCTTAACCAAAACCGTCCTGTCACAAAACTCCGGAACTGAACCCAGATTGTGAGTGGAAACGAGCATGACCCTGCCCTCATCGCGCAGTTCCTTCAAAAGCGCGATGATTTGCTCCTCGGTCTTGACGTCGACGCCGGTGAAAGGCTCGTCGAGAAGGATCACCTGACCGTCCTGCGCCAGCGCTCTGGCAAGAAACACCCTCTTGCGCTGTCCTCCAGACAGTTCGCCAATCTGGCGATGACGGAATTCCTGCATGTTGACCCGTTGCAGCGCCAGGTCGACGGCGTCACGGTCTGCCTGTTTCGGTCGCCTCAGGAAGCCCATGTGACCATAGCGCCCCATCATCACGACATCTTCAACAAGTACCGGAAACGACCAGTCGACTTCCTCAGATTGCGGCACATAAGCCACCTGGTTCCGGCGCAAGGCATCCTGCACCGGTTGACCGAGAATCCGGATCCGTCCCTTTGCAGCCGGCACGAATCCCATAATGGCCTTGAACAGAGTGGACTTGCCCGCCCCATTCACGCCGACGAGAGCCGTTACGGTGCCACACGGTATTTCAAAGCTGGCATTCCAAAGCGCGGTATGTCCGTTGCGATAGGTCACCGTGACGTCTTCGGCGGTTATGCCATCACCGGCTGCCTGAGCGGTCATGTCCATGTCCGGGTCCTTGAGGATTTGAAGCATCACGAAAAGCCATTAAAGAACACTATTGAAACGATCACAATTGCGGCCAACTCTTGACCGCAATTGCAGTTTTTACGCAGCAGGCCAGGTCTCAGTTTGCCGCCGACTTCAATCCGTCCGCGACTGTCCCGGCAGTTACCTTGAGAAGGTCAAGGTATGTCGGTACCGGTCCACCGGCCTCACTGAGAGAGTCCACATAAAGAACACCTCCGTAGGCAGCACCGGTTTCCCGGGCAACCTGTTCCGCAGGTGCGGTGCTGACTGTGCTTTCACAGAAAACAACCGGAATTTCGTTTTCGCGCACGCCATCGATGACTGCACGTACCTGCTGCGGAGTTCCCACCTGATCAGCGTTCATCGGCCAAAGATAAAGCTCCTTCATGCCGAAATCGCGGGCAAGGTAGCTGAAAGCGCCTTCGCAGGTTACGAGCCAGCGTTGTTCTTCCGGTATTTCCGCAACAGCATCGCGAAGCGGCTCAATCGTCGCACGCAACTGCTCTTTATATGTGTCGGCGTTTTTCTGATAAACGGCGGCATTGTCAGGATCCTGGGCGGAGAACGCATCGACGATGTTGTCGATATAGATCAATGCGTTGTCGAGACCCATCCATGCATGGGGGTTTGGCTTGCCCTCATATGAGCCCGAGCGGATCGAAATCGGGTCGATGCCATCTGTCAGGGTTGCTGATGGAATATCTCCCAGATTGCCCAGAAACTGCTCGAACCAGAGTTCGAGGTTCATGCCATTCCACAGGATCAGGTCAGCGTCAGAAGCCCGGACGATATCCTGTGGCGTCGGCTGATATCCATGGATCTCCGCGCCCGGCTTGGTGATGGAAACCACTTCAGCCGTGTCTCCAGCAACATTTTGCGCAATGTCTGCAAGAACCGTAAAGGTTGTCACGACCTTCATCTTGTCGTCAGCCCAGGCAGCTGCAGATGAAAATGAGGCCAGCGCCGTTGCCAGCAAGGCAGCTGTCATTGAAAAGCGTTTGTTACCAGTCATTCAAAACTCCCAAACAGAAAAGTATCTTCTTGCAAGTGATATTGCAACTCATTCGCAACTGTCAAGCTAGTTGCGAATGAGTTGCAATATTAAAAACCCTTCTGAACTGAATTCAGGCCCACCAAAGCAATACCGCCGATCCAAGGACCGGCGGTTTTCACATGTCAAAAATGCATCCTGCGTTAGTGCCTCAGGCGGCTGAAACCTTGTCCAGGAACGTTTCGATCCCCTGCTTCAGAGCAAGACTGCGGTTGCTCAAGTCATCCGAAGCTGCAAGCACATTGCCGGAAGCATCCTTGGTTTCAACCACTGCTTTTGCCAACCGGTCCATGTTGGATTTCACTGCCATCGTGCTTTGTGCAGCGCGCTGAACATTTCCGGAAATCTCGTTCGTGGCAGAGCCTTGTTGGGAAACCGCAGTTGAGATGCCCTGTGTATAACCGTTGACCTCTTCCATGGTGTCGGAGATCTCACCAATCGCGGCAACCGCATCAGTGGTGGAGTCCTGGATGGTCTGGATTTGCGAAGAAATTTCCTCCGTTGCTTTTGAGGTCTGGTTCGCCAGTTCCTTGACCTCGGCTGCAACAACTGCAAAGCCCTTGCCAGCCTCGCCGGCACGCGCGGCTTCAATGGTGGCATTCAATGCCAGCAGGTTTGTCTGTTCAGCGATGGCCTGAATAAGGTTGACCACCTCTCCAATCTTGGATGCGGCTTCCGCGAGACCCTGCACCTTGCCGTTAGTCTCGTGAACGGCCCCGGTTGCCTGTGTCACGATATCCGATGATCTGCGCACCTGTTCGCCAATCTCGGCGATCGAGGCAGACAATTCTTCGGCGGCACCAGCGACGTTTTCAACGCTCATGGAAGCATCTTCGCTGACACGCGAAGTGTCCCCGGCCTGTTCGGCGCTGTCTTTTGCAATGCCGCCCAGCGAAGACGCCGTGCCGCTCATACCGGCCGCGGTTTCATCAAGTGCGCTCAAAAGGCCCTGAACTTCTTCCCGGAACCCCTGGATCAGATCTTCAACCGCCCCTTGGCGGGCAAACTGTTCCTGTCTGTGGTCGTCAGCCTCGTGCTCCAGACGGACGCGCTCACGAGCGTTTTCCTGGAAAACCTGTACTGTTCGGCTCATGTCGCCGATCTCGTCGCGTTGATCTGTCGAGGGAATTTCCACATCCGTGTCGCCTTCCGCCAGACGCCCCATCGCGACGGTCAACTCCCTTGTCGGCTTGGTAATGACAAGCGAGACGACGAAGGCCAGCAATCCGCCAACCAACACTGCAGCAAACAGCGCAACGGCAATCAGACCAAGAGCCGTGTCGGCGCGTGCATAAGCGCTTGCCGATTGTGCTTCGGTCAATCCCGTGATGACGGTCCGGACCTTGTCGGAGATCGCCGCAAGCTCGAGCCTTTTGGTATCGAACGCCTCCTTGGCAGCAACCATGTTCGCAAACTCTGCTTCATAGTTGTTCACCTCCTGCTCAATAGCGGCAACCGCTTCGGTGATCTCAGGAAAGGCAGCACTATCGGCCTTGAGCGTGTTCGCGAGATTGCGAAGAATACCGATGCGCGTGGTGACGTCGTCTGCCCCCATGGATTCAAAGCCGGCGAAAAACTCCATTGTGACCGAGCGGATCTCCAGTGCCGCCCGCTGGAACTTGATGGCGTTGACGTTCACAAGATCGACGATACCAAGCTTGGACGACGCTTTTCCGGCAATCTTCTTGGCGTCGTCGCTCGCTGCGTAAACGACCTTACGCAATGCGGACGCCTGATCATGAATGCTGTGAAGCCCGGCAACAATTTCAGTGGCCAAATCAGCTGACACCGGTGCGACCTGAGCGCCCTCCCCCTCGACCTTCGGCAACTTATCTTTCAAACCAACGGCAAGCGCTGAAAGGCCTTTCATCTTTTCAGCGTCCAGACCTTCCACCTTTAGCTTCGCGGCTTTTTTGGCCCACTTGGCAACAGAGGCAACGCCCTCGGAAAGGCCAACCGACAGTTCACCTGGCAATTCTGCACTCTCTCCGGCTTCGGCAATCAGCACCGACAATTCGGAGCTCGTATCCTCCATATCGGAGAGCATGCGGCCAACCTTGTCGGCCCGGTTCCGGGTGCCGGTCGCCTTCTTTGCAGCGCTTCCGGCATCCCTTTGTATCTTGTTCATCTGATCAGTGATCTGAACGGAAAGTGTCTCCAACCGAACCGCGGACTTCAACAGATTGTCCACCTGAGCCTGCCGGCTGTCGACCGCGGCTACAAATCCGGAGAACTCGCCGCTCAACTGTCCGACCAGAGCTATGGCCTCATCGGTCGCCTCACCGCCCGCTCCGCTATCGGAGACGTTGTCCAAAGAGACCAACGCCTGTTCCAGCTGCCCAATACGGGCACTCGCTGATTGTGCCAGATCCGGGTTGCTGTCGGCTAGATAGGCTTCTTGCGCCTGCGCAACTTGCTGTAGATTTGCCATAGCCGCCGTGGCCTTGGCGCTGACATCCGATTGAGCCCGCAATCCAAGAATTGCAACAGTTCCAACAGCACCTACCGCTGCCGCAACAAGTATCATCGTGACAAAACCGCCCCCAACCTTGGCCGAGAAGCGTGCATTCTTTAATGGTGTAAGTAACTTGGACATGTGAACCCCGCACTTTCTTTCATAGAAGGCGGGGCAGATAAACAATTGGTGAAGAGATTGGGCCACCGAAACACCATTCGGCTGGTGAATTAAATCGAAGGCGAAAGTTCTATTATCAACAACAGGATAGAGGCAAAAATTCACTCGATCTTTTTTGCCTAAATTAAATGATGCTCATCTTGAAAAGTGTACAAGAGCTCAAAAACGACCTCTGAACGCTTACTATTATGTAGTTATGCTTCGATCGATTCTATACTTTTTTCACAAATTGAATGCTTGCGAGGGACTTTTTCATCCGCCAACAACCTCTTTCAGATGTGCGGCGTCCAATAGTTCCTTCAAAGTTGCGCGTTCGCCAATATGGTTTGCCAACAACAAGATAAGACGCGCATTCAGGGCGTCGCTTTCCTGTTTTGTCAGGCCTTCATGGGCCGACAAGAGATCGGCATAAAAGTCGTCCGGCGCTTCCAGATTGGGGCCAATTTCTTGCTTGCTCATGAGCTTCACTCTCCTTTGCCGACCGCGTTTTTGAGCGCAAAGGCCAGTCTATCCGCATCGAAGTCACGCCATCTTGCTGCCACGTGCTGATCAGGTCGAAACAGGTAGACAGCAGCCTCAAGATCTCCCAGATAGCGCTCTTTGATTTCGGGGCCGATTTCAGCTCGGGACAAGCTCTTGCCAGCAATCTGCACACCCAGGATATCGCTCGTTTCAGGTACATCCACTCCAATACCGAGCAGAACAAAACGGTCTCCGAGACTGTCCACCAGCCAGTCATCTCCCAATGGTGCATCAATGGCGGGACTGCCAGGCCTCGTGCGCACGGGAAGGTCAACCTGGTCTTCGCCGTTCAAAGGCGAGCCATCATAGACGGCCGGCACGGACAGACGGCCCGAGTTCACCAGTGGCCGGGCAAAGGAATGGTGTTCGGAAAGATCCAGAACAGCGTCCCTGAATATCCGGCTCATTTCCGACTTGGGTGTTATGAAATCCGTTGAGCGCGAGCTTTGAAGGATGTTTTCATCTGCGGCCAGTTCCCGTTCGAAACCATAGCTGTCCAGCAACGTTTCAGGAGCCTTGTCCTGAAGAACAAGTTTGAGCTTCCAAGCCAGATTGTCGATATCCTGAAAACCGGAATTTGCACCCCGTGCACCGAACGGTGAAACCTGATGTGCGCTGTCGCCGGCGAAGATGACGCGGCCATGCCTGAATTTCTCCATTCGCCGACACTGGAATGTGTAGATGGATACCCACTCCAGATCGAACTCAACGTCCGGTCCAAGCATCTGCCGCAGCCTTGGCACGACATTTTCAGGCTTCTTTTCCTCATCCTTGTCGACTTCCCACCCAAGTTGAAGGTCAATGCGCCAAACGCCGTCAGGCTGCTTGTGCAGCAGAGCCGACTGGTCCTTGTTGAACGGAGGATCAAACCAGAACCAGCGTTCGGTCGGGAAATCTGCCTTCATAACCACATCGGCAATCAGGAAGTTGTCCTCAAAGACCCTGCCGACAAAATCAAGATCCAGCATGCGCCTTGCCGGTGAGCCGGCACCATCGCAAGCGATCAACCAGTCGGCCTCAATGTTGTAAGCGCCTTCGTGGGTTTCCACGGTCACAAGTGTATGGTCATCGTGGTTTTGAAGGTTCGCAACCCGATTGCCGCCGCGGATCTCAACCGGTTTTCCCTCTGCCTGCAGTGCCCGGATACGCTCAACAAGATAGAGCTCGCAATAGTACTGCTGGAGATTGATGAAAGCTGGCCGCTTGTGACCCTCTTCAGGCAACAGGTCGAACGCGTAGACCTGCCTGTCGCTGAAAAACACCTTGCCGTTGTTCCAGACAACGCCTTTCGAGACCATCTCGTCTCCGCAGCCGAGCCGATCGAAAATTTCCAGCGAGCGTTTGGAAAAACAGATGGCGCGTGAGCCGACGCTGACCCGCTCGTTGTCATCCAGAACCACAGCGGGAATGTCAGACTGGGCCAGGTCGATCGCCATGGCGAGCCCAACCGGTCCGGCGCCGATGATGACGACCGCATGGCGCACAGGTGCAGCAGCCCCCTGATCATCGCTCCATTTATAGGGATAGAGCGGTACCTCGAACAATTTGGTCACAGGTTGTCCTCCCGGCTCCTGACCTCATAAAAACTTGGCGGCAATCGGATGCCGGTCGAAATCCAGAAAGAACTCGTCAGGAATTTCCCAGGCAAGCCTGACCGCATGATCATTGATTTGCTTGTGTGTTTTGCATCGCCTGACCGGCCGTTGCTTCACTCACAAGACTTTCTTTTAATTCTTCTCTGTACTCAGATATGAGGCTGTGACGCTTCTCTTCAGGCAACTCGCCGATGTCAAGCTGATATACAGGCCAGCAAGAGGTTATCGCAGGCCGGTATTGTGTCTGGAACACTATCTTCGGAACGAGAGAGCCTGGAGTTGTTTGTCTTGTCAGAAGGCCAACAACGAGAGCCCCAGGATAGTTACCGATCATTCGATCGTAGCCCGACATCTCCTCGATCTGGCCTTCGACACCCTTTTCTCCTTGGAAGTCCTCATCGTTGGCATAGCAAACTTCTGACGTAAGCAACCCCTCATATTCGCCAATCAAAACCTCCTGAATATCGTATGTCGTTTTTTGACACACGGACTCTTCAGTTATTTGAAGGTCGTAAGCTACAACGTTCGCAACAAATCCCAAGGCATCTTCAAGAGAAGGCTTATCGTATTCACCCGAAACAGGTTGCGGACATGCCAGAGCAGGTCCAAAAGCACACGCCCAAGTGACGAATGCTGACGACAAAAACTTGCAACCTAACTTCATGGCAAATCCTATCTAGAAAATCATCCTCAACCTGAAGCTGCATGAAATTATGTCCCTATGATGGGCTTTCGATCAAACTGTTGCCTTTCACCCTTGCAGATCCGCCCACATCTTCGCGTCCCGTTCGGCCGTCCAGATGCGCGGTGTGTCGATGCCGAGCGCTTCGTCATAGGCCCGGGCGACGTTGAACGGCAGGCAGTGTTCGTAGATTGCGTAGTCCTTGAACTTCGGATCACATTCGGCACGGCAGGCGTCCCAGGCGTCCTTCAGCGAACCGCCGCCTTGGGCGATCCGGGCCACAGGCCTAAAGGTCGAGGACACGAAATCGGCGGTGTTGGTCAACGCCTTGCCGACCATCTCCTTGCCGACCAGCGCATCGCCGCGGCCAGGTGCAATGGCTTCCACATCAAAGGAACGGATGGCCTGAAGCGTCGTCGGCCAGTCGTTGAAATGGCCGTCACCGCAGTAACACGCAGAGTGGTATTCGACGATGTCACCGGTGAACATGACGTTCTCGTCCGGTACATGAATAACGATGTCCCCCGCCGTATGGGCGCGACCAAGGAAGCGAAGATCAACCCGGCGTTTGCCAAGATAGACGGTCATGCGGTCGTTGAAGGTGGTCGTCGGCCAGGTCAGGGGCGGAATATCACTGACGTTGTCATAGCCCATGAACAGACGCGGGAAGCGCATGAACTCAGATTCTCGGTCTTCCGCGCCGCGTTCCACAACCATCGAACGAGCCTTCTGGCTCATGATCACGGTCGGCGCCTGATAGGCGGCAGCCCCCAGCACACGCACGGCGTGATAGTGGGTCAACACAAGATGACTGATCGGTTTGTCGGTTACGGAGCGCACCTTCTCGATCACCTTGTTGGCGAGTTCAGGGGTCGCCTGCGCCTCGATGATCATGACACTGTCATCGCCGATGATAACGCCGGTGTTCGGGTCACCTTCAGCGGTAAAGGCCCAGAGATCCCTGCCAATCTCGGTGAACGAGATTTGTTTTTCTGTCATGTCTCCGGCGGATGCGAATTGCTTGCTCATCTCATCTCCCAATCTGCTCCCCGGCAGTCTGTTTCAATTTGTCTTTGATCAACCGAACAAAAAAAGAAAGGCTAGGCTTCATCCGACACGTCGACGGTCTGCTCAATAGCGCCGAAAATAGAGTGTCCTTCCTCGTCAGGCATCTCGATACGCACCGTGTCACCCGACTTCAGAAAGGGTGTTTTGGCGCTCCCGGTCTCGATTGTTTCAATCATGCGGATTTCAGCGATGCACGAATAACCGGCTCCGCCTTGCGCAACGGGTTTGCCCGGACCGCCTTCCAATTTGTTGGAGACCGTTCCTGACCCAATGACGGTTCCCGCGCACAAGTCTCGTGTCTTTGCCGCGTGCGCAATGAGTTCGCCGAATTCGAATGTCATGTCGATGCCGGCATTGGCGCGGCCGAAAGGCTCGCCATTGAGATCAACATGCAAGGGCAGATGAAGTTTCCCGCCTTTCCAGGCATCGCCAAGTTCGTCAGGCGTCACAGCAACCGGCGAGAAGGCCGAGGATGGTTTTGACTGGAAGAAGCCAAAGCCCTTCGCAAGCTCCGCCGGGATCAGGCCCCGCAACGACACGTCATTGACCAGCAGGACAAGCAGAATTGCGTTGCGGGCCTCTTCGGCACTAGCGCCCATGGGAACATCGCCGGTGACAACTGCAATCTCGCCTTCCATGTCAATGCCCCAGGCCTCGTCCCGCATTCTAATCGGGTCACGCGGCGCGACAAATGTGTCCGATCCACCCTGGTACATAAGCGGATCCGTCCAGAAGGTTTCAGGCATCTTTGCGCCTCGTGCGCGGCGCACCAGTTCGACATGGTTGACATAGGCCGACCCGTCCGCCCACTGATAGGCGCGCGGGAGTGGCGACAGCGCGTTATGTTCATGGAAGCGAAGCATTGGGACGGCTTCGTGCGAAAGGCTTTCGGCGAGCAATGCCAGCTTCGGCGCGACCTTGCCCCAGTCATCGAGCGCGGCTTGAAGCGAGGGGGCAATATGGGCCGCCTCCGTACAATAGGTGAGCCTTTCATTCACGACGACAAGTTTGCCGTCCCGGGTGCCGTCCTTCAGCGTTGCCAGCTTCATTGACTTTGTTTCCTTGTGATCGTCAGACCGTCATGGCCAACGATGGTTTCCCCCGAAAAGGTCTTGGTTGCCTCGATCCATTCCGCATGTTCAAAGCCCGGCAAATCCGCCGGGATAAGGTGATTCAAAACCAGTCTTCCCGCCCCCGCTTCTTCAGCGATTTTCGCAACATCGGGTGCCATTGTGTGGCTTGCCAGCAAGTGCTGGCGCAGCCTGTCTCCATTCCCCGTGATTTCAACGATCTTGTCTACCCCACGAGCCAGCATCGCTTCGTGGACCAGCAGATCACACCCTTTCGCAAAATCGGCCAATGGGGGAAAATAAGTGGTGTCGGCAGAGAAAACGACAGACCAGTCTTCCGATTCGAACCGCACGGCAAAGCAATCGTCGACCGGAGGATGATCCACCTTGAAGGCCTTGACGTTGAGAGTTCCATCTTCCAGCGCGACCTCTCCTTCTTTCAGGAGATGAATTTCCACGAGTTCGCGCAAATCCGGGCGGCCTTCATCCTCAATTCTGAGATCGATATCATGGCGCATCGACGCCAGGAAACCGTCCCAGTACTCCATGAGATCGGCAGGACCATAGACCTTCACGGTACTGGAAAGACCCGTCGTCCACGCGGTATGCAGCAATGGGCCAAGTTCAAGCACATGATCTGAGTGCATGTGAGTTATGAAAACAAGATCGAGCTGCTTCAGAACAACACCGGCTTCCACAAGCCCTCGTGTTACGCCAAGCCCGCAGTCGACGACACAGCGACGACCGCCAATCTCGAGCAGGGAGCTGGTTGGCGAAGGCCCACCCGATCGTATTGCCGGGCCGCCCTTGGACCCCAGAATGACCAGGCGATCCTGAAGTTCAGGCAGTTTCGTTCCGCTCATTCTGCGTTCCAGGTTCCTTCTGGCGTACCGTCGAACTTCTTCTCAAGCGTTTCCCAACAGTCGATATAATCGTCCTGCAATGGCGCTTCCTTGCCGGCGAATTCGGTCAGATGCTGAGGGAAACGGGTCTCAAACATGAAGGACATGGTATTGTCGAGCTTCTCAGGCTTCAAATCTGCATTTGAAGCTCCTTCAAATGCATTGTTGTCGGGCCCATGCGGCAGCATCATGTTGTGAAGGCTCATGCCGCCGGGCACGAAACCCTGAGGTTTGGCGTCATATTGGCCGTATATGTTGCCCATCAACTCGGACATGATGTTCTTGTGGTACCAGGGCGGGCGGAACGTATCCTCCATCACCATCCAGCGCTCACGGAACAGTACAAAGTCTATATTGGCGGTGCCTGGCACTCCCGACGGAGCTGTCAGCACGGTAAAGATCGACGGATCCGGATGGTCGAACAGAATGGATCCGATCGGGCAATAATTTCGAAGGTCATATTTGCAAGGCGCGTAGTTGCCATGCCAGGCCACGACATCGAGCGGTGAATGCCCGATCCTGGTCTCGTGAAACTGCCCGCACCATTTTACCGTGACCGTCGAAGGCACTTCCTTGTCCTCAAAGCTGGCGACGGGGGTCTTGAAATCTCGGCGATTGGCCATGCAATTGGCGCCGATAGGTCCCCTGCCCGGCAACTCGAACTTCTGACCGTAATTCTCACACACAAAGCCGCGAGCCGGTCCCTCCAAAACCTCAACCCGGTAGACGAGACCACGCGGCAGGATCGCAATTTCCTTAGGTGCAAGCTCAATGACACCGAGTTCGGTTGCAAAGCGCAATATACCTTCCTGGGGAACAACCAGCAGCTCGCTGTCGGCGGAAAAGAAATAGGCATTTTCCATCGACCGGGTGACCAGATAGATGTGGCTTGCCATACCGACTTGGGTATTCACGTCGCCCGCGGTCGTCATCGTTCGCATGCCGGTCAGCCAGGTCAGGTCCTCATCGGTATGCGGCACCGGGTCCCAGCGGTACTGTCCCAGCGAAATCACATCCTCAAGGACGTTCGGAGCGCTTTTCCAGTAAGGCAGGTCTATCTTTCGGAACCGGCTGGTATGTTTGACCGAAGGCCTGATCCGGTAACACCAGGTGCGCTCGTTCTGGTGGCTTGGCGCTGTGAAGGCAGTGCCGGACAATTGCTCACCGTAAAGACCATAGGCGCACTTTTGAGGACTGTTCATGCCCTGCGGCAAAGACCCGGGCAAAGCTTCCGTTTCGAAGTCGTTGCCAAAGCCAGGCATGTAACCCAGATCCGAAGAATTGTGTCCGGCGCTCCGGGACCCGGTCGAACTGTCTGTTCTCTGATCCATGATGACCTCCCGGTTCAGATTTAATTTAGTTACAGATGTAACTTTTCACCTATGCGGCGTCAAGCTGGATCGGACACTTACGCGCGACGAAGCTCGATTTGCCAAACCAAGTGCCTGTTCTGCTTTCGCTTTTCGCGGTTTGCACAAGCTGCTCCACTGACGCGCAAGGCAATTGCCCAGACGGCAAAGATTCATTCTTGCCAGAAATTTGAAGAGCTGATACATATGAGAACATAACATGAACATTTGAGGTGACCGATGCGGTTGGCAGACCCGATCCGTGAGCAATCATCCGTACTTGTGGCTTCACACACACCACAGTTTGAAACTCAGTCTACAACTGATGTCACCGCACAGGATGTGCGAACCATGATGCTTTATTTGAGAAAAGCACGGGATCGGGCTATCGACATTCGCGATCGTGCACCGGCGGGAAGCTACCTTGAAGGCGTTCTGAAACGCACGATAGACGGCATCACCCTGGAATTGTCTCAACTGGATTATCTGCTTGCCTGCAAGCCGGCTGATGCATCTTCGAACCCAGCACCTAAACGGAGAATGCGCCCGGCTATCTGATGATTGTTCGCTCGCCGATCAGCCACATCGGCGCATCATTTCAATGCCTGTTCTGACCGTCAGCGGTACTTGGCCGCCGTGATGAATTCGCCAAAAGCTTCGCACCAGACAAGGACGGTGGTGTAGTCGTCGATATTCACGTCATCAGGCACATCGACAATAAACCCATCGAAGGTCTTGATATCGCCCAGCCTCCGGGCGCTTGTCTTGACGGTTTCAAACCCGGCTTCATCCTCAACAAATTCCTTGGTCAGATATAGCTTGTAATCAGGCCCCGGCGACAACTCCCCTTCGTGGACAATCTGCTTAGCCGATAAGCTGATAGTGCCTTCGCCCCAATGGAGAAGATCGCTACCTTTCAAGTCTCTGGTCAGTTCGGCTTCGTATTGCGCCTGTTCTGCTGCAGCTGAAAGAGAGGCGGCATCCGGTCCTTCCGGCGCTGTCAGAATGGGAAGAAAATAGACGCCGAGGGCGAACCCGACCGCAAGCACCGCGCCATGGGAACAAAGAAGCAGCAACCATCGAAGCATTTTTTAATCCTCGGTTCTCATTCAGCCTGCGTCAAAGTTATGTTGATCGAAGGCAGTTTCAACAATGGCCTCGATAACTTTCATTTGCCAAATAGGTCATCACGAAGTGAGTGAACGCAGGCACGTTTTGAACTTGTATGACTGTGGCAAAGAACCGAATGTCTTGTCTGGCCCCTAAGACCTATGAAGTCGTTTCAGCTTTTGAGCGGCCCGAAGAACCCAAGCACCGATTTTAACTTCCCGGTTTGTGCATCGAAGGAAACAACATCCAGTCCGTCTGGCAGTGAGGTTCCGTCTGCTTTGACCAATCGCCAGGCGAAACGCGCCATACCATGGTGTTCATCGACTGCGCTGCAGCGGACAATCTTGGCGCCGACATGCGCTGCAAGAACGCCGGAAATATGGTCGACAAGGCCCGGACGACCGACAATATCCGTTTGAGGATCCGTATATCGGATATTTGCCGTCACGGCCTTATCCAGTAGCTCTCCACGACGAATGGGATCCCGTTCCGACCAGGCCGCACAATAGGTGTCGATGGTTTCTTCCAGTGTCACAGATCCCTCCCTGGCCACAGGGCTCTTGTTTCTTCAAGCCAGCTGAAGCACCAGCTTCAAGGTGCATCTTTGCATGTCTTGAAAACCAGACACGCTCTTCAAATGACGCTCACGATCCCAACAGCAAAATCCACATCCAAGGGGCGCGGCTTATGCTGCTGCTTCGTCACCCGGTGCGGTTTGCCAGCCAAGGTCCGTCAATGTCACGATCCTGTTGCCGCGCAGATCCGTGGCGCAGACAAGAAATCCCCGTTCTTCCATATGGCTGAGAAGCCAGCGGGCGCGACCGGGCGAGCGCGTTCCATAGGCCGTCGCGATCTCCAGATTTCCCGGGCAAGGTGCCTTTGCAAGCGCGGCCTTGGCCAGAAGCAGATAGACGCCGCGCATATCCTCCGGCAGTTCGGCTGCAATCAACTCTGCCTGTGTCCAAGCGCCGTCATCCATCTCGCCTTTTTCAACACCAGCCCTGGCGACAGACAACTTTTCGCGAAAGGCCTGCAGGTCAGGTGCCCCACCTGGCAATTTGGTAATCCGGCACCGGACCTGGAAGTCCTGATAGAGCGATGCAATCGGCTGGAAGGCGGCGTCTTCGTCCTCAAGAATTCCGGCGATGATCTCGGAAATCTTTTCATCCCGCTCGCCAAAGTCCAATAGGCTTTCAGCCTGCGGTGTATCGGTCTCGCCTGCCTTTTCTGCACTCGAGAGGCGGTCCAGCACGTCACCCGTCGAAGCCACCGGTTCAATATAGCGCTGGCGCACCGGCTGAACTTCGTCTGCGCCGGGTGTAAAAATCAGGTCCTTTGCCTCTTCCTTTGGCTGCTCAGGAAGTGGCATCAGCTTGTGGCTACCGCCCCTTCCCGCAGTTTCGACAGGGCCAATCTTGACCGGGATCGGACGCCGTGACATTGCCGGACCAAGCGCGATGAAATGACCACGGTCCAGATTGCGGAAACTCTCCGCCTGTCGTCGTTCCATACCGAGCAGGTCGGCTGCTCGTGCCATGTCGATGTCCAGAAAAGTCCGTCCCATCAGAAAGTTGGAGGCTTCCGCCGCAACGTTCTTGGCAAGTTTTGCAAGACGCTGTGTTGCTATGACACCGGCAAGTCCGCGCTTCCGGCCACGACACATCAGGTTGGTCATGGCACCCAGCGACCGGCGCCTGGCTTCTTCCGTCACTTCTCCGGCTGCGGCCGGGGCAAACAGCTGCGCTTCGTCAACAACGACGACCATCGGGTACCAAAGATCCCGGTCCGCATCGAACAAGCCGTCCAGAAATGTGGCTGCGGCCTTCATCTGCCGGTCGGCATCCAGACCTTCCAGATTGAGGACAACAGACACGCGGTGCTGGCGCACACGTCCCGCAATCATCTGCAAGTCTTTTTCAGTGCCGACGGCATCGACCACCACATGGCCGTATTTTTCGGCAAGCGAGACAAAGTCGCCTTCGGGATCAATGATCGCCTGCTGAACCCAGGCTGCCGACTGCTCCAGCAACCGGCGCAACAAATGCGACTTTCCGGACCCGGAATTGCCCTGCACCAACAACCGGGTTGCCAAGAGCTCTTCAAGATCAAGCTCGGCGCGTGTCCCGCCCCTCATTTCCCCAATATCGATCTGTACTGTCATACGATCACTTGAGACACCGCTTCTGCAGCGCCTTTCATTCCCCAGACCTTGTTTCCTGCAATGCGGTAGTCAGCACGATTCCTCAACCGTTGCAAAGCCGTGGGCCCTCCATAGCCGGGTTTTCCCAGAATTCCACCGGAAGCGAATTTAAAGAGCGCTGGGCGAGCCAAAGATGTTTGAAGCCTAGGTTGGGATGAACCGAGGATATTATGGCGCCTGGTCCCGAAGTAGGAATGACGATAAAGACTCCATATTTATGTTTACAGAAAGCTTAAAGATTGGCGGCATGAAAAAACTCCAACTACGTAAAATAACTAGTTAGACCAATTGAAGGTAAAATTGGACATTCAATATAAACCTCATCGAGGGTCAGTATGCACATCCATGCGATCAAAACACTTACTACGCTTACAAAATTGAGTTTTGTGAGCGTTTTGAAATCGGGTATGTTCGCTCTATGGCTGTTAGACTGCTATCGTAGTGCGTCGACGAGATCAAAACTTAAATGACAAAGCGCCAGCCTGAGCTGGATGTTCTTGCGCCGATTAATGCCATGTGAGAGCGTGAATTGGCACGGGCTGTCAGCAGGTTTCGTGCGACTACACTGCGGCTCTAGGCAGGTGACTTCGAAAAGCTAAATATGACTACGGCGAAGTAAGCTTTGCCATTCCTGAATGAGTGCCCCCTGCTGCGGCAAGATAGTTAAACGTAAATCCTGACTCGGAGAACACTTCGTCAGGTCAGACGGTCGAAATGTATTAATTCGTAGAATTCGACTGGGAAACAGCCACAGGTCCGAATTACACCAAGCTGGCCCCGTGCCGAGGCTGATGATTAGAAGCTTGCAACCCAGAATAACAAGGAGTTCGGCTCCACGCATGCCGTTTACCCTAACGGTGCCGAAGCGATCAGCCACATCTATTTTAATAACGGCCAATATTATGTCGTTGGCATTCATATTCTCCCTTGTCCGCTACCGTCTTGATCATCATTTTCGTGCAGACAATATTGACAATTATTGGTGGCACAACGTTATTAATCGCAAATTCGTTGTCCAATCAAACGCTGGCGTACTCAATGCTTCAAAACAAAAATCGCTCGGAAAAAGATGCTGCCACTGAGTATCGCAAAACATGGGCTGCCAAGATTCGTCGCATACACCGTTTTTTCGGCCCGGATAGGGCCGACAGCCTGCATATTCTGAACTTGATTTCGGCTGACAGCAATCTGCGCTACGGCCTTCTAAACGACCCGACTGTCGGCGTCGAAGTCCGAAAAGCTTTTGATGCACTAGAATTGCCACAGCGGGGAATCGACACACGTCATCGGGTTGTCGCCTGTGGAGAAAGCTACATCCCAAGCCCACTGATGCATGTCGCAATCACCGCCAAACGCCTAGTCGAGGCCGGTGAAGTAAACACGATTGTCGAACTGGGGTCCGGCTCAAGCGACAACCTTTTCCGATGTTACCACTTGATCGATTGGCCATTTCGCCAAAGTGTAGAGTTTTTTGGGTGTGAGTTCACAGAGAAAGGGCGCGAAGCCGCTGAATTACTCGCAAGCCGGGAACCTGAAATGCAATTTACAGGTTACCCCTTCAACTATTACAAACCAGACCTTGATTTTCTTAAAGACCGGCCTCGGAAAATCATGTTTTTCAGTAATCATTCAATCGAACAAATCACGACATTGCCAGATGTTTTTTTCGAGACTTTGTTGCAGTTTCCAGGCTGTCACGTCGCCCACAACGAACCTGTTGGCTGGCAAGCTCACCCACTTGTTGCTAAGGCAAGGCGGACAGGCGATAAGGCCTTTTTTGAGAAAATCCGCAGTAATTTGACGCTTCTTCCAACTTGGAAAGAGCGGTATTCTTTCGATCCAGTTTTGCGCGCTTACGCCCGCACTCCCGTCTCCTTCAATTCCGGATTTTGGAGTTTTAGCAAGGGGTACAATACCAACCTCCTAGAGCAGCTCAACACTCTGAAAGCAGCGAAGCGAATTCAGATAAGCACGCTGGAAATCCATCACGCACCGGGGAATCTTTTTGTTCCCGCAGCTGTTAATCCTTTCAATGCTTCGACCTTCATCGAGTGGAATAACCTCAGCAGCGCGGTTACGCCGGTCGCGACAGAAGGTACCGGGACATCAACGCCCGCCCCATGACAGGGAGAAATTGCAAGGACACCGTCTTGGACACCCTGACTGGCAAGATGTCGGGTACCAGCCAACCCTTTCCTAACGTGAGCTAGACGAGCCGCGAGGTCACCACTACGAAAACCCATTCGAAGACATCGTTGTCGATGAATCTTGGGATGTTGACTTAAGATTGATCACGGAAGTCGGCTATGGCGCATTTGGAAGTTTGGCGTGATTGGAGACGGCTTCGCTGGCTCCCATTCATCGAGGCGCGAGTGACAGCGATTTGTCAGGACACTTTGTGGGCGTTCCTGTGGATATTTGTGCATTCAAAACCGAGAACTGACTGTGCTGGAAATACAGAAAAAATGCCCCTGACACGTCCGCAGAACGGCCAGAATTGTGTGACAGCGCTGGCCAATACAGATTGGCTGAGCAGTAAAGCTGTCTAATGCGGACAACACCAAGAAGCTGAAGCAGTTTCCGTTCAAGCAAACGGACTGCGCCAACTACACCCAGAAACCACTTAATCAGTAGTCGCGGTTATGCCTGTCATATCCGACGATGCCAAAGCGGTGGCGGCTTAGTTCAAAGTGCTGACCGAGTTGCCAGATCAAGTTTCAGCATCTACATTTTGAATGCAGGTCAGCAAGCCAATCTAGAAAGTATTCGCTACTCTCGTTACTTACCAAGAAGAAACCATCGCACATCTCGACAATCATCTCGCAATCCATCTCCAATGTCATTTCGGCTCCAATGCCCAATATCAATGATCTTCCAGCTCGGAAATCTATCAATGAAATCAATCGGAAAATTTCTTACAAGCCATAGGTCATCGCGTCCGTAGTATTGTACTTTTGTCGGATCTTGAGAAACATGATCGACGATCAGAACGAATTTTTTCGCATATTTATCCAGGTTTGCGAGCGCGGCATGATATTTTTCTTCTTTAGTGATATGAATTAAAACACCTTTTATCAGAACGAGGTCCCACCTTAGATCTGAATTAAAAGTGACAATATTTTCATTGAATATGTTTGCTTCTGGAAGTCGTTCCTTGGCAAGGTCAGCTGCTTTTTTGTTGATCTCTACGCCCGAGACTTGTAACGCTGGAAATGCCTGCACAATAGATCGCAAATTTGGCCCACAATTTGTACCAAACTCAATGAGTGAGGTGATACCCTCCGCTTTGCGAAAACTACGTTTCCATTGAGGGACTTGGTTTGCAATATTTGTCTCATCGATATCATTGCGCTGGGTGTATTGATCTCCTTTACGGCCCGTCCAGTGGTGCTCCTGAGCCCCATCGTTAATTTTGCCATTTTCCATCTTATTTCAACCCATAAACGTGATACTGGTACAAGAAATCGGATCCGCGTAACCCGTAACAGCGAACCGAATTTCGGGTTCCATATAGATGCTACAATTTGCCGACGTCAAATGACGAAATTAGAGAGATATTTTTTCCTCCAGACGTGTACCATTAGCCAAGTCCGATCTCGTTCGAAAACGCACAACTTTTTCAGGTCATTCACAACGACATGGCGTCCTGAAACTATGCACGTTTAAACTTTTCTTCACACGCACCGGCGGGGCATTGAGATGGTGAAGATCATCACGGACGACAGCGGCGATCCATGAGGTTCGGATTGGTTTTTGGTCGTCGACTATTGCGGCAGTCCGTAAACTTGTTGCAGCGGAGAGGTGTTTGGAGAGGGCGAAGATCACGCTATGAACGAAACCAAACGCCGGAAGCGCGGTGGCACGACGTGCGATATGTGCCTCCAGCGCATCGCGGAAATCAATGCCGTAAATCTGCAATCACGGAGGACCCAATCCCTAAGCAGCCAGGTCTTCCTCAATAGCTGTGTCGAGCACTGTCGCAGCGATTTTTTTGTGGAACGGCAGGATCAGCGCAAGGTAGGCGTAGCCGAACAGGTTGTGCCGTTTGCAGCAGGTCGTGGCATAAACGCGTGGCGCTTCTCCAACGCTGCGGAAGATGGACAGGCGAAAATCCTGGTGCCAGTCGTCTTCGCCCAGGAGGATCTCATTCTGCCCGACACTGTAGATCTTGAAAAACCCGACCCTGTCACCAGCCTCTCGCTCCGCCAAAGGTGTGTCTGACTGCTCTTTGAGAAGGTCATCGGTTGTTTTCAGCCCCAGCGGCTTAACAACTGCATCGCGGGCCGACAGAAGCTTGTTCATCCAGCCGATATCCGCATTGAGCATGTGATCCGCAAGCACTCTAATATCGACCGACCGCAGGTCAGGACGGCCTCTCAGTGAGACGGAAAAGGTGTCCATATAGTCGCCTTTCGAATGATAGGCGTTGAGGCGACTGTCACGAGGAAGAGTGTCGGCAATGCTCATCTTCAGCTCCGGATCCATTGATAGAACGTGAAGACATTACACCAGGATCTTGCGGGAAACGCTGAGCAGATTGCCGCAATCAGCGTTTCCGGTGCAATTGTTCCAACACCAGAGCCCGGACGTTCTCCGTCAGGTCCAACGACCAGGGAAGGCGATTTCCGTCAACGGTTTGCGGCCGCTTGGCGCTTCCCTGGACTGCAAGCTCTCCGGCAACTGATTGGCATCCCCGCGCCTGCCTACGGCAAAGGCGATCTCTGGTTTGAAACGAACAGGAACACCCAGTTTTTCGTGGATCTCATCCTTCAGAATACCGGCCATGCCATGGGTGTGATAGCCAAGGGCCGTTGCCTGCAAGGCAGCATGCGCCCAGGCAGAGCCAGCATCAAAAGAGTGTGCGCCATTGGCCCGGTTCGGCTTGCCATCCTTGCCGTCGACTTCCTGATCGGTGAAAAGAAAAACAAGTGCGGAGGCATGTTGCGCCCAGTCCCGGTTAAACGGGTTCAGCAACTCGACCAATGGCTGCCACGCGTCCTCACCCCGCAATGCATAAACGAAGCGCCACGGCTGAATGTTGAATGCAGAAGGCGCCCAGCGCGCGGCTTCCAAGATGGTCTTTAGATCCCGTTCGGGCATCGCCGCCCCATCGAATGCACGTGGAGACCAGCGCTCGACAAACAGATCCGTGACCGGATGATCAGGTGTTCTGACGTTCATATTCGTTACTCCAGCTCTTTACTGGGCTTCTGTCCGCCCTGTCCTGTTCGAGATAGTTTGCTTTTATCTTGATATCAAGATACTTTTATAAAAGATATTTTGGACACCCGATCATGCCTGAGGAAACACTCGGATCAAAAAAATCAGGTACAAACCGCCGAGGTGACTTAAGGTGGCGGGAGCAGCTTTTGCAAGTTGGGGGGACGGCACTTGGCAGGATTATCTGAAAAGGAGCGAAAGCGCGGTCTTGTACTCGCGGTCGGCGGTCTTGGCGGGCTAGTCATGCTGGATGAGACCATCTTGGGCGTGTCGCTTCCCGCAATCCGCGCCGAACTTGATCTTTCGCCGACGACCGCACACTGGATCATCAATTCCTACATGCTCACCTTCACGTGCTTTGCTGCCATTGGCGGCAAGGCGATCGACCTGTTCGGGTTGAGACCAGCCTTAATCGTGAGTTGCACCGTTTTTGCGATTGCGAGCCTTCTCGCCGGGTTTTCCGACAGTGCGGCCATGCTGATTTCAATGCGCGTGGTCCAGGGTTTTTGTGCCGCAATCATGTTCCCCATGTCGCTTGCTGCCACGACACTGTCTTTTGAGGAAAAGGAACGTGGAAGAGCCATTGGCATTCTGGCCGGCATGGCGACGATCTTTCTGGCGGCAGGCCCGATGCTCGGCGGCATTTTGACCGATTTCCTGTCCTGGCGTTGGGTCTTCTGGATCAACATCCCGATTGTCGTCGCAGGTGGTGGTCTGGCCTGCGTGCTCTGGCGCAATCCGGAGCATCCACGGCCACGCCCCGTCATTGACCGTATCGGTCTTGTCTTGCTTTTGATCGGCTTAACCGCCTTGATTTTCGGCCTTATGGAAGGCCCCGATTTCGGCTGGGCCACGCCGGTTATTCTCGCCAGCCTGGCGGGCGGCATCATTGGACTTGTTGCGTTTGTGCTGTTTGAAGCCAAGCAAAGCAAACCACTGGTCGATGTTTCGCTGTTTCGGCTGAAACCCTTTCACGCCAGCGCAGCGGTGATCTTGCTGACACAGATGAGCAAGATCATGGTTGCGATTTTCGTTCCGCACTTTCTCCAGCTGGAACTCCATTTTGCTGCCCTTTGGGCGGGCATAGGAACTGCGATAGCCGTGCTCCCCTTCCCGTTCCTGGCTGCACCTGCGGGCAAGTTCGTCGACAAACACGGGTCACGACGACCCGTGGTGATTTCTCTATTTCTGATTGGTATCGCCTGTATCCTGATTGGCGCACTGATGCATTTCAACAGCTACTGGGCCATTGCGCCGGCCCTTGTTTTGTGGGGCACCGCGCTGCCGATTGCCATGATCCCCGCAACACGTTTGAACGCCAATGCAGTGCCCCAAGACAAACAGGGCGAAGTCAGTGGCATCGTGATTACAGTCAGGCTGGTCGGGGGAACTCTCGGCGTCACTCTAGGCAGCGTCCTGTTGGCCATGAACGCTGGCTTTCCTGCCATTTTCTGGGTGACAGGCGCTCTGATCATTTTGTGTGCGCTCTACGGTTTGACCGCATTTAACGATGAAGCGCCGGAAGAACAGTAGTTTCCGGCGCAACCTATAAACCCGTGCCGGCGCTTCTCAGGCGAAGTCGTCTTGAAACTGGTCTCTCAGGACGTTTTTCTGGATTTTGCCCATCGTGTTCCGCGGCAGGGTTTCCAGAACGTGGACCCGCTTGGGTTGCTTGAACTTGGCCAATTTGCTGGAAAGCGCCGATTGAACGTCGCCGCCCTCCAGACTTGCTCCGGGTTTTGGAGCCAAAACCGCGACAACAGCTTCTCCAAAATCGGGGTGCGGTACGCCGATCACCGCGCTTTCCGCAACACCGGGCATTTCGTCCAGCGCAGCTTCAACCTCGGCCGGATAAACATTGAAGCCACCGGAAATGATTAGGTCCTTGGAACGTCCGACAATAGAGATGTAGCCCTCTTCGTCGACGCGGCCCATGTCACCGCTGATGAAGAAGCCATCGACACGAAACTCCTGAGCTGTCTTTTCCGGCATCTGCCAATAGCCCTGGAAAACATTCGGACCCTTGATCTCGATTATTCCAACGTCACCTTGCGCCACCTCCCGGCCGGTCTTTGGGTCGGCGATCCTGATACCGACACCAGGCAACGGAAAGCCAACGGTGCCCGGTCGCCGATCACCATCATAAGGATTGGAGGTGTTCATGTTGGTTTCCGTCATGCCATAGCGTTCCAGAATGGCGTGGCCGGTGCGGTCCGAGAACTCCTTGTGGACTTCCGCCGAAAGCGGCGCAGAACCGGATATGAAGAGCCGCATATGGGCAACAAGATCTCGCGTAAACGCATCGGACCCGAGCAATCGCGAATAGAAAGTCGGAACACCCATCATCGATGTTGACCGCGGCAACAGGGCGAGCATCCGCTCCAGGTCAAATTTGGGCAGGAACAGAAGCGAACCACCTGCAATCATCAAACAATTCGTTGCAACAAAAAGACCATGCGTGTGAAAGATCGGCAACGCGTGCAACAGAACATCATCTTCGGTGAACCGCCAAACCTTGACCAGCGTCTGGGAATTGGAGGCCAGGTTTCCATGGCTGAGCATGGCGCCTTTGGATCGGCCGGTCGTGCCGGAGGTGTAAAGGATTGCGGCCAGATCGTCTTCGTCCCTCGGGCGGGTTTCGTACTCTTCCGACATTTCATCGGCCAGCTGCGAGAGCGTGCCGGCACCGTCTGCATCAAGCGTCTGCAGCTTGGCACCGGCCTTTTGCGCCGTTCCGGCAAGCGCATCGGCCTTGGCAGGATCGCATACAAACACTGCCGGTTCGGCATCACCGACAAAATAGGCAATTTCAGCAGGTGTATAAGCTGTGTTGAGCGGCAGAAAGACACCGCCCGCTCTGATCGTGCCGAGATAGAGCATCAATGCGTCGGGCGCCTTTTCGGCCTGTACGGCAACCCTGTCGCCCGGTTTTACACCGAGTTTCTGCAAAGCCCCTGCATATTGCGCCGAGCGGGCAAGCATACCTCGATAGGTCAACCGGTTTCCGTCTCCGGTTTCCAGAAATACTTTTTCGGGATCCGGGATAAAGGCGGTCAGCGCGTCGAATAGGTGATTGCTCATCAAGAATTCCCAGGTTTGCCGTCAAGTGCCGAGGCCATAAGCCGCTCGGGTTGACAGTTAAAGCAAGTCTCCACAATTTCAGCAAGGTCACATTCCTTAGCTGAACTGCCAATGCTACTTACGAAGTCTCTGGCCGTTGTGACGGTCCTTTCCTTGACTTACCTCAATTTCGGCCAACACCTCTTTCAAGGTATGCTGGGTTGTGCCGTCACTTCGGCCAAGGAAAGCAGCGAGGATATCCTGGATGCCTGAAATCAGGGGACTGACACTGGCGGAACTGATTGCCGACGGCGCCGTTCATTTGGTCGGCATCTGTTTGGGCATAACGGCAACGGTCATTCTGGCCGTGACGATGTGGGACGTAGCGGATCGCGCACGCCAGGTGACGGTCATGATCTACGCCGCCTGTCTGATGACGATGCTGATCTGTTCTGCGCTCTACAACATGTTCGCCAAGGACCATAAATCGGGCATCTTGCGACGTCTCGATCACGCAGCAATCTTCCTCATGATTGCAGGCACATATACACCATTGGCCGCAATCATCATCGGAGGTTGGACGGGAGGTATCCTGTTGGCCATCGTTTGGACTGGCGCTGTGGCGGGAGCTATCGTCAAGCTGGCGCACCTGACAGGCCTGGACCGTCTGACGGTACCAATCTATCTCGGCCTGGGATGGGTTGTTGTTTTTGCGGTCCAGCCGTTGATCGAAAAAGCGTCCAGTTTCGGCTTTTTCATGATCCTGGCCGGCGGGCTGCTCTATACGATCGGAACAGTCTTTTATGCCTGGAAGAAGCTGCCGTTCCAGAATGCGATCTGGCACGCATTCGTGCTTGCGGCCGCGGTCTGTCATTTCACGGCCGTTTTTCACGATGTGGCCCTGGCCATGACACCATGATGGCTGTGAAACAAAGAAAAAGTGCAGCTCGCATTCAGCAAGCTGCACTTTAAAAGCATCGCATTTCGTCAAGCTTCGGCGTTCGGATCTTTCTGCAGAACAACAACCTTGGTCCTGAGCGGCACCCGATTGAACAGGTCAATGACGTCCTGCTGCCACATGCGGATGCAGCCCGAAGAAACGCTCTTACCGATGGAATTTGGCTGGTTTGTTCCGTGTATCCGGTACAGCGTGTCCGTTGCGCCTTGCCACAAATCCATGGCGCGGGCCCCGAGTGGATTTCGCAGTCCGGCAGGAAAACCTTTTTCCCAGTATCGCTCCAGCGACGGCTTGCGCGCGATCATTTCCCGTGGAGGGCGCCAGATAGGATGAGGGCGTTTTACTCGGATCAATGCCTCGCCTGACCACGCAAACCCGGCACGTCCCACGCCGATGCCATAACGCAGCGCCTTGTTGTTTCCGAGCGTCCAATAAAGAAAATTATTGTAGGGATCGACGACAATCGTTCCTGGCTTCTCACGGGTTTTGTACTCAACCACCTGACGCCAGTATTGCTTGTCGAATTTCTTGTAGTTGATCGCAGGCCAGGTGAAGTCCCCGTCGGGCAAAGCTGCATAGGCCGAAGCATAGTCGAATTCTTCACCTGGCAGTTCGGCCTGATCCGGCAGACCGACAATGGTTGCAGTCTGGCAACCGGCGAGTGCGGATCCGGCAAGTGCAAGACTGCCAGCAAGAAGAAAGCGGCGACTGAAAACGTTTTCTTGCGCCGGTACAGTATCATTCAGCGATTTGGTACGCTTCATGGGACCTCCTGAAAATCAGGCTTCTTATTGAGACAGCTTTTCAACAGTTGCAAGTCACATTCCGCCGATCTGCCTTACATTCTTCGCATGATTGCCTAGATTAACGGAGCCTGTTACCTGAGGGCCTCACTTCCCTGCCGTTTATTGCCATTCTTGAAGGACTCTCCCTTGCAAAACGAGACGACCAAGTCCCCCTTCCCCGTGTTCGACGGTCACAACGACACACTGCTCAAGTTGGAAATTGACAAGATAAAGGGCAAGGAACGGAGCTTTTTCGACCGCTCCAAGACAGGTCACATCGACATGGTCCGCGCCGAGGAAGCAGGCTTTGCAGGCGGCCTCTTTGCCATGTTTGTGCCTTCCAATCCCGACCAGGACTTTTCAAAACCGTTCGACCCCAAGGACCCGGCCAATTATCAGCCTGTCCCGCAAAAGGAAGCCCTGGAGTTCACCTATCGGCTGATCGAGCGTGCCGAGCAGATTGTTGAGGATTCGGATCAACGCGTCGCGATCTGCCGAACGCCGGATGAAATCCGCTCGGCAATCGACGCGCAGACCATGGCGATCAGCCTCCATATTGAGGGTGCGGAAGCGATCGATACGCAATTATATGCCCTGGAGGAACTCCACAAGCGCGGTCTCAGGTCACTTGGTCTCGTCTGGAGCCGCGAGAATGCGTTTGGCTATGGTGTTCCAATGGCCCACCCCGCGTCACCGGACATCGGTCCTGGATTGACCGGCCCAGGACGTGACCTGGTTCGCGCCTGCAATCAACTGGGCATCCTTCTCGATGTCTCACACCTGAATGAAAAGGGGTTTTGGGACCTCGCCCGCATCACGGATCGACCCATCGTTGCCAGTCATTCCAACGTTCACGAACTATGCGCGAGCAGCCGGAACCTGACTGACAAGCAGCTCGATGCGATCAAAGAAAGCGAAGGGCTCGTCGGCATCAATTTCCACATTGCCTTTTTACGTCCCGATGGCGCCTACGCTCGTGACATGTCACTTGATGTCATGGCCGACCATGCGGCTTATCTTGTTGATCGCGTTGGCGAAGATTGCGTGGCGCTCGGATCCGATTTCGACGGATGCATGCTTCCAAAAGACATCGGCGATGTCACCGGACTTTATCGTCTGATGGAAGCTTTTGATGCCCGTGGCTTCAATTCCCAGCTTCTGGAGAAAATTGCTTACAAAAACTGGCTTTCCGCTCTTGAGAAGGCGGCGGCATAAAGACAAGCCAATCGCGTTACCGACAGAGGGCATCTTGACTTCCGAGCCGGGATGGAAAGGTGCCGTATACTGCCTTGCGTACAGGTACACTTTTCGGACCTGCTCTCATTTTTGTTACTGATGCTGTCGAAATCGCGATTGCAATTGGTTACCCTAAACGGAAGAATGACGACACTGTAATTTCTAGCAGCCATTGACTCATCAATCAGGTATCGCATTGTAACTGCGCATTTTTGCTCTTGCTGTTATTTTGCAAGAAGAGACGCAGACAGGTGCTTTCATCGGGAAATTGGCTGTCCGTGACTGACATGCCCCATCGACCGGCTTTCCAAACTTGGAACACCGGGTAGAGACTCGAACAAACAGTGGCCTGAGATTATTCTCCGGCGACAGTTCTTGTGGTGCTGCCAGTCTTATTCGCTGCCAGGGGGAGGCAACGGCTTGGACGAGATTGTAATTGCGGAAAACGTGCCGCAAGCCAGGGCAAAGGCCAACAAGAAACGGGCGCGCAAGTCAGATGCCGTCTATCAGGACCTTAAACGCAAGATCCTGACTGGAACCTTGACAGCCGATAGCCCGATCACCGAACAGTCTCTCGCAAAGGACTATGCTTGTTCGCAAAGCACGATACGCGAAGCCTTGATGCTGCTTCAGGAATACGGACTTGTTGTCAGGCGCGGCTACCAGGGCACGTTTGTCACCGACCCGACACCGCTGGAAGCAAAACTGATGCTGAAGCTGCGCTTCGACATTGAATCCACCGGCATTCTGGAAGCAGCCAAACTGGTCACGCCAAGGCAGATCGAGGAACTCAGGGAACTTGACCAGGACTTTGAGGAATACCGCGCCGTGCGAGATGTCTTTGGATGCGCGGAAGTCGACAGATATTTGCACTTAAAGCTCTTCCGGATAGCACAGATGCCTGTTCTGGAACCTGTCCTGGTCCGGACTACGATGATGCTGCAGCGTGTGATGCTGCCGACACCCAGATCGGAGAAGGCATGGTCGCGGCCAAATGTGACCCCTCACAAGGATATTTTCGACGCGCTGCAGAAGCGAAATGTCCAAGGTGCGCTCAATTCACTGCAGGCGCACATTCTCTCAAGCGCCGTTCTGCTCGCGCCGCACTTCTATGGTTCAGATCTCGGCAGATTGAAGAATGAATACGACCATGAGCCCGTTCAGGCGCTCGGGCTGACCGGGTTTTAAGCTCAAGCCTGCGCCGTAACGTCAGGCGCTTTCCATCATCTGCTGTTGTGTCAGCATGGCCGCACCGATCAGTTCTTTGGTGTATTCGCACTTCGGGGCTTCGAATATGTCGTCGACCGTACCGGCCTCGACCACCTTACCGCGCTGCATGACCATCACCGTATCCGAGAGTGCACGCACGACTGCAAGATCGTGGCTGATGAAAAGGTAGGTCAGATCATAGGTGTTCTGCAGATCTCTCAGCAGTTCAACCACCTGTTTCTGGATCGTCCGGTCAAGCGCGGATGTCGGCTCATCAAGGACAACCAGTTCCGGTTTCAGAACCATTGTGCGTGCAATCGCAATACGCTGGCGCTGGCCACCTGAAAATTCATGGGGGTAGCGGTTGCGCATTGCGGGATCGAGCGAGACCTCCTCAAGCGCCTTGCAGGCACGCAGGTCCCTGTCTTTTCCACTCAAGGACGGTTCGTGTACCAGAAGCCCTTCGGATATGATCTGTCCGACCGTCATGCGTGGACTGAGAGAGCCGAACGGGTCCTGGAAAATGAGCTGCATGTCCTTGCGCAGCTCCCGCATGGCCGCCCGGTCTCTGCCGGTAATCTGCTGTCCCTGGAACACAACCCGTCCACCGGCAGGGAGAAGGTTCAGAATGGCCCGGCCCAGTGTTGATTTGCCGGAACCGCTTTCACCAACGATCCCGAGGGTCTGGCCCTTGCGCAACGAAAAGCTGATGTCGTCAACCGCCCGCAGGACATGCCTTGGCTTCAGGAAACCTGAATCCAGCTCAAACTCCACCTCAACTTTCTGGGCTTCCAGAAGAACAGGAGCAGTCTCCGGAACTTGCGGTTTGTGGCCGGTGGGCTCTGCGTCCAGAAGCATTTTCGTATAAGGGTGCTCCGGTTGCGTGAAGATGCTGTTGGTCTCTCCGCTTTCAACCACTTCACCCGTTTTCATCACATAGACCCGGTCGGCGATGCGCCGAACAATACCGAGATCATGGGTGATGAAAATCACAGCCATTCCAAGCCGCTTTTGAAGATCTGCCAGAAGGTCCAGGATCTGGGCCTGCGTTGTCACGTCAAGCGCCGTGGTGGGTTCATCAGCGATCAGGACATCGGGATCATTCGCAAGCGCCATGGCGATCATGACACGTTGGCGCTGACCGCCGGACATCTCATATGGATAGGCTTTGATTTTGCGCTCAGGCTCGGGAATGTTGACGAGCTTCAGAAGGTCGAGCGCCTTTGCCTTCGCTGCTTTCCAGGACAGACCGCCATGGACCACCATGGGTTCCGCCAGCTGGCGGCCAATGGTGTAGAGTGGGTCCAAGGACGTCATGGGTTCCTGGAAGATCATTGTGATCTTGGCACCGCGAATGCCGTTCAGCTGCCGAACCGGCAACCCCAAAATGTTGCGATCTTCATAGATCACTTCGCCCTGGGTTCTGCCGTTTGAAGCAAGAAGGCCCATTGCGGCCATCAATGTCTGGCTCTTGCCGGACCCACTTTCACCAACAATGGCAACCGTTTCGCCAGCATCGACATGAATGTTGACGCCTCGAACCGCGTTGACCGTGCCCGTTGCCGTCTCAAAGTCGACGACGAGATCCTTGATGGAGAGCACTGTCTTGTTTTTCGTATCTGTCATCGCTCTCTCCTCACCGATCCTTCGGGTCCAGCGCATCGCGCAGACCGTCGCCGATAAAGTTCAGCGCGAATAGCGTCGATGTCAGGAAAATGGATGGGAAGATGAGCATCCAGGCAGCTCCTTGCAGATTGCGTGCGCCTTCTGAAATCAGAACGCCCCAGCTTGTCATCGGCTCCTGAATGCCGAGCCCCAGGAAGGACAGAAAGCTTTCCAGCAGAATGACCTTGGGCACCAGCAGTGTCATGTAGACAACGACCGGACCCAACGTGTTTGGAATGATGTGGCGTCGCACGATGCCGCCATCGGCAACACCCATGGCCTCTGCGGCCTGCACATATTCCTGACGTTTGATCGTGAGCGTTTGACCGCGCACGATACGTGCCATGTCGAGCCATTCGACAGCGCCCACGGCGATGAACATCAAGATGAAGTTGCGACCGAAAAACACCACCAGCATGATCACGAAGAAAATGAAGGGGAGCGAATAGAGTATGTCTACGACCCGCATCATCATCTGATCAATGCGTCCGCCAAGATATCCGGAGGTGGCCCCATAGAGGACACCAATGCTGATGGCAACGATTGTCGCCAGGAGCCCGATGGTCAGTGACACCCGGCCGGCAATAAACGTTCGTGTCATCATATCCCGGCCGTTCGCATCAGTGCCGAAATAGAAATGGATGTAGTTGATGTCAGCGCGAAGTGTTGCCTGTTTCTTGTCGGCCGAAAACTCGCCAATCTCGGCATTCTTGAACAGGTCGCTTCGATCAATATATCGCGTGGTTCGCGGGTCGATTTCACGGCGGGAGCTGATGCGGGCAATCACCTGGTCGCCGACCTGCTCATAGCTGTCCAAGGTCACGCGAGCACGCTTGACTGCTCTTTCAAAGCCCGGTTCGACCTGTTCCTGGCGCGGGTAGGCTTCAAGGCTGGCAGGTACTTTGACGTAGTCGCGGTAGACGGTGTCAAATTTATGGGGCGACAAGATAGGCCCAAGAACCGAGAGCAGTGCGATGATCACCAGAACAATCATTGAGGCGACAGCAGCGCGGTTGGCCAGAAGCCGGTCGCGGGCATCGTCCCAAAGGGATCTGCCTTTCGCGGGAGCTTCGTTGTTTGACATGGCAATGGTCATTATAACGCCCCTCCTCAATCGTACCGCACGCGTGGATCGAGCAATGCGTAAAGCAGATCCACAACGAGATTGAACAAGATGACGAAACAAGCCACGACCACAACGGTTCCCATCACAAGCGTGTAGTCACGATTGAGCGCTCCCTGGACGAAGTAGCGACCGATACCGGGAATGCCGAAGATTGTTTCAATCACCACGGAGCCGGTCAACAGGGCGGCTGCGGCGGGTCCCAGATAGGAAACAACAGGCAGGATCGCACCCCTGAGTGCATGCACCACGATGACCATGTAGCCGGTCAGGCCATAAGCCCGTGCGGTGCGGACATGATTTGATCGCAGCGCCTCGATCATCGAACCGCGGGTCAGGCGCGCAACAACAGCAACTTGAGGCAGGGCCAACGTAACCACGGGCAGGATGACGTTGACGAAGGCGCCGCCGTTCCATCCGCCCACCGGGAGCCAGCCGAGCCAGACCCCAAGTATCAGCGTGAGAATGGGTGCAACGACGAAATTCGGGATCGTCACACCGAGCGTTGCCGCCGCCATGATCGAATAATCAGCAGGCTTGTTCTGGCGGAGGGCCGCAGCCACACCGAGCGTTCCTCCGACCACCAGAGCCAGACAGAGCGCTGTCAGGCCGAGTTGGATCGAAATAGGAAGGCTTTGTGCAAAAAGCTCATTGATCGTGAAATCTCTGAAATAGAAGCTCGGCCCGAAATCCAGTTGCGCGATGCTTTTCAGATAAAGCAGGTACTGGTTCCAGAGCGGCTCGTCCAGGTGATAGATCTTGTTGAGGTTTTCCATCACCTTGGCCTCTAACGGGCGCTCGAGATCGAATGGGCCACCAGGCGCGATCCGGATCAGGAAAAAGGAAATGGTCACGATCAGAAAGAGAGTCGGGATTGCTCCAAGCAATCGACCGAGCACATAGCGGTGCATAGGTTTGCCCCTGTTGGTTTGCCGGCGGTCTTTGATTGCCGCCTTGCAAAAGACCGGCAGGGAGTTCCCTGCCGGTCCTGGCGTTATCGATTATTCGGAGATGCTTATGAAGCGGGTCGGATGAACATTGAGGAGATTGTCCTCAAATCCGGAAACCTTGTCGGAAACCAGGTTCATGGAGCCGTAGTACATCAGCGGGATGAACGGCAGATCGCGCATGAACATTTCTTCTGCCTGCTTCAGGATGCCGGCGCGCTTCTCCAAATCAATGGTCTCCGCGGCCTGATCCATTAGCGCGTCATACTCCGGGTTCTCGTAACGAGCGTAGTTGAAGCCGGTGTTGTCGCTCTCGACCATGAACAGGAAGTTCTGCGGGTCGGAATAGTCACCAATCCAGCCGGCACGGGCAACGTCAAAGTCCTGACGGTCACGCAACATGGCGTAGTGGGTCTTGGTGTCTGTGTTGATCATCGAAATCTCAACACCCAGCGGCGCCCACATATCGGCAATCGCAACAGCCGTGTTCTTGTGGTTTTCTGAGGTGTTGTAGTTGATGGTCAGCTTGAGCGGGTTGGATTCACTGAACCCGGCCTTTTCCAGCATTTCGATCGCTTTTTCTTCACGATCGATCTGAGACATGTCCTTGTAGTCTGCAAAGGCCGGCTCGCCGTAGTTGCCGATGCCAGGCGGCACGAAGGAGTAGCCCGCGACCATTGTGGAGCCCCAGATCTCGTCGGCAAGAAACTCCCGGTCAATCGCCATGGACAGTGCCTGGCGAACCTCAGGATTGCTCAATGCCTCATCTTCGTGGTTCAGAGCGTAGTAGTAGGTTCCCAGATAGGGCGCAACGCGGAACTGATCGCCCAGATTGTCCTTCATGAAGGCAACCTGTTCGGTCGGAGCATCGTTGTTGGTGTGCAGTTCACCAGCCTGGAAGCGGCGGAGCGCAGCGCCACGGTCTTCGGTCGGATAGAAGAAGACGGTGTCGACTTTGACGTTGTCCGCGTCGTGAAAATTCGGGTTCTTCGTCGCCTTGACATGCGCGTTCGGAATGAACTCAGCCAGCGTGAAGGCACCGTTGGTAACGATGTTTTCCGGCTTCACGAAATCAGAGCCGTGCGCTTCGACGGAGGCCGGGTGAACCGGCAAGCCAGTCTGGTGCGTCAGCTGATCGATGAAGTAAGGTGTCGGAGCCTCAAGCGTAATCTCCAGAGTGTGATCGTCAATCGCCTTGACGCCGATTTCTTCCGGCTTCAGATCGCCTTTGTTGACCTTCTCTGCATTCTTGATCGGGTAAAGAATGTTTGCGTATTTGGCGCCGGTTTCGGGCGTCATGATACGCTGCAACGAATAGACGAAATCACCTGCTACGACAGGGTCGCCATTGGACCACTTGGCATCGTCACGCAGTTTGAAGGTGTAGACTGTCCCGTCATCTGAAATCGTCCAATCAGTCGCAACGCCAGGGATCACCTGACCGTCGGCACTGTAGGAAACGAGGCCTTCATAAAGGTCACGCAGGATATGCGCTTCGTATGTTGTGGAGGTCTTGTGCTGGTCCAGTGTTTCCGGGTCAGCAGTGTTGCCGCGGTGGTAAACCACTTCAGCAAAGGCGGTAAGAGATGTAGCGGCCATCAGAGCCGCCGCAAGCGCGGTCACGCGCATAGACTTGATCATATCGCTCTCCCCTCTTCGGTTATGTTTGATGTTACAGGAACGATACCGGACAAGATTCCACGACCTTTGCGCGCAATCAAGCATCCCCCAACGGCACATTTCGACGAAGGTCGAAAATAGGCTATGTTTTTGCAGAAAACGCACGTCAACCGGAATAAAATTCCGCTCTTTTCCGATATTGCCAATGGATCACCCGCAGAGATGGGCAACATTATGCCGAAGTCATCGGCAAAATCGATATTTTCCGCTATAGGCCAGGTAAGTACCCGTATTGGGATTGAAAGACTTGAATTTCCGCGAACAATAGGCCACCCACTGCGGCGTGAACGGAGCCAATCCTGTCTTGGTGTAAGGCACACGCTGCGGTTGTCTGTAGGCGCGTCTTGGCGGGTTCACATAAACCCTTGAACGGTACGGATAAGCCCGCCTGTCATAGGGATGGTAGTAGTAAGGAGCGCCATAGGGTCTGAATGGAGGTCCTGAAAAACCGTAGGGACCAAACCCGTAATAGAAGCCGCTTCGATAGCCACGGTACCCTCGCGACCCAATCGCGATACCGACGCCGCCGCCGCCAAAATAGAATGCGTCGGCGCGGGCCTCACCTACTCCTGTAAATACGGAAGCTGTTCCGGCAGCTACGGTCAGAACGGTCGCTGCAAGGCAGGATTTGAAGGTCGTTTTCAGGCGCGCGGCCCAGTTCGGGCCAACTAGCCGATAAGACATGATGCTCTCTCCTGTCAGCCGTTTCGGCCGAACGTTGGTGGTCGCCCCTGTCCACGTCGTAAGGATCATAACCGAATTCTAGGCGAAAATCTCGGGGCTTGCCGATCAAAAATGAGCGACGGGTTGTTCCATGTGCTTGCAGTGCACTTGCACGACCAGTAAACCGGGCGCCGTTCTTGCCCCTTGACCTCTGACCGACAGGCACACATGGCCCCACCGCTTCTTACGCTCCGCGACGTCCACCTGACCTTTGGCGGAACACCGCTGTTGACCGGTACTGATCTTTCGGTATCCGAAGGTGAGCGCCTCTGTCTCGTTGGCCGCAACGGCTCAGGCAAATCAACGCTTTTGAAAATTGCTGCGGGCCAGGTCGAGATGGACAAGGGCGAGCGTTTCTTTCAACCCGGCCGGACCATTCGTTATCTACCGCAAGACCCTGACCTTTCCTCGTATGCATCTGTACTGGACTATGTGAACGAAGGCCTCACGGAGGGCGACGACCCTTATCGTGGAGCGTATCTACTGGGAGTGCTTGGTCTGAGTGGACAAGAAACCCCACAGTCGCTTTCTGGTGGGGAAGCGCGGCGCGCAGCGCTTGCGCGCACGCTCGCGCCGGAGCCGGACATCCTTCTCCTCGACGAGCCGACCAACCACCTGGACCTTCCTGCGATTGAATGGCTCGAAGAAGAGCTCAAAAGCCTGAAATCTGCACTGGTCCTGATTTCTCACGACCGCCGTTTTCTGGAAAACCTTTCCCGTGCAACGGTCTGGATCGACCGCGGCATTGCCCGGCGCATGGAAAAAGGTTTCTCCCATTTTGAAGCCTGGCGTGACGAAGTGTTTGAGCAAGAAGAAATCGACCAGCAGAAACTGGCGCAAAAGATCAAACGCGAAGAACACTGGATGACTTACGGGGTCACAGCGCGCCGTAAGCGCAACATGCGCCGGGTGCGCGAACTTGCCGACTTGAGAAAACAGAAGCGCGAACATCGCGGTCCGCAGGGTACCGCCAAACTCAGCGCGACGGAGGCAGAGGTCTCCGGCAAGCTCGTGGTGGAAGCAAAAGGCATCTCGAAAGCCTATGGCGATCGGCGGATCGTTCAGGACTTTTCTACCCGCATCCAGCGTGGTGACAGGATCGGTTTCGTCGGCCCCAATGGCGCCGGCAAAACGACACTCCTGAAAATGCTCACCGGGGAGCTGGCGCCTGACAGTGGTACGACCCGTCTCGGCACAAACCTTGAAATGGTGACCCTCGATCAGAAACGGGAAAAGCTCGATCTCGGTGACACACTGGCTTCTGTGCTGACCGGTGGCCGAGGGGACATGGTTGTCATTGGCGACGAAACCAAACACGTCATGTCCTATATGAAGGACTTTCTGTTTTCACCCGAACAGGCCCGGACACCGGTCGGTGTTCTTTCCGGAGGTGAACGGGCCCGCGCCATGCTCGCGCGTGCGCTTGCCAACAAGTCCAACATGATGGTGCTCGACGAACCGACAAACGATCTTGATCTGGAAACGCTGGACCTGCTGCAGGAATTGCTCGCGGACTATCCCGGGACAGCTCTGATCGTTTCGCACGATCGCGATTTCCTCGACCGGATTGCCACTTCGGTCATCGTCTCGGAGGATGACGGCGTCTGGCGTGAATATGCCGGTGGCTACACCGACATGCTGGCGCAACGCGGTGAAGGCGTGAAAGCGCGAAAAGGCGAGAAACCTGCACCGGCAAAGAAAGAAAAGTCATCTTCATCAAACGGTTCGGTTCAAAAGCCGCAATCAAAGTCGAAGCTCAGTTTCACTCAGCAGCATCTTTTAAAAACGCTGCCGGACACAATCGAGCAACTTGAAGCAAAACTTGAAAAGCTTCAGGTGGAAATGAATGACCCGCAGCTTTACGTTAAGAACCCTGACAAATTTGCCAAGTTATCGCAACAAATCACTGATCTGACAGCAGAAAAGGACGCTGCCGAGGAACAGTGGCTGGAGTTGGAATTGTTGAGCGAGGAAAGCTGACAGCGCCTTTCAATTGTCTGGTGCCCGGGCTCAGGCCTCCCCCAGTTACGATGGCCTCAGATCCTTGTAAAACACGGTCGTTGCGTCCAGGGCACCGTGGCTGCCATAGGCATAGTCCGGTATGACGCCGACCATGTTGTAACCGCATGTCGGATAGAGCTGCTCCGCCCGATCTCCGGTGACGGTGTCCAGAACGAGCAGCCAGCGGTCAATTGACGACGCCAAGCCATCGACGGCTGCCATCAACCGGCGCGCCAGACCCTTGCGCCTGTGATCTGGATGCACCATCAGCTTAGCGACGTCTGCGCGGTGCAAGCCATTGTCCTGCAGTGCAGGAACGAGCATGACCACTCCGGTCACCTCCCCCTGTTCGCGGGTGACCATTAAAAACGCCTCGCCTTTCTCAATCGCTGCCACCTGTCTTTTCCAGAAGGCTTCCGCCCTTTTGGATGACAATGGAAGAATGAAACCAATCCCTGCGCCATCTTCGACGCAGGCTCTGAGAAGGCCGGCAAGTTGCGGCAACGCGGCCTCTGCTTCACTACCCGTCAGAAGGAAAACCGGTGCTTCCGGGACAAAGTCTGTCGATGTCATGGCGTGACCACCGTCAAAAGATAACGCGCCGGTTCTGCGCCTGTTGCGTGGTAGGAGTTGGGAGCGTTCAATCGGAACCGCAAACAGTCTCCAGGTGTGAGTTCATGACGCTCATCGCCAATCGTCATCGTCATGGTTCCTTGAAGCAGAACAAGGTGATGCTCAAGATCGGGAAGTGGAGGTACTGAGTAGGAGATTATCTTGCCGGGAGGCAATTCGCCTTCAACGACACTTCCACGGAATCCGCTGCATGCCGGCGACACAGAGCGTCTCAGGAACCCGGTTTCCGGATCCTGCCAAACAGGCTGTTCTGCGCGCGCTATCTTTGCGTCCAATACAGGGGCTCCGAAGCCGAACATTTCTGCCATTGTAATCTCGAAGGCCCGGGCAAGCTGCCCGAGCGAGGCTGCTGTTGGACTGGTGTCGCCCCGCTCTATTCGCGACAGCGTTGCGCGGCTAATGCCGGACTTTTCAGCAAGCAGGTCCAGGTTCCAGTTGCGAGATTTACGCAACTCGGCAATACGGCGTCCCAGCTGTTCGTCTGTGTCGGTCATCAGCCAATTCCCATAAATGATAATATTCTCAAATATGGGAATTGCTTGAAATTCAAGTCAGCCGATGGCCTCAGACTTTTGAGAACACCGCGCTGGCATTGACGCCACCGAAACCGAAACCGTTTGTCAGGATATGATCCACCTGCCTCGCGATGGCCCGATCCGGGATCATCTCGAATTTCGCCATGCCTTCATCCGCATTTTCCAGGTTCCGCGACGGCGGCAGCAAACCACTGAGAAGCGCTTTGACGCAGGCAATTGCTTCAACGGCGCCCGCTGCCCCCAGAAGATGGCCAAACATCGATTTTGACGAGGAAACGGCCAGATCCTTGCCACGCCCGGCGAACAACGTTGTCAGAGCTGCGACTTCTGCAGCGTCTCCAACCGGTGTCGAGGTCGAGTGAGCATTGACATAACCAATCTCTGCCGGTTTGAGATTTGCCGTCGACAGGGCTTGCCGCATAGCCCGTAAGCCCCCTTCACCGTCGGGAGATGAGGCTGTTACGTGATAGGCGTCGGCACTGGTGCCGTAACCGGTCAATTCCACCAGCATATTCGCGCCGCGCGCCTTGGCGTGCTCATAGTCTTCCAGCACGAGAATGCCGGCTCCTTCCCCCATGATGAAGCCATCCCGGTCCTGATCGAACGGACGGGACGCGTGAGCCGGATCATCGTTTCGCTTCGAAGACATGGCCTTGGCTGCACAGAACCCGGCATATGAGACACGGTCGATGCAGGCTTCCGCGCCACCGGCGACCATAACATCTGCCTCACCTGCGCGGATAAGTCTTGCGGCATCTCCAAGTGCTTGCAGGCTGGCCGCGCAAGCTGTGACCGGTGCGCCTATCGGCCCTTTCAAGCCGTGCCGGATGGAAACCTGTCCGGCTGCAAGATTGGCAAGAAATGAGGGAACCAGAAAGGGAGATGCCCTGCGCGGTCCCTTCTCATCCACCAGTCGCGTGCCGGCAGTCATTGCCGGAAAGCCGCCGACACCCGTGCCGATGATCGTACCTGTTCGCTCTTTCTCTGCATCCGTCTTCGGAGCCCAGCCTGCATGAGCCAGCGCTTCCTGAACGGCGCCCATGGCAAAGTGAATGAAGCGATCAGACCGGCGTTGTTCACGCGGCTGCATGACAGCGTCGACGTCAAAACCAAACGTGTCTTCAGCGCGTGTCGGCACTTCACCGGCAACCTGGCAAGCAAGATCACCAGCTTCGAAGTGGCTGATTTTCCTAATGCCATTGTAGCCAGAGGTCAGTCGTTCCCAAAAGCCTTCGACCCCTGTTCCGACCGGCGAGACAACTCCCAATCCTGTAACGACAACGCGGCGCATATCTGACCTCTACTGATTCATGGATTCGAATGTGTAATTACACATCCAACGTCGGCAACTCAAGCGTCAACTGTCCAGCGCGCTTTAAAAAGTTCAGGGATTTGAGTTTCTGCCAGGCAGCTTAGCGAAAAAACGCGCTGCGCAACTTCTGGTTTTTCAGTATGAGAAACGCCAGACCGGTCATGAAGCAATGAAATGCCGCGCCAACAAAAGAGCTTTCGCGCAACCGGGGTGGGGGGAAGGTTGCGCGAAAGCAGTCCGCTGGAATGCCGGAACCCGGCTCCATTGCGGATTTATCAGCCCATTCGAACCTGGGAAATGAACGAACCGACTGCCTGTTTCAGGATCTCGGATTGACTGGACAGTCTGTTGGCGGAATCTGTCAGGCCGGTCGTTGCAGATCCTGATTCCTTGGCCGCCTGGGTCACACCGGAAATATTCTCGGACACCTGGGCGGTGCCGTTTGCCGCCTCATGGACATTTTGAGAAATCTCTTTGGTGGTTGCTCCCTGCTGTTCGATTGACGCGACGATCGAGGCCGAGGTTTCATCGAGCTGGCTCATGACCTTCGACACTTCGTTCATCGAGACAACGGCTTCTTTGGTGGAAGACTGAATACCTTCGATCTGTTTGTTGATCTCCGCAGTCGCGCTCGCCGTCTGGCTTGCAAGTTGCTTCACCTCGCCTGCAACAACGGCAAACCCTTTGCCGGCGTCCCCTGCCCTTGCAGATTCAATTGTGGCATTCAGCGCCAGCAGATTGGTTCTTTCGGCAATTTCAGAAATGATTTCGACAACTGCGCCGATCTTTTCCGCGGTTTCCGCAAGCTGTGCGATCCGGGAGCTGGTCTGATCGACTGTAGCAAGTGCAAGCTTTGATGCGTCCGAAGCCGAAACAACCTGACGGTTGATTTCACCAATAGAGCTCGCCATTTCCTCTGCTGCAGTCGCAATGGTCTGTACGTTCATGGATGCTTCGTGCGACGCCTGGGACACAGCTGTTGCCTGGGCTTCTGTCTTTGCGGTCGTTTCGGCCATGAACTTTGCCGAATTGTTCAGGTCGGAAGATGCCGAAGCAACCGTATTGATGATTTCGCCGACATTTGCATCGAAATCATCGGCCAGCGATTCAAGAAGTGCCTTGCGTTCCTGCTCAGCGTGTTCCTTCTGCTGCTCCTGTTCCGCTTCAAGCTCTTTGCCGCGTAGCGCATTCGATTTGAACACCTGAACAGACGCGATCATTTCGCCGATTTCATTCTTTGTGCTCTTAGGCAGCTCCACACCAAGATCGCCTTCCGACAGACCTTTCATGGCAGAAGTCAAAGCTCTTAGTGGCGAGAGAATCTGACGGAACAAGACCAGGTAAACCAGAAGCGAGAGGACGACGGCTGTGGCAACGGCAATCCACACAATGCTCCTGGTGACCTGCGCAACCTCTTTGAGGTTTTGCGACAGTTCCTGACCTGCAATCACTGTGTCTGCTCCGGCCTGAAGTGTCAGTGACTGCAAACCTGCGAGCGCAGGGCCGTCATCCACCTTGATGACCTTATCAATCTGCTCCGGCGTGTTGCCCTGTTTGACCAACTGAATAGCCTGATCAAGACCGGCGGCATATTTCTGAACAACAGTTCGGATGTCTTGCAGCGCCTCCCGTTCGGCAGGTTCTATGGAACCTGCCAGAAACGTGTCGATCGCATCGAGTGTTGCGTGCAGCCCGGCTCTGACTTTCACGACGCGCGCCTCATCTTGCCGAAGCACATAATTCTTGAACTGATGGATCATGCCGCCATAACCAAGCGCTGCGCGAATTTGGCCTCGAAGCTCGGTTTTTGTAATGTCTGCATCGTCAGATTTTGCACCGCTTACGGAAGAGGTAAGCGTCGCGATGGCATCCAACGCAGGCGCGTCATTGATTTTGACGGCCTTGTCTATCTCCGCAGCACTTTTTCCTTCGCCGACCAGATCGCGAACATCTTGCAGTTTCGCTGCATAGGAGGTCACGGTGTCGCGTAGGACATTGAGCGCTTCGAGCTCGTCGGGCGTGGGCCCGCTAGCTGCGTAATAGTCGATTGCCGAGAGGACTGCGCCGTTGGCCGATTGAACTTTTCCGATCCGCTTTTCATCGTGACGCAGAACATAGTTCTTGAACTGATGGATCATGCCGCCGTAACCGATGTGCCGCTTGATCTCGCTGAGCGCCTTTGCCTTCGGCTCGTTTTGAGCCTTGAAGGCAGCCCAGGCCTGCTCCGATTGCGTGACATCGTGATCGATCACAAGAGACGTGCCGACAAATACGGCCCCGGTTGCAATCGCAAAGACGATCACAACGACCGCTAGCGTTCGAACTTTCAGATTTGACAGATAATTCATAGCATCACCCGAGTGCACAAAATCATGTTTGTCGCCCACATTTTTTAGGGCTTTGATCAGGGTGAGCGTTGTTTGTCCTGACGCTTACTAGCGCTAAGCGCGTAAAAATACGTACTACCACCCTTCTTTATAAAGGTGATCTGATTTCAAATAAAATTGGTCAACAAGCAGTGAGAGGTTTTGATCCCTTAAAATAGCGGGCATGAAATTAACGAATTGTTTACGAGACACTATTTGCGAATGATTTGAAAACTACGATTTTATTTAATCAAGCCAAGTCGAAGAGCCTGCGCGACTGCATGCACCTTGTTCGACGCATCAAGCTTCCGGCAAGTTGAGGTTATGTAGCCTGAAACCGTATTTTCGGAAATCGACAGAATAACTGAGATTTCAGCATTCGTTTTGCCTTGAGCTGACCAGCTCAGACATTCGAGTTCTCTTTTTGTCAAACTGGGTCCGTTGCCATCTTCCTCTTCAAGGAAGATCGAAAGTTTTTTGAACACAAACACGGAAATGATGTGCAGCACCGCAATTTCGTTCATTTGCAGCGGCGCTCGCTTTCCTGCAAAAGAGACAGCGCCTTTGATGCCTTTGATATCGTATGTCGGAAAATAAACGCCGTTGTGCATATCGAAGCTTCGAAACAGCTCCACGCTATTTTTCAACTCTGTTTCCGAGCGTTCAAGATTCAGCTTCTCAAGCTCCCATTCTAACGGCTTGTGCGATTTTCTGAGTTTCTTGATGATCGGGCTGTTTGAAAGCAACTTCATTTCATCATAGGCGCGCAGCAGTTCGGGTTGCCAGTTGCTCAAGACAATCTTGCGGCGGAGTTGCTCCTCCCCGAATACGGGGATGTAAATCACCGAGAAATGAGAATAGTCGTAACTTTCAGCAACAGACCTCAAGAACTTGAATATCTCATAAGCTGATTTGACATTTGCCAGGCGTTCATAAGACTCGCAAACAAAATCCTCTGTCGCTGTGCCGTCTAACACAATGATTATCCTTAGGGATTAACAATTCACAATTGACCACTGATCAAGATCGAAAATAGTTATACTAAAGCACAACTAAAAGGACCCCTCATTGCGATTTAGTACAATCGCGACGCCACCACTACTTGAGATAAGACTTCACAGGAACATCTACAATTGTATAATTGGTAGTATTACTTATTCCAAATAGTTGAAAATAGAATAGATTTATTTCCCGAATGGCACAGAATTGCTGTTTAGAGCAAAACCGGACCAGACGAAACATACAAGCGGCCGCAGAACGCTCTGCTGGTCAATTGGCCGCATGTTCCGGACGCAGATCCCTTGAAACCCTGGCTGGCCGGAAAGCTCCTGCCAAATCGATCAAAGCTCCGAAAGCTGTTTCAAGGCACCCAGCGCCTTGGTGAAGTTCTCTTTGCCCAGAAGAGTTTCCACATCGCGTTGCGCCTGCCGCCAAAGAGGCAAGGCCTGATCGAACAATTCTGATCCGCGTGGTGTCAGCAAATAGGTTTTGCCCCGCCCTTTATGCGCAGGGTTCGATGTGACAAGGCCTTTGCGTTCAAGCAAAGCAACGTTGCGCACAAGGGTTGTTCTCTCCATGGAAAGCCGGTCTGCAAGTTGCCCCGTCGTCTCTTCACGTGCCTGGCGTATCACGACCAGAACAGAAAACTGCCCAGCAGTCATGCCGACCGTTCGCGCCAATCGATCATAGTGGCGACTGACGGCACGCGCGGCTTTTCGGGCGTTGTCCAGTACACAAAGAGAGAAGTCATCTTCTTCCATGCCTTTTACTGTGCAAATACACATCAACTGTCAAGTTAGCACATCGAGGCAGGTTGCTATCGGCGACGCTGACCGGCAGTTTGCGTTTTCTCCAGAAGCGATTACCGTCAGCTTCGACAACCGGAATGATGCAATCTGAGGAGGTCCATATGACGGACGCATTGCAAGCTGTAGAAGACATGAAACAGAAAATTCAGGAAAACTGGGGGTGGTTTCTGGCGCTTGGCATTGCTCTTGTGATCGGCGGCATGATCCTGATTGCAGCGCCACTGGCAACTTCAATCGCCGTCACCGTTCTGATTGCAGCAGTCCTGTTCATCGGCGGCCTTGTGCAGATCTACAACTCTCTGAAAACCAAAGGAACTTCCAGTTTTCTCTGGAACCTGATTACAGGCATCGTGGCGGTGATCGGCGGGATCCTGATCTACGTCAATCCGATTGTCGGCGCCTTCACATTGACACTACTTCTCGCAGCTGTCTTCGCCGCTCAAGGCATCAGTCAGATCCTGCTGGCTTTCAAGCTGAAGCCGCACGAGGGTTGGGTCTGGGTACTTGTTGCCGGGATCGTGTCGCTGGCAGCTGGATTGATGATTGCAATTGACCTGCCTGGCTCAGCAACATGGGCCCTTGGTCTGATCGCAGGTGTCTCCGTGTTGATCAATGGCTGGAGCTACATTGCCATTGCCCTGGCAGCACGTGCGGCCAAAGGCTAGATAGGCATTGTAACCACCGGTATTCAGAAGATTGTTTCACCCGGCAAAATCTCTATTGCCGGGTGTTTTATTTGATGTCACTTTCTTCCCGTGTTTAATCGCAGGTATTTCCTGCAAAAGGCTCACGTTGATGTTTGCTATTCTCGGGCGCAACCCCGGCAATCCGCATAACAAAGCCTACTGGTGGTGGCCGCCCCCCTCCAGCCGTTGATGCGCGCCAACGGCGCCGCCTAAACACGACCAAAACACATCAACGGATTTCTAGAATGACCAGCATTTCACTGCGCGGCGATGACCGCGTGCTTCATGTTGCCTGGGGTGACGGCACAAGTGCAGACTTTCCATTCGTCTGGCTGCGCGACAACTGCCCAAGCGGTTTTCACCCGCAAACCCAGGAACGCGAATTCGACCTGACGAGTATCCCAATGGACATTTCAGTCTCGAATGCCGATCTGGAGGCAGAAGAGATCGTTTTGACCTGGAACCACGGAGACCATGTCAGCCGTTTTGACTCAGGCTGGTTGCGCAAACATCGACCCGGCTTCGGATTGAAAGATCCGGCACAGATCGAACCCACACTTTGGCGCGGTGACCTGCCGCCTGCCACCCTGCCTCGCGCAGATGCGCAGGACCTTTTGATCAATGATTCAGCCCTTCTGGAGTTTCTGACAGAAACCAAGAAAACGGGCCTGTCTATCGTTACCGGTATGGCTGACGATTCTGAAGCCGGCATGACGGTTGCCCGTCGGATCGGCTTCCTGCGGCAGACCAATTTCGGTACCACCTTTGAGGTCATGTCCAAGCCGAACCCGAACAATCTGGCCTATACCTCGCACGCACTCCCCCTGCACACGGATCTTGCCAACCAGGAACTGCCACCGGGCTTCCAGTTCCTGCACTGCCTGGCCAATGAGGCCGAAGGCGGTGGTTCGACCTTCTGCGACGGTTTTGCAATTGCCTCCGACCTTCGGGAAAACGACCCCGAGACTTTCAGACTATTGGCTGAAACGCCGGTGCCATTCCGGTTCCACGATACGGACTTCGACATACGGCGCCACCAGACGGTTATCGACCTGGATCCGTTCGGCAGATTGCAGGAATTGCATTTCAATGCCCATCTGGCCGGCATCTTCGACCTGCCGGCAGAGGTGATGGAAACCTATTACCGGGCCTATCGGACAATCATGAAAATGACGCGCTCTGACGACTATGTCATCACCACACGCCTCAATGGAGGCGAGATGGTCATCTTTGACAATCGCCGCGTGTTGCATGGCAGGTCGTCATTTGACCCGAATACAGGCTTCCGTCATTTGCGGGGCTGCTACGTTGATCGCGGAGAGTTCGACAGCCGCATTCGGGTTCTCAGCCGTGAAAGCTGACTTCAGATACGCCGCTGATCTGAATTGACAGACAAAGGTGTCCGGTCATCTGCCGGGCACCCCGACTTGGCGGACCTAGTTGAAAATCTGAGCCTTGCGCGCATCGGAAAGCACCTGCCAACTGCCTTCTTCAACACAATCCAAGCCCAAACCACCTATTGCGCTGCGCTTCAGTTCATTGACGTGATTGCCAACGCTTGCAAACATACGGCGCACTTGATGATACCGCCCTTCGTGCAAGGTGAGGCGGGCGTGCGTTTCATCCACGATATCTAGCAGAGCCGGTTTCAGTGGTTTTTCCTCACTCTCCAGCATCATTTCACCGGATGCGAAAATGCCGGCTTCATCGCCTTTCAAGGGGCGGTCCAGAACCACGTCATAAATCTTCGGCACATTCGATTTCGGTGAAATCACCTTGTGCAGGAATGTCCCGTCGTCGGTAAAGAGCAAGGCGCCCGATGTTTCCTTGTCCAGGCGCCCTATCGTCGACAAGACGGGTTTGCGCATCCGGAACCGATCAGGCAGCAGGTCATAAACGAGCCTGCCCTGATCCTTGGTCGAGCAAGTGTAGCCAAGCGGCTTGTTCATGAGCAGAACAACGCCCTGTGCCGGATCCAAAGGTTCATCATCAAACAGGAGGTCTTCGTGGTCGACGCGGCTGTCAACCTTCAGAGCATTGCCTGCCTTGTCTGTCACCCATCCGTTCCGGATCGCGAGCTGCATTTCCTTGCGGCTGCCGTAGCCCAGATTGGCGAGAAGCTTTACAAGACGCATGCTACCGCCCTCCCTTTCCCTTTACGGCCCGAATGACCTTGTATCCCCCCTCGTCAGCCAATTGAGCGACGTTGGCGAATACATCGGAAAGTGTCTGCTCATAGGGCAAGTGCCTGTTGGCGACCATGAAAAAGTCTCCGCCCGGCCTCAGTCCTCCGGCTGCAGAACGAATAAAGCCTTGCCCGACATCGACCCGATCTGCCCGCCCAGCCTGGTGAAACGGTGGATTGGAAACAACAAAGTCATATGGTCCCTCAAGTCCTTTGGTCACGTCCGACCAGATCCCGTTCAACGCGCGTTTTCCTTTGAAGGCAGAAAGGTTTTGCTCCGCCAGATCCAAAGCCCGTTTCTCGGCTTCATAAAGATCCATTGCGGCAACTTTCGGAGCTTTCTCCAAGATCGCACGGCTCAAATAGCCGAAGCCTGCTCCCAGGTCCGCCCCACGCCCCTTCAAAGTTTCCGGCAAATGGCTAACCAACAACGCCGAGGCCGGATCTACACGATCCCAGGCGAAAATACCTGGCCGGCTGACATAGGCACCCTCCAGCACCGTTCTGGGCTTATCTAGTCTGGACCATTTTTCCAGAAGATCCTGGTTCAAATTCTCAACCTGCACGGTTCCCCAGACGGCGCGGCACTTGTTCTTTGTGAGCTTTTCAGTGCGTCCGAGCAAATCGGAAAGATCGCTTTCAAGTGTCTTTGCCCCTTCCGTATTTGCCGAACACGCAATCACCTGCCCACCGGTTACTGCCTTTGAAACTGCCCGCGCCAGTTGCGCACGCGCTTCCTGGCGCTGGCGTCCGGGCAATACAAGCACCAGATCAAATCCGGTCTCGGCAACCTCGGCCAAAACTTCAAAGCCTGATTTTTGCAAGGCGTCGCGATCAGGTGCAAAACTCTGTTCGCAAACAAGCTTGGCCGGTGCGAGGTCTCTCAGGGACTGCCCGGCGCGAGCACGCATGAACAGAGCCTTTGGATCTGATCCAGGCTCCACTTCACCGGATAAGAGAGGTAGCAACAGTGTTTCGAGCACGGGATCGGACATTTAGAACCTGATTGAGCGAAGATATTACCCGGCGCTCATAACGTCTGACGGCCTCCAGGTCAAAAGGCTGCATCGGACTGAAACGCCTTACCGTCAACAAGCAATGTCAGCGGCAGAGACCTGCCATCTTCGGTCACAGCGATTTCAAGCAGAACGCGGCTGGTATCGAGACGCTCAATGATCCTCCCTTCGCCCTCGGGCAGGAAAAAAGCATCTATGCCATAGTCAACCCGGATCTCGTTTTCAGTGAGGGAACGCACGGTCCCGGACATGGCCAGATCGCCGGCGTTGTCGCGCTCCACGCTCACAACAACCGGCTGCGCTGCCTTGCCTGCTCCTGCCTGCAGGCCGACAAAGATCTTGTCTCCCACAGCAATTTTGTCGCCTTCACTCAAATCTTTTGAGAGACTGTTGATTGCGAGATTTATGATGACGTAGTCCCCTCTGAGAAGGTCCCTCGGATCCACCGGTACAAGTTCCAACGGCACCACCTGGCCATTTCGCTGGACGTCAAACCGGTCAGCAAGTGGAATTGCAATCAGGAACAGTTGAATGATGGCCACAAGGCCCCACCGCAAATATGGCAGGCGAAGGAAACTGGGTCGGGTAGATGGCAGTGTTCCGGCAACATCGCTCATGTCGGCAGGACCTCCTCGTTCGCCGGGGATTGTTTCACTTGCCCGCTCCGTCTGAAGACGCGTGCCAGCCAAAGCGCCACCCCAAGCAACAGCACTCCCGCAACCAGGAAGAACAAGGACTGACCCAACAATGAACCTATGGTGACTTCAAGCAGCCAAAGCGCAACGGCTGTCAGGCCGAGATAGGCGCAGAGCATCCAGAACCGGTTGCTGTTCCAGGTTCCAAGTGCACAAAGGCCAACAAGAGCGGCCAGGCTGAATGCTGATAGAAGCAGAACATTTAGAGTGGCCAAGGGCACGAGAATTGCGAAGAGCGCGAACCCAACAGCAGCAAAGAGTGCAAGGGCCTTTGTCGTCTTGAAGGAAAGTACCAAGCCGACCACGCACAGGAGCACCGCCAATGCGAGCGGTACCAAGGCAGGAAGTGCCAGAAGGCCTGCAGAGACAAGGTCGTCGGAGATCTCGGGCACGAGAATGAGCGACAGAACCAGCAGAATGCAAAGGATCATGATACCGGCATCCTGAAGCGACCGCGCCATCAGCCAATGGCCGTGGCTTCGCAGCGGTCGATCGCTCGACCATTTGACAAACAGGTCCGCAACCGGGTCGAGCTGAACCATGAGCGCTGCCACGCCGCCGATGCCAGCCAAAGCCATTGCCAGAACGATATCGTCCCCGCCGCTCAGGATGTCAGCCGTCTCGGCAAACCAGCGACCATAGGTCACCCAAAAGAGTACGATCGCGGCCCACCTGGACAAGCGTGCCGGATAGACTATGGAATGTGCGAAAGTGGCGACGAGCAATGCCAGTCCAACAAGGCCAGGCAGCAGACCAGGTTCACCGAAGTCTTCCCTCATGACCTGCCATGTAATCGCGGCGATGGCAGCAACAGCCACAGACGCCCTGGAGCCTGTGACCCATGCTGCAACGAGCGCACCTAGACAGACGAGAAATGCACCTCCGGCCCAGTCTGACGGCAGATGAAAAATTTGGCCGACCAGAGCCATGCCCCCAACAAAGACAAGCGTTGCAAATCCGGTTGCCAAATCGGCAACGCCCCTTTTTCCACCCTTAGCGGCCAATGCTGCGAGACCGTGGCTCGCCACAATGAGACAGGCAATCCCAACGAGCTTCACTGTTTTGGGGATCACCCCCCAATTTGCGGCGATAAAAGCGAATACGGCCAATGCCACACACATCATGCCGATACCCGCGAGCACCATCGGCAATCGTGAGCGGCCATCGCCCTGTTCCTGGTCCTTGAGGATCAGCGCCGCTCCATCCGGCTTCACCCATCCATTGGACACCCAGACCTCAAGGTCGTCCTTCAATCTCTTTTTGTACGTCCAGTCGAACATTCCGCTCTGCCACTGATTTTCAATACGTCCTACCGTAGCAGTCAATCGGCTGCCAAAGCACCACTCGTGTTGTTGGAAGAGTTGACCCCAAATTGGGCCAAAGGTTTGGCGATCCGTCTCTTCCTGTGAAGAGGCTTCCCCAGTTGACCTTTACTTCCCCTGCGGAAACCACCTCCTATGGTTGCGGCCGTGCATAATTTCTATGCATGGTCATCAACAGGACAAAATTTAATATTTGCAGAGCTCTTCAGGCCTTGCCGAGTGACGTGGTCTTGGTATTCTGTTTTGCAGAATCTTTACCGAAAGAGCGTTCCGAGACGAGCCTATTTGCAGGATTCCGGGACTTTAGACAAGCTTGGCACAAAAAGCTGCCACTGCTGTTCAGAGCCAAACTCCAACAACAATCCAGGGGGGCTCTGAGGGGCGTCCGAGAGGCCCGGGCGCCCCTTTTTCATTCTGCCGGTTCTTGCGATTTTCCGACGGCGCGCCGCGGCTTGCGCGCTGAAGTTGACTTTTTGGCTGTTGTATTTCGGGCCGGTGCCTTTCGGGCAGACGACTTTTTGACAACCGCCGTTTTTGCTTCAGAGGATTCCGGTTTCTCTCTGGAGGCGCTCTTTGATGCCTTCGCTTCAGCAGCTGTTTTCTTCCATTTCACCTGCGCTTCCAGTGGGTTTTCAGTGATGTCTTCCGAAACCGGCGGCAAGCCCAGGACCTTTTGAAATTTCTGCAAGGTCTCCAGAGTATGAGGCGCCATTTCCTTCAAGGCACCCGGGACAAATCGAACCACATTGGACGCTAGCTCTCGCTCTTCGGCCGTTTTAAGCAGTTTCGGCAGGCTTTCTATTGCTTTTTCGTGGGCAAACTCGACGATCAATGTCTGTTCCTGAAGGATGAAGCTGCGCTCATCGGCAGCCAACGACTTGAAGGGCTCATCCTGAGTGAGAACCCGAGCCGACCGTTCCAGTCTATCCTTGCGCACGGCTCCACGGCTTTCGGCAAGCAAGATCAGCATGCGAATAACAGCTTCGCAGAAGCCACCCTCTTCGATGCGCATCAAGGCTGCCTGAACCGGTGGCAAGCTGCGCAGATCTTCTTTCCGTTTCAACGTGCGTCCCGGCAGTCTGCTGTGACCGAACCACCGCATATAGGGCGAGCCCCAAACTGAAAGGAACAAGTTCTCATACATTGTGTCGCGAAGGTCCCGGAAGAGATCCATCGACTGTTCGACAAGAGCCGCATTGAGGTGCTCAAGTTCTACAAACGGGTTATTTGGACCCGCAGGCGTCCGGCTTTCTTTCACTTTGTCCGCCCAGCCCGGCAAAAGTCCAAGAAAAGGATTGAGGCTGGACATCATGGACCGCTGCACGCGAAGTGGATGGAGGCGGCGTCGCAGATCTGCGCTTTGCTCAGTCACGCCGGACTGTACAAACGGCCGAACACAGACGTCATAAAATTCAGATTGTTGTTCTGAAGCGCGCGCGACTGCTGCAAAGGCGTGTTCTTCATCCCGGCCATCGTCAATCTCTCGGAGCTCATCCATTGTGCGCTCATGAAAACTCACGGTGAATTCGCGCTCCAGAATGTCACCGGCGTAGTCGTCTATCGTCATCTCATAGAGCCCTGGCGGCAGCGCTTCGATGGTTTTCAGGGTCGACGTAACTTCCGTATGTTCTTTCTTCGCGATCTTTGAAGACACAAAAATACCCAGATGACCAACCTGGTCATGCACCATGTAGATGATGCGCTGGCCCCGGATTGCGATTTCTCTTTCGTCCGTATAGCTGTCGATTATCCAGTTGAGCGCCTGTTGCGGCGGAGTGATGTTGTCTCCCCAACTGGCAAAGACAATGATCGGCGCCCTGATCTCCTTGAGGTCGATATTGCGCCCCGGCTCAAGTTGCGCCTCGTTTTTGGCCAATCGGTTGCCGACAAACAACTGTTCGACAATCCATTTCATTTCCGCTTCGTTCAAGAGGAAATAACCGCCCCACCAGCGCTCGAAATCCAGAAAACGCTGAGGCTCCGTATCAACCTTTGAATAGAGATCGTAGTATTTTCCGAAATAGTTTCTCGCCGGATTGAGCAACTCGAAATTCTGAACGATATCTGCCCCATCGAAAACGCCGTGCCCGAGGTCGGAATAGTACATGGCGTTGTAGGTTCCACCCAGAATCCCGCCATTGTATCGCATCGGGTTTTCCCCGACCCGCCCGGACCAGGTGCTGACAGGCGCGCCGTTGAGAACAATGGGCCCAGTCAGATCGGGATTGGTGGCAGCCAAAAGAAGCGTTGCCCACCCACCCTGGCAATTGCCGGTCACTATCGGATTTGGCGCTCTTGGGTGCAGCTCTTTCACCTTCCGAACGAAAGCAGCTTCGGCATTGGTGACATCGGCAAGCGTCTGACCTTTTTCCGGCCAGCGTTTGAACGCAACGAAGTAGACGGGGTGGCCGTCACGGAGCGCAACACCGACCTGACTATCCGATTTGAAACCGCCGATGCCGGCACCATGGCCGGCACGCGGGTCGATGATGATATAGGGCCGTTTCCAGGGTTGGTGCTCGCGGAACTTGGAGTCCTTTGGCGGGATAATCTTGAGCAGCATGTAGTTGCATGAACGCGGCAGGTCGGCACCGTCCACGACAAGCTCGTAATCGTAAATCAGAACCGGTGGGCACCCAGCAGCTTCATGTTCCAGAAAAATGTCGCCGCGCTGGCGCAACGTATCCATGGTCAGCACGGTACGTTGCACCGCGTCCTGCCAATAGCTGTTCCAGTTGTCGATAAGAGCGCCTGATTTCTGCGCTTCGCCCATATCTTGCATGGACTTGTTGAAAGCCGACAGGTTCTTTTGCCAATGCTCCTTTTGAACGTCGGCTATTCTTGTCATGTGCCGGGTCAGACCAAGGGTCATAAGCTCCGTCATCTTGGTGAGTTCCGTCGCCTGAGCCTGCATACGGGTGGAGTGCTCGGAAGGCGCCCAGGCAGTCGCATCGGAAAGCATGTCCAGGAACTGGTTCTGTCCCTTTTCAAGAGCGTCGAAAATGTCCTTCATCAGAAGCTCCTATCCAAGAATGCTGTAGCCACCATCGATCGGGTGAATACTGCCGGTTACATTGAATGCCTCGCGGCTTGCCAGAAACGCGGCGTAAGCGCCGACGTCATCGATGGTTGCCAGTTGATGGGTTGGTGCGCGTTCCGCAGCGTCATTGAGAAGTGCATCGAATTCTGCAATGCCCGAGGCAGCGCGCGTCATCAACGGACCAGGCGAAAGCGCATGAACCGATATGCCTTTCGGGCCCAATTCTGCAGCAGCATAGCGCGTTGCCGATTCAAGTGCAGCTTTTACGGGGCCCATGAGGCCATACCGGTCGACCACGCGCTGAGCCCCCATGAAAGAGACCGTCATACACGTACCTCCTTCCGGCATCAGGGGTTCGGCCCTCCGGATCAAGCGCAAGAACGAATGGACAGAGACATCCATCGCAAGAGCGAACCCCTCGGCCGAGCAATCGACAACCCGGCCATGGAGATCTTCCTTGTTCGAGAAGGCAACTGAATGAAGTAGCGTGTCGAGCCTGCCCCAACGTTCGGCAATCACAGAGAACAGATCATCAAGTTCACCCTCGTCCCGTACATTGAGCGGTGCGATGATCTCAGCCTCAAGCTCTTCGGCCAGAGGCCTGACAAAGGCTTCGGCCTTTTCGCTCGCATAGGTAATTGCAAGATCGGCACCTTGTGCCCTGAAAGCCTTGGCACAGCCATAAGCTATGGACTGATCATTTGCGACACCAACAACAAGGGCTTTGTGACCTGTCAGATCGAACATGAACTCGAACTTTCCACAAGGAAGGCTCAGCTGCCGTGATACCTGACGGCTGGCCGAAACTCATTGACCGGACTGCCTCCTGGCACCACTCCGCAGTGCAGCATATCCATCATGATGGCAGAATGACCATGCAAGGAAAATAGGTGCTTCCGGCGATCAATGCCAGCTATCGCAATGCAAAAAAAGCGCCCCGAATTGCTCCGGGACGCCGTTTTTCACCTTTCAAGGTGAATGTGTCAGGCCAGATCGAACCGATCTGCGTTCATCACCTTGGCCCAGGCAGCAATGAAGTCCTTTACAAACTTCTCGCTGTTGTCGTCCTGGGCGTAGACTTCAGCATAGGCCCGCAGAATGGAATTGGAACCAAACACCAGGTCAGCACTGGTTGCAGTCCATTTCAGCGTTCCAAGCTTGCGGTCACGGATTTCATATGTGCCGTCCGATGCAGGAAGCCAGCTGTTGGTCATGTCGGTGAGGTTGACGAAGAAGTCCGGGGTAAGCGCTCCTTCGCGATCCGTGAAGACACCATGCTTGGTGCCGCCATGGTTCACGCCAAGAACACGCAGGCCGCCAACTAGAACCGTCATTTCCTGGGCGGTCAGACCCAGAAGCTGAGCACGGTCGAGCATCATTTCTTCGGGGCTGACGACGTAGTTTTCCTTTTCCCAGTTCCGGAAACCGTCCGCAAGCGGCTCCATCACGTCAAAGGATTCACCATCCGTCTGCGCGTCCGTTGCATCGCCACGACCGGCCGAGAATGGAACTGTCGCGCTCAGACCTGCAGCCTTGATCGCCTGTTCGACACCCACATTGCCGGCAAGCACGATCACGTCTGCAATGGAAGCACCTGTTTCGGCTGCAATTGGCTCAAGAACAGACAGAACCTTGGCAAGCCGCTCCGGCTCATTGCCAGCCCAGTCCTTTTGAGGTGCCAGGCGAATGCGTGCGCCGTTTGCGCCGCCCCGCTTGTCCGAGCCGCGGAAGGTACGTGCACTGTCCCATGCCGTCGCAATCAACTCTGCGGCGGAAAGGCCGCTGGAAGCAATCTTCGCCTTGACCGCATCAACGTCATACGAAGTTGAACCAGCCGGGATCGGATCCTGCCAGATCAGATCTTCGGAAGGAACATCGGGACCGATATAGTTGACCTTCGGCCCCATGTCGCGGTGGGTCAGCTTGAACCAGGCACGCGCGAAACAATCACGGAAGTAGGCTTCATCCGCCATGAATTTCCGGCAGATTTCGTTGTAGACCGGGTCCATTTTCATGGCCATGTCCGCATCGGTCATCATCGGATCGTGACGGATCGACGGATCAGAGGCATCAACAGGTTTCTGATCTTCCGGCATATCCACCGGCTTCCACTGCCAGGCACCTGCCGGAGACTTCGTCAGTTCCCATTCATAGTTGAAGAGATAGTCGAAGAAGCCCATGTCGAACTTGGTCGGCTCCTTCGTCCATGCGCCTTCAATACCCGAAGTGAAAGCCTTGGACGCCTTGCCGTCCTGGTCCGGGTTTGCCCAACCGAGGCCTTGTCCTTCAACACCTGCCGCTTCCGGCTCGGCACCGATGTGGTCACCGGCACCTCCACCGTGAGCCTTGCCGACGGTGTGTCCACCACAGGTCAGCGCTGCGGTTTCTTCGTCGTTCATGGCCATGCGTTTGAAGGTTTCCCGCACATGCGCACCGGTCTTGACCGGGTCCGGCTTGCCGTCGACACCTTCCGGGTTCACGTAGATCAAACCCATATGAACAGCAGCAAGCGGGTTCTCAAGCGACTCCGCGTTATCAGTGTTGTCGTAACGGTTTTCTGCGGGCGCCAGCCATTCTTTTTCAGACCCCCAGTAAACATCCGTTTCCGGGCCCCAAATGTCGGCGCGGCCGAAACCGAACCCAAACGTTTTGAACCCCATGGATTCGTAAGCCATGTTGCCGGCGAGTATGATCAGATCCGCCCAGGATAAGGCATTGCCGTATTTCTTCTTGACCGGCCAGAGCAAGCGACGGGCCTTGTCCAGGCTGGCATTGTCCGGCCAGGAATTGAGCGGGGCAAAACGAATGTTGCCAGAACCGGCGCCGCCACGGCCGTCCTGCATGCGATATGAGCCGGCTGAGTGCCAGGCCAGACGGATCATGAGGCCACCATAATGCCCCCAGTCTGCCGGCCACCATTCCTGGCTGTCGGTCATCAGCGCACGCAAATCGGCTTTGACACCTTCATGATCGAGGTTTTTCACGGCCTTCTTGTAGTCGAAGTCCGGATCCATCGGGTTGGTACGCGCACCGTGCTGGTGGAGGATGTCCAGGTTCAGCGCATTTGGCCACCATTTGGTGACGGGCTTGTCCATGGCCGTGTTGCCACCGTGCATAACGGGACAACCACCTGATTTATCGACCTTAGCGTCCATCTTCCTCTCCAATTCTAAACTCGGTGCATTGCACCGGCTTACACAAATCAGACCCTTTGTCAGCAATTTGACAGCGGGCCGGAACGACCTTGCGAAACTCGCTGTATGCTCTGGAAATAGTGACAGACCACACCGTTTCAATTCTTGGCTGAACAGACTGCGGACAATACCACCAATAGATGTGAGGCCATCAGTCCAGTCTGTTCTGATTCTAAACTAGCAAACCACAATCATCAGAAGAAGTTGAATTTTCTGATCGCTTCGATAAGTTATAGTTATGATCAACATCACTCTGAAGCAACTCCGCTATTTTGAAGCGCTCGCGCGCCACGGGCACTTCGGCAAAGCAGCGGAAGCCTGTGCAATTTCGCAGCCAGCTCTTTCCATGCAAATCAAGGAAATGGAAGACGTCCTGGGAGCAGCGCTCTTTGAACGAGGCGCACGCCAGGTCAGACTCACTCATTTTGGGGAAGTGGCGGTTGAGCGTGCCAGAGACATTCTGCGCTCAGCCGACGAACTTGGCGATCTCGCCCGCGCCTCGCGTGAAAGGCTGGTAGGCAGGTTCCGCATCGGCGTGATCCCGACAATTGCCCCATACCTGTTGCCAAAGGTGATCGGAAATCTCAAGGAAGACTACCCGGAACTCGACATTCATGTCCGGGAAACGGTGACACCCAAGCTGATACAGGAGCTGAAGGAAGGCCGGCTCGATACGGCAATCGTCGCCTTGCCGGTCTCTGAAAGCTCACTTGAAGAAATACCGTTGATACAAGAGAGTTTTGTTTTGGTGCGCACTGCAGGTGAAGCCAATCTTCCACTGCCCAACGCGGACAGTCTCAAGGAAATGCGGTTGCTATTGCTGGAAGAAGGCCACTGTTTCCGTGATCAGGCACTGTCTTTCTGCAATCTGCCCTCCGGGCCACCAAGGGAAGTTCTGGATGCCAGTTCCCTGTCCACGTTGGTCCAGATGGTCAGTGCAGGAATGGGCGTAACACTCATTCCCGAAATGGCCGTTCCGGTTGAAACCAGATCCGCACCGGTCGCCATATCCCGGTTTGAAGACCCTGAACCCAACAGAACCATCGGCATGGTGTGGAGACGAAGCAGCCCTCTTGCCAGTCAGTTGACCGAGATTGCAGGCATCGTCCGCCGGTCGGCGGAAACCCTGCCTCTTCAATGAGACGCTTTTATTTTGTGCCGGAAAGTGCCAAGGCCAATGAGTGCCATAGCCGCCGCCAACCCTAAGAGGACAGCTCTTGCATCATCTCCGGAGGCAAACACTGCCACCATGAGACCTGCAAGCGGTTGAGACAGATTGTTCAGGCAAATGATTGCGCCTGTGGTCTTGCCGAACTCGGATGGCGGGATGATTTCCTTGCGCAGGGTGCGCACATAGATGTTGAACATCTTGTCGAAGCCGGCAATCAACAGGAACCCGAGCGCGTAGACCAGCGGATGAGCACCGAGACCGGTCAAGACAGCGCCAAGACAAATGAGCGCGTAGGCCGTGCGACCGAGCGTGTTCAGACCAAAATGGATATGTGCTGTCAAAGTCAGAACGGCGAGCGTCGCTAGTGCTCCCCCTACCTGCAGCCAGGCATATTCCTGCTCGGACCGATCGAAAAAGCCCGTCATCATGGCTGCCGCGGTTGCCAGCGTTGCACCGATTATCAGATTGACACCCGCGGCCTGAAAGATGGCGCGCAAGAGATCCGGCAATTGCCAGATCAGCACGAAGGCATGCTTCAGATCAGCAACAGGGTGACGCTTTTCGAGGGGCGCAGGGGGATCTGCCAAGCGCAGCTGGCCAGGCCAGAGCCGAAACACGGCGTCCGACAGAACAAACAACCCGGTTGCCAGGATCACAACGGTTTCCCAAGGCCACAACACCATCAGATAAGCTGCCGTCAATGGTCCAAGCACGACACCCATTTGTGAGGCCAGTTGACTGTAGCTCGCCACCTTTTCAAAGCGTTGATCCTTGAATGCGCCGACCAGAACCATTTCCAGTGCGAGCAGTCCCTGTGTCGTCAGCACGCCGACAATCGCGGAGAGCGCGATCAGCCACCAGACACCACCGAAAACGAGCTGACCCGTGATGCCGATCAGACAGACAAGGGCTCGCAGTACGCGACTGACGCGCAACAACATGATCGGGGAATACCGGTCACACAAAATTCCTGCGAACGGAAATGTCAGATAACGAGGCAATGTTTCAAAGAAAAACGCCAGGCCGGACCACGCGACATTACCGGTGATCTGGAAGATGACCAGCGGCACCAGAAAGAGCAGGATCTGATCGGCCAGAACCGTCAGAAACATGGACGCGAAAAACGCGCGGTCGCGAACGAGCATCAGATGCTTTCAAAGGACCAATATTGGCGGGACGACTGTCGTATCACCCACCATAAAGCCCTGCAACTGCAGCTTGCCTCGAACCGATTGTGTTCACCCGGCGCAGCACAAACCAGTGGTTCAAGTTTTTCTGGCAACCACAAACCGGCTGTAAGGCTCCGGATAGGTGCCGGTTTCAATGATTTCAAATCCACTCGAGGCAATCATGTCTTCCAGGCCCTGAAAGGACAACATGCGCACAAATGGCGCTTTGCCAAACAGCTGCATCACCTTGATCATCGGTGTGAACAACCAGGCCTTTTTCTTCAGGCACACGGTCTTGGAAATATAAAGACCACCCGGGTTCAGAAGGTCCCGCACTCTTTTCAAAGTGTCTTCCGGGTTTTCAACCAGATGCAGGAAATTGTAAGCCAGCACCGCATCATACCCCTTGCCGTCCCGGGCTTCGATCTCCTCACTGAAAACATCAGCAACCGCAAAGCTCAATCCGTCTGCCGAGGCACTGCCCCGTTCTTTCTCTGCAAGCAGTTTTTCGTTGGCAATGTCGATCATTCCGTCAGCAAAGTCGGTCGCGAGATAAGAGCTGACATTTCCGGCCAGAAGAAGCGCAGTTGAGCCGGTACCGCAACCAAGCTCGAGTACCTTGTCCTGCGGGCCGAGATGTTCGGTTGTCCGTTCCAGCGTCTTTTCGTAGGCCTTCTGGTCCTTAACAGGGGAGGCAGCGTATTTCTTGGCGGCCTTACTCCAGAAGCGGGTTGAAGGGGTCATGTCGTTGGTCCAAGTGATCGTCATGGTGTTTTTATCCTTATCATGCAGAGCGGGACGCGGCGCATGGCGTATTGTCTTGCGCGGCGCATATCGTCGACAGCGGCTTTCGTCCTGAAACTGCCGTGCTCCAGAGCCGGGTCCAGCGGCCGGCACCGACGGGCATCGTCTCAAGGTCGGTCAGACCACTCTGCGTCAGCCACTGACGCAGGGCCGAAGAAGTCAGTCGGTGCGTTCGCCATTTCAGGTGTATGAATGTGCCGAAGAGGGTTTTCCGGGTGGTCACGACAAGCAGAGTTCCGCCTGGTTTCAATACCCGGTACATCTCGCTGATTGCAGCTTGGGGCACCTCCAGGTGCTCAATCGCATGCGCGCACATCACGAAGTCAAAGCTTTCAGAGGCGTAAGGCAACGCCCTGATGTCGGCGACTTGCGGCTGACAATTGACGCCCATCAGCCCAAATTTGCCAGATGCCTCCTCAAGCATGACCGGTGAGATATCGACAGCCGACAGCTCAAATGAAGCGTCCATTTCCGCAGCCAGAGCAAGGGCCATCGCGCCTGTTCCGACACCGCAGTCCAAGACCTTTACGGGCCTCTCTCGATCACTTGTCAGGGTTGGCACCAGTTGGCGAAGAACCTGCCGGTAGGCCAGTGGAAATCCGAGCCGCTCGATGGTTCTTTGCCAGGACGGCGCACAATCGTCATAAGCGCGGCGCAGCTGGTCGTCGGCAAAGCCCTGTCGGCTGACGGCAATCTGCCAGGAACCAAGACGACGTTTGAAGACCGGGATATGTGGCGCGTGGGTTTCAAGTGTCATTTGCGTTTCCCCGCACCGCCCCAAAGCCCAATGCGATCAAAAATAGCGCGGCCGATTTCCCGGCCGCCACTTGGCGATGCCAGAAAGCACAAGACCAGCTCAATCATTCTCACCAATGTCACTGTCAGCCATTGCGGATTCATGGGAAACACTCCTTTGAACCGCTAGGTAACCCCTTCAGATTTGAATGGGAATTGCCGAATTTCCACTGGGTGATATACATATTTGCATGAACTGGCAGAGCATTACATTTGACTGGAACCAGGCACGCGCCTTTCTTGTCACTGCAGAAGAGGGGTCGCTTTCGGCGGCCGCGCGAGCACTCAAACTGACCCAGCCGACCTTGAGCCGACAGGTCGCCGCCCTTGAAGAAACGCTTGGCGTGACCTTGTTCGAACGTGTCAACAAGAGCCTGATACTGACAGAGGCAGGTGTTGAGCTTGCCGAACACGTGCGTGCCATGGGTGAAGCCGCCAGCCGCGTTTCTCTTTCGGCCTCGGGACAATCGCAGCAGATCGAAGGACTGGTTACCATTTCCACGACCGATGTGATGGCTGCCTATCTTTTGCCGGACATCTTGCGGGACCTGCGCCGGAAAGCCCCCGGCATCGAAATCAAAGTCGTCTCCACAAACAGCGTCAGCGATTTACGCCGCAGAGAAGCCGACATCGCAATACGCCATGTCGAACCCGACCATCCGGAACTCTACGCCCGCAAACTGCGCGATGCGCGCGGCCAAATTTTTGCCGCCCGTTCCTATCTTCAGCGGTTCGGCCGTAAGCTGACGAAAGAGGATGCGCCCAAGCTCGACTTTCTCGGCTATGAAGACAACGAACAGCTGATCGGCTATCTGCGCGCTATGGGCCTTGACGTGACCCAGGCTAACATCAAGCTCAGCTCACCAAGCCTGATTGTTGCCTGGGAGTATGTGCGTTTGGGGTTTGGCCTTGGTGTGGGAGCGGACGAAGTCGCCGATCGGTGTCCTGATATCGTTCCCGCCTTCGAGGACGTTGCTCCGGTCACCTTTCCCATCTGGCTGGTAACCCACAGGGAATTGCACACCAGTTTGAGAATTCGGACTGTCTTCGATCATCTGGCTGAAGGGTTATTGAACATTTCGGCAAATAGATCGAGCTGAAGTTTACCCACTGCTTCCTTCCCCGCTTGATCGCGACTGAAAGCAACGATCACGCCGCCAGGAGCGTGACTACTTGTCGAAGGACGCATCCGGCATTCCCATAAGACATGCGACGATCCAGGGATAACTGTCCGTGACGTAGTAGCCGTAAACGCCGTTCACGGTCATGCCATTGCACTCATCTAAGTCGCCAGCGTTGGTAAATTCATAGTCCGAACGATAGAGACCATTGTAAGCACCGCCCGGATTACCATCACCAGATGGTCGTTCTCCTTGTTTCAAGGTATAGCCCGGTTTCGCTTTTCGGACTGTTCCAGTTTCATCCTTGAAAAAAGAGCCAAAAACAGGAAACCCGTCGGCGGCAAAACCAATCAACGGAGATCCGTTCGGCCCGGGATTGTCATCAAATAAGGCATTAGGGTTGCCGTGATAGTGATATCGGCCATCTGGCTGGGTATGTGCATGGTGATCATCTTCGGCAAAGGTAGCCAATGGCGACATTGGATCGAGCAGATATGGATCGTTGGCCCTGCAACCCGCCAGAACATTCCCGTTCTCGTCTGCCTGTGGGCTATTCGGTCGATAACAACCTGCTGATTGAATATCGACAACTGCACCGTTCAAAAGCACAGCGTCGTAATTCGTATGTTCCAGCGTCGATGACAAACCCTTGGATTCAGGATTGCGAGCAATCTTGAAGGTGTGGCCAATGGCTTCGACTTCTGAAGCAAAGTCGCGTCTAGAGCCTCCGCCTACATCGTGGTTTGGAATACCGTTAGACTCAATGGTGCAATAGCTGCCCTCAAGCCCGACGATCACGGCACCGCGCAATGCCCTGTTTTTTTGCAGGTCTTCCACTTCGCTTTCATAGGCATTCACATAGTCTGCACAATCCGAGGAGGTGTTGGTCAGGATCTGATTGGTAAGATCTATACGCGACGAGTTGCCCTCAACAGATTTAAGAAGCTCTTCTGCGTCATGCGCCTTGGCCGGTGCTAACAACAAGAGACTGAAAGTGACTGCGACGTATCGAGTTGTGGTTCTTGCGCTGACCTTCAATTTCTCCTCCATCGCTTTCTGCTAACAGAAATTGAAAAGCAAATTCTGAATTCAATCGCCGTTGCTCAGTTTCTCACCCAAGCATCCAGTTCAACACAAGTCGCCAATCCGTCATGCGAATGGGTGTCCCGTGTGTGCCGGTATCAAATAGCGTGAACTTGATCGGGTAGTTCGGTGCTTTGGATTTGATCTGCTTGAAGAAATTCGCCTGATCTTCCCAATTATAGACCCGATCCAGCGTGCCCTGCCCCATGTAGATCGGCACATTCCGAGACAGCGCACTGGACCCCAGGAAATTCGGATCCTTGGGTGATCCAAGAAGCATGATACCGCTGAGCAAACGCGAGTAATTGCCGTTTCTCACAAGGTTCCAGCAGATAATCCCACCCATCGAGCCGCAAGCGACAACGACTTTCGCACCCGGCGAAATCTGCTTCTGGTATTGGATCAGCGCGGCGACGTCTGCCGTTCCTCGTTTGTCGAAATTCTTGATATCAACCGTAAGGTAAGCACCTCCGTTGCGCACCATGAGGTTCTGAATACGATTGAAATTGCCACCAAAGGAAACATCGTTCATGCCCTGAAAGCGATTTCCGCCCTGGCCATGAATGTAGATGACAATTGCCTTTGCACCGCCCTTCCATTTGCCGGTTCCCATATACTGGATTGTCCGACCGTTGGCGCTTAACTCGGCGCTGCCGCGCCCCCTTTTGGGCTTATAGGATACGTAGTTGCCATAGACCCGGCGTTCATCGACTTCGTCCCGGTCACGCAGGTCTCTCTGCTTTGAATATTCAACGACGATGAAGTCGCCATTATAAAGCGTTTCATGGACTTTCTTGTAACGGAACAGTCGGTCCTTATAAGGTTTCAACGCTTCGGCGTGTGCGGCAAGAGCCCCCGTCACCAGGAAAGCCGCTGTCGTTGCAATCGTCAAAAGTTTGTGCCGAATTGTCATGTCAGTCCTCAAGGAACCCTGGAAAAGTTTCGCAATAGAATCTTAGCGCCAAGGTAGCCTTTCGGTCCTTTTGCCGCAATCGTGCACAAACCGGCGACATGATAAAGTTTTCCTGAATTTGTTCTGCCAACCGACCGTACGCGCCGCCGGTCCGGGACAAACAATACCATCACGAAATCACGGACCAATTTAAGATCTCGATTTTTGGTGGATCGGTTATCTGGAAGAAACGCAAAGCTATGCCGCAAGACCAGTTAAGACCCAAATGCCTTGAAGGGTCCCAGAGCGTATCGCTCCCAAAGGGCGCAACCGTGTTTCGGGCAGGAGATCCTTGCCGCAATTTCTATCTGATTGAAAGCGGTTCAGTCCGCGTAGATCTCATGAACTCAGAAGGAAAATCGATCCTTCTCTACCGTATCGGTGCCAACGAAACCTGCGTTCTCACCACGTCATGTCTGCTGTCGCACGAAAGCTACAGCGCAGAAGCCGTCACGGAAAGTGATGTGACTGCGCTGGTCATTCCTGCAAACGAGTTTCAGGCGCGTATCGCTTCCTCTGAGCAATTTCGAGAGATCGTCTTCCGCTCTTTTTCCTCGCGCCTTACCCGGTTGATGGCCAAGGTCGATGAAGTCTCATTTGCTTCTCTCAACAGCCGTCTTGCCAAGCGGCTATTGGAATTGGCAGGCGAGAGAGACTTCGTTGAGACGACACATGAACGTCTTGCGCAAGACCTCGGCTCCGCTCGGGAGGTGATCGGAAGAAAACTTACGGACTGGGAAAAACAGGGGTTGATTGCCCGACACAGGGGCAGCATCGACATCCTGTCACGCCCCGCGCTCACCGTGCTTTGCGGCCAACGTGACTAAGTCACAGACACCTTCAGGCACTAAGATTTATGTCTGGCTCATCGTTAAGTCAGGAGACATAAAATGAGCATCGCCAACGTGGGTTCACTCGACCGTATCGTCCGTATTGTGTTGGGTGCAGCACTCATTCTTGCCCCCTTGCTCGGTTTCGTTGCCAGTGTGTCATCGACGCTTGGAATTGTGCTGATGATTGCAGGCGCGGTTCTGGTAGGAACGGGGTTCATCAGTTTTTGTCCGATCTACCGGATCATTGGTGCCAGCACCCGGTCCAACTCCTAAGTCACCGTGAAAATTTCCGAACTCTTCAGCCTCTTTGCAAGGTTCGACCGGCTTTCGCCCGGGGACGCCTATGAAGGTAGTCTTCGGGGCGACGTCACGATCATTGATGTTCGAACGCCGAACGAATGGAAGGCGACGGGAAGTCCAAAGAGTAGTCGTCGCATTTGTCAGAACGATAAAGACTTCGAGAAAGCCGTTTTGGGCCTCCTTAAAGCCGCCCCGGACACCACGCTGGCCTTAAGTTGCCTGTCCGGGAGCCGTGCAAAATCGGCGGCAAGGCGCCTTCGAAAAGTAGGCCTAACCAACCTGAAGATTGTCGAGGGAGGAATATCCAAGTGGGTGAAAGGCGGATTGCCCGTTGACATTTAAACCGGGCTTCGGCTTGGTCGTGCACGGCGGTCCGCCCTCTTTCGAAGTGTCAGCTGCAGTGAAGCAAGCCTGCAGCACCACGGACTTCCATTCGCCTGATTGTAATTGGAATGCCGTTGGCTCGGCATTCTTATGCCTCTTGTCGGTAATCGGCGCTCTGGCAGCTTAAGTGTACAAAAGGTTCGCAACAGTTCAAAATCACGCTGCTTCACCCAGGAAGTCCGAAAATAATTTTCAACAAAATACAAGTGAACACGCAGTTTCTTTTTGGAACATGGCGATTAATCACGATGCACCCCTGCAAATTGTAACTAGAGTTCTTACCCCTCTTATCCACATTCATTAACAACCACTGAATAACTCTGTCGCAAAATGCGAATTTAAGAATTTGGTAACCATAAAAATCCAAGACTGCCAGATAGATAGGACCCCTTGAGGCCCGTCTTAGAGACAATGCACGGCAAGTTCAGGAGAACCCAAATGCCAGTCATTTCCTTCGCAAACGCAAAGGGCGGCGCCGGGAAAACCACGGCAGCGCTTCTGCTGGCGACAGAAGTCGCAGCCCGGGGAAAGCGTGTCACGATCTTTGATGCCGATCCGCAAAAATGGATCTCGAAATGGCATGAGTTGCCGAAGAAATGTCCCGGTATTTCTGTGATCAGCGAGATCTCGCCAGCCTCCATTACTGAGCAAATCACCTATGCGGCGGAACACTCCGATTACGTGGTGGTCGATCTGGAAGGAACCGAGAACCTCGTCGTCGCGAATGCGCTGTCTGTGTCGGATCTTGTGGTTGTTCCAATTCAGGGCTCATCCATGGATGCACGCGGCGGGGCCAAGATCCTGACGCTGATCAAAAAGCTTGAAAAGATCGTTCGCCACGACATCCAGCACTGCGTGGTGCTGACACGCACCAATGCCGCGGTCACGACGCGGGCCATGAAGGCGGTGCAGGATTTTCTGGCGGCCCAGAATATCGATGTCCTGATGACGCCGATTGTTGAACGAGCCGCCTTCCGCGACCTGTTTGAGTTCGGTGCCGGCCTTTCGGAACTCGATCCATCGGTGGTTTCCGGCGTCAAAAAGGCTCGCGAAAACGCCGCCCTTTATGCAGCCGAAATCCTGGAACGCGCAATCACCGTGCCCAAAAAGCGCTGGTACAACATCTTCAAGCGCGCGAGCTGACCACAGCAAATCACATGAGACACTGAAGCCGGGCCCTCCCGGCTTCCTTATTTTCAGGGTATTCAAGCTCTGTCGGCCATCTGCACACATTCCCAGGGCAACTCTCTTGCAATGGCCCTCTTCCGACAGTCGCGTTAAAGTTTCATCCGACTCAGATCCGTTTGGCCCAATGCCAGCGATCCGACGGGAGGAACGTCATGACTCTGGCTCGACTTCACACAAGCCTTGCTCTGGCCTGCTGCGCCTTGCTGATTGCCTGCAGTCCCGATGAGGGCAACATAGCGCTCGGAACTTTGGAGCGAGACCGTGTCGCGCTGACGGCCACCGCCAACGAGGTTCTGGTTTCCCTGCCGGTTGCACAAGGGACCTTCGTTGAAAAAGGAACCGTCCTGGCACAGCTCGACCCGGGAGAGCAGCAAGCCATCGTCAACCAGGCACGTGCAGAGGTACAAAAGGCGCGCGCCAATCTGATCAAACTGGAAAACGGGGCGCGGGAAGAGGAAATCGCAAAGGCCCGTGCAAATGTTGCCGGAGCCAAGGCCGAGCTGGTCGATGCTGAAGCTTCATTCAAGCGCTTTCAGGATCTGACACAAAGAGGTACGACGAGCCAGGCGCAATTCGACAGTGCCAAGGCCACACGTGATGCGGCCAGCGCCAGCCTTCAAAGTGCCGAGCAACAGCTGAAAGAACTGGTAACCGGAACACGTCCAGAAGATCTCGATATTGCAAGAGCTGAACTTGAAGCAGCAATGGCGAGCCTTGCCACACAGGAAAAGATCCTGTCCGATCTGACCATCACGGCGAGCCGCGACGGTGTACTGGACAATCTTCCCTGGAATCTTGGTGAGCGCGTGACGGCCGGCAGTCCGGTTGCCGTCATGTTGGCTGGTGCAGCGCCCTTTGCCCGCGTTTATGTGCCAGAACCGCACCGGGTCAAGATCAACGAAGGCGACAAGCTGGAGATCAAGGTGGATGGCCTCGACGACCCGTTAGAAGGTCACGTTCGATGGATCAGTTCCGAACCCTCCTTCACTCCCTACTACGCGCTCAATCAGTCGGAACGCGCACGGCTGATGTATGTAGCCGAAGTTCAACTTCCCGACAGCGCAAGCGATCTGCCCAATGGCGTGCCTGCGCAGGTCGTGCTGCCGTGACGGCCGCAGACACCGATATTGTCGTCCACGCCGAGGGACTTGTTAAAAAATTCAAGGACTTCCGCGCGGTCGACGGGCTTGATCTGACCATAGAACGCGGCATGATTTATGGTTTTCTGGGGCCAAATGGCTGCGGCAAGACCACCGCCATGCGCATGTTGACCGGACTGCTCACACCGACTGAAGGAAGTGTCGAAGTCCTTGGTCTGTCGGTCCCCAAGGATGCGGAGGCGCTGAAATACAAAATTGGCTATATGACGCAGGCGTTTTCACTCTATGGCGATCTGACGGTTCTGGAAAATCTCCGCTTCATGGCCACTATCTACGGATTGTCGGGTGCAAGGCGCAAACAGCGGATCAACGAGGTCATGGACCGCTATGAGCTGAGCGACCTTCAGAACCGATTTGCCGGCCGGATGAGCGGTGGCCAGCGTCAACGTCTGGCCTTGGCGACAGCTGTCTTGCACGAGCCTCAATTGCTGTTTCTGGATGAACCGACCTCAGCAGTCGATCCTGAGTCTCGGCGGCATTTCTGGGAACAGCTCTTTGACCTGATTGAAGGTGGCACATCCATCGTCGTTACCACCCATTTCATGGATGAGGCGGAACGGTGCCACAAGATTGCCATCCTGGAAGCCGGTCAAAAGCGGGCTGACGGAGCCCCGAAGGATCTCATGGCCGAAATGGGCGCCAACGTGGTGGAAATCGAAGGTCCCAACCTGCGCGACATCCGGCGCCATCTTCTGGACACTGAGGGCATCGTGGCCGCAGCGCAGCTTGGCGCGCGCCTTCGGGTTCTTGTGGAAACAGGCATCGCTGACCCTGAAGCCTTTTTGAAAGCCAGACCTGAAACCGATGGCGCTACGCTGATTGAAAGGGTCCGTCCGAACCTGGAGGACGTCTTCGTCACCGCAACCGGAGAAGGCCGCCAATGAGACCGCTTTCCCGCATTGCCGCGATCTTCTTCAAGGAACTCAATCAGTTGCGGCGGGACAGGATGACCTTCGGCATGGTGATCATGATCCCGCTTATTCAATTGATTCTCTTCGGGTATGCCATCAACACGAATGTGCGAGACATCCCCGTTGCTGTCGTCGATCACAGCCAGACCGGGCTCAGCCGAGTGCTCATCCAGATCGTCGAGGCGACGACAGTTGTGGAAGTCACCGAGCGTCTGAATTCGGTCGAAGAAGCAGAACAGGCAATCAAATCCGCACGTGTCCGAGCGGCCTTCATTCTGCCCGAAGACCTGTCGCAGCGTGTTGCAAGATCGCCTGCGGCAGGACTTGGCACGCCAGCCTCAACGGATGAGGAAACAAGTCGCCCGGTCGCCCAATGGATCGTCGACGGATCTGACACCATGATCGCAGGCGCCATCAAATCCCTGCGAAGCATGCCATTGTCCGAACTCAACCGGCAGCCTCCAAACCGCTCGACACCCACTTTCGAAGTGGCCCTTTTCTTCAATCCCGAACAACGCACTGCCATTAACATTGTGCCTGGCCTTGTCGGGATCATCCTGACCATGACGATGATCATGTTCACCTCGTCAGCCATCGTACGCGAGCGCGAACGCGGCAACATGGAGATGCTGATCAACACGCCGGTCCGGCCAATGGAACTGATGATCGGGAAAATCATTCCCTACATCTTCATTGGCCTCTTGCAGACGGTGATCATTCTCGGCCTCGGGCACCTTCTGTTCAACGTACCGTTTGGTGACAGAACGCTGGATCTTTTCGTCGGCACATTGCTGTTTATCGGTGCCAGCCTTTCTCTCGGACTGGTGATGTCGACCATCGCCCAGAGCCAGCTCCAGGCAACACAGATGACCGTATTCGTGCTGCTGCCGTCGATCCTGCTGTCCGGCTTCATGTTTCCCTATGAAGGCATGCCGCTGGTCGCGCAATATATCGCTGAGGTGTTTCCTGCGACCCATTTCATGCGCATGATCAGAGGCTTCGTGCTTCGAGACGCAAGTCTGTTGGACCTGCACCGCGATGTGATCTGGATGTGCGGTTTCTTCGTGCTTGGTATGTTCGTTGCAGCCTTGCGTTTCAAGAAGCGGCTGGACTGACAGACAGCTTGCTATTTCGGCTGCGGGCCGGTGTCGAAACGAGGGTTGGCCGTCTTCAGAACCGGTGTCTTATCGGAAACATTTTCTCGGCTTTCTCGCCAGACAACGAATATTCCCGACAGAATGATGATCGATGAGCCGATGCCGACATACATGTCAGGCGTTTCGGCAAAAAACAGCATACCGAACATGGTTGCCCACAGGATCTGACTGTATTGCAACGGAGCAACGACGGCTGCCGGGGCGGCCTTATAGGCTGAGATCATGAAGAACTGCGCGATGACCGACAAAAATCCCACGGCGGCCATCATGGCCAGGTCCGGAAGCTGGACCGGCACATAGACGACGGGAAGTGTCATGGACATTGCCGTCATTGCCAGGATCATCGGATAAAGGATCAGCACAGCGGGACGTTCGCGGCCTCCGATCTTGCGAACCAGAACCGTTGAAAGGGAATTGGCAAAGGCAGCCGCCAACGCTGCTGCGTGACCCAAGGAAAGCTCGGTCACGCCCGGACGTAGCACGACAAGGACCCCAATCAGGCCGACAATCACAGCGGCCCAGCGCTGCGCCCTCACTGTTTCACCCAGCAATGGGACGGATAACGCCGTTATCAGCAGCGGCATGGCAAACAAAAGCGCGTAGACTTCAGCCAGTGGCAGCGCCGTGAACGCATAGAAACCACAGGACATGGCGATAATTGCAAGCCCTGCGCGGGTTGCAACAAGCAGAGGATGCCGCGGACGGAAATTATCGACCGCCTTGTCCGCGAGCATCATCATCGACATCGGTACAAAAGCGAACAACACGGAAAAAAAGATAATCTGAAAGACCGGATAGTCCGCCCCCAGCGCCTTGATAAGCGCGTCGTGAGACGAAAACACACCGAATGCAAGCAGCGCCGCAAATAGGCCCTTGAGCGTTGCAGACATGGCAATGCCCCTTTCAGATATCTGACTTCAGCCTGCAATCCAGCAGGCGTCACGATTTAGAGAAAGTCGGCGCTGTGCGGCTGAGCCAGTTTTGCGCCAGAGGCCCTCGGATAGCTGGCCCTCCAATCTGATATCAGAAAGAGCCGAATTCCCAAAGGGCTGACCATTTGATTTGCCGAAAAGAAACTGCCGGATAGGGATCGCGGTCCAAGGCTTCAGACGAACACTCGGGCAAGTGCTGCCACGGCGAGCGCTGTCGCGGCCCGTTTCGGGCCCGCAAATTCAGCTGTGGTCTGACCCGGCACCGTCAAGTCAATCCTATTCAGATCAGAAGCATCAATATGGTCGAGATCCGCAGATTTTGCAGCTTCTTCTGCGGAAATGCGGATCTCGTCGAGCATGCGAACCAGACCCTGCCAAATATGGATGGGCGGCGCTTCGTCCGTGCTGCACCAGCGAACAATTTCATTCTCAGATACATCAAGAGCCGCCGCCGCCTCAGACGGCGTCAGGCCAATGTAACTCACCATATCACTGAAATTACTCATCTTTGTCCCCAAGACGCCATTGCGCCCCAACACCTACTGCATCATACTGCACTGCAATATGGCAAAAATCCAGCGTTAAGCGGGAAGTCAGTTAACTCCTGCTCCGGCAAAGGAATTTGGACCAGCGTTACCGGTTCGATTCTGGCAATCGGACTCGGTACTTCTAGCAAGTCGCCAGTGACGGATTCCCAAGACAGACTCCGCCGAACAGCCAATTACCTGAAATATCAAACGAAAATTGATATCGGTGGAAAACGAACGCCCGTGTGAACCTTCCGTTCGGTTGATGATACCTTTGAAAAAGCAAATCAACCTGAACCACCACGGGCTGGAATCCCCTCCCCGATCACTGAAGACGCTGCCGGACCTCTGAATGAAATTCAAAGGAAAATCCTTCATTGCGATTGTGTTGTCGCCGGAGCCGCCCTTTGATGCCTGGTTCCAGGAAATCGACCGCATCATCGCCCGGTCTCCGGGCTTTTTCATCGATCGCCCCATCATTCTGGACGTTCGAGGCAGCAAAATCCCGATAGACGATCTGGAAGAGCTGCTGTCGGGATTGTCGGAACGCTCAGTCAGGGTCATGGGTATCGACGGTGTGGCTGGAACCCGGTTGAAACCAGGTATGCCTCCCAGCTTTTCCGGTGGCCGACTGGCATCGGATGTTGAAGTGCCCGAGCCTGTTTCGCCCAAGAACCCAGCGCCGAAGGGCAAAGAGCAGGAAAACGCTGCAATTGAACCGGCAGAAACGAAAACTGCACAAAATTCGACTTCGACAGCTCAAAGCAAAGAAGCTGCTTCTGCGAACGGTATCGATGCGAGCACAGCTGCACCAAAGGGTGCTGCCGACAAGGCGGCTGGCCCGGCGAGCATTCCCAGCGGATCTTCGATTGTTGTGACCGAGCCTGTGCGCTCCGGCCAAAGCATTCTGCATCCGGAAGGAGACGTCACCGTGATCGGATCAGTCAGTTCCGGCGCCGAAATCATCGCGGGCGGTTCCATTCACGTCTATGGAACATTGCGGGGACGCGCACTTGCAGGCGTCTCCGGCAAGGATTGCGCACGGATCTTCTGCTCGAAACTGGACGCGGAGCTGGTCTCCATCAACGGACTTTACAAAGTCGCAGACGATTTCGACGGAACTTTTCGCAACGCACCAGCTCAGATCCGCTTCGAAAACGAAACCCTGGTCTTTGAAGCACTGAACTAACCATGGTGCCGCAGTCCAATCAGATGCGGCGCTGACAACAAACGGGACAAACACCATGAGCAACGCCACTGTCGTTGTGGTCACGTCGGGCAAAGGCGGAGTGGGCAAAACCACCACAACCGCTGCGATTGCCTCGGCGCTTGCCAAAGAGGGCTACCAGGTCTGCGCGGTGGATTTTGATGTCGGTCTGCGCAATCTGGACCTGATCATGGGTGCCGAACGCCGTGTCGTCTTCGATCTGGTCAATGTTGTGCGAGGCGAAGCCTCGATCAAGCAGGCCCTTGTTCGGGACAAGAAACTCAACAATCTCTATCTGCTTCCTGCCTCGCAAACCCGAGACAAGGACGCGCTGACCGAAGAGGGCGTGGCCAGCGTCATCAGCGAATTGCGGATGTATTTTGATTGGGTGATTTGCGACAGTCCGGCCGGCATTGAGCGCGGTGCAACCCTTGCCATGCGCCACGCCGACGAAGCAATTATTGTTTCCAATCCTGAAGTCTCGTCCGTGCGCGACTGTGACAGGATCATTGGCCTGCTTGATGCAAAGACCAAGATTGCCGAAGACGGCGGCCGGATGCCAAAGCACCTCATGATCACACGCTATGACACGGAACGTGCCAAGTCCGGCGATATGCTGGAGACAGACGATGTCGTCGACATCCTGTCGGTGCCTCTCATCGGCGTCGTGCCGGAGAGCAAGGACGTGCTCAAGGCTTCCAACGTCGGATTGCCGATCACCGTGTCGGACGAAACCTCACCGGCCTCCAAGGCCTATATGGAAGCGGTGCGCCGGCTGCTTGGTGAAAACATTCCGGTGACCATTCCTGAAGAGAAGAAAAGCTTCCTCGGCAAGCTCTTCAAAGGGAGGGCCGCATGAACCTTCTAAGCCTCTTTGGCAAAAGAGGCGCTAGCGCCTCAGTGGCCAAAAACCGGCTGCAAATTCTCCTAGCGCATGAGCGGGCAGATGACGGTTCAGACGCGGCACTGATTTCCGGTCTTCGGGAAGATATTCTGGCCGTCGTCGCCAAACGAGTCGACATTGATCCGGATTCCGTCAAACTTGAAATGGACCGCTCCGGTGATGTGACAACACTCGGTATCGACATCGAGCTTCCGGCCGCGCGCGCCTCTTGAGATCATCTTCGTAACCTGAGATTGACCGGCCCTCTTGGCCGGTTTTTCTGTTCCGCATGAAGCATGAACTCTCATATTGAAGACGGCATATCCCGGCGGAAACCGGCTGATTATGTCCATCAGAGACTGTCCTTTGGTGTGTGCCCCTGGCTAACGCCTGTGACTAAAATCAGTTCATTGATGCAAGCTGATTTGCTTTCTCCGTGGTCGTGGATTGAACGCGCCTACACCTCCTCCATCATTTGGGCATGTATCGTCCCCAACTGCCCGGCAGCCGCCCTCTTTGTTGCACTGCGGAACTGAAGGTGTATGTTTTGCACCTCAAGTTCAAAACAGAGGAGTGAATACGGCATGCTGGTCCAAGACACCGCGGCAACGAGTGAAAACACTATCGAAAGCGCGGAGGACCTGTCATCGATCGCATTCGGCTTCATGGCATCCAAGTCTCTGTTTGCCGGACTGCATGTCGATATGTTTTCAGTTCTCGCTGACGGCCCCAAAACGGCCGAACAGTTGGCAGAAGCCACTGATATACCAGTCAATCGCATCGTCATTCTGACGACGGCCCTTGCCAGCGTTGGCTTGCTGGCAATCGGTGACGATAAAAAGATTTCAAATTCTCCTGCAGCGCAGAACTTTCTCTCCAAGCAGTCCCAATATGATTTTGGTGACTACCTTCGCCATCAGATCGACCAGCAGATGTATCCATTCCTGCTCCAGCTGAACGCCGTGATAAAAGGCGATTTGTCCGACGATGCCATTGCTTCCTATAGCCACTGGATGACGGACGAAGAGCAGGCTTCCGTCTATTCTGAAAGCCAGCACGCGGGCTCACTCGGACCTGGCCGGACACTTGCACGGAAAGTCGATCTTGGTGACGCGGAATCCCTCTTGGATGTTGGCGGCGGGACCGGCGCCATGACGATCAGTCTGTGCAATGAATACAAAAACTTGCACGCGACGATCATCGACTTTCCAAACGTGGCGGAAATTGGCTGGCGCTTCATTTCCGAGGCCGATCTGGTCGATCGCGTCCGGTATATTCCCGGCAATGCCATCGATGTTCAATGGCCCAGCAATCAGAACGCCATCCTGATGTCTTACCTCATGAGCGGTGTGCCGGGCGATGATGTGGAAGGGCTGCTAAAGAAGGCGTTCAATGCGCTGTCTCCAGGCGGCAAGCTGATGGTGCATGATTTCATGGTTGAAGAGGACCGGCGCGGACCGGCCCTTGCCGCTCTCTGGCAGTTGCAGCATATGGCATTTACTCCTGAGGCCCGCTCGCTGTCTGTCGGATGGCTGACAGACGCAGGCAAAAAGATGGGCTTTAAAGTCGATATCGTTGACAACCTCATTCCCGCGATGACCAAATTGGTTGTTTTTGTGAAGCCCTCCTGATCCAGAGACATCATGGCGACGTTGCAACTGCACGAAGAACCGCTACAGACCAGCTGGCTGGATGCTTATGGCCACCTGAACGAGGCCTATTATCTGGTCCCGTTCAGCAATGCGACCTGGAAGCTGCAAGACCACTTTGGGATTGGGAAAGACTATTTCGACAAGACCGGTTGTGCACTCTACACGCTGGAATCGCATTTACGATATGTCGGCGAAGTCCGTGCACCTGCAACTCTCAAAATAGAGACCGCCATATTGGGGGTGGACGCAAAGCGATTGCACGTTGGTCACACCATGCTGTGCGACAGCCGTGAATGCGCCACTTTCGAATGCATGCTTCTGCATTATGACACAAAGGCGGAAAGGTCTGCCCCTTTCCCGGATGCGCCCAGAAATGCCCTGCAGGGTTCAATTCTGATGCCAACGCCTGATTGGGTGGGTCAGGCCCTTCGAAGATTGGTCTGAAGCTCGCCGGCCAAACGCTCTCTTTCAAGAAGCACAAGATCCTCAGGCACTGGTGCAGTTCACGAGTGAACGTGATCCGCCGAACACGCCGGCCTCTTGAAAGTTTCCGCATTCAATATCGGGAGATCCAGCCACGCGCCAAGAAGGTATCCGGATAGAAGGTTCCGTACCTAGTTGCCTGCCGCACGCGCTTGCACGAACCACAGCGCTAGCTGCCTTTCAGTTCAAGCAACTCATCGGTATAGACGGTCATCTGGCCCCTGCCGCGCCTCTTTGCAGCATAAAGGGCCACATCAGCCTGCCTGAGCAGTTCAGCAGGTTGCGTTGCGAATGCGATGCCTATGCTCGCTCCAAATTTGCAGGCCACATCGTTCAACTGCATGGGTTCACTGAGGTGCTCGATTATCGTGCGTCCGAGTTCATTGATCCGTTCTTTATCCGCCTTCGAAAAGACGACAACGAACTCATCTCCGCCGATGCGCACAACAGCGTCATCGTCGCCGGCAAATGCACGCAGTGACTTGGCGACGTGTTGAAGTACCAGATCCCCCATTTCGTGTCCGTGCTCGTCGTTGATCTGCTTGAAGCCATCCAGGTCGAGATAAAGCAGCGCATAGTCTGCTGAGACCTCCTGTGCCTCCAGTTCAGCCATCTTCTCATCCAGGAAGCGCCGGTTGCCGAGTTTAGTCAGAAAGTCGCGCCGTGCCTGTTCTGCAAGCAGCTCCTTTGAGCGTTCCGCCTCGTGTTTGGCTTCTGCCAGGTCCCTTACAATTGCGGTCGCCCTGTGAACGTAGAGCCGCGCGGTCAACAGTGTGCATATGAAGACCAGAAGGACACCGATGGCCATCAAGGGCAACAATCGGATGCCCGGCAATGCAGGGTCCCAAATCAGGTAACCCAGTTCAGTTCCGTCAATCGTCGAGAGTTCAAACCCACCTTGCCAGTAGGTTGGCATGGAAGAGGACAGGCGCAAGTTTGGAAGGCCGTATTTTTCGCTCAACGCAGCCAGTTCGTTGCTATCCAGCGGTTGCACAAAAACAAGAACGTGGTCGGTTCGAATATCCACGTCGTCATAGGTCGTAAGAACAATCGCACCGGCCATTGAGAGATCGGTCAAATCTCCAATCAACCCGGAAACGGGCTCGGGTGCTGTAAATGCATTGCCCTCTCGCGCTTTTGTCAAAAGCGGCACAAGGCCGCTCTCGTACTGGGACAGATCAAATTCAGCTATCGCATCATCCACGATTTGAAGTTTAGGACGGTTGTCGCCGTCCAGAACATGCAAAGCCTCGACCTGAAGATTTTCCTGAAGGTAGTCGACAAAGGTTTCCTCCACCCACTGAAGGTTCAAATCCCTCACCAGGTTCTCGACAGCGCTGTCCCAGTAACCGTATTCAAGAACGACCGTTTCAAGTCGTCCCATGCGGTCGGTCAACAAGGCTCTGAAAACCTGCTGAGACTGTTCGACAGAATTCCGGTCGAGCGACCGTGTCAGAAACGCGACAAAGACCAACAAGCTGACAGCACCGATCAAGACTGTCGCCCAAAACGGTCTGGACAGTCGGCGAATTTCTGCCGCCTGGGCCTCAACTCCAACTGATTGAGTTGCAACAGTTGTGCTGCGGCCGTCTGATTGGTCAGAAGGAGACAAACCCACCCTCTTTGCAGATCTCATTCAACCATGCTCGGGATTTACTCCCTAAAACTCACCCAAAGTAAGCACTTTTAGAATTAGCATGAATTTATAAATGCTTACTTCAATCATACTACTTACCAACAAGCGACTTTCAATAAACTCCAGCACTAAGAATTACTAACAATACTTGCCATTGAATTTTAAACTAAATAATCCGCATTATTACCAATTGGGCAATTTGAGATGCTCAGCGAAATTAACATCACTGCAACTTGGAGTTACTATATCGGTTGAAGAGGAGTCTTTTGAAGCCGAGCATGTCGGCTGAAAGCAATGCAGTTCAGCGCTGTGGCCCGAGGAGCGCTATGTCTCTCTCCGCCAAAAAGAGATTTGAATAGAGGTTTGCAATCCACTGACGCCCGGACGCCGTGATTTTCAGATATTGAATAGCCTTTTGAATATAGGGCGCGACGCTGTTCCAGTAGAATTGAGGATATTTCAGAACAAGATCCGCCGGGGTGTCGTAGCCAAGCTGTTTGTTGAGGCCCGCCTCTTCAAATTCGAAATAGAGGGCATTGGCCTTGCGGATGTAATGCGGATCGCCGAGCTGTCCGATGAAATCGGCTGCGCGAACCAAAGTTGCATCTTCACCGAGTATTTCATTGTCGTCCGGGAACTTGCTTGGAAATCGTGACCCTTCAACCGCATCGGCGATCCGGTGAGGGTCAAGCAATCCGGTGCCGGAGATCCGTTCAAAAATATAAAGCTGCGACCGGTCAACATGGTACGGCGTCAGGGCGGCATCAGACGCCCCACGTGCCAGTTGAATCTTCTGCCCCGTGTCATCGATGACAAAGCCATCAGCATCGTCGCCGGGCAGAATGCCGCGTACATAGCCGATATCATGCGTCAGGCAGGCAACGATCACATGCGCATAATCCGTTGGCGCCATGTGAGTGTGCAATGCGCGTCCGCGCAAGATGTCATGCCCGGCCAAGGTGACCAGCATCGTGTGTTCAATATTGTGGTAGAGCGCATCGCTGTTGCCAATGCATTCCATGGCGATACGGGCAATGGAGGGCACCAGTTCAGCCAGTTCAGGATCGGACTTGCCGAACCGGCGCTGCACGTAGGCAGTCAAAAAATCGCCGAGCGCGTCGGCCGCAAGTCCCGGCACTGTCAACATTGGCGGCGCTTTCCCTGCCTGATAATGTCGAAATCAATTCATGCACCACAGTTTGGCACCTTGCCGGGCTGCTATGTCAAGCAAATGTCAACGTTTTGGTCATTCTAAGGCTGGGCCAACGCCGCGCCTGGCAGTCTTTTGTCCAGGGCCCCGCATTTCTCTAGAGCCCCTCAAATGTTCGAAAAGCCGTCTGGTACCGGCTCAGATTTTCCTCGGCATAGGCCGCAAAGTCGAAGTCGATTTCAGAATGATGCTCTGACACCATGGACCACATCGCCTCTCTCATAAGTGCGGCGCACTTCATCGCGTGGTAACGCCGCACAAGCAGTCCGTCCGGCGAGTGGCCATAGTAGATCTCAAGTGCAAGCGCTTCCTGTTCCGGAGAGAGAGAATTGTTCGACGCAAGCCCAGCAAGGTCGAACAGTGGCGAATTGAAACCGGCATAGTCCCAGTCAATCAACCAAAGGCGAATGCCGTCATTGATCAGATTCGCCGCCAGTAGATCATTGTGGCTGAAAACCATCTGGATCAAGCCGATGGTTTCTTCCAGGTGGCTCGCCTGCCACTGCAACTCCGGCAACATTGGGACATATTTGCTCCCGTCATCGCGCAAGATCCGGTCATAGTTGCGCAAAATGTGGAACACCCAGAAGGCCATGACCGGCCCTTTCAAAAACCGGGGCACGTCGTGATGACAACGGCGCAACAGGTCGACCGCACGCTGCAACATCATGGGATCTTGCAGGTCATCGACCGCAAGCGTGCGCCCCTCGATGAAGTCCAACACGATGGCATTGTCCTGTGCATAGTGCACCGCAGGCGACAGACCGGCATCGAAGGCAGCACGGCTGGCCGCGATGTCGTTGAAGCGCATGATCTGGTGCACCGGGATATCACCGCCAATCCGGGCAACGAACGTGCGCCCGCCGTCCTTCACCTTGTAGCTCGTATTGGTGATCCCACCGGAAAGTGGCTCAGGGTCTATCGGCCCAGACCAGCAAGGCAGATCGAGGATGATTTCAAGCGGTTGTTCAATCAACGAAATCTCCTGTTTGTACCAAGTGTCTCAAAGGCGTCTTTCGGTGTAAATGATGTGCGATAAATCCGGCCAGCAAGTGTCGCCTTGCCAGATTACGCCATGGCAGCAGCCATTTTCGATGGTTGCTCGAGACAGTGCCTCCCGTTTAAGCTGAAGTTTGGGGGAGTGATCACGTGACTGCGCGACAACAGGAATTTGATCTCACTGAGTTTGAGGCTTGGCTTTCAAAACAGCCCCGAAGCGTTGCGGCGGCTATTGCGCTGCGTTGTTCCCTGCGCGCATTGCCGCTTCTCCTTTTGCACCTCGAAAACGACGAGACTGCCGATGCGGCAATCCTGAAAACCTTTCGCCAAAACAACGCTGTGTTTGCCTTTGTCTGCTCCGGCGGCGAGTTCATTCGCGCTTCAGGCCTCACTTCTGTCAGTCAGGTTACGTCAAGCGAAAACCCGGCTGTCGTGAGTGGATATCAGAGCGCAGATTCTGCATTCGCCTCACCGGAAACAACGAAGGGTTCTGTCGATCCGCGTTTCAATGAAACGCAGGATGACGCGATCCGGACGCTGGCAATCCGTGCCACATTGAACGCAATCTACATTGACAGCGACTATAACGGCTCAGCCTATGAAAAGGACGTTCTGCAACTCTATGAGGGGCTTCCTGCTGACGCTCTTGTGCAAAGCGCTCTCTGGCCGGACGCATACATGCCAGATGATGTCCTCAAAATGTGGGAAGAGCTCAAGGCACGGCTCCTGGAAGGCGGTCCTGACTGGGACGTCTGGACACTTTGGTATGAGCAACGCCTTGCAGGCCAGCAACTGCGTGACCTGACGCTGGAGATTGCACGCATCGCCTTGCCTGACCCGATGTGGATGGATGGCGCAAGCGCAGTCAACCCTGAAATCGCGAACCTACAGGAGCTTTTCGACAAGGACGGGCCAGAGGCCGTTGAGGCCCGCATGAACGAACTGCATAGTCGTTCTTCTGGAGAGGAAACCCGCTTGTCTAGCAATGGGACGCAGACCGAGGCCGAAGTCTCGTCCGAGGTGGACACCAGCGGACAAAGTGAAACCGAAGAGACCGCCACCCTGCCCCGGGTCTGGATCCTGCAGTTCAATCCGGAGGACTGGACCTCCGCTCCGGATGTGCTCAACACAGGTGAAACCTTACCCTGGAAGACCGCAAAGGCACTTCCGACGGAGATGCAGACCAATGATCCGGTCATTTATTGGCGAACACGTTCGAACGGGGGACTGGTCGGCACGGGCCGCGTCACATCGACGGAGCTTGGAACACAAGCGAGCAATGACGGTCAACGAAGGTTTGAGACAGAAGTCCACGAGTTCGATCAGACGCGCCTGATCTCGCGGAAATCCGTTATCGAGGCATCAGGTATAACGCGGAAAAACTGGCAAGGTGCAGTTCTGGCTTTGCCAGAAAGCCAGGCTCTTCAACTCGACGCATTTCTGCGGACACAAAACCGCCCGCCATTGTTCAATGACAGCCAAATTCAAGCAGTTGCTCAATCCAGCCGAATGCAATCCGATGCGGCAGGATCAAATTCTCAAACGCAGGCCGATCAAACAGCCAAGGGAACCGGGCAAGGAGATGCTCTTGTCGAATCTGAAACCAGTTTCGCACCCGATGACGCCGAGACGGAACGCGACGATCTTGGCAGAGGAATTCTGGCCATTGCGCTGGCCAGACGACTGCATCTGATCTGGTGCCGGCTCAACGACGCCATGTGGCAGGAAGCGAAAGATCCGACGGAGTTTCCCCGTCGTCCGCTCTATTCTTCGGCATATTGGACAGGTGCGGGCGCAGCGGAACTAAGCGGCGACGGCAACGATCCGGATTCAGTTGAGCAGGCGGAGGGTTTTTCCGGAGACCGGTCACGCACCAACACACGCGCTGGATTTGTCCTGCACCTGGACGCCCCCTGGGGCGGTGGCAAAACGACCTTTGCCAACTTCCTTGCAAGAGTGCTCAACCCTACCGGATATCGGCACGGCAAGAATTCGTTTCTGACCAGAAGATACGGCAATGCAGACCTGACCACAGTCTTCCTCAGCGACCCGTTGCCAAAGGACGGCTCCACCACCGGAGATGGCCGAAATTGGCCATCCAGCGCGCGCAGACCCTGGATAGTGGTGCCTTTCAATGCCTGGCAGGCACAGCATGTCACACCGCCCTGGTGGGTCTTTTACCAATCCGTGCGCAAGCGTTGTTTTGATTCCGTAATTTATGAAGGCTGGGATCCTGAAACAGTCGATGGAGAACCGGCCCGCAAACCCGACTGGTGGCAGCGTCAGTATCTGCGCTTGCGGCTTTGGCTACCGGAAATTTTCTGGCGCCTGACAAGCCCGAAAATCGTGGCCCTGATCTCAACGGGGGTCGTCAGTCTGCTGCTTTTCTGGCTGCTTTATATTTTTGGCATTCTGGAACTCAACACCAATGCCAAAGGCCAGAGCAGTCTCATGTTCAGCGTCGGATCGGACAAGGGTTTCGGCATTGCAGACGGCATTGGCCTCATGCTGACGGCGTTGACGGGGCTGAGTTTTCTCTGGGGGATCGGAGCCTGCTTTACAGAGTCCATTCGACCTGGCACCGACACACTTGCCGAGCGTCTGTCCCTTGGCAATGGCGACCCGTTTGAGCGTTTCCGACGGCATTTCTACAAGACAATGAAGCGGCTGAAACGTCCCGTTCTCGTGGTGGTTGACGATCTCGATCGTTGCAGCCCGGAATTCATTGTCGACCTCGTGCGCGGTATGCAGACGCTATTGCGCAGTCCCCGCGTCGTCTTTGTCATTCTTGGTGACCGTGACTGGATCGAGCGCGCCTTCGAAGTCCATCACAAGGACATGAACAAGGTAAGTGTCGGTCCCGAACAGACTTTCGGTGCGCGTTTCGTTGAAAAGGCAATCCAGATGTCCTTTATCCTGCCTGGCCTTATCCCGGACAGGCAAAAGGATTATGTCCGGCGCCTGCTCCTGGGCTCCAGAGCCAATCTGGACACCGAGCAGACCAAGACTTTCTCCAGCGAAACAACGCAAAACTTGCGCGTCTTCTTTCAACAAGCGGTTCAACAACCTGCCGCACCAGTGCTGGACAGCGAAGCTCTCAAGGCACAGGTCCGCAGCGCAGCTACAACCGCATCGACCGCTACGGATTTCAGCAACACCTCTGATGCCAAGGCCGTCCCGACCGCGGACTTGAAGAGCGCTCTTGAAAACACCGAAGCCTTCGATGATTGGTTTAAGGACGAATTCACAATCCACGCGGCCACCGACGAGGAGGTTGAGGCAGAAATCTCCCATCGGCTCGAACCCTTGGCCGATCACCTTCCGGCGAACCCGCGCCAGATCAAACGCATCATCAATGGCGTGACGATGTATAACGCAGTCGCGTTCCGACAACGTGACTGGCCACCTGACGATGAACGCTGGTTACAGCTTGCCCGCTGGATTGTGATCATGACCGAGTGGCCAAAAACCTGGCGGTTATTGGCCTCTTATCCGTCCCTGACGGAACTGCTCAGTGAGCAGAACCCCAAACAGGCCTACAAGAAGCTCATGAAAAACAAGGGGTTTGCGGCTGAACTCCCCGATTCCGAAGACGCAACTCTGGCTGAGGTTGAGCGCATCAAAGGCGACGCCAAACTGCTAGCTTTGCTCCTGGGCAATGACGATAGCGAAGAACTTGATCGCAACGCCATCGTCGATCTCGTTAGCCTTACACCGTTGCACAGCCGCGCAGCAGAACCGGAAGCACCTTCGGCAAAAAAAGAGGCAGATAAATGAGCCTCTTCAGGCTTCGTGCACAATTTCCCGTGTCTCACGAAAAGTGACATCAGGGAACTTCTCGGTAACGTGTCCGATTTCCCAGGCATTCTTGAAGAGAAACACCGGCTTGTCATCACGGTCATTTGCGACTGACATGCGGTGTCCCTCAATGATCTTCTGCAAGGTCTGACCGTCGGTTTCGATCCAGCGTGCCGTGGAATACGGCACGGTTTCAAAGCCGATTTCTGTCCCGTATTCCGCCTTAAGCCTGTCGACCACGACATCGAGCTGCAGCGCGCCCACGACGCCAACAATCCAGTTTGAACCGAGGTCCGGCTTGAAGATCTGCACAAGACCTTCCTCTGCCAGATCCTGAAGGCCCTGACGCATCTGCTTGACCCGCATGGTGTCGGAAAGGCGCACGCGGCGCAGAATTTCTGGAGCAAAGGCAGGCAAGCCGGTGACGTGGATATTCTCGCCTTCGGTTAACGTGTCGCCGACGCGCAGCTGGCCATGGTTGGGAACCCCGATCACGTCGCCAGGATAGGCAAGATCCGCGATCTCACGCTCCTCGGCAAAGAAGAAGATCGGTGCCGACACTGCGATCTGTTTGTTGGCTCGCACATGTTTCAGCTTCATGCCGCGCTTGAACGTGCCTGAACACAACCGCACAAAGGCAATCCGGTCCCTGTGTTTGGGATCCATATTGGCCTGTACCTTGAAGACGAAACCCGTGACCTTGTCTTCTGCCGGCATGATCGTGCGCCCGCCGGTGGCAGGTTGGGAATGGGGTGCCGGAGCAAAGTCCGCGATGAAGTCGAGAATTTCCTCAATGCCGTAGTCGCGCAAAGCGGAACCGAAAAAGACAGGGGTCAAATGACCTTCCAGAAAGCTTTCCTGGTCGAATTCGGCGTAGCCTTCTGCACCGAGTTCAACGTTTTCCGTCAGCTCTTCCATGATCCGATCAAAGACGACGTCGGTCAAAGCGCCGTCATCAAGACCCGAGACTTCCTTCGTTTGGGCAAAAGCACCACCGCGCTCGCCCTCCGAAGTATGGAATTTCTTTTTCTGCCAGTCATAAACGCCAAAGAAATCCGATCCCATGCCCACCGGCCAGGTCTGCGGGCTCACGTCCAGCGCGAGCGCTTCCTGCACCTCATCGAGGATCTCAAGTGCGTGGCGGCCTTCACGGTCGATCTTGTTGACGAAAGTGATGATCGGGATATCGCGCAAGCGACAGACTTCGAACAGCTTTCGGGTCTGGGTCTCAATGCCTTTTGCGGCATCGATCACCATGATCGCAGCATCAACAGCCGTCAGGGTGCGATAGGTGTCTTCCGAGAAGTCCTCGTGGCCTGGTGTATCGAGCAGGTTGTAGACAATTCCCTTACGCTCAAACGTCATGACGGATGACGAAACCGAGATGCCGCGTTCCTGCTCGATCTTCATCCAGTCTGACCGTGCCCGGCGTCTTTCACCACGTGCCCTCACCTGCCCCGCAGCGCGGATCGCACCACCGGACAACAGCAGCTTTTCGGTCAAGGTCGTCTTACCGGCATCCGGGTGGGAAATGATCGCAAATGTGCGACGGTCCTGAAACGGTGCCTTGCCGTTGAGGCTGGACATAAAGAACTCCTGAATGCCTTGTCCGGCGAGGCTGCGCAAACGCATCGGTTGAAACCGGGGCGCAACTTCAATCAATGGGGCCGGAAGGATTGATGTTTCGTTGGCGCAAGTTCATAGAGAGAATCCGGCAAGATTTCTAGTGAGGAATTTGTAAACTTGTTCCCTGTTTGAGACGTCTGTCTGGAATAATGGAAGTTTTCGCCATTTGGTTCGATCGCAGGAAACTGATTGAATTCTGGCAAAAACTAGCTTTGTGGCAGCCCACTGCCTGTGCCTCTATTGAAGGGTCCCTTTTAATTGGCGCTTCCCAATGCGCTGATCCAGCTACGTTCGCCAACTGCGCCAAGTCTGACCGAGTGACCGTTACAATCTGAAGTCGTAACCCCCGGTTTACCGATCCAAGCTATTCAAAAAAGCTATCAAGCGAACGGGTGTTGGTGCAGCAATGCTGGATGTTAGAGTTCGAAGCAGTGACAGCGAATATCGAGGTTTTGTGGAAGTCGTCGATACATCGACCCACAAAACTTATCTTCACAAACCACTCCGAGGAGAACAATTCGAATCCGTGCTCGCTTTGAGCAACGATCAGATTGTTCTCCTCGGAGAGCGAGCAAACCTCGTGATATTCAATGGCCGAACGGGCGAGCGCATCGCTTCACGCAGTATTTCGGAGTTTTTCCGTGCGGGCAGTCTAGTCAAGGACTTGGTTCACCTAAAACATCATGGCTATATTGCGCTTTTAGCAGAACATCGTTTGCTGTTGCTGAATGAAATTGATCTATCTCATGTATTCGCGACCGACTGCGCAACCTGGAATGGAGCAACCGGGCGATTAGTAAGAACCAGGGAACTATCTCCCGATTTAAAAATGCAGCTAGGTTCTCCTGGCACATCTCTTCGGCGCTTAAGTTTCAGTGGGTTTGTCCGCGAGCGGAACAGTGAAAAGATAATCACAGGCTACTGCGAAGAAGGGGATGGGAAACAAGGCTCGACTTCTGACACGGGCAAACGGCTCAATTTTATTGGAGTTTATGAAATTGATGTTCGCGCTCAAACCATTCTTAAGAAGGAAATAGATAGTTTTTACGCCAATCCGATACGTCCAGTTTTTTTTGCAGCCAGCCCGAATGGCAAATGGGGACTTCGCCGAAACCTTAGGTATATGAAGCACCATAAATCGGTGCCGCTTGCCGGTTTCCAGCAAAAAGTCTTCGGTAGAAAGAAAGGCTACCGGCATCCTGATCTTCGCGACGATGGCTGTGATCGGTTCCTGTACAGTTTCGAGCTATGGGACCTCGAAAACGCAAGTTTTGTGCGGAATCTAGATGTCAGTTGGATTGCAATTGAGAACAAGCAAGATGTGAACGACCGGATACGTGTCGGAGACATGATCGACAATCTTGAAAAACCCTTTTATCAAATCGACAAGGGCCTCTCACAACCTCCGAAAGCGACATTTACGCACTATTTCGATGATCTTCATGAGAAGTTTCGGAAGCGCTACTGGGACTGGCAAAGCGCTTGGGAGAATACCAACGAGGCATTTTGGATGACGCATTCCGACGGCTTCCGCCGTATTGGAATGGATGGAACCGTATCGCCAATTCTTCGCATTGGTTCCAAAGTCTCGCGCGCTCAAAGCGCGGAGGCGACGAGAGAATTATGGAGGCATACGCTGGCTGATGTAACGGCAACAGACGAAGAATTCGTCATACGCAATGAATATTGCATGCTGCGATTGCCTAGATCGTCTGTTTTCCAAAATTCCAATGAGGTTTGGATATCAGAGCAAGACGCTCAAGTAGTTGTTTTATGCGAGAATGCTGGTCTAGATCTCAAAGCTCGAGATCTTCTTCATCTAAGCGGGCATATCGTCGAACTCATGGAATGGTCCGAGCTTGGGGCAAAACAGGCGCTGACCAACCTGAAGCAAGAGTTGCGCTCTAGATTTTCAGATATGCTCGGTGGAGGCCAATACAATCATACTTTTGAGTTGGCATTTCGATACCAAGAGAAATTGTATAGCGAAGCCGACTTTTTTGACCGGGTAACACGTGAAAATTGGAATTTGCTAAGTGAAACCCGCGCCTTGCTGGAAACATGGCTGGATAAATTCGAAGAAAGAGATCTAAATTCCGAATGCTACACAAGTGTGTGTGGTGGGGTAGACCCGGAAAGTGGCTATCCGACGGGTGGGTTAGCGCAAGCCCTAAAGCATTTGGTTCTGAAAGAACAAGCAAGCTTGGACGTTTTCAGAAAGTATCTTGCTCGGAGAGATGGTGAACATGAAGTTTTCTCTTCAGACATCTTGGTTCGAAGTTACTTAGAAAAATATGGCTTCACTTCGCGCGAAGCATTCAAGTTTGGAATATTCTGGGTCGCAATTCGATACCGCGATGGAAGAGGCCCAGTGGAAAACCTTTGGAATGAACTTGGATTGCTAGATGTGGCATCAAAGTCATTGCTCCCGAGCACATTCGCCGATCTTGTTTTCGAAGAATTCAATTCGTTCAACGTAAAGTGGTCGTGGAATGATCAGTCAATAGGCGAGGTTCTTGAAGCTTTGGAAAAAATACTTCCGGGGAACGGAAACTGGGCGAAACAGTTATCAGACCAGATAAGCGCCCGCAGTTTTGACGGGTCCCGCCGAGAGTATCAATCTCCTTTGCGAACCAATTAGCCAAATTTAAGGCTCGCTAACACTAAGCCAACTAGAAATCCTGTACAGATTTGGAATGACAATGAGCCGAACCAAATGCCTGATCATCGGGATCGCAATGACCGCCGTCACCGCAGCCATTCTTCTGGCCATGGGGCGCATTCCCATTTGCGAGTGCGGCTATGTCCTCTTTTGGACACCGGCGGACGATGTCGCCGGTTCCTCGCAGCATATTGCCGACTGGTACACGTTCTCCCACATCATTCACGGTTTTATCTTTTACTGGCTGCTGTGGCTGCTCTTCCGTCGCAACTCTGTTGCAGAGCGGGCGCTTGGTGCGATCCTGATCGAGGCGGCCTGGGAAATCGCAGAGAACAGCCCCTGGATTATCGATCGCTACCGCGAAGCAACCATTGCCGTCGGATATACCGGCGACAGTGTTCTGAATTCCGTCTTCGATATTGTTTGGATGCTTGCCGGGTTCTTCTTTGCGGCGCGTATGCCGGTTTGGGTGACCATTCTGACTGCCATCGCTTTTGAACTGCTGGCACTTTGGGTCATTCGGGACAATCTGACCCTGAACGTCCTGATGCTTGTATACCCGATTGAGGCCATCAAGGTCTGGCAAGGCGGGTAACCGTGTCCTAAGGGCCCCTTGCAGCACCAGAGGCAACACTGCGCGGGCCTAAAGCTGAAACAGTTTGTGTTTTTTCAACAGCTCGATCAGCACTTCACGGGCGTGTTGCCGGTGACTTCTGTGACGTTCACGCGCCTCGTTGGCATAGCCCTTCTTGATCGCGGCATAGACAGCCCTGTGGTCTTCGTTGGACTTGACCGGAAGGGGACGAATATAGAGCGTCATGGCGCGGGCCCGGCGGACCTGGTTCGCCATCATGGACACGATGGATTCCACGCGTGAATTGCCGCCCAATCTCACGAGCTCGTCGTGAAAAGCGTCATCCGCGATTGCCCAGGCTTCACGATCTTCACGTCCCAGCGCTTCTTCCATGGCCTCTATCGATTGCTTCAGTGCACTGAGATCCTCGTCAGAGTATCCCTTGTCAGCGGCTTGTTCCGCAGACAGGCTCTCCAGTTCCGTCAGCACAGCATAGATCTCTTCCATGTCTCTCAGCGACAGGGTCGAGATCCTTACGCCCTTGCGGGGCCGCACTTCCAAAAGCCCCTGCTGGGCAAGCATCAGCGTTGCTTCACGTACAGGTGTCCGGGACATGCCCAGGCGATCCGCCAATTCGCTTTCCAAATGATCGGAGCCAGCTGCCAATTCACCGTCGAAAATCAATTGACGGATCTTTTCCATCGCCTGGGTGGTGATCGTTTTTGGTTTTGGCGCCTCAAGCATGGGCAAACTCCCGGATTTTCGTCCCCAGGCGGTTCGATTCGTAGATCGCCTGTTCGATCGCGATCACCTTCAAATACGCGCGCGCCTCGTTTTCAAGCGGCATTCCGTCCAACACACCGTTGACAACATGGTCTATCAGATTCTTTACGCAATCGCCGCCAAAGCCATTCCAGTTCTGAGCAGCCAGGAGAATGCTTGGCTTCACATCGCCAAAGTGGCGTAGTCTTACAGACCCATCGCCCGACAAGGTCAGTGTCCCTTCGGCCCCCTCAATCAGAGCTTCTCCAAGTGTCGTGCGGCAGTTTTCGGCAGCGTGATCCAAAAGACGGTTGCCATCGAAGAGTGCGCGAACTCCATTGGCATAGTCAAAGACGAAATAGCCCGCATCTTCGCCCTTGATTGCCGGATTGAGACGGCGCAAATCGGCATACACAGCCTCCGGCTCACCAAGCAGATACCGGAAAGTGTCGACCCAGTGAACGCCGGTTTCATGAATGAGCAGTTTCGGCATTTCCTGGAAATAGGGCTGACGATCGAGATAGGCGCGCGGCCCTTGCCCGTCTCCTGTTCTCAGCCGGAATGTGACCTGTAGAACGTCTCCGATCAGACGATCGTCAAGTGCCTGATGGATGGTTCTATACCAGGGTTGAAAGCGGAAGTTTTCGTGGACAACAACCGTAACACCGGCGGTCTCGGCCAGTTCAGTTGCCTCTTTTGCTTCTTCCAGAGAAGTGCAGAACGGCTTTTGACAGATTATCGCCTTCACACCCTTTGCGATTGCCAGCTTGATGGCCTCGAAGTGCGTCGGTGGCGGCGTGATGATATCGAGCAGATCCGGCTTGGCCATCTTGAGCATGTGCTCCAGATCGCCAAAGGCGGTCAGACCCGTGGCCTTGGCTTTTTCCCGGTCCCGGTCGCAGGAGCCCACCAGGCGGACGCGCGCGTTCCGTCGCCAGGCATCATAATGAAATTGAGCAAAGTAGCCTGCGCCAAGGCAGGCAACACGCAAGGCTTCACCACCGTTTCTTGTCAATTGCTTCCTCCCGCCGGCTGACACCCGATGTCTGAGTGCGCCGCCTACTGGCAGTCTCGTCGATCAGAGCCGGCTTTCGCCGATCAAACAAGATCAGCGCGTTCATTGTTGGATTTTTGATAGTCGACATTTCCCAAGTTGACAAGGGATTGATTTACGTATACGCAATCGAATGTGTAAATCGATACGGCCTTTTGGAGCGGCCGTGGGAGGAGACCGAAATGCTTGATAAGAAGAGTTTGAGCCGTCTGTTGCTGAGCGCGGCAATCCTTGCTGCCGGTATGGGTGGCGCACATGCTGTGGAAACCCTGCGTTTCAGCCACACCGACAATCCGGGCGGTTCCCGCCAGGCGGCGGCAGAACTGTTCGCTGAAAAGGTTGCTGAATACACGGACGGCCGTTACGAAGTTCAGATCTTCCCGTCCGGGCAGCTCGCCAACGATCCGAAGGCGATCGAGCTGCTGCAATTGGGCGGTCTGGACTTTACCGTGTCCGCAACAGGTTCCTATGCGACCCATATGCCAACCCTGAACCTCACGGCCATGCCGTTTCTGGTCGATACCTACGAGCAGGGCTGGGAACTTTACGACAATTCCGAGTGGTTGCAGGGTGAGTTCGCGAAACTTCCCGAAAAAGGTTTCCGTGTCCTGAGCACCTGGGAAGCCGGCTTCCGCAGCTTCACAACCAATGAGCCGCTGGCGTCTCCGACCGACGCGGAATCCATGAAAATGCGCGTTTTTCCGAACGACATGATCCGCTGGTCGATGGAAGCCATCGGTTTCCAGACAGTGGTCATGCCGATCACTGATGTTTACCTCTCCATTCAGCAGGGCATCGTCAACGGCCAGGAAAACCCGGTCGATACGATCAAGTCGCTCCGCTTTTATGAAGTTGCGCCGAACATCACGCTGACGCGTCACGTCTATAGCCCGCTGCCTTTGACAATTGCGGAAAAGACCTGGCAGTCCTTCTCTGATGAAGACAAGGAAGCCGTGTTGAAAGCAGCTGCGGAATCCGCAACGTTCAGCCGCAACCTCGTCAAGAGCTCTGTTGAGAGCCAGCTTGCAGAGATGACCGAAGAAGGTGCAACGGTCAGCGTTCCGGAAATCGGACCGTTCCGCGATGCCGTCCAGTCGGTTTATTCAAAAGCCAAGGACGTTTACGGCGACGAAGCTGTCGACAAGATCCTGGCCGACGCGGCTGCGATCCGCGAAGCACTCCCCGCCCAGAACTGATCAAGCACTTCGGGCGACAACTAGCCGGGACTCTCAGGGTCCCGGCCCTTTCCTAAAAGAGAAGAGCCTTGGATTACCGAGAGCATTATCCGGCTGTGCTGCGCTGGCTCAGCCATATGGTCGATTTTTGCCTGGCGCTTGGCGGATTTGCGATCGTCACACTGGTGTTCTGCAACGCTTCCCTTCGCGGATTTGCCGGGTTTGACCTGGCATGGTCTCTGGAAGTCACCAGCTTTCTGCTGCTGTGGAGCACCTTTTTCGGCTGCGCGGCGGCCATTGCACGCGGTGCACATATGCGCGTTACCGAGATTGTCGAAAAACTGGTTCCAATGCTCGGTCAGCGCATTTTGTCGATTGCGATCGACGTCGTCATCGCGATCCTTTTGATCAGCCTGATCTACACCGGGTACAACATTTCCGTTCATACCTGGGCGCAGAAGACCACGGTGCTCTATTGGCCGGTCGGACTGCTTTATGCCTCCATGCCCGCCGGCATGGCGCTGACGCTGATCTTCCATCTGTTCAACATGGTGTTCGACATTAGAAACCCGGTCGTGCCTCATGCATCCCATTCTGACGGCGGGGAGGCCTTTTAATGATACTGATCTTTGTAGTGGCGGTCTTCCTGACCTCTGTCTTCATCGGTATTCCGCTTGTTTGGGCTATTCTGCTCACCGCCGTTCTGCCGATCATCGTCTTTGATCTTGGATATCCGCTTCAGGCGCTGTTCCTGAATTTCATCGGCGGTGTGGAACCGAACCACTTCCTGGCCATTCCGCTTTTCATCGTGGCTGGCGAAATGATGAGCCGCGGTGGCGTTGGCCTGCGCATCATCGGTTTTGCCCGCGCAGCTTTCGGCTTCATGGCGGGCGGGCTCGGCATGGTCGTCGTTGGCGCCTCCATGATCTTCGGCGGCATTTCCGGCTCGGCAATTGCAGATTCTGCAGCCATCGGCTCGGTGATGATCAAGAACATGTCGCGAGAGGGTTACAACACAGCGTTTGCAGCGGGCCTCGTCGCAGCTGCGGGAACCATCGGCATCATCATTCCACCGTCCATTCCCATGCTCATCTACGGTTTTGTCGGCAACGTATCCGTCGCGGATCTCTTCCTTGGCGGCATGATCCCCGGCGTCTTGTTCGGCGCGCTCTTCATGGCGGTTTGCTACTACGTGGGCAAAACGACCAATTGCGATCCGGGCGGGCGAACAACAACGCTGAAGGAGTTGACATCGTCCTTTATCGGCACGGCCCCTGCCCTTTTCATGCCGATCCTGATCCTTGGCGGTATCTTCACCGGCTGGGTCACGCCGACGGAGGCTGCAGCTCTCGCCGTTGTCTATGGTCTGTTCGTGACGACAGTCGTCTATCGCGACTTCAAGATCAGGGATCTGCCGCGCCTTTTGATCGATTCCTTCGTTACCAGTTCGGTGGTGATGGTGGTGATCGGCGCGACCACTGTGCTCGGCTGGCTGATAACCCTGGAACAGATGCCCCAGATCCTGGTTGCCTTCGTTCAGGAGTTCTCCTCCGGCCCGTGGATGTTCCTGTTGCTGGTCAACATCGTGCTGCTCATTCTGGGCCTCGTGCTTGACCCTGTTCCCGCCATCCTGCTGACCGCACCACTGTTCCTGCCAACGGCCAAGGCCTTTGGCGTCGACCCGGTGCATCTTGGCGTGATCATGACCTGTAACGTTGCCGTGGGCCTGTTCACACCGCCGGTGGGTGCAACGCTCTACGTTGCCTCGCGGATTTCCGGTGTTGGCGTGCTCTCGATTGCCAGAAAAATGGCACATCTTTACATCGCGGCTATCATCGCGCTCCTTGCAGTCACCTACATACCGGCCGTCTCAATGAGTATGGTGCATCTGTTCCGGTGAGGAGGAGTTGAAACGATGTTTGCAGTAACCGTGCTGTTTCGCATCAAGGACGGACAAATGGATGCCTTCATGCCCCTGATGATCGCAAATGCACAAACCTCGGTGAAAGACGAACCAGGGTGCAGACAGTTTGATGTCTGCACCGATCCGGATCTGCCGGGTGAGGTTTTCCTTTATGAAATCTATGAAGATGCTGCTGCATTCCAGTTTCATCTTGCGACCGACCATTTCAAGGACTTCGATGCCAGGGTCTCCGACATGATTGCCGAAAAATCCGTCAAGACATTTCAGAAGGTGGACGCATGACCCCCTGGGAAGTCTTCGCAGTCAAATATGCCGACCGGAATGCCAGGACGCGCAAGGACAGTTTTCTGTTCGATGACAATCACAATCAGCCCCACGACATGGACTATTTCATCTGGGTGCTGCGTCAGCGTGACGAAATCCTGCTGGTCGACACCGGATACGACCAGGAAGAAGGCGATCGGCGCGGCCGACCCATTCGGCTGAACCCGGCTGAGGCACTGGCGCCGCTTGGCATCGTGCCTGAAGACGTGACAACCATCATCGTGACGCATCTTCACTACGATCATGCAGGCGGCCTGCGGCATTTCCCAAACGCCACAATTCATCTCCAGGCGGCAGAAATGGCATATGCCACAGGCCCCTGCATGTGCCATGGAACCTTGAACGCGCCCTTCACGGCTGACCATATCTGCGAAGCCGTTCAAAGGCTTTATTCGGGACGGGTCATCTTTCATGAGGGGGACGGCGAAGTTCGCGAAGGTGTGACGGTTCACCGGACCGGAGGGCACAGCGACGGCCTGCAGGTCGTGCGCGTCCTGACCGAAGCCGGCTGGTTGTGCCTCGCCTCCGACGCGTCTCACTATTATGAAAACTTCCTGGAGGAAAAACCCTTTCCGATCGTGGTCAACCTTGGCGACATGCTTAACGGGTTCAAGACCATTCAGCGTCTTGCCAGCTCGAAGGAGCTCGTCATTCCCGGGCATGACCCACTCGTGCGCAAATTGTTTCCTTCCCACGGTCCGGACCACATCGTTCGCCTCGACCGGGGCCCGGAAAAGGTGTTCCTGCCATGAAGCTTGGTGTCATTGCCGACGATTTTACCGGCGCATCCGACATCGCGCTGATGCTGTCTGAAGGTGGCATGCCGACCGCACAATTCGTCGGTGTCCCGGAGCACAGCATTGACGATCATATCGAGGCAGGCGTTGTCGGTCTCAAGTCACGCACCATTGCGGCCGCTGATGCCGTTGCAATATCTCTGGAAGCCTGTGACTGGCTGTTGAGCCAGGGCTGCCAGCAAATCATTTTCAAGGTTTGCTCGACTTTCGATTCCACCGACGCAGGCAATATTGGCCCGGTAACCGAAGCATTGGCAGATCGGCTTGGTGAAGAAACTGTTCTGGTCTGCCCGGCATTTCCCGAAAACGGACGCTCAGTCTATCAGGGGCATCTCTTCGTCAAGGACGTTCTTTTGAGCGAAAGCGGTATGCAGCACCATCCGCTGACGCCCATGACCGATCCCGACATTCGGCGTGTGCTCGCACGGCAAACTTCGCGATCCGTGAAGCACATCTCTGTTTCCGACGTCTGGGCCGGTCCGGATGCCGTAATCCAAAACGCTTCAAAGGCCGGCAAGGCCATGGTCGTCGTCGATGCTGTCCGCAACGAAGACCTGATGACATTCGGCCGCGCCGCGGCGTCACGGAAACTTCTGACCGGCGGATCGGGCATCGCCCTTGGCCTGCCACAGAACTTCGGGTTTCAACCTGAAACGTCTTCCTGGGCAGGGGTCTCCGGCAAGGCCGTTGTCCTGTCCGGCTCCTGTTCCGCAGCCACTCGCGGCCAAGTGGCTGCCTACAAGGCCAGTGCGCCGTCGCGCGAACTGAATGCAGACGACATCATGTCTCAAAGGCTGTCGCTGCAGGAGGTCGTCGAGTGGGCGATCCGTCAGGATACCGCTCCCCTTCTTTATTCTTCAGCGGATCCTGCAATCGTTGCCGCCGCACAGGACAAATACGGCCGTGAGAATAGTGCGGATGCAATCGAGAAAGTCTTTGCCAACCTTGCTGCCGCCTTGTCGCATGAAGGGGTCAAAAGGATCGTGGTCGCCGGAGGAGAGACCTCAGGAGCTGTTGTCTCGGGCCTCCAGGCAGACACGCTTGAGATCGGTCCCAAGATCGCAGCGGGCGTTCCCGCATTGAAGGTTGCCGGACGCCCCCTCGCCCTTGCCCTGAAGTCAGGCAATTTCGGCGGACCTGAATTCTTTTCCGAAGCGCTTTCTGTTCTGGAGGGCCGGGTATGAGCGAAATCGCCTCGGCACGTGAGCAGGTCTGTCTTGTGGCGAAATCCATGTTTGACCGTGGTTTGACACACGGATCGACGGGCAATATCTCGCTGCGGCTGTCCGACGGCACCCTGCTGGTCACACCAACAGGGTCTTCCATGGGGTTTCTGGATCCGGCACGGATCAGTCATGTGTCCGAAAAGGGCGACCTTTTGTCAGGCGACAAGCCGACAAAGGAAATCCCGCTTCATACCGCCTTTTATGAGACCCGCAGCAACACCGGTGCGGTTGTTCATCTTCATTCCTGTCATTCGGTCGCGCTCACACTTTTGCCAGACATCGATCCGGAAAACGTCCTGCCGACGTTGACACCTTACGGGATCATGCAGCTCGGCAAGGTGAAACTGTTGCCCTTCTTTGTACCAGGCGACCCGGCGATGGGCGAAGCGGTGCGGGGTCTGGCGGGAAAACGATCGGCAGTCCTGCTTGCCAATCACGGCCCCGTGGTGGCCGGCAAGGATCTGACCGCCGCAGTTTATGCAATGGAAGAGTTGGAAGCCACGGCCCGGCTGGCACTGCTTTTGCGCGGAACCGGAGCCATATCTCTCACACCGGATCAGATTGGCCAGGTGGTTGAGCGTTTTGACGTTGATTGGAATTGAGGAAGTTACCGATGAAAATAGCACTGATTAAAGGTGACGGGATCGGCGTCGATGTTGCAGAAGCGGCCATGGCTGTCATGGAAGCTGCTCTGCAGAAAACAGGCCAGGCATTACCGGTCTATGACGAGATCCTGGCCGGAGCCGGCTATTTTCAGGAAACCGGAACCGACATTGAACCAGATGGTGAAATGCGTGCGGGCGAGGCCGACGCCATTTTTCTCGGCGCTATCGGCATGCCTTCGATCCGTCACGCCGATGGGACGGAAATCTCTCCGCACCTGCGGCTGCGCGATCGCTTTGAGCTGTTTGCCGGAGTGCGTCCGGTCAAGGCCTATCCGAATGCACCGCAACGGCTGGCAGATCCGCGCGCGGCGGGTATCGATCTGATTATCCTGCGGGAGTCCACAGAAGGCCTTTTTTATTCGGCAGCCGCCCACAAGCGCACGCTTGTTGCCAACAACGACGAAGTTCAGGACGTCCTTCGCGTTACGCGCAAGACGACAACAAAACTGCATCATTTTGCTTTCAATCTGGCACGCAAACGCAGAGCCAAAGGCAAGAACGGCACCCTCACCTGCGTCGACAAGGCCAATGTCTTCACATCGCTCGCTTTCTTCCGCCAGATTTTCAATGAAGTGAAAGAGACCTATCCTGACGTTCCTGTCGGCTACAACTACGTTGATGCACAAGCGCTAGACCTGGTCCGCAAGCCCTGGGAATTCGATGTGCTGGTGATGGAGAACATGTTCGGTGACATCCTGTCCGACCTTGCAGGTGGCCTTGTTGGCGGCATGGGAATGGCAGCCTGCGGTGAGATCGGAGAGACGACCGGCCTGTTTCAGCCAGCCCACGGAAGCGCGCCCGACATTATGGGGCAGGACAAGGCCAATCCATTGGCAGCAATCCTGAGCGCAGCCCTGATGCTGGACTATCTGGCCGAGAAACTTGGAAATTCTCATCTCGCAGATGCTGCAGACCTGATCAATTCGTCCGTAGATGAGTCATTTGAACAAAACGCCTTGAGACCGATGGAATTTGGTGGAGACATGGGCACCAAAGCCGTGACCAACCAGGTGCTGACAGGAATTGCAGAACTTGCTCCGGCAAAGGATCGTGTCAGCGCATAAAGGTCACGGTGTTCTGATACCGCGCAACGGACCTTTCAGGCCTATCTGGCCCGTTTGCTGACACCCGCGCAGCTTTCCCGGACGATCAGGTCCCCATGCAAAAGATGCGACCTGGTTTCAAGCGACCTGTTTGCCAAGCGATCCAGGAGGATTGTCATGGCCTTTTCGCCGATATGATGACGAGGCTGGCGAATGGTCGTCAGTCCCGGCGTGAAATTGTTGGCAAAGGGAATATCGTCAAACCCCAGAACCGAGAAGTCTTCCGGAACGTTGTAACCACGCAGCTGCAGGGCGGAAATGACGCCGATTGCGGTGTTGTCGTTAAAGCAGAAGAACGCTGTAGGCAGGTCATCCTTGATGAAAAGGCGCTCGACGGCGGCACGGCCGCTTTCTGCCGTTCCGTCTCCTTCAACACGCCAGTCTCTCGGCGCGTCCGGTGTCTCTTTCAGTCCCTGGCGGTAGCCGGAATGCCTCAAATCACTTCGAATGTCTGCAGGTCCTCCGGAGATGAATACGATCTTCCGATGGCCGAGCGAGATCAAATATTCCGTCGCCATTTTTGAGGCGGCAACGTCATCCACGCCGACATAACTGATATCTGAGTGCGCCAATGGCCGTTCCGTTGCAACAACAGCCGGCAATGAGCTGAGTGGCGTCTGCGGTTCGCCGGCAACGGGAATATGGCCAGTCAAAAGCACCAGTCCATCCGCCATGCCGGTCGACAAGAATCGCATGTAGGTCTGCTCTATGCCGGTGGTGCCTTCCGTGTTGCCGATCAGGACGCCATAGCCTCTGTCCGCCGCAGCCTTCTCCAGGCCGGTCAAAATGCCGGCAAAATTCGGATCTGCAATCGAAGAGGCCAGGACCAGAACCATCTGCGAACGTTGCATACGCAGGTTCTGCGCCATGGCATTGGCGGTGTAGCCCGTGCGCGCAATCGCGGCGGTTACCTTTTTCCGCGTACTTTCGGCAACCTTCTCGGGCGAGCGCAGAGCCCTGCTGACGGTGGCAATCGACACGCCCGCAAGTTTTGCAACATCTTCAATTGTGGCCGGCCGCTCCAGCGGTTCGCTCATTTATTGATCCAGACATGTTGCAGCGCGAGCACCCAATAAGTTCATGAATCTACACGCCCTCTACGCTGTATAAAGCGCATTGGCTCTGATGAAAAGGTTTACAACATGCAATGTAAAGGTTTACATCAATCGTGAAAACGTTTACATACCAAACATGGCGCCAGTGTGGAGGAAACATGTCGGCGCTTGGGAGGAAGACATAAATGCAGATGGAAACGACCGCACAAGCGGCGATCATCGAAGCTGTCAACATCAGCAAATCCTTCGGTCCGGTGCCGGTCCTGTTCAGCGTGAGCATGGATGTGCGCCCGGGAGAAGTGCATGCGCTGATCGGCGAAAACGGCGCCGGCAAATCGACACTCATGAAGATCTTGTCCGGTTTCCACGACCCTACCTCCGGTCAGATCCGGCTCGATGGAAAAAAGACAGACCTGCCTCCAAATGGCGCAGCCGAATCGCTCGGCATTGTGCTCATTCACCAGGAACTGAATCTTGCCGAGCAGATGACGGTCGAAGAGAACGTCTTTCTCGGGCGAGAGGTCAAATCCAGGGGCTTGCTCGACAAGGCAGCAATGCGCGCAACCGTACAGGGCTATCTCGATGAAATCGGCTTGGATATTTCTCCGGTCGACCGTATTTCCGACCTGACGATCGCGCAGAAGCAAATGGTTGAAATCGTCAAGGCTGTCAGCCGCAACGCCCGCATTCTGATTATGGATGAGCCGACCGCGGTGCTGACCGAAGAAGAAACGGAAGTCTTCTTCCGGCAAGTTACGAAGCTTAAGGAAAGCGGCGTTGGCATCGTGTTCGTTTCCCACAAGCTAAATGAAGTCAAGGCAATCTCGGATCGGATCACCATCTTGCGGGACGGTCAATGGATCGACACGCGACATGCGCAGGATCTGACGCCGGATCTGATGGCTCAGATGATGGTGGGGCGTGAACTGTCAGACCTCTATCCCCCGATGCTGGAGGCGGATGTCGACGCAGAACTGGTTCTGGAAGTCGACAACCTTGTTGCAACGGGCGTGAGCGGGGTCAGCTTCGGGCTTCGCAAAGGTGAAATCCTGGGTTTTTCAGGCCTGATCGGGTCAGGTCGAACCGCTGTTTTTGAAGCGGTTTGCGGACTTGCCCCGATCGAAAGTGGAACAATCAGGCTGTTCGGACGGGATGTCGGCACGATGACAGTGGCCGGTGCACGAGATGCCGGACTTGCCTATCTGACCAAGGACAGGAAGGAAAAGGGGCTGCTGCTCGACAAGAAGATGCAGCCGAATCTGACCCTTTTCGCGCTCCCGAAATTCGTGAAGAATTTTGCCATCGACCGCAAACGTGAAGAAGAAGCGCTTGAACGCGCGATCCGCCGTTTCGACGTTAGGGCCAAGGACAACGATATCACCGTCGGCAAACTGTCCGGCGGTAACCAGCAGAAACTGCTGCTCGCCAAGATCATGGAGTGCGATCCAAAGATCGTCGTCATCGACGAGCCAACGCGCGGCATCGATGTCGGGACCAAGCAGCAGATCTATCATTTCATCGCAGCACTCGCCGCCGAAGGCGTTTCGGTCGTCGTCATTTCCTCCGAAATGCCCGAGATTATCGGCATCTGCCACCGGGTGGTGGTGATGCGCGAAGGCGGCATTACGGGCGTTCTGACCGGTGATCACATCAACGAAAACGAAATCATGCGTTACGCCGCCGGGCTGAAACGGGAGGAACTTCATTGACCATGGTCACCTCATCGACCGAGACGACTGCCAAGCGGTCTTCCATCGATTTCAAGACGATCGGACCGGCTTTGGCCCTTCTGATCCTGTGTATCATCGGCTTTCTGCTGAACCCGTCTTTCGTGAGCGAAGGCAACCTGACCAACCTTCTGACCCGTTCTGCCTTCATCGGCATCATCGCGGTCGGTGCAACCTTCGTCATCACGGCCGGTGGTATCGACCTCTCGGTCGGCTCGATGGCCGCGGCGATTTCCGGCGTCATGATCATCATCATGAACAACGCGGTCGATACGATGGGTACCGGTGTCGCAACGGTTCTGCTGGGCTGCGGCTGCGCTGTCGTGCTCGGAATAGGTGCCGGTTGGATCAACGGCGCCCTGACAACCAAAGGCAAGATCGAAGCGTTCATTGTCACCCTTGGCACGATGGGCATCTATCGCTCGCTCGTGACCTACTTCGCCGATGGCGGGACCTTGTCGCTCAACTTTGATATCCGCGGCACCTATCGGCCCGTCTACTATGACAGTTTTCTTGGTCTGCCCTACCCGGTCTGGGTGTTCATCGGAGTGGCGATCTGCGGCTGGCTGCTGTTGAACCGGACCGCATTCGGGCGCTACTGCACGGCGATCGGATCAAACGAAGCCGTTGCCCGCTATTCCGCGATCAATGTCGACCGTGTGAAGACGCTTACCTATGTCATTCAGGGACTGTGCGTTTCCTTCGCAACGATCATCTATGTTCCGCGGCTTGGATCTGCTTCTGCCTCAACCGGCGTTCTTTGGGAACTGGAAGCAATTGCGGCTGTGATCATCGGGGGCACGGTTCTGAAGGGCGGATACGGCCGCATTGGTGGCACGATCCTCGGCGCTTTGATCCTGACGACCATCGGCAACATTTTGAACTTCACCGATCTGATCTCGAACTACCTGAATGGAACCATGCAGGGCTTGATCATCATCGTTGCGGTTCTACTGCAGCGCAGCGACTGGAAACTTGGCAAGAGCAAGTAGGTAGATGCGCTGAACTCAACGGAATAGGGTCCCGTCCCCAATTTAAAGACCGGTTCGCACCGGACGGGAGAGGTGCGTCCAAGTGAAAGGCATTGGAGGAGGAAACCATGCTTATGAAGAAAGCCTTGGGAGCAATGGCACTGACAGGGATGCTTGCCTTTGCAGGCTCCGCAGTCGCCGACGAGAAAATCAAGATCGGCGTCAGCTATCCGACACCGACCCATGCCTGGGCTGCGGGCATGAACTGGCACGCGGAACAGGCTGAAAAGAGGCTCGAAGAGCTCTATCCGGATGTCGACCTTATCCTGGTCAACTCTCCCGACCCGGAAGCACAAGCCAGCGCCCTGGAAGACCTTGTGTCCGTGCATCAGATCGATGCACTGGTGGTTCTGCCCTTTGAATCCGAGCCGCTTACCGACCCGGTCCTCAACGTCAAGAAATCCGGTGCCTGGATCACTGTCGTCGACCGTGGCCTCAGCCAGCCCGGCATTGAGGATCTTTACGTCGCCGGCAATAACCCGGAACTCGGCCGGGTTTCGGCTCAATACATGAAGACCCGTTTGAAAGACGGCGACAACATTGTTGTCCTGCGCGGTATACCGACCGTGATCGACAATGAGCGTTTTGATGCGTTCATGGCCGAAATCGAGGGTTCCGGCATCAACGTTCTGGACCACAAACATGCGAACTGGAACCGCGACGACGGCTTTGAAGTGATGCAGGACTTCCTGTCCCGCTTCCCGGATATCGATGCGGTTTGGGCTCAGGACGACGATATCGCAATCGGTGTTGTGGCCGCGCTCAAACAGGCCGGACGCGATGGTGATGGCATGTTTGTTGTCGGCGGTGCCGGCATGAAGGAAATCATCAAGGGCATCATGGATGGTGAAACACTGATCCCGGTCGACGTGCTTTATCCGCCTGCGATGATCGCAACGGCCATGGATGCAACTGTTCAGGCATTCAAATCCAACGGTCCTGTAGCCGGTCGCTACATTCTCGGTGCGACCCTGATCACCAAAGACAACGCAGAAAGCTACTATTTCCCGGACTCACCGTTCTAAGGAACAAGTAGCCACTTGGGTCGGGATCTTGCGATGGGGTCCCGGCCCATTTTTGTCCCTACTCTGGAGAAGCGAAAATGAAAACCATCAAGGGTCCAGCACTGTTTCTAGCCCAGTTTGCCGGGGACGAAGCACCATTCAATTCCTGGGATTCAATCACGAAATGGGCTGCGGATTGCGGCTATCTCGGTGTACAGGTCCCGAGTTGGGACGGACGCCTTATCGATCTGGAAAGGGCAGCTAGTTCAAAGACCTATTGCGAAGAATTTGCTGGAACAGCGAAGGACAACGGAGTTGAGATCACGGAACTCTCGACCCATCTTCAAGGCCAACTGGTTGCCGTACATCCTGCCTATGACGATGCCTTTGACGGTTTCGCCGCTGCCCATGTGCGCGGCAATCCAGCCGCCAGGCAGGCCTGGGCTGTCGATCAGGTAAAAATGGCCCTCACCGCCAGCCACAATCTCGGCATTTCGGCACACGCAACCTTCTCCGGCGCGCTGGCATGGCCCTATCTCTACCCCTGGCCACAGCGCCCTGCCGGTCTGGTTGAAACAGCTTTCGACGAGCTTGCAAAACGGTGGCGTCCCATTCTCGACTATGCCGAAGATATGGGTGTCGACGTTTGCTATGAAATTCACCCGGGTGAAGACCTGCATGACGGTATCACGTTCGAAATGTTCCTTGAACGGGTGAGCAATCATAACCGATGCAAAATGCTCTACGACCCGTCGCATTACGTGCTGCAATGCCTCGACTACCTGGACAACATCGACATCTACAAGGACAGGATCGGCATGTTCCATGTAAAGGACGCCGAGTTCAACCCAACCGGACGGCAAGGTGTTTATAGCGGTTATCAGCCATGGGTCGATCGTGCGGGTCGGTTCCGCTCTCTCGGTGACGGTCAAGTCGATTTCGGTGCAGTCTTTTCCAAGATGGCCGCAAATGACTTTGACGGCTGGGCCGTTGTCGAATGGGAATGCTGCCTGAAACACCCCGAAGACGGTGCACGGGAAGGCGCGCAATTCGTCAAGGACCACATTATCCGCGTCACCGAAAAGGCTTTCGACGATTTCGCCGACGGAGGCACCGATGACGCGGCCAACCGAAAAATGCTTGGAATAGGTTAGTCAGAACACGCAATGCATTGCCGCACGCCGTCTTACCGGACCAGTCATTTATGGCGAATTCAATGATCTTCTCCGTGATGGCGTCGGCGCGCTTCCTCCCGGCGGCGTTTCTTTGTAAAGAGTATTCAATCGATTTATGAAGCGCCTGATCAGGTGCTTGTAGAACAAACTGGAGGACCAGGATGGCCATTGAAGGAACAGACACCGCGCAAACACGCCCGATCCGCCTCGGCATGGTGGGAGGTGGCAAAGACGCCTTTATCGGAGCAGTCCACCGGATTGCCTCCAGGATCGACGGTGCCTATGAGCTGGTTGCCGGTGCCCTTTCCTCAACCCCGGAAAAAGCGCTTGAATCCGGACAGGCTCTCGGTCTGAAAAAAGATAGGACCTATGCATCCTTTGCCGATATGGCCAAACGGGAAGCACGACTGAAGGACGGCATCGAGGCCGTCGCGATTGTGACGCCCAACCATGTGCATTATCCGGCCGCCAGGGAGTTTTTGAAACGCGGCATTCATGTCATCTGTGACAAGCCGCTCACGTCTACGCTTGCCGACGCCAAGAAACTGGTCAAGGCAGCGGAGAGCTCGAGTGCCCTGTTTTTCCTGACGCACAACTATACCGGCTATCCTATGGTCCGTCAGGCGCGTGAACTCGTTCAAAGTGGCGAGCTTGGCACAATTCGCGTCATCCAGGTCGAATACCCTCAAGACTGGCTTACGATCGAACAAGACAACAAGCAGGCCGAGTGGAGAACCGATCCGGCACGGACCGGGCTGGGCGGCTCGACCGGCGACATCGGAACACATGCCTACAATCTGGCAAGCTTCATCACCGGTCAGCTGGCTGAAAGCCTCGCCGCCGATCTCCAATCCTTCGTACCGGGACGCCAGGTGGACGACAATGGCCACGTCATGCTTCGCTACGCGAGCGGCGCTCGAGGCATGCTGTGGTGTTCGCAGGTCGCTCCGGGAAATGAGAACAATCTCAAGATCCGCGTTTATGGCGACAAAGGCGGCCTGGAGTGGCATCAGGAAAACCCGAACTATCTTTACCTGACACCATTTGGCGAACCGAAACGGATTATCACCCGTGGCGGTGCAGGCATGTCGGAAAGTATCGGGCCTTCAACCCGTATTCCACCAGGACACCCTGAGGGCTATCTGGAAGGCTTTGCCAACCTTTATAAGGACGCGGCGGATGTCATCCGTGCGCATCAACGCGGGGAAGATCTCTCCTCACTCGTGCCGAATGTGGAAGACGGCCTGGCCGGCGTTCGTTTTATAGATGCCTGCGTAAAGTCGTCATCACGCAATGCCGCCTGGGTCAAACTCGACGGCTAAATGCTACAAGCGTCTCAAATGAAAAACGCCCGAGCATGTGTCTCGGGCGTTTTTTTCAAATTCGACGTTTCGGATCAGCTTTCCGGCATCAGCGCATCGGGAAGGTTCTGATAGCAAACCGGCCGCAGGAACCTGCGAATTGCCAGCGTACCGACCGAGGTTGCGCCGAAATTCGTCGATGCCGGATAAGGACCGCCATGAACCATGGCATCAGCGACCTCAACACCTGTCGGAAATCCGTTTGCCAGGACGCGGCCCGCCTTGCGCTCTAGGACTGGCATCAAGGTGCGAGCAAGCGCGGTGTCGCCCTCTTCCAAATGCAGCGTGCAGGTCAACTGGCCATCAAGGCTCTTGGCAATCTCAATCATCTGCGCTTCGTCTTTCACGCGCACGATAATGCCAAGCGGGCCAAATACCTCTTCGCCGAGCTGTTCGTTTTCCAACCAGGCTTCGCCTGTCGTTTCAAAGAGATAGGGAGAGGCTTCGCGGGTATCACAGCTGGTGCCGATCAGCTCCCGGATGCCTGTGGTATCGGCAACAAGCTGACTGCCTGACCGGAAGGCAGCTGCAATACCATCGGTCAACATGGTCTGCTTGCCAACCTCTTTGAGAGCCGCTGTCGCAGCTTGGGCAAATGCATCTGCGTCGGGACCGTCAACAAGGATGACAAGACCCGGATTGGTGCAGAATTGACCAGCCCCCATCGTCAAGGACCCAGCCCAGCCCTTTGCAATGGCCTCGCCTTTGCCCGAAAGCGCCGCGGGCAGCAGGAACATCGGATTGACGGATCCAAGTTCGCCGAAGAACGGGATTGGAACCGGGCGCTGAGCACAAAGATCAAACAATGCGCGACCGCCCCGCAAGGAACCTGTAAATCCGACGGCACAGATCAACGGATGCTGCACCAACGCCTGCCCGACTTCGTAACCATCGCCCTGGATAAAGGAAAACACGCCAGGATGCAGGTCGCAGGATTTGACGGCAGCAGAAATCGCTTCAGCGACAATTTCGCCCGTTCCAGGATGCGCCGGATGCCCCCTGACCACAACGGGACAACCTGCTGCGAAAGCAGACGCCGTGTCACCACCCGCAGTCGAAAAGGCCAGAGGAAAATTGGATGCTCCGAAAACCGCGATCGGCCCGATCGGTCTTTGCACCAGTTTAAGATCTGGACGCGGCAATGGTTGACGATCAGGAAGTGCTTCGTCGTGGTGCCGGTCCAGGTAGTCACCTTTGAGAATATGCGCGGCGAACAGGCGAAGCTGACCCGTTGTGCGGCCACGCTCTCCATTAAGGCGTGCTTCGGGGAGCCCTGTCTCGGATGTCCCGATCTCGGTGATGGCTTCAGCCCGCGCCTCGATTTCATCTGCAATTGCATTCAGGAACCTGGCCCGGTCCTCACGCGAAGAGTATCCGAAACTCCAGAAAGCTTCCTCGGCCGCGCGGCAGGCGGCATCCACCTGTGCAGCCGATCCAGTGGAATAGCTGTGAGGTGTTCCCTGCGCAGGCTGCGACTGGAACGAGGCGTCGCTCGCAACCCATTGACCTGCAACGAGTTGCTTTCCGTGGGGCATAAAAGTCATGTCAAACCTTTTGGTTTTGTAACTGATCAATAATGAAAGGCGTCGGTGGTGAGCCTGCGGCCCAATGAGAACGCGTCGCAGACATGGATCATAGGCGAAAGATCCATGTCGCTTTTACCGTGTTTGACCAGCTCTGCCATGCGGGCATAAAGATTGGCATATTCGTGGTCTGCACCTTGTTTCACCAGGGTACCGTCAATTTCAAGCTTCGCACCGCCTTCTGAAAGCCTTGCACGGCCCTGATCGGTTTCCACATCGATATCCCAATTCTGCGGTCCGTCTTCTCTCCAGTCAAAAACGGCGCTCATGTCCGCACCCGTGGGGTCAACGAAGGTCAGATCCGCTGCGATCGGTGTCGACCTGTTTTCCGGAAACTCAAGCGTGGCCTCGGACAAGTGAACCGGATACGGCATAATTTCAGTCAGGATCGACAGAGCATTGATGCCCGGATCAAAGACACCCATGCCACCTGGCTCCCAGATCCACTCCTGACCGGGATGCCAGCGACGGACATCTTCTTTCCAGGTGATCAGCAGTTTTCGGATGACGCGGCTGGACAGCCATGATTTCAGGTCAGGCACGCAATCGGCGTAGCGTGAGTGCCATGTCGCGAAAATCGAAACACCATGTTCCTTTGCCAGGTTCTCAAGCGTATAGCACTCTGCAAGGCTTTGCCCCGGCGGCTTTTCCAGCATCACGTTCTTGCCTGCCTTCAGCGCCTGAGCCGCATATTCAAAACGGGGCTGAGGTGGAATGGCCAGGGAGATCGTGGTGATGTCGGGCCTGCTATCAAGAAGCTCGTCAAGAGCTTCATAGTGATCTAGGCCGTCAATCGAGGCATGCCTGCTGACCGCGGCCTGCAGCGACCAGTCCGGGTTGCTTTCAATTGACGGAATGTGCTGATCCCGAGCAATCTTGCCTATGCCAACCAGCGCCAGTTTTTCTGCCATTAGTGGGAGTCCTTCGGCACCGCAGAACCGCGGCACCCTTTCAGAAAATCAAAGTCAGCGCCTGTATCAGCCCCTTCGACATGGTCATGAAACAGGCGAGCGTAGCCACTTTCCGGAACATGATGCGACGGTGTCCAAGCGGCCAACCTGTCTACTAGCTCAACCTCGGATATGTCCAGATGCAATCGGCGGTTTGGAACATCCAGTTCGATCATATCTCCCGAGCGCACGACGGCAAGCGGGCCTCCGGCGGCAGCCTCGGGCGATGTGTGCAACACGACGGTTCCATATGCTGTCCCGGACATACGAGCATCGGATATGCGCACCATATCCGTGATCCCTTTTTTCAAAACCTTGGGTGGGAGCCCCATATTGCCAACCTCGGACATGCCGGGATATCCCTTCGGACCACAGTTCTTGAGAACCATGATGCAGGTTTCATCGATGTCGAGAGCTTCGTCGTTTATCTTTGCCCTGTAGTCATCGATATCTTCAAACACCACGGCCCTGCCTCTGTGCTGCATCAGGTGCGGAGATGCTGCGGAAGGTTTCAGGACCGCTCCGCTTGGGGCCAAGTTGCCTTTCAGAACGGCAATGCCGCCTTGCGATGTAAGGGCGCGGTCAACTGGCAGGATGACGTCTTCATTCCAGTTTCGGGCGTTTTTCACCTGGGTCCAAATCGGCTCGCCGGCAACTGTGATCGCATCCTTGTTGAGCAGGTCCGCGTCCCCAAGACGCTTGAGGACGACGGGTAGACCGCCTGCATAGAAAAACTCTTCCATCAGGTATTTGCCGGACGGCATCAGGTTGACGATTGTCGGAATGTCCTTGCCGAAGCGGTCCCAGTCCTCCAGCGACAAATCCAGCCCGACACGCCCTGCAATGGCAAGCAGGTGGATCACAGCGTTGGTTGATCCGCCTATTGCGCCATTTGTACGGATGGCGTTTTCAAATGCTTCACGCGTCAGAATGTCTGACGGTTTCAGGTCATCTTTGACCATTTGCACGATCCTGCGCCCGGACAAATGCGCCATCACCCGGCGGCGACTGTCAACTGCAGGGATCGCAGCATTCCCGGACAATGCCATACCAAGGGCTTCAGCCATGGAGGCCATGGACGATGCCGTTCCCATGGTGTTGCATGTTCCAGGTGACCGGCTCATGGCCGTTTCCGCCTCCAGAAACTCTTCCGAAGTCATCTCACCGGCTTTGACCGCTTCTGAAAACTTCCACAAATGCGTTCCGGATCCGACGCGTTCTCCCTGGAACCAGCCGTTCAGCATGGGGCCACCAGTGACAACAATGGCGGGCAAATCAACGGACGCTGCCCCCATCATCAGTGACGGCGTAGTCTTGTCGCATCCCACAAGCAGGACAACCCCGTCCAGGGGCGCACCACGGATAGCCTCTTCAACGTCCATACTGGCCAGATTGCGAAACATCATGGCCGTTGGCCTCAACGTGCTTTCGCCTGTCGAAAAGACAGGAAATTCGACGGGAAACCCACCTGCTTCGTAGATCCCGTGTTTGACCCGTTCTGCCAGGTCCCGCAAATGCGCGTTGCAGGGTGTCAATTGCGACCAGGTATTGCAGATGCCAATCACCGGACGACCATCGAACAGGTCATCAGGCAGGCCCTGATTTTTCATCCAGCTGCGGTGATAGATATGATCGCGGCTCGTGCCACCGAACCATTCGGCCGAACGCAGTTTGCGCGGCCACTTTGCGGGTTGGAAAACCATTGACTAGAGAACTTTCACGAGTGTGGCCGCATTTTCATCTGCGCGAAAGGCAAGACGGTTTTTGAGTGGAACGCCAAAGCCCGGCGCTGAAATCTCAACCTCGTCGCCTTCCTTGCATGAAACACCATCGGCAAATGAAAGCGTTGCCGTGCCGAACATGTGCACATGAACATCACCAGGCTGACAAAACAGCTCGTATTTGAAGTGATGATGTTCCAGATTGGCCAATGTGTGAGACATGTTCGCCTCGCCTGACAAGAACGGCTTTTCCCAAAGGACACTGCCATTGCGCAAAATCCTGCTCGTCCCCTGAACAGTTTCCGGCAAAGGTCCGACCAGCAACTCCGGGCCGAAGGACGCGGGCCGCAGTTTGGAGTGCGCCAGATAAAGGTAGTTTTGCCGCTCCATGACGTGGTCGGAGAATTCGTTCGCAAGCGCAAAACCGACCCGGTAAGGCGTGCCGTCATCTGCAATGACATAAATGCCGGCGATTTCCGGTTCCTCACCTCCATCCTCGCTGAAGCCGGGGCTGATCAGATCGTCCCCCGGTGCGACAGCTGCACTGCCATTGCCCTTGTAGAACCACTCGGGTTGAACACCCACATTGCCAGGCGCTGGCCGTCCAGCTTCCAGTCCCATGTGAAACATTTTCATGGAATCTGTAAGGGTGTCGGGATCCTCTTTCGCCTTGTTGTGCATGGCATCCCGGGTTGAGGCAGAGCCAAGATGCGTCAAACCCGTGCCGGTCAGATGCATGTGCGCAGCGTCCGGATGATGGATCGGCAGCAGCAACCGGTTTTCTTCGGCAAGCTTTTCAAGGTCGACAGCAGGACCCAGTTCATGTGACCTGATGCACGCAGTCAGGCTCTGCTCACGGCCAATTGCCTCTTTCACCAGATCGTAACTTGAAGACACGCCTTTCAGGATCGAGGCTTCGCTGCCGTTTCGGACGACAACAGCAAGTTCACCTGAATCGTCCCTAATTTGCGAAATCAGCATCACCTATCCCTGCTTGTTTTTGTTGTAGACATCGAAGATGACGGCAGCGAGCAGCACGAGACCCTTGATCATCTGCTGATAATCAATCCCGATCCCCATGATCGACATGCCGTTATTGAGTACACCCATCAGAAAAGCGCCGACCACTGCGCCGACAATGGTGCCGACGCCGCCTGACATCGATGCACCGCCGATAAAGACAGCTGCAATCACATCCAGTTCCAGCGCAAAACCTGCCTTGGGTGTTGCCGTGTTGAGCCGCGCGGCAAATACCAAACCTGCAGCTGCCGCCAGCACACCCATGTTGGTAAAGGCCAGAAAGGTAAGCCGTTCGGTCTTGATACCGGACAGTTTGGCAGCTTTCTGATTGCCTCCGAGCGCATAGATACGCCGGCCCACAGTGGTGGTTTCTGTGATGAAGGCGTAGATGATCGTCAAAACACCCATCGTGATCAAGACGTTGGGCAGCCCCCGGAACAGGGACAGTTTATACATCACGAAAATGAGCGCCGCCGCGACAATCACATTCCGCGCAATGAAGAAACTCTTGGGCTCATCTTCAATGCCATAAATCTTGTTCTGTGCTCGTTGCCGCAGACCAAGCCAAACGACGAGAGCTGCAGCGACAAGTCCGGTGGTGAGTGCCAGTACATTGACCTGCCGGGCCCCGAAGAGATCAGCCAACCCCTGACCAAGTGCGGCCGGAAAGATGTCAGGGACAAACCCGGTTGCGATGATCTGGAATTCCTTGGGAAACGGTCCGACCGACTGCCCCTGCAAAAGCCAGAGCGACAGTCCCCGAAAAACCAGCATTCCTGCAAGTGTGACGATAAAGGACGGGATCTTCCAATAGGCAACCCAGTAGCCCTGAGCCGCACCAATGAGACCGCCAGCGACAAGACACGTGAGAATGGTAAGGAAAATGGGCTGCTCAAAGTTGACGATCATCACGGCAGCAAGAGCGCCGATGAACCCCATGACAGACCCCACCGAAAGATCGATATTGCCGGACACGATCACGACCAGCATGCCGAGCGCCATAATGATGATATAGGAATTCTGCAGCAGCAGGTTGGTGATGTTCACTGCGCGCAGCAATGTGCCGTCCGTAACGATCTGAAAGAACACCATCACGGCAATCAGCGCGAACAGCAGACCATATTGTCTGAGATGAGAAGACAGGTATTCGCCGATGCCCTTGGTTTCCACCGTCGTTTTCGATTGGCTATCGTTCTTTGCCAGATCCATAGGTATTGCTCGCTATTCGTTGACAATGAGCGACATGATTCGCTCCTGGCTTGCCTGGCCGGCGTTAAGTTCGCCCACCAGAGCCCCTTCATTCATGACGTAAATTCGATCGCACATTCCGAGCAGTTCAGGCATTTCAGACGAGATCATGATCACGCCCTTCCCGTCCGCGGCGAGGTCGTTGATGATCGTGTAGATCTCGTATTTTGCACCGACGTCTATGCCTCGTGTCGGTTCATCAAGGATCAGAACTTCAGGCGAAGTGAATAGCCACTTCGCCAGAACCACCTTCTGCTGATTGCCCCCTGACAAATTGACCGTTTTTTGAAAGACAGACGGTGTACGGATCGCCAGAACTTCGCGGTACTTTTCAGCAACGCCGGTTTCCTCGTTGCGCTTCAGGATGGATCCGGTGGACACGCCCTTCAGATTAGCAAGCGTTGTGTTGAAACGGATCGTTTCATCCAGCACAAGACCCAACGCTTTTCGATCTTCCGTGACATAAGAGACACCCGCTGCAATGGCACGGTCGACCGAACTGACGTCAATCTCGTTGCCATGTAACTCGACAGATCCTGAAATATTGCGGCCATAGGACCGGCCGAATATCGACATGGCAAGCTCTGTGCGACCAGAGCCCATCAGGCCGGCAATCCCGACCACTTCGCCGGCCCGAACATTGAACGAAGCGTTCTTGATAATCTGTCGTTCGGCATGTTCGGGATGCCAGACGTTCCAGTTCTTGACTTCGAAAAGGCGTTGTCCGGGCGTCCGGTCGTGATCCGGAAACCGATGTGTCATGTCCCGCCCAACCATGTCCCGAACGATCTCGTCCTCGCTGAGGCCCGCCGCTGCATCCAGATTTGAGACCGTCTGGCCATCCCGGATGACCGTGACGCTGTCAGCGACATATCGAACTTCATTGAGCTTGTGCGAAATGATAATGCTCGTCACACCCTGAGCCTTCAGCTCGAGCATCAGATCGAGCAGTTTGCGACTGTCATTTTCCTGAAGTGCCGCAGTTGGCTCATCCAGAATGAGCAGCTTCACATCCTTGGATAGCGCCTTGGCAATCTCGACCAGTTGCTGCTTGCCGACACCGATATTGTCGACCCTGGTCGTGGGGGCTTCGCTCAGACCGACTTTTTTGAGCAGTTCCTCAGTACGTCTGTTTGTCCGGCGCCAGTCGATTACGCCTCTGGAGGCGCATTCGTTTCCGAGAAAGATGTTTTCTGCGATGGAAAGCTCCGGCACCAGAGCCAGTTCCTGGTGGATGATGATGATGCCTTGTTTTTCACTATCGGAGATCCCTCCGAACCGGGCAGGCTGACCGCTATAAACGATCTCACCGTCATATTGACCATAGGGATATACACCTGAGAGAACCTTCATCAGGGTCGATTTGCCCGCACCATTTTCCCCGACGATAGCGTGAATCTCACCGGCCTGAACGTCGAGACTGACCTGGTCAAGCGCCTTCACACCTGGAAAGGCCTTGCTGATATTTTGCATGGAAAGGAGTGCCATCGCCTCCGGTCTCCAAATTACGTGGCAAACCCGCCCGCGAACACAAGCTCGCGGGCGACTTGGTTGCTGTATCCTCAGGTGATTATTTGATCTGGTCTTCGGTGTAGTAACCGCTGCCGATCAGCACATCTTCCCAATTGCCCGCATCGACCGCGACCGGTTCCAGGAGATAGGACGGCACCACCTTGACACCGTTGTCGTAGGTTTTGGTGTCGTTGATTTCCGGCTCGCCGCCATCAAGCAGTGCATCCACCATGCCCACTGTCACGCGTGCAAGTTCGCGGGTGTCCTTGAAAACGGTTGAGTATTGCTCACCTGCCAGAATGGACTTCACAGAAGGCACTTCGGCATCCTGTCCGGTCACGATTGGCATTTGCTGATCGCCGGAACCGTAGCCGACACCTTTCAGCGACGACAGAATACCAATCGACAAGCCGTCATAAGGGCTCAGTGCGCCATGCAGGGTTTTGTCCGTGTAGTGGGCGGACAACAAGTTGTCCATGCGGGCCTGTGCGACAGCACCGTCCCAACGCAGGGTTCCGACCGTGTCCATGCCCATCTGGCCGGACTGGATAACAACCGTTCCGTCATCGATCAGTGGCTGCAGCACGGACATGGCGCCGTCGTAAAAGAAATAAGCATTGTTGTCGTCCGGTGACCCGCCGAAGAGTTCAACATTGTAGGGGCCATCGCCGAAGCGGTCTTTCAGCCCGCCGACAAGAGACGTCGCTTGCTGCACGCCGACCTTGAAGTTGTCGAATGTTGCGTAGTAGTCGACATCACCGCTGTCGCGGATCAGGCGGTCATAGGCGATAACCTTGATACCGGTCGCAGCTGCATTTTCCAGGGCATTGGACAGGGTCGTCCCGTCGATCGCCGCAATCACCAGCACGTCCACACCTTTGGTGATCATATTTTCGATCTGTGCCAACTGGTTCGGAATATCGTCCTCAGCATATTGCAGATCAGCGGAATAGCCTGCCTTCGTGAATTGTTCGACCATCGAATTTCCGTCCGAAATCCATCGCGCCGAAGACTTGGTCGGCATTGCGATGCCTATGGACCCTTTGTCCTGCGCCAGCGCGACGCTGGACATCACGGTAGCGGCAGCTGCTGCAGCGACCAGTGCCTTTGAAATGAAATGCATCTTTCTCCTCCCGGGTCGGACGCCAGCCGACCGCACTCTGTTTCGGTCCCCAGAACGAATGACCGGCTTTGTAGATGTGAGAAAAATCACATGACCGTCAAATTATTATTCGTTATTCTTTCATACCTAAATTGATATATATCGGAGTGATCTTTCGAATGACACTGGATCTGTTGCGGCGCGGTCTGAAAATGTCTCATTTGCGCCTGCTCTCAGAGCTGTCCAATCAGTCGCGCCTTACAGATGCCGCCATTGCACTCGGCATGACACAACCGGCCGCCTCTCGTCTCATTGCCGAGGTTGAACGGATTGCCGAAGCAGAGATCTATGTGCGTTCGGGGCGCGGAATCGAGTTGACCGATGTTGGCCGCAAACTCGCGGAACGCTGTGTCCGCATTCTTCAGGAATTCGCGGATGCTGGTCGAGATATCGACGAGCACAAATCGGGTCAGAGCGGCCATGTGACAATCGGTTCGGTCACAGGGCCTGCAATTGAATATGTTCTGCCGGCTCTGCGCCACATACGCCTCAGTTACCCCGACATTTCCATTTCTGTTGAGGTCGGGCCCAGCAACACGCTTGCACCGATGCTTGAAGATGGTCGGCTGGACTTTTCGTTCAGCCGTGTACCTTCAGAGCTGGACCCTTCGCTCTTTGAGGAAAAACCTCTGCTGCGCGAGCCGGCTCTCATGGTCGGTCGTATTGAGCATCCCCTCACCCGCAGTCAGTTCCCCTTGGAGCTTGAGGCGTTTCTTGGTTTTGACTGGGTTCTCCCACCGGTCGGCTCGCCGATCAGAGCGACTGCCGAACAGGCGCTGCGCGACAAAGGCCTGGCTTTGCCGTCTCGTGTCCTGACCACATCCTCATTCCTGTTCACTCTGGCGACCGTGCAACAGACCAACGCTGTGGCTCCTGTTGCGAGATCCGTGGCAAACAGCTTTGCCGCCCGGCCGGATGGCTCCCCTGGCACGGTGACGATATTGGAATGCAGCGTATCGCTGTCCGTTCAGACCTACTCATTCTTGATGCGAAAAGGCCAGGTTTTGACACCAGCTGCCCAAATCGTCGCCCGAGAGGTTTTACGGGCTGTAACCGGGCAAGAAAGGTATCCCTGAGAACTCCGGCGCTGTTTGATCTGAATCGTTGATCTGCAGCAGTCGCCCGACATACCAAATCGGCAACCTACTTCTGGTTCAGAAGCGCCTCGCACATCCCTTAATACTGGTGGCCCAAAACACCCCGACATCACAACCGGAACACAACCATTTTTGGTTCGCGAAAGCTAAGCTCAAAACAAAAATTCTACAAAAAAAGATTTATTCAAAATACAACAGCACCACCCTGTTTCAAAGTACTTCCGCTTTCTAAATCAGCTTAATCAGCGCAATTAAATATCGATCCTCAATCTTAATTTCGCATTATTTACAACGCATTATCAAAAATTATGCAAATACGATCATTACTTAAGTTACTTTGATCTAATTATTTTCTAATTATTGTAAATATTTTGCCTTATTTCACCGCATTTTTCGCCCAATTAGCCCGAATACATTAAAGCCATAAAAATAATCCGCTGAATTTAATCGCTTAGACACAAGGAATTTCAACGCCGACCGTCCGGTCGGCGAACAGATTTGTTTTGCCTAACAGGAGGGCAGGTTAGTGCACGCAAACACAGTTTCCAATATCGGTTCCCCAGTCTTTGAAGTGTCAGAAAGCAGAACTTTTTCCGGTGAGAAGGGCGATTATCTTGATGCGGGCAATCCGGACAGTCTGAGCCTTGCGGCGGGCACGATAGCACTCACGTTCAATGCAGAGACCGTCTCCGGTTCCAAGGCGCTCTTTTCCAAGGACGGCAACGGCTATGACGATGGCGGACACCTCACCGTCTGGATCCAGAACGGACGTCTGGTTGTCCGTCAGCAGTCCGATGACAAGACAGAATACCTGAAGGTCCCGGACCTCCAGCTGTCGGCCAACAAGGACTATCACCTGGCCGTTTCCTTCGGCGAAGATGGCCTCAACGTCTATGTCAACGGCAAGCTGTGGGCAGCAGAGCCGGAGTTCAAGCAGGGCATGGACATGAACGAACGCGCCTTCCTGGTCGGCGCGTCAGGTGCCTGGCGCAAGGATGATGCCCAGACGGCTCACCAGCAGTTCAAGGGCACCATCGCAAATGTCATGGTCTTCAACGAACAGATCGCAGGCTCCGACATGGCGGCCCTGGCCGGTGAAGTCGATGCCGCGTTTGAAGCAGATGCACTGGCAGCCCTGGCACAGGACGACCTGATGCCCGCCTTCCAGCAGCTCCATCACGGTTCCGACGAGGCCAAGGCCCTCGCCATGGCCTATGGCTTCAACCATCACGGTGAGATGACAGCTGCAGCTGCCGCACAAACCGGAACCGATGCCGGAGAGACGCTGGAGGGAACCGAGGACGCAGACGCAATCGACGCCGGTCTTGGCAATGACATCGTCAACGGCAAGGGCGGCAACGACATCCTCCAGGGCGGATACGGCAATGACGAGCTCAATGGCGGCGACGGCAATGATGTTCTGGATGGCGGCCACGGTGAGGACATTCTCAATGGCGGGGCCGGCAACGACCTTCTGATCTCCCGCTCCGACGGACGCGAGGGCCCGGTTGCGGAAGACCCGGACAGGGATGAAGGCGATCCGTACAAGGAACTCACCAACGGCAAGCTCTATCCTGACCAGCCGATCCCGGCGGACGATCTCATGATCGGCGGAACCGGAGCAGACGTCTTCTACTTCCAGACCCTCATCAACGCCAAGAAGCGCTTCATCGAGGAGCACACACAAGATGACGGTTCCATCCGCTGGCACGGGGTTGCAGGAGAAAACGCCAACATCCATGACCACTGGGTCGATATGCTGGGCGATGAAGTCATTGCCGACTTCTCAAAGGCGGAAGGTGACAGGATCGTCCTTGAAGGCCACACCACAAAGATCCGCTCCATCACCTATGGCGACAGCGATGGGGACGGTGTGGTCGATCATTCCCTGATCAGCGTCTATTCAGACCAGGGCAATGGCGGCGGTGCGCACAACAATGACGATCTGGGCACCATCAAGGTCTTCGGTGATCTCGTCACAAAGGCCGACATCTCCACAACGGCCAAACCCGCCTATGGCATCGTCAGGTCCATCGAAGATCTCGATGAAGCCCTCAAGCCGATCGAGATGGGCACCGATAAAGGACCGATCGCTCCACCCGACAACCTCCCAGGCAAAGCCGACCTGCCCCTCCCCCAAGGCATGAACCCCGTCTTTGCAATCGCAGGAGACAACAGCTTCTCCGGTGAGAAGGGCGATTATCTTGATGCAGGCAATCCGGACAGTCTGAGCCTTGCGGCGGGCACGATAGCACTCACGTTCAATGCAGAGACCGTCTCCGGTTCCAAGGCGCTCTTTTCCAAGGACGGCAACGGCTATGACGATGGCGGACACCTCACCGTCTGGATCCAGAACGGACGTCTGGTTGTCCGTCAGCAGTCCGATGACAAGACAGAATACCTGAAGGTCCCGGACCTCCAGCTGTCGGCCAACAAGGACTATCACCTGGCCGTTTCCTTCGGCGAAGATGGCCTCAACGTCTATGTCAACGGCAAGCTGTGGGCAGCAGAGCCGGAGTTCAAGCAGGGCATGGACATGAACGAACGCGCCTTCCTGGTCGGCGCGTCAGGTGCCTGGCGCAAGGATGATGCCCAGACGGCTCACCAGCAGTTCAAGGGCACCATCGCAAATGTCATGGTCTTCAACGAACAGATCGCAGGCTCCGACATGGCGGCCCTGGCCGGTGAAGTCGATGCCGCGTTTGAAGCAGATGCACTGGCAGCCCTGGCACAGGACGACCTGATGCCCGCCTTCCAGCAGCTCCATCACGGTTCCGACGAGGCCAAGGCCCTCGCCATGGCCTATGGCTTCAACCATCACGGTGAGATGACAGCTGCAGCTGCCGCACAAACCGGAACCGATGCCGGAGAGACGCTGGAGGGAACCGAGGACGCAGACGCAATCGACGCCGGTCTTGGCAATGACATCGTCAACGGCAAGGGCGGCAACGACATCCTCCAGGGCGGATACGGCAATGACGAGCTCAATGGCGGCGACGGCAATGATGTTCTGGATGGCGGCCACGGTGAGGACATTCTCAATGGCGGGGCCGGCAACGACCTTCTGATCTCCCGCTCCGACGGACGCGAGGGCCCGGTTGCGGAAGACCCGGACAGGGATGAAGGCGATCCGTACAAGGAACTCACCAACGGCAAGCTCTATCCTGACCAGCCGATCCCGGCGGACGATCTCATGATCGGCGGAACCGGAGCAGACGTCTTCTACTTCCAGACCCTCATCAACGCCAAGAAGCGCTTCATCGAGGAGCACACACAAGATGACGGTTCCATCCGCTGGCACGGGGTTGCAGGAGAAAACGCCAACATCCATGACCACTGGGTCGATATGCTGGGCGATGAAGTCATTGCCGACTTCTCAAAGGCGGAAGGTGACAGGATCGTCCTTGAAGGCCACACCACAAAGATCCGCTCCATCACCTATGGCGACAGCGATGGGGACGGTGTGGTCGATCATTCCCTGATCAGCGTCTATTCAGACCAGGGCAATGGCGGCGGTGCGCACAACAATGACGATCTGGGCACCATCAAGGTCTTCGGTGATCTCGTCACAAAGGCCGACATCTCCACAACGGCCAAACCCGCCTATGGCATCGTCAGGTCCATCGAAGATCTCGATGAAGCCCTCAAGCCGATCGAGATGGGCACCGATAAAGGACCGATCGCTCCACCCGACAACCTCCCAGGCAAAGCCGACCTGCCCCTCCCCCAAGGCATGAACCCCGTCTTTGCAATCGCAGGAGACAACAGCTTCTCCGGTGAGAAGGGCGATTATCTTGATGCAGGCAATCCGGACAGTCTGAGCCTTGCGGCGGGCACGATAGCACTCACGTTCAATGCAGAGACCGTCTCCGGTTCCAAGGCGCTCTTTTCCAAGGACGGCAACGGCTATGACGATGGCGGACACCTCACCGTCTGGATCCAGAACGGACGTCTGGTTGTCCGTCAGCAGTCCGATGACAAGACAGAATACCTGAAGGTCCCGGACCTCCAGCTGTCGGCCAACAAGGACTATCACCTGGCCGTTTCCTTCGGCGAAGATGGCCTCAACGTCTATGTCAACGGCAAGCTGTGGGCAGCAGAGCCGGAGTTCAAGCAGGGCATGGACATGAACGAACGCGCCTTCCTGGTCGGCGCGTCAGGTGCCTGGCGCAAGGATGATGCCCAGACGGCTCACCAGCAGTTCAAGGGCACCATCGCAAATGTCATGGTCTTCAACGAACAGATCGCAGGCTCCGACATGGCGGCCCTGGCCGGTGAAGTCGATGCCGCGTTTGAAGCAGATGCACTGGCAGCCCTGGCACAGGACGACCTGATGCCCGCCTTCCAGCAGCTCCATCACGGTTCCGACGAGGCCAAGGCCCTCGCCATGGCCTATGGCTTCAACCATCACGGTGAGATGACAGCTGCAGCTGCCGCACAAACCGGAACCGATGCCGGAGAGACGCTGGAGGGAACCGAGGACGCAGACGCAATCGACGCCGGTCTTGGCAATGACATCGTCAACGGCAAGGGCGGCGACGGCAATGATGTTCTGGATGGCGGCCACGGTGAGGACATTCTCAATGGCGGGGCCGGCAACGACCTTCTGATCTCCCGCTCCGACGGACGCGAGGGCCCGGTTGCGGAAGACCCGGACAGGGATGAAGGCGATCCGTACAAGGAACTCACCAACGGCAAGCTCTATCCTGACCAGCCGATCCCGGCGGACGATCTCATGATCGGCGGAACCGGAGCAGACGTCTTCTACTTCCAGACCCTCATCAACGCCAAGAAGCGCTTCATCGAGGAGCACACACAAGATGACGGTTCCATCCGCTGGCACGGGGTTGCAGGAGAAAACGCCAACATCCATGACCACTGGGTCGATATGCTGGGCGATGAAGTCATTGCCGACTTCTCAAAGGCGGAAGGTGACAGGATCGTCCTTGAAGGCCACACCACAAAGATCCGCTCCATCACCTATGGCGACAGCGATGGGGACGGTGTGGTCGATCATTCCCTGATCAGCGTCTATTCAGACCAGGGCAATGGCGGCGGTGCGCACAACAATGACGATCTGGGCACCATCAAGGTCTTCGGTGATCTCGTCACAAAGGCCGACATCTCCACAACGGCCAAACCCGCCTATGGCATCGTCAGGTCCATCGAAGATCTCGATGAAGCCCTCAAGCCGATCGAGATGGGCACCGATAAAGGACCGATCGCTCCACCCGACAACCTCCCAGGCAAGGCCGACCTGCCCCTCCCCCAAGGCATGAGCCCTGTCTTTGCAATCGCGGGAGACATTGCTCTTGACGGAAGCAGAGAGGGGCAGATTGCGGTTTCGCACAACAAGAACATGGAGCTCGAAGAAGGAACCATTGCCTTTTCGTTCAACTCGAACACCATATCAGGTTGGGATGCTCTCTTTTCCAAGGATGCCAAGGGCAATGGCACCGGCGGTCATCTGACCGCCTGGGTAACGGATGGAGGTGATGTCAAAGTCCGCTTCCAAAATGAGAACAGTGAGATCTGGCTGAAAGCCAAGGATGTTGTCGAGGCCGGAAAAGACCACGACTTTGCCTTCACATTTGGCGATGACGGAGCGTTTCTGTTTGTTGATGGTGTTGAGGTGGCGAGTAACGAAGACTTCCAGTCCGACTGGCTCGGTAACAAGGAATATCTGATGGTCGGCTCCAATGGCTGGGGCAGCCCAGCGGGCGAAATAGGTTGGGCCAACAACCATTTTGACGGTGTTATTTCGGATTTCATGATCCTGGACGACCAGTTGAGCGACCTTCAGATCCGGGATGACCTGTTCGCGTAGGACAACAACAAGAAGAAGAGGCCGGCAATGCAACGACGCCCCTCCCAATTTGGGAGGGGCGTTTTTCGTTGCCCGAAACGAAGATACGGATGCGCCGCCTCAGACGTTCAAATTTTTAGAACATCGGAAGGATTTCACATTCTTGGGAAAGAAGGGAGTGGTGCCCAGAGGCGGAATCGAACCACCGACACGCGGATTTTCAATCCGCTGCTCTACCAACTGAGCTATCTGGGCGCGCCTTACTAACTGATCGGAGCAGGACCCCGTTCGTCGAAAGCCCGGTCCTTATAGAGGCTCGTTCAAACCTTGTCCAGCACCACGGCAAAGTTTTTTGCCACCTTCGGGCATGCCTTTTGGGGATAAGTGATTTTCAAATCAAGCCTCTGTAAAACATACACTTTTAATCGGAAGATCAACGACTGCAAACAGCACACTGACGCTATTGCTTCTCCCCTGCAACAATGCCTGCTGCCGACCAGTTTCCCTGGGTGGCATGAAAGTCACCAATGACGCCCTGATGGTTGGAATTGGGTCCTCTTACAAGAGACGTATTGATATCGCCAGACAGGCCGCCGGTCCCGGAAAGCGTGCCTTCGAACAGGTTTCCGCTGGTGACACTGGTCTCCGACAGTGTGGCACTCATGGTTCTGCTGTCGAAGTTGCTGATTGTCGCGGTTCCGGTGCGATAGGTGAAATCCAGCGACATGTTGAAATCACCCGCAGCAAGGTATTGTCTCGTGCCGTCCGCAACACTCCCCACAGCATGCCCCACATATGTTGCGCTTCCGCTGGTCGGAAGGTCGATGGAATTGGTTACATCACCTGCAACCCATGTGCCCATATGAAATGTGTCGAACCTTTCACCACCGGCAAGATTGGTATCGTCTGCTTCCATCTTGCTGCCCCAGTACCCCCATTCGAGAAAGTCACAGGTGCATTTGGTTTTGTCGACAAACAGGGCATTATCCGCCCCATTAACCAGGGTGTTTGAGATCAGGTAATTGTTTGGTGTCGTTCCGGATTTTGGCGATACGAACACCTCAGAGTCGGTCAGGATTGTGTTGTCAGATCCGCCGGAGGTTTCAATCGCCGCGAACGTATCCGCATCGACGTAGACAGATTGACCAGAACCCGATTGCTCACCAAAAGCGAATTGATACCGGTCGACCTCGTCATCCAGATTGGCGACGTCCTTTACCTTCAGCGTGGCATAGAGCGAGCCATTTTGACTGTCGAAGCTGATCTCGAAGTCGCCCAGTGAGTTGCTGGCATATATGACGGGGTCGACCCCTGCGGAATAGTTGACGTTGGATTCAAGAACGCCGGCCGCGTATCCCGTTAGTGTCTTGCTGGTTCTGTCCAGCGTGGATACATCCACTTCGCTCGACAACTCGGCAACATGCATCGTGGCGCTCAATTGATCAGTCGACTGAATGCCGGTGGGCACCTGGACATAGCCGTCAGTGTAGGTCCCATCCTCTTCCAGGTTTCCGGGGCCGAGCACCAAATAATCGGCGTTGCTTCCGAAGATTGTTCCGCCAGTGCCCCCTTCTATGCTCTCTATCGAGCCGCCATAAAGTCCGGCGCTGTTTTCCGCATCGGTTCGGTGGCCACCACGGCGCTCACCACCCAGCACCAAAGTACCGCCTTCGTTTTCAATATCGCCGAGACTTAGGGAGACGAAAGACTTTTGAGCAGTGGTTCCGCTGGAAACATACATAGACGCAGCCAGATACCTAGCACCTTCAAGCGTGTCTGATGAGCCTTCCAACACCTTCAGACCACTGCTTTTCACCGAACTCAGGAAGCTTGTTCCCAGATCTTCCGCAATGGAGGGATTGAGAAACAGAGCTTGAGACGTCGCTGCCTGAATGTTTCCGAAATTATCTTCCGAAGACAACTGAAAGGCAGTCAGAATGTCTCCGTGAAGTGTATAGGTTCGGAGTTTTTCTGCGTCGGAACCGTTGAAGTTGTCAAAGTCGGTCGCTGACCCATAAAGACCGTAGAAATAGTCTGTCCCGCCATAATTAAACGTTGGATCCGAACCGGCTTCGGTTGCCACGAAATGGGCAAAAAAGCCGAAACCGTCTCCAGTAATGCGCTGTCCACGCGCATTTTGAACAATCGTGCCCGAAAGGGACGGTGCGTCCGGAATATTGCTGGTGCTGAAGTTCTCGATAACGTCGCCATTTGAGTTGACCGATTGCGTGTAGAACTCATTCACACTGGTGTCAGGATCAAAGACATAAATGGACGTTCCGTCTGCGGTTCCGCTCCAGAGCCTATAGGAATTTCCGCTGGTATCTGGGTCCTGTGTAAAGATGACCACCTCATCGAAACCACTTGTCCCACCGACAACTCCAAGCGTGCCGGGAGCAAGATTGAGCGCTGCTGTACTGCCGAACTTATTGCCAGCGCGCAGGATCCGCGCGCGGTCGGTAGTAACGGTGCTTTCTTCCTGTTCGATGCTTTGGGTGTTCTGCGACTGCGACAGGATCTGTGTCTGGATCAATCCATTCACAGTTTGCTCTATTCCATTTCCGGTCGCCGAAGTCGGTTTTGATCTGGGTGTTGTGGTTACATTCTGAAGACCGGAAATCACGCGGGATAGGCCAGACTGGACGATTTGACCATCAGTTGGCGAGTTTCTGGTGCCGCCACGCTGACGACTGTTGGTCAATGCCGTTTGCACGTTTCCAAGATCGGATTGTGTGCTGCGCCGGATCCGCGTGGACCCGCCGGAACCGATCTCCATGGAGTAACCCGCCTGGTGGATGCGAGATCTTTGTCCACTCGGAGACGTGAAAGTGAGATCCTTGCCAAAAAGCAGAGAAAAGACCGGCGGATTGCTGGCCAGATTGATATTGGCGATACCGCCGCGGATGCCAATCGTACCAACGGGTGTCTTTACCGTCACGCCACCGCGCTTCTTGCTGAGCTTGCCGCCGACAAAACGCGCCACACCCTTGCCGAATGAAGATACCAGCTTTCCGGTCCCCGCATTCGGGTCATAGACAAATTCGTCAATCACAAGGTTGGAATTGGCGCCAACCGTGAATGTCGACCCATCGACCAGCAGAACCTGAACAAGCCCGGATCCACTTGTTTCGATCCTTTCATTGTAGATGACGTTGTCGCCCAGAACCTTGGTGCTGCGCGCACCGCCCGGTGGTGTGCCGAAGGCATCTGAATTGACAGCGGCAGCAACTCCGACCTCAGTTGCCTGTGCACACGAGATTCCAACTCCAACAGCAAGCAGCGCCATTGCCAGACAAGGCAGGCGATCAGCGATGGATTTTGCTTTATGCTTCAAGGGTGTGACCATGGGTGTCTCTAGAAGGTCTTCGTCAGCGATATCAACGCGGACGTGTTGGAGTAGGTTGCAAGATCATAGTTGGAATGCTGGCGGCGGAATTCACCGGTAAAACCGATGGCAAAATCATTGCGAAGGGGAACGGACAGGCCTGCCCTGAGCCAGCCTTCCTGATCTTCCTGGGCCAAGACCGGGTCAACCAACGGATCTGGCCCCTCGTACGACCGATAGATGTACCCTGCCTCAAGGTCCAAGGACCAGGGTTGGCGCAGCTTTTCGATCGGCGAAGCGAACTGAACAGTCGCGCCGATACCCCCGCCCAACTCCCAGCTTTGTGTCCATTCCTGTTTGGTCTCTTCGAAATCAGCCAGCAACAGCGCCCTCACTGTGACCGCCGGTGACATCTTGCGGGACAAGGTTGCTGCCAGGCGCCAGAAGGAGCCATTCCTATCTGAAACCGTCGGAAACTCAGCCGTGTCATTGTACCATCTGCGCCGCCATTCGGCCTTGGCATCCAAAAGCATCGTCGGCGTGACTTCGGATACAATGCGAGCGCCGAAACCCAATGCGCCGTTGTAATTGGCATGGTTCAGCCGAACGCCCGCCGCGACCGCATACAGGCTCAGCCTGCTGTTGTCCCAATCGATCCGCTCCAGATTGATGGATGGTCCAAGGGTCAGTTCCGCCAGTGCTGTGTCGAGGCGAACGATATCAGCGTAACGGGCGCTGTAGAAAATCAGATCCGCCTCCAGAAGATCTCCCTGCAATCCAAGGTCATATGATCCTTGAACACGCCCAGCCAGGAAGGCGTTGGTGTCCGCCTGGCCTGTTGCTGTGTCGTCAAGAAGGAAAGTTCCACCGTTCAGGTCCACACGGCGGCTGCCTGGCGCTGCATTGGCATTCGTCTGGTAGCGAACGCCGGTGACGACCGCCGCCCGGAAATCGGCCGGGTCTTCCTGATCTGAGATGGTCGTCAGGTAGGCCTGGACCCGGGCTTCCACCTCAGCTGGAACATTTGGCGAATTTATCGCTTCCTGAAAGTAGAATTTCGCCGTTTCCCTTGAACCCAGCCGAAAATACAGCACCCCAAGCTCAAGCTGGACCCGCGGCAAACCCGGTGCATAGATCAGCATGCGCTCGAGCGTGGAAATGGCGGCCTCATAGTCGCCGAGCAGCGAGGAAACCATTGCATATTCAAAGGCTGTATCAAGATCGTCTGGCGACGCCAGCATGACCTCAAGCAGCATTTGCTGACGGGCGGCCAGCGTTTCAGGTGCCTGGGTTTGAGTCTGGGTCTGGCCGTCATCGGTAGCAGTTTGTGCACGCGCCAAACCGGTTGTAAGCAAGACAAAAATCGCGAAGACAAGCGCTCCCAGAACGGGCGCGCAGAACTTTACGCAACTCGTGTGTCTTACGCCTGCCAAAAACTCATCTCCTGCCAAAAACCAGCGGAGTACGCTCACCAATAAAATTTCTAGTTCAGATCCAACCGCCTCGAAATCCCGTCGAAACGCTCGAATATACTAGAATTCCCTGGGATTTTGGGCAATGACCGCAATGCAACACTGCGCGCTTTAAGTAGCACAAAGAAAAAGCGCGCCGTTTCCGGCGCGCTCAATTCATGATTTCCCGAACCTTATTGCTCGGTGATACGACCATCGGTGAAAGGCGTGTATCCATTGCGTTCGGCAATGAAATCAGCAACCACGACTTCAAGCCCAGGCCCGTAGTCGTAAGCATTCATGCCGTTTTCAGCGAACACCTTGTAGCCATCGCCGCCGCCGCGCATATAGTTATTGGAAACAACACCATAGACCTTTTCCGGGTCAATCGGTGCCCATGCACCATCTTCCATGACTTCCACGACAAGAATACGGCCCTCACCTGGTGCCTTCTTGCGCGTCCAGGAGTATTTCAAGCCGGCAACCTGCGGAAAACGGCCCTTTCCGTCTTCAACTTGGGACACACCATTCTCGAGCGCTGCAATGACGTCAGCGCCTTTCAACTGGAACGTTGCAAGTGTGTTCTGGAACGGCAGAACGGTCAGAACTTCGCCCATTGTCACTTCGCCACCATCGATTGACGCGCGAAGTCCGCCACCATTCTGGATGGCGATCTGAACGCCCTGGTCCTTCACTCTATCGAGCATTGCATCGGCGACCAGATTGCCCATCTGACACTCGCCGGAACGGCAGGATCCACGATCGCCGTCAATCGGCGCATCGGTCGCACCAATCACCTTGGCCTTCAGTTCTTCAATCGGTGCTGCAAATTCTGCAACCCTGGCCAGGAACGCCTCATCGGGCTCCACAGAAGCATCCAGCAGGATCGGTTCGCCTTCCGCCTTGATAAGATTGCCGTCGTCATCCCAGGTCAGATCGATCTCACCCAGGAATTTGCCATAAGCATAGGCCTGGACAATCGGCACGTCTTTTCCGTCCGGATTCTGAACGATGACGGGGTAAGGACCTGCAGCGCCTTCCTGAGTGTTCGACAGAAGCGTGTGGGAGTGTCCGCCAACGATGAGATCAATTCCCGGCACGGCTGCTGCGATCTCCATGTCGCGCGGCAGACCCATATGGGTGACAGCAATGATCTTGTTGACGCCCGCTGCTTCAAGACCCTCGACAGCACCCTTCAGGTAATCTTCGGCCTGAATGAAACGGACACCCGCGCCTGGTGACGACGTATCGACAGTATCTTCGGCAAGTGCCGAAACGATGCCGACTTTCTCGCCGCCCTTCTCCACGATCAGGACGCCTGGAACCTTTCCTTTGAGTGCAGCGTCGGCATTGACATCGATGTTGCCCGACAGGATCGGAAACTCGGCCTTGTCAATGAAGTTGGCGAGGGCTTCAGGACCATCGTCAAATTCGTGGTTGCCCACTGCCATCACATCGATGTCCATGCCATTCAGAAACTCAACGGCAGCCTCGCCCTTGTAGGTCGTATAGAACAACGACCCTTGGAACTGGTCCCCGGCATCGACGACAAGAACGTTCTTGCCTTCGCTGTCCAATGCGGCACGGCGTTCGTCGAGTTTCGATTTGATGCGTGCGATACCACCGAAACACTTGCCTTCCGTCTCGGATTCGGCGTCGCAGGTGGAATCGTATTTGTTGATGGACTCGATGCGCGAGTGCAAATCATTCAGATGCAAAACCGTAAGTGAATACTCGGCATAAGCCGCTGTGGACAGCGCGGTCGTAAGTGACAGCACCGCAGCGCTCAGGATTGTTCTTTTCATCGGACCCTCGCCCTTTGGATTGGTTGTTGTGCAGGAACTGACCCATAGGCCGTCTCCCTCACCTCCCGGTACCGTTTCCCAATGCCTTGGCTAGGCACTCCCCTATTTCGTCCTTACGAGGGCGCCACAACCGGCGACGAGTCGACCGGGTTAGTTGGTGTAGACGGATCTTGGTGCAGTTTTGTGACGTCTGCAAGTGACATCGTGTGCGCAAGAAGCAAGAAAATTAGCCGAATAAATACCAATTTGAACGAACGCCTGCCTAATCTCCGGGCAGGTCGCTCTCATCGATGTCGTCGGTCTCGACGACGGGAATCGTATAGCCTTCGGTGAACCAGCGATTGAGATCAATCTTGGCGCAGCGATCCGAGCAAAATGGATAATTTCCCGGGGTCGAGAGTTTCGAGCAGATCGGGCACGGGCGCATTCGCCGTTCAGGTTTCTGGCTGTCGGTCATGATACCTCTGCTTGCCCTTATCCACGCGCTCCCGGGAATGACCTTACGCTGCTGCTGTGGCCCAGCCCTGATGAACAGGGTAGCCGGCAGAACTCAGGAGCCCGGCCGTTTCCACAAGCGGAAGACCGACAACTGCCGGGTAAGAACCAACAAGCTTGACGACAAAGCTTCCCGCCAACCCCTGGATGGCATAACCGCCGGCCTTGCCGCGCCATTCGCCGGAAGAAAGGTATTCGTCCATGTCCTTTCGGGACAAACGTTTGAAGCGAACGCGGGTCTCCACCAGCTTGGAGCGCACCTTACCTGTGGTTTCAGCCACGGCGACCGCCGTAAAGACCCGATGACCACGGCCTGAAAGTAGAGACAGGCACATAAGCGCCTGATCCGTCAGTTCGGCTTTTGGCAGCGCGCGGCGCCCCACAGCAACGACTGTGTCGGCCGCCAGAACAACGCTGTCCCGCAGCTCATCCGACGCATCTGCGGTCTGCCGGACGGTCTCTGCCTTGGCCCGAGCCAGGCGCAATGCAAGACTGCGCGGCGTTTCGTGCTTTTTCGGCGTCTCGTCGATGTCGGCCGGCAGAAGGTGATCCGGTTCCAAACCGATCTGCTGCAGAAGCGCGAGACGTCGCGGCGATGCGGAGGCCAGGATCAACTGAGGGGCGGTGTTCATGAATGCGCGTGCCTGATAGCCGATGTCACCTTCAAACAACCACTTACTTGAAGCGGTAGGTGATCCGCCCCTTGGTCAGATCATAAGGGGTCATTTCGACAAGAACTTTGTCGCCTGCAAGAACGCGAATGCGGTTCTTGCGCATACGCCCGGCAGTGTGGGCGATAATTTCATGATCATTTTCAAGTTTTACGCGGAACGTCGCATTCGGCAACAGTTCTGTTACGACGCCCGGAAACTCCAGAGCTTCTTCTTTGGCCATTTGATATCCTGAATGAAGCGGGCCCTGCCCGCGGGTGCCGGGGAAACTAACGGATTAGTGCCAGAAAGTGAACCTTTCTTTCCACCCTAATCAAAGAAAGCTTCCAAGGGGCATAATCGAGTTGTTCAAATGTTCTTCCGGACGAGGCAAAGCCGCAACTCAGAGGCAATTCCATAGTGCCTCGACACGCCAGACTTTGAACTTTCGCAAGACATTTCAGTCCGAGTGACTACTGCGCAATGCCAAGGACATGGTACATGTCGCGGTGAATGAACCAGACACCATCCACTTTTTTCCAGACATGCATCGATCTGCCTGAAATTGTCTTGGTACCCAGTTTGACCTTTGTTTCTGCGACCTCGACTGCCGTGTCCGGTCCTGTCTGATCGATTTCCAAAACATTGTATTCCAGTTCGGTGACGCCGTTGTTAAAGGCGTTGGCAAAATGCGCGGCTATGGGCGCGCGTCCGACAAGCGCTCTGCTTTGGGGCGGCAGCAAGGCTGCCTTTTCGGTATAATAGGCTGAGATCGCCTCGGCATCCTTCGCATTGTAAGCGGCAATATAGGTGTTCAAACGATTGAGAATTGGGTTGTCCTGAGCCAATGCAGCTCCACCCATAAAAAACGCTATCCAAACAAAGGCAACCAGCCGAACAATCATCATTGATCCTCCCCGGAACGTACTTTGGCGCTGTTCGATTTTCCCAAGTTGAAGCATAGCGCGTTCCGGGAACCGCTTGTCAATCACCTGGCGGTGGTGCCCAGTCGAGTCGCTTCTTGATCCGCATGCTCAACTGATCCCGCACCGCGCGGTATTCATTCAGGATCTGCTCCCGGCTACCGGTTGCCACGGTGGGGTCCATTGTCGGCCAATACTCAACTTCAACCGCATCTGTGCGGGTCAGTTCCAGCGCCTTGTGGTGGGCCTCCGGAGCGAGCGTCAAAACAAGATCGAATCCAGACTCGTCCAAATCATCGAAGGTCTTTGGCTGATGCTGGCTCATGTCGATCCCGATTTCAGCCATGACGGCATCAACAAAGGGATCGATCTTGCCAGGACGCACACCGGCGGAACGCACATAAATCTGGTTCGGAAACAATTGCTTTGCCAGCGCTTCTGCCATCGGGGAACGTACGGCATTCATGCTGCAAGCAAATAGGACCGCAGTCGGACGAAGGCCCGGCCCTGTCATCGCGACTAGAGCGCAAGACGGCAAATATGAACCAATTGACCTGCCTGGCGGCAGCAGCAATGACAGCTTTTGAACGCCACGCACCCGTTGCCTGCACCATACGGCGCTGCGCAATGCGCTTTTCCAAATCTACTGCCGACCACCATCAATTGGTTCATATTTGTCGCCTTACACCCTATCCCTTCCAATGCAGCGCGTAGACGAGCGTGAACAATCGTCTTGCTGTTTGCGTATCCAGTTCGATCTTGCCGTGAAGACGTTCCATCAATATGGCTGAGCCCTCGTTGTGGACCCCTCGCCGCCCCATATCGATGGCCTCGATCTGGCTGGGCGTCGCATGGCGGATCGCTTCGTAATAGCTCTGGCAAATCAGATCGTAGTCCTTGACGATCTTGCGCAAAGGCGAAAGCGACAGAACATGCGTGACGACAGCGTGTTCATCTTCGGTGGTCACTTGAAAGACGAGCTTCTTTTCGACCACACCGAGCTTGAGCACATACTTTACCGGCGGGTGACCAACCGGCTGGAAGGAGTTTTCTTCAATCAAGTCGTAGATCGCAACGGCACGATCGTGTTCGACTTCCGGCGTTGAACGGGCAATCGATGCTTCATCCAGGACCACATCCACAAGCCTGCCACCGGCAGTCTGCTGATCGGTCTCGGATTGCGGGTCGCTCATCTTCGAAAGGCCTCTTTCGACTCCGGTTAAAGGTTCAGCCTGATGGAAACAGAGCGAGCGTGCGCCGACAACCCCTCAGATTCACCAAGCGCGATGGCTGCGGGGCCGAGCGCTCGCAAATTGTCCGGATTGCACTTCAGGATCGAGGTTCGTTTCACAAATTCCAGAACCGATAAACCTGAGGAAAAGCGCGCGGAACGTGCCGTCGGCAGAACGTGGTTCGATCCACCGACATAATCGCCAATCGCCTCAGGAGTGTAATGGCCCAGAAATACGGCACCTGCATTGCGTACTTTTTTCAACAGCGCTTCCGGGTCGCTGACGGCAAGCTCCAGGTGCTCCGGTGCAATCCGGTTTGCCAATGGCATGGCGGCATCCAGATCCGGCACGAGGATAATTGCCCCGAAATCCTGCCAGCTTGCACGCGCCACGTCCTCGCGCGGCAGGGTTTTCAGTTGTGCTTCAACGGCCTTTTCAACTTCGTCCGCAAGATCGGCGCTATCAGTAATCAACAGCGACTGAGCCGCGGTGTCGTGTTCAGCTTGGGCAAGCAAATCCGCCGCCAGCCAGTCGGCATTGTTGCCGCCATCAGCAACAATCAAGACTTCCGATGGGCCGGCTATCATATCGATGCCAACTGTTCCGAACACACGGCGTTTTGCCGCTGCGACAAAGGCGTTGCCCGGACCGACGATCTTAGCAACAGGCGAGATCGTTTCCGTACCATATGCCAGCGCCGCGACCGCCTGAGCACCGCCGATTCGATAGATCTCGCTCACGCCGGCAACCTTGGCTGCTGCCAGAACCATCGGATTGAGAATGCCGTCCGGGCTTGGAACCACCATGACAATGCGGTCTACACCGGCGACCTTTGCCGGAACGACATTCATCAGAACAGAGCTCGGATAACTTGCAAGACCACCTGGCACATAGACACCCACGGCTTCAACGGCGGTCCAAAGCGAACCCAGCTCCACGCCAATGGCATCGGTATAGCGGTCATCTTCCGGCATTTGACGGGCGTGATGGGCATAAATGCGCTCATAGGCCAGCTGAAGCGCGTTTAGCGTTTCGGCTGGAACTTCGGCCATTGCGGCATCAATTTCCGCTTCGCTGACCGTGAGCTCGGCCATGGTTCCAGCATCGAGACGGTCGAACTTTCTGGTATAGTCCAGCACTGCTTTGTCGCCGTTCTGGCGAACACTTTCCAGAATATCCCGGACGATATGGTCGACGTCTTCCGACACTTCACGCTTTCCAGCCAGAAGGGCCTTGAAGTCATCGTCAAATCCGGTGTCGGCAGTTGTAAGGCGCAGAACCACGCGGTGTCTCCATCAGGTCCGGGGAAAATACAAGTTCGGTTTATAGAAGCCCGTCAGCTCAGATCGTGCTGTGGCAGGTTCGGCGTCGACCAGGCAGCGCCGAGATCAGACAGCTGCGCTTCGATACATTCCACATCCAGGACAAGACTGGCACCGCCTGCAAATGCCAGTTGAATACGTCCAGACGGCTCATCACCGGCTTCAAACGTCACCGCGAGCAGTTCCATCACCGCTCCTTTGGCATCCTGCTGGATGTTTTGCGCTTTCATGGCCGTGACCTGCGCGATGGCCAGCGCCGAGCGTCGGCGTTCATGCTCCTTGGAGCGTTTGTCCGCCTCCTTGTCCCAAACAAACCTGTTCAAGATAAAGACAGCCTTCTTTTCCTTCGGCAGAAAACGGATGTCGGCAACCGTCAGGATGGCATCCTGTAGATGGGCCGAAAGAACCTCAAGGTCTTCCTGGTCGAGTGCGGCAAGTTTCAGCTGATCCATAGTGCTCGGTTTCTGATCCGGTCGAGTGTGTGTTTTGGCTTCCCGCATATAAGGCGGACTGGCCCTGATCCCAAGGCTGTTGACCTAATGGGGAATGAAGGATTTGGCAATGTTGAATCCTATTGCCGGCACGCCCGGCACCTTTACGGTCCATCATCCACGCGGTCACGCAGATCGGCCTTGACCTCATCCAGTGTCGCGATCCGCTTGAAAACGTGCCTGCCGAGCCACAGACCAAACACCAGCAGAAAAAGCCCGAGAGATGCGCCATAGGGCGGCGCAACCAACACGACAGCGAATAGTCCGGCCATGGCAAACGCCACCTGGATTAGAAACCGGATTGCCTGTGCTCCCATCCGCTGATGTCTCCCTGGTTCTCATTCGACAACAATTGCTATCGGCAGCTACTCTCGCCGATCCCTTGCAATCAGGGCAAGCATTTCGGAAAGTGCATCGATCTGTCGCCCGCTTGAGGGATTGCGAGAACACCGATGCTGAAACGACTTATCTTTCTTGTTGCACTGACCCTCTGGCCTCTTCAGTCCACTGTCCAGGCTCAGGACATCGCCGAAAGAGCATTGGGTGAGACAATCTATGTTCCGGCCTATTCCCGGATCTTTTCCTATCCCAACCGTTCCGACCTCCTGGCGTCCACGCTTGCTGTTCACAATGTCGATCCGAAGACGACCATCACATTGCAAAGCGTCGATTATCATGGAGAAGGCGGCGAACTGATCCGCGCGATGTTGGAGGAGCCGTTTGTTCTAGGGCCGCTGCAATCCAGAACCGTGCTCATTCCGATCAATGATACGACCGGTGGCGTCGGAGCGAATTTTCTCGTTACCTGGACGTCAGACGAAGTCGCGCTCAGCCCGATCGCAGAGGCGATCATGACCAGCGGCATCGGAGGACCCGGGCCCTCCTTTGCCTCACGCGGACGTGTGATTGAGCGGCGCACCGCAAAGGATTAAGACGGTGTCCTAGCCGGAAATCCGCTCGATCGTCGCGCCGCAGCGCGTCAGCTTGTCTTCGAGCCGTTCGAAACCACGATCGAGATGATAGACGCGATTGACGGTGGTCTCGCCCTCTGCAGCCAGGCCAGCAATCACCAGTGACACCGACGCCCGCAGATCGGTCGCCATTACCGGCGCTCCACGCAACGTCGAAACCCCTTCGATTGTTGCCGTGCGTCCGTCAACCTGGATCTGTGCACCGAGACGCGCCAGCTCTTGCACATGCATGAAGCGGTTTTCAAAAATGGTTTCCGTGATACGGCTCGAGCCGCCTGCCCGCGTCATCAACGCCATGAACTGGGCCTGCAAGTCCGTCGGGAACCCCGGAAAAGGTTCGGTGGTGATGTCGACGGGCTGAATGCCGTTGCCATTGCGATAGACCTTGATCCCATCGGGGGTCTGTTCAATCTCGGCGCCGGACTGGCGCAGAGTGTCGAGCGCGCTTTCCAGCAAATCCGTCCGGGCTCCTTGCAGCAGTACATCACCGCCCGTCATGGCAACGGCCATCGCATAGGTTCCGGTCTCGATCCTGTCGGGAACGACCGAATGATGCGCACCATGCAGACGCGGCACACCCTGGATGCGGATGGTTGATGTTCCCTCGCCTTCGATCTTGGCTCCCATCGCCTTCAGACACTTGGCAAGATCAACCACTTCCGGTTCACGGGCGGCATTGACGATTTCAGTCTCGCCCTTTGCAAGGGTCGCCGCCATCATAATGGTGTGTGTTGCCCCGACCGAAACTTTCGGAAAATCAACGCGCGCGCCCTTGAGGCCGCCCGGCGCCTTGACCACGACATAGCCGCCTTCAATTTCGATATCCGCTCCGAGCGCGCTGAGCCCGTCAATGAAGAAATCCACCGGCCTGGTTCCGATCGCGCAACCGCCAGGCAAAGACACTCGTGCCTCATGGCAACGGGACACCAACGGTCCGATCACCCAGAAACTGGCGCGCATTTTGGAAACAAGCTCATAAGGCGCGGTCGTGTCGACAATCTCTCGGGCCGTCAGGTTCAGTGTCTGGCCGGCAAGCTCGTCCTGGCCGCTGCGTTTGCCGTTGACCGAATAATCGACACCATGATTGGACAGGATTTGCATCAATTGCGCCACATCACGAAGACGGGGCACATTGTTCAAGGTCAGGGTTTCATCTGTCAGCAGCGATGCGATCATCAACGGCAAAGTGGCATTTTTGGCTCCGGAAATCGGAATGACACCATTCAGCTCCGAACCGCCGACAACCTTGATACTGTCCATTTGTTTCCGAACCCTCGTATAACGAAAAACGGCTGATAGTCGCGCGCCTGTAACAAACTCATCGGCGCAGCCTCAAACTCACATTCAAACCGCCATCTATACACAACTTATGGCCCATGCAAGGCAGCGGCCTGTCTTTGATCAGGCAATTTCCGGCAAGCAGAAAGACCTCAAGCGGTCTTCTTGCAGCCAATCAGTCTTCCTTACGGGATTTGGCAGCGTTTTTGCGCCTGCGCAGATTGGCCCTCAGCGCTTCAGCAAGACGGTCTTCCCTGGCCTTTGCCGATCCGGCCTGACCGCTTTTGGCCGTCTCATTGGATGAGTGCGCCTTGCCGGTCGTAACACCCTCACCTTGCTGATCTTTTTTATCCATGGACGAGGCCCGCTTGCGCATTTCAGTAGTCACACCTTTTACCAACAGCCGGGCGGCCTGCAAAGACGGGCTTTCGTTCGCGGGCAACAATTCAGCCTTTCTTAGACTTCCGAACGCTTTCAATGCTCCGGGCTGTAACCAGCCCGTGCGCAGCGATCAGAGCCGTCGCGCCATTGATAAATATCCACAGCCGTTTGGCGTTCTCAAAAGCAGGCATTCCAGTGCCCTTTAAGCCCTGCATGGGCGTGGTTCAGCACTGCTGGCGAAGGCACGGAAAAAAAACCAAAACACAGCTTGCGTCCCCGATACTCTTATGGCAAAAGCGCCCTCATTCCGGTCGGCACCGCTGATCGGCAACAAAAACTGCGTCTTTTCTCATGTGGAACTTTCAAAGATCTTCCAGACGCATAGCCCGTCCAGTTTGACGCGCACACGCTGCCGTAGCTCAGGGGTAGAGCACTCCCTTGGTAAGGGAGAGGTCGAGAGTTCAAATCTCTCCGGCAGCACCATTAAAACCCAAATAAAATCAACACTTAACGCAAACTTTCAATCTGGTGCCGTGCCGCTTCTTGCAGGAACATGCAAGGAACAAACGCCTGTATGCGGCATTTCTCGTACAAAACCCATACAGTTTTGTGCAGGGTTTGTTCCAACTCGAATACCTCCGGGTTAATATCGAGTTGCTGGCCTTTTCTAAGGTCCGCAATAAGTTCACATTGCCGGCGAGAGGAGGGATAGCTGTTTTTCGCTGGCGACCACCTTTGAACCGCGTAGACCTGAAGGTGCGTCGGTCAAGATACTAGGCTCGCAAGAAATCCTATGATCGCAACCGGCATAGACTGCTAAAACCTAGTTGCCAGCGCAAGGTAAAGCTTCTCTGTTCCGACCTGCAATTGACACCGAACTCTTTCGTGCCTTCGAACCGCTGGCACCTCGGAAAACCAAAGGTTCCTGCTACAAAAATATGCCAGGTCAGACGACTAGAACTCCAATGGCTCCGGCAACACTCTTTGCAACGTGACGATTTCCGGCTCTCCGACGTAAACTGATGGTGCCGGAAGAGTGTCATTGAACCAGAGATACCTTGGATCCGGCAAAGTCGGTGTTAGGAAGCCAGTTCCAAGCTACAACGCAGCCGGCGACCACAATAGACCAATTCTCAATCAGCGCCGCACCTTCGCTGATGCAATCGGGCCTCTTGGAGAGACCGACCAAATTGCCACCTGAACCCCCGTGAGGTCCAGGCGCAATTGGTCAAGTCACTAAATCAACTCCCTCAGCTAAACAGGAAATCTCCCTGATCAAGGTCGAGCACGGAGACACCATCAAGCGTGATCGTTGTTCCGCCAAACTGGATCAACGCATCCGATCCGGACGCCGAGATCGACAAGTCGGCGAACGCCGTCGCACCGTTTTCGATCTGGATGAGGTCCTCGCCGTTTGTGAAGTCGGTTATATGGTCATTACTGCTTTCGGCAGAGAAGATGAATGTGTCTATTCCACCATTGCCAGTAAGCACATCGTCACCAAGACCACCGATAAGCGTATCTTTGCCGCCGTTGCCCTTGAGAACGTCATCTCCGCCGCCGCCATTGAGTACGTAGTCGACTGAAGCGGAATTACCGGTAACGCTGTCATTTAGCTCTGCACCAACAAAGGCTTCAAATCCGTACCAGGTAAGTCCGCCTGTACTGAAGCTGGAGCCTGCCTCCACGATCAACGTGTCGAATCCGTACCCGCCAATGTTTCGTGCGATCCCGTCTGTCCAGAAAAGATCTCCGGTGTCGAAATAAATGGTGTCGTTGCCAGCCCCGCCAAAGACATCATCGTCGCCTGCACCACCCCGGATCACGTCATTGCCGCCGCTCCCTGTCAGCACATCGTTACCGGCTCCACCGTCCAAACGATAGTCAATGTTGCCATCGTTGCCGATCACACGGTCGCTCAGCTCTGCTCCAACAAACTCTTCAAAGCCATACCAGGACAGACCATCGGTGCTGAAACTGGACCCGGCTTCAACAATCAGCTTGTCACGCCCCTCACCGCCGACATCGCGTGCGATGCCATTGGTCCAGAAGTTGTCGCCGTTTTCGAAGTAAATCGTATCATCACCAGCGCCGCCAAAGACGGTATCCTTGCCAAAACCGCCCCTGATGACGTCACTGCCCGCGCCACCGTTTAAAATGTCGTCTCCCGCCCGGCCCTGAAGATACTCGTCTAGGTCAGTGCCGTTGATCAGGTTTGCGGCTGAGTCCCCAGTCAACCCAAGACGGCCATCGCTGCGCAGCTTAACACTGGCAAGCGTCGTCCCGTCGGCAAATTCAAACCTCTCGATGTGATCGCCTTCGTCCGCGAGACGGAGCTGGCCAGACTTTCCGTCCTTGTTCCAAAGCAATCTCAGGATCTGACCCTGGCCTTCATAGGCTTCAACAATGACGTTCAGATCTGCAAGTGCCAGGTCCTTAAAGCGGACCGTGTCATAGCCGGAGCTGTCAGAGCTCCGCATTATCCACACATTGCCGGCCTCAGAGCCGATCAGGTATGTATCGTCACCGCTCTGACCTCTGGCGTGCTGCCAGTGACCGGCTCCAGCGCCAACATCAATCGTGTCGTTGCCTGCGCCGCCATAAATCTGATCGTCCTTGTCACTTCCAATAATCAGATCATCGCCATTCGTTCCTTCAAGATGGAGACGGTCGTGGCTCGATAGAGCGATCTTGCTGAGCGTCGCGCCATCGGCGAACTCGAACCGCTCGATGTGATCGCCCTCGTCCGCAAGACGCAACTCGCCCGACTGCCCGTTCTTGTTCCAGAGCAGTCTCAGGATCTGACCCTGCCCTTCGTAGGCTTCAACAATGACGTTCAGATCTGCAAGTGTCAGATCCTTGAAACGGACGGTGTCGTTGCCGGAACTCTCCGAGCTCCGCATGATCCAAATCCGGCCCGCATCAGAGCCGATCAGGTATGTATCATCGCCACTCTGGCCACGCGCGTGCTGCCAGAAAGAGGCAGCGCCCCCGACATCAATCGTGTCATCGCCATGGCCACCATAAATCTGATCGTCCTTGTCGCTTCCAATAATCAGATCATCGCCATCCGTGCCCTCAAGATGGAGACGGTCATGGCTCGACAAGGCGATCTTGCTGAGTGTCATCCCATCGGCAAACTCAAACCGCTCGATGTGATCGCCCTCGTCCGCAAGACGCAACTCGCCCGACTGCCCGTTCTTGTTCCAGAGCAGTCTCAGGATCTGACCCTGCCCTTCGTAGGCTTCAACAATGACGTTCAGATCTGCAAGTGTCAGATCCTTGAAACGGACGGTGTCGTTGCCGGAACTCTCCGAGCTCCGCATGATCCAAACCCGGCCGGCATTGGAGCCGATCAAGTAAGTATCGTCACCGCTCTGGCCACGCGCATGCTGCCAGAAAGAGGCCGCCCCACCGACGTCGATGATGTCATTGCCATGGCCGCCGTAAATCTGATCGTCTTTGTCCGTACCGATGATCAGATCATCGCCACCCGTGCCTTCAACATGTATCCGGTCATGGCTCGAAAGGGCGATCTTGCTGACTGTCACACCGTCTGCAAACTCAAACCGCTCGATGTGATCGCCCTCGTCCGCAAGGCGCAACTCGCCCGACTGCCCGTTCTTGTTCCAGAGCAGTCTCAGGATCTGACCCTGGCCTTCATAGGCTTCAACAATGACGTTCAGATCTGCAAGTGTCAGGTCCTTGAACCGGATGGTGTCGTTGCCGGAGCTCTCCGAACTCCGCATGATCCAAACCCGGCCGGCATTGGAGCCGATCAAGTAAGTATCGTCACCGCTCTGACCACGCGCATGCTGCCAGAAAGAGGCAGCGCCGCCGACGTCGATGATGTCATCGCCATGGCCGCCGTAAATCTGATCATCTTTGTCTGTGCCTACGATCAGATCATCGCCATCTGTACCCTCAAAATGCATCCGATCATGGCTGGAAAATGCGACTCTGCTTAGAACCGTTCCATCGGCAAACTCATACCGCTCGATATGGTCGCCCATATTCGCGATTCGAAGTGCTCCAGAGTTTTGGCCGCTCAGATTGAACTGAAGTCCTATACCCGCGGGTGTTTGAACAGTTCCGCCATGGGTGAAGTCATAGGTGCTGAAAGAGAAGTCATTTAACGTCAGCTCATCGAAAACAATGGTGTCGGTTCCAGTGTTCGATGTTTCTGTGTGATCGATATAAACCTTGCCGTTTTTTGCACCAAAAATGTAGGTGTCGTCACCTTGCTGACCGTAGAGGTACTGCCAGCTTGACCCGCTTCCTTCTCCCGCATCCAGGATATCATTTCCATTTCCGCCATAGAGCCTGTCATCGCCGTCCCCTCCAAGCAGAACGTCGTTTCCGTCTGCTCCATAGAGCGTGTCATTCCCGCCTGCTCCGAGGATTATGTCATGGCCCGGATCTGCGGTGAATGTGTCGTTGCTGTCGGATCGGCGGCGCCACATGTTGTAGTTGACGCCGGGTTCGGACGAGAATGAGGAGATATGCCCGATCCAGTAGCTTTCACCGTTATCGAAGGCCAGGCGTTCGACGCGCAGATTGTTGTCGGAGAACCAGTACCGAATGGTGACCGAGCCAGTCAGGGGCGCAAGGCCCTTAGCAGCTGCGGCTGCAGCTTCAGCCGCACTTTCCGCATGGAACTCGATCCGCAAATGATCGCCGGAGCGGATCATGTTCAGATCTTCGATGTCTATGCCTTCGCCGAAGACCAGCCTGTCGCCGTTTGCGCCGCTGCCTGTGTCAATGATGACGTCGTCACCCTCGCCGCGGTTGACGATGTAAACGTCATCTCCTGCGCCACCGCGCAGGCCGTCATTGCCGGTGCCGCCCACCAGAATGTCGGATCCATTGCCTCCGTTCAAAGAATCATTGCCACCCAGGCCGAAGACGGCCTCGTGACTGCCAATGTTCAAGGTCTGGCTTGCGTTTGTGCCGACAAGAGCACTGTCGTCACTTGTGTTCAGGTCGAACCCTTCGACACCGAACGAGACGATGAGATCGTCTTCCTTGACGATCGGCAGCAGGAAGACGTCATAGTTGTTTGTCTTGCCGTGCCCGTTTCCGACAACGATATGTTCGGCGCTTTCAGAGAGCCCAGCGATGAGAGCGGCGCGGCTGGTGCCGGAGGTAAGCTCAGCAAGGTGCTCGCCCAGTTCCGCAAGTGTCGGCTCGCGGCCAAAGGTGTTCTGATAGGCCCGGGCAATGAAGCCCGTGTCGCTCAAGCTGCCATAGCGCGCAGCGTATTCGCCCGATGACAGCAAAGCATTTGCCAGAGCGGTGAGGTTCAGTTGGCTGTTGGACGCGTATTGAACCAGAACCTCGATTTCCGAGTTGTCCATCGCCCGGTCAAGAACAGCATCATAAAGACGGGCAGCTTCCGCCAGCAGCCGGTCTTTGGCCGCCATGTCAAAGCGCTCGCTATGCGTGGTGGCAACGCCGTTCTGGGTGGAGGTCATCTCCCAGGTTTCAAGGCCCTGGCCGTCGATCTTGTGGGTGACAAAAATATGGGCCTTCGAAGACGAGGCCCTGACACCATTGTCCCAGTCATAGCTGCCGTTGCCGACAGCGGAACGGGACAGAACCTCACTCACACCATCGCGCAGCACCGTTGTCGTCAATCCATCGGACGAGGTCTTGGTGACAATGCGCTTTTGAACGCCGTTTGCGCCAAAGCCAGTTTCGGTCACCTCCCGGCTGCCGTCTGCTGCGACTTCACTCACGACGGTCTTGTCGGTGACGGAGTTGCCGTCAAAGTCAAAACTCTCGACGATGGTGCGCCCATCGGCGCTGACGGTCTCGGCATAGCTGGACCGCAAAGTGCCGTCGTCATGCCAGTCCCGGCTGGTCGTGGTGGAAGAGCCGTCAGCGTTGAAGACGGTTTTCGTTTCCGCCGTGGTGTCGATCTCACCATCGCCGTCGCTGTCAGTTTGCGTTGTCGAGGTCAGACCGTTGGCCGAGGTGATCGTTGTCGACTTGAACGCCAGAACCCCGGCACTGCCCTCAAGCTCTTCAAAGACGCGGATTTCATTGCCCGAGGCGTCATAATCGACCACCGTCTTGCGGGTGATGTCGTCACTGCCATTGCCGTCAATATCAAGCCGGTAAAGATCGCTTGTGCCATTGGCGGCCGCTTCCCGGCGGATAACGGCCTCTGTTGCTCCGCCATCTGTCAGATCCGTCCAGGTGGTGGTCTTGTCACCGCTCAGATCGACCGAGGTCTGGATGCGCAGATCCGTGCCCTGGCCATCCTTGCGGTCAATGGTCGTCGTTTGCGAACGGCCATTGGCGCTGACGCTGGTCACCGTGCTGCGCACGCCGTTAAAGTCCATCGTCTCAGTGCTGCCACCGGTCGCACCCAGAACCAGCGCCGTCTCCCGGTCGATGCTGCCGTCCCCATCCATATCGATGAGGGTGTCCGTTTCCAGCCCGTTCGCGCTGGTGGTCACCACCGCGCTGCCCTTCTGGCCGCCCGGACCCCGGGTCACCCAGCTTTCTTCGCTCGACCCGTCATGGCCAAAGCTGATTGTTTTGGTGGTGACAAAGTCATTGCCGCCCTGTCCATCCAGATCCAGCGCCGTTGTCACAATCAGGCCGTCATCGGAAGACGTCATTTCCTCTCGGGCGATGAGCCGACCGGAGCCTGTTTCGTGATCAACCCTGCGGGTGGTTGTCCCGTCGGAGGCAATCTCCGTCGTGTCCTGCATCACCCGCTCGGCGACGCCATTGCCGTCCAGGTCAAACGAAGCTGTCCGCTCCAACCCATTGCCGCTTGCCGTGGTGGTGGTCCTGGAGATCGGGTCGCCGGACCCCGAAAAAGCTTCGGCAACCGTCGTCGTGACACCGTCGTCTGCCAGCGTCGTCGTCGTCACCCGGTCATTGATGCCGTCGCCATCCGCATCCACCGACAGAGTTACCGAGCGCCCGTCACCGCTCGTGGTCTCAACGGAACGCATCAGCGTATCGTTGTTCCGGGCCGTTACCGTTTCCGTGGTGGTGATCGAACCGTCCGAAGCAATCGCCGTCTCGCGCACGGAGGTCTCGTCAACGTTGTCGTCGCCGTCAAAATCCTGGGTACGCGTGACGGTCAACCCGTTATCACTGACGGTCTTTTGAGACTTCGACTGCAGCGCACCGTTCTGTGCCTTGACGCTGGTTGTTGTCGTGGTCGAGCCATCCACATTCAATGTGCGGACGGTTTCCGTGCGGGTCTCATAAGCCCCATTGCCGTCAGCATCCTGATAAGACGTTGCCGACAGGCCGTTGGCGCTGGTGACCGTGCGGACCTGGCTCTGCACGCTGCCATCGGCGGCCTTGTGCTGAACATGGTCCGTCGCAAGCCCGCTGTCGGCAACCGATTGCGTGATGCGGGTATCCGTCTTGCCGTCACCATTGACGTCGGTTTCTGCGACATTGGAACGGCCATTGTCAGAGACCGTTTGGGTCGTGGAACTGCGCAGAACCCCGCCTTCGCGGGTCTCCGTCGTCGTTACCGTGTCGCCATCGGCCTCCAGAACCGTGGATGATGTCTCGATCAGATCATAGCTGCCGTTGCCGTCCCGGTCTGTTCTGATCTCGCGCACCAGACCGTCATCGCTCACCTCGGTCTGGGTTCGATTGATGACTGCCCCGCTCTGCGAGCGGGTCTCAACCGTGCGAGTGGTGCCGCCATCAGCGTCCAGAACGGTTTCGTCATGGATGACCCGTTCAAACGTGCCGTTGCCGTCCGCATCGGTCCGGGTCACCGTCTTCAGGCCATCATCGCTGACGGTGACCGTCGAAGAACTCCTCAGCGTGCCGTCGCCGTTTTCTGTCTGCTGAACCGTCGTCTGGCTGCCATCGGCATTCAGCACTGTGGTGCTGCGGCTGACGACATCTGCGTTTCCGTCGCCGTCAAGATCCGTTTGCGTCGTCGTCTCCAGGCCATTGGCGCTGGTGGTGCTGACGCTCTGACCAAGCACCGTGCCGTCATTGGCATAAGTCGTCTCCGTCAGCGTCCTGGAGCCGTCCTCAGCCTCAACCCGCTCAGAGACCACATCATCAGCGCCGTCCCCGTCCCGGTCTTGCCTCACCGTCATGATGCGCCGGTCAGCGCTTTCCGTCGTGACGGTCTTTGAAAGCACGGTCGTGCCATCACCGGCATAGGCAGTGGCCGTCTGCTTGCTGCCGCCATCGGCTTCCAGTTCCAACGTGGTGACGCTGATCTTTTCAAACGCGCCGTCGCTTTTGCCGTCGACATCTTCCCGCACTGTCCGGGTCAGACCATCAACGCTCGTCTCAGTCTCTACCTTCGTGCGCAGCGAGTTGTCCTGATTCTTCGTCGTCACCGTGCGTTTGGAAGAGCCGTCACCGTTCAGAACCGTTACGTCTTCCACCTGAAGATCAATGTCGCCATCGCCATCCAGATCGCTTTCAGTGCTGCTGCTCAGACCGTCCGCTGACGTCACGCTCGTCACTTTTGCCGAGGCAGACCCATCCGCATTGCGGGTCCAACTGGTCGCCGTTCTTGCCAGGGTTGTATCGTCGACCGAGACAAAGGACACACGCTCACCGGCGTCAAAACTCCCATTCTGGTTCAGATCCACAAAGGTCTCGAAGCTGACCTTGTCGCTGCCGAGCGTTTCCTTGCGCATGGCACGCACGGAGCCGTCGCCATTCCACTGGGTAATCACCTGCTCCCGGCTGCCATCGGCATTGACCGTCGTGGTATCGACGGTCTTCAGGTCAATATCGCCATCCCCGTCCTGGTCCAGCTCCGTCGTCTTCGTCAGCGCATCATCCGACGTGACCGTAACAGAGGACGATTTGAGCGAGCCATCGCCATTGCGGATATCGAGCCGCGAGGTGCTGCCGCCGGACGGCGCCACCGTGATATCCAGGATCTCCTGCTGGTCGGTCTGCCCATTGCCGTCAAGATCCCGGGTGATGACCTTGGACCGGCCATCGCTCCCCACCTCCTCGGTCACCTTGGAACGCAGGGAGCCATCCTGATTGGTCACCGCAACCGTTTCCGTGCGGCTGTCATCTGCGTGGACTGCAATCCCATGCGTTTCCACCGTATCGGCATGGCCGTCGCCATCCGCGTCAATTCCGTCAACGCGCACAGACCCATCACTGGAGACCGTTTCACTGCGGCTTTTGATCATCGTGCCGTTCTCGGCCAGGTCACTGATGACAATCGTCAGGCTGCCATCTGCCTGTTCCGTCCTGACTTCGCGCTGGTTGAACCAGCCGCCGCCCATCGTGTCGCGCTCGATCGTTTCCGTCAGGCCGTCCGCACTCACCGTGGTCACGGTACGGGACTTGAGCACAGCCGTTGCCGCATCGCTGCCCGCAAGGGTCTCTTCCGTTTCCGTTTCGCTGTTATCAGCGTTTTGCACCGTCACGATGGTCTGGATGCGGTCCGTCACCCCATCGCCGTCATCGTCATACCGGTTGGTGATCGATGATCCGTCGGCGCTCGTCGCAGACTGGATCTCATAGGCCTTGCTGCCATCGGCCGCATATGCGGTGGAGACAAGCGTGCGCGTGCCAGTGCCATCGACATTCTCGACCTGCTCAACCCGGTGACCCTGCGCTTCGGAGGCCAGCAGCATGTCGCCGACCGTGCCCGTCGTACCGTCGCTCCTCGTAAACGTCGTCTTGCCGGTGATCACAGAGCCGTCGGCAAGCTCGATATTGGTGGCATCCGCCGTCAGGTCGATCGCCGTAATGCCAAGTTCAGCAAGCGTCTTGGCCACCGTCGAGCCATCCGCCAGCGTCACCAGAACCTTGAACTTGCCGAACTCCGCATCGCCCGCATCCAGAACGCCGTCGGAATTGCTGTCAAACACGGAGGCCAGCGCTTCAAGATCGCTCGTCGCCGTCGGGTCCCATTCGGTAAAGACAAACTGGCGCTTCTCCGTAATCCCGTCGCGTCCATCAGGATCATAAAAAAGGACGCCGTCTCCAGCGTCCGCCCACGCCGTCCGGCGCAAGAACCCGTCCCCACCCGTATCCAGGAAAATGGTCGAACGGTCCAGCGCCGTCACATCCAAACCATCGCCGTCAAGATCAAGCAGCACAGGCTTGCCGCCAGATCCTCCATTGCCGCCGGAATTGCCGTCGCTGTTGTTGTTCTTTGCCTTGTTGTCGGTTTCAAATTGCCCTTCATTTTCCGCGCGGCGGAATTCCCGGGCACTTACCTCACCGTCATTGTCATAATCCCCACGACCAATTCCACGGTCAGCAGGATTGCTGGAACGGCTCGTATCCGCACGTGAGCCCTCACTATCACGACCAGAATTGCGGTCGTTCTGGTCATTAATCTGCTTTGCAACTTCACGGCCTTGATCGCGGCCATGTTTGATGGAAGCTTCGAAACGCGAGAACTCTTTCGCGCTCCAATGCGCAGTGGTCCAGGCTGCAGCAGCCTTGTCGCTGAGACCCTCCGTACTCTTTGCCTTGTATTCACTCCAAGAGGCCGCATTGACTTGGCGATTGCTTGCTCCTTCGGCTGCCGCACCAAATGCAACCGATTCCGCGCGGCCCTGAGGTGTTGAATCGTAGGAACTGCTTTGTGAAAGCCTGTAGGCAGCTACCGCATATCCGTTGACCGGAACGATACCTTCAAGATCAGTAATGGCGTATGCATTGCCGGTTCCGTAATCCTCCTTGTGGAACTCAAAACCCGCGCCATCGTTCCAGGAATCGTTGTGAACCCGGACACCGCCGGCGACATAGGTATGGAAATCCTCAACCTCGAAATTGTAGGTCTTCCAGCCTTTCTTAAAGACCGGCTTCAGCGCGAGATTGCCGTTCTCCGGATAGACGTATCCTTCCGCCTGCTCGAACATGTCGGCCGTTGCTGCGGAATAAACAATACGCTCGGATGTAACCTCTGCCTCAGACCCGTCAGCCAGAACAACCCTGCCCTTGCCGCCCGAAACAAGGCTCTCAATCTCCCGGAACCCACCATGAGTCGCCAAAAACTGGTGAGAAGGCGTGGTGACAAGTTCGCGCTCCTCGCCATCCTCTTCCCACGTCAGCCGGAGCCATTCCTCCGTAATGTTCGTAAAAGTCCGCACGACCTTTTTGGGAACCAAGGAACCACGGCCAAAATCGGCGAACGGATCAAAAGAATAGACAACGTCGCTTGCAATAATCTTTGCAATTTCCTTCGGAGCAGAATTTGTTGAGATAACAGTATCAGCAGCAAAACATCTTCGAGGCGATTGATTAAGACCAAAAACCCCCGGTGCAAAGCCCTTATTTAAGTAATTTTCGTATTGAACCCATTTCTCAAAAAAATTGGTTTGAATTGAGTCTTTTACGTTGAAAGCATAAGTTTTCTTTGCAGCAACGCCATTATTTGTGAAGTAGTGTTTGTCATAGAGTCCCAGCCCAGTCTTTAAAGTAATATCACCACTGGATCCCAGCTGAAAACCTAGACCAACTCCGCGATAAATCTCTTCGCCAAAGGTATATTCAATGGTTTCCCAGTCTTTCGCTTGATCATAGAAAGACACTGAATTCGCAAGACTTCCCTCCAAAGGCCCACTAACTGATCTCCCATATGGCCCAATTTCCACTGCTCGATATCCGGTACGTTCACCAGTGATTAACGAGGTTTGGGAGCCGACAACCACATTTACTACAGCAAAACCCGCTGTAATCTCAGTGCCAACTCGCGGATTTCCGGCTTGATAAGATGCGTTGAAATACAAATCATTCCAAAAATCTTTGCCCGACATTACTTGTCGCCTTTCAATCCAATTGCCGCCCCAATTTCCAAAATGTACGCCTCGAGAACTCCCTTTATGCACGTGTCAAATTCGTCTTCACTTTCACAAATTTTCATGGCGGATAAAGCTAATATGTTCATCGGCATGATTAGACGCCCCTCTTTTGTTGGGACTTTCTGCCTAAATCCAAACATCTCACCTATAGAAATCTCGATACAGCGTATTTTTTCTTGAAAGTCATTCGATGAATTCAAAATAGTTACAGAAGCTTCTATTGCCTTAGACTTGCCAACAAGGATCTGAATCCCGCAACTTCCCGCGTCTTGTTTCGCCTCCAAAATGCGATTAACAAGTAAATCTTCGATTTCATATTTCTTTTTCAAAAGATCAACATTGATCTCATTTCCTCTCATTATTTCAGGATCGTCGATAATGATAAGATTTTCCGTGTGATTAAGAGAAACCGTACTTTCGGTATACGTAGTAATAATGTTTAAGTATGAAATAATGAACTGCCTAATCTCTGGATTGTCTACCTCAATCTTTGGCACGATCAAATTTTCACGAAGCCGAAACTCCGCGGTAGAAACTTGACTAGAGAAAACTAAGAATAGCGCACAGCAACACAGTGAAACTAACGTAGATAACACTGTTTTCGCGTATCGAAGACTCTTATACATAATTGCCACCGATCGTTTTCATTCCACATCGCCGGAAGAACCTGTCAGCCTCTTCCGCGTTGTCACCGTTCGTCACATGCACCATAAAATGCGCACAGCCTCGCTCCTTGGCCCAGTGGCGCACTGCCTGCACCAATCGAAGTGCCACTTTCCCACCAAGCAGCGTACCGGCAAGCCTTTTGGAAATGTTCAGCGTCTGCACTGTCGCAATCAGAGCACCGGTCCCTAGGAAGTACTCACCGGCATGCACCGAAGCAAAGCCGTAAAGGCCGTCCTCTGAAAGCGGTTCATCCGCACTCGGCACGGCATAGATCAGCCCGAACCGATCCGGCCGCGAGGTCGCTTTCTCGAAGATTGCCCGCGCCTTGTCTTCCGAGAACGGGATTTCGCGGAAGATCGTGTTCCGATGCGCTTCCCGCGCCAGAAACACCCCGGCACGACAATCGCTCTCTGAGCCATTGGCAAGCCGCACGGTCATGTTTGATTTTGGACGCGGGGACACAGGCGCTTGCCCGGATTGAACTTCACCAACTTGCCCAAGGTCATCCGGCGGCAAAACCTCTTCCGGTACCTGAGATACCACCTCAGACGCGCTCGAATGATCGCCGGAGCTCAAATGCCCATTCTGCAATTCACCTGCCCCATTTCAGCACCTCAAACAGCGCTGTATTTGGCCAATCAAAAGACCGGCCCATTCAACGTGATCAACCGGACGCCTCTTTCCGATTGCAGCGCCCATGATTAACGCCTTAGTAACTTTTGACAAGCACGTAAAAACACTCTTGAGTTGAAATGACACACTGACGCAAGGGCAGACGCCTACGCTCAAACGGTCCCTATTTTTGAAACCTGGACTGCTGCTATATCGTGGCAAAACCTGAAAGAAATTCGACGATCCACTGCGCCAACTTCAAGCGTCTTTGCCAACGTCTTCATACGTCGTCGAGATGCCCATCGCAGAGATTGACTTGCTGTTGATCGGCGGGGTGCACAATTGACCTTAGCCAGTTCCCAAAGAGGAAACTTGTCTTGCAATATGGCCCATACCCTCGCATCTGCCGATCCTTTTAAACGCTTTCCAACCGTCAGTAAGTCGCCCTTCCGCCGGATAGATCGAACACAGCGCCGGTGGCGAAGCTGTTTTCTCGGTCGCAGAGCCAGGCGATCATGTCGGCGGCTTCCTTGACTTCCAGAAACCGGTTCCTCGGGATCTTGGAGAGCATGTAGTCGATATGCTCTTTGCTCATCTGGTCGAAAATGCGCGTGCGCGCGGCAGCCGGGGTGACGGCGTTGATGGCGATGTCGAAAGACGCGCATTCCTTGCCTGCGCTCTTGGCAAGAGCCATCACCGCAGCTTTAGATGCGCTGTAGGCGGACGCGTTGGGATTGCCCTCCTTGCCGGCAACCGAGGCGATCAGGGCAATACGCCCATAGTTGCGTTGCTTCATTCCCGGAAGAACGGCCTTCAACATGTGGAACGAGCCGGTGGTGTTGACGTCAAAAATCTGGCGCCAGTCTTCCAGGGGGTAGTCTTCGATCACCGCATTCGGGCCCGCGATCCCTGCCGAGTTCACCAGAATTGAGGGCTCGCCGGCCTTGGATACGGTTTCTTCCATCGCCGTTGTGACCGAGGCCCAATTGGAGATGTCGGCGCAGATCGGAACAGCTCCGATCTCTGACGCTGCGGCATTCACTACAGTTTCATCGATGTCCCACAATGCGATTTCAACGCCCTTTTCCCGCAAGCGCTTGGCACATGCCAGACCTATGCCCTGGGCACCGCCCGTAACAATCGCAATTTCTCGCATGATGATCTCCTGAACGCAGCACCCGTGCCGCCATGATCCGGTCGCTTGGCCTTATGGCGAGACTATCCTCATGACAGCGCCGAGACCACTGACGATGTGCTGGTCACACTGGCGACGTTCTGCATGGCAAAGTTGATTGAAGCCCGGTGCCAGTCCGCATTCATGGTGGAACAGGCGTCTTCCGGCACAATGACCTGAAACCCCTTGTCTGCCGCGGTGCGGGCCGTGTGTTCCACGCTCATATTGGTCCAGGATCCTGTGTTGATAATCGTGTCGATGCCGGCGTGGTGAAGATAGCTTTCAAGCCGCGATGTCTCCCAACCGCTCATGGACATCTTCTCACATACGAGGTCTCCCGGTCGCGGTTCCAGACCCGGGACCGGTGCAACGCCCCATGTTCCCCGCACAAGAGCATTTTCTCCCTTCAACCCCTGAAAGAGCGGCGCATGTTGGGACAGAAGCGGGTGGCCAGGCTCACAGACCATCCAAATGTGAATGACGGGCATGCCCTTTCGGCGTGCGGCCTCCGCAAGCGCAATCGCGTTGGCAACGACATTCTGGTCGCGTGCATGTTGCGGTGAACCGGTTTCAGCGAAAGCACCGCCGTCCATCATGACGTCGTTTTGCAAGTCCTGAATGAGAAGCGCGGTTTTCTTCGGGTCGATTGCCGGGCACGCCGAAACCAGAAGATCGTTTCCGGCATTTGCCGTTGCCGCAACCGGTGCCCCTGGTTGGGCATTGCTGCCGCCAGCTGTTGGCGTTGCGTACATGAAAGGCTCATTGCGCGGCCTGATTTTTGTCTGGACGCTGTAGACGGATGTGCAGGCGCACATGAAGAGTGTTTGCCAGTCGTCACCTCCCCAATGGAGGTTCGCCACCATTTCAGGCACGTCCACCTTGCCGATTAGCAGCCCTTCAAACGAATAGACCCAGACGCCACCTGGCGCCGTCACCCAGACATTGCCGTTGATATCAGCCTTCATGCCATCCGGAACACCGGCTTTGAGCGGATCCTTGATGCCCGAGGCGAACACGCGGCCGTTCTTGAGCCGGCCATCCTCGCCGACATCAAACATCCGGATGTTCGCCTGTTCCGTGTCGTTGACCCACATCCACCGTTCACAGGGTGAAAAACACAGACCATTCGGCTGCGTGAACATGTAGCGGTCCGACACCAGGATCGCTTCACCGCCCGGCCGATGGTCCGCAGGCAGCATGTAAACGCCCTGAAACCCTTGCTGAAGTGGCCGCGGCACACCGAAATGTTCAAGCCGTCCATAGGTCGGGTCGGTGAAGTAGATTGTCCCGTCGGACTTGACCACAATATCGTTGGGAGAATTGAGTTCCTTGCCTTCAAAGTGAGAGGCAAGAACCTCGCGGGTGCCGTCTGTTCGAAACCGGGCAACGGAACTTGTTGCATGTTCACAAACGAGAAGGTTCAGCTCCGCATCGTAGGTCATGCCGTTGCCCTTGTTTGAGGGCCGCAAATATTCGCTCACGCCGGTTTCCGGCGTCCATTTCCGTCTGACGTCTCCGGGCATATCGGAGAACAGGAGATACTTCTCCGCCGGGTGCCAGATCGGCCCCTCCGTGAACACAAATCCTGTCCCGATCTGATTGACCGGAGCAAATTCGTCCATCAGGTCCCGGAATTTCGGGTCAACAACAGTGTGGCCCATGGGCTCCTCCCAATTTCACCCTTTGCCGGCGCGGCTTTCAAAGCCGTTCTCACCGGCTCCAATCACATCGGAAACCATTGCCTTTCCGGCACGGTTTCCGTCATCGGTCCCGGCACACTCATCCCGAGCCGCCCGACCACCTGCTGGTTCTGAATTTTCGCGGGCTTGTCATGCACCGGCAGCAGGAAGGTGTAGTTGTTGAGGAGCTTCTTGATAGCGCCTTTTTCCTCTCGCTTCGAACCGGCATGGTTTCCGGTCACACGGGGCTCCATCCAGTTGTTGGTGTAAACGTGGTTCACGATCTGGTCGTTGAAGTCATAGATGACATCGCCGCAGATGCAGGCGAGACCTTCAGCGGTTTCAACAATGACATTCATGGACCCCTCGGTGTGCGCACCGGCAGCTTCACACCAGACACCTGGGATGATTTCTTCCGCACCCGTAATCTCCAGATCCAGAAAGCGCATTGCCTCCGGTTCGTAGATCCGTTCGACGAGGTGCAGAATGTCAGGCTTCGGATACTGCGGATACATGATGCCGGAGACGGAGAATTCCATTTCCTTCCGGTTCAGAACCACGGTGGTGTTCATCGGAAACTTGTCGTCCTTACCGGCATGGTCGATATGCAGGTGGGTGTGCAGGATGTAGCGAATGTCGCCAAGTTTCAGACCGTGTTTGGCAAGCTGGTTCTCAATCATGTTGTCGTGAAACTGAAGGCCCCGCATGCCGAGGCTTTCCATGATCGCGTTGTCGCGATAGCCCGTGTCCACGAGAACCGGGTGCGTGCCGCCCAGGATCAGAAATCCATAGACAGGCACTCTGCGCACCCGGCCGCATTCGTGACCGAGCACGAGAAACGATGTCTCCAGCTCGATATCTCCGTAGTCCAGAACGTGAATGGTAAGGGCCATTTTTATTACTCCCATGGAATGAAAGACCGCTCGGCAGACACCGGCTAAAGCCGGTAAATCCGTTCGGCCGTATCGTTGAAAATTGACTGCCTTTTTGCCTTGGTCAGTCCCTTTGCCCCGTCCTGAAAGGCGGCAAAGAGATCGCCGTATGTCGTCCAGAGTTTTTCGATCGGAAAATTCGATCCGAACATGCATCTTTCAGCGCCGAAGAGGCTGACGCTTTGCTTGATCATGAAGGCGATGAACTCCGGATCATTCTTGTGAATGAAGGTGCCGAATGCCGACAGTTTGGTCGCAACGTTTTCGCACTCTGCCAAGCGCCTCATGCCTTTGCGCCACAGCTTGATGCCGTGCTGGCTGGTGTCTTCCAGCATGCCCGCATGCATCAGCACGAATTGAACATCCGGACAGTTTTGCGCCAGGTTCGCAGCATCATCCATTTGCGAAGGAAACACCTGCAAATCGAAGCTCCAGCCATAGTCGGCCAAGTATGCAATGTTCTTTTGAACCATCGGGTCGGCAGGCAGGTCCGGTCTGGCAGCAAACCGATAGAGCGAGTTTTCGTGCCAGTGAAGCTGCTGTCGCAATCCGCGCATAAGCGGGTAGCGCTTCAGCCTGTCCAGTTGCGGCCGGACATCCTCGACCGTGAAATCGGCATAACCCACGATGCCATGAGGCCAGCCCGAAGCATCGGCAACCGATTGCACCCAGGCAACTTCATCTTCAAACCAGTTGGGCGCCCAATTGGCCTGCACGTATACCGACTTGGTTATCCCGGTTCCGCTCAGGTCGGTCTGAAACTCATCGACAAGATAGTCGCGTTTGATTGCTTCATATGGGCCGAAAATGCGTGGTTGTTCCGGCCCCAGTAGCCACGGAAGATCCTTCTGCAACCAGATATGATGATGGGCATCGATCATGAAGACCTCGATAGGCTGAGAACATGTGAACAGAGCACCTCGATCCTGTCGCCCGGTACGAGGCTGTCGAGATAAGGCAGACAGTCCGACAATGCTTCGGTTCGCGGTTCGTATTGCGGGTCAGCGGCAAGGGGTGTCAGCCAATCCAGGCGCCAACACAGGCGCGACAGCTTTCGGACCGCTTCAACAAGCGTTGCAGGGTCTCCACGTTCCAGACCATCTGACAGGATCAACACGGCAGCACCTCTTGCCTGACCGGCAAATCGTGGAACTGAAAGAAACGCCTGAAGCGCGTCTCCTATGCGCGTACCGCCATCGAAATCTGCAACGCTGGCGCCGACCGTTTGAAGAGCCTGATCGGCATTTCTGATACGCAGGGACTGCGAGATGCGCGTCAGCCGGGTCCCGAATGTGAATGTTTCCACGCGATCAGCGGCCTGGGTCAGCGCGTGCGCAAACCGCATTGTCGCTTCGCTCTGGTCCGTCATAGAACCGGAGACATCCACCAGAAGCAGAATACGGCGCTGTCGTGTTTTCCTGCGGGTCACCGGCAGATCGAGGACCTCGCCATCCCGGCGCAACGCCTGTCTCAATGCCTTGCGCATATCGATGCGGTCGCCACGCTGCGAAAAACTCCGCCCATAGGATACGCGCCGTGGCAGATCCCTTTCCGCACGCCGCGCGAGATGTCTCAGCGCATCGCCCGCGTCTGCCGGTACGAATTGCCGGCGGCTCAGGAGCTCTGCGGAGGTCGCAAGGTCGCCGGCTTCGTCTTCCTCGGCACCCTCTTCAACATCTACCTGAGCTCCGGTCGGCTCAAAGGCTTCGAGATCGTCCTCCTCGTCCTCATCTTCAATTGAGGTGGCAAGACCCTGACCGAGGAAATAGGCCCGGAACAAAGCATCGAACTCAACATGGCGCTCTCTGGGCACGGACAGCATGGCAATTGCCGCATTTCTGATATCGCGCATGTCTCGCGGCCCCAGCAGACCCACGGCTTCAACGAAACCCATCGTCTGATCCGGTGCGACAGGAAATCCGTGCGCCCGAAGGATCGCTGGAAACTCGACAAAGGGCCTGGTCGCGGTGGGAAGCGTCATGCGGCCTCCTGCGGCATGAAGCTGTCCAAACGCTCTTCCAGGAAAGCCAGGTCGTCATGGTCCTTGAGCGCGACGCCGATCGCACGCCGGAACGCCTCCGGCCATGTCGCCCCCTGATCATGAAGCAGAGTTGCGGCCTCGGCCCATTCCACGGTTTCAGCAACGCCGGGCGGTTTGGCAAGCGGCTCTGTCCTGAGTTTGGCCACTGCCGCTGAAACGGCGGCAGCAGTTGCTTCGGCGACTGAGCTGGCCCGTGCCATCACGATCCGCGACTCCAGATGAATATCCGGATAGTCGATCCAGTGATAAACACAGCGCCGCCGAAGCGCTTCATGCAGATCCCGCGTCCGATTGGATGTCAGAACCACCACGGGAGGGCGCTGTGCCCTCACCGTACCTGTTTCCGGAATGGAGATGGCAAAGTCGGACAGGAATTCCAGAAGAAAAGCTTCGAATTCCTGGTCAGACCGATCGATCTCGTCGATCAGAAGAACACAATCATCCGGGGAGCGAAGCGCTTCCAGCATGGGTCGCTGCAACAGGAACTGATCGTCATAGATGTTGATATAATCATCACCCGCCTGGCGAATGGCGAGCATCTGGCGTGTGTAATTCCATTCGTAAAGAGCAGATGCTGCGTCAATGCCTTCAAAACACTGCAGACGCACGACGCGGCGGCCCAGCACCGAGGCAATGGCCTTGGCGGCTTCCGTCTTGCCGACACCAGGCGCTCCTTCCAGCAGCAAGGGTTTGCCAAGGGCTAAAGCCAGGTAAGCCGCCGTCGACAGGTCGTCGCCCGCAATATACTGGGCGGCATTCAACGCGTCTCTCAGGCGGTCTGGACCGTCAATTCCGACGATGGACGGCTTCACGGGCATGGATCAGCGCACTCCCTGCGGCCGGGCACCACCGTTGGCGATCAATCCACGCAGAACCTTTTCCGGCGTGATCGGCAACGTGTCGCAACGAACGCCAACAGCGTTATAGACGGCATTGGCAATGGCCGGCAGGACCGGATTGGCACACATTTCACCGGGGCCCTTGCCGCCAAAAGGAGCGTCTTCTGCGGGTCGTTCCAGGACAGCAATGTTGTGATCGACCACTTCACCCGGGCCGGGCATCAAATAGGCATTGAAGTCTCCGGGAGCGTGGCGGCGATCAGGATAGTAGGGTTCCGTCGTTTCATAGAGCGCGTGGGAAACACCCATCCACGCCCCACCGATCAGTTGCTGTTCGACAAGTCTCGGATTGAGCGCGCGGCCAACTTCATAGGCCGAGTTTATTTCCCTGACGGTTACCTCGCCGGTTTCGTCATCCACTTCCAGATCAACAACCAATGCGGCATGGGCAAAACACGACACCGGCGTCATTTCACCTGTATCGGGGTCAACATCTGAGGGCGGGATCAGAAAAATTCCCCTGCCCGACAAGGTCCGCCCTTGCTTGAATTGCGCCGCAATTGCGGTATCGGCTACCGTGATGGTTCGACTGGGAGCCCCTTTGACGTGAATGTTTCCCTGACCGTCGGTGCCCAGGTCCGAAGCGTTGACTTCCAGCTCTTCAGCGGCAGCTTCCAGCAACGCCTTTCGAGCTTCCGTTGCCGCCCGGATCACGGCATTTCCGACCCGGTGCGTACCCCGGGATGCGAAGGAGCCCATGCAGTGCGGACCCGTGTCGCTGTCGGCGGTGTCGACATAGACGTCCGACACCGGAACCCCGAGCGTTTCTGCCGCGATCTGTCGCGTAACCGACTTCATGCCCTGTCCGAGGTCGATCGAGGACAAGGACACCATGAACTTTCCGTCCGGTGTCGAATGGACCAGTGCCTGGCTCGGATCGCCACCCAGGTTCATGCCAATCGGGTAATTGATGCAGGCAAAGCCACGTCCCTTGTGAACAGTCATGATCAGCGTCTCCTTGAACCGGACAAGAACCTGGAAACGCCAGGCCGATTGACACCGCGTGAAAATGGTTTCTCCGGTTTGTAGGGCTGTGGTGCCGGTGGTTGCGGCGCTGCCGGGGGTTGCGCAGCAGGAGGCTCAGCAGCTGCCTGCGCTTCAGGAGGGGGTGGCGTCGCTTGCTGATATTGCGGGCTGCCTGGAGGTGCCACGGGGCCAGGCCGGCTTGCCGGCGGTGGAGCTGCCGCAGGCTGAGGAGGACGATCCTGCGTCATGGCAGCATCAGGTATGCTTGTCGGTGTGGAAGCCGGTCCCCGGTAACCTGTGCGAGCCGGATCGATGACCATGTCTTCGTCCTGAGGTGCAGCAGCAACGATTGGAATACCTTGTGTCCCGGCACGAACATGCCCCTTGCTGGCAGCGCCTTCTCCAGGGGCCGTCGGGACTGGTGCGCGCCTCCGCTCTCCTATTCGTCCTGCACTGTCGGTAACTGTTTCCGGGATCTCCGCCCTTGAGCCCCCACCGCCCAAGAGAGAAGACTGCCGTGTGGCATCTGCCCCAATGCTCCATCCGGATTTTTGCGCCGCGACCTGACAGCACTCGATCAGAGCCGTGTTTTTTGCCAGTCTACGATGCGGCTTCATATCGCCATCACGATAGGCATTGAGGATCCGCAATTCGATCGGGTTCAAGCCGACCGTTTCCGCGACCTTGTCCATGTGACACTCGATCGCGAAATCGACACCCGTGATGCCAAAGCCGCGCATTGCGGTCGCGGGCGTGCGGTTGGTGAAGACACAAAAGACGTTCGAGGCCACATTGGGGATGGTGTACGGCCCGGGCAAATGCGCCGAGCACTTGATGATCGCGTAGGAAGACAGCCGGGTGTAAGCGCCGGCATCGAAGAAACCGGTGAAGGCCCGGGCCAAAATGCGGCCATCTCTTGCAACGCCATCCTTGATCCGCCAGCGCTCCGCGCCGCGCGGGGCTCCGACCTGCATTTCCTCGGTGCGGTCCCACATGAACTTCACAGGCCGTCCGGTCAATACAGCACCAAGGACAGACAGTGGTTCCACAATGCTGTCGACCTTGCCGCCAAAACCACCACCCACTGTACCGCCGATGAAGTGAAGCCGCGACGAGGCCATATTCAGGAGCTTTGCAGTGGTCACGAGTGAGAAGAACAGCGCTTGCGTGGAGGTATAACAGACGTATCTGTCATTGGTTTCGGGCGCTGCAATTGCACCGCAGGTCTCGATCGGAGCCTGTTCGATCGGCGACATCTGATATTCGCCCTCGACGATATGATCCGCCTCCGCAAAGCCCTTTTCAACGTCTCCGAACCTGAGCTTCTGATGATCGTAGAGGTCGTGGTAGTCGAACGTGTTGTTCGGATAGATCTCGTTCACAACCGGAGCGTCGGGTGAAAGCGCCTCTTCCGGATCCAGAACATGCGGAATAACCTCATAGTCCACCTTGACCGCAGCGCAGGCGTCACGGGCCTGACGGTCGGTTTCGGCAATGATGGCCGCGACAGGTTCACCGATATAGGCAACCTTGGTATCCTGTATGAGTTTCTCTTCGTCTTTGCCAAAATTGATCAACGACAGCAAGGTGTTGAGATTGTTCGGAACATCGCGGGCGAGAACCACCCTGATAACGCCGGGCATGCGTTCCGCCGTGCCGGTATCGATAGACCTGATCCGGGCATGATGGTGGGGAGACCGCACACACCGCATGTGCAAGAGGCCATCAAAAAGGTGGTCGTCATAGTAAGGCGAGCGGCCCGTTACGTGACCCAGGATATCCTGTCTGCGTGTCGGCTTGCCGATCTCCTGCAGATTGTCGTCACGTTCATCGTTGAAAAGGTCTTTGCGAAACTCCACGGAAGACATCAACCGGTCCTCCGTGTCGGTTGACCGCTCGCGGCCATGATTGCATCGATTATGGGTTCATAACCGGTACATCTGCAGATGTTGCCCGAAATGGCTTCGATAACTTCTTCGCGGCTCGGCCTTGGGGTCCGGTCAAGCAAGGCCTTGGCAGCCATCAGCATTCCAGGCGTGCAATAGCCGCACTGTGCCGCGAAATTTTCCATGAAGGCTTCCTGGAGCGCATGGAGCTGAGGGCCGGTCGCCAGGCCATTTGTGGTTTCCACCGCGCGGCCTTCAACGGTTTCGGCCAGCGTCAGACAGCTCAAATGCGGCTCACCATCGATCAGCACGGTGCAAGACCCACAGGTGCCCTGGCCGCAGCCGTATTTCGGCGACAAGTCGCCAACACCGCGTCTTAGAACATCAAGAAGGTTCTGCGCGTCATCGACAAAAACCGCTGACGGGGAGCCATTGAGTGAAAACTGTACGGGTGTCTTGGACATCAGCGTGTTCCCTGCCCGAGAAGAAGACGTTTGAGATGCACGGGCGCGACCTCCTTGCGGTACCAACCGGAGGCCAAACTGTCGTCTGGCGGGTTCAGGTCGTTGGCAACGCTTTGAAGGGCGCGATCTATGCCATTTTGATCGAGACTGGCGCCCTCGAGCGCGGCCTCCACAGTCGGCGCTCGAACCGGCGTAGGAGCCATCGCGCCAAATGCGATGCGTGCGCCGGAAATGCGGCCTGCACGTCTCGGCAACCAGGCAGCGATGCTGAGCACTGACGCCCCTCGCGGTTTGACACGGGTGACTTTCAAAAACCGGAAATCATCGCCGGAAGGACGCACAGCTGAAACAGATTCAATCAGACGTGTTTCCGTGTCGCGCGTTGCGAGCAGACGCTCCATCTCCATTTCGCTGCCATCCGACATGCGCAGTTTTGCGTCCAATGCCAGCAACGCAACCGCAAGATCTCCATAAGGATGCGGGGCATAGACATTGCCGCCGACTGTCGCCATGTTCCGGATCGCCGGCCCGCCAACGGCACGGGCCACAGCGTGCAAAAAAGCGACATCGGTGGATCTTAGTATTGTCGCCATGGTCGCGCATGCCCCGAGCCGGACACGTTCCCCCTCCAGCGACACGCCTGCAAGGCTTTGGGGCTGCCGCAGCCGCACGATGTGCGAAACGTCCTGATCGCCGTAGTTCACACCGCGCATGAGCAAGGTACCACCGCCAAGGAACGCAGTTCCCTGGCCCCCGTTTGCTGCTGCTTCCTGGAGCGTTTCGACTGTTGTAATCGTCACCATTTGTTACGCCTCCAGTCCCATAAAGTCCGATACGGCTTTGAAGCCGGCCACATAGATTTCATCGCCGACGAGAGCTGCCAGCTCCTTGTCGCGACCCGCCGGGGTATCGAACCGGCTTTGCCACTCCCAAAGCGTGGTGTCGTCGTCCGTGACCGGTGACAGACGGACATGGGCGACATAGTTGAAAAGCGGGATGGGCGTATCCAGAAGGCAGTAAGAGAAGGTCTGTTCCAGATCAGAGAGCGTCAGAAGCTGCTCCCTGAGTTCTGAACCGTCCTTCAACTTGAAACGACGGACAGCCCCAACCCTGTCGGAGCTCCCGCCGCGCTCGATCTGGCTGGACGCCACTGCCGGATGCCAGCGGTCGTGGCCGTTGAAGTCGCGCAGGATGTCCCACACGGCTTCGATCGGTGCCTTCACTATTGTGCTGCGAACAACATTGACCACGAGGCTAACTTTCTGTTTTCACTTGAATTTCATGTCGGCTGGATCAAAAGTCGTGACCTGCACGTACATCAGCCCATCGCGCGTGACATATGCATCCGCCCCCTTGTAGGGCTCAGCCAGATAGTCTGCCTCGACGCGCCAGGAGACATTCACTGTGTCGCCAACGGTTTTGACCTTTTCCGCGATGAAGGTCGCGCCCTTAAAGCCACCTTCTTCTCGAGATTTGCAAAACCCGGCAAAAACGTCTCCGATGTTGCGCCGTCCTTCAATCCAGACACCATTTGGAAGAATGAACAGAACCTCTTCGGGATATTGCGCCATCAACCGGTTCCAGTCGCAGGCGTTCAGCGCATCGATATGTTCAAAGGTCACACGTTCCGCGTTGGGCTGAATTTCGAGTGGCGGCAGGTCTTGTGCCAATGCGCTGGACGTTCCGAAGATCAATCCAAGTGCGCAAAACGTTTTCTGGAAACTCATCGTCTTTCCTCCCAATTCGACGATCAAATCGGCAACTCAGGCTCCAAAATGTCTCTTCAAGGCTTCGAAACCGCCTTGAAAGACGTTGGTGCCGATACCGGTGACCAACTCGTCTTCCACGTCCGGTTCGCAGGAAAACTCCGCCGACCATTCAATGAATGTCCGGTCCCCCTCCGTGACCGGCGTCAGGCGCAAGGTCGCGATGTAGTCGCTCAACGGCATGGGGCCTTCGAGCATCGAATAGCTGTAGAAAAGGTCGTAGTCGGAGAGACCGAGCAGCTGTTCGCGAATGTTGTCGCCGTTCTGAAGATTGAAGTTCCTGATGCAACCGATCTTGTCGGCCGGCAGCGCTTCTTCAATGCGGCTTTCGCGTATCCGCGGATGCCATTTCGGCAATCCGTTGAAGTCCCGGATACGTTCCCAGACCTTGGCCGCCGGGGCATCAATCACGGATGAGGTGTAAACCCGTGCCATTTATTTGCCCTCCTTGGAGGTGCCCTGGCCCTTGGGTTTGTCATCAGCCTTCAGCCGCTTCATTTCATTGGCGGCTCGGGTCATGTCGTTGGCGGTTCTCATCACATCCGATTTGGCGAGATTGGACCCATCGATCCCGATGTCGCTGAGCAGACTGTCCACCATCGGCGCTTGCACCCGATACCGGAGTGCCGAGTTGATGACCTCGTCTGTGGGACTTCCACCTCCGCCACCACCACCGCCGGCGACGGTTCCTGCTCCATTTCCATCCGCCCATCCAAGGCCGGATGTTCCGCTCCCGCCCAGCTGCATGATCTTGATGTCATTGATTTTCTCAAGCGGCTTCACGGATGCTGAGACAATTCCTTCCACATGCTCCAACATCTTGCGCTTGAAGAGCGAGTGTCGCGCTGCATCGGTGAGAACGTTTTCGGCCTCGTTGATGAGTTTTTGGGCCTCGGCCTCCACAGCCTTGCGAACCCGTTCTGCATCGGCAGCAATACGCTTTTCTTCTGCTTCCTTTTCCGCAAGAACCACATCGACCGACTTGCGACGTGTCGCGACTTCGGTTTCCTGCGCAGTCTTGACCTTTTCTGCAGCTTCGGTTGCCCGAGCCTTGGCGGCCTCGGCCTCTACAGCGGCTGCGCTTTCATCAAGCGATTTCTTGTAGAGCTCGATGGCCTTGTCCATCTGGGCACTTTCGACGGCCTTCTCACGCGCGATCTCGAGGCGTCTGCGCTCTGTCTGATGACCGATCCTGGCATCATCGAGACCACGCTCGGATGCGATCTGAGCCCGCTCGATTTCTTCCTGGCTGGAGATTTCGGCTTCGCGCAATGCCTGAACGCGCGAGATCTCAAGCTGCTCGAGCACTTTCTTGCGTTCCAGCTTCTTCGCGTCGAGTTCCTGCTCGGCAAGAATACGCTCGGCGTCGACGGATTTCTCCTTGGCCACCCTTGCGGCCTCGATCGCCTGATCTGCGGCAACCTGGGCTTCGTCGATTGCCTGGTTGCGGGCGATCTCCAGAGCCCGGATCTTCTCGTCGCGGGCGATCTTCTCCGCCGTCGTTTCCTGTTCCTTGGCAATCCGAAGCTGTTCGACGGATCTGCGTGAGGCAACTTCCGCAGTCTCGATTGCCTCGGTGCGTTCGATCTCCCGTTTTCTGACTTCGGCATCTTTGGAGATTTCCGCCGTGCGCACCTTGTTTTCCTGCGCAATGCGAGCCGCTTCGACCAGTTCCTGCGCAGAAATATTGGCAACATCGACGGCACGGTTGCGCGCGATTTCGCGTTCTCTCAGATCCTGTTCGTAGGCAATGCGTTCCGCGGCAACCTTTTTCTCCTTGGCAATACGTGCTGCCTCGGTCGCTTCGGCCTTCGCAATCTCTGCCGCTTCGACGGCCTTCGCTCTGGCGACATCCCGTTCTCTGGTGGCTTCCTCGCTTTCGATACGCTGCAAGGCGATCTTGGCTTCCTGAGCGATGCGTGTGGCGTCTACAGCTTCACGTGCTGCAATCTCCGCCTCTTCAACGGCCTTGTTGCGGGCGATTTCAAGTGCACGTGTTTCCTGCTCGAACCCGATCCGTTCAGCGGCGATGACTTTTTCCTGTGCTATGCGCTTGGCTTCTGTCGCCTCCTTGGCGGCAATATTGGCGGCATCCAGCGCTGCCTGACGTTCCACGTCGCGGCCGTCCGTTGCCTCTTGCGCCGCGATCCGCTCAAAGGAGAGCTGCTTGTCCTGTGCAATCCGTGCCTTCTCGACGGCTTCACGGGCCGTGATCTCAGCCTCGTCTATCGCCTTGTTGGAGGCGATTTCGAGATTTCTGATCCGCTCTTCCTGGGCAATCCGCGTCTTGTTGGTTTCTTCGCGAGCAGCAATCTGCGCAATTTCGATTTCACGCTGCTGTTCGATCTGGAGTGCTCGTGTGGCCTGTTCAGATGCGATACGCTCCGCTGAAAGAGACTTCTCCCGTGCGATACGAGCGGCCTCGGTTGCCTTTTGACTTGCGATCTCGGCTTCTTCGAGGGCCTTTTGCCGCTCGATTTCAAGGCGACGTGTTTCGCGATCCGCCTCAATCCTAGAAGCGTTGACAGTCTGCTCTTGAGCAACGCGCAGTTTTTCCGCGGCTTCGCGCGACGCGATTTCCGCCTGCTCAATTGCCAGATTTCGTTCGATTTCCTTTTCACGCGTGACACGCTCAAAGGCGATGCGCGCTTCCGTTACCGCTTCTTCCTGAGCAATCTTTGCCTTTTCCACGAGCTCACGCGCGGCAATATCGGTTTCCTCAATTGTTTTGCGGCGCTCGATTTCCAACGCTTCGGTTTCACGGTCCTTGGCGATCCGGGCTTCGGTCAGGGTGCGTTCCTGGGCAATACGCGCCTTTTCAACGGCTTCCTTTGCCGCAATGTCGGCTGCTTCCGTTGTCTGCTGCGTACGAATCCGCTCTTCGGTCAGGTTCTTTTCCTGGCCGATCCTTGCTTTTTCGACGGCCTCGCGGGTTACTATTTCGGCTTCGTCGATCACACGCTGACGCTCGATCTCCTTCTGCCTGACTTCGCGTTCCGATGCGATGCGCGCCTCGGAAATGAGCCTTTCGTTTTCGATCCGTGCCGTTTCGATGGCCTCGCGGCTCAACAGTGAAGCCTGCTCGGCTTCTTTTTCACGCTCGGACCGCTCGCGCACCAGATCGGTGTGCTGCTGCGCACGCTTGAACTCAATCTCCCGCTCCTGTTCCAGACGCGCTTTCTCGCTTTCGCGTTCGATGTCGAGAACTTGCTTTTCCGCTTCCAGGTTTCGGGTGCGAATTCGGATCATCGAATCCTGCTCGATGTCGTTGCGCAGTTTTCTTCTGTCCTCGATATCCCTGATGACTGTCGTCAGGCCTTCAGCGTCGAACCTGTTCGATGGGTTGAAGTACTCGATGCCGGTCTGGTCGATGTCTGTGATAGCAACGCTTTCCAGCTCCAGGCCGTTCTTGTCGAGGCCGACCTGGGCCGCCTCAAGAACTCTGTCGACATAGACGTGCCGGTTCTCATGCAGTTCCTCCATGGTCATCTCGGACGCAACGGTGCGCAATGCGGATATGAATTTGCCCGAAAGCAGCGAGTGGATGCGTTCAGGCTCCAGCGTCCGGCGACCCAATGTGGACGCAGCCAGGCTGACGGCCGTCTTGGTCTGACCGACACGCACATAGAACTCCGCATCGACATCGACCCTCAGACGGTCTTTGGTGATCAGGGCGTCTTCCTTTTCACGGGTCAGCGCCATCTGAAGCGAATTCATGTTGACCGGTGTGATGTCGTGAATGATCGGCCAGACGAATGCGCCCCCGTCGATCACGACCTTTTCTCCCCTGAAACCGGTCCGAACGAAGGCAACTTCCTTGGTCGAACGCCGATAGAGCCAATGCATCACCCAGTAGAGGATGAAGACCACAATGACCGCGAGAATGAGCCACAGCACCAGTTGTCCGATGAGCTGACCAGCCATTTTCGATCCTCCCTCCACAGCTCAAGAGCCGCGGATTTCCTTGAATTTTTTGGTTTGTTCGACAAGAGCGATTTCGGTCGGCAGGCGTTCCATAGAAGACGCACCGTAAAACCCGTGACAGTTGCGCGTATTCTTCAGAACGAATTCCGCGTCGTCCGGCATGGCGACCGGGCCGCCATGGACAAGAACAATGGCATCCGGATTGACCTCAAGAGCTGCTTCGGACCATTCATCGACGATCTGCGGACAGTCCGTCAGTTTCAGGGATGTTTCAGCACCGATGCTGCCGCCAGTCGTCAGCCCAAGGTGACAGACGATGATATCGGCTCCCGCAGCAGCCATTGCGGCCGCGTCCTTGGTTGAAAAGACATAAGGCGTCGTCAGAAGGTCCTTTTCATGAGCCATCCGGATCATGTCCACTTCAAGCTGATAGGACATGCCGGTTTCTTCCAGATTTGCCCGGAAGTTTCCGTCGATAAGGCCAACCGTCGGGAAGTTCTGAACGCCAGAGAAACCTGCCATTTTCACTTCGTCCAGAAACCGGTCCATGAGCCTGAAAGGATCCGAAGCGCAGACGCCTGCAAGGACCGGTGTGTTACGCACAACCGGCAGGACCTCACCCGCCATTTCCATCACCACTGAATTGGCGTCGCCATAAGGCATAAGCCCGGCAAGACTGCCCCGCCCCGCCATCCTGTACCGGCCGGAATTGTAGATAACGATCAGGTCAATGCCGCCCGCTTCCTCGCCCTTGGCTGACAATCCGGTGCCCGCGCCACCGCCGATGATTGGCTCGCCCCTGGCGATCATGCCGCGGTACCTGGAAACAAGTTCCCTGCGATCAAACATGCTCAGTCTCCTGCTGCTCGGCTGCGCCGGCTGGAATGAAAGCCCCGGAACGCCGTGACGATCAGATCGGCGAATTCGGGGTCGTTGATGTTGTGAGGTACCCTGATCAACCTGCGCTCGCTCGTCTGGCGCACAGTGTCTTCAAGGGATTTGAACAGTGCTTCGTCAGCGGCTGGGTCATGGAAGGCCATGCCTGGTGCATCAAGCAGGGACACACCGCCTTCAGGCAGGAAAAACCGCACAGGCGCTGTCATCTCGTTGAGGCGCTGGCCAATCCAGCGTCCCATCTCGACGTTTTCCTCAACCGTTGTTCGCATCAAGGTGATTTGCGGATTGTGCTCATAGAAAATGCGTCCGCGATATCTTTCCGGCACTGTGTCTGGCGCATTGAAATTCACCATGTCCAGTGCGCCGCACGAGCCGATGTATGGCAGCCCGGCGCGGATCGAAGCGCCGAAACGGTCTTCGTTGGCGGCAAAGACACCGCCAGCGACCATGTCACAGATTTCCGTTGTCGTAAGATCGACAATGGCAGCCAGCATGCCGCTGTCCATGAGTTTTTCCATGGAGCGGCCGCCCACGCCTGTGGCATGAAAGACCAGGCAGTCGAAGTCATTTTCCAAGGCCGCGGTGACCTGTTGCACGCAAGGTGTCGTAACGCCGAACATGGTCAGGCCGACAGCAGGCTTGGCATCCAGAACAGGTTTGCGTTTCGAGCGTGCCCTGACAGCTCCTGCGAGCGCACCGGCACCATTGCCAAGCACTTCGCGCGTGATTGAGTTCAGCCCCTGAACATCGGCAACCGAATGCAGCATCATGATGTCCGACGGGCCGACATATTGCTCGACATTTCCGCTTGCGACCGTTGAAATCATGATCTTGGGAACGCCAACCGGCAGCGTGCGCATGGCCGGGGTGACCAAAGCCGTTCCTCCGGATCCGCCGGCGGAGATGATCCCCGCAACGCCTGACTGGGCTTCCATCCAGCGCTCAAATGCAAGTGTCATCGCAGCGACTGCAGAACCACGATCTCCGGTGAAAACACCGCTCGCCCCGCGCGGGTGAAATGCTGCGACCGCATGGGGAGGTACTTCCGCGCCCGAAGGCTTGCCGCTCGTTGAAAGATCGATCAACTGAACGGACAGGCTTTCTGCTTTCAAGACATCGCGCATGTAGCGAAGCTCTTCACCCTTGGTATCCAGCGTTCCTGCCACATAGACAGTTGCCCCAGCCCTCGCTCTTTGCGCAGACAGGGGCGTCACAGATGCAGAGGGAACCGCGGCGGCGGTGCTTGTTCGCGCCGAACTTTCAATCACCCTGACCGGAACCGGATTCGACCAGCGTGTGGGGATCTTCGGGTTGGAAACATAAATCCTGGCTACCGAAGGAACGCTGGGGGTTCCTGTCGCTGAATCCGAGACCCTTGCAGGCGCCGGGGTCTCGTCGTGAGCGTGACGGCCAACACCAAGAAGCGCCTGCTGAAGGTCCCGATCTGCGGCCAGTTGAGCTGACGGCATGATCCGGTTGATCTTGCCGTTGACCATAATGGCCACCTGATCGGCAACTGCACAGGCGACTCCGATGTTCTGTTCAATCACCAGAACGTCGATGTCGCCTTCCTGCCCGAGCCGCACAAGCATCTCGGCAACCTGATTGACGATAACAGGCGCCAGACCTTCGGTCGGCTCGTCCATCACGAGGAGTTTGGGGTTGAGAAGCAGTGCCCGCCCGATTGCCAGCATTTGCTGCTCACCGCCGGAAAGCTGCGCGCCTCCGTTTGATCGACGTTCGGCCAACCTCGGAAAGACGGAGTAAACGCGTTCTGGGGTCCAGTCGCCTCCTCTGCGAGCCACCAGTTTCAGGTGTTCGTCAACAGTCAGCGAACGCCACAAACGGCGACCTTGCGGAACATATCCAACACCCAGGCGGGCAATTTCCGCCGGGCCCAATCCCGCAAGATTTCGGCCTGCCAGGCTGATTGTGCCAGCAGCTACCGGCACAAGCCCCATGATCGCCTTGCAGGTTGTGGTCTTGCCCATGCCGTTTCGTCCAACGACGGACAACACACCGTGGTCAAGTGTCAGGTCGACACCCTGTAGGGCATGTGAGTGACCGTAGTAGACATTCAGGTCTCTGATTTCGAGCGCGGGTGCGGAGCGGTCAGCCATGTCCAAGCCCCTCCTCGCCGCCGAGATAGAGAGCCTGCACCTCTTCGTCGTCTTCAATTTCAGCCGGTTTGCCTTCCTTGAAGATCCGTCCGTTGTGCATCATCGTGACGGACTCCGCGACGCGCAGGGCGACATCCATGTCGTGCTCGATGATGATGAACCCCATGTGGCTGGGAAGACCGGTGAGTATCTCGATCAGTTCGCGCCGTTCAGTGGGTGACAATCCCGCGGCAGGTTCATCAAACAGAATGAAACGCGGTGCGCCGGACAGCGCCATGGCAATTTCCAGCTGCCGCTGCTGACCATAGGAAAGGTCTGCCACCTTGGTGTCGCGCAACTCATCCAGGTGCACCACCTGAACAAGGTTTTCCGCGCTGGCCATCAACGCGTCATCCCGTCCAGGCCGGACGAAAGAAAACCGACCGCGCGAGACACCGCAGCACGCCAGATAGACGTTGTCCAGAACGCTCAAGCCGGTGAACAGCAGGGATATCTGATAGGTTCTGCGCAAACCACGCCGAATGCGTTCCTGAGCCGGAAACGCTGCGACTTCCTCGCCGAAAAACCGGATAGATCCCGTGGTCGGGGCGAAGTCGCCCGTGATGCAATTGAACAGCGTTGTCTTGCCGGCACCGTTGGACCCAAGCACCGCACGCCTCTCACCGGGCTTGACCGTCATGTCGATATCTGAGAGCGCTGCCAGCGCGCCAAACATCTTGCTGACGTTGCGAAGTTCCAGCGCATTGGCTGTCCCGGTTGCGCTCAAGCGATCGGAAACTGAGGAACTGGCACGATCAAGCAGGGTCAACGCATGTCCTCCCCTCGATCAAGGAGCGGGTCGCGCTTGCGGTAGTCCTGCCAACGATCCCAGAGCCCGAGAAGACCGTCCGGCGAAAAGAAGACAATTGCCAGGAAACCGAGACCGATGAGCAGCTGAAAACGTTCTCCGCTCAAACCAACTGACAGCAGGACATCAATGGCAAATGTCTTCAGAAGGACATAGATGAACGCTCCGATAAAGGGGCCGATCGGCCGGCTCATACCGCCTATGACAGCAATCACGAGAATATCGATTGCCGGTCCGATGCCCGCGGTACCCGGCGAAATCTGCGCGGACTGCCAGGTGAGTAGAATGCCTCCCGTCCCAGCGATCAGTGCAGCAAATGCGTAGGCTGCAATCCGGTGTGCGTTGACGCTGTACCCCAACGCCGCCATCCGTCGGGGATTGTCGCGCACCCCTTGGAGTGCGAGCCCGAATGGAGCCCGGGAGATATAAAGCACCGAAAAATAGGCAACGGCTGCCCAGAACAAGGTCAAGTAGTAGAACGGTTTGCTTTGTCGCCAGTCGACACCGAAGAGATCGGGCGGCAAAACGCCGTTGAAGCCGGAAAACCCGTTGAACACGACGTAATTCTGGCGCGTGAAATAGAAGAACGCCGCAGCCACTGCGAGCGTAATCATGATGGTATAGATGCCCTCGGTCCGCACTGCGAGAGAGCCAACAATCGTGCCGAAAAGCATGGCCACGATCAGCGCCAACGGGATCGCGACATACCAGGGCCAACCCATACTGATATCGGTGATCGCACTGTCACCGAAAATAGCCACCATGTATCCGGCAAGGCCGGCAATGGACATCTGAACCAGACTAACCATGCCGCCATAACCACCCAGGAACATCAGGCTGAGCGAAATCATGCCAAGGATGAAGGTCCAGCCGAAGACCTGATAAAGTGCGAAGTCGCTTGCAAAAGCAGGCATGATCAAGAGGACGATGCCGACAACCCAATAGCTTGCCGGAATCCGCTCAAACCAGACCCTGTCCTGTGCATTATGTGTTCTGGATGTGGAATTGGTTTCCGCCAGCGCCATCGATCAAGACCTCCCCATGAGGCCCTGCGGGCGGAAAGCAAGCACCAGCACCATGATCAGAAATGTCAGAACAACCGCATAAGTCGGGAAATAGACAGAGCCGAACTGCTCGGCCAGACCGATCAGCAATGCGCCGAGCGCGGCACCGGTGATCGACCCCATACCGCCGACAATCACGACCACAAGCGAGGCCAGCAGAAAGCGAATGTCTTCGCCCGGTGCCACGGATTGAAACGTGCCGCCGACAACACCTGCGATGCCCGCAAGACCAGCGCCAAAGGCGAAGACACCGACAAAGACAAGTTGAATGCGTGCACCTGTTGCCGACAGCATGTCCCGGTCATCGACGCCGGCACGGATCATCATTCCGATCTGCGTCCGGTTCAAGATCAGCCACATGGCAATTCCAATGACGACGGAGGCCAGGAAGATGACCACACGCACAACGGGGTACTTGAGGTAAATGAGATCGCCGGAAGAGCGTTTCACACCTGTCACCAGAAGCGTTTCCATCGGACCGCTCAACCAGCTTGGTGGCGTGATGTTGTAAAAATCTCCACCCACGCCCCAAAGCATGAGATCTGCCATGACGATCGAAATTCCGATGGTGACGAGTGTCTGCCTGAGATCTTGTCCTTCCATGCGGCGGAAGATGAAAATCTGCATGAGGACACCGACGGCCGCCACGAGCACAAACGCGACAGGAAAGGCCAGCACCCAGTACCCTGTGGAAGACGCAACGAAGTAGCCGATATATCCGCCGAGCAGGTAAAGGGATCCATGCGCGAGATTGACGTTGCGCATGAGGCCGAAAATGAGCGTGAACCCGCTGGCGACCAGAAAATACAGTCCACCGAGCGTGATGCCGTTGAACAAGGCGTTGAGAAACACTTTCTTGCGGCCGATCACATCGACCAGCCCCTTCGGCCAGATCGCAAAAATCAGCCAGATCAGGACTGCGACCGCCAGCAGGATGACAATCGTCCATCCAGGATGCCGTGATGCGAAGGCCCTCATGTGCGGACCTCGCACAAGAGATAGGTCCCGGTGCTGTATTCGAATTGCCGCATAATGCGACACCCTCCCAAAGCGCTGTTGACGACAAAGTCTTCCGCTCTTGAAGAAAGGCTACGGCTTAGTTTCGGAATTCGGCGTACCCGATAGTCTTCTCGGATGGCCCAACATCGGCATTATTGATGCCGATGCAGATTGGCGCTCAGGCGCTATTCGACATGAGCAACCCTGCGATAGTCGCTTGGCGGAATGCCGACATTGGAAGAGAAGAACCGCGTGAAGCTTGCCTGCGAGGAAAAGCCGAGATCGTAACTGATTTCTGTGACCGACTTGTCGGTCGTCATCAGATCCGAAATCGCCTGCTCCGCCCTTAGCGTGTTCAAATAGAGATTGGGTGTGATGCCCATTTGCTTCTTGAAAAGCTTGAAGAAATGCGGACGCGACAGTCCGACTTCACGGGCAAGCCACTCCACCTCAACTTCTTCAGTGTAGTTTTCCTGCATGAGACGCAGAGAACGACGGACGCGATAATCGGTAAAACGCCGCTTGCTGTCTTCCAGCACCGAACTGCGATCGGCATTGCGCCAGGATTGCTCGAAACACTGAAGCGTTGTGCGGTAGAGATATCCATCAAACAGATGATCATTGCCGCCATCCAGCAGCAGCGACGTCAGCCGCTTCACCCAATTCATGACATCCGGCGTCATGGAGACATGAGATCTTCCGAAGTTCAGCGCGAACTCCGCAGACTGGCTGTTTTCCAGAAACCAGATTGGTTTGATGTAGAGCACGAGGCACAGACATGCTTCTGCAGTCGATGCATTTTTCAAATGGAAGCTGTGCTGTTCCCAGGGACTGACGGCCACGCCTGTGTGTTTGTCGGCCGGCACCCACTTTCCCGATACGCTGACCTTTGCTTCGGCACCGCTCAAATAGAAGATCAAATGACCTTCTCGATGTGCGTGCGTCACGATCGGCTTGTCCAGCTTATAAAGCGCTGCCCGACCGAACTCACCGTGGTGAACGGAGATCGCCTCGCTCATCATCATTCCTCCCGATGACTTGCACGTTTATCGATGTAAACGTTTTCTTTTAAGTATCCTCCGTAAAAATCGATATTGGCAATACGAAATGACTCACAAAGAGACTTAGAGTTATGGAAAAAGACTACAAATAATGCTGCAATGCAGCGATCAGGCTCGGATGTAACTTGTTTTTACTGTACTGAAAAATTCAGCTGCATAACGTCCCTGTTCCCTCGGGCCATAGCTCGATGACTTCCTTCCGCCAAAGGGAACATGGTAGTCCACACCTGCTGTCGGCAGATTGACCATCACGACCCCGGCACGGGATTCTTTCCTGAATTGGGATGCATATCTGAGGCTCGTTGTCATTATGCCCGAGCAAAGTCCGAACTCTGTATCGTTGGCTGTAGCCAACGCTTCTTCAAAATCGCGAACGCGGATAACGGAAGCAACCGGCCCGAACACCTCTTCACGATTGATGCGCATGTCATTGGTGGTATCGGTAAAAAGCGCGGGCCGCAGAAAATAGCCCTCGTTCGAACCTTTGACGAGATCGCCTCCAGCACGCAGGTTGCCTCCTTGAGCGCGCGCGATCTCGATGTATTTGAGGTCCGTTTCCAGTTGCGCAGCGCTGGCCACCGGCCCGATATCGGTTTCAGCGTCCAATGCATCGCCAACTTTTAGTGCCCGGCATCTTTCGGTCAGCTTTTCGATGAACCTTCCATAGATGCCCTCCGTCACGATGAGCCGGGAAGAGGCCGTGCATCTTTGACCCGTTGAATAGAAGGCTCCATCGACAGCACAGTCGACCGCCAGATCCAGATCGGCATCGTCAAGCACGACAAGGGGGTTTTTCCCCCCCATTTCCAACTGCAGCTTGCGCATATGCCTGATGCAAGCCTGCGCGACGTGAGAGCCCACGCCCTGAGAACCGGTAAAGGTGACGGCTTCAACATTTTCAGCTTCGAGGATCGTATTTCCAACAACTGATCCCTGCCCGGTGACCAGGTTGAAAACACCCTTTGGAACTCCAGCACTTTGAAGGATGTCAGCCAGCACCCATGCACATCCTGGGACAAGTTCAGCTGGCTTGAAAACCACGGTGTTGCCATAACAAAGAGCCGGGGCAATCTTCCAGGATGGTATCGCCATCGGGAAATTCCAGGGCGTGATGATCCCGATAACACCAAGTGGCTCACGCGTGACTTCAACCGACACACCGGGGCGGACGGACGGAAGAAGTTCGCCGGCTTGCCGAAGGCATTCGCCGGCGAAAAAACGAAAGATATTGGCAGCCCGTTCGGTTTCCGCAATCCCTTCGCGCAGTGTCTTGCCTTCCTCACGCGACAGAAGCGTCCCGATTTCAGTTTTCCGTCCGATCACTTGGTCTGCCACACGGTTCAGGATGTCGAACCTGAATTGCGGGGTGGTGGACGCCCAGGCCGGAACGGCGCGGGCTGCCGCCTCTATCGCGGCCTGCGTCTCGGCCCTGCCCGCATGGGCATAAAGATCGATCACGTCATTCGTATTTGACGGATTGCGGTTTTCCTCCGCATGCGCTGTCGTGACCCAAGCGCCGTCAATCAAGAGAGGCTTCATCAATTCACCTGAATTTCATTCGATAGAGCCGACTTCATGATCGAAAACAGGCTCGGGCTGCTGAGCGCTCTCGGGCTTTGAACCGCTGCCAGGTCCGATGCGGCAAGATCGGCCGCAATCCTGATTTCTTCCTCGTTGATGCCCATCTCGGCAAGGCTTTCCGGCAGTGGCAGCGTATAAAGAAAATCAGCAACGCAGCGTGCAGGCGACCTATCTTCTCCCGATTTGAGAACCTGCCTCAGCGTGATGTATTTTTCCTGTGCGGCATCTGCGTTGAACTGCAGAACCGCCGGCAGAAGCAACCTGCTGAGAGCACCGGGATCCAGTCGTCTGCCGGCCACCGTTTCCAGGGCGCATCCAATCGCATGGATCGTCCCGAGGCCTTTTTGAAGTGCCAACGCGCCATTCAGACTGGCAGCCATCAATTCTCTGCGGGCCTGAACAGTGTCCTCGTCCAGAACCTTATGAAGGTTGCTGACAACACGGCCGAGGCCGTCGAGAGCTATGCCGTCAGCGGGCGGGTTGAACCCGGGAGAGAGATAAGCCTCAATGCACCGGCCCATGGCATCAGCCCCGGCACTGGCACTCTCAATCCGACCTGCACCCAAGGTCAGCGTCGGATCGCAGATCGTCATGGTCGGCACCAGTTTCTTGCACATCAGGCGGGTTCGTTCGCCGCTTGTCAGTATAACCGGTGCATGTGCGCTCACGGCTGCACCAAACCCTTGAATGCTCGGCACCGCATAAAGATCAGGCAGGTTTGTGCCGATCCGCCTCGATCCGCCGCTGGCATAGGAAAAGGTTTCCAGAGGCTCGGCATGGGCGATTGAAATTCTTGCAATCTTGGCCAGGTCAATCGCCGTATTGCGGCCAAATGCGATCAACAGGTCGCGCTCAGTCTGGCGGAACACCGTCGCAATTTCCTTGGCCGCTGTTTCGTTCGGAATGTCGGGAATATCGCTAAAAACTTCAAGGGAAGTGCGCACTGGCAAACCGGCCAGCAAGCGCTCAAAAAGCTCGCTGTTCAGATGCGGTTCGTCCGTGATGATCAGGGGACGCTTTTTGCGATTGACTTCAATTTCGGACCAAAGCGCTTCTTCCAAAACGCCGTCGGCGAAATGAACTCGCGTGACGTATGTGATGAGCGTCATGGCCTGATCTCGAGGATACGCTGCACTGGAGCGCGAAAAGATAAATCGGCACCGGGCAGAAACTTCTGCCCGGTGCAGTCGCCGTCAGTAAGAAGTCTTACACTCAGGCACGTCGCGGCTCGGGAGGCCGATCTTTGCAAAGACCTCGGGATCGATGCCGAGTGTCTGAGGGACATTGTCCTTGATTTTCACCAGTTTCGTGACCAGTGATCCATCATCGAGTTCGGTTACTTCCGACACGAAATTGGCACCGATGGCCTGACGGTTTCCATCAAGCTTGATCTTGCCGTTCGGAGCATCCAGTTCAAGATTGCTCAGGCAGGCACGGAACGCGGCATGCCCATCGGACAGATCACCACCAACCTCATCAAGGCAAGTCATGGCCGCTGTCGTGGCGTTGTAATAGCCGGTTGCCAGCAGAGACGGGCTCGGGAAGCGTTTGTCGGGCGGGAACGCATCCTGATAGGCTTTCACATAAGCCTGCCAGCCTTCATCGTCCCAGGTGTCTGCCTGAGGTCCTGAAGACGGCGTTCCGATCAGAGCCTTTTTGGCGTCACCCTTGGAGTTCAGCACTGTGCCGTCCACCATGATGGATCCGCCGATCAGATTGGCGTCGCCGCCAGCCTGCTGATACTGGTTCAGGAAGTTGACGGCATCGCCCCCACCCAGACCGAGATAGATTGCATCCACATCATCGGGAAGCGAGGCAATGATCGATCCGAAGTCCTTGGTTCCAAGCGGCACCCAGAAGCGATCGGTGATTTCGCCACCGGCCTGACAGTATTCAAGTGCAAATCCGAAGACCTGTGTGTAGATGAAGGAATAGTCTTCACCGATCGTGGCGACCGTTTCCCATCCCTTGTCATTGAACACATAGTCGCCGAGGCCGGCCGACCATTGCGCGCCGTCTGTGTTGAAACGGAAGAAGTTGTCGGACGGGGTGACATAAGTCGTTTCCTGTGCTCCGGAAATCCCGTTCAGGAAAGTCACCTGTGGTTGCGTCTTCGAGTAGTCGCGGATCGCGATCCCCTCAGATCCAGAAAGCGGACCTATGACAATGTCCACCTTGTCCTGCTCGACCAGTTTGCGAGCTCCGCGTACGGCACTGTCCGGTGACGCATCGGTCGACTGGATGATGAGTTCTAGATCTCGACCACCTGCCTGCTCGCCTCGGACGGCCAGCGCCGTTCTGAGGCCGCGCACACCATCTTCTCCGAGAACCGTATAGGTTCCTTCCAAGGTGGCCAGAACGCCGACTTTCAAGGGGTCTGCCGCATAGGCGGCACCTGTCGTTAGAAATGCAGCCGCTGATACCGCGGCCAGGAGTTGCTTCTTCATCCGTTCCTCCCAACGAATTCCAGCCGCTTCTGGACGCAGGCGGAGAAATTTCCTTAGATTTTCACCGCTCAGGATGCGTCTACGGCAACCCGGTCAGCATGCGTCAAGGAAGAATTGGGACCTATCTCGGAGAGTAAGCGTCATATAACGCTCAGTCTGTTTTTGCGGTGTTTTTCACCTGAAACAGGCCTGATCGCCATTTTGTCTAGCTTAGGCATCAGCTTGATGGCTTTCTTCAACGCTCCAGAATTTTCTTGAGTGAGACGACGGCGGCGGAGGTTCGGTTTTCGACGCCCAGTTTTCCGAAGATCCGATCCAGGTGCTTGTTCACTGTCCTGGGGCTCATTTCCAAAATGGCCGCGATTTCCTTGTTCGATTTTCCGTGTGCGATCCACATGAGCACTTCTGCTTCGCGCTCGGTCAGATCAAAGGATTTGCGCAGGAGGTCGGTCGGGTTGCCGTCAACCATTTCGGCGACCCTCAACAGATGCTCGCCCGAACTTATTTGCCCTGCATAGCTGAAGCGCAGCGAAAGGCCTGCCATGTCGGCAACGACATTGCTGTCATTGTTCGCTGCTTTGCCGACGTTGAGGAGATAGCTGCGCAACCACTCTACCGCTTCTGCGGGCAGCTGGCCGACATAATCCGGCTCATTGTGGCTGCCGCCGTCGATCAAGACCATGGCCTGCGGTGTCGCCCAGCAGATTGCGCCGGAAAGATCTACGGAGATCAGGAACCTGCCCGATGCATCCAGAGCCACATGGGCGCTGTGAGAACTGCGAGCATTGGAGATGTGGACCCGGAGCCTGGCAATCAACTCTTCCGGGTCGACCGGTTTGGTAACGTAGTCGACCCCTCCCGATTCCAGCCCCCTGACAATGTGTTCCGTCTGGCTCAACCCCGTCATGAACACGACCGGAACATCGCGGAGCGCCTCCAGTCGTTTGATCCGTTTGCTTGTTTCGAACCCGTCAAGTTCCGGCATGATCGCATCCATGAGGATTGCGGTTGGCGTCACCCGCGAGGCAATGTCGAGCGCCTTGCGCCCGTCCTGAGCGACCAGCACGGTATAGCCGGCCTCTTCCAATGCATCTGTCAGCATTCCCAGCGATGCCGGCGCGTCGTCGACCACCAGCACCGTTTCGCTTGGACTAGGAGCACTCATGATCATGTCCGAGCCTTTCAAGTACCTTGTCATATTGTGTCAGATCGAATTCGCGGATGAGACGACGCATATGCACCACAAACTCCACGGCGTGGGGTTCGTGTGCTTCAATGTCATCAAGCTTGGCGCGAATGCCGCGCACATATCCAAGACCACTCAATTGTTTCAGCATTTCCAGGCTTTCCACCGAGGGCAATCTGCCCCGCTCGAAAACCGGCTCTGAGACCGATTTTGGGAAACCCGGCTGTATGCGGGGCTCTGCCGGAACGGTCCGCCAAACGATCTTAAGTCCCTGTTGCAGCTTTTCCTGAAGATCTTGCAGCCGCACCGGCTTGACCAGGTAGTCATCATGGAAGATCCGGTGCAGCGGCTCGCGCCCGCTTTCGTCCGCATTGGCGGAGATCATGATGATCACCGCGTCGCTATGCCCCCTCTCCCGCAACGTTCTGGCAAGGGTCCAGCCGTTCATGCCCGGCATGCTGATATCCAGGAGAAATGCGTTCGGTTTTTCAACCTCCGCAATTTCCAGACATGCCTGGCCGCCTGGAGCGGACAATACCTTGAAGCCGAGCGGGCTCAGAAAATCCTCGATGAGAGCTCTTTGTGCGGCATCGTCATCGACCACCATGACCGTCTGGACCGGACCTTCGTAGCCATTGATCCGCATTTCGGCCCTTGCCACCTTGGCCGGTGCGTCGGCTGCGCTCAACAACATGCGAACCTTGAATGTGCTGCCGTTGCCAACTTCGCTTTCAACCTGAATGTCACCACCCATGATTTCGCTCAAGAGCTTGGTGATCGTCAGGCCGAGGCCGGTTCCTGGTACGCCTGCCTGCCCTTCTTCTTCCACCCGCTCAAAGGGATTGAAGATCCGACCAAGGTTTTCCTCCGCAATACCGATGCCGGTATCAACGATCGAAAACTCTGCAACCTGGCTGTGATAGTTGACGATCAGGCTCACGCTGCCCCGATCGGTCCATTTGATTGCGTTGGAAAGCAGGTTGATCAGCACTTGCCGCAGTCGTTTTTCGTCGCCGAAGACGAAGAGAGGAAGATTGTCTGCAGGCTTGAAGGAAAACGTCAGCGCCTTGGCATCGGTCTGCAATCGGAACATATCGACAATCTGGTTGAGGAAATCGTGCAGGTTGAACCGCTCGCGATAAATTGTCAGATGACCGGCTTCGATTTTGGAGATGTCGAGGAGCCCCTCGATCAGTCCTGCGAGGTGATCGGCTGAATGCTGGATCACTTTGACCGCGTCGCGGCGATGTGCCGGGATCGTCGGATCCTTGCGCATCAGCTGAGCATAACCGGCAATCGCGTTGAGCGGTGACCTCAGCTCGTGACTGATCCCGACCACATACCTGCTCTTTGCCTGATTGGCCGATTCAGCTGCTTCCTTTGCCTTTTCCAGCTTGGCATCCGTGCGCTTGTGCGCCCTGATTTCCTTCATCAGGAGACTTGTCTGACGCCGGGTCTCCTCATTGGCGAATTTCCGGCTTTCGTGAACAAGCACAAAGAGCCAGGCCATGACACCCGAGATTACGAGGAGAATAAAGAAGACCTGTGTCAGCGCTCTTGCAACGCCATCCTGGTCGACGGACTTCGCTTCGACAAAGACAAGCGAGAGAATGCCGCCCAGTGACGCCACGACAATCAGCATCACACCAAGGTATTTGCCAACCCTTGACCCGAGCCTGCTGGCAGCGTTTGCCGGCAACAAAGCATGCAGAAACATTGAAATCTGATCACCCAGCCGAGCATTTTCCTTGCAATCGTCCTCACAACGCGCGTCCAGAGAACAACAAAGAGAACAGATTGGCCCTGCATAGACCGGACAATTGGTCATGTCCTCATGTTCAAACGTGTGCTCGCAAATACAGCACTGGATCCGATGTTGTTTTACGCCTGTTTCGGAGACCACATCTTCAGGTTCCCGGGCAATGTAAAACCGGCCCTTTGTCAGATAGGCAATGAGAGGAGCGAGGAGAATTGCGGTGAAAAGCGCAATGTAGCTTGCCAGGGCGTGCGCTGTCTGACCGAAAAAGCCCGCATATGCGATAAATGCGGCCACGCTTGCAACGGTCATCGACCCGAGCCCGACTGGATTGATATCGTAGAGATGTGCCCGTTTGAATTCGATATGCGGAGGACTCAGACCCAACGGCTTGTTGATCACCAGATCGGCGAAGATCGCTCCAATCCATGCGACCGCGACGATTGAATAAAGGCCGAGTGTGCGCTCCAGCGCCTTGTAGACACCCAGCTCCATGAGCGTTAACGCGATTACCACGTTGAATACCAGCCAAACGACCCGTCCAGGGTGGCTGTGTGTCAGGCGGGAAAAGAAGTTGGACCAGGCAATTGAGCCCGCGTAGGAGTTGGTGACGTTGATCTTGATCTGACACACGATGACGAAGACGCCGGTCAGGGCGATGGCCACTTCCGGCGTTGTGACTTTGCTGAAAGCCACAAGATACATATGCGTCGGTTCGACAGCCTTGTCTGGCGCCAATCCACTTTGCAGGGCAACGACGACCAGGAACGAGCCCATAAGCAACTTTATAGCGCCAACGACGATCCATCCCGGCCCTGCAGCCAACAACGCAAGCCACCAGCTGCCGCGTCGTCCCCGCCTTTGACGTGGCAGAAATCGAAGGAAGTCAACCTGCTCCCCAATCTGTGCAATCAAGGAAAATAGAACCGCACTGGCCGCGCCGAAGAGCAGAAGTTCAAACTGCCCCTCTTCATTCCCGAAGCGCCCTGAAAAACTCTGCCAGTCTTCAATCGGCGCAACACCTTGCCAGGCGAGAAACACGAATGGCAGCAATTGAAGGGCGATCCACACGGGCTGCGTATAGACTTGCAGACGGCTTATCAAAGTAATGCCGTATATCACCATCGGGATGACAACGAGCGAACAGACGAGATAGCCGATGTTGAGCGGAATGCCGAGAAACAGCTCAAGCGCCGTTGCCATTATCGCCGCTTCCAGAGCGAAGAAGATGAAAGTGAAACTCGCATAGATGAGCGAGGTAACCGTGGATCCGATGTAACCGAAACCGGCCCCGCGCGTCAGCAAGTCGATGTCTACGCCGTATTTCACTGCGTAGTAGGAGATCGGCAAGCCTGTAATGAAAATCAGCAATGCCACCAAAAGGATGGCCGATACGGCATTTGTGAAGCCGTAATTGTAGGTGATGGCAGCTCCGATCGCCTCCAGTGCCAAGAACGAAATCGCGCCGAGCGCGGTATTGGCGACCCACACCGGGGACCACCTGCGTGCGCTTTTGGCGGTAAAGCGCAGGGCGTAGTCTTCCAGGGTCTGGTTAGCGACCCACTGGTTATAAGTTCGACGCAAGCGAACGACCCGCTGATGACCTGCCATATACCCCGCCTTGCGAAACTGCTTTGGTCAGTCACGCTTAGTATTTGTGCAATGCAATCAATTGACCTGCTGCTTTCGCACAATCTCACGGCAGAGCGCGCTGACGAAACAACAAATCTTCCCCTCACCTTTCTCAAAAGCAAAATACATGCCTAAAAATTTTGAAAATAACTTTTACCTTAAAAGTTGTATTCAAAACTATATTTACGATTCACTCTTGATATTCTCTCATCATCAATAGAGATGAAAAATCTCAACGTATTAACCCCCAAACAATTCGACCCATACAAACGTAAAACGATCTCATAATTTCTCTGCGTTTGGAATCAGTCAATTGACCCACAGCAACTGACGCATTGCGGCAGTGCACAAATTCAAGCGAGCCTTCCCTCCATGCGGTGGCGCCACGTGGTGCCCTGCTCCAACCTCAAACATGGAGGGGTCACCTGATGCGACGCCTGAAAAACCTGATTGAAAACCGGCTCTCCCGCCGGGCAGTTCTTGCCGGAACAGTGTCGGCTGCAACACTCGCGATGACCGGTGCTTTGACGCCGTCATTCGCACAAGATGTCAACACGACCGGTCTTGCCGTTACTGAAGACACCGTGAAAGTCGGGATCCTGCACTCCGTTACCGGGACAATGGCAATTTCCGAAACCGGTTCGGTACAGGCAGAAAAGCTGGCAATCGAGCAAATCAACGCCATGGGCGGCGTTCTGGGACGCAAGATCGAATATATTCAGGAAGACGGCGCTTCCGATTGGCCAACCTTTGCGGAAAAGGCGAAAAAACTTCTGGTCAACGACAAGGTAGCCGCCGTGTTCGGATGCTGGACCTCCGCATCCCGCAAGGCCGTATTGCCGGTCTTTGAACAGTACAACGGCATGCTCTACTACCCCACCTTCTACGAGGGTTTGGAGCAGTCACCTAATGTGATCTACACCGGCCAGGAAGCCACTCAGCAGATCATTGCCGGCATTGATTGGGTCGCCAAGGAAAAGGGTGCCAAGAGCTTCTATCTGCTCGGTTCGGACTATATCTGGCCGCGCACGTCCAACAAGATCGCACGCAAACACATCGAAAAGCTGGGCCACAAGGTTGTCGGCGAGGAGTACTATCCGCTCGGCCACACCCAGTTCAATTCGGTGATCAACAAGATCAAGTTGAAGAAGCCTGATGTGATCTACGCAATCGTGGTCGGTGGTTCAAATGTCGCCTTCTACAAGCAGCTCAAGGCTGCGGGCATCGACATGACAAAAGAGAAGCCTCTGCTTTTGACCATTTCGGTGACCGAAGATGAAATTCGTGGCATCGGTGGAGAAAACATCGAAGGCGCTTACGCTGCGATGAAATACTTCCAGTCTCTCGACAATGAAAACAACCAGGCATTCGTCAAGGCTTTCAAGGAGAGATGGGGCGACGACATCGTGATCGGCGATGTGACGCAAGCAGCCTATCTTGGCCCGTGGCTCTGGAAAGCCGCCGTTGAGAAGGCGGGAAGCTTCGATATCGACAAGGTTCGCCTCGCGTCACCTGGTATTGAGCTGACGACCGCACCGGAAGGATATGTCCGCGTGCATGAAAACCATCACCTTTGGTCCAAGACCAGAATTGGTCTCGCCAAAACCGACGGTCAGTATGAAATGATCTACGAAACCGCGGACCTGATGGAACCGGATCCGTTCCCGGAAGGCTACCAGTAAGCCGACGCCTGTTCCCCAGGGACGGAAACGCCCGCTCTAAGGACGGGCCAACCCGGGGCGCTGCGTGGATGCAGCCTGCGCAGCGCCGCCTCAACAACCTCATCCCAACCCATTCCCACAGCAGGGGCACCGGCATTTGCGCCGCCCCAAAGCATGGAGACGTGCGCAATGTTCGCCGACTATACCTGGACAGAACTCGGGTCAATCTTTGCCATGCAGGGTTTTGCCGGACTGATCCTGTTTTCCGTCTTTGTCCTGATGGCCCTCGGCCTGGCCATCATTTTCGGCCAGATGGGCGTCATCAACATGGCTCATGGCGAGTTCATGATCCTCGGCGCTTACGTGACGTACCTGTGCTCCAATTTTGTCGAAGCTTACGCGCCATCCCTCTTCGGTGTGTACTTCTTCTTTGCCATGATATTGGCCTTTGTCGCCGCCGGGTCGCTAGGTGCGCTTGTTGAATGGTCTCTCATCAGACACCTCTATAAGCGGCCGCTCGATACGTTGCTGGCGACATGGGGCCTCAGCCTGATCCTGCAGCAAGCATACCGGTCGATTTTCGGTGCTCGAGAGGTGGGTGTCACCCTTCCGAACTGGCTTCTCGGATCGGTTCCGTTGACAGACATCATCGAGATCCCGATCAACGGGATCTTCGTGATGGTGCTCACCTTCTTCATCGCGATCGGCGTTTATTTCATCCTGTTCAGGTCCCGCATGGGCATGCAGACGCGCGCCGTGGTGCAAAACCGTGTGATGGCGGGTGCCGTCGGTATCAACACCGAAAAAGTCGACCGGAACACCTTTGCTCTTGGCTGCGGCATCGCCGGCATCGCCGGCAGCGCTTTCACCATGATCGGTTCAACCGGACCCACCGCGGGTCAGCTCTATATCGTCGACACGTTCCTGATCGTCGTATTTGGCGGCGCGGCCAGCCTTCTGGGCACGATTGCCTCATCTTTTGCCATCAGTCAGGCGCAATCGACAATGGAATTCTTCCTGTCCGGCTCAATGGCCAAGGTGCTCACCCTGTTGACGGTTGTCGGCATCTTGATGCTGCGCCCTCAAGGTCTTTTCTCCCTGAAAATCCGCCGCTGAGGAGGTAACGATGACCAGCTTGAAATCCTTCATGTCCCGGCAGGAAATGCTCGGCCTCCTGGTGATTGCAGCGGTGCTGTTCGTTGTCATGCCGCTCGCCATGGATATCTTCAGACTGAACCTGTTCGGCAAGTATCTGACCTACGCATTTGTCGCAATCGGCCTTGTCCTTTGCTGGGGCAAGGGTGGAATTCTGAGCCTCGGGCAAGGCGTTTTCTTCGGCCTCGGTGGGTACTGCATGGCCATGTATCTGAAGCTGGAGGCCTCAACACCGGAGGCCACCGCCATCCAGTCGACACCGGGCATCCCCGATTTCATGGACTGGAACCAGATCACGGCACTGCCCTGGTTCTGGCAACCATTCAACAGCCTCACCTTCACGATCGTCGCGATCATCGCAGTTCCGGCTCTGTTTGCGTTCATCATTGGCACAGCCATGTTCAAGCGCCGTGTGGGCGGGGTCTATTTTGCCATCATTACCCAGGCGATCGCGGCAATCCTGACCATCCTCATCATCGGTCAACAGGGCTATACGGGCGGCGTCAACGGCATCACGGATCTGCGCACTCTCAAAGGCTGGGATATACGGACCGATGAAGCCAAGTACATCCTCTATTATGTCAATGGCGGCCTGCTGATCGCGGTCCTGCTGCTCAGCCAAATCGTTCTGAAGAGCAAGCTCGGCAGGCTTTTGGTTGCAGTCAGGGACCAGGAAGACAGGGTCCGGTTCTCCGGCTACGACGTTTCCAATATCAAGATCTTCGTCTTCTGCTTCGCAGCCGTCCTGTCCGCGATTGGGGGCGCGATGTTCACCCTGCAGGTCGGGTTCATGTCGCCGTCTTTCGTCGGCATCGTCCCTTCCATCGAGATGGTCATCTTTTGCGCGGTTGGTGGGCGCCTGTCGATCTTTGGAGCCGTCTACGGAACGCTGCTCGTCAACTGGGCAAAGACAACATTCTCCGAGACGTTTCCCGAACTCTGGCTCTTCGGCCTCGGAGCTCTGTTCATCGCGGTGGTTCTGGTCTTCCCCAACGGACTGTCAGGTCTCTACCGCAGCTATCTCGCGCCGCTTGTGGACCGCTTCATCGTTCCGAAGGGACGAAAGGCTGAGCCGGACGAGCCAACGCCGGTGGCACCTTTCAGTGCGGACACAACAGCCAAACCCGCGGAGTAGGACGCAGTCATGAACACGCTCAACAACAACACGGATTTCCTGCTCGCCATCGAGAACCTGACCGTGTCCTTCGACGGCTTCAAGGCGGTCAACGATCTCAATCTTTACATCGACGAGAACGAAATCCACGTCATCATCGGCCCGAATGGCGCCGGCAAGACAACGGTTCTGGATCTCATCTGCGGAAGAACCAAGGCAACCGACGGGTCGATCAAGTTTCGCAACAAGGAACTGACAGCCATGCGAGAGCACGAGATCGTGCGGGAGGGTGTCGGCAGAAAGTTTCAGAACCCGTCCATTTATGAAGATCTTACGGTCTTTGAGAACCTGGAGCTCTCTTTTCCACGTGGCCGGACCGTCTTTGGCGCTCTCACCTTTCAGCGCGACGAGGAAGTCAGGTCTCGCGTCAGAGAAATCGCCGAGATGGTCTTCCTGGACACTCTTCTGGACATGCAAGCCGCTCTTTTGAGCCACGGTCAGAAGCAGTGGCTGGAAATCGGCATGCTGCTCATTCAGGACCCGGAGCTCTTGATGCTGGATGAGCCGGTTGCCGGCATGAGCGTCTCGGAACGCAAACAGACCGCAAAACTTCTGAATGAAATCACCAAAGGGCGCTCGGTGATGGTGGTCGAACACGACATGAAGTTTGTCGAAGACATCGCCCACCGCGTCACCGTCCTGCACCAGGGCAAGATCCTGTCTGAAGGGTCAATGGCCAAGGTCCAGGCAGATCCCAAGGTCATCGATGTCTATCTCGGTCACTAGGAGGCTCACATGCTGAATGTAGCGCATTACCACGTGGCCTACGGCCAAAGCGAGGTCCTGCATGGGCTCGATTTCACGGTGGCCCCGGGCGAAATCATTGCCATCATGGGACGGAACGGCATGGGTAAGACCACGCTGATGAAATCCCTGATGGGTATCGTTCCAACCAAGGATGGTGCGGCTGCCGTTGACGGCATCGATATCACGTCGATGAGAAGCTACGAGAGAGTGGCCAGCGGCATCGCCTATGTACCTCAGGGACGGATGATCTTTCCAACCATGACGGTGCAGGAGAACATCGAAACCGGGTTGACGATCAGCGGCCAATCCAAGGTGCCAGGAGACATCTACGAGCTGTTCCCGGTTTTGCTTGAAATGAACGGACGCCGCGGAGGTAACCTTTCCGGCGGTCAACAGCAACAATTGGCTATCGCCCGGGCACTTGCAACAAATCCCAAAGTGCTTCTGCTGGACGAGCCGACCGAAGGTATTCAGCCTTCCATTATCCGGGAAATGGCAAGGGTGTTGAGGCGCATCCGCGATGAGCGCGGCCTGTCCATCGTTGTCTCCGAACAGGTGCTCTCCTTTGCATTGGACGTCGCCGACCGCGTGCTCGTTCTGGAGAATGGCCGGCTCGTCCACGATGAACCCCGTGACAGTGTCGATGAAGACAAGGTCGCAGCATTCCTTTCCGTCTAACTCCGTTTCCAACCGCGCCAACGCATGCGCACTTCCAAGAGGAGAACCCCATGGCTGATACGCTGATTTCGGTAGATTTGAGTGAGTCTCCGCATACAAACGAGAAAATACACAATCGCTGGCACCCGGACATCCCCATGGCGGTCTGGGTTGAACCGGGTGACGATTTCAGGATCGAGACCTACGACTGGACTGGTGGGCAAATCAAGAATGACGATGATGCAGCCGATGTCAGGGATGTCGAACTTGAACAGGTCCACTACCTTTCCGGCCCTATCGGCGTCAAAGGTGCAGAACCGGGAGACCTCCTCGTCGTCGATATTCTCGATATCGGCGCCAAAGAAGAAATGCTCTGGGGGTTTAATGGCTTCTTCTCAAAGCAAAACGGCGGCGGCTTCCTGACGGAACACTTCCCGGAGGCACAAAAATCGATCTGGGACATTGAAGGTATGTTCACGCGCTCCAGGCACGTGCCGGGCGTCAGTTATGCTGGGCTTATTCATCCCGGACTGATCGGCTGTCTGCCTGACCGCTCAATGCTGGATATGTGGAATTCACGTGAGAAGGCCCTATTCGAAACGGAGCCCGACCGTGTTCCGCCGTTGGCAGCGCTTCCCAACACTCAGTCAGCTCACATGGGCCAGTTGAAAGGCGAAGCAAAGGAAAAGGCTGCCGCAGAAGGCGCGCGCACCGTGCCGCCGCGCGAGCATGGTGGCAATTGCGACATCAAAGATCTGTCACGTGGTTCAAAAATCTATTTCCCGGTTTATGTCGACGGTGCAGGCCTTTCCATGGGCGATCTGCATTTCAGCCAAGGTGATGGCGAGATCACTTTCTGCGGCGCGATCGAGATGGCCGGTTGGCTGCATATCCGCGTCAACCTGATCAAGGGCGGTGTAGCGAAATATGGTGTCAAAAACCCGATTTTCAAGCCTTCACCGATCACTCCAAGCTACGACGACTACCTGATCTTCGAAGGCATTTCAGTCGATGAAGCAGGAACCCAGCACTATCTGGATGTTCATATCGCCTACCGGATGGCCTGCCTCAACGCCATAGAATATATGAAGAAATTTGGATATTCGGGCGCTCAGGCCTACGCCATTCTGGGTACAGCACCCGTTCAGGGGCACATATCCGGCGTAGTCGACATACCAAATGCCTGCGCCACATTGTGGCTGCCAACCGACATTTTCGACTTCGACATGATGCCAGGCTCGGAAGGGCCAATGAAGTTCATTGACGGGTCCGTTGATATTCCGCTGGCTCTAGACCTTTGAGGAGAATGCTATGCCGGTTTATGACTACCTTTGTGCACAATGTGGGCCGATAACGGCGCTGCGACCGATGTCGGCTCACTCAGAACCAATCGAATGTCCGGTCTGCAAGCAGGAGGCGCCACGCGCTTTCCTGCAAGCGCCGAACATGTCAACTCTCTCAACGAGCGATCGGACAGCACATCAACGAAATGAAACGTCCCGCCACAGCCCCGTTCATTCGACCAAGTCGGATAGAGAAGATGGGGCCAAAGAGCGCAGGAAACGTCACCCGGCTGGTTGTTCCTGCTGTTCGAGTTCCAAAAACAGCTTTCGTTCAAGTGCTGTTTACAAGGCAGACGGCAGCAAGACGTTTCCTTCAAAAAGGCCTTGGATGATCAGCCACTAGAGCATTTCTCAACTTTGACTAAGGTCATGGCAACACAGCTGGAAGCGGCTCACAACTTGAATTGAACTTGAGCGCAATCCGTCAGCTTTTGACAACGGGCTGACAGTCTCATTGGACAATTCAGATGGTTGAAGACACACCGCTCTGCGGAGCAATCAGATCCAACCGAGGCGAAAACGTAGATCGCCTCCTGGAAACGCTTGTCAAACTGCTTCAGGCCGAGGGGCTTTGTGTATCCGGGGTCGTACAACGCCGCGCCGAATATGGTGATACCTGCTGCGCCGATATGGGGCTTGAACTCATATCGAGTGGCGAGACGATCGAAATATCGCAGGCGCTGGGGCGAGGATCGCAGGGCTGCCGGCTCGATCCGCGCAGTCTCGCCGATATAACGGCTCGATTGCAGACTGAAATCGACCTGAGACCCGACCTCCTTGTCCTGAATCGATTCGGAAAAGGCGAACAGGATGGCCAGGGCTTTCGACAGTTGATCGGCAAGGCCATGGAGCTCTCCATTCCGGTTCTGACCGTGGTTCGAGAGCCGTACCTGGAGGCCTGGCGTAATTTTGCCGGCGAATTGGCTGTCGATCTTCCAGCTGACCTGGATGCAACCGTGGCCTGGTGCCTGACTGTTTCCGGCAAACCGGCGGCGGTGGCGGCCAATGGTTAGTCTTGATCCTGCATGCGGTACGCTGAACGATCAGTTCGGTCGGACCGCGACGTATCTGCGCCTGTCTGTAACCGACCGATGTGACCTGCGATGCACCTATTGCATGGCAGAGAACATGACTTTCCTTCCACGCAAGGATCTGTTGTCGCTTGAAGAGCTTTATCGGCTTGCGACGATCTTCATCGGTCATGGCGTGCGCAAAATCAGACTGACCGGAGGAGAACCGCTTGTCCGCAAGAATGTGACCAGCCTTTTTAAGAACCTGTCCCGACATCTGGAAACAGGGGAACTTGATGAAGTCACCCTGACCACGAACGGATCACTATTGGCAGCTTACGCCGGTGAGCTTGTGGATTGTGGTGTGCGCCGGGTCAACGTCTCGCTCGACACGCTAAATGCCGATAGATACAGAACCATCACGCGCTGGGGCAAAATCGAGCGCGTCTTCGCAGGATTGGAGGCCGCAAAACGGGCCGGCCTGAAAGTCAAACTGAATGCCGTCGCCCAAAAAGGCGTCTTTGAAACCGAGCTCAATGACTTGATCCGTTTTGCCCATGAAAAGGATATGGATCTCACCCTCATTGAGGAAATGCCACTTGGCGGGGCGGCAGCGTGTCGCAGTCGAAGTTTCCTCTCTCTTGCGGAATTGCGCGGACGACTTGAAACGGAATGGACGCTCGAACCCTTGTCAGAGACGACCGGCGGTCCCGCAAAATATGTTCGGCTAAAGGAGACCGGCGGCAAGCTGGGGTTCATCACGCCGATGTCCTGCGACTTTTGCGCTGACTGCAACCGCATCCGGTTGAGCTGCACCGGCGATCTTTATACCTGTATGGGGCATGAAGGCGGCCTGGCTCTCAGGGAGCCTTTGCGTCAATCGAACGGCAACGAAAAAGTGGCGCAGCTCATTCGACAAAAGGTCTTCGACAAGCCACGCGGACATGCGTTTCAAATCAACGACACCGGGGTTAGCGGAATCGTTCGCTCCATGTCGACCCTTGGGGGATAAGCCGATGCGTATTGCCATTCTCGTGGTGTCGGACCGCGCCTCAAAGGGCGAGTACGAAGATCGGGGTGGACCGGCTATTCAGGCATGGCTGGAAAAGACCGTCACCACACCGTTTGAATGTGAAAGGATCATCATTCCGGATGGCTTTGAAAGCGTTCGCGACACATTGATCGACCTGTGCGATGCCAAGGCATTTGACATGGTGCTGACGACCGGTGGCACCGGTCCGGCTCCACGGGACCTTACTCCGGAAGCAACACTGGCTGTCTTCACAAAAGAACTGCCGGGGTTTGGTGAGTTGATGCGCCGGCGTAGTCTGGACTTTGTGCCAACGGCTATCCTTTCCCGGCAAACAGCCGGAATTCGCGGCAAGACTTTTCTGCTCAATCTGCCTGGCTCACCTGGAAGCATCGATGTCTGTCTGATGGCGGTCTTTGCCGCAGTCCCCTATTGCCTTGACCTGATCGGTGCAGGTTACATCGAAACCGATCCATCTGTGTTGAAGGCTCACCGACCCGGCAAATAGGTCCGACTCGCATGTCAAAACGCCCGCGGTCCATTTTGGTCCGCGGGCGCATGCGTTTCGCATCGAAGGTTTATTCGGCCCGAGCCGTTTTGCCGAGATCAGCAAGAATTTCGAGCGCGATGATACGGCCTGCTCCACTGACTGCGCAAGCGTCTTGCAGCTTGGTCATGATGCTGGTGGTCAGATCACAAACCCCTCGTTTTCCGACAGCGGCCGAGAGCTCTGACCAGAGCGCGCCACTTTCTTTGAATGCAGCCTCGAACAGAGCATCGGCAGCATCCCCATCGGCAGATGCACACATCCCTTTCAGGGCTGCGCGCCGTGTCGTTCGATCATCAGATCGAAGCAATTCACCAATTTGCGTCGGAAGAGTCTGCAATGTCATGCAAGCATTTAGTGCAGCCGCCTGATCGGCCGGGTCGTTGCCGCTGAGAGCTGCCTCAAAGCGCGGAGCCGCAACGGCGTCTGGTGCGAAGGACAAGAGATCAAGAAAGGCTGCCCTTGACGGTGCATAATTATCTGGTGGCAAGTTCACAAGAAGCGACCAATCCGCCTGAGACAGGGTTACGCCGTTGCCGCTTCGTGTCGCAAGCGCCGTTAAGGCAGCAACGCGCAATTCGTCGTCCCGGGACTCCATCGCCGCCAGCAAGACCGGTGTGAATACGGTCAGTTTTTGCTCGCCAATCAGCCTGACGGCAATTCTACGGATTTCCTGGGCCGTATTTGATGCAACGTCGGGCCGAACACGCTTCTTTTTCAATGTGGATTGCGCGAGTTCCAGAAACTTCAGGTCCTCGTCGGACAAGTCGATCTTCTCTTCCGCAAATTCAGCTTGTTCGACATCACCTTGCAGGATTGCTGCCAGCGTGCTTTGAGGGAACGCGACAATTTCAGCCGTCTCCTCAGATTGTTCGCCTTCACCCCTATCAAGGACAACACTTTGCGCTTGGATTTGGTCGGCGTCTTCAGTGTCATCATTCTTGGGTTCCGGTTTGCGATAGTCGCTCAGTTTGACCGGCTCATCCGTCTCGTCCTGAGGAATAATGTTTCCATCCCGGTCCAACACGATACGGTTTTTCGTACCGCCGTCATCATCGCGTGCACGCGCGCCAAACTGCTTCTGCTCCTCTTCTCCACCTTGCTTTTCTTCATTCTCGGTGTCCATTTCCTCAGACACCAGATCGCCTTGCGCAGCCAGAAGCAGAATAGCGGCAGCGTTGTCGGCAACCTCGCCGTCGCCATCGGACAAGGCCGACACTGACGCAAGCGCGGAAAGTCGCACCATTTGGCTCTTTGAAGTTATCCCTTCAGCCAGATACTCAAGGACCTCAGGCTTTTGGAAATAAGCGAGCGCCGACAATACAGATCGTTGGATTTCCGGTTTTGGGTTATGCGTCTTGATTTCCTGAAGTGCTTGAAACGCCTCTTCGCTTTTGCTGCGGCCCAGAACGTCAACCAGGGCGGATACAAAGTCTTCTCTTTCACCGCGCAGTTTCGCACCGGTGAGATCGACAAGTTTGCCAAGTTGGGTTGATTTCAAGTTGCATTCGTTCAGACGACGGATCGCGGCCAGCCTGACGGTTCTGTCGTCATCATGCACAACCAGATTGACCAGGTCATCGACCGATATTGTGGGCGACTTTGCCGCTGTCATGGATCGAATGAGCGGAGACGGGTCTTCGATCAACTGAGCGTCAGACAAGGGGGCTCCGCGCTCCAACATGGTTTCGAGCGCGGCCAAACGCACATCGACACTCTTGTCCTGACACAATCCATCCAAGGCCTTCAAGGCATGGGGGTCAGAGGAGGCGCCAAGGGCACGGGCAGCCCGGGAGCGCTGACGTTCCGACGCGCTCTGCCCGGCATCGAGAAGCGCGAGGAACCCGGGGCGACCAAGACCGGCATAAGCCTCAAAGACCTCGCGCCAGAGCTCTTGGCCAAATTCATCCTTTGCCGCCGTCATCAGATCATCGAGTGCTTCCTCGATCCCCAGGCGGCCGATCGTCCGGATCGCTTCCTTTTGAACGTCGAGCCAGTCATCCCAGTCGGCGTTTTCATCTTCCCAGGCAATTTCGTCGTCGAAACTTTCAACCGATAGCTTGCGCAAAAGCGGTGCCGCAAGCTCGCGGTCTTCCGCTTGAAGTCCGCTCAGTGCCGCAATCTTGGATTCGCTTACGGGATCGTTCCGAAGGCTCCAGAGGAAGGTCTCTCCCAATCCCTTCTCACCAAGCTTTACCAGCGTTTGCAGCGCGTCGACCCGCACATCGGGGTCGTCATTCCGAGTTGCCTCCAGCAGCACATTGCGCGCTGACGGGAGCCCCCACTGACCAGCTGCCTTTATGGCCAGACACTGCTCTGCGGGCGAACCTGATTGCACGATTTGAAGCATGGTGTTTTCAAGATCGCTACCAAGTGCCAACGCCTCAGGCTTCAAGGGAATCGAAGGTTTAGGCTGGGCCATTTCAGAAGAACCTTTGTCGTTAAAATGCTTGGAAAAACAATAAGGCGGGAACTCTCGTCCCCGCCTTGATCTTGATCAGTCTCTCGCAACACCCTTAGGCGATGTCACGGCGTGCGAAGGACATTGAACGGTAGCTTGTTTTGTAGGGCGATGTGCCGATCTTACGGATCCGGCCGACGCCCATCTTGTAGTTGTAGTTACCGCTGATCCAGTCGACCACACGCCCGGACAAGGCGTTGGCTGGTTGAGCCGTGTGCAGGAAGTCCATGTAAAGGAGCCCCTTCTTCACGGCTGGTGTCACGATGGCGACAGCTGTGATCGCAGCTTCCGTCAACTCGATGTGACCATGCTCCATCAGTTTTTCGAACTGGAAGTCATCGCCTTCCACACCGATGATCGTGTCTTTCTGAACCGGAATCCGGTCAGAATAGAGCATGACATAATCGCCGTTCTCGATGCCTCTGGCCGCCGCGTCATCGGGATGGATTTCCACCCAGTTTTCGGGCCAGCGTTGAACGATGTACGGACGACGGCGATCGTCGTAACCGGACTGCCAGCGCTCGTTGATACGACCAGACGTGACCCACAACTCATCGTCTTTCGGCTTCAGCCATGCCCAGTAGTCGGAGAACAGGCTCCAAGGTGACTTCTGGATGTTGCATTTGCCGGTCTGCGAGTTGAAATGGGTCAGTTTCTTGCCGAGGCGGTTTGCTCCGGACGGTCCGTCGGCTGGCAACTTGCGTTCAGTGTCATGCAGACGCTTGGTACCGACCAGCGTGCCGTCGTCCTGCAGAAGGACCGGCCCCTGGATGCCGTTGGTGCCAAACTCCGCCAGTTTCTCGTGCAGGGTTTTGCCTTCACGTTGTGCGACAACCTTGACGTTGAAGAAATCCTTGCGGCTTCCTCGTGAGAAACGGGCACCTTCTTCAAGCACTTCGTTGGAGTTCTTCCAATCAAAGCCTTTGTAACCCATCGCGGTTGCCAGTTTGGCAATGATCCACCAATCCGGCTTGGCTTCACCCGGTGCATCGTAGAACTTCGGATAGAGCCGAATACGACGCTCGCCATTAGCGCGGGTGAAGGTATCTTCACCCCAACCGGCAGCCGGGAAAACGATGTCGGCATAGCGTGCGCCGATCGGATCCACCAGATAGATATCCTGGTTGACGACGACCATGCCACCACTGTCAACGCGCCGCTTCAACGTGTCGATGATCTCCTGCTTGTCGAACGAACGGATCTGATGCGGATTTTGCACAGTCAGCTCGTTGAACTTCGCCGCAAGAGACTGCGATCCGCACATGGACTGTATCCAGGTGTTGCCGATCACGTGCGCAAAGCGCGTGTGGCCGGACATCAGATACCGGTCCGTATCCATCGCACGGCGGCGGCGGCCAGGCAGTTTTTCAGGCGATTTGTTACGTGGGTATTTGCCGCCACGTAGACCACCACGCTGGTGACCACCAGCCCGGCCAATCACTTGCCCGGGACGTCCACCGGCCCCGACGATGATGCCGAGAGCGGAGATGGCCTGGGTGTTACCGGTGTTGTTCGACCAGTAGAAGCCCTTTTCGATCATGACCGATGTCTTCGGACGTGATCCGTCTTCCTTCGGTTTCGCCATCCATTCTGCAGCGGTGTAGATCTTCTCAACGTCGATCTGGGCGATTTCGGCAGCCGTTTCCGGAGCGAACTCGTCCTGGGACAGGAGCCATTCTTTCCAGTCTTCAAAACCGGCGGTCTGGAACTTGCCCCAAGTGGTGCGCCACTGCCACGGCGTGTTGCGGGTGCCCTGACCGAAACCAGACGAGCTTTCCCATTTGTTGTTGACCCATTTCTGGATCCAGTCGCTGTCTTCCCAGCCATTTTCCACGATGACGCGGGCGATGGCGTTGACCACCAGCAGGTCTGTGCCCGGCTGAATGTCGAGCCACATGCCGCCGTTCTTTTCGGCGTAGGCGATACCACCGGTCTTGCGGGGAACCATGAAGATCGCTTTTTGACCATTCTGAATGCCAGGCATCATCCAGTCCGTAAACAGGATGGTCTTGGTTTCATAAGGGTCGGTGCCGCAAACAAGCAGCGTTTCGGCGTCTCTCCAGTCTTCGTAAGATGGTCCGAAGTTATCGAAGCCCGCATCCCGGAAGCCGGGTGTGGACGTCACGTCGGACGGCGTGTCGTGGAAGGTGAAATTGGCGGTGCTGACACTGTTCAGGGCGTATTTCGTGATGGCATATGTGTTTTCCATATAACCATACGAGAATGTCTTGACGCAGTAGGCATTTTCACCGTGTGTCTTGATCACATGCTTGCCGACTTCCGCCGCGATTTCCATCGCGAAGTCCCAAGTTACCGGCATCAGGACGCCGAACATGCGGATCATCGGAGACTTCAACCGGTCACGGGTCGGGGTCTGCGGATTGTAGACCTTCTGCGCCAGAGCCCCGCCGCGAATGGATGAGTTGCCGAGAAGATTGACGTGCTCGGTATCCTTGTCGGGAATGATGATGACGTGATGTGGTTCGCCATCATGCAGCACGACATTGTACTGGTTGGGTGCAACCCAGGGGCCGAGCGGATCGACCGGGAAGTCGACGCCGAAAGCGTTTTCCTCGGCCTTCTCACCGCCAACCTTGCCGCCCTTGACCGGCCAGCGATAGATCTTGTAACCGCAGGCGACAATGCAGTAGTCGCAAGCGGTCGAGATCACATCCGCATCCACCGGAGGCAGCGGAATATTCGTCTCTGGGATATAGTAGGGTGTGGACATTATCGGTCTCCTCAGCCCTTGAGATTGTCGTAACGGCCATAGATCAGGCCGAACATTCCAACGGCATAGATGTCATCTCCATCCAGCTCGAGCAGCACCTGAGGCAGGCTCTGGTAAGCTTGTCCGGAAATGAAAATACCGTGGCGCGTCAGATCGAATGTGGTCAGGTGCAACGGGCACGGCCCCAGCACCTTGTCCTCGGATTTGTAAGTGCCTTGAAGCGGTCCGCCCTGGTGAGTACAGGTGTAGTTGAAGGCAACCACATCCTTGTTGGGACCGATCCCGCCGCCGGCTTCACGGCCGAGCTTGACCAGCATGGATTCCGAATAGGCACCATCATCCGGATAGGTGAAGTCGAGAGGCTCATCCTCTTTCAGCTCCGAGAGCTTGCCGATCAGCTTGCGTTCGTAGGTCGAAACCACCGCCGGAACCTTTGCAGACGAAGGGCCTGCCTTCAGAGCGACCATGACCGTGAACGTGGTGATGCCCGACGTCAGAAGAAACTGACGTCTGTTCATGAGGCACCGCTTGCCTGTCTTGGCAACGTCCTTCGGGCCGTTTATGGCTTCGATCAGGGCCGGATCGATCGGTTTTTGATGTTTCGTCATAATCCGTCTCCTTAGTTCGAAGCCGCCGGAAGGACGTCGTATTCGGGAAGCTCTGGCTCCTCCATCACGATACGTTCACCGGAAAGGCTTTCCAGGAAGGCCAGCAGATCGGCTTTTTCGTCGTCATTGAGGCCGAGAGGTTTGATGAGCTCACTCTTGGTTTCAGCGAACTCGTTTTCACCGCCACCCTGGTTGTAGAACTCGATGACGTCTTCCAGCGTTTCGATCATGCCGTTGTGCATGTATGGTGCTGTGTACTTTGTGTAGCGCAGCGACGGGACGCGGAACTTGCCGAGATGGTTCTTGTCCTTCGCACGGAAGTAGACACCCGGATCGTCCTTGAAGGTCCGGTACATTTCTTCCGTCGATCCCTTCGCATAAAGCTCATAGCGGAAGGTGATCTGGGCAAGCTCGTCAGTTTCCCAGCCATCATATGCCGGAACGCCGAGGTTGTAGTATTTCTGGTTGCTCAGCAATGCTCCATTGTGACACTGGGAACAGCCTGCCTTGCCGGTGAACAGTTCCAGACCCCGCTTTTGAGCATCGTCCAGAGCCGCATCATCGCCGCGCATATAGTTGTCGAATGGCGTGTCGGTCTGAACAAGTGTGCGCTCAAATGCGGCAATTGCCATCCAGGCGTGGCTCAGGCGCGGATATTCGGTTCCAAAGACGTCCTTGAACCGTTCACGATATTCCGGCACGAAAGCCAGGCGAGCTTCGAGCATGTCATCTTCGCCATTCCCGGCGACTGCCCCTTTGGCTGCCGATTTAGCCTGTGCCTCCAGCGACTTGGAGGACCCTGCCCAGAAGAGGTTGCCGTAATAGGCCGAGTTGATGATTGTCTGGGAGTTCCGCCAGTGAACCGTGCCTGGATATCCAAGCGAGATCTTGTCGGGGAAGTCCCACCCGGCATCGGGCAGGTGGCATGCCGAGCATGGCATTGCGCTGTTACCGGAAAGACGCGGATCGAAAAACAGCATCTTGCCGAGTTCGATCTTCTCAGGTGTTTGCGGGTTGTCTGCCGGAATGGGCGGATCACCCAGCGGCGCAAGGTCTGCCGGCCGATCGGCGGCAATTGCTCCGGTGGCGATTGCAAGCACTGATGCACCTGCGAGAGCCCATGCGGAGACGGTTTTCTTCATGGCTTTTGACATGATCCTGTCTCCTCAGTTGGTCGCGTTTTTCCAGTCGGGAACGACTTCAAATGCATAGTCATCCTGTTCCCAGACATAGGCGGGTTGGTTGTAGCTATCGCCGGAAAGCGCCTTCAGAAATTCAACCAGGTCAGCCTTTTCGCCGCGGGTCAGTTCAAGCGGCTTCAGACGAGAATCCTTGTTCGGATCATCTCCACCGCCCTGGTTGTAGAATTCGACCACGTCTTCCAGCGTTGCCAGCGTGCCATTGTGCATGTACGGCGCGGTGTAGGTCAGCTCGCGCAAGGTCGGGGTCATGAAGGTTCGTTTCGAGCTTTCCTTGTGATCGCGAATGTAGGCTCCGAGATCCGTGCGCACGTTCATGTAGTTTTCGACACCCATGAATTTCGCATAGGCGACGTATGTCTGGTGCCGCAGCGGGTCGGACCAAATGTCCGGATTGTCGGGAACCCCGATGTTGTGCGGCTGATCGTCGGTGAAACGGTCACCGGAATGACAGGCCGTACAGCCAGCCTTGCCCTTGAAGTTCACGTAACCGCGTTTCGCGGCTTCGCTCATTTCACCGGTATCGAACGGGGAGCCCGAAGAGGCGATCGACTTCAGGAACTCCTGAAGCGCAGACCGCGCGCCGCCGTTTGAGGGTTCACCCTTGCCGGCAGCCTTGAACATTTCGACATAGACAGGATCCTGCTTCAGACGCTCCTGCATCATCCGCATGTCCATGTTCATGATGTAATCTTCCGTGATCATTTCACGGGATACATCGTTCAGGTTCGTGCCGAGCCGGCCATCGTGCATCCAGGCCGCGCGCTGGCCAACATTGGCAAGCGTGGGCGTGTTCCGAAAACCTTCCGAGCCGCTATAGGCCGTTGAAAGGGCTTCGCCGTCGGTGAAGGCGAGATCCGGTTGATGGCAAGACGAACAGGAAAGATTGGTGTCGCCGGACAGGCGCGTGTCGTAGAAAAGACGCTTGCCGAGTTCGGCCAGCTCGGGATTGACCTCCATCGGCGTAACCGGACCCTGATCTGCGGACCAGGCAGCCGTGGTGGCTAATAGCAGAGCTGCAATACTTGCAGTAAGGCGCATAGGACCCTCCGTAGTGGAGAGGAGTATTAGAACGCGATCACCACTGAATTCGGCGACCGCTCAACTCCCCCATCACGGCGAGTATTCACTTGTGAAAATCATCAGCACTGATTGCAATCAATCGTCTGTTTTTTTGAGTAATCATACGTAGAGATTGGAAGTAAATTTAATATTCAAACATTCGAAAATATATATTTATCAAACAATTGTGACGATTGATATTGCTCAATTATGTATTCGAAGACAGACCATATAGTCCCTCCAACAGTAGGGGCCTGATATGAGAACAATGAACGGACTGTCGGCGGAGAGCTATACTGAAGATCAAGATGCCGGCAATCTGTGCAGTCTGGAACACAGCTGCGGTTTTCATTCCCAAAACTGTATTTGCGCCGCTCTTCGAACGACTTTCGGAATAGATCTCCCGAAAGGTGCGCATAAATATGCGCTTGCGACCGGACAGGAATTAGACCCCGAGACACTTCCAAATTCACCCGTTATCGGCATCCTGACCGGCGCGGTCGCGATCGTTGCCCACCTCAGCGACGGCCGAAGAACGATCACAGGCCTTTTCCTGCCCGGTGACTACATCAATCTCGCGACACTGCAACGCCAGTTCGATGGCACGATAACGGCACTGACACCCAGCGCGGTCCAGTTGATGGAATACCCGGTTTTCGAGAAACTTCTCAGTCGTTCCGATACGGCCAGAGACCACTTTATCGATCAGACAAACAACTTTCTTTTCCGCCTTCTCGACCACAGCAACGATCTTGCCAAGAAGACGCCGATCGAACGCATTGCCGCGTTCATTTTTGAGCTCAAAAGCCGGATGCTGCCGCGAAGCGGACATCAATTCAATTCGATCACCATTCCGTTCGGGCGCCGCGACATCGCCGACTATCTCGGACTTCAACCAGAAACCGTCAGCAGAGGATTTACCACGCTGACGAATGAAGGGGTTATCAGCCTTCCCGAAGCCGACCTGGTCACCATTGAGGACGTTCGCCGATTGCGTCTGATTGCCAACGGGGGACGTCCCAGAAAACGTGGCGCTTAGCAGCGCCCACTCAATGCACCCAACTGGGCTGTTCTTCTGTCCACACTTTCAATCCGCCAAGCCATCGCGGTCAACAGGCGTCGTGAACGCCACTTCTTGACAGGTAGCCAGGTCAACCTGGAGTGAACTCAACCATGCCAAGCGCATTCTCTAAACATGCTGCGGTAGCCTCCGTTTTGGCTGCCCTCGTCCTTGCGACATCACCCGCCTATGCCGAAGACACAACTTCCAACACGAAGATCGATCAAATCAGCGACCCGTTGGCCGACCGGGTGCTGGACATGTTTCGGTTTGAGCCGAATTTCGTTGCACTGAAGACGGGAGAACGGGTCACATTCAATAATTCCAGGGGCCAGCACACTGTTGTAAGCGTCAAGGGACTGATACCCGACGGAGTTGAAAAGATTTCCGTTGCCAATACCGCAACCGAAACCATGACAATGGACGTGCCTGGACTTTATGTCCTGACCTGCAAGGTTCATGGCCGCTATGGCATGGTCATGCTGCTGGCTGTCGGAGACCCTGACAGTTGGAAAAATCCGCCGGAAAGCTGGACCAGGAAACTCTCAGGTCGTTACGACGAAAAGCTCCAGGAGCTGCTTGCAAAACTGGACGCAAAGTTCCCGCGTTAGCCCGGTTCACTCGCGTTTCTGCGTTTCAGCTGCAATATTCCGGGTAGGCTTTGGAGCAGTTTGAAAAAACAGCCGGCCCTGAGATCCTTCAAGGGCCGGCTGCTATCTTTAGAGACCCATGTCGGCTCTGAACGGATAAAATTGCAGTTCAGATCCGGGTTCTATGCTTGAACAGCTAGCAGGAACCGCCCCCAGGCCGTCTGCCTCGATCAGAGGCATGAGGCGAGCAGAGCCGGCCCTGCCCGTCTTTTCAAGAAGCGGAAAACCTTCCTGTGACGTTCCGACTATATTGCAGGGGAAGAATTCCTGCCGACCAGGCCTTCTTTGCCAACTAAAGGCAGCTCTGGCGTTCAGGATCAATGGCGCTCGTTGCACAGCACCGACCAGGGCTTCAAGAACCGGCCTGCCGACCAAAAGAAAATCAACAAAACAGGCAAGCGGATTTCCCGGCAAACCGAGGTATACCGCCTTGCCGATTTTTCCGAGCGCAATCGGCTTGCCGGGCTTAATTGCCATACGCCAGCCTTCTATGCTGCCTCCGGCGGCAACCACGGCAGATTTCAAATGATCTTCCTCACCGACCGACACTCCGCCCGATGTAATGATGAGATCGTGATCTCGTGCTGCCTCTTTGAGCGTCTCCGCAATCGCGCCGAGGTCATCCTTGATGATGCCCAGATCGGTTGTCTCCACGGCGTTTGAATTGAGCAGTGTGCGCAGCATCGGCCGGTTGGTATCGAAAATATGGCCGGGGCCCATTCCAACGCCCGTATCGCGCAGCTCGTTGCCTGTCGACAGCACGGCCACGCGAATTTTCCTGACAACACATGCCGTCTGATAGCCGCTTGCCGTCATCAACGCAGTATGGCGCGCATCGAGGCGTGTGCCACTGCGGACAAGAGACTGGTTCACTTGAACGTCTTCGCCTGTTCGGCGAATGTTGTCGCCTTCGGGCACGTCGAAGTTAGGCACAACATGCCCATCCGCAACGTTCGCGTGTTCCTGCATCACAACAGATTGGGTACCGTTTGGCGTTGGAGCGCCGGTCATGATGCGGACAGCTTCGTCCGGGGCAATCCGGCCTTTCGGGCAGTCTCCGGCAATCATTCGCCCGACAATCTTGAACGCTTTTTCCCCGCTTCCACCCAGCGCATATCCGTCAACCGCCGAATGATCATGAATTGGCAAGGAGAAAAGCGAGACCGTTTCACCAAAGTTGACCCTGCCGGCGGCGTCCGGCAATGGAACGTCTTCAAACTCGGTGATCTTGCTGCAAAGGCTGACAGCCCGTGACACGGTGTCATTGACGCTCGAAAGCCGTTTTTCCTGGGCGTTGTCACAACAATCAAACTTGGCTTTGCTTTCCATGGACTTGGTTCCGGGCTGAATAATTGCTTGGTTTTTCAAGATCCTGACAAGCTAACTCAGACCCACCTATCTTACTTTGACGAGCGTCAAAGGCCGTTTCTTTGAAACGATGCCCATTCCACAATCGACAGCTGAGCAATAGGTTCGCCGACTTGAGCAAGGCATGAGTGCCATCTCATCTGATGTGCGCGTCTCGCTCTACCAGGCGCCATCGGTGCAATCAGAATCCATGCACCTTCCGGCAGGAGGCGTCTCACTTTCAAGGCTTCCGGGGACGGAACATATGATAGCGTCGCAACGCGATTTCATGCCGAGCCGTTGTTTGGGCAAAATTTCAAAACTTATTGCAGAAGGAACATTCCCCAAAAATGATGAAGCTAGATCGAGCTTATTCGGCTGTCTTGTTCGACATGGACGGAACGCTGGTGGATTCGCGTGTGGTAATCGAGCGGATTTTGACGGAATGGGCTGTTGCCAACGGCGTCGATCCCGATGCCCTGCTCGCAGTTTCACATGGCCGAAGGACCATCGATACACTGCGGGACTTCGCGAAAGCCGGTACTGATTGTGAGGTGGAAGCGGTAAAAATTGAGGCGGCGGAAACCGCCGATGTCTGCGGTATCGTGCCCGTTCCGGGTGCAGCCGAACTCTTGAGCCGTTTGCCGCTGACACGTTGGGCAGTCGTTACGTCTGCAGGCCGCGATCTCGCTATCAGAAGGTTGTCGGCTGCTGGTCTGCCCATACCCGAAGTTCTCGTGTGTGCGGAAGATATCGAACACGGCAAGCCGGATCCTTCTGGATACCACCTGGCTGCGACAAGGCTTGGTACGACCGCCGACCAGTGCCTTGTCTTTGAAGACGCTCCTGCTGGAATTCAGGCTGGACTGAACGCTGGATGTGATGTGATTGCGATCGGCTTTGCAAGTCCAACCGACACAAGACCCGCGTGTCCGTTGATTTCAGATTTCGAAGCCATCGAGTTCCGATTGAACTGACCCAAGAGTGCTTCGGTACTAGATAGGATACTTCAGGTTTTTCACACAAAACCGGACTTCAACATTGAATGATAAGACTGAGAATGGATCTCAATCGGCAAGAAGGCTGGAGAGCTGAGCCGCGGCTGATTTCAATTTGTCGACATGATTGATCGCGTCATCGAGCGGCAATCTTTGTTCCGGGGCGTGAAAAGACAGGGTTGAAACCAACCGGCCGTTGGCTTCGATGATTGGCACGGCAACAGCAATCATGCCCTCCATGAACTCGCCGTTGTCGGTTGAAAAGCCGCGCTCGCGAACTTTCGCAACCTCTTCGATCAGCACCTGAGGATCTGAGATCGTTGTCTCGGTCATGGCGTCCAGTTTTGTTGAAGCCGAATAGTTCCTGAGATGCCTGCGATCAAGACTGCTCAGATACATCTTGCCGCTAGCGGTACAGTAAAACGGTACTCGTGTGCCAACCGGCAGCTGTATGCGCAAAGGCCACTTGGTCTCTACGCGGTCCAGATAAATCATGGCATCGCGGTCAGGAATAGCGATGTTGCAGGTCTCGCCGATCTCTTCTGCGAGCTTTGCCAGGATTGCCAGACGCGCCGTACGAATGCGCAACGACGACAGGATACCTGCCGACATCTTCCGCAAACGAAGACCGGGCGAGTAACCCTTTCCGTCAATCTCCCGTTGGATGAACCCTTCACTTTCCAGCGTCGTGAACAGCCGGTGGATGGTCGGCTTGGGCAACCCGAGTTTGGAATTCAGCTCGGTGGGGGTGACCGGAACGCCTGTTTCGGCCAATTCTTCGAGAACGAACAGCAAACGCAGATTGGTTGGAATTGCATTTTCCCTGCCGTTTTCGTCCACCATGCAGTCCCCTTCCCCCTGTCCTGCCTCCGCTTTAACCGGTTGGAACCAGGATTGTCGAGAGGGTTGGGACCAAAGCGACAATAAACCAGACCACCAGGAGCGAGATCAGATATGGCACCGTGTACCTCAGAAGACGGAAATAGGGAACGCCCGTTACGCCCGATGCGACATAGAGGTTAAGTCCGTATGGCGGGGTGACGAAGCCAATTGACGCACCAACGAGGAAGATGACGCCGAATTGCAGTGGATCGACACCGACCGAATGGGCTGCCGGAGCAAGGATTGGCGCAAGGATGATCGTCACGGGCAAACTTTCAAGCACCATTCCTGCGACGAAAACAATCATCATCGATGTGAACAGAACGGCGTAGTAGCCCCCCATGCCCGTCACGAAATCGCCGATGATCTGCTGTGCACCAAGCACGGACAGTATTTGCTGCATCACCACAGACACAGCGATCAGCGGTGCGAGAATACCGGCGATCTGCGCAGAACGCATCGTGATGCGCGGCAGCTCCAACGGGCCGAAACCTTTGACGACCAGGTATTCTCCGATGTTCCGTTCTTTGTAGCTGCGCTCTTCAGATGGTGAGCCCAGCAACTTGAACAGCGGCAAACTTATGAAACCGACCAGAACGCAGAAGCCGACAGTAACGCCCGCAGCTTCTGTCGGTGAGAACTTGCCGGTGTAAATGCCCCAGAGCACGAGACCGATGGCAAAGAAGCCCAGCCACGCACCGGTTGCTGTCTTGAACACCCTGATGAAATCCAGCTGAATGAGATGACCCCAGGCATTTCTGCTGCAAATGACAAATGCGACCAGCATCATGGCGCCGACCATCATGGCACCGGGGACAATTCCGGCGAGGAACAACTCGGAAATCGGCAGGTTCAAAAGGAATCCATAGACGATGAAGATGATCGACGGCGGGATAATGATCCCCACCGTTCCACCGGCGGCGGCCGTCGCCGCTGAAAAGCGCTCGTCGTAGCCGCCCTTGACCATTTCCGGATGCAGCATCGAGCCGATTGTTGCCGTTGTCGCGGAGTTGGAACCCGATATGGCTGCAAACAATCCGCACGCTCCAAGACTGGCCATCGCGAGACCGCCGCGCAGCCAGCCAAGACAGGCATAAGCAAAGTCCGACAGGCGTTTGGCAATCCCCGATCGGTTGATCAGGTCTCCTGTCAGAATAAAGAGCGGCATGGCAAGAAGCGCGAAACCGTCAGTAAATACGTCTGCAAGCGCCGCACCTGTGTTGATGAGGGGAAGGCCCAGCACAAAGCTCATGCCGATCACCCAGTATCCGATGACGAGAAACACCGGCACGCCGAGCATGAACAAGACTGTGACGCCGATTGAGATGAGAGTGGTCCAGGTACCGTCAGTCATGTCTTGAATTCCTCAGTCTGAGCCAATCGCGACGGCGCCGGTAAGCGGCTTTCCGGTCATCAGGTTTTTCACGTCAATCAACCAGTTCTCCATTGCCCGGGCCGCAATCAGCAAGAATGCGAGCGGCACGGAAATCAGGAACCACCACTGCAGCACGTTGTCGGTGCCGAGCATGATTTGGAAATTTGCAGCAGAGTTCGCCGCAACCTGTGTGGAGGTGACAACAACAACCCAGGAAAAGCCGAGCCATAAAAGGGCGTCCAGGGTAAGACACAAAAATTGTGCGGGACGCGGCATAGCCATTCGGAATTCGGAGAACGCCAAATGCGTCCTAAGCTTCACATTATAAGCGCAGCCCATCCACGTCATGATCAGGAACAGGAAAGGAGGAAGCGTGGTCGACCAGGGTGCCTGTACGTTCAAAACAAATCGCCGGAAGACCTCAACGAATATGATCGCACCTATCAGGAGATAGGTCGACGTCATGATTGTGGCTTCAAGGCTCCGCTCGATCCAGGGCACATAGTGATAGACAAGCACGATCAGGGCGCCGCCAATGAGGGTAACAAAGGCTCCGACAACCCAAGCTGCATCGGTTTTCAGGGCTTCACTGATCATCCAGGCATCGTTTGACAAAACAGCACTGAAGATCTCGGCAGCTTCGCTGACGATACTCATGACATGTCTCCTCCCAAGCCAGACCGTGTCTGGACTTTTGCAGCTGGTGACCACTCCGTTTCAATGCCGGCTCGTCCGGGCACCAGATCTGCAACGTAACCCATGGAGCCCACGGCACGTGCCATGGGGTTCTTGAAATACGTTTCTGAAAACGCGTTCCCTGGAAACGTATATGAAGTTCCCCTCAGGCCCCATCTGTGAAAAGGGCGGCGAGGTCCTCCACCCCGCCGCCGCTGTTTTCTTCTCGTCAGCCCTTCCACCAACGGCGAGGCTCTACGTTTTCCGGCTTCATGTCGGCAGGCACTTCGCGGGCCACACGATAGAGTTCCGCGTAGGTATCCATGCCGCCAGCCCAGTTGTTGATGCGCTCGCGCCATTGTGCCCAAGGTTCCGGGTTGAATTCCGGCGAACACATTTCCTCAGCCATCTTGATCTGATCATCAGCCAGGAAGGCCGGACGAACGTCGTTCTCGGCAAAGAGCGTGCCCGGCATCACCGGATCAGAGAAACCGACGGTCTTGACCAGCGCCGCCTCGTTGGCAGCCTGAACATGAACCTGCGCCAGATAGGCCGATTCCATAACCGCATCCTGCAGATTTGCATCAAGGCTGTCGAAGACCTTGGCGGACATGGCAGTGTGCTCGGTGCCACAGAAGAAACGCAGGTCAACCGATTGCGAAACGACCGGCGACATGTTGGCGTAGGCAACTGCAGAAGCCCAGGTTTCCGCGCCGTCGATCAGGCCTGTTTTCAAGCCATCCAGGGTCTCTTCCCAGGCAACCGGAACCGGGTTCAGGTTCAGAAGCTGCATGGCAATACGCCCCAGCTGGGTGCCAGTAACGCGGTTTTTGGTTCCGAACAGTTCTTCGAGTTTCGTAACCGTCGGCTTGTCCGCAAAAGACTGGCCAAGCTGGATGCCGCGCAATTCGCAATGGCTGAAGAGGAACTTCAGGCCATGGCGTTTTTCAAGTGGATCGCGCAGGATCTTCTGAGATTCCGGGCTGTAGAGGAAATGATACTGAGACGCGCGGCCCGGGAACACATAGGCATAGTCAAGAACGTTCAGGTAGGGAGCGCCACCTGCAGAGTTCTGAGTCGACGCAGCGTAGATGTCCACGATGCCGTTTTGTGTTTTTTCAACGCAGTTCAACTGACCACAGATCTGGTTGTCACCGATGAATTCAATTCTGATTTCACCATCTGTGCGCTCTTCCAGGTCACGCGCAAATTCCAAGCATCCTGCCCGTTCGATCAACAAGTTGCGCGCATTGAAACCCGCAGCTCCGAACTTCAGATTGTGCTTTGCTTCCTTCTTGTAACGCTTTTCGTAAGTGGACTCCGCTGCTGAAGCCAGTGCGCTCAGAGAAACCGTGCCTCCGAGAGCGCTTGCTGCAAACAGTGTGGAAGACAGACCGTATCGCCCGGCGACTTGGAAAAACTCCCGACGAGAAACCCCATCAAGCTTATCCGAAATTTTCATGAACTCCTCCTCCGTGTTCATATTCGGCAATTTTTGAGACTTGCAGTATCATTTTTAATCATTATTGTTGCTACCGCAAGGAAAACTTCATTCGGTTCCAATTCGCGTCTTTTGGAGGGTCTGGTAGATGGGAGCGCAAAAAGCCGATTATATCGTCGTTGGCGGCGGTTCTGCTGGATGTGTGCTGGCAAACCGTTTGAGCGAAGATCCGTCGAACCGCGTGATCCTGCTTGAGGCGGGTCCGCGTGACTGGAACCCATGGATCCACGTACCGGTCGGCTATTTCAAAACCATGCACAACCCTTCGGTCGACTGGTGCTATCGCACTGAACCGGATGCTGGAATCAATCAGCGAACCATCGACTGGCCGCGCGGCAAGGTGCTTGGGGGATCATCTTCGCTCAACGGCCTGCTTTATGTGCGCGGTCAAAAGGAAGACTATGATCGCTGGCGGCAGATGGGCAACGAAGGCTGGGGCTGGGATGACGTTCTGCCACTGTTCAAGCGCTCTGAAAATCAGGAACGCGGAGCTGATGATTATCACGGCGTTGGAGGAGAACTTTCCGTTTCGAACATGCGCCTGCAACGGCCGATTTGCGACGCGTGGGTCGCAGCTGCCCAGGAAGCAGGTTATCCGTTCAACCCTGACTACAATGGCCCAACTCAGGAAGGCGTCGGCTATTTTCAGCTGACGACCCGCAATGGCCGGCGCTGCAGCTCTGCTGCTGCATTCCTGAAACCCGCCCGCAAACGGCCGAATTTGCAGATCATCACCAAGGCACTGGTCCGCCGGATCGAGATTGAGGACGGTCGCGCCACCGGCGTCACGTATCTGAACGGCACCGGCAAAGAGCATACAGTCCACTGTTCTCGCGAGGTGGTTCTGTCCTCCGGTGCAATTGGGTCGCCACAAATTCTCATGCTGTCGGGTGTGGGCGACGCAGAACATCTCAAAGACAACGGCATTGAGGTGCAGAACCACTTACCGGCCGTCGGCAAGAATCTTCAGGACCACCTGCAGGCCCGTTTGGTTTTCAAATGCAACGAACCGACCCTGAATGACGAAGTGCGCAGCCTTTTCAATCAGGCACGCATATTTGCCAAATATGCACTGTTCCGCGCGGGCCCCATGACCATGGCAGCCAGTCTTGCCGTGGGTTTCATGAGAACCGGGTCGCATGTCGAAACACCCGATATCCAGTTTCACGTGCAGCCCTGGTCCGCAGATAGCCCCGGCGAGGGAGTGCACCCGTTTTCCGCTTTCACCATGTCGGTTTGCCAGCTGCGCCCGGAAAGCCGCGGCGAAATCAAATTGAGCGGCAATGACCCGCGAACCTATCCGAAAATCCATCCAAACTACCTGTCAACGGAGCTGGATTGCCGCACCATCGTGGAGGGTGTGAAAGTGGCGCGGAAAATTGCCCGGCACAGCCCGTTGAAATCGAAGATCTCGGAGGAATTCCGCCCATCCAATGATCTCGATCTGGAGGACTATGAGGGAACTCTTGATTGGGCCCGCAGCAATTCCTCCTCCATCTATCACCCAACGGGAACCTGCAAGATGGGGCAAGGGCCGGGATCGGTCGTCGATTCCCGGCTTCGCGTGCACGGCATTCGCGGTCTCAGGGTCGCCGATTGCTCGATCATGCCGGAAATCGTCAGCGGCAATACCAACGCTCCCGCCATCATGATCGGCGAGAAAGCCAGCAACATGATCCTGGAAGACCGCGCGGGTTCGATCTGATCACCATTTTTTTGAAATCAGGAGACGCACTATGAAGATGACGACGGAAGAGGCATTCGTCAAAGTACTGCAGATGCATGGGATCGAGCAGGCATTCGGCATTATCGGGTCAGCGATGATGCCCGTGAGTGACCTGTTCCCGCAGGCTGGAATCAATTTCTGGGACTGTGCCCACGAGACGAATGCCGGACTGATGGCGGACGGGTTTACCCGGTCCACCGGAAAGATGTCGATGGCCATTGCACAGAACGGTCCTGGCGTGACTGGCTTCGTGACACCGGTCAAGACAGCCTACTGGAACCATACGCCTCTCTTGCTGGTAACACCGCAGGCAGCCAACAAGACCATCGGTCAGGGCGGCTTCCAGGAAATGGAGCAGATGAGGCTTTTTGCCGACAGTGTCTGCTATCAGGAAGAAGTGCGCGATCCGAGCCGGATACCGGAAGTTCTCAACCGCGTCATCATGCAGGCGTGGCGCTGCAGCGCACCGGCGCAAATGAACATTCCGCGTGATATGTGGACCCAGGTAATCGACGTCGATCTGCCACAGGTCGTCGCGTTTGAACGTCCTGCCGGTGGTGAACAAGCGGTCAGCGAAGCCGCCAAGCTTTTGTCGGAAGCCGAATTTCCGGTGATCTTGTCTGGTGCCGGAGTGGTGCTGGGTGGCGCGATCCCGGATGTCGTTGCTCTTGCCGAACGACTGGAAGCCCCGGTTTGCTCCAACTATCAGCACAATGACAGCTTCCCTGGCCAACACCCCTTGGCGGCTGGTCCTCTTGGCTACAACGGCAGCAAGGCGGGCATGGAGCTGATTGCCAAGGCTGATGTCGTGCTCGCACTTGGCACCCGGCTCAATCCTTTCTCGACGCTTCCGGGCTATGGCATCGATTACTGGCCGAAACAGGCGAAAGTGATTCAGGTCGACATCAATGCCGACCGCATCGGTCTGACCAAGAAGGTTACAGTCGGTATTCAGGGAGACGCTGGCAAGGTCGCGCGTGGAATTCTGGCACAATTGGCCCCGAATGCAGGCGATAAGGGTCGGCAGGAACGGCGAGACCTGATTTCGGTGACGAAATCATCCTGGGCGCAGGAGCTCTCCAGCCTCGATCATGAAGATGACGATCCGGGCACCGAATGGAATGTGGGTGCACGCGAGCGCGACGCTGACCTGATGTCCCCACGCAAGGCCTGGCGCGCGATCATGCAGGCAGTTCCTGAGGACGCGATTGTGTCCTCCGACATCGGCAACAACTGCGCAATCGGCAATGCGTATCCATCCTTCCGGCAAGGCCGAAAATACCTGGCACCTGGCCTGTTCGGTCCATGCGGATACGGTTTTCCATCTATTCTCGGCGCAAAAATCGGCAACCCCGACACGCCTGTGATCGGCTTTGCCGGGGACGGCGCATTCGGCATTTCGATGAACGAGATGACTGCATGCGGGCGAGATAACTGGCCGCCCATCACCATGGTGATTTTCCGAAACTACCAGTGGGGGGCAGAAAAGCGGAACACGACGCTGTGGTACGACAACAACTTTGTCGGTACGGAGCTTGATCGCGATACATCCTATGCCGGCATCGCACGAGCCTGCTCGGCGGAAGGCGTATTGGTCAAGTCGCAGGAAGAACTGACTGACGAACTACACAAGGCTGTCGAACGTCAGATGAAGGAAGGCAAAACCACTTTCATTGAAGTGCTGCTGAACCAGGAACTCGGTGAACCGTTCCGGCGGGATGCGATGAAAAAGCCGGTCGTTGTCGCCGGTATCGACAAGGCCGATATGCGCCCGCAACAAGGCGCTGCCTGATCCATTGAAACACTAAGCGCGGCGGCGGAAACACTGCCGCGTTCCAGTTTCTTTTGAATGCGCAATCAAGGATTGGCGCAATGAAATCATTTGTCCCGACAACCGCACAATTACAGTCGCTTTTTCCCGGCATCGCCGTCTCTGTCCTGATTGCCATATCGGCGCAATTCCTGTCCGAGCATTACGGTGCACCAGCCATGCTCATGGCGTTGCTTCTGGGGCTTTCCCTGCACTTTCTTGCGGAGGAAGGCACACGCACCGAGCCTGGCATCTCGCTCTCGGCACGCACGGTGCTGCGGCTCGGTGTTGCGCTGCTGGGCGCCAGGATCAGTGCCGACATGCTGGTAGGGCTTGGCACCCCGATGATCGCGCTCGTGATCTCAGGCGTGCTCGTGACAATCGTATTTGCGCTGATTGTCTGCCGTCTTGTCGGACGCTCCATCGGCTTTGCGTTGTTGACGGGTGGGTCGGTCGCAATTTGCGGGGCCTCGGCAGCCATGGCCATTGCTGCGGTCCTGCCAAAACACGACAAATCCCAACGGGATCTTGTCTTCACCGTGCTTTCGGTGACGGTCCTCTCGACGATTGCCATGGTGCTCTACCCGATGCTGTCGAACCTGTTCGGATTCAGCACCCGTGACAGCGGCGTCTTTTTGGGTGGGACCATCCACGACGTTGCTCAAGTTGTCGGGGCAGGGTTTTCGATAAGCCCTGAAGTTGGCGAAAACGCCACTCTGGTTAAGCTGATACGGGTCGCCATGCTGGCGCCGGTGGTGTTGATTTTTTCACTTGCTTATCGCTCCAGCAGCAAGGCAACAACCGGCAACAAACCTCCCCTCCTCCCTGGCTTCGTCGTTGGCTTTCTGATCCTTGCAATATTGAATTCAATCGGCCTGATCCCGCCCTTCATCTCCGAAGCCGCCGGCAATTTGTCTCGATGGTTTCTTCTGATTGCCATCGCAGCGGTTGGTCTCAAGACCTCCTTGAAAAAGATGCTCGACGTCGGCGGTGTTGCCATCGCGCTCATCGTTGCTGAAACGGTGTTTCTGGGAGGCTATGTTTTGATTGGCCTTCGCCTGATCGACTAGGGCTTCATATGCTTCTGAACAGCTTTTTGGACTTTCAGTGTCCTCGAGCGCACTATCGACGGTATTGCAGTGCTAGTCTGAGTGTCGGGATCAATTGAACTTGATGAACCGATACCAGGAGACCAATGCCTCAACGCCCGGATATCAAGGATCTCAGCCTGAAGGCCCTGGAGCTTTTCCAACTATGCGCCCGCCGCGGGTCGCTTCAGGCTGTTGCGACTGAAACCGGCCTGTCGCCAAGCACCGTTTCACACCATTTGCGCAACCTTGAAGGTTCTTTACGCGTTCAATTGATAGACCACTCACGGCGTCCGCTAGTCCTGACACCAAAGGGCAAGGTTTTCCTTCGCAACATTGACGATGCACTGCATGCATTGCGCAAGGCCAGAGCCGAGGCCGCTGTCGGGGACACGTCCGATGCAAGTTTCCTGAGAGTGGGAGCAATTGAAGATTTCGACAGCGACGTCATTCCCTCGCTCGCCGTCTCGCTGTTTGAAAGCATGCCCAAGTGCGACTTCGTCTATCACACTGATTCAAGCCACAGGATCGTGGAGATGCTGAAGAACCGGGACCTTGATATCGGCATTACCGCGACTTCAAATGAGCGGTTTCCTGATTGCGTTGAGCGGCCACTGCTGCGTGACCCGTTTGTCATGGTATTGCCGAAGAGCCTGGAATGGCCGCCCGCCGAGGTCTTGAACGGCAAAACAAACCTGCCATTTCTCAGATTTTCAAGCAATCTCGTGATTGCCCGGCAGATCGAGGCTCAACTGCGGCGGATAAACGTTTTGCCCGCGCACCGGTTCGAGTGCGACAACAACCAGACGCTGCTTGCGATGGTCGCGGCCGGGACGGGTTGGGCCGTTACCACACCCCTTTTGTTTTCAAGAGCCCGACGCTTTCACACGCATATTGAGATGCACCGTTTTCCGGGAAAAGGGTTTGCGCGCACGCTGGCGGTGTTGGCAAACGACGATTGTTCCCGTTCAGTGCTGGATCTGGTGGAGACGTCCGTGCGCGACCTTATCCAGGAAAAGCTCATCAAACCCACTCAACAAAATGCGTCCTGGCTGGCGGAAGGCTTCAGGCTGCTCGACTAGGTTCTGGGATTGAAATAACTGGGAAGCTCCAGTGGACCTTCAAAGGATCTTGAAGCGGCTTCTGATATACCGGTCTTCTTCCTTGTCGAGATAAACCGGGTGATGGCTGTTGAGAATATCCGTTGCGCGTTCACGCGCCCGCCCCCAGGCATCTTGTGCGCCGTTTTGCGCCCAGGTTCTCGGCTCGTCCCGATCCGCGAGTGCAGGGTAAAAATAGTCCCGTTCCATGGCCTGGTAAGTGTTTTCGCAGCCTAGAAAATGTCCTTCTCCCAGAACTGCGTCTCGAATGGTTTCAAAGGCGAGGCTTTTCTCAGTCACCTCTATGCCGCGTAAGGTGCGATAAGTGAGAGAGTGCATTTCATCGTCCAATACGAAGGCTTCAAAACTTGCCCCCAACAAGGATGCCGTCATGCCCGAACTTTCGTAAATCAGGTTGCCACCTGCCAGTGCTGCTGCAAGCGATGTAATGCCCTTTTCAACACCGGCCTGTGCATCGACAGCCTTGGCATCGGTCATGGAACAGGCAACACCGGAAGGAAGCCCAAGCCAGTTCGTCAATTGTGCGGAAGCGGCGTTCAAAAGGGCTGTTTCCCCACCGCCGCCTGAAAAGGCACCTGTGCGCAGGTCCACAACAAGTGGCCAGTTGGAAAAGATCATCGGAAACCCGGGGCAAATGGCGTGCACCATGACAAGGCTCGCAAGGGTTTCCGCAAGTGACTGCGCCAGAAAACCGGCCAATGTCGCCGGTGCCGTCGCACCTGCCTGCGCGGCCGTGATACACGTCATCGGTATCTTGTGACGGATGCATTCATAAACCACCCCAACAGCGTCCTCACCATACCTCAGAGGAGAGATCACCGGGCTGATATGCGCCTTCAGAAACGGTCGTTTTGCGAACTCACCTCTGCCACCAGCAGCAACATCCAGCATCTCCACAATTGGGCTCACATGTTCCGGCAACGTGAAAGAGGTCGCGATCGGTTTGGTGGTGTTTTTGAGAAGCGCATAAACGGTGTTCACATCCAGATCGAAATTGTCCGGAACATCCGTTGCAACGCAGCAGCGGGTAAACCAGCTGACATTCTGCAACACGTCCTGAAGCCGGGCGAAATTGTGAAGGTCCGCAAGCGTCGACGGTCGATAAAGACCGGTTTCCATATCAAGCGTTTGAACTGCCGCGCCTCCGGTTCCGAAATAGACCCGGTCACCACCGACCACAATCGACCGTTGCTCATCCCTCCCGTGAAAAGTGAAGGATTTGGCGGCTGAAGCGATCGCAGCCTCAACAAGCTTTTGGGGAAAGCACAGTCTGTCGCCACTCGCTTGCTTTGCGCCCGCAGCCAGCAGATCGGTTCGAAGCCGAGCTGGCACCTCTCCCATTCCCAGATGCGAAAGCAAGTCAAGTGCGGTTTGAAAAACCTGACGCAGTTCATGGTCTTCGAGCGGCCTGTACCGCCCCCCCAGCTGACCGGGCGGACACGGGTCGATCAAAGGTTTTGCGGCCCGCATTGCCAATCGCTCCTTGCGGCCACCTCTCTTCCTCAGACCTCCCGCCATGACGGACCCTCCAGAACCTTTGCAGGCAATTTCAGAAGATCCACAAAGCCGGTGCAATGAAATTGAGCAAATTTTGAAAAAATCGTCTTTATATTTCTAATTTCTCGAAATTATAGATCACTACATTGTCGGCAGTCTGGGCATTCGGCTTTATGGGCGCTCCACCGAATTTGGAGTTTAACTGAATGAAGTCGCGTACCAGGGCCGTGGTCATCGGCGGAGGCATTGCTGGATGCTCAACGCTCTTTCATCTCACGCAAGAAGGCTGGAGCGACGTTGTCCTCGTCGAACGCAATGAGCTGACAAGTGGCACGACCTGGCATTCAGCAGCCCAAGTGACGAACTTTGGCATGAACCAAACGATGGTCGGCCTCAAAAGTCATTCCATCCGCCTGTATAAGGAACTTGCGGAGAACCCTGATTACCCGATCAACTATCATCATGGCGATGGTGGTATGCGGCTGGCGAATACCAAAGCCCAGATGCAGGGTTATCGGCATTTCGCCTCCATGGCTCGTGCAATGGACGTGCATTTTGAAGTTATTGACGCAGACGAATGCGCCCGCCGTCACCCGCTGGTTTCCAAGGATAATCTCCTGGGTGGATTGTGGGATCCCCTGGACGGCGACATCGACCCTGCTCAATTGTGCCAGGCCCTCGCCTTTCATTCCCGCAAGGCAGGCGCTGAAATCTACCGCAACACCCCCGTAACGGCTTTAACCCAACACCGGGACGACACATGGACGGTGCATACCGAACACGGAGATATTGACTGCGATGTCGTTGTCAACGCGTGCGGCTATCGGGTCAATGAAGTCGCCGCCATGATGGATGTGCACCACCCGGTCGCCTCCATGGAACACCAGTATTTTCTTACCGAAGACATTCCGGAGATTGTTGCGGCAGGTCACCGGATGCCGCTCATTCGGTGCCCCATCAGCGACTATTATTGCCGCCAGGAAAAACAGGGACTGCTGATCGGTTTTTACGAGCAAGGCTGCAAGACCTTCGGCATGGATGGCATTGACCCAAACTTCGTCAACGCGCTTTGTCCAGACGATCTCGATCGCATCATGGATGTTTTGGAAGGCGCATTTGCAAGAATGCCCGCGCTCACAAGTGCCGGAATCCGCTCGGTAATAAACGGCCCCATAACCTATACGATTGACGGGGCACCGCTTGTCGGCCCCATTCCGGGCAAGCGAAACGCCTTTTGCATAATCGGCCTCAGAGCTGGCCTTGGAGAAGGTGGCGGCCACGGATGGCTTCTGGCCCAGCAGATCGTTCACGGCGAGGCCTGCTACGATACCTGGTGCATCGACCCGCGAAGATTTACCGGGCATGCCAATGTCGAGCTGACATCAGTGAAAGCGATCGAAGACTATCAGAACGAATTCCGTTTTCACTTTCCACATGAACACCGACCTGCTGGAAGACCGGCCAAAACAACCCCGCTCACGCCCATATTGAAGGTCGAGGGTGCAGAGTTCACTGTGGTCAATGGCTGGGAACGCGTCGACTACATCAAGCCAAATGAAGCCTTTCATCCCTCACTTGGCTACGGGTTCGATGAAGCGTTTGAGGTGGTCAAGCACGAGGTTGAAAACGTCCGGGACAACGTCGGCCTTTGCGAAGTCAATGGTTTCAACAGAATTGAGATTTCAGGCGCCGACCGGCATTCCTTTCTGGATCGTCTCGTCTGCAGCACTGTTCCAAAGCGCGATGGCCGTGTCGGACTTGGCTATCTTCTCAATCATCATGGCAGGATCAAATGCGAAGCAACATTTGCAAACTTGCCAAGGAGCGATCGCGGCCCAGCCCGCGTCTGGTATGGCTCTGCCGCTGCAAGTGAATTCCATGACATGGACTGGCTGCAGCAGCACCTTCGAGACAACGAAGATGTTGAGATCAAAAGCCTGACCAATGATCAGACCATCCTTGTTCTTGCCGGACCGAATGCAAGAAAGGTCCTGTCCGGATGCGCACGAGGCGACTGGTCCGCTGAAGCCTTTCCGTGGCTTAGCGTCCGCGAGTGTTTTGTCGGATTTGCGCCTGCCACAGTCATGTCAGTGAGCTTCTCCGGTGAATTGGCCTATGAAATCCATGTTCCGAATGCGTCGCTCTATGGCGCATATCTTGCGCTCCGAAAGGCAGGAGCGCCGTTTGACATGAAGCTGTTTGGTGCGCGCGCGGTGGAGACCATGCGCCTGGAGAAAGGCTTTTTCCACTGGAAGGCGGATCTTCTGACTGAGTTCAATCCCTTTGAGACCGGCCTCGATCGATTTGTGAAAATGTCCAAGGACACATTCATTGGAAGAGCCTCCCTTCAAGAACACATGGCGAATGGGCCAACCAAAAGGATGGTTACGCTGAGAATTGAAGCCGAACATGCGCCGGCGCCACCGGGAGCCTCGCTCATGATGGATGCGCGAGTCGTCGGTACGGTGACGTCCGGCGACTGGGGACACAGGGTTGGACTGAACCTGGCCTATGCCTTTGTTGACCCGGCCTTTTCAGAAGTCGGAAACACCATGACGCTCGATCTGTGCGGCGAGTTGATCACGGCGACCGTCATTCCACATTCACCATATGATCCCGGACATCTACTCATGCGGAGCTGATCCGTCAGACCTTTTGTGGACCCGGCATTGCGCTTTCAAAGGGAGCACCCAGTGAACTCAAGTGTCAGGCTGCGCCGTCGAGGACGAGACCTTCGGCGCAATGCACGATGATTTCCGAGACCTGCCGGCAATCATCCAGTGAAAACGTAAGCGGGATCCGCATGTCGAACAAACCTGCGAGAACGTCGTCGGTCTGCGGCAATATCTGACTTTCCAGATACCGCCAACTGTGATGATTTGAGGTAAAGGCAACGGGGTCCCTGTCGCCGAACCATTTCAGTTCCACACCCAATGATTTGGCATCAGCCACAAACTGCCTCGCATCAGGCTCAGCAATTCCGGGAATACGGAACTGGACAGAGCTGCCGACATAAAATTCTTTCGATGAGCGCTCTGGCACGACAACTGTGGCCGAGCGGCCCAAGTGCGTGGCGACAAGATCGTAACGTTGATTCCAGCGCTGAATGTTTGCTTCCAGTGTTGCAATCTGAGGCTTCAGGATTGCTGCTCTCAGATTGTCCATCCGGCCGGACATGTTCGGGGTATCAAGGCGCGCGTCGGTAAAGTGCTGCCTTGCAGGCGCTGCACCATGTCGCTCATAAAGCATGTATGAGCCAGAGAGCATGATGGCCCGGGCCATGAAGTCAGGATCATCAGATGTCAGAAGTCCTCCTTCCCCGGAATTGACGTGTTTATAGGTCTGTGCCGAGAAACACCCCGCCAGGCCGAAATTTCCACTCAGAGTCCCGTTCCAGCGTGCGCCCATTGTATGAGCGCAGTCTTCGAGAAGCGTCACGCCGGTCTCGTTCAGGATCCCAACAAGTTCATCCATGTCGCACAGGTGTCCGCGCATGTTCGACAACAGCAGGAACTTCGCGTTGCTGTCGGTGATTTTCTTGCGCAGATCGTTCAGGTCGATCACAAGGTTCGGTGTAATCTCAACAAGAACAGGGACTGCGCCGACAGATGCAATCGCACCTGGAACCGGGGCTAGGGTAAAGCTGTTTGTGAGGATCTTTTCACCTGGGACAACGCCAGCTGCACGCAGTGCAATCGACATGGCATAACCGCCAGAGGCGCAGGCAAGGCAGAATTTTGCGCCTTGAAAGGCTGCATAATCTCGCTCAAGCTCACTTGCGACGCTCAACTCGCTGCCCAGGGTATTATAGCGATGCAGGCGGCCGGATTTCAAAACGTCCACCGCAGCCGCGATCGCTTCGTCTGGAATGGCTTCCTGTTGCGTAAATTGCCCTGTGAACGCTCTCAAAATCCACCTCGCCTCGTCAGCGGTCAAAATGACCGGCGAATGATCCTTGTTGAAAACGAATAGTGCTGGCGCGCGCGCGATGTGCAAGCAGATAATTCACCTTGCGCAAACAGGAAATGCTTAGCGCCTGCCTGCCAGCTTGGATTTGACCTTCAACCGCGAGGCAGCGCCACGTACATGAGCGGCCATGGCATCGCGTGCAGCGGATTTGTCAGACGCCTCGACTGCATTCAGAACTTTCAGGTGTTCTGCAATCGTAATGCCGACCAGATCTTTCCTTGCATGTAGGCTGGACGTCGCCCGGGTGGTGTCTTTCAGCCGGGACGAAATATATCCGATGATGCCGGAAAGATAGGTGTTTCCCGTTGCATTTCCGAGTGCGCGGTGAAACGCGGCATCTGCTTCCAATCGCTCTTCATCGAATTGCTCTTGTCCTTCCATCTCGGCAAGTGCATTTCGCATATCCTGAAGGTCTTCGGCGCTTCGGCGTTCAGCTGCGAGCCCTGCAGCTTCGATTTCCAGGATGCCGCGCAATTCGAACAGATCGGCAAGATTGTCCGACTTGCCGAGCGCGCGAATATCGACACGGAACGTTTCGCGCTCCGACACGGGTTTGACGACGGCACCGCGTCCTTGGCGGGATTCAATGACGCCATCCGAACGCAGCCTCGCGATGGCTTCTCGCACGACATTGCGGCTAACGCCAAAAGTGTCGGCAAGGCTGTGCTCTGTCGGTAATGAGTCACCGGGCACCAATTCGCCATCGGTGATCTTGGCCATGATGTCAGCAGCTATCTGATCCGGCAAAAGAGACGCCCGCTGCACCTCCCTAAATTGCGGCATCCCCGCTCCTCCATGCATTGTCTAGTGCCGTTTTTCCACGGCTTTAATGTATGCATAGGCGAAGGGTGCCCACTTGTCGACCTAGGGGCGTTCCGTATGTTTCAAAGACATTACAGTTGAATGACACCTGTCTAAAGTGCGTAGATCACTTCTGCTGCCCTGACGGCGGCAGATGCCCTGTTCTCAACACCGAGTTTGACGAAGATCTGCTCCAGATGCTTGTTCACCGTGCGCGGGGACAAACCGAGGATTTCACCGATGTCCTTGTTCGACTTGCCTTTGGATATCCAGATCAACACCTCTGCTTCCCGATTGGTGAGATCAAATCGCTCCTGCAAGGCGCTTATCTGTCCGGCTTCGTTTTCAGCAGTCACCCGGAACAGGTTTTCATCGGGTCCGACGCGGCCAAGCGGATGCAATTGAACCGAAAGCTCTTCCGACAGTCCAAGCATGAAGCTTTTGCGCCGGTCGTTTGCCTGTCCGGCGCCGTCCAACCAGTCGCCCAATGCCCGGCCCAATCGGAAGAGACTGTTTTCCGCAGTGCCAGTGCGGGCAAGAAGGTTCTGGATCTGTGGCGTCGACCAGAGGACTGCCCCTTCTCGTGACACTGCCACGAGATGGCGCCCTGCCGCATCAAGTGCAACATGCGCACTTTGCACAGAGCGCGCATTTTTCAGATGCACCTTGATGCGTGCTTTCAACTCATCAACGTCAATGGGCTTGGTGAGGAAGTCCACGCCCCCCGATTCCAGGGCCCTGACCACATGTTCAGTCTCAGAAAGACCTGTCATGAAGATAATCGGCACATGCTTTAATGCAGGATTGTCCTTGATCTTGCGGCAAGTGTCGAACCCGTCAAGGCCAGGCATGACTGCGTCCATCAATATCGTGTCGGGTGTCACCTTATCGCACACGGACAACGCGGCTTCACCGCTCGTCGCAACCAGCACGGCAATGCCGGTCTGCTTCAGCGCTTCAGTGACGAAGCCCAGCGTTTCCGGGCTGTCGTCAACGACCAGAACCGTATCGCGGCGCTCATCCGTCATGTAATTCCAATCCGCTCAAGACATCTTTGTAGGCTTTGAAGTCGAAACGCGTGAGATGTCCCTGCAAGGTTTCGGTGAGTGGGCGGAATTCCGGCGTTTCGGCGAGCTCGGTCAATTTCGCTTCGATGCCTTCCACATACCCGATCTCTGCAAGCGAGATCAGATCCGCCACCTGATCGGCTCCAGGTGAGCGCAATTTCGTAGCAGGCAAAGGAATTCGGTTTTCAAAATTTGGTTTTTCAGTCCAGATCAGCGACAGGTGTTTCTGCAAAAGGTCAAACAACTGGCCGATATCAAATGGCTTGGCCAGCGTCGCATCATGATGGGAAGGGCCATCGGGCCGCAGAGCCTGATCACCGATATTGGCCGACAACATGACAATCGGTGCAGTCACAGTCCGGTCCCGCAGGGCCTCTGCAAGTTCCCATCCATTCATGCCGGGCATTAAGATATCGATGAGATAAAGATCGGGTTCCTTCTCAAGGATATTGCCCAGGCAGGTTTGTGCGTCCTCGGCTTCCAGAACGGTGAAGCCTATTGGTTTGAGAATGTCGCTCACCAAGGCGCGATGGTCCGGATTGTCATCGATTACTGCGATTGTGCGGTGCTGGCCCTCATAGCCACGAACCTGGCGTTCAAGGCGAACGGTATCAACCGGGCGATCCACGGCCGCAAGCATGAGCCGGACTTCAAATGAAGCGCCTTTTTCCGGCTCGCTGGCGAGCGCGATCGCACCTCCCATCGTCTCAGTCAGCAATTTGGTGATCGTCAATCCGAGCCCGAGTCCGGGCGTCCTTGCACCGCTGGCTGCCTTGCTGCGGCCGAACGGTTCAAAAATTTTTCCCTGTTCATCCAGAGCAATGCCAGGGCCGCTGTCGCTCACAACAAAGCTGGCGACCTGGGACCGATAGCTGATGGACAATGAGACCTCACCAGCGTCCGTGAATTTGATCGCGTTCGAGAGCAGATTGACCAGAATTTGCCGCAGCCGCTTTTCGTCTGTTCGAACGAAAACCGGCAAGTTGCGAGCCCTGACATAGTTGAAACCGAGCCCTTTGGCGGCAGCCTGCATGCGGAACATGTCGACGATCTGGTCCAGAAATTCGTGAAGGTTGATTTCATTGGAATAGATCTGCAATCGTCCCGCCTCGATGCGGGAGATATCCAAAAGACCGTCAATCAGTCCAGAAAGATGCTCTGCGCTTCGGCGTATAGTGCTGACGGCAGGCTTGCGCGCGGGCGGGAGAGTTTCATCCCGCTCGAGGACCTGCGCATACCCCATGACCGCGTTCAAGGGCGTTCTGAGTTCATGGCTCAGTCCGACCACATAGCGGCTCTTGGCAAGATTGGCCGCTTCAGCGTCTTCCTTTGCCTTCTGCAAGGCCGCGTCCGTTACCCCGTGGGCGTCGATTTCCTTTTGAAGGAGCGCGTTCTGGCGTACTGACTCTTCTTCCGCAACCCGGCGGGTGTCGTGGGCCAGAACCAGAAACCAGCAGGCGATGCCCGCAACGATGGCGAAAACGAAGAAAATCAATGCAACGGTTTGGGCAATAATCCCGGTTGGATCGCCAAGCCGGCTTGCTGCCTGCGCATAGATAATCCAGAGCACCAAGCCGATGCTGGTCACCGATAAGAACGAAAAAAGGGCATAGCGCCCGAGCCGGGACCGGAAATGGACAAGCATTCTTTCGGGTAAGACCGTTCCTGCGACAGCCCCCACCTGATAGGAAAGGCGCGCTTTCGGTTTACAGGAATCGTGACATCGAGCGTCCAACGAGCAACATAGCGAACAGATTGGAGCGCGATAGGCCGGGCAATAAGCCATGTCTTCGGGCTCGAACGGGTTTTCGCAAATGGAGCAGGCGATCTGATCGGCGCTCTGCCAGCTCTGCCTCGGCTTTCGCGCCAGATAGTATCTTCCCCCGGTCAAGTAGGCGATCAGAGGTGCAGTAACAAAGGCAATCCCCATCGCCAGGAACGTTGCGAGTGCTGCTGCGATCTCACCGAACATGTCAAAATGGGCCGCAAGGGCCAAGCCCGCCGCCAACAACATTGCCCCGGTGCCGACCGGATTGATGTCATAAAGATGCGCACGCTTGAACTCGATGCCCGGCGGCGACAGGCCCAATGGCTTGTTGATGAACAGATCTGCCGAGATGGCAGACAGCCAAGCCATGGCAACAATGGAGAAGATACCAAGTGTTTCTTCCAGAAGCCCATAGATGCCGAGTTCCATCAAGAGCAGTGCAATACCGACATTGAAGACCAACCACACCACCCTGCCCGGGTGAGAATGGGTCAGACGTGAAAAGAAGTTCGACCATGCAAGCGACCCAGCATAGGCGTTCATGACGTTGATCTTGAGCTGGGCCACGACGACAAACGCCGCCATTAGCAGCAGCACCAAGGTCTCGTTCGGGATCATGTAGCCGAAAGCAACAGCATACATACGCGCCGGTTCATCCGCGTGTTCAACCGGCACCCCATGGGACAAAACAAGCACCGCCAGGAAGGACCCCGCAATCATTTTGGGAGCACCCAGAACAACCCAGCCGGGTCCAGCCAGAAACAGAGCGAGGCGGTGCCGCTTCCGGGCGAAATCCTGAGCGGGAAGAAACCTAAGAAAGTCGACCTGTTCGCCGATCTGGGCCATCAATGCCAGAATAACTGCGGAGGCAGCACCAAAGCTGACGAGGCTGATGTTGTCCCAGCCTCCTCCAGTCATCGCCGGTGCGCCTGTTGCTGGATCGATACCGGAAAAACTCAGCCACTCACCGACGGCCTGCCAATCCGTGAAGGCGATGAAAACGAAGGGCAGAATGTTGAGAATAATCCAGAAAGGCTGTGTGGCCAGTTGAAACCGGCTGATCCAGGTAATGCCATGCGTAACAAGCGGAATGACCGCCACTGCACTGATGATGTAGCCAAGCCAGAGCGGGACTCCGAAAGCAAATTCCAGCGCGCTCGACATGATCGACGCTTCAATGGCGAAGAGGATGAAGGTGAAGCTGGCATAGATGAGCGAAGTGACCGTTGAACCGATATAGCCGAAACCCGCGCCTCTGGTCAGAAGATCGATATCTACGCCGTAGCGCATTGCATACCGGCTGATCGGCAATCCAATTACGAGAAGAACAAGACTGCCGACCAGAATGGCAAGAAAAGCATTTGCGGTTCCATGTGAGAGCGTGATGGCGCCGCCGATGGCCTCGAGTGCCAGGAAGGAAATGGCTCCAATCGCTGTTTGTGAGATCGCGCGCGAGGAAAACTTGCGCGCACTCTTGGCGGTGAAGCGCAACGCATAGTCTTCAAGCGTCTGGTTGTTGACCCATTTGTTGTATTGGCGCCGAATGGGCAGAATGCGTTGACGGGCATTCATTTGGCGGACCTCGCAGCCAAGACAGCATTCGGCTTCTTCAACCCGAAAATGGCGTGTGTGCGTACCGTCATGAAGCAAGTTACTGCCTCATAATTCAGCACTTGCCTGCTTTTTCGGCAAACACACGTCCTCATCAGCCCGTTTTCCCGCCCCGTTATCCTGGTTAGCCAAAACACTCAGCATTTTTCGTGCCGAACCGGCCTTATCTTCGTCGCAGCCCCGTTTTGGTCACTTACGTCAATTGACGTATGTTGCGCTGCAACAGTTCCGGCGCACGATCCTTCCCCGACAGCGGCAGTCCTTCCAGCCGCCATTCGCCGGCCGGGAACCGGCGACGTCATTGAAAAGGGGAACTCATATGAAAAAGTCTTTTACCAAACTCGCATTGGCAGGCCTGATGGCCTCCACAATGATCGGCGGCGCAGCTGCAGAAGAAACCATCAAGGTTGGTATCCTGCACTCGCTCTCCGGCACCATGGCGATTTCGGAAACTACGCTGAAAGACGCCATGCTGATGCTCATTGAAGAGCAGAACAAAAAGGGTGGTCTTCTCGGCAAGAAACTCGAGGCGGTTGTCGTCGACCCCGCATCGGACTGGCCTCTCTTTGCGGAAAAAGCGCGTGAACTGATTGAAGTCAACGGTGTCGATGCGGTCTTCGGCTGCTGGACCTCCGTTTCGCGCAAGTCCGTTCTGCCGGTTTTTGAAGAGCTGAACTCACTTCTGTTCTATCCGGTTCAATACGAAGGTGAAGAATCACAGCGCAACGTCTTTTACACCGGTGCGGCACCGAACCAGCAGGCCATTCCTGCAGTTGACTACCTGATGAATGAAGAAGGTGTCGAGCGCTGGGTCCTGGCTGGCACGGACTATGTCTACCCGCGGACAACCAACAAGATCCTGGAAGCTTACCTGAAGTCGAAGGGTGTCGCTGAAGAAGACATCATGATCAACTACACGCCGTTCGGTCACTCCGATTGGCAAACGATCGTTTCCGACATCAAGACCTTTGGTTCCGCTGGCAAGAAGACCGCTGTTGTGTCCACCATCAACGGCGATGCCAACGTTCCTTTCTACAAGGAGCTTGCGAATGCCGGCATCAAGGCCGAGGACATTCCGGTCGTTGCATTCTCGGTCGGTGAAGAAGAACTTGCAGGCCTCGACACAGAGCCGCTCGTCGGCCATCTGGCTGCCTGGAACTACTTCCAGTCCGCAGACACCGACATCAACGCTGAATTCATCGACGCCTGGCATGCCTTTATCGGCGACGAAGAGCGCGTGACAAACGACCCTATGGAAGCCCATTTCATTGGCTTCAACATGTGGGTTGAGGCCGTTGAAAAGGCCGGCACGACCGATCCCGATGCCGTGATTGACTCCATCGTCGGTGTGACGGTGCCGAACCTGACTGGCGGTTACAGCGCAATGATGCCGAACCACCACATCACCAAGCCGGTCCTGATCGGTGAAATCCAGGATGACGGCCAGTTCGAAACCGTCTGGGAAACCTCCGGCCTCGTCGTCGGCGACGCCTGGTCCGACTACCTGGAAGGCTCCAAGGACCTGATTTCCGACTGGCGTGCTCCGATGTCCTGCGGCAGCTTCAACACCGCTACCGGCGAGTGCACCGGCTCCGGTTCCTAAGGGATCCACCAGCACAGGGGCGGGCCTTCACTTTGGCCCGCCCTATCGGCTTGGTTCGTGACGCGGACAACAAAGGCCTCAAAGGATCCTTCCCGCCCATCGATTGCCAACAGTTTCAATTGGATGAACACGCCGACATCCAAGGCACCGGTTTCCCGCTTTGCGGGCACCACCAAGCGGTTCCTCAAAGAGAGGCCGCCATCTCAAGCTCACAACGCCGGTGGACACATGTCCTTCTTGAAATCCTTATTCCTGATCCTGGGTCTTGTCACTGGCGCCATCGCGAGCCCAGCACTTGCCCAGTCCGAGCCGGAAACGCTCCGCCCGTTGATTAACGAGCTTGCCAAAGGCAAATATGCCGAAACGGAACAGCAGATCGGCGCCCTGGCTGCAACGGGCGATCCTGCTGTTGCACCAGCGCTGAAAGCACTCAGCGAAGGCGATCTCTTCTTTCGCAAGTCCGACGGCGCCGTCTTCATCGCTGAAAAGCAAGGCAAGTCTTATAACCTGACGGATCCATTGACGCTCGAGACAGCAGGGGAAGCCGGAAGACGCGAAGTCAAAAAAATCAAGGTCAACAACAAGCTGCGCCGGGTGATCCGGTCGGCGCTTGGTTCCTTGACGCTGATGGCATCGGACCCGAAGGTGCGGCGACAGGCGGCTGTGGCAATTTTCAAGGCCAAGGATCCGGACGGCATTGAAGCACTTGATGTCGCACTTGCTGCAGAAGAAGACGAAGGTGTGCGCCGTGTCATGGAGCAGGCTCGTGCGGCAGCCGTTTTGAATTCAGATCTTGATGAGACGCAAAAGCTTGACGCTGTTGCCACTCTGTCGGACATGGGCAACAGAGATGCCCTTTCGTTGCTTTTAAGTGTCAGAGCCTCGTCTGAAGGCGCGGTCCAATCCGCTGCAAGCGACGCCGTTACAAAGATTGAAAAGTCAATTGCCGCTTGGGATGCGGCCCAAAACATCTGGTACGGGGTGTCGCTGGGATCGGTTTTGTTGCTGGCGGCAATCGGTCTTGCCATTACGTTTGGTGTGATGGGCGTCATTAACATGGCGCATGGCGAGATGGTGATGATCGGCGCCTACACCACTTTTGTGGTTCAAGACGTGATCCGCACCTCTATGCCGGGGCTGTTTGAATACTCGCTCTTTATTGCGCTTCCGCTTGCCTTCATTGTCGCCGGCTTGATTGGGATTGCGATCGAACGCGGCGTCATACGCTGGCTTTACGGTCGGCCTCTTGAAACCTTGCTCGCAACATGGGGCATTTCACTGATCCTGCAACAAGCCGTGCGCTCGATCTTCGGGCCGACCAACAGGGAAGTCGGCAATCCTGACTGGATGTCTGGAGCGTTCGAGCTTGGACAAATGACAATCACCTATAACCGGATGTGGATCATCGTCTTTGCATTGCTGGTTTTTGCAGGACTGATGCTGGTTCTCAAGAAAACTCCCTTTGGCCTTTATACACGCGCGGTTACACAGAACAGGCGCATGGCCGCCTCCATGGGTATTCGCACCCCGTGGATCGACGCTCTGACCTTCGGGCTCGGATCGGGCATTGCCGGTATAGCGGGTGTCGCGCTCAGCCAGATCGACAATGTCTCCCCCAATCTCGGCCAAGGCTACATCATCGACAGTTTCATGGTTGTCGTGTTCGGTGGGGTCGGAAATCTCTGGGGCACACTCGTCGGTGCGATGACACTCGGGGTCGTCAACAAGTTTCTTGAGCCTTATGCCGGCGCCGTGCTCGGCAAGATCTTCGTGCTCGTCTTCATCATTCTCTTTATTCAAAAGCGTCCAAGAGGCCTCTTTGCCCTCAAGGGCCGGGCAGTTGAAGCATGATGTCTTCCTTTCTCTTCCGTGCGATGGACGCAAAAGCCGGATTGTTCCTGGCGATACTCGGAGCAGCGATTGTCCTCATTCCGGCTGGCAATCTTCTGGTTCCGGAGACATCGCCCTTCCATGTGCCGACCTATGCCGTGACGCTAATGGGCAAGTACCTGACCTATGCGCTGCTTGCCCTGGCAGTTGATCTGGTCTGGGGGTATTGCGGCATTCTCTCGCTCGGCCACGCCGCGTTTTTCGCGCTTGGCGGCTATGCCATGGGCATGTATCTCATGCGTCAGATCGGTACCCGTGGCGTTTATGGCGACCCGGTCCTACCAGACTTCATGGTGTTTTTGAACTGGGAGCACTTGCCCTGGTACTGGTATGGCTTCGACATGTTCTGGTTCGCCGCGCTGATGGTGCTGCTGGTGCCAGGTGCTCTTGCCTTCGTGTTCGGCTGGTTCGCGTTCCGCTCGCGTGTTACCGGCGTATACCTTTCCATCATCACCCAGGCGCTTACCTACGCCCTGCTGCTTGCCTTTTTCCGCAATGACATGGGCTTCGGCGGCAACAATGGCCTGACTGATTTCAAGGACATTCTCGGCTTCGATATTCAGGCCGACACGACCCGCGCCGGCCTGTTTGCAGCCTCAGGCCTTGCGCTGGTCTTGTGCTTCCTGATTTGCCGGTCGATCACGCGTTCAAAGCTCGGCAAGGTTCTCGTAGCTGTTCGCGACGCGGAAAGCCGAACACGTTTTCTGGGATACCGGGTCGAACACTACAAACTGTTTGTTTGGACCCTGTCCGCCATGATGGCAGGGATTGCAGGCGCGCTATATGTGCCGCAGGTCGGTATCATCAATCCAGGCGAGTTTGCGCCTGCGAATTCCATAGAGGTGGTCATCTGGGTGGCCGTTGGCGGACGAGGAACACTGGTCGGTGCGGTTCTCGGTGCAGTTCTGATCAACTTTGCCAAGACCTGGTTCACCGCAGCACTACCGGACGTCTGGCTGTTTGCACTTGGTGGCCTTTTCGTCGTGGTCACGCTGTTCCTGCCGAAGGGAATTGTCGGCACTCTTAGCTCCGGTTGGACCGCGTTGAGGCAACGCAAGATTTCCGCCAGATATGAAGCTGGTTCCGATCAACCGCCAAGCCCTGCGCCCCACTCACCAGGCGCTGCTGCAAACGTCTCCCCTAGAACCGAGAACACTGCACCTAACGCCTCTGGCGCAGCCAAACCACAGCCTGCGGAGTAAGTCGATGGCCCGAGCAACAAGCCTTCTCTATCTCGATGGCGTTTCCGTTTCCTTTGACGGCTTCAAGGCGCTGAACGAGCTTTCATTGATCATTGCTCCAGGGGAAATGCGTGCCATTATTGGTCCCAATGGAGCCGGTAAGACGACCATGATGGACGTAATTACAGGCAAAACCCGCCCAGACTCTGGAGAAGTGTTTTTCAATGGTGCCATTGATTTAACTGGTGAAGACGAAGCATCGATTGCCGAGCTCGGGATTGGCCGCAAGTTTCAAAAACCAACGGTGTTCGAAAGCCACACGGTTTGGGACAACCTTGAGCTTGCGCTTAAAGCTCCACGTGGCCCGTTTTCAACCCTGTTTCACGTCATCGCTCAGAGCGAAAAGAAACGCATTGACCACCTCCTTGATCTCATACGGCTTGGGTCGAAACGCCATGAATTGGCCGCCAACCTAAGTCACGGCCAAAAGCAATGGCTCGAGATCGGCATGTTGCTTGCGCAGGACCCGAAACTTCTGCTGGTTGATGAGCCTGCGGCTGGAATGACCGACGCGGAGACCGCCGAAACCGCGGAACTGTTGAAAGATATCGCCAAGGACCATTCCGTTGTGGTCGTCGAACACGACATGGTCTTCGTGCGATCCCTGGATGTCAAAGTTACCGTGCTTCATGAAGGTTCGGTGCTGGCAGAAGGGTCGCTTGATCATGTATCCGCGGATGAGCGGGTTGTCGAAGTTTATCTGGGCCGTTGAAACATGCTGCAAGTTGAGAAAATCGATCTTCACTATGGTGCTGCTCAGGCGCTCAAGGGCGTCTCGCTCAACGCCGAAATAGGCAAAGTGACGTGCCTGATGGGCCGCAATGGTGTTGGCAAAACCTCGACTTTGCGCGCAGTTGCCGGCCAGCATGGCATAAGCTCTGGCAAGATTGTGTGGGATGGAACCGACATTTCCACGCTGCCAGCGCATGCGCGCGCAAAAAGCGGCATTGCCATCGTGCCCCAAGGCCGTGAGATTTTTCCGCTCCTGTCGGTGAAGGAAAACCTGGAGACCGGCTACGCTCCAGTGAAACGCCAGGATCGAAATATCCCGGAAACGATCTACGAACTGTTTCCGGTCCTGAAAGACATGCTGAACCGGCGCGGCGGAGATCTCTCCGGAGGTCAGCAACAGCAGCTCGCCATTGCACGTGCACTTGTTACCCGGCCAAGGCTTCTGGTCCTGGACGAGCCGACTGAAGGTATTCAACCGTCTATCATCAAGGATATCGGACGGGCGATTTCCTGGCTAAGGGATCAAGGCACCATGGCCATTGTGCTTGTCGAACAGTATTTTGAGTTTGCGCGCGATCTGGCAGACGACTATTCCGTGATGGACCGCGGCGAAATCGTTCTCTCCGGGTCCGGTGCTGACCTCTGCGAGGCCGAAGTCAGGCGTTTCCTTACAGTCTGAGATCTTGACGGCTGCCCAGCCTAAAATACTGCAGAGGCTCGTTGCAAAAGCGTAAGGGCAAATTGACCGTCTCCCCATTCAGGTCTGGCCTTTTCCGGCTGCAGGATGTAATCGGTTCGCAACTTTCGATGATTGGCGTTCGCCGAGAAGCCTCCAAAAGCGGGAATGAACAATGCGCGTTGCAATGATTGGAACCGGCTATGTCGGTCTGGTGTCCGGAACTTGTTTTGCCGACTTTGGTCACGTCGTGACATGCATTGACAAGGACACCTCCAAGATCGATGCATTGAACAATGGCGAGATCCCGATCTATGAGCCTGGCCTGCAGGATCTTGTCGCAAAAAACGTTTCTGAAGAACGTCTTTTTTTCACGACCGATCCTGAGGACGCAATCAGACAGGCGGACGCGGTTTTTATCGCTGTCGGCACACCAACGCGGCGCGGTGATGGCCATGCGGATCTCACTTATGTCTATGCTGCCGCAGAAGAAATCGCAGCCTTGATCGAAGGCTTTACCGTTATCGTCACGAAATCGACCGTACCGGTTGGTACAGGTGACGAAGTGGAAGCCATTATTCAGCGAACCAATCCTGATGCTGAATTCGCGGTGGTTTCGAACCCGGAATTCCTGCGCGAAGGTGCAGCAATCAATGACTTCAAACGCCCTGACCGGGTTGTTGTGGGAACCGAGAGCGAACAGGCCGTGGACGTCATGCGTGAGCTTTATCGGCCGCTCTACCTCAACGAAACGCCGATCATTGTCACCCGCAGGCGCACGTCTGAATTGATCAAATATGCCGCGAATGCATTTCTCGCCGTCAAGATCACCTTTATCAACGAGATCGCAGATCTTTGCGAAAAGGTCGGTGCCAATGTTCAGGAAGTGTCGCGTGGCATCGGACTTGATAACCGCATCGGTTCAAAGTTTCTGCACGCTGGCCCAGGCTACGGCGGTTCCTGTTTCCCCAAGGACACACTTGCTCTGTCAAAGATCGCCGCAGACGCCCAGTCCGACCTGAAAGTGGTCGACTCTGTGATTGAGGTGAATTCAGCCCGAAAAAAGAAGATGGCTGACAAGGTGATTGATTTCTTGGGCGGAGATGTCGATGGAAAGACCATTGCCCTGCTCGGACTGGCTTTCAAGCCGAATACGGACGACATGCGTGAAGCGCCCAGCCTCGACATTGTCGAAAAATTGCAAGATGCCGGTGCCAACGTCCGCGCCTTTGATCCTGCAAGCATGGAAGAAGCAGAGAAGCTCATGACGGGTGTTCTGTTCTGCGATGGGCCCTATCACGCCATCGAAAACGCGGACGCCGTTGTCATTGTTACCGAGTGGGATCAATTCCGGGCACTGGATCTGGAGCGCATGAAAACGCTTCTAAACGCGCCGAAAGTGGTGGACCTGCGCAACATTTACACCTCTGACTATATGGGTAGCCGCGGGTTCGAATACACAAGCATTGGTAGAAGCTACTAAGTTGTATTGACGGTGACAGTATTCAGAATGGTTGTACTTGGTTGCAACCGCTCTGACTCACACCTTTGAAAACGTTACCAAAATTTCACATCACATTTAACTTTGGATTATTGCGCGATCAAATTCTGCGTGGTAACCAAATCCTTAACAAGAAGAACTTTTACGAGTTCTGTTAACCAGTTGTTTACGATTTCGTGGCGCGCACAGGACCCAACAGGTACAATGTTACCGTTGTTCTCCCATTGCACGCGACCGCGCGAGGCTGACGGATTTTGGCAAACGAAACTGTCTCATATGACGCTGACGATCATCGCAGCGGACCGATCAAGCTGTCCGGAATTTCCGGTCTGCAGCCGCGTCGGTTGCGATCTGCGCGAAAGAACAGGTCACGCTTCCTGAAGCGACCTCTCGACGTTGTCGGAGCAAGCTTCGGGCTCGTCCTGCTGATGCCTTTGTTTGTGCTGATTGCGCTTTCAATCAAACTGACGAGCCGAGGACCTGTTTTTTTCAAGCAGCGGCGACATGGCTTGAACGGCGTGCCATTCGAAGTGCTGAAGTTCCGGACGATGTACAAGAATATGTGCGACGATAGCGGTGTCGTGCAAACCGTTCAGAATGACCCCAGAGTGACACCTGTTGGTTCCTTCCTGCGGAAGAGCAATTTCGACGAGCTGCCCCAGCTGATCAATGTATTGAAGGGGGACATGTCTCTCGTTGGGCCTCGCCCGCATGTGCCCGGTATGCTCGCCGCCGGCGTTCCGTACGAAGAGTTTGATCCAAGATATATGGATCGCCACAGAATTCTTCCAGGCATTACAGGACTGGCACAGGTCAGCGGTTTCAGAGGTGAGACCCGGGAAGAATATCCGGCACGCATGCGGCTGGAGCACGATCTTCACTATGTCGAGAACCAGTCGCTGCTGCTCGACATAAAGATTATTCTCGAAACCGTGCGAACCGAGTTTTTCAGTGGCAAAGGCTACTGAGTGCGCCGATCTGAACCGCTAGATTCCATATTCCAGACGGACAAATTCAGGCTTTTGACCTGAGCAGGTCCGCAAGATGTCGGACGGCCAGCAGATACCCGTCAACGCCGCATCCTGCCAACACAGCATCCGCACGCCCTGAAACGTAGGAATGGTGGCGAAAATCCTCGCGTTTATGGATATTCGAGATGTGAACCTCGACAACAGGTGCGTCAAAGGTGTTGAGCGCGTCAAGAATAGCGATTGACGTGTGTGAATATGCGGCGGGGTTTATGATAATCCCATCGGCCTTCTCGCGGGCCTCATGGATCCAGTCTATGAGTTCATGTTCAGCATTGCTTTGACGAAATACGATTTCGACCCCGACTTCCGAACCCATGATTTCGCAAAGCCGGCAAACATCATCAAGCGTCTTAGAACCGTATATCTCCGGTTGCCGTTTCCCAAGAAGGTTGAGATTCGGTCCGTTCAGTATGTAGACAACTTTCGCCATGTAAGATGTTCCCTATTCACCGTCAAAAACGGCAAGATTCCTGCAGACATTCCTGCGAAATTGATTGAACTACCACAAAAGATTGTGGACGGCTCCCGATTACACCAAGCATACTTAGACGTGCACTTGCACTCGCCAGATTTACGCACTATTAACCATAAATCTCCAGTGTGTATGAAAATCACCTAAGCGAGAAATCATGATCAAGCTGCGTGAACGGCTGGACACTTTAGAAGCTCTGATGTCAGCCATCGAGGGCTATCAGCACCTCCCCATTGACGTTCTGTCTCAGTTCCTTCTGGACCACTATACTGTTGATCTTGATGTGCTGGCCCAATTTGCCGATGCAGTGGAAGACAGAAGTTCTGTCGTTGCACAAGGCGGTGAGACGTACCAGTCGGCAAGAGCCGGCGCTGCTGCTTAACCGCAGCCAGAGTTGGCGGCACGAATATCCTGAAAATCAACCGATTGCGGTAACGTTTTCGACTGGACCATCCTGGCCCGGTGGTTGGCCTTGTGGCTGACCAGGTCCTCCCTGCCAGATCTTCTGGCGGTTGCGGATTTCCCGCGGTGCAGGACCGAAGTAGGTGGCGGTTTTGATGAAGTCGCGCGGATGCAATATGACGCTCGAGACGCGCTGATACAGAGACTTCGCAGAAATCGGTTTGGACAACAGTTCATGCACGCCGAGCCGGCGTGCTTCAACGATCCGGCTGCGTTCCGTATGCGCCGTCACCATGATTATCGGGATATAAGCAAACGGATTGTTGGGACTGCGGATCATGCGAACCATATCGGCGCCATCCAGAATGGGCATGACCCAATCCAGGATCAAGATATCCGGATTGGCGCGGTCCATCGCCTCGAGGCCGGAAGCACCGTCCTCAGCCTCGACAATTCGGCGCGCGCCAAAACCCTGCAGCATCGTGCGCAGGATCGTCCGCATATATGCACTGTCTTCGACCAACAAAAATGTCAGCGAGGCAAGATCCAGGCTCACCTAGTCCTCCATGTTTCCTGACAGTGTTGACATGAAAGTCTGAACAATGAGTTAGCCAGAGGCTTGTGCCTGTCTTGCTTTGAATTGCAGTGGCCAAAGTGCCTGCATGGATTGGCAAGGCGTTTACAAAACCGTTTGGATGCAAAGAGACGGTTTCATCTCTCGGTAATGTTGCGCCACATTAATCTTTTGTCGCCTATCGGTTTAACACGAGATTCAATTCTGAGCGTCATGGTAACGCTGTATCGTCAAAGCCTTAAACACACATTCTACCGGTTGTCCGTCATATGCCTTTGCAACAAGAAATGTTCCAAAACGAAGAAACGTTTGCTGCCGAGCAACCGGACGTTGATGTGCGTCAGAGATCTTTTCAGCGCGAGAATCTCTTACTGATTGCCGGTGTCGCGCTGGTATTGCTGGCAGCAGGCATGGCGATGTCAAACGCATTGGCCTAGGCCAGCGGACTCGCATTTAACCGGCAACTTGCCCATCAGGTTTTTGCAAATCTGGCAGTAAACAAGGCAACACATCCAATCATCTCAATGGACACCTCGGCGAACCGCGCAGAGAGTTCCGCTCGCAATGCTTCCAGAGTGTCGTCAGCGTTTGCAAACACGCCTCTTGCATTATAGATGCTCATGAGCTTGCTTGCGAGCAGAGGGCGTGGATTTGCGACTTGCAAGATGGTTGATCCAAAGACTGTTCCCCCTTCGGAAAGATGGGGTTTCAGGTGATCGAAGACAACCGACTTTCGAGCCATGGAGCCCGGCAGGCAATGCAGAAGATAGTTCAGGCCAATACTGTCGAAGTGACCAAGAGCGCCGGGTAATGGCACCATAGCATCAGCATGAACGGATTTCGGCTTGTACCTGCTGATGCGTTCCGACGCGCTTTCAAGACACTCTCTGTTTGGATCAAGCAGAGTAATTTGCGGTGACTTTGCAGGAAACCTGGCCTTGTCGAGGAAGAAGCCGGTTCCGACGCCGATATCAAGATGGCGAGCCGACAAGTTGGCCACGTGATGTCCAATGAGATGCCTGCTTGGACAGCGCCAGATGAAACGGTTGGAAAACCCCAGAACCAATGCGTCGTAGAGCGCGAGAGTTCTTCGAGAATAGACCGCGTAACCGGGTTTGTTTTCTTCGGGAAACTTTCCCACGCACAACATCCCAAGGCTGGCGTTAGCACCAAGTCTTAGCAGTGTAGTCGTCAGTACAAGCTCACGCTATCAAATAGAGCGCCGTTCAGTCGGGCAGATCGTCATCGTCCAGAATGCGCCATTTTGCACCTTCCAGATCGTCATACTGGCCGCTCTTGAGAGACCAAAGAAATGCGCCCAAGCCAAGCGCCCCCAAGAACAAGGCTATCGGGATCAGGAAAATGAGCACATCCATGAGCGTTATCCCTTTGCCAGCTGGTCTTGGGACTTGCGAACCGGCACTGGTTCACGTGAATTGGCGGTCTCACCGAAGCGCAGTTTCAGCGCATTTGCCGTCACTGCCAGCGAAGACGCAGACATGGCGACAGCGGCCATAAGCGGTGTCACGAAGCCGGCAACGGCGATCGGTACGGCAATGATGTTGTAGACTACAGATATCCAAAGGTTCTGCTCGATCGCCGCTCGGGCTCTCTTTGAAAGACGCAGCGCATCCGCAACGGGCTGCAGCTTTTCGCCCAGAAAGACCGCGTCCGCAGCAGCCTGGCTCAAATGCACCGCAGAGACCGGAGACAGCGACACATTTGCGCCCGCCAATGCCGGCGCATCGTTGAGGCCATCCCCCACCATCAGCACGTTCCTGCCTTCAGCTTGAAGTGCTTCCAACCGGGCAATCTTGCTGGCAGGTTTCATGCCTGCCTGCCAGGCCTCCACATCAAGAGCCCGTGCGCAGTCGGCGACAGCCGGCTCCGTGTCTCCTGAGACAATCTCTAGCGCGAACCCATCCGCCTTCAGCTGATCAATGACAGCGCGCGCATCAGGCCGCAGGCTCTGACGGAAGGTCAAAAGCCGAACCGGCGCATCACCGTGGCGGATTGCAAGAAGCGATGCACCGGGCGTCTCGGACAAGGCTTGCTCGATCTGCTGGTGAGACGCACCACAGAACATCGGGCTGCCGAGCCGGAGTGTCTTGCCGGCAACCTCTGTTTCCAGTCCTGCGCCAGAAATCTCAGTCACTTCAGCAAGCGGTGTGATTGCGCCCGTTGCCTTGACCAGTGCAGCTGACAAAGGGTGCCGGCTGGCCAGAGCAAGCCGGCCGGCAAGAAGCACGGTGTCGTCTGCCGGGTCTATTTCACTGCACAGTTCCGGTTCAGCCAGTGTCAAGGTGCCTGTCTTGTCGAACAAGATGGTATCAATGTCAGCCAGACGTTCGATCGCATCGCTTGAATTCAAAAGGACACCGCATCGAAACAACTGTCCTGAGGCAACGACCTGGACCGCGGGCACCGCAAGTCCGAGTGCACAGGGACAGGTGATGATCAGAACCGAAATGGAAATCACAAGCGCGGGTTGCCACGCCAGTCCCGCAAGCAGCCACCCAAGGAAAGTGATGGCAGCTGCGCCATGCACAAGCGGTGCATAAAGCCGGGCTGCTCGATCCGCAACGCGCACATACTTCGACTTTGCCTGTGATGCGGTTTCAAGAAGCCGATTGACCTCATCCAGGAGCGTCGCACCGGACGCTGCCTCAACACGTACCTGCAAGGCTCCTGCCCCGTTCAAGGTACCCGCA